>JBLHLT010000001.1:0-399725 GCA_047621325.1 Oceanicoccus sp.
TTAAATCGGGTATTTCTATACATGTTGCAGAGCTTAGATTTTGAGTCGGATCTTAATCTATACCTGCCAAAGGCAGGCTCTGCAACACCTATAGCTTATTATGACTATTTATTCCGGACAGCAGTGTATTCATACAGGGCATTTACTGCGAGCCAAACAATATATTAGGTGCCCGCAATATATACCAATTCACCCGCAGGTGCGGGTTCGTACAATTTTAGCTTGATTAAAACCCTGTACGAGTCGAGCACCGCTCGCGATACCACTGCGCTCATTATTGTCATGCTGAATTGATGGTGAATAATTTAGATACTTAAAACTACAACTCAAAAATCTAAGGTATATACATACCAACGTCGCGCGCAAGCGCCCTCCCACATAGTGTGGCAATTAGAAGTTACTAAACACTCAGACACAAAAAAAGCCGATGTTTGTTACCAAAAATCGGCTTTGATTTTATAAGGTTTTTAAAATTAAAAACCCAATACGTCTTGCATGTCATACACACCATTGTCTTGTGCTTTCAACCAAGCGGCGGCGCGCACTGCCCCTTTGGCAAATGTCATGCGCGATTGCGCTTTGTGGGTGATTTCAACACGCTCACCTTCGGTGGCGAACATGACGGTGTGATCGCCCACTACGTCGCCACCACGAATGGTTTGAAAACCAATTTCTTTGTGTGGGCGCGCGCCGGTTTGACCTTCGCGGCCGTAGTTGGCTACTTCGTTTAAATCCCAGCCCATGGTTTCTGCTATCACTTCACCTAAACGTAATGCGGTGCCCGATGGCGCATCCACTTTGTGTTTGTGGTGCATTTCAATGATTTCGATATCGCTTTCATCACCCATGACTTTAGCGGCCATGCGCAGTAAGTTAAGGCAAAGGGTTACACCCACGGAATAGTTAGGGGCGAATACGATTTTCATGTCTTTGCCAGCGGCTTGTAGTGTGGCTTTTTGCGCGTCGGTCAAACCCGTTGTACCAATGACGATGCCTTTGCCGTTCGCTTTACAAAACTCGATATTGCTCATGGTGGTTTCTGGCGAGGTGAAGTCAACCAGCACATCAAAATCGTTAACGGCTTCGTCTAAGCTACCGACTAATGCCACGCCTAGCTTTTTTCCCAGACCGGCCATTTCACCCGCATCTGCACCGAGTAGGCTGTCATCTGGCAAGATGATGCCTGCGCCTAGTTTTGCGCCTTCGGCCAGTTCTGTGGCTTCAATTAAGATACGGCCCATACGGCCTGCAGCACCAATTATGGCAATACGTGTAGTCATGGTAAGACCTTGTGAAATCTGATTTTGATATATGGAGTCAATTGGGGAGAGATTGTACAGGAATCTTGCGACAGGCGCAGTATGGGTGGCGTAGAGGTTTCAACCTAGAAACAACGCTTGTAGGCTGGGTTAGATGTGAGCCCCGCGAACGCTAACCCATCCTACACAGGTAAACCCAAAAACAAAAAAGCCCCAATGCTTTCACATTGAGGCTTTAGATGGCGATAAGTTCTAACGTTTATTCGAAGAACGTTTTCACGTTATCAAACCATGTTTTCTTTTTTGGCGAGTGTTTGTCGCCGCCTTTTAAACTGGCTTGAAATTCTTTCAAGATTTTTTTCTGATGCTCAGTGAGCTTAACTGGGGTTTCAACCATCACACGACATAATAAGTCGCCGGTTGCACCACCACGTACTGGCACCACACCTTTACCACGTAAGCGGAATAACTTGCCGCTTTGGGTTTCCGCTGGAATCTTAAGATTCACACGGCCATCCAGTGTGGGGACTTCAATTTCACCACCAAGCGCCGCATCAGCAATGCTGATTGGCACGTCGCAATATAAGTTTCGGCCATCACGCTCAAAAATAGAGTGCGCTTTAATATGCGTTTCCACATATAAGTCACCAGAAGGGCCGCCACGGGAACCGGCTTCACCTTCACCACTTAAACGAATGCGATCACCGTTATCAACACCGGCTGGTACTTTCACATTAAGGGTTTTGGTTTCTTCTTTTACGCCTTGACCATGACATGAGCCGCAAGGGTCTTTAATAATTGAACCTTGACCATGACACGTAGGACACGCTTGCTGCACAGAGAAAAATCCCTGCTGCATACGCACTTGGCCTTGACCATGACAGGTGTTACAGGTGATTGGGCTTGAGCCGTCTTTAGCGCCAGAGCCATCACAGGTATTGCAATTCACGAGCGTTGGTACGCGGATTTTAACTTCCGCACCTTTTACCGCTTGTTCAAGGGTAAGCTCTAAATTGTATTTTAAATCGCTGCCGCGTTGCGGGCCGTTACGACCACCTCGACCACCACCGCCGCCAAAGATATCACCAAAAACATCACCAAAGATGTCGCTGAAGTTACCATTGCCGCCGCCAAAGCCACCTTGGCCAGCTGAGCCGTCAACACCCGCATGACCGTATTGATCATAGGCCGCGCGCTTTTGTTGATCGCTTAATACTTCATAAGCCGCAGTGGCTTCTTTGAATTTTTCATCGGCGTCTTTATCATCCGGGTTTCTATCCGGGTGATATTTCATGGCGAGTTTACGGTACGCACGCTTAACTTCTTTTGCGTCCGTGCCTTTATCGACACCTAAAATTTCGTAAAAATCACGTTTTGACATAGTTATTCCGTTAGATGTGAGACGCAGACGGGAGACGCAAATTTCTTCGCGTCTCCCGTCCCCATCTAGCGTTTATTACTTGTTGTCTTTTACTTCTTCGAATTCAGCATCAACAACGTCATCGTCTTGCTTGCCTTGCTCTTGTGCACCGGCTTCACCTGCTTGTTGCGCAGCGGCTTGTTCGGCATACATTTTTTGAGCAAGACCAGAAGACGCTTCAGTCAACTTAGTCGTTGCCGCTTCGATGGCTTCTTTGTCGTCGCCTTTAAGCGCTTCTTCAACGTCAGTGATCGCAGCTTCGATAGCTGTTTTCTCTTCTTCGGTTGCTTTGTCGCCAGCTTCTTCAAGCGTTTTTTTAGTCGCGTGAATCATGCCGTCGGCTGTGTTACGCACTTGAATCATTTCTTCGAACTTTTTATCCGCTTCAGCATTGGCTTCTGCGTCTTGTACCATTTGTTCGATCTCTTCATCACTCAAACCAGAAGAGGCTTTGATCACGATAGACTGCTCTTTGCCTGTCGCTTTATCTTTCGCGTTTACGTGTAAGATACCGTTAGCATCAATATCAAACGTTACTTCGATTTGTGGCATACCGCGTGGCGCAGCTGGAATGTCAGATAAGTCAAAACGACCTAGTGATTTATTCTGTGCGGCTTGCTTACGCTCACCCTGAACCACGTGAATGGTTACAGCGGCTTGGTTGTCGTCAGCCGTTGAGAACACTTGAGATTTCTTAGTAGGAATCGTGGTGTTTTTCTCAATCAATGCTGTGGCAACACCACCCATTGTTTCGATGCCTAATGTTAGAGGTGTTACGTCTAAAAGAAGTACGTCTTTAACTTCACCAGAAAGTACCGCACCTTGCAGTGCTGCACCCATTGCTACGGCTTCGTCTGGGTTAACGTCTTTACGTGGCTCTTTGCCAAAGAAATCCGTTACTGATTTTTGCACTAGTGGCATACGCGTCTGACCACCAACCAAGATAACTTCGTCGATTTCAGCTGCACTCAAGCCAGAATCTTTAAGCGCCATTTCACAAGGCTTAAGAGAGTTCTTAACGAGGTCTTCAACAAGGGACTCTAGCTTGGCACGAGTCACTTTTACATTTAAGTGTTTAGGGCCAGTGGCATCTGCCGTGATGTAAGGTAGGTTTACATCCGTTTGAGACGCTGAAGACAATTCAACTTTTGCTTTTTCAGCGGCTTCTTTTAGACGCTGCATCGCTAGCGGGTCACCTGACAAGTCCATGCCTGAAGACTTTTTGAACTCAGCTGCTAAGAATTCAATTAAACGCATATCGAAATCTTCACCACCTAAGAAGGTGTCGCCGTTAGTCGCGAGTACTTCAAACTGCATTTCGCCATCAACGTCAGCAATTTCGATGATAGAAATATCGAATGTACCACCACCTAGATCGTATACTGCGATAGTACGGTCGCCGCCAGTTTTGTCCATGCCGTAAGCAAGTGCTGCTGCTGTTGGCTCGTTAATAATACGTTTAACTTCTAGACCGGCAATTTTACCTGCATCTTTAGTTGCTTGACGCTGTGCATCATTGAAGTAAGCAGGAACGGTGATAACCGCTTCAGTTACTTTTTCGCCCAAGAAATCTTCGGCCGTCTTTTTCATTTTCTTCAAAATTTCAGCCGAGATTTGTGGTGGCGCGTATTTCTCGCCCTTCACTTCAACCCATGCATCGCCATTGTCTGCTTTAACAATTTTGTACGGCACCATTTTAATATCTTTTTGTACAACGTCGTCTTCGAAGCGACGACCAATAAGACGTTTAATGGCATATAAAGTATTAGTTGGGTTAGTAACCGCCTGACGTTTTGCAGGCTGACCTACTAAAATTTCACCATCTTCAGCATAAGCGATGATAGATGGGGTTGTACGATCACCCTCTGCGTTTTCAATTACGCGAGTCTTATCGCCGTCAAGTACAGACACACAAGAGTTTGTTGTGCCTAAATCGATACCAATGATTTTACCCATAATATTTCTCCAATCTTAATTCGTAAGAGCGCTGGCTCTATTCTTTGCTCAGTGAGCGTTAATCGTTTGCTTAACCCTAATGTGGGTATGGCTATTTTTATTTCAAGGTTTTATTCGTAAAAAACTTACGCTTTTTCATCTACTTTTGGGGCCGCTTTAGACACCACCACCATCGCTGGACGCAATAGACGGCCATGGTTGGTGTAGCCTTTTTGCACCACATTTAATACGGTATTTGGCTCGGCATCTGGCGCATCTACCATTGAAATGGCTTGATGCAATTCAGGATCAAACGGATGACCTTCAGGATTAATAGCCTCAACATTGAATTTCGCTAACGTATCGGTAAAGCTTTTATGCGTCATTTCGATGCCTTCAAGGAAAGGCTTCACTACTTCATCGTCCGGGCTCATGGCCATGGCGCGATCAAGGTTATCCACAACGTTTAATAATTCGCGTGCAAATTTTTCAGTGCTGAATTTATGCGCTTTTTCCACATCGGCTTCTGCACGGCGACGTACATTTTGAGTTTCAGCTTGAGCGCGTAGTACTTCTTCTTTCAATAAAGCCACTTCGTTTTGTAGTTGAGCAACCTGATCATCAGCCTGTTCTTGCGCTGATTCTTGCTCAATTGCTTGCTCTTGAGCTAGCTGCTCTTCGTTTTCCACCTCGGGAATGATGTTTTCCTGATCAGACATTCGTCTCTCCAAAACACAGATCAATAAAAATAATGTATGCCCTATATGGGGATGGAAAAAACAGTTTCAAGAACTTTACAAACACAAATTTTACTGTATAAATAAACACATGTATGAATGTACAGGTAAAAACAACCATGCTGGCACATATCTCAATTAAAGACTTCACCATCGTCGACACCCTAGAGCTAGATCTAAAATCTGGCTTTAGCGCCGTGACTGGCGAAACAGGCGCAGGTAAATCCATCATGCTCGACGCATTATCACTGGCAACCGGTGGTAAAGCAGAAGGCAGCCATGTGCGCCCAGGCGCCAATAAGGCCGAGATATATGCCTGCTTTGAATTAAAAAATAAACCAAAGCTACAAGCGTGGTTAGCTGATAACGACATGTCAGATGACCCCGAGCAGCTCATTCTGTCTCGCATCATCACCAACGAAGGCCGCAGTCGTGGTTATATCAATGGCCGCCCAGCACCACTACAACAGCTAAAAGAGCTGGGCCAGCAATTACTTGATATTCACGGGCAGCATGCCCATCAAATGTTGCTTCACAAAGACGCGCCACGCCAGTTGCTCGATAATTACGGCCAATATAACGATTTACTCAAAGACGTTAAAAACAGCTATCAACACTGGCAAGATCTTAAACACCGAGTTGATCAACTGCAAAACCAAACCGATGAATCTTTGGCCCGTATTCAACTACTTGAATACCAAGTACAAGAATTAGACCTGCTCGACCTGCAACCAAAAGAAGTTGAAAGCTTAGAGGTTGAACAAAAACGCCTCGCCAATGCAGAGACCCATTTACTCAGCGCTCAGCAAGCACTGCATTTATGCCAAAACGACGACGACCAAGGAGATGCGTACCAAGCGGTACAGCAAGCATTGCAAAAACTTGATCCACTTATTGATAGCAGCCCAGCCCTTGCCAGCGCTCATGAGCTATTGAACCAAGCCTATGTGGTGATGGGCGAAGCCACTCACGAGCTAGCCAGTTATATTGATCATTTTGAAGTCAGCCCTGAGCAACTGCAACAAGTAGAAGAACGCTTAAATGCCATTTATGAACTGGCTCGTAAACATAAAGTACGCCCAGAAGAGCTAAACCAACTACACGTTACGCTGGCTGAAGACCTTGCCCAACTGAAGGGGCAAGACCAATCTTTAGATGAGCTAATAATCGCACTAGAGCGAGCCGAGCAAGTATTCTGTGGACACAGCAATGCACTCACTAGCGCTCGTAACAAAGCAGCCGAAAAGCTCCGCAATGAACTATTAAAGCTTTTGAAGCAGCTGGCCTTAGACAAAACTCAAATCAAATTTGAAGTGGATACCCAGCCTATTCACAAGGCAACCAAATACGGTGTGGACCAAATTCAATTATTAGTCAGTTTTAATCCAGGCCAGTCTTTACAGCCAATGCACAAAGTTGCATCGGGTGGTGAATTATCTCGCGTGAGCCTAGCCCTTCAAATTTTGATTCAGCAAGGGCCTGATACGTTAATTTTTGATGAAATTGATGTGGGCGTTGGTGGTGCAACAGCAGAAAGAATGGGCCGATTGCTGAAGCAGCTTGGCAGCAAAAAGCAGGTTATAAGCGTGACACATCAACCGCAGGTAGCGGCACTGGCTCATCAGCACTTGCTGGTGAATAAACTCAGCGGCAAGCTACAAACCCGCACGCAAATTCGTAAACTCGATAACGATCAAAGGCAGCAAGAACTAGCACGCATGATGGGCGGCTTAGAAATAAGCGATCTCACCCTTGCCCATGCTAAAGATATGCTGATGGCAGCACAGGCATAAGCGGCCTAAAAGACTCTGTGTGGACGGAGAACCCAAGGATGGGCACGCGGCAACCCCAGCTGCCGCAGCCTGCCAAAACCCAAAGGAATGGGTAAGGTAGGCAATATTTATGCATATTAGATTTTAGTGTAAATGTAATAGACACAAAAAAAGCCAGCATCGCTGGCTTTTTTTGTGGTTCTAGAAAGGCTATTTTTGGCCTTTTGGTTTCACATACAACACTAGGTTGTGCTCTACCAGTTCATAACCATATTCTTCTGCAATTTGGTGCTGAAGTTTTTCAATTTCTTCATTCATGAACTCAATCACTTGGCCTGTTTTTACACACACCATGTGATCATGGTGATCACCACGATCAAGTTCAAACACACTATGGCCGCCATCAAAATTGTGGCGTTCTACAAGGCCTGCGCTTTCAAATTGAGTCAGCACCCGGTAAACCGTGGCCAAGCCAACTTCTTCGTCTGCATCCATTAATGCCTTGTACACGTCCTCAGCACTCATGTGCGGTTCGGTCGCTGCTTCAAGTATTTGCAGTATTTTTACTCGAGGCAGTGTCACTTTAAGACCTGCTTTGCGTAATTCTAGGTTTTCATCTGCCATGGGATAAACTCTTTGGTCGTTGCGAGCAACGCAACTTCAGGTATTATGCATTCAACTTTTAAGTGACGGTTATTCTACATGTTTCGATTTATTATCACAGCCACAGTTTTATTATTCTTAAGCGCCTGCTCTATGCAAGTGTATAAACTCAATGTGCAGCAAGGCAATATTGTCACTCAAGACATGCTCGATAAGCTTAAACCTGGCATGGATAAAGGCCAAGTGTCCTATATTATGGGAAACCCTGTATTAAAAGACACGTTTAGCGCTCGTTTTTGGGATTACACCTACCGCACTGAGCGCCGTGAAAACGAAATAAAGCAGTATCACATTCGTGTACACTTTGACCAAGCTCAAAAATACAGCCACTTTGAAGGGGAGCTTCCTGCTTCAACCGCGCCTGAGCTGCAAAAAGATGACGATAAACCTGTAAAAGTGTTTGGTGATTAACCATACGGCAAACGTCAGACAATAAAAAAGGCCCCGATGGGCCTTTTTTATTGTCTGAATTTTGATCGATTAGGCTTTTTTAGCCGCTTTCGCGGCTCGATTAGCGCGTGCAGCTTTAGGGTCGATGATAAGTGGCCTGTATACTTCTACACGATCAGCTTCTTTAAGTACCTCATCTTTAGGGTTGCGAACCGCCTTACCGAAAATACCCATTTTTGCATCTGTGAGATTAATTTCAGGGAATACCGCACAAATACCAGATTGCTCCGCCGCTTGATAAACCGTGCAACCCTCTTCAACATCTAACGCAATAATGCGTTGTTTCTCTGGGGTTGCATAAGCGACCTCTACTCGTATTTGCGCCATTTCACACTCCGTATACTGCATCAGCACGCTGCACAAACGCATCGACCATTGTGTTTGCTGCCTGCTTAAAAACTGGGCTTAAGGTCAGTGATAATATTTTACCTGCTACCTCAAAGTCCAATTCTAAAATCACTTTACAGGCTTGATCACTAAGCGGCTTAAATGAAAACTTACCGTTTAGTTTACTAAATGGCCCATCAATCAGCTCCATCGACATCCAATCGGGTGCCTGCTTAACATTACGCGTGGTGAACCTTTGCTCGATTCCACCTTTACGAATCGTCATACCTGCAACCAATTCTTCATCGGTTTCTGATACTAGGTGCGCATCTACGCACCAAGGTAAAAACTGCGGATAAGATTGCACATCACACACTAATGCAAACATCCGTTCTGCGCTGTGCATAACCAGCGCAGAGCGTTCAATGTGGGCCATAAACTACCTTAAAACTAGATCAATCCGTTTATTAACACGATGGCAACAGCTACAGGTGCAATAAACTTCAACAGGAAACGCCAAATAGTATACATCAGAGGGCTTTCCATTTTCACTTCGTCTTCGACATCTTGCTTATGCATGACCCAACCAACAAAGATGGCAATTAATAAACCACCCAATGGCAACATGATGTTAGCCGTTAAGAAATCGAGAGTATCAAAGATAGTTTTACCAAATATTTTGAAGTCAGCCCAAAGGTTGAAAGACAAGATTGTACCGATACCTAACAACCAGATCACAATACCGATCCAAGTAGCAGCGGCAACACGACTCATGCCCTTGCTTTCTACTGCCCAAGCAACAACCGGCTCGCCCAATGAAATGGCCGAACTTAATGCCGCAAACGCAACCAATAAAAAGAACAAAGTACCGAAGAGTGTACCAGCCGGCATATGAGAGAAAGCCAATGGCAATGTTTGGAATAACAAACCAGGGCCCGCACCTGCTTCAAGGCCATTACTAAATACGATTGGGAAGATAACCAAACCCGCGACAAGGGCAATTAGTGTATCAAGGAAGGCAACCGTTAAGATGGTTTTACCCACAGATGCTTTTTTAGGCATATACGCACCGTATGCCATGATCGCACCCATACCCAGGCTTAGCGTGAAAAACGCATGACCAAGTGCCACGACGATACTTTCTGCCGTGATTTTAGAAAAATCAAAACTGAATAAAAAATTAAAACCAGCTGCAAAGCCGTCTGTACTCATAGAGTAGCCAAGCAGTACGAGCAAAATAAGGAACAACAATGGCATTAAAATACTGATAGAGGTTTCTAGGCCCTTATTAACACCGCGAGCCACAATACCAATCGTTAACACCATAAAAATGGTGTGCCAACCTAATAAAGCTTCTGGGTTGCTCAAAAGATCACTAAAAATAACACTCACACTTTCAGCTGTCGCGCCGTCAAATGCTCCACCCGCCATGCGGAAAATATAAGCAAGCGACCAACCCGCTATCACTGAATAAAAAGACAAAATCAGAAAGCCTGCAACAGCCCCCATCCAACCAATGCCGCCCCAAAACTTGCCAGCACCTTGATCTTTAACTAACGCGTGCATGGTATTGATCGGGCTTTGACGACCCAAACGACCAAGTGTTACTTCGGCAATCATTACCGGTACACCAATCACACAGATACATGCCAAGTAAACTAATACAAATGCCCCGCCACCGTTCTCACCAGTAATATATGGAAACTTCCAAATATTACCCAAGCCCACTGCAGAACCAGTTGCCGCTAAAATAAATAGCCAGCGGCTACGCCATAAACCATGAATGCTCTTTTGCTCAGCCATGTGTCTTCCTGTGTATAAAAATGTTGCTGTTATTGTCTGTAATTATGAGTACTAGCTCAAGGGAATCTATCGCGATGAATTTAATTGGCCCAAATAACCATATAAAACCATTTGAAACCCTCATTTCTCGCATATCTTTTTGGCGAATTCGCCCCTATAATCGCTGCCATGGCTAAGAGTAATAAAAAATCCAAAAACAGCGGTTCAAGCATTTGTGAGAATAGACGCGCGCGTCACGACTATTTGCTTGATGATAAAACCGAATGCGGCGTTGCATTATTAGGTTGGGAAGTGAAAAGTATCCGTGCTGGCAAAGCCCAGCTTGTGGATGCTTTCGTTGTGATACACCAAGGTGAAGCTTGGCTTCACGGAGCGAATATCACACCACTTAATACTGCCAGTACGCACGTTATCTGCGATCCAAGACGACATCGAAAGCTTTTGCTTAAACGCAAAGAGATCGATAAGTTCGAAATGGCGGCTAACGCCAAAGGCTACACGCTTGTTGCCTTAGAAATGTACTGGAAGGGCCCTTATGTAAAATGCAAAATTGCATTAGGTAAAGGTAAGCAGGCTCACGACAAACGTGAATCTGATAAAGAAAAAGATTGGAACAAACAGAAAGAACGTATCATGAAACATAATGTGCGTTAATTCGTTAAATCTTTTTACCCTTACCTAAATCGTTTTATCTAATAACAAAAAGCCCAAGTACCGTTTGATACTTGGGCTTTTTTAATTTCTAGAAATAGTAACCAAACTGAATGTTTAAGAAACGATTCCATTTATCTTCGCCATCACCTGCAGCTAAGGCATTTTCATAATCGCCACCACCTACAAATAACGCATTCTTGCCTGATGTAATATCAACGAACGTATACAAGTCACCCGTCGCAACCATCATCCCCACAGTGTGAATGTGAGAATCTTCAAAACTTGATTCATCTTTATCGATCAAATTGTAATCACTGTATACACGCACTAAATCAACAATGCCGCCTTTGTATGGCAAGTCGTAGTGGAAGTTCGCCACATACATATTGGCTTTTGACGCGACTTGGTAAGTTGCACCAAATGCACCCATTTGGATAGAGTCTTCACTTACGCCATTTGGATTTTCAGGGTTATATTCATAACGTCCCGCTTGTAGCTGAACACCCACTGCATCGTATTTACCGTTCAGGAAGAATGCGGCTGCCCAAGCATTACCCATTTGCTTGGTTTCAGAGTTGTATAAACCAGTGAACTGAGTAGACGCACCAAATTCACTGCCTCCCACTTTATAGCTAGTATGAAAGTTTAACTGGTGAGCTTCTTCATTCGCTTGACCAGTAGAGCTTACTAAATCTGCAGAAAAACGCTCCGCATCGGTAGGCTTCGTGTCGCCATTAGAGAAATAAGCAACTTGAACATTCAACGCACCGCGCTGAGTAATGTATTTAATACCCGCATCATAGTCATCGTTAAAACCCATAAATAACGCGTTATCGCCCCAGTCATTGTGAGACTCATATGGCTGAATACCAAAAGGCACTTTAGTGATACCTACCTGCACCTCAGACTGATCATCAATATCTGTGGCAAAGTACAAATGGTGGATCATAGAAGGGTTACTATTATCATACATACGGTATTGCGCAGATAAACGCACGCCGTTTTTCTCAGTTTCAACGCCTAGGTTCAGCTGGTTAAAACGGAAATCACCACCACGATCTTCTTGGCGCTCGTTCCAATCTTGAACAGTGTAGTTCATACGATAACTACCCGTAATTTGGACTTCTTCTAACGCATCAACTCTACCTTCTAAATCGCCCTGCTCTTGTGCATAAGCAACAGATGACGCCAGTGCGATAGCCATTATTAAGGACAAGGTTCGCCCTATAACACGAGTAAACTGCATAATTTCACCAATATTCGCTATTAAATAGAATTACCTGACTAACAAGTCAAATAAAAAGGCGGCATTTTATAGAAGCTCAGCCTGTAAATCAGTAATCTTTTTGTAACAATTGATCAAATAGTCAAATTTAGGCACTAAATATCACTTTCCAGCCCCAAATAAGGGCGAGGTATACTCAGCAGCTCGCCTCTCAAGCCTCCTTTCAATAAAAACCACTGGAACATCAAGCTCTTACCTTGTATTCACCCAAAGGCAGGCATACAATTGCCTCAACCAAAAAGCTTTTGGGGACGATTTTGGATTCGACGTCGATGATGAAGCTTTAGGTGCATGTGGTGAGGGTATAACGATCACCTAAATCCCCGTTGTACATTTTAATAGTCGCAAACGACGAAAACTACGCACTAGCGGCTTAATTGCCGCTAATCTCGGCGTCTGGATGCTTATAAACAGACAATGAGAGCATCGCAGAATAAGCTCGCACGGGAGGCTCGCCTAAGGCCAAACTGCTAAATAGTATTAGGCTCACCCTAAGCACCCTGTCTCTCGGGCGGTGATGGGCTAAACTAGTAGAGAGAATAAACATGTAGAACCGAGAGGGGAGTGTTGACGGACGCGGGTTCGAACCCCGCCGTCTCCACCAAAATCAGGATTTCAAGCTCCAATGAAGTCCATTAAGAAACCCGCAACCTAGTAAACATCTGGGTTGCGGGTTTTTTATTGCCATTTTTAATCCAATGTAATCTTGTAAGATCCAATTCCGATAGTACTATGTGTAGTACCACAGCATTCTATACGGAGATTTTGTAGTACTATGGCAAGGATAAGCAAGCCACTGTCAGACCTGCAGATTAAACAAGCAAAACCCCAAGGTCAGAACTACACAATTGCTGACGGTCAAGGTCTTCAACTCTTAATACGTACCAGTGGTACTAAAAGTTGGCAATTCAAGTACTACAAACCCTATTCTAAAAGTCGAACCAATATTGGCTTGGGCTCATATCCAGAAGTCACTCTTTCTGAAGCCCGCAGAATCCGCGACGACTACCGCTCCCTTCTCGCCAAAGACATTGACCCCAAAGATCAGCGAGATGAACACAACCGCCAGCAAAAGCTCGCCCATGGCAATACCTTAAAAGCCATCACTGAAGAGTGGATAAAAGTAAAACAGTCTCAAGTATCTAAAGACCATGCCGCAGATATCTTCAGGTCTTTTGAGCTACACTTATTTCCCTCACTTGGTAATTACCCCTTACACAAAATCAAGGCACCCATTGCTATAGAAACCCTTAAGCCTATTCAAGCAAAGGGACAATTAGATTTAGTAAAACGACTAGCTCAACGATTAAATGAGGTTATGAATTACGCAGTCAACAGCGGAATCATTGAACACAACCCATTAACAGGCATCACGAATGCCTTTCAGGCTGCGAAAAAAACTCATTTCGCCACTTTAAAGCCAGAAGAACTTCCTGAGTTAATGAAGGCACTACGTGAAGCCAATATTGCCCACATGACACGTTTGTTAATTCAATGGCAACTTCACACCATGGTAAGACCGGGTGAAGCTGCTGGCACCCAATGGGAGGAAATAGATTTCGAAGAAAAACTATGGAAAATTCCCGCTGAACGCATGAAAAAGAAAAAAAACCATACAGTGCCTTTGAGTGACCTAGCGATAGAGTTACTAACAGAGTTACATGAAAAAACCGGTAATAAAAAACATGTATTTCATTCTGTAAGAACCAAAACTGGCCATTTAAATGAAAGTACAGCCAACGTGGCATTAAAAAGAATGGGCTTTAGAGGTCGCTTAGTTGCCCATGGTATGAGATCAATAGCTAGCACAACCCTAAATGATCAAGGCTTTGATCCAGACGTCATTGAATCTGCATTGGCTCATGTTGAGAAAAACGAAGTTAGGGCTGCCTATAACCGTGCAGAGTACATAGAACGCAGAAAAGTCATGATGACCTGGTGGTCAGAACATATTGAGCAAGCTAAGACAGGCTCATTTAACTTAAACAAAAATCAAACATTATCAGCTGTGAAATTATGAAAAACATAATCAACTTAAAATCTTGGTATACCATTGATCAAGCAGCTGATCGCCTGAGGTTAGAGTTTGAACAAGACATTTCCAGACTGGACTTACTGCAATTAGTGTCTGATCAAAAGCTGAATATTTCCTGGCTAAGAAACCATAAACTTTACCGCGAAGTAAAAACCACAGATCACCACCTCAGGAAAAAAGGGACTAATGAGCTAATAAGCAGCACTAACAGCCCTATCCCCATGATATACCCTGTTTTTGAAGCGTCTGTCGTCACTATAAATGGTCCAAGACCCATAAACCTGCAACTCAACCAAAGAGTCAATGAATATATAACTCACCTTATATCTTCTGACGAAGAGCCATTTAACTTTGAAAGAGACCATGTGCACGACTGCCATAGGCTTGGCTCTATATTCGGAATAATTCTAGAGATCGAAGGGAAACTATATGAACAGGTTGATGATTTTGGGGAGTCTTTAATGCCTAATGAATATCCACTTTTAAACGAATTAGTGTTTAGAAGAGATGATATTGACGACTTTATTATGCAAGTCATTAAAGACAACGCCCGCGAGCATAATGGCAACCAAGTCCCTTCGACTAAAAGTAAAAATAAAATGATTAAGGTTATTGGCTCATTAAGTGACGCCTTAATTGATG
Source organism: Oceanicoccus sp. (assembly GCA_047621325.1). Lineage (GTDB taxonomy): Bacteria > Pseudomonadota > Gammaproteobacteria > Pseudomonadales > Oceanobacteraceae > Bermanella. Next base: position 14,983 of record JBLHLT010000001.1, read on the forward strand.
GCATGTCAGGCGTAAAGAATAAAGACGCTAGCGCTGTTTTAGCCGCTCTCGACTTGAAGGGGATTGATAGACCCATTTCCCAGAAAAAATTAGCTGAGTACCTAGCAGAAGCATACGAACAAGAATAATCTACACCGCACCATAGAATATTCCATAGCACATATGGAATATTCCACTCCTACACTGAATAGTCCCTTTAAATCTCCAACCATGTTCAACAACCACTCTAAAGGTCTAACATGGTTCAAACTACACCACTAGAAATTCCAGATATTCCTAACACTGCTTTTCTACGACTGCCACAAGTCTTAAAAATGATACCGGTAGGGAAATCCACTTGGTGGGCAGGGGTTAAATCTGGACGCTACCCTCAAGCCTATAAACTAGGCCCAAGAACGACTGCCTGGAAAGCTGAAGATATCCTCAAACTGATTGCTGAAATTGAGGCTGGCAACCATGTTTGATTCTCTGAAATTTACCCCCTATTTTTTGATTCAGATATTCTCTAAGGCCCAACAATGGTACTGGTTTGAGATATTACAGAGATTAACGCCTTACTGGGTCATTCATAATATATATCACTATTTTATAGTAATCTTTATAGCTATTGAGCAGGTACTAAACTATCTGCTCAATAAGTGAAGAAAGTAATTAGAAGCAATATGTTCGAATGTGAAAACAACAATTATAAAATATGGGGCGGTAATCAGCCTAAATATTGGGAAATTCTAAATAGCCTGCACTCTCAGCTAACGAATATGCTCAGTCACCATCAAAAGGTCTTAGCGGTTAGGCTTGATTTTCACCAATATGAATTCACCCAAGATAATCAGTGCATATCATTGCTTCTAAAGATTTTAAAAAAACGGTTAAAACAACACTATAAGATCAATAGAACGGGCTATTTATGGGTCAGGGAAATAGGTACTCAAGCAAAGTCAGGTCAACACTATCACCTGCTGCTTTTACTGAATGGGCACATTATTCAGCACCCAGGCAAGGTGATCAAATTCATTGAGGCTATATGCTTAGATAGAGAGCTAGGGTTTTGTTATACGCCTAAAAATTGCTATTACCGATTAAAAAGAGGAGATATAACTCAATTTGAAAAAACTTTTTATCGTTGTAGCTATCTAGCTAAAACGGCCACCAAGGGCCGAAAACAAATAACCGCCAATGATTACAGCTCAAGTAGAATCAAAAAAAGGCTAATTAAACAACACAACCTCTAAAAACTGCGCAGTTTCGCGCAGAGGTTTCGCGCAATACAAGGCGCTTGTAATTGATCAGTAAGGTCTAGCTTAGGAGCCTTACTATGATGCTGGGCTATTTGTAACAAACTACTTGGCGTTCGCAATCATCTCAAACACCAACTTAGCAAAACCCGCTGCCCTGTTAGGGTCTGATAACAGTTGTAGCATTTGATTTTGATGTGCATCACTGCTGCCTAAAATGGCATCGTCTATAGCTTTAGGGAAATCACCCAGCATGGCTTGCTCTGGGCTATTTTCGTTGATTTGCTGCATCACCAAAGCATTTTCCATTACTTTATCGCGAACGGTATTAGCATAATTAACCATATCGGCATCGGTTAGTTCATCCGTGATAAACAGCTCATTTAATCGAGCAATAATTTGCGAGAGAAATTCTTCTTTTCGATCACGGCCTTTTGCACTACCCATATCGTTACCGGGCTTTAAATTGTATTCTGGCGCGTCTTCTTTCAGTTGAATATCTTGCTGACGAATCTTTGATACACGGTAATGGCTAAGCACCACGGTATTCAAATCGATATGATCTTCTTCTATATTCGACTCTCGTAACATAGGGCGTAAGTTACGGGCATATAAGCTCAGTTTTTCTAGCTCTTTGTCGTCATAATCCACAATTTGAGACATAAATTCATACTGACGAACAAACGTGCCTAAATCCTTTTTAAAGATTTCTAAATCATCTTTTGCTTGTTTGCACTCTTTAAAACTGTTCTCGGCATTGGCAATTAATACAGGGTCATTAAACTGCTTTTGGCGCTCAAATATATCTTTCGCTTGTTTATACGCCGCTACCGCTGATTTATAACGACTCGTCCAGCGCTCAACGGCTGGCTTACAAATATTGGCGATAGCCGCATTACTTTTACTTTTTACAAAAAACGCATCACAAAAGCGGTTCACCTCGTCACCTGTAAAAATAGATGCCGAACGCAGCTTTTCTGCCACATCAAAGATCAAATCAGGGTCCGTCACGTCGGCCAATTCAGCGGTTTGGTAATAGGGCTGAAAGGCATTCAGTATATCTTCTGGCTCATTAAAGAAATCCAGAACATAAGTGCCCGTTTCAGCCTTACTTGGGAACGTACGATTCAAACGTGACAAGGTTTGCACACACTCAACCCCACCGAGTTTTTTATCCACATACATGGCGCAAAGCTTAGGTTGGTCAAACCCAGTTTGAAATTTATTCGCCACAATCATCACTTGATAATCATCACTATCAAATGCTTTACGCATGTCACGGCCTTTCAGGCCCGGGTTCATATTGCTCTCTGTAAATTTTTCACCGATAAGTGCCGCGCTATTTGGGTCAGATTCGTTAAATTCCACCTCGCCCGAAAACGCCACCATGGCCTCGATCTTCTCATAACCCTTTTGTGTTATGTATTTATCGAACCCTTGCTTATAACGCACCGCTTCTTTACGTGAACTGGTCACCACCATGGCTTTGGCTTGCCCGCCCAGTAACCCCATAATGTTGTCTTTAAAATGCTCGACAATAATTTCGACTTTTTTAGTGATGTTGTAATCGTGTAGACGTACCCATTGGTTTAACTTCACCTTGGCTTTTTTGCTTTCGACTTCTTGATCACTGCCTTCTATTTTCATGGCAAGGTTATAGGCCACTTTATAGTTGGTGTAGTTTTTAAGCACATCTAAAATAAAGCCCTCTTCAATGGCTTGGCGCATGCTGTAAACATGGTATGCCTCTGGCTTATTGGTTTTTGAGGGGGCTTCTTCTGGGTTAGGCAAGCGGCCAAACAATTCTAGGGTTTTGGTTTTAGGCGTGGCCGTAAAGGCGAGATAACTTAAATTACTGGACGCACGGCGAGAGGCTACGGCTGCATCTAGAATATCTTCGGTAGTGAGTTCTTCGTCTTCACCTGCGCCATCAATCATCAAAACTTCTTTTAATTGACGTGCAGTACTGCCTGTTTGCGAACTGTGGGCTTCATCGGCAATGATCACATAATTACGCTCTTTTAAGCTCACATTGTTTTCAATGGCTTTTAGAACAAACGGAAAGGTTTGAATGGTTACAATAATGATCGGTTGTGAGCTTTCTAATGCCGCCGCCAGCTTTTCTGATTTACTGCCTTCACCCTCGTTACGGTTAATGCGCCCTACCATGCCTTCAACCGCAGTGAATTGCGAGATGGTTTCTTGTAGCTGATCATCCAGAACCGTTCGATCTGTTACCACAATTACCGAATCAAATAACTTGCTGCCATCACCTTGGTGTATGGCTGAAAGCTGATGAGCCGACCAAGCAATGGAATTCGACTTACCCGAACCCGCACTGTGCTGAATTAAATATTTTTGACCAGGGCCTTCCGTTTTTGCGGCATCCACTAATTTTGTCACCACATCCCACTGATGATAACGGGGGAATATTAGGGTTTCTTTTTTGTATTTACGTCCTTCCCAATCTTCTTTTTCTTCGATTTGTAAATGCACAAAACGGGCTAGAATATTGAGTAAACTATCAGGCAGTAATACCTGATTCCAAAGGTAGTCGGTGGCGTATTGGTTTACATCCGCTGGAGTATCATTACCTGCGCCGCCTTCTTGAGTGCCTTTGTTAAATGGTAAGAAGAAGGTTTTATCACCTTCTAAACGAGTGGTCATGTGGACTTCGTACTGGCTTACTGCAAAATGCACCAAAGCACCACGCTTAAACGTTAATAAGGGCTCTGGCTTTTTAGTGGCAGGGTCAACTGCAAAGCGCGTGGTTTGATATTGTTTAATAGCATTTTCGACCGCTTGCTTGAATTCACTTTTTAACTCTAACGTGGCCACAGGCAAACCATTCACAAACAACACCAAATCAATGCGCCATTTTTTAGCCCGCTTACCTGTTTCGGCCAGCTCTTCATCGGTTGCCCATGGGCTGTACACTAACTCTGGCACCACTCTTAAACGGTTCTGCTTATAGCGTGCTAGGGTATCTGGGTTTAGGTCATGTTCAGGCTTAAATTGGCACAAGCTAAAGCGTGTACCGCGATCACGCAGTTCATGACGCAACACTCCAAGTGTGCCAAAAGTACGCATGGTTTTATGAGAGGCGTTGTTATCTGTAGAGAGGGCTTTATTAAGCTGTGTGGCCACACGGTCTAAAAATTTCTGATCGGTATCATTCGGGTATAAGGCTTTAAACTTTTGCCATTGCTCGTCTTGAGTGTCTTGTACAAAACCTAAAACGTCTTCTGAATACAACGCCAGTTCACGGTTGTACTTTTTAGGGTCGCCCAATAACCAGCCGTTATCGGTTAAATTACGGATCATTTCATTTTGAAAAGCTAACTCACTTGCGCTGGCCATACTGCAATCCTTTACTCTAATCTTTATCTTTTTTTACAACTGTTTTAGAGGCAGTTGCCAAATATTCAATACTGGCTTTCTCACCATCGGCTTCTTTTAGCAACCTACGTTGCACAGCAAACTGATCGTAAGTTGCTTTGGCTTTGTTATCGGCTTGCGACTTACTAACAGAACCCGCCCCTTGCAATACATCTCGATCATTAAACTGTAGAAACTGATCTAGCTTGTTTTGCCAATCTTCAAGGAAAACCTGCTTGCGCTGCAATGCCTGATCCTCGGCAAAATCCAACCACATGTTCACGATGCGATTTAATGCTTTAATTTCGTCTTCATTCAGATAATTTTTAGCGATAGTGACATCTGTCTTACGTACTTCGTCACCCTTAAACGAGGTCAAACCCATATTAGGTTTATCTAAACTGACACGCTGACTAATGAGTTCTGCGGCCGTTAGGCCGGTTGACGCAAAATGCAGTTTATTCTGCATATGTTGAAAAAAGCTGGTTGTTTGTTTATTGCTCGGACTGTAGTCCGCCGCCATGACAAAAATATCTTTCACCCGCAAGTACATGCGCCGCTCACTGGCACGAATATCACGGATGCGCTCCAGCATTTCATCAAAGTAATCTGGCACCATAGAATCGCCCACAGGCGGGTTCTTAAGGCGCTCGTCATCCATGACAAAGCCTTTGATCAAATACTCTTCCAATGTGGAGGTGGCCCACTTGCGAAATTGCGTGCCACGAGACGATCGCACCCGATAACCTACGCCAATGATCACAGGCAAGGCATAATGCTGCTTTTTGCGGCTGACTTGCCGCCCACCTTCAAGGGCAACTTGTAAGTAAGACTTACAGGTTAGATTTTGATCAAGCTCACCCTCTTCGTACACAGCCTTAATATGCTGAGTAATCGCCTGGGGGCTAATTTGATACAAGTCGGCCATAGCGGCTTGGGTTAACCACAAGGTATCGGACTCGAAACGGCATTCCACGCGGGTCCGACCATCCGCTGCCTGAAACAGCACAAATTCTCCTTGCGGAGCTTGTGGTAAATCATTGCTCACTGAAACAAATCCTTATTTAAAAACAAGTCTAGTTCGCCACTTCTTCGCCATGGGAACTTACACTCATACTAAAATTATCTGGCTCACTTAAACCGCTAAACCTTTTTAGGAAAACCGCCAACCCCTATTAGGGCCGAGAAACGAGCTAAGTACAGTATTTACGCAACCTGTAGACAAATTCATAGCCCCGAGCCTGTCCGAAAAAGGCATGGTGATTCCGGACATTACCACAACTAAAAAAGAGGCTTTGTAAGTAACTTGTAAGTAAAACTTACAGATTGTGGCTTGATCAATCGCTGATCACTATTCCATCACCAGCCATTTAAAGTCACCCTGATTTTTTTTGTAGCCAATCTAAATAAAATAAGCCCTGATTAATCACCGTACGGCTTTGATCACATTTATATTCAATAATCACAGGGCAGTTGTTTTCATCTAACCCCAAGGAATCAATACGGCCTTTATGGGTATTGCCAGTGCTGTGCTCAGTTTTTAAAAACCGCACGCCTAACAATACCTCCATATTATCTTCCACTTGGGTTTGTAGGTCGCGTTCTAGCTTGGCAGCACTGCCGGATAATTCTTTGGCACAGTCACCGCCAAGGGCGAATAGTTTAATATCACTCATGCTTCACCACTCAAATCGATAATAAGATTTTTCCCAGTTTCTGAAAAAGCTAAATAGACATAGGCCAATATCGTAAATGGAATAGTTGGTGTATATAAAAATAGGTTTTTTAACTTATCACTATCATTCAAGGTGCGCTCAAGATTAGGGTGAGCCATTATAAGCAACCTCAATAGCAAGCCAGCTGAAAACCCCTTATCAAAACTAACCTGTTTAAAGCTACCAAGCTCTGCTACATTAAAGCTTCTTGAGTTAACAATACATTTAGCCAGCCATAACACATCTTCTCGATATTTTTCATCTAGATCATTTAACTCTACATTCGAGTTTAAAGAATCAGCTGCTGTTTCTGAATAATCATTAACGATGTTGCAAGCCTGAATATTTTTCAATAATTGATTAATATGTGTTCTCAATGCGAAATCAAACTCTTTTCGATTTCTTTCATCGACTTCCATACGTTTGCTATTAATACGATAAAGCAAAGAACCTATTACAATTTGATTAGCTAAAAGTTTCTCTGGTACTAACACTAAGGTAAGCTCTTCCATTAACTCAAGAAGCTGCTTAACTTTTCTTTCATCATGGTCAATTTTACGCTGTTTAAAATAAAGCCATACAGCCCAAGGGAAAGCAAGACTACCTACAATTGATGCAACATCCTTTGTAAAAGTCCACCATCCATCTTTGAAGACTACAGCAGCATACTGGCCTAAAGACATCACAAAAAGCGCAAGCAATCCTAAGCAAAAAATAGCATAAAAATATTTAAACATTCTAAATGACATTAAATGGCCACCTACAAATTATTAATATCACGTAGATAGGCGCATTTTTCTGCTCTTTTTTATCCGCTGTCATTTAGCTAGCCTCTGATATTCTTTCAAACAGTTCTGGTGCTTGCCAATTGCGTACGTCTATTTTTCCTGTGACAGCGGCAGAGATTAGAGCTGTGCGGCGTTCTTGCATTAATTTTATTGAATTATTAGCTTTATCAATCAAGGCATCATATTTAATATTTGATTCTTCGATAAAAGTAATTATTGCCTCTACCTCATTGCGTGGTGGCAAACCTACTTTAATCCCACCCACTGACTCTGTATTTAAATTCAACTGTGTACCCATTTTCCCAAGACCTAAATATGCCTCTCCAGCCTCGAATATATAATATAAAAATTTATTGTTAATTTTTAATTCTGGAAAATATACAAATCCATCGTGAATGCATGCCTTAGATATAGTAAGGCATGGCTTCCCTACTGTTCCGGCAATACTGACAAATAGCTGCTCAGCTTCTAGCTTGACACTTAGGGATGCTCCTAATGCTGACAATCGTTGTGTTGTAGATGTTAAATACATCCCAGCTTTTGAAACATCGGCAATACGAACCCAGGCATAATCACCGTTATCATCGAAGTACCGCTGGTCATCGATAGGGCGCGGACTAGCCCCCCTTTTCACTGTGGAAAGGTGCTTTATAAATATAACTTCCCAATGCTCTGGCACCTCACCTAACCATTCCACACCTGAGTCGCGCATGGGGGCGTTGGGGTTGAGGCCCTTGGTGACGGCGTGGCTGATGACGGCTTGGCGTTTTTCTTTTAGCAGTGCAATGAGCTGTTGTTGTTTTTCGATCAGGGTGTCGATTTTGGCGGTTTCGTAGTCGAGGAAGTTGGCGATTTTTTGTTGTTCATCAAACGGTGGGCAACATACAGTTAAGTTTTCTAATATTCCCATCCCAATATTCTGCTGTGTTCCGAAAGTCCAACTTAGTTGAACTGATTTCTGGAAGGGATCAGAGCGCAAATAATTTAACAAAAAGTAAGGGTTATAAGTATTTTTACAACGCATAACAGCAAGAGGGGACCAGATATTAAAATGCTGGTCTGTTTCTACTATTGCAGTAATTCCAGTAGTAGCACCAGACTTAACCATATAAACATCATTTCTTTGAGGTCTATATTTTTGGCTAAAGAACTCATCGTCCACTTCAGAAATAAAACCTCTGATTTTATTAAAGTCAATATAACCACCAGAAACTGCCTCTGCTGAGACGAAAGGTACACCCTCATCTATAAATTCAGGTGTTGAATGTGGACCATCTGTAATAGGGATAGACAACACATGCTTTAAAGATACTGTTTTCCAATTAGCAGGTATCACATCAAGCCATTTGCTGCCTGAATCTTTATATTCTGAATACGCACTATATTTCTCGTTCAAGACTGCTTTACCCATAAACCAACCCTCCTGTTGAGGATTTTTTCGTGAGTGCAAGGCAATGGGTTCCCGCCTTCGCGGGAATGACGAATGAAAACGCGGGAGTGGCGATTAAAGAAAAAGACATCAGGAGTGTACCTCCTGAAGCAGGTTCATAATCTCGGCTGACACCTTATCCAAATCCGCATCAATCTCTACCAAATCCCTTGGCGGCTGATACTGATAAAAATGGCGGTTAAACGGTATCTCGTAACCCACAATACCGATCTCGCCATCTTGTGGGTCGGTTTTGCTTGAGTCGATCCAGGCATCGGGCACATGGGGTTGTACTTCTTTTCTAAAGTAGGCTTCGTTTAGTTCGTTCACTGTTTGGGTTGGATCTAACGCTACGTTTTCGTTATCGCGTAAATCGCCGTCTGGCTTAAACTCAATAGTCTGGCCATCAACATCAAACAAACCATAAAACGGGTTGGCCTCGGCATTTTTGTGTATTTTTTTGATGACCTTTTCTGCTGCTGGGTTTTTCCAGCTTACGGCAGCGGTGATGGCTTTAAGTTCTTTGCTGTCGAGTTTGATGTTTTGTGCTTTGCAAGCGACTTTTATGGCGGCGTCGTATTGGTTCATGTCGTCATGTTGCTCGGTACCAATATGGGCTTGCAGTTGTTTGGCTTTTAATAAGATGGCTTTCTGCTCTAACCACAGTTTTGGGTTAAGCAGGTCTTTGATTTGTTTTTCTTTTAGCTCGCTGAAGTTGGCTTTTAAGTGGACGCGAATTTCAACTTCGTTTTCGGTTAGCACACCATAGCGTTCACAGTCTTCACTGTCGCTCCAAGGCTGATCGGAAGTGTTGCCAGAATTATTTCCGAAAGTTTCGTATATCCACTTCATGGGAGCGTTGAACGGTTTATTAGCAAAGCGTAACTCGGCCAAGCGCTCGTCACTAAACTGATAGCTTTCGCGCAGTGGGCGCTCGATGGTGATACGGCGATAGCCAAATTCGTGAGTATCGAAAATTTTGGCGGCAAAGGTTTTAGGTGTTTCAACCTTAGGGTTAGCCGATTGACGGCCACGGTTGGATTTTTGCTCGGCAGGTTTGTCTAAATTGGTGGCATCCACGACTTCAAACGCGCCAAAGGTGCGAGTGATTAAGGCGATGTCATCAGCGCTCATTTCATTACGCTTGCTGCCTAAGGATTTACGCATTTTACTGCACAGATTCACGCCGTTGATTAATTGCACTTTGCCTTTGCGTTCCGCTTGTTTGTGATTACTGAGAATCCACACGTAGGTAGCAATACCTGTGTTGTAAAACATGTCGGTGGGTAAGGCAACGATGGTTTCTAGTAGATCGGCTTCTAGGATGTAACGGCGTATTTCAGATTCACCAGAGCCTGCGCCGCCTGTGAATAACGGTGAGCCGTTTAAAATAATGCCAATACGGCCACCCCCATCGTTTGTATCACGCAGTTTTTTAATTAGGTGCAGTAAGAATAATAACGAGCCGTCACTCACCCGTGGTAAGCCCGGGCCAAAACGACCGTCATAGCCTTTTAGGGTGTGTTCGTCTTTGATGCTGGATTCGATTTTTTTCCAATCCACGCCAAATGGCGGGTTAGACAGCATGTAGTCGAATTTATCGGCGTAGAGCTGGTCGTTACTTAGGGTATTGCCCAGTTTGATGTTGTTAACCTCTTGCCCTTTGATAAGCATGTCGGCTTTACAGATGGCATAGCTTTCTGGGTTAAGCTCTTGGCCAAAGGCGCGCATGGTGGCTTGCGGGTTAAGCTCGTGCAGGTATTCCATACCCGACGATAAAAAGCCCCCTGTGCCCGCCGTAGGGTCGTATATGGTGCGGATAATGCCGGACTTGCTTAGGGCGTCGTCGTCTTCCATAAACACTAGGGATGTGGTCAAGCGTACGATGTCCCTTGGGGTGAAGTGTTCCCCTGCGGTTTCGTTTGAGCCTTCTGCAAAACGGCGGATCAGTTCTTCAAAGGTGAGGCCCATGTCGTGGTTAGAGATGGCTTTGGGACTTAAATCGGTTTTGCGTACTTTTTGCACCACTTTATAAAGTAAGTCGCAATCGTTTAGCTGGCCAATGAATTCGGCAAAGTTGAAGTATTCGAATATCTCACGGGCGTCTTTTGAGAAACCTTGAATGTAGCTCAGTAGGTTATCTTTGATGCCGGTTTCACCCAGTTTGGATAAATCCATTTTTGAGGTGTTGTAAAACTGCAAACCATCTGGCTTGTTGCTGGTTTTGGTGGCGCGCAGTATGAGTTTTTCTTGGGCGTCTTCGGGTAGGTTCATTTTTTGAACCTTCTCATATTCAGCTAATACCGCTTCTTTGCTTTCTTCTAGTACGCCTTCTAAGCGGCGCAGCAGGGTAAACGGTAAGATGATGCGCCCGTATTGGCTTTGTTTGAAATCACCGCGTAACAGGTCGGCAATGGACCAACAATAAGCGGCTAGGTTGTTGGGGGTTTGGTTTTGGGTCATCAATTGTCAACTTATTATTAATTCGGGCACAGGACGTACGGGATAACCAAGGCGTAAATGCCAATTGCAGGATGTAGATAAACCCTGGTTAATCCTTAACCAAATAAACGGGAGAGGCTCCCGTTTTGGTGGTACTTTTGTATGGCTATAGTTATACCTTGGTGGGGCTTAATGGGCAATGTTGGCTGAAGACTTATGGGGGCTTGTTAGGCTAGGTACTTCAATAAGCTATCCAGATTGCGAAGAGCGCTTTAGTAGCCCAATTAAAAACATGTAGATATATAAAAAAGTAGGGGTTTCTCACTACTCAGGCTGACCTATGCCCGTTAATGTTAGGGCTCAAATAAGGAAGTCACTATGCCGAAACAACATAAAACACTATCTAAAGCACAGTTAGATCAACGCTCTCGCGTACTAAACCCTAATAACCCTGAGTATATCGCGCGGATGAACCACCACTCTGACCAACTAAATGATAATACCGGTACTTCAGGGAATAATGCTGCAAGACTAGCTATTATTAAAAACCAAAAAAAACAGACTGAAGATTAGTTATGTTAAGTGCACAGTTTTTTAATTTACTGAATCAGGTTTACGGGGCAAACGTAATTTTAGCCATATATAAAGGCTTGAATTATTCAGAAACTGGTGCAAGGCAACTTCTTAAAAAACCTTTATCCGGATTTAATCCCACTAAATTCATACAAAAGATTAAGAATAAGAACCCCAATCTAGATGAGTACCCCTTTGATATTTGGGAGGATTTATTAGTTGATTTTTTAAATGGCATTAAGGACCCTGATAAGTATTATAATGATTTTTTATCCTTTTTTGAAAAGGTCAACCCTGAAAATAATCCGTTACCATTATATACAATTGGGATTATGACATATTCAGAAGCTGCTCTTTCTAAATACCTTAAGTCAAATGAAGACAAAGAATCTATCAACCAGTTATTTAGTGTCTTTCCACATACTGTTTTTAGCCCAGATGCTGTAAAACAATTAACATCAAAAACAAACAGCTCAACCCATCTTTATAGCATTGAGATGGTAATCCTTTTAATTGCAGCTCTCGATTTAGACTTAGAAAAATCTCTAGGAAAAGAAAAGCTATTCGGCCTATCGGAAATGGAAGAATACTCAGCTTCAGGGAAAAAACCGTTTCCCAAGTGGATTGAAAACCTACATTCAGAATATAAGCTTCAATCTAAAGAATGTCTATACAATAAGATTTCTGAAAGATCTGGAGAAGAATATGAAAACATAAGGAGGCGTCTAAAAGATTGGCAAAACTCAACAAAACCAAAAGCATCAAAAATCAATGATTTGTTTTACACTTTACACCACAATTTTAGTCACGAACACTACCTTGATTATCACATTAAATACATTATTCGATCTTTAATTGGAGCTTTCGATTATGTTGATTCTGAAGATATAAAAATCATTAACTTTGAAGGAATTTATAAAGATTCTCGATATCATATTTTAGAAAAGTGGCCTATCAAAGCTGCAATAAAAATTAATTAATAGAAATACTATTTATAAAATACTAAAGAAAAAAGCTAGCTAAATTTGACCAAAAAAGGAAAGAAAAATGCACTTAGATATCCCAACAAAAGTAAAAAGCACTATATTGACTTACAACAATCTACCAATGGCTGTTGCAAGCCTAAACTTTGAACGATTAAAGAATAAAAACACCCAGGGAGACGAAGCCATTATGAGCCCTGATGAATGGGATATCTCTGAACGTGAGTATCGTCGCTTTCTGGCGCTTAAGATATTACATCCTGATACTGCTTTGGTGCCAAGTAAGCAAGTGGATGCCATTTGGCATGCTCATATTTTGGATACCCGAGCCTATAGAGAAGATTGCCAAGCCATGTTTGGACGCTTTATGGATCATTACCCATATTTTGGCATTAACGGTGAAGATGATTATAAGATGCTGCAAGAAGCATTTGCGGACACGATTGACTTATATGAAAAACAATTTGGCCCATATCCAAATAAGAACCCTTTAGATGCTTCTCGCTGCCAGGATCATTCTTGTCATGCCCCGTCATCATGCGCTTGCCGCTCCCCGGGGGCATGTAAATAGCCAAACCTGATTTAGTCTAGCTATTAGCTAGGCTAAATAGTGATAGTAAAAAATGGCTTAAAGCAGAATAGATTCGAAGTTTTATTGAAGCTAAACTGGCTACCTCGATCTCACAAGAGATTAAAGATCGGAGTGAATGGGCCCATGAATATGCAAATTCAATTGATCCTGTAATTAATTCAAAATAGCTTCATCTCAAATATATTCACCACAAGCAGCCATTTCGATCCCTCTTTCTGCCGCTATTTGTAGTACCACACAAGGTACTACAGTATTACTTCGATCAGCATATAATCCTTTAATATCAATAACCTATAATTATTTATAGATCCCCGCCGTCCCACCAAATTTTTGCTAACGCGTTAGCATGGTTTGATACAGAGTTAGATTGTTTAACTCACATCCAAGATCAGGCGTTCAATCAATCGAATGCCATCAAAAAAGCCCAGTCCTATTTTAGGTACTGGGCTTTTTTGTGTCTAACAAATAAAGAATGCTAGCAATCGTGTGCTTTCTGGATTCCCCATAAACTTCATGTCACCAATCTAATACAAAAATATGAACAATTATTCAGCTAAATTAGTTGGTTTATAATATAAAGATAATATATTTTGCCATGCTATAGTAAATCTAAAATATGTGGCTTTTTTATCGGCGTCAGCCCTTCCCCCAATATCACACCGATGTTTACCCTTTTTTAATACCGTCACCTTTAAATATTAACCTGTCGTGATATGAATGAAATATTCACTTTTAGCCCCAGCTTTCAGCTAAAATATTCCAAGCTTCTTCTGCACTGTCTACCATCTTAAATAACGATAGGTCGGCTTCTGCAATAGCGCCCTGCTCAACTAGAAAATCAAAATCAATCAATCTTTGCCAATACTCTTTACCCATTAATATTACGGGTAATGGTTTGATCTTTTTAGTTTGAATGAGGGTTAACGTCTCAAACAGTTCATCCAAGGTTCCAAAGCCACCAGGGTATGCGATTAATGCCACGGCTCGCTTTAAAAAATGCATTTTACGTAACGCAAAATAGTGAAATTGAAAGCACAATTCTGGCGTAATATATGGATTAGGCTTTTGCTCAAACGGTAACACAATATTTAAGCCGATACTTTTACCACCTGCATCATACGCACCTCTATTTGCAGCCTCCATAACGCCAGGGCCGCCTCCGGTTACAATTACATACTCATTACCCTTATGCGCGAGAGATTTTTGCGTAATCATCTTAGACAAATGCTGCGCATTGTCATAATAGCTACTGTTTTGAACCAGTATTTCGGCTTTACGAAGTGCTTGTAATAGCTGGGCATCTTTTGGTGACGCAGCCAAAGCATCTTTAGCTACTTTAAGTTTTAAACGCGCCTTCTCAGGTTCAATAAAACGCGCACCGCCAAATATAACAACAGTGGATTCGATGCCTTGTTCTTCTTGAATTAAATCAGGCTTTAACCATTCAAGTTGTAAGCGTACAGCCCTTAAGTCATCTCTTAATAAAAACTGGTCATCACTGTAGGCCAGACGATAAGAATTGCTTGTCATATCTGTCTGACAAGCATGCTTTAAATCTTCTGCCGCCGTAGGGAAAAACCCAATGGGTGTTTTTTTGTTTGTCATATACTCACGTTATAAAAACTAATAGTCTGGTTTAAAATGGGGATCGTAGCATCTCAACAGTATTTTTTACCGCTTATTAAGTTACAGTTTAACGCTCGTCTATGAATAAACAATGAACCATTTTGGTCTTTAGTGACAATACATTGAGCTAGCAACACCTTAAACTAGAGTATTAAATATCAATTTACCCACGAGTATTGACCTGAATAATTCACTCACCTTGGTTGATGGTCTCATCATTATCTAGTTTATTGACTACGTTTAAATTTGCGTGCAATGCTGTAAACGATTTCATAGCTTTTGCCCACTGCTGAACAAGGCCATTTATTAGCGCCAAACATTCTAACGTTTCCGACATTACATGAACGGTAATATGCCCCTTTGTACCTGCCAATAATAACTTGGCTTTATATTCATCATGCTCCCGTTGGATTTGGGTTAATTCATGCATGACTGTTTCAATAAAACCGGCTTCATCTATGCGACTTAGGTCAATAAATTCAAAAACATGATTAATAAATGTATTGTGCGATTCATCAAATCGAGTACTCACCTCGGCATCTTTAATATTAAATTCATGATAAATTCTTTCAGACGCATTCGTACACACTAAAAAATACTGTTCGATACGCATAATCGTCGCCAAATCTTGGGTGGTCTCTTCTGACAACTCTGAACTTTCAACACTGACAATAAAATTAGAGACATTATCCAGCAGATGTTTGATCACGGCCGCTTGCTCGGAGAAACTCTTTTCTTGAGGCGATTGTGTATGTATCGCCCGCCTAGATAATTCACTGACTCGCTTCGCGATTGACTTCATTTCCAACCCTAATGCATTCACTGCAAGGTCTGGCGTCATGGCGATGGTTTTATCTAAATAACGTGAGTTAGATTCTTTATCTTCCCATGATAAGAATCGGGTTTCTAAAAATGACACTAACCGATTATTAAAAGGAAAGATTAAAAGCACACCTAATATATTGAATACACTGTGAAACATCGCTAGCGAAATACTGGTATCGGCCTCTAGTTTTAACACCGAACTAAATAACTCAATGCTATAAAATAGTAGCGGTAAAATTAAAAACGCCACGAGTGCAGTAGCCGCATTAAATATAACTTGAGCCACAGCCACCCGCTTTGCATTTGAGGTAGCGCCAATTGACGCAATTAACGCTGTTGACGTTGTACCAATATTTGCACCAATCACCATGGCCACCGCCGCATATAAATCAACCACACCCGTGCTCGCCGCCGTAATCGTTAACGCGATGGATGCGCTTGAAGACTGCGTTAAAATTGTCATGACGATGCCAATAACGGTAAAAAGCATAATGGCGCTTACCCCATCTGCGCTTACCTTACTTAAATCAAAAATATGCACTAAGCCTTCAAATGCATCTTTAAGAACATCCACGCCAATAAAAAATAAACCAAAGCCAACTAACGCTAAACCAAAAGAGGCGGCGCGACCCTGCCCCTTAATGAGTTTAATCAGCATGCCTATGCCTATCATGGGCAACGCCACACTATGTATATCAAACTTGAAGCCTGCAAAGGCAATTAGCCAACCCGTCATAGTCGTGCCGACATTGGCGCCATACACAATGCCCAGCGCTTGACGCATGCTCAGCAAGCCTGCATTCACAAACCCAATAGAAGCTACGGTTACCGCGCTTGATGACTGCACAACGGCAGTCATCAATATGCCGGAAAAAATGCCTTTAAGTGGCGTATTCGTCCAATTTGACAATAGTGTCCGTAATGATGAACCCGCTGCTAATTTCAAGCCGTCTGTCATCATGCCAATGGCTAAAATAAATAGCCCTAAGCCACCAATTAATGTGCCTGTCGTACCCATTATTTCTAACACGTTTTCATCAACTTCATTTTAATAAATGACAACCTAACTTAATAAGGCCAAACCCATTGATCGACTTCTGGTTTATCAACACCGTGTTCATGGGCGTATTGACGACATTCAATTTGAAGGTCTAGCAAGTGCTGCTTAACATGCGCAGCAGACACACATAACGATGGCACACGGTTAATCACATCAATTGCTAAACTATAACGGTCAATCTTATTTTCAATGGCCAGTTCAAGTGGCGTATTAATATTGCCGTGCTCGATATAACCTTTAACATGCAGGTTGTGATGATTATTACGACGATAAGCCAAGCGATGTATCAACCAAGGGTAACCGTGAAAGTTAAAGATCACAGGTTTATCTAAGGTAAATAAACTATCAAAATCATTATCTGATAGCCCATGCGGATGTTCGCTTTCTGGGGTCATGCGGAATAAATCCACGACATTGATAAAGCGAACTTTTAATTCGGGGAAGTGTTCACGCAGTAACGCCGTGGCCGCGAGTGCTTCTTTTGTCGGAATATCACCACAACCCACCATCACCACATCGGGCTCAACCCCTTTATCGTTACTCGCCCAATCCCAAATACCTAACCCTTTTGTACAATGCTTAATCGCACTTGGCATATCAAGGTACTGCACGTGTGATTGTTTATCGCACACAATGACGTTGATATCATTTTGGCTGCGCAGGCAATGATCCGCCGTTGACAATAAACAATTCACATCAGGTGGTAAGTAAATACGTGTAACATTAGGATTTTTATTCACCACTAAATCTAAAAAGCCAGGATCTTGATGACTAAAGCCATTGTGATCTTGTCGCCAAACGGTGGAGGTGATTAATAAGTTAATCGAGGCAATTGGCGCACGCCACGAGAGTTCCTCATTGATGGCCAACCATTTTGCATGCTGGTTAAACATGGAATCTATTACATGTACAAATGCTTCATAGGTGGCAAAAAAACCATGACGACCTGTTAACACGTAACCTTCAAACCAGCCCTCTAGCGTATGCTCGGATAGCATTTCCATTACGCGACCATCAGGGCTTAACTCACCACCGTTTTCATCTTCTGGTAAATAATCAGCCAGCCAACATTTTTTGCTTACTTCATAAATGGCATCTAATTTATTAGAGGAATTTTCATCTGGCCCAAATACTCGAAAGGTATTTGAGTTCAAGCTCATAATGTCACGTAACATTTCACCTAGTGGCTTGGTGTTCATTGCGTTTGTTTTGGCAGGGGAAGATACTTTTGCTGCATAGTCCCTAAAATCTGGCATGCGTAAATCACGCTTTAACACACCACCATTGGCGTGAGGGTTAGCGCTCATGCGGCTAAAACCTTTTGGCGCGAGCTGCTGTAAGGCGGGTAATAATTTGCCGTCTTCATCAAACAGTTCATCAGGGCGATAACTTTTTAACCATGCTTCTAACATGTCTAATTGGTCATCGTCCTTATGTAAATCTTTCAACGGCACTTGATGTGCACGCCAAAATCCTTCGACTTTATTACCATTCACTTCTTTAGGCCCAGTCCAACCTTTAGGTGAGCGTAAGATAATCATTGGCCAAATCATTCGAGTGGCTTTACCTGAGGCACGCGCACTTTGTTGTAATTCACGAATTTCGGATACGCAGGTTTCCATCACCTCGGCCATCTTTTCGTGCATAAGTGCTGGGTCGTCGCCTTCAACAAAATACGGTTTCCAGCCGTAGCCTATAAAGAGCGATTCAAGCTCTTCATGAGGAATACGTGATAACAACGTAGGGTTGTTAATTTTATAACCGTTAAGATGCAAGATAGGTAATACCGCACCATCACGAATAGGATTTAAAAACTTACTCGAATGCCAAGACGTGGCTAACGGGCCGGTTTCAGCCTCGCCATCACCTACCGCTACCGTAACGATTAAATCGGGATTATCAAACGCAGCACCAAATGCATGGGATACGCAATAACCCAGTTCACCACCTTCATGAATTGAACCCGGCAACTCAGGCGTGCAATGACTGCCAATTCCACCAGGGAATGAAAACTGTTTAAAAAATGTTTTTAACCCTTTTACATCTTGGCTTACATTTGGGTAGGTTTCGGAATAGGTACCTTCTAAGTAAACGGGTGCGAGCACGCCTGGGGCTCCATGACCTGGGCCGGCTAAAAATATCGCATTTAAATCGTACTTATTGATTAAGCGATTCATGTGCACATACATAAAAGACAAACCAGGGCTTGCGCCCCAATGGCCAAGTAAACGCTTTTTGGTGTGTTCGAGTTTTAGTGGCTGTTTAAGTAGCACATTGTCTTGTAAATAGATCATACCTGCGGCTAGATAATTACAAGCACGCCAATAGCCATCAATCCCTTTTAATTCAGCTTCTGTTAAAACGGCGTTTTTTAGTTGAGTATTCTCTTGCATCAATATTTACCTACACCACAAATATAGTGAACGATGAACCATGCTTAATTAAAATTTTTAAGCTTTCTCTAATACCGCTTTTTCATCTTCATTATTGCCTTCGGTAAAGTGCTGCACAGTAGTACACGTCACTACATCACCTAACACATTGACCGAGGTACGACACATATCCAATATGCGGTCGACACCTAAAATCAAGGCAATACCTGCGGCAGGAATACCCACACCTTCAAGTACCATACTCAAAATAATAATGCCGGCACCCGGTGTGGCTGGTGAACCAATCGAGGCCGCAACCGCCATAGTGACAATAAAAACATAACTCGACAGGCTTAAATCCACGTTAAATACTTGTGCTAAAAACACCGTGGCCACACCTTGATACAAGGCGGTACCTGTCATGTTAATCGTGGCACCAAGCGGTACTAAAAAGCGGGAAATTTCGGGTTTAATATTTAATTTTTCTTCGGTCACTTGTAGAGTAATTGGCATGACCGCCGCCGAACTACTGGTAGAAAATGCCAACAGCAATAGTTCACGCACACTCACAAAAAAGTGCTTTAAACTTTGTTTTGTCGTCAGTTTAGCGACAACAAAATATAAGAACGCAACAATTAGGAGACCCAATAAAACAGTAAATACGTAAATCGCCATACCGGCTAAAACATCGATACCCAAATTGGCCACTAACTTGGTGATTAATCCAAACACGGCAATAGGCGCGAGCAGCATCGCCCAAGAAACAATACGCAAACTCACTTCTTGCAACGCACCTAATAAATCAAACAAAGGCTTAGATTGTGACGCCGGAATAGATAACAGCGCCGCACCCAATACCGCCGAGAATAAAATAACCTGTAACATTTCACCCGACGCCATTGAAGCAAGCGGATTTTTAGGAATCAAACCCGATACCTTTGCAGGTAATTCAGACACTTCAGGGAACCCTTTAGCAACGGTATTCACCACCGCACCGGTATCCATATCGGTCAATGCACTGGCGTCAATAAAGTTACCCGGCTGAATATTCAGTGCTAATAAAATACCAATGGCCGCAGCCACCGCGGTGGATGCCACAATAAATATCAGCGCAATCAAGCCATTTTTCTTCATGGCGTCTGGGTTATTGTTTGCCGCCAAACCACGCACAATAGATGCCATCACCAATGGCACGACGATCATTTGGATAATGGCTAAAAACACCTGACCTGGTAAAGCGAGCCAAGCGGTAATGGTTTTAACCAAAGGCGCAGAGACTAAATTTAAATCTGGGCCAAGTACCACACCAAACGCCACACCTAATGCGAGGGCAATTAGTACTTTCAGCCAAAGTCGACCACTTATAAGGCGATCAAATTGGTCCACTAAATTTTTTAGCGGACTCATAAACGGTTTTGCTTTTGTCATGTTTTTTCCTAGTCTTCAATCAACCTGCTATTGAGTATCAATAGCCGGTTTACTTATTTATTGCTTTACCAGTAACACATCGACTGCAAGTCGTTGCAGTATTTTTTCAGCGGTATTACCAATAACAAGCCCTTTCAAGCCGGTGCGACCCACGTTACCTAGCACAACTAAGTCGGCTTTTACTTTTTTAGCAACAGAAGGGATTTCCTTACTCGGCACGCCTGCTGTTACATGAATTAAAAAATCATGTTCAGGATTTTTAGCGCTCACATAGTCACTCAGTTTCGTTTTAACCGCTTTGCCTTTTTTCGCTAAGACTTCTGATGTTTCAACAATATCCAACTCTGTTGCCACGCTTGAAACAGCAATCACACTCATTAAATGTAATTGAGCCTGAAGCTTGCTGGCAATCAATGTGGCTTCATCAAATACCAGTGTATTGAGATCGGATTGCTGAGCGTTATCATCAACAATATCAAGAGTGCCCAATATATTGAGTTCATCATTCCAGTTTTTGTCACTTAACAGTAGCAAACTGGTGTGTTTTAGGCTTTTTAGTAAGCCTTTCTCAAATTCAAACACATGATTTTCATCAAGTATTTTGGTGCGTCGCACGATCACAGAGTCCACTGGTGTTTCGTCAATCAACGCCATAATACGCTGGGTCTTTTCTTTATCGGTATTAACTGTGTCGGTGGTTATCTTGATTTTGGATTTTCTACCCACGATAGCATCTACGATAGACTCAACCTCTTCAGTCAAAACTTGAACAATGTCGGTATTATTTTCTGCAAACACCACTAATTGCATATATTTAGGTGAAAACGACATGGCTTTTTTAATTAAAACCGTGGCACTTTCTTTGTGGTCAATTACCACTAATAATCGTTTCAGATTGTCTCCATTAAAGAGGTTTCCCTCTGCTGCTTGCTTTATTAACTACGCTTAAATGACATGCTAATAATGCAGATTCAAGTACGAATCTGAACGCTCAATACCGATACTGAATTCAGCTTAATGAGGTCATCTAACGATCCAAACTTCTGCTCGTTAAATTTAGTTATTTAAAAATGTGATAAAAATGGTTCGCTAATGAATGTTCGATACTGTTTATTAAATTAATGACGGCATCGTTTAGTGAAGTGTTATTGGGGGGTTACACGGTTTATCTCTTCTGCATTTATCGTCAAGTGATACCTTTGATATTAGACACTCGCAGCAAACAATCCCTGACGTAAATCAATATATTTAACGTTAGTTTAACCACACAAAAACACCAAAACCCGCTACGCTTAAAGAACCTCCTCCTTTAGGTTTTTACTATGTTTGGGCTTTTACTCTTAATCACGATTTCGGCGTTAATTGTCGTCATGCGCAAAGAAGCTGGGGCACTTGCCGCCATTGCGGTTTTAGTTGCCATGGGGCTCGCCAGTACGGCGACTGGTCACGCGTTCTTTGCATTTTTGCTGTATTTAAGCGCTGTTACGACTGCATTGGCAGGCATCATGCCATTACGTCGTTTATGGCTGAGCCCACGCCTGTTTAGCATGTTCAAACGAGTCGCTCCAAAAGTGTCAGCCACTGAGCAGGTTGCGCTTGATGCTGGCACGGTTAGTTGGGATGGCGAGCTATTTTCAGGCAAACCCAATTGGAACAAATTACTAGAAAGTCCATGTGCAGCGCTTAGCGCCGAAGAGCAATCCTTTGTCGACAAGCAATGCACTGAAGCTATCTCAAAATGTAATAGCTGGGATGTGGCAGTCGAGCGAGCCGATCTGCCAAAAGAGGTGTGGGATTACATTAAAAAAGAAGGCTTTTTAGGCATGATTATCCCTAGGTCTTATGGTGGTTTAGAGTTTTCAGCCAAAGCACAATCAGCGGTATTACAAAAACTATCGGCCAATGAAAGCCTCATGGTATCGGTTGGTGTACCAAACTCATTAGGGCCCGGTGAACTGCTATTAAAGTACGGCACTCAAGCGCAAAAAGATCATTATTTACCACGCCTAGCCGATGGCCGTGAGATACCTTGTTTTGGCTTAACCGGCCCTCGGGCAGGATCTGACGCCACGTCTCTTCCCGACACTGGCGTTGTCTGCAAAGGCGAATTTGAAGGCAAAGAAGTACTCGGCTTAAAACTCAATTTTGAAAAACGCTGGATCACCCTCGCCCCCATTGCCACCGTGGTAGGGTTGGCGTTTCGCATGCTCGACCCAGATAATTTATTAGGCAAAGGCCATGATCGCGGCATCACCTGTGCCCTTGTGCCACGCAACACCAAAGGCATGGAGATTGGCCGTCGTCACTGCCCCATCGGCGGCCCATTTTTAAACGGGCCAATTAAAGGCAAAGACATGTTTATACCACTGGAGTACATCATTGGCGGTGAAGAAATGGCCGGTGAAGGCTGGCGCATGTTAGTTGAATGCTTATCGGTAGGTCGCTGTATCACACTGCCATCAGGCGCGGCTGGCGCTGGCGCTTATGCGGTAGGCACCAGTGGCGGATTCACACGGATTCGCCGCCAATTCAATACCCCAGTGGCGGATATGGAAGGGGTACAAGAACCACTGGCGCGGATCATGGCCAATACATATATAGCCCAGTGCGCCGTCAAACACACCGCTAATATGGTGGATAACGGCGAGAAGCCATCTGTGCCATCGGCCATTTTGAAATACCACTTAACTGAAATGCAGCGCAACATTTTAAGTGACGCCATGGATGTGCACGGCGGCAAAGCCGTCACCCTAGGGCCACGCAACTACCTTGGCATTGGCTATAGCAGCAACCCTGTTTCAATCACCGTTGAAGGGGCAAACATCATGACCCGTTCGCTTATGATTTTTGGCCAAGGTGCCATTCGTTGTCACCCCTATGTTTTGGATGAATTAGCGGCGAAAAATAATGACGACATCAAAGCATTTGATAAGGCCTTCTTTAAACACGCAGGTTTAATTTTTGGTAACGCGGCCCGTGCATTTACCCTTGGTCTGCGCATTGCAAAAGCCCAAGTGCCATTTGATGACGCCGCCAAACCGTACGCTCAAGGCGTGGCCCGCTTTAGTGCCGCCTTTGGTTTATGTGCCGATGCCGCTATGAGTACGCTTGGCGCTGAACTTAAAATGCGCGAACTCATTTCCGCCCGCTTAGGTGACGTGCTTTCCAATATGTACTTGGCGTCAATGGTATTAAAAAACTGGCACGAAACAGACAAAGTAGAGGGCGAACAAGCGTTAATGGAATACAGTTTAAAACTATTAATGTATCGCATGGAAGACGCGTTAGATGAGTTTATCCAAAACTTACCTAATCGTGTCGTAGCAAAAGCACTTCGCGTACTCACCATGCCAGTGGGTCGTCGCTGGGATAAACCCCACGACGACCTAACCCGCGAAATTGCTCTTAGCTGCTCAACCGATACCGCCATTCGCAATAAAATGTTGGCAGGGCTTTGGACCACACCAGGCAATGACAAAGTGGACAACCCAATTGCACGCTATAACGAGTTATTAAAAGACTACGAAAAAGCGGAAGGATTATATCGCCGAGCCAATAAAGCCTATGCCAAAGGGGATATCCCCATGGACGCTCTTCATCCAGAGCAGCGTTTTAGTGAAGCGCTAAAGGCTAAAATATTCAGTGAAGGCGAAGCCGAGTTTATGATGAAGTACGAAGCCAATGTACTCGACATGTTAACCGTCGATGACTTTGCGTTTGATGCCTTTGCTATGGATAAGTCTACGGTGATTAATCATAATTCATAATGCCTAACCAACCAGATAATAAAGACAGAAGAAACCCCTCATCGAGTGGTTTCTTTGGCTTGATGCTAGAAATAAAAACGTAAAGCGAGCTAACAGTGGTAATAATTTCAACGCGAAGTCTACCAATCCCATTGTCATTACACTCAACGGTTACCACAAAATTTTTTGATACTATAAAATGTTTAACTTCTCACTGTTTAGTGAGCCAGAATGAATTACACACATAAAGTTTGACGACGCATATCAATACTCTAATAGTTATAATTATTTTAACTTTCCCTTTATTTTGACATACTCGTGCCAGATTAAGATGAATTACCATTGCCAACAAGCTGAAATTGGCAGATCAATTACCATATTTGTAATAGGCCAACTAGCTAATGAACACCACCCTACCCCCCTTCAAAACTGAAACCCCACAAATTACTTTTTATGTGATAGGTAATCTTCCCTTAGCAAGTTGGCACCCTAAACTGATTGCGTTGGACATTAATTCCCTTAATACCTATCTACCCAATGACGAAGATGTATTAATTATTTCATTGCCATCAGACCAGCAAGACAACTTACTTTTACAATTACGCAGCCAGTCACAAACGGCTCTTCTTCCAATTTGGGTCGAACACGCCAGTTCCTTATCCCCTTATTTAGCAAATAATTCGTTCCATCAAGACAATTTGCATTTAGCAACGGAATATTTTACGAGAAAAAAACAGGTGAAATTGAAGTTTGATGAAGACACTGCATTTCGTTTACTGACTTGGCTTTGGGTTTACCAAACAGACCTTACTCCAATCAATAAACCAAGCGATCCTAGTTTATATGAGCATCCATTACTCACCGCTTGGAATATTCCAGTGCAAGATAGTTTTCCTTGGCTCAGTCGTCTTCGCAAAAAAGGCTGGTTGTCATCAAATGGATTACACAACCGAATCAGATTGTGTAACCATTGTTATTCGGGGCATTTAAATTATGTCGATGTTTGCCCACAATGCCAGCATTTAGATATTGAATTAAGAGCAAGTTTACATTGTTTTAATTGCGGCCATGTGGGCAATCAAGATAGCTTCCGAAAGGCACCAGGCTTATGTTGCCCAAATTGCCTGCAAGCATTACGACACATCGGCGTTGACTATGACCGCCCTATAGAAAACCAATATTGTAATAGTTGCCATGCTTTATTTACCGAGGCTCTAGTCGAAGCACAATGTTTAGACTGCAATACTCACGCCTCTGTTGACTCATTAAAAGTACGCAATATTCATCACTACGGCATATCCTCAACAGGGAAACGCCTCGTCAGGCAAGGAATTACAGCAGAGCATTTAGAACTACAGGTTGGGGAAACACTCACAAATCAGCAATTTAATTGGCTAATTGACTGGCAAAATCAACTCGCCAAAAGGCACCAACATGTTCATTCAATTGCCTATATTGAAATATTAAACCTCAATGACTTTATTCAAAGCGAAGGTGAAACGACTGGCTTAGCATTACTAGATGCATTACAAGAACGGTTATCCGGGCTTGTACGCGTAACTGACCCTTGTAGTAATACACTCTCAGATGGCCTACTAATCTTTTTGCCCTTTACATCTGAAGCTCAAGTCAATGTGATCTACGAAAAACTCAAATTACTGACTACAGAGCAAACTCGTACACCGCTGCATCTTCGTTTTAGAACCGTCTCACTACCAGATGACATAGGCGTTAATGTAGAAGATTGGATTAGCGGCAAATTAGACCAAGCGAAACCTTACACAATATGAGTGAAGTCAATACGCTAGCTCTCATACTGCTCGACCTTAGTCATCAACTTCAAGACAACATTACATTTGTTGTGTGGCTTCTGCCTGTTGTATTGATGTACGAATTACCACTCATGATATTAGTGGTAACCGGTATTTTACGTTTCTATTATTTAGAGCATGTACTAATACCTAAACGATCATTATATCGCCCCGATATTTCATGCATCATCACATGCTACGCAGAAGGCGAGGCCGTCAAAGAGACCATTCGTTCCTTGGCTGAGCAGACCTATGAAGGGCACATTGAAATCATTGCAGTAGTGGATGGCGCCGTTCAAAATCAAGCGACTTATATTGCCGCCTTAGCATCCAAGCAATTTTGCAACGCAAGCAATAGATCTCTCATCGTGCTACCTAAATGGCAGCGTGGCGGAAGAGTCTCTACGCTTAACGCTGGCCTTGATCGTGCTCAAGGTGAACTTGTTATTAACGCAGATGCTGACACATCTTTCGATAATGACATGGTATGCCGTGTTGTACCTTATTTCGAAGACCCCAATGTTCCAGCACTTGGCGGTGCTCTTAGAGTCAGAAACACGCATCAATCAATCTGGACCCGTATGCAATCAATTGAATACCTCATTTCAATGCAAGGCGGAAAAACGGGATTAGCTCAATGGAACTTACTGAACAATATATCAGGTGCATTTGGCGTATTTAGGCGCTCCTTTTTAGTACACATTGGTGGGTGGGACACACATACCGCTGAAGATTTGGACTTAACAATACGAATAAAACAATACTTTTCACGACATCCTAACTGGCGTATTCCCTTCGCCACACTTGCTATCGGACATACCGACGCACCAAGCGACCTTAAAACTTTATTTTGGCAACGCATGCGCTGGGATGGGGATTTACTTTTTTTATATTTCAGAAAACACTGGCCAGCTTTTACACCCAGGTTACTTGGTGTCGGTACGTTTATTTTCACACTAGTCTATGGCTTTCTACAAAATGTACTCATGCCATTTATTATTGTAATTTATAGCGCTACTCTTGCCTTTTCATTTCCTTGGCAATTTATCTTAAGCATTACGATCATTATATATTTACTTTATTTATGCTTTCTCATATTTTCTTATGGTATCGTCTTAACCGCTATTTCAGAAAGACCTAAAGCCGACTTAGCTTTAGCAAAATGGCTACCACTGTACCCTCTTTACGCAATATTTATGCGTCTCATCTGTTTATTTGCATTACTTAATGAAATTTTTCGACGTTCTCATGAAGAAAGCTCTATGGCTCCTTGGTGGGTTATGAAACGAGGTAAGAAATTTTAATGAAAATCAATTTTCGATCAATTCCAAAATCTAACAACCCAATAATTGATGACGGTGTTAAGGTACTTTACGGAAAAGCCAAGCGCGAGGGCTACCGTGGACGCTGGTACATGCTACTAGGGTTGGTCTTAGCGCCCATTATCTTAGTTTGCTGGATATTTTTAAGACCTCATATATTTGTTTTAGCGCCTGCATTGATCACAACAGATCCATTAGAGATTCGAGCTCCAGGTATGGCCATAATTTCAGAAATTAAAATAATGGCAGGTAAAACAGTCAAAGAAGGTGAACTGCTTATGCGCCTCACCGATAGCACAATTGATGCTCAAGTTAACGTGCTAGAACATCAACTTTCTCTGCTTTTAGAATCAAGCGAACCCACGCGTGCAGCCATTATAAAGGGGATGAATCAACGCATTGCTCTCGCAGAATCTGGCATGAAACGTCAAGATGAATTCCTTAATTCTTTTGAATCTTATCGTAAACAAGGGGTTGTACCTACTGCAAATATGGCGGCCGTTGTACAAGCGCATACGGCTGCCAGCATGGTATTAGAGCAGGCTAAAGCTGATTTAGTTAAAGAACAATATTCTCAAAAAGCTGAAAGACAAGCGGGTGCCTTAACTCAGCGAAGACAACACTTGGAGTTAGAACTTGCTCGCTTGCAAGCTCAAAAAGATAAACTTGATATTCGCTCACCTTATGCAACAAAAGTCAGTGCCGTTGTCACACAATCAGGCGAAAAGGTTTCTGAAGATCAATCTCTACTTTGGTTAACAGGCCGAACCAATCCTGTTGTTGTAGCTTATTTAGATCCACGTTATTTAAAGTACGTAGAAATGGGTCAAAAAGCCAACGTAAGACTTCCAGACGGCAGACGATTTAGAGCCGTCATTAATGAGCCAACGGAGTTAGTTGCAAAAGTCCCAAATCAACTTACCGGCCCGTTTGATGGAGAAAAACCCGCATTAAAAGTAACACTCACCCCAGAAAAGCCCATCACAACCAATATCGAAGGATTACCAGTTGAGGTTAGCTTTGATTATCTTACCGGCCCATTTAATTGGCTGAAATAATTTAACGAAAGGATAGGATAAGCGATAGATAATAAACGCTCATACAAGTGGGCGGTCCCACAAATTTTTTATGTGTTATTTTGACGCTATCGCCATACCATTAAGTCATTAAAACATTAATTATACTGATTTTTGGTATGTATCTAAGGCAGGCAGCCTAGTTACAAGCGCAACTAGGCTGTAAACGATCAAGCTACAGTGATAGCTCAAGACCAAACGTCGTGCGCGTTTCGTCTGTTATGACTTCGCTGTCGTTGTACACGGATTCAAGTACAAAACGTACCGGAATAATATTCATCAATACAGAATCAAAACTTAACTTTAACGATGCTTGATTAATTTCAATAGGGTTAATGCCTGGTGCAACGTCAATATCATAATGACGATACGCAAGACTCACCGCTTCGCGTTGTAACGATAACGGAAACTTAAAATAATAAGCCGAGCCATTAAACACCTTTGAAATATTTACTTCTGAAAAGTTAACACTCTTTGCATACACATCTTGTTTAAGCGATGTAATAACAAAGGCACTTGGGTCTTTGCCTAAAAATGACACGGCATCGTTTAACTCAACACCACGATTTTGAATTTGCGAGATATCACCATCACTTTCAGAGTATTTCGCTTTAACACCCGCAAAGATTTCATGACTAAATGATGTACTCACATTCAACGCTGCGCCCGTTATATGATCACCACGGTCTTCTGTGCCGTAAGCATTAAACGTTAATAGCTCATTAAAATAAAAGCTATGACCAAACGCTTGCGCACGGTTTATCGCAAGGTTGAGTGACAGAGGCTCTCGATCTACATTTTTATAATCTTGGTAAAAACCAGCATCTATCGAGCCCCCCCAAAAACCTGATCTTAAAAAGGGTAATTTTAAATCAACCGACAAGCCATAATCGCGTGTATTTAAAAACGCGTAATCTTCAAGACCGTCTTTTGCTACGTAGTAGCTTTCAATGCCATACAGTAAAAAATGCTGGTTATTACTGTAGCGCGTGCCGAGTAATACGCTTTTTTCTTCGTCACGCTGCGCTCTGAATGTGACTTCGTGATAGGTTAATGGGTCAGCCAACACCACTGAAAAATCATAAACCGAATCACCATCTTCGTTTTTAGCAAACAGTAGATTACCGGCGGTGTAATCCAAACTATTGAAAAAACCATAGGATTCTTCGTTTTTCAATGGTGCCTTTTCAATATCATCAAAATAGCTCAACTGGGCATGCAGCGGATGCTCTGGGTTATCCCACATAAGAGACACAACAAAAGGATTTTCTGAGCGTTCAACCATAGGTGTTAACGCATAGTAATAATCATCAGCCGATATGGCTTCAACAATGAGCTGGTCATTACCGGCTAATTTGGCCGCCACAACATTATCGCCCTGACTAACTCGGCTAACCTGCTGGTCTTTCACTTTATATACCGAGCTACCTAATGGGCTGTTGGCAATAAAATACACCGCACCGTTATTATCCACATCGGCCACAATGCTGTAGAACCCTTCTAGGGTGTAAAGGGCCTGATTATCACGATACAAGGTTCTCTTATTACCTTCTTGTTTAAAGTAATAAAGGTGATCGTCTTTCACGACTACCGAAGAATTCACTGCTTGGTAAAATTCGTCACCAACGTATAACTGCGGGCTAACAAATGATGATGGCACATCAAAGTACACCGCTCGGCCATCGTGCATATAGCCTTGAATGATTTTTCCTTCCGTGCCTTTTTTGATGTAACCGGTATCATCGAACAAACCCTGTGTAATCTTCCACGGGGATGTTGCGCGCCCATTCACCGTATAATATTCATCGTCTTGTAAAAATACGCGCCCGTAACTCAATGCTTTTGGCTCACTCGTCAGTGATTGTGTCGCCATGTTATATTGATGCAACACTGGTTTGCTCACACCGTCTTGCGAGGCTAAAAACAATACATCGCCTTGCTGAGTGTTCATATCTGAATAATATTTAGCGCGTCCAAGTACCTCACCCTCAACTAGGTGAATGGCAGACGCAGCTTGTGTGGTTTGTTTTACCCATTGATCAAATGTTTTATCAAACTTGGCTCTGAATGTTTTTTGGGTGGGTTTATTCACACTAAACGGGAAGTACCAATATCGAGATCGATTTTTAAAATATTCATTGGTTTTATCCAGCCCATATGTTTCAGCCAAAAAGTATTGATAATGCCCACCAAAAATATAATGACCTTCACGATACGGGAAATTCATTGACTGGTTGTAAAGTACTTCCTTTTTTAAATTACCCGCGTTTGCCTGCACATTGGTCATGGCACGATAACGCCCACTGTACAGTCGGCCACCACGGCCATGCCAAGACTCATTCAATACAGCATTACCTTCCAAGATAAAGCTCGACTCGAAGACATTGGGGGTTACCGCAGGAAAAAATGGCAAAAAGATATTACCGTTACGAAATACGTTGTACACACCACGAGAAACAGGATTGTTTTTCGCATTAGTTTGATAGTTATGTGCCGTCTCATGTAAGAGCAAAGTATCTAACCACGAGCTAGACGAAAAATAATCCGGTATCTGCGCGCCACCCATATAATTAACTTGACGGTTTGTAGGGTATTGCGTTGAAAATCCATTGGCGATTTGATTGTTAGATGATATTAAGCCCACCGATAATGGCGTATCTAGTTGGTATCCAAAGGTTGCCTCGTATAGCGGCTGCAATTTTTTTTCAATGGCCGCGGCATGCTCTGCATGGGGCTTGGTTTCTTGGGTGTATATTAAGCGGGTATTGTCTGAATGCTGTATAAAATACGGATCATCCTCTGACACCACCGCCGAATTTGGAAAAACAATTTCTTGAGCGATTGCGCTAACCGATAACACATTCATCGATAGTAGCAGTAAATAACTGAATCCTAATTTCACGTTTCTTTCCCTAATCATTATCTTTATTAATTTTAACCGGTAATAGCAGGTGGAATGTCTTTATCTTTATCTTTAAGCGCTTTGGGTTCACGGCTAAAATAAACGCCGATAAAAATAACGACAATAGCAAGCCATTGTTGCATCACTAAACGCTCACCCAGCAATAACATTGAAAACAATAACGCCGTAACCGGTAATAAATTCACATATGCGGCAGCGGTAGCTGTCTTCACAAATTTTAACGAATAATTATAAAGCCCATAAGCACCTAATGTAATAACAATGCCTAAATACACAATCATTCCCATACTGGATAATGCCACTTTCTCAGGCCAGTCTGACATTATTGCCAGTGGAAAAAAGAAAATAGCGCCCATAAAACTCTGCATAGCCGTTAGCACAAAGGCATTGTAACGCTGCACTAAATGTTTGACGAGCAAGGTATAACCAACCGCCGTCACCATGGCCATTAATTCTAAAAAATTACCCAATAAGGCATTTGATGCTTGATCGGATTCTTGCGTTGTTAGGCTCATCCATAATACACCGCTTAACGCGACTAAAAATCCAAGCCACTGTTTAAGTGTATTACGCTCTTTAAATATAAAAAAAGCAGCCACCGCCACCATCAACGGTAACAGCGATGTCACCATTCCCGCTTGTCCGGCACTGGTATATTGCAACGCTTTTGCTTCAAATAAAAAATATAAACAAGGCTCAAAAAATGCCATTCCTAACAAGTACCTCCAATCCCCCGCTTGGTATTGGATACGTGGGCGCAACCAAATAGCCAGTACTATAAATGTGATCGAAGCCACCAGCATGCGCAAAAATACGACAATCATTGGCGGCATATCCGTCACCGCGATTTTTAACGCAATAAACGAACTGCCCCATAGGGTCATTGCAATCAGTAATGCAAAATGAGCACGAAGAGTATTGGACATTAACAAGCCTAGGTAAAAAAACGTATGGCAACTACAAACTAACAAAGACTGCGCGGGGATTATACGACTTAGAAAGAATTTAGGGGAGTTTAAAAAAGCTCTACATCGGTATTAATGTCATTTAAGGGTAGGTCTTTTTGATCTGCAAATATTATCTTATTTCGACCACTGGTTTTTGCTAGGTACAACGCATTGTCAGCACATTCCAATAAAGTTCGCTGATCAATATTTGGATTAACAAAGGTATAACCGGTGCTAACGGTAATATTACCAAATGGAAATTCATACTCTTGAACTGCGAGCCTAAACCGCTCTAGTGCTTGCTCGACACCTTCTTTGCTTACGCAATTTATAATGACGAGAAATTCTTCACCACCAAAGCGAAATAGAAAGTCTGTATAGCGAAATGTTTGCTCCATAATTCTGGTAAATAGGATTAATACCTCGTCACCATAAAGGTGCCCAAAGGTATCATTAACTATTTTAAAGTGGTCGATATCCAATATCGCAATCCACGACAGTTTATCGGCCTGAAGGGTCTCAGCGTTATGATGAAACACAAATACTTCATTTAAGATTAAGTCCATAGTTTGACGATTATGTAGCTGGGTTAAATTATCCCGCTCTTTCAAATCTAGCATGACAACCAAGCGCTCATAGACGCCAAATAATCCGATCAACGTTCGAAAGTCAGCTTGGCTTAATACACCCATTATTAATATTACGCGCCTTGGTTTGATGTTTTTGTGCACATCTAAAATAAGATAGTGCTCACCTGCATTATGAAGCGCGTCGATTCCTTCGGTATGCTCTTGTACGATTTGATCAATTAAATGACTGTATTCATCTAAGATGCTGTTATCTAATGACAACGGAAAGCGCCTAATTAAATGATTAGGGGCGTCATCCCCTGCTTTGCGCTCAATATCGAACACTTCATAAGAGGCCGCTCCGGTTAAGCCATCAAACTCATTTAAGATATCAATAAATTCATGGGTGAGATCATAATAAGACTTGTTTTCAAGCAGCCTATAAGACAATCGGTATGGCTCATCTACATTACTATCATTCATTTTGGTACTCGAGCACGCTCTGAGGATTCATCGCTTTGTAGTAACTGCATTGTTTGTTTTTTAAGCATAGTTCCTCGGAACAACTCACGCCAAGGGATTTAATCCGCTAGGTCAGCTCATCGTAAGGTTTTTGCCTTTATATGAGGCAACCTAAAACAGGCGCACCACTGTAACTCACCCAAAACAGGTTATTATCGACCCTAGAACCACCAATGCCCTATTTTGCCACCGCTGCCGCTTATGCTCAGTGCATTTTGCTTCAGATAAAGCATTCATTTTTGTTTTGGTATAAAATTTGCGATTGCACTGACTGATTTGAACAGAAGTTGCTGATTAATAAGCATTTTACCATTTTAGAATGACCGTCTATAGCCAATAGTTATGTTGTTTGCGTGCCCTGAATACCGCTAGGTCGTAGCCCATAAAAGATAAAAGCAATACACAGGAGACCATCATGGGTCCACAAATTGCCCCTCTGATTGCCACCAATATTTATAAACAATTTGGTGACAATGAAGTCCTTAAAGGGGTCTCATTAGAAGCGAATAAAGGAGATGTTATCTCTGTTATTGGTTCTTCTGGCTCAGGAAAAAGCACCTTTTTGCGCTGCATTAATATGCTTGAAGTGCCTACAAAAGGGGATATTCAGGTTTATGGCGAGCAAGTTAAGTTCAAGCTAGACCGTAAAGGTCAGCGTGTACCGGCTGATAACCGTCAAGTAGAGCGCATGCGCTCACAACTGGCTATGGTGTTTCAGGGCTTTAACCTTTGGTCGCATATGACCGTGCTTGAAAACATCATCGAAGCGCCTATTCAAGTATTAGGTATCAGTAAAGCTGAAGCAATTGAGCGCGCAGAAGAACACCTAAACAGGGTTGGCTTATACGATCGCAAAGATTATTACCCTGCGCACATGTCAGGCGGGCAGCAACAGCGTGCGGCGATTGCCCGTGCGTTAGCGATGAACCCTGAAGTCATGTTGTTTGACGAACCCACTTCAGCGCTTGACCCAGAGCTTGTGGGTGAGGTATTAAAAGTCATGCGCGAATTAGCTGAAGAAGGCCGCACCATGGTGGTGGTGACGCATGAAATGGCATTTGCCAAAGACGTTTCCAACAAGGTCATGTTTTTACATCAAGGAAAGATTGAAGAATACGGTGATCCAAAAGAAGTATTCGAACATCCGAAGTCAGAGCGCTTTAAGCAATTTATTTCCTCTGTTTATTAAAACCAAACCAAAAACAAAAAGTTGTGGAGCAACGTTATGAAAAAAACCTTACTAGCCTTAGCGAGCGTATTGAGTTTCACCGCTCACGCAGAAATCGACACGATTCGTGTGGCCGTTGATGCACCGTATCCACCATTTGAATACAAAGCACCAGACGGTACGTTAACCGGCTTTGAAGTGGATCTAGGTAACGCCGTTTGCCAAGAGATCACAAAAAAAGATTGTGATTGGGTAGTGCAAGCATGGGACGGTATCATCCCTGGTTTATTAGCGCGTAAATACGACATGATCTTTTCTTCTATGTCTGTAAACGAAGAGCGCAAAGAAAAAGTATTATTTTCTAAGCCTTACTATCAAGTGCCTTCTGCTTATTTTGCCCCTGTTAAAGGCAAGTTTGATGCAAGCAATGTGAAAGGTTTACGTATTGGTGTTCAACGCGCCACTGTTCAAGACAACTACCTAACCGAACTGAAAAAAGACGCTGAAATCGTACGCTACACCACAGCAGACGACATGGTGATTGATCTTGAAGGTGGCCGTTTAGACGCTATCTTCGTAGATGCGCCAGTGGGTGATGACATGCTCAAAGGCAAAGCAAAATTTGCACAAGCGGGTGAAATGGTGACACAGCCTGTTAGCATTTTTGGTGAAGGCATCGCCGCTGCGTTCCGTAAGCGTGATAAAGATCTAGCGGCCAAAGTAACCGTGGCACTGGATAAACTAAAAGCCAACGGTACTTATGACAAGATCATGAAGAAGTACTTCAGCTACAGCATTAAGGTATAACTACCTTTAACCATAAATGCCCAAGCAGTTCGCTGCTTGGGCATTTGTTATTTTGGAGGCGTACCGTTTTTAGCACTCTTTAAGTCACTCGCCGTCACTTAAGTAAAAACTGATTCCAAATTTAAAACGAGCACAATTTATGTTGGATTTACACGGCTATGGCCCAAGCATTTTTAGCGGCGCCATTGTCACCATAAAGTTAGCCATTTTCTCAGTCGCCATAGCATTTGTTTTAGGCTTATTAGGCGCAGTGGCAAAACAATCAAACAATCGCACGGCGCGCATTATTGCCACATTGTATACAACCATTATTCGTGGTGTGCCTGACCTTGTATTAATGATGTTGATTTTCTTTGGCGGTCAAATCGCGTTCAACACTTTCACAGAATGGCTGTATTACGCAAGCGATGAAAAGATCGATATTTTCATCAACATTAACGAATTTGTCGCCGGTGTTATTACCATCGGTTTTATCTTTGGTGCCTATATGACCGAAACATTCCGCGGTGCTTTTATTGCCGTTGACCACGGCCAAGTTGAAGCAGGCAAAGCGTACGGCATGTCTAACTTACAAGTGTTTAAACGTATTATGTTCCCGCAAATGATGCGTCACGCGCTGCCGGGGATTGGTAACAACTGGCAGGTATTATTAAAAACCACCGCACTAGTGAGTGTGATTGGTTTAGCCGACATGGTGCGTCTAGCCACAGAAGCGGCAAAATCCACAGGTGAGCCATTTTTGTTTTTAATTCCGGTTGCAGGTGTCTACTTAGCATTAACCGCCATCACTGAATGGGGCTTTGCCATACTGAAAAAACGTT
Organism: Oceanicoccus sp.; assembly: GCA_047621325.1. Classification (GTDB taxonomy): domain Bacteria; phylum Pseudomonadota; class Gammaproteobacteria; order Pseudomonadales; family Oceanobacteraceae; genus Bermanella. The sequence continues at coordinate 51,141 of JBLHLT010000001.1, forward strand.
ATAACGCTGGCACGGTGGAGGCGTAATCATGGATTCATTACTCGCACTTATCGATGCCAACAAAATTTTTAACTTAACTACCCTCGCCCATTATTGGGATGGTTTGTTAATGACCGTACAATTGGTTTTTATGTCGTTATTAATCGGCTTAATTATCTCAGTGCCACTTGCTATTATGCGCAACAGCAAAAACCCGTTTATTAATTACCCGGTTTGGTTATTTACTTATGTGTTTCGTGGTACACCGTTATTAATTCAGCTGTACATGATTTATTACGGTGTCACCTTAATTCATGGTATTCAAGACTCTGTTTTCTGGGTTATTTTTGAGCGCGCTTATTATCCGTGTTTAATTGCCTTTGTATTAAATACCGCTGCCTACACCACTGAAATTTTCCGTGGAGCCATTGAAGCCACCCCTAAGGGCGAAATTGAAGCCGCAAAAGCCTATGGTATGAACTGGTTTAAACGCACCACACGCATTGTATTGCCAAGTGCGTTTCGCCGTGCGATTCCGGCTTACAGTAACGAAGTGATCTTCATGCTGCATGCCAGCGCCATTGCCTCTACGGTGACGATTATCGACTTAACCGGTGCCGCCCGTGATATTTATGCACGTTATTATGCGCCGTTTGAAAGCTTCTTATTTGTGGCCGCCATTTATCTATGCATTACGTTTACGATTATCTTTATCTTTAAACAGTTAGAGAATCGTTTATTAGCGCATTTGCAACCTCGCTAGCTCAGTCACTTGACGGGATAGATCAAAAAAAAGGCCCCAACTTATTAAAGTTGGGGCCTTTTTTGTTGCTGCATTGATCAGGGGTAACGAATATTTATTCATAATAAATAAACGTTAGCCGGACTCACGCCTTCGCGGGAGAGACGGGTTAAAAGCGTTTATTGTTCCGACTTATTCATTATGAATAACCGCTACTGGACTCTCTCCTGCGCGGAAGAAACGAATAAAAACGCTGTATCGCTACACGCTGTATTCATTAAATGAATAAACACGCTGTAATTGTGTTTTCGCTATTACTGCATTTTATCCAATACCGCTTCTAGGTTCGACACGGTACGATCAATGTTGTGCAGTTTATCTAAACCAAACAAACCAAGGCGGAAAGACTTAAAGCCTTCACCTTCGTCACACATTAACGGTACACCGCCTGCCGCTTGCATACCAAGGGCTGCAAATTTTTTCGTGTTTTGCATATCCGCGTCGTCAGTATAATTTACCACGACACCTGGGGCTTGAAAGCCTTTGGCCGCAACCGATTCAATACCACGAGCTTCAAGCATGGTGCGTACTTTTTGGCCAAGCTCAATTTGCTCCGCTTTTACCTTTTCAAAACCGTATTCTTTGGTTTCTAGCATGGTATCACGGAACTGCAACAAGGCATCAGTTGGCATGGTTGCGTGATACGCATGACCGCCATTTTCATAAGCCTGCATAATTGACTGCCACTTTTTAAGGTCACAGGCAAAGCTGTTGCTTGTGGTGCCTTCTAACACTTTCAACGCACGCTCATTTAACATGACCAATGCGGCACACGGTGATGCACTCCAGCCTTTTTGCGGCGCGCTGATTAAAATATCAACGCCTGTGGCTTTCATATCCACCCATACGGTGCCGGATGCAATGCAATCTAAAACAAACAAAGCGTCCACTTCACGTGCAGCATCGGCCACTTGTTTGATGTAGTCATCTGGCAGAATCATGCCCGATGCCGTTTCAACGTGCGGAGCGAATACCATGTCAGGCTTTTCAGCTTTAATAGTGGCGACCACGTCTTCAATAGGCGCAGGTGCAAACGGTGCGGTATCGCTGTTGGTTGAACGGCGTGCTTTTAGCACAATTTCTTCGCTTGGCAAGGATGCCATTTCAAAAATTTGGCTCCAGCGGAAGCTGAAAAAACCGTTGCGAATCACTAAGCACTTTTTGTTTTGTGCAAATTGACGAGCGACTGATTCCATGCCGTAAGTACCGCCGCCAGGAACCACCACTACGCCATCAGCGCTGTACACTTCTTTTAAGGTACTTGAGATGTCACGCATAGCGCCCTGAAAGGTTTGAGACATGTGGTTTAATGAGCGGTCGGTAAATACCACTGAATATTCTAATAGACCATCTGGATCGACTGTGTTCAATAACGCCATGTTTGCTCCTAATTGATAAAATTCCCGCGTATTTAAGAAGAAAGCCGCGAAAGTGTAAAGAGGCAATCTCGCAACGAGCTATTTAACGCCTACATCCATTCACTGTCTTATATTCTATGCACTACACTTTATGTGTATTTGAGTATTAATCAGGCCATCGCAATATGAATACCCCCCAAGAAGCGCATAAAGCCGATGACACGTATATTAGTAAGTTTAATAACCAACAGCGCCAAAATGCTCGGTATGTGTGCGCTGGGGTTTTATTTGCGTTACTGGTGTTCTCGTTTTGGGATATCCAATACCTAGGCGCCTCACACGACGCCATATATCCACTGCTGTTATCGCGCTTTGTAATCTCTCTACCGTTATTAAGCTTTATTTTTATTAAAAGTTATCAAATGCAACCCGTGCCACCTTTACACAAACTCGTGTGTTTAGGGTTATTCATGGTATTTAGCAGCTTGTTAATGGTTCATGCTATCTACTTTAGCATTGGCACAACCTTGCCCATCGACAGCATCTTGCTGTGCTCGGTCATCACCTATTTTATTCCCAATCTTTTTTTCTATCAGAAGGTCGGCCTTAGTCTTTTCATTATGCTGGGCTATGTTTTATTTTTGCATTTTGTCGAGCAAACCGAATACGAACTCATACGTGCAATTATGTATTTATTTTTTGTCAATCTAGCAGGCTTTGTTCACAGCTTGAGTTTTGATAGAGAGCGCCGTTCTAATTTTGAGAAAACTCAATTCTTAGAAACCATGGCCCGTACCGATCAACTCACAGGCACAGAAAACCGCCACAAATTTGATGAACGCTTTGTCGAATTACTTGAACAAGGCAAATTGGAAAACCAAGGGATTGCCATCGCCATTGTCGATATTGATTACTTCAAACAATACAACGACTACTACGGGCACTTTGCTGGTGATGAATGCCTGATCAAAGTTGCACAAGCATTGCTGACGTTAAAGCGCCACCCACTTGATACCTGCATTCGCTTTGGCGGTGAAGAGTTTATTCTGATTCGCTACGGCATATCATTTGAAGATGCCGTCCCTTGGGGACAAAAGATTATTAATACCATTTACAACCTCGACCTACCTCACGAACATTCTGATGCCGAAAAGCGCATCACGATTAGCGCAGGTCTCATTCATTGGCACCCAACTTCAACCTTGGCTCGTACACAATTAATGACGCTTGCTGACCATGAGCTATATAAAGCGAAGAAAAACGGACGCAATCAAGTCCAAATCCATTTACAAAAAGAAAAATAAGCGGCACCGATACAATGATTTAATGCAACTAATTCTCATTATTGGCATCATAGTGCGCACGATTCTCTTCATTTACACTAGGACATCCCCATGCTGCGTAAGCTTGCTTATGGCTCCCTCATTATTATTATCGCGGCCGTGGTATGGCGCTATTACACGGATAACCAATCAGGTACGCGCCCACGTTCAGACACCCAAGTGGTTTTATTTGAAGTCAAACAAAGTGAAATTACCCAGTCGCTTGAGGCCTTAGGTAACGCCCGTGCATCGGAATCTGTCATATTAACCGCCAGCGTTACCGAAAAAGTCAGTGAGATTACGTTCGAACAAGGGCAATTTGTTAAAAAAGGGCAAACACTGCTCACACTCGCCAACGATGAAGAGTTAGCCCAATTGAATGTGGCTAAAATCGAACTGGCAAATCAGCAGCGTGAATATCAACGAATAGAAAATCTAGTTAAACAGAAGTCAGTTTCAGGCTCTGAGCTTGACCGCTTACAAACTTCTATTGATACCGCGCGGGCACGTATTGCCCAAGCGCAAGCCACCTTAAAAGACCGTGTCATTAAAGCACCCTTTGATGGTTTATTAGGGCTGCGTAATGTCAGTGTGGGCACGTTACTAAAACCCGGTGACGAGATCACCACACTTGATTCTGTCGTTCAGTTACAAATGGACTTTAATTTGGCTGAAATCTACCTGCCACGCATTAAAGTGGGCCAAACCATTAAAGCTCACAGCGCCGCATACCCTACGCGCATATTTAACGGCAAAATCATCACACTGGATTCACGGGTTAACTCAGATACCCGCAGTATTAAAGTGCGCGCCCAAATTGACAACAAACAAGCGCTATTAAGACCCGGCATGTTATTAACATTAGATTTAATTGATCAGCAACGCACCACCAAAATGCTGCCTGAAGAAGCCGTTTTCATGCGGGCAAATAAGCACTTGGTTTATAAAGTAAATGCCGAAATGAACGTCGATGAACAAGCCATTGAAATCGGTGTTCGCCAAAATGGTTTGGTCGAAGTTTTAAGTGGTTTAGATATTGGTGACAAAATTGTGTGGCAGGGTTTGCTCAAAGTAAAACCCGGCAGCAAAGTCATCGAACAAACGGAAGCGTGGCGCAAACCTAAAGCCAGCAAAGGCCAAGGTGACACATGATCATTACCGATCTATCTGTAAAGCGCCCTGTTCTTGCTTCCGTTATTAGCTTACTGATATTAGCGTTTGGTTTACTGGCGTTTGATAAACTGCCGTTACGTGAATACCCAGACATTGACGCGCCAGTGGTGAGTATTAGCACCAATTACACCGGCGCGGCGGCAGCCATTGTTGAACAACGTATTACTCAAGTTATCGAAGATCGAATCTCGGGTATTGAAGGCATTAAGAATATTATTTCATCCAGTGAAGATGGCCGCTCGGATATCTCTATCGAATTTAATGTCAGCCGCGATATTGATGCCGCCGCAAACGATGTCCGCGATCGTGTTTCACGGGTGCTGAATAATTTACCTGATGATGCAAACCCGCCTGAAGTTTCTAAAGCCGGTGCGGATGACGACACCATAATGTGGTTTAACCTTGTGAGTGATCGCATGGGCTTACTGGAGCTGACCGATTACGCAAACCGCTACTTGGTTGACCGCTTTAGTGTTATTGACGGCGTCGCCCGCGTGCGAGTGGGTGGCGGATTAGATTACGCATTACGCATTTGGATTGACCGCAAAGCGTTAGCCGCCCGCGAATTAACCATCAGTGATATTGAAGATGCCCTACGCCGTGAAAACGTCGAACTGCCCGCGGGTAGCATAGAGTCTGATCAACGCCAATATACGGTACGTTTAGAACGCGCTTACCCCAGCCCTGAGCAAATTGGCCAATTAGTCATACGTGCAAACAATGATTACCAAGTACGTTTAAAAGATGTCGCACGAGTCGAACTGGCGGCAGAAGAACATCGTAAATCATTCCGTGGCAATGGCGTGCCGATGGTGGGCGTCGGTATTACCAAACAAAGTACCGCCAACACCCTAGATGTGGCACGCAAAGCACGCACGCTGCTAGATGAAATTAACCCCAATTTACCCGCCGGTATGGAATTACTGTCAAGTTACGACAGCTCTGTATTCATCGAAAAATCCATAGAAGAGGTGTATCAAACCTTGTTCATTGCCATGGCGCTGGTCATATTGGTCATCTATGTATTTTTAGGAAATATACGAGCCACTCTGATTCCCGCCATTACCGTGCCGGTTTCGCTCATGGGCACATTTGTTATTTTATACATGCTGGGCTTTACCATTAATCTACTCACACTTTTAGCGTTGATTCTTGCCATTGGTATGGTGGTCGATGATGCCATCGTCATGTTAGAAAATATTCATCGTCGTATTGATGAAGGCGAATCCCCGTTAGTGGCAGCCTATCTAGGGGCACGACAAGTTTCGTTTGCCGTATTGGCCACCACCGCCGTTTTAATCTCCGTGTTTTTACCCATTATCTTTTTAGAAGGGGATTTAGGTAAGCTCTTTACCGAGTTCGCTATCGCCATGTCCGCAGCCGTTGGATTTTCATCACTCGTGGCATTATCACTTTCGCCCATGATGTGTTCACGCTTATTACACGCCAACGAAAAACCGAATATTCTCACGCAAAAAACCAACACCTTGCTCGACAAATTACGTGAGCAATATAAAGAATATTTAAGTCACGCATTAAATTCGCCCAAACGAACCATTATTTTATTAGCCTTAGCGCTGTTAAGTTGTGCTTGGTTGTTTAACCATATTCCTACTGAATTCACTCCTAAAGAAGACCGCGGTGCATTTTTTGTTTTGGTCTCGGCCCCAGAAGGTTCTAGCTACGATTATTCAAAATCTTACATGGATGAAATCGAAACACGCTTAATGCCGCTAGTAGATGAAGGTATCGTAAAACGTTTACTGGTGCGCACACCACGCGGCTTTGGTGACTCATCTGACTTTTCGGGTGGCTTCGTTATTGTTGTATTAGAAGATTGGAGCGAACGGCCACCGGCTAACGACGTCATTGGGCGCATTAACAAAAGCCTAAGTGATTTAGCAGGCGTGCGTGCATTTGCCATCATGCGTCAAGCATTAGGCCGTGGCTTGGGTAAACCGTTGCAATTTGTTATTGGCGGCAGTAACTATGAACAATTAGCTCAATGGCGAGATATTTTAATCAAGCAGGCTGCACAAAATCCAAAACTAATAGGCCTTGATCACGACTACAAAGAAACCAAACCTCAAGTGTTAATCAACATTAACACTCAACGCGCAGCCGACTTAGGTGTCAGCGCCCAAGAAATTGGTAACACGTTGGCCGCACTACAAGGCTCCCGTCGAGTCACCACATTTTTAGATCGTGGTGAAGAATACGATGTCATATTAGAAGGCGAACGTAACTTACAAAATACGCCGCTGGATATGAAAAATATTTATGTGCGCAGCCGTAACAACGATACATTAATTCCATTAGCAAACTTAGTCACCATATCTGAGCGCGCGGATGCGAATACCCTAAATCGCTACAACCGTATTCGCGCTATTACATTAGAAGCCAATCTTGCAGATGGTTACACACTGGGTGAGGCATTGGACTATCTTAATGATCTAGCCAAAACACACTTACCCGCAGAAGCGGTGATCAGTTACAAAGGGCAATCTCAAGACTTACAAACCAGCGGCCAATCCATTTACTTTATTTTTGCACTGGCACTCGTTGTTGTATTTTTAGTGTTAGCGGCGCAATTCGAAAGTTATATTCACCCAATGGTCATTATGCTAACCGTGCCGATGGCCATGATCGGTGCGCTCACAGGTTTATATGTGTTTGGCCAATCGCTGAATATTTATTCGCAGATCGGGCTGATCATGTTGGTGGGGCTCACCGCCAAAAACGGTATTTTGATTGTCGAGTTTTGTAATCAATTACGTGATGAAGGTGTCGAATTTGAACGCGCGATTATAGAAGCGGCCACGATACGCTTGCGCCCTATTTTAATGACCGCCATCACCACCGCATTTGGTGCTGTACCACTCATCTTATCGTTTGGTGCGGGCGCTGAAACCCGTACCGTTATCGGTATTGTGGTGCTCACGGGTATTATTACCTCAACGGTTTTCACATTAGTGATTGTGCCGGTGATGTATAAATTACTGGCCAAAAACACACAATCACCATTGGCCATGGAGACGGAACTTAATCGCCAACTTGCGGCCCAAAAGCAGCAAGATTAAACAGCAAGTTAAAGCTTGCCTACAAAACAGCTGAAACCAGCTGGATTGTAGGCTAAGATCCTTTATTCAAAACAAGCGAACGTGTGACTATGTTAAAAACCGGTATCCAATGGCTCATGATTATATTGATTGCAACGCAATCGGTATGGTCGATGGCGGATGCCCACAGTGGACACCAGTCTGGCCTTGAGCATTTAGAGTTTAAACACGAGCACAATGATGCCCATGCCGAAAATGCCAATTCACAAACAGACAGCAAAACCCTCGATAACCAAGCTGATTTTGACTGCCACCATTGCTGTCACTGTCACGGTGCCCATTCTAGTTTTATCACGTCGTTTTATTCATCTGCCTCTATCTTTGGGCAAAGCCCACAACATTCATTTACCAACCAGCTTGAACTAGCACAACAGCCTCGCACATTCTTTCGCCCTCCTAGAGCGTAATTCCTCCTTCGTATTATTTTTATTTTTTCAATATCGAACTCGGTAGGAAACACCATGTTTACGTTTTTACAGCTTCACCTTGTGCCGCGTATTTTACGCATGGCGCTATTATCCACAGGCTTAAGTCTATTCACTACTGGGGCACACGCCAGTGGTGATCATGATCACTCAGAACCCCATAATCATAAAACCAGTGCCCAGCATGAAGATGAGGCACATGAGCATGAAGAATCAAATCACGAAAATCATGCCCATGAAGCAGATCACGACGACGATGAACATGGCAACAGTGAACACGCACATGATGAAAGCGTCACCATAAATGCGGCCACTGCAAAATTATCAAACATCATAACAACCCATGCAGACACAGGTTTAGTGGCACAAACCCAGCGGGTATTTGGTAGGGTCGTAAACGATGCCAGTCAAATCAGCCACATAGGCGCACGCTTTGACGGCACCATTATTCAGGTCAACGTGAGTGTGGGTGATAATGTAAAAAAAGGTGACAAATTGGCTCGTATTGAATCCAACCAAAGCTTACACCCTTATTACGTACAAGCGCCCTTTAGCGGCATGATTATCGAACGCCACGCGAACCCCGGGGAACTTACTCAAGACCAACCTTTATTCACATTATTTAATGACAATATTTTATGGGCCGAATTTAAAATCTTCCCCAATCAAATGCGCACCATTAAAACCGGCCAAAACGTGGTGATTGATAACGAAACATTTACCATTGCCCATATTATTCCCAACCAAGAAAACGCCCCTTATGAATTAGCCCGTGTGCGCTTAGATAATCATGATCACGGCTGGCGCGCGGGGGTCACGTTAAAAGGTGATGTGATTACAAAAAACAAAACCGTTGCGGTGCGTGTACCCAATCAAGCCCTGCAACACGTTGAAGGCAATACCGTTGTGTTTATCAAACAAGGTGACACCTACAGGCCCTCGCCTGTGGTTTTAGGCCTTACCGATAATCAACACAGCGAAGTGCTCAGTGGTTTAAACCAAGGTGACGAGTACGTGATTACAAACAGTTATTTAATCAAAGCCGACCTTGAAAAAGCCGGCGCTGAACACGTTCACTAGGAGAGACACATGATCGAATCGATTTTGCGCCTCGCCATTGAGCGACGCGTACTAATGATGATGCTGGCCGTATTGATTATGGCCACAGGGTTTTACCATTATCAAAAACTGCCCATTGATGCCGTACCCGACATCACCAATGTCCAAGTGCAAATCAATACCCAAGCTGATGGTTATTCACCACTAGAAGTTGAACAGCGCATTACCTTTAACGTTGAAACCGCGTTTGCAGGCTTACCTCAATTAGCCTATAGCCGCTCACTGTCACGTTATGGTTTATCCCAAGTCACCTTGGTATTTGAAGAAGGCACTGATATTTATTTTGCCCGTAACTTAATCGATCAGCGTTTAAGTTCAGTGAATCAGCAATTGCCAAACGGCATCGAAGCCAGCATGGGGCCAATCGCCACCGGCCTTGGTGAAATTTTCATGTACAGCATTCAGGCTGAAAAAAATGCAGTGCAAAAAGATGGCTCACCCTACGACATTACCGCCTTACGTGAAATTCAAGATTGGATCATTAAACCGCAACTGGCATTGGTGAAAGGCATCATTGAAGTCAATGCCATTGGCGGTTATGAAAAACAATATCACGTCACACCGTGGCCAGAAAAAATGCTCAGCTTACAAATCAACATGGCTGACATTCACAATGCCTTAATGAATAGCAACCAAAACCAAGGGGCAGGTTTTATTGAAACCAATGGTCAGCAATTACTAGTGCGCATTCCAGGACAATTACAAACCACTCAAGACATTGGCAACGTGGTGATTAAAACCTTTGATGCCAGCCCCGTGTTTATTAAGGATGTTGCAGACATCGCCATTGGTAAAGAATTACGAACCGGAGCCGCCACACAAAACGGAGAAGAAACCGTGGTTGCCACCGCCATGATGCTAGCAGGTGAAAACTCTCGAGAAGTGGCCATTAACGCGACCAATCGCCTTAAACAAATTCAAACCAGTTTACCGGATGGCGTGACACTTGATGTGGTTTATAACCGCACCACACTGGTTGAAAAAGCCATTACCACCGTGCAAAAAAACTTAATTGAAGGGGCCTTACTTGTCATCATCGTTTTGTTTTTATTGCTGGGTAACATTCGCGCGGCATTAATTACCGCTGCGGTAATCCCCCTTGCCATGCTAGGCACCATTACCGGCATGGTACAAACGGGCGTATCGGCTAACTTAATGAGTTTAGGTGCATTGGACTTTGGTTTAATTGTAGATGGTGCGGTGATCATTGTTGAAAACGCCATTCGACGGTTAGCCCAAGCACAACACAATAATGCAAACCTCAATAAAAAAGAGCGCTTGAGCATTGTATTTGATGCCACCAACGAAGTGATTCGTCCAAGCTTATTTGGCGTGCTCATTATCACCTTGGTTTACATTCCGCTATTTTCACTAAGCGGCGTAGAAGGCAAAATGTTTCACCCAATGGCCGCCACCGTGGTCATGGCATTATTGACGGCTTTATTATTATCACTCACGTTAGTACCGGCCATGATCGCATTATTTATGACAGGCCCCATTAACGAAAAAGAAAGTGCTGTAATCATTAAAAGCAAACAAGGTTATCAAGTGGCACTGCAATGGGCGCTTAACTACCCGCGCAGCGTCATCACCTGTGCCTGCGGATTTGTTTTTGTTTGTGTGTATTTAGCCAGCACGTTAGGCACTGAGTTTATTCCGCAATTAAAAGAAGGTGACATCGCACTGCATGCCATGCGCACACCGGGCACGGGCATTGAACAAGCCGTGGCTATGCAAACGTTATTAGAAACCGAAATTTTAAAAATTAACGAAGTGAAAACGGTGTTCTCAAAGATCGGCACCGCCGAAGTGGCCACCGATCCTATGCCACCTAACGTGGCCGATACGTTTGTTATGTTAAAACCGCAACATGAATGGCCTAACCCCAGCCTTAGCCAAGACGATGTCAGCGAAAAAATTCAACAAGCCATTGACCACCTGCCCGGCAATAACTATGAGTTTACACAACCCATTCAAATGCGCTTTAACGAATTAATTTCGGGGGTGCGATCTGACCTTGCCATTAAAATTTATGGCGATGATCTAGACGTTCTATTGCAACAAGCACAAGCCGTACTGTCACAAATTCAAAGCTTACCCGGCGCAGCTGATGCTCGCATCGAACAAGTAACGGGTTTGCCCATGTTAAGCATTGTGCCGGATACATTAGCACTGGCTGAATATGGTTTAAACCTGACGGATATTCAAACGGTATTAGCCACCGCCATCGCAGGAGAGCAAGCCGGTTTAATTTTCGAAGGTGATAGACGCTTTGATATCGTCATGCGTCTACCCGAAACGTTACGCAACGATGTCAATGAATTAAATGCCTTGCCGATTATTTTAGCCAACGGTGAATACGTACCATTAAATCAAGTGGCTCATATTGAGCTTAGCCCGCAGCCTAATCAAATTAGCCGCGAACAAGGCAAGCGCCGCATTATTGTCAGCAGCAATATTCGTGGTGTGGACTTAGGCTCATTTGTGCAAAGTGCCAAACAAACCATTTCGCAAAACGTAAAAATGCCCGCAGGCTATTGGTTGGAATACGCAGGCACGTTTGAGCAATTACAATCCGCCAGCAAACGTTTAAGCATTGTGGTGCCCATCACGTTATTGGTGATTTTAGGCTTATTAATCATGGCGTTTAGCTCGATAAAAGACGCGCTGATTATATTTAGCGCCATACCGTTTGCGTTAACCGGCGGTGTGCTTTCGTTGTGGTTAACTGGCATGGCGTTATCTATTTCCGCCGCGGTAGGTTTTATTGCATTAAGCGGCATTGCCGTATTAAACGGCTTGGTCATGTTATCGTTTATCCGCCAACGCTTTTTAGAGTTTGCCGATTTATCAAAAGCCATTATGGAAGGCGCGGTGATTCGGTTGCGCCCCGTACTAATGACGGCACTGGTGGCAAGTTTAGGGTTTGTGCCCATGGCACTAAACACCGGCACAGGTGCAGAAGTGCAACGCCCATTGGCCACCGTGGTGATCGGCGGGATTATTTCATCGACGCTGTTAACGCTGTTTGTATTACCCATTTTGTATGGATGGGTGCATGGTAAAGCGGAGAAGAAAGAAAAAGGTTAAAAAGGTAACTGTAGGTCGGGCATTGCCCGACTTAATTAATGGTGGGCTATGCCCACCCCACAAAGACTTATTTAAAATCGTCCAAAAAAACTAACTCCTAGCAATGAAGCATCTTGATCAAAATCGACCTTAGTACCTGATATATAATTTGCTTGCGATTTGTTAAATCCCTTCACTGCAGTTAATGACAACGTGAATTCAGGTGCTAAATTAAATGCTAGCTTAGCGCCAAACAAATAAAGTGGATCAAATTTGATTTTTGTTTGATCTTCAGTAAGCGTTTCATCTTCATATAACGTGACTCCTGCATTGAATGCAACATCCATCACAGGATTAACACTAAACTTGATCGTATTACTCACAATTAAAGTACTCCCCCCTTCAGTTCCGCCTTCATCTTTAGGTACCGTAAGTGCAAACATAACTTCATTATAGTATTGGCTAGTTATGTCACTGGTTTGAAATCTGCTGTCAATTTCAAATGAGCTTCTAGTCTCATCGACATTATCACTATTTTCATAACTCACTAACATAGTCATGGTTTTATTCTTCGATGTTTTTTTAATACCACCAACAGAAGCCTTAATTAATTGAGCATCTTCATCGCCATCTTCATTTTCTAATTTAAAACCAAATAAAGGTGTGAAGCTTAAATCCGTATCAATCGCAATCCGGCTAGTAAAAGAAAGAGAATCCGCTGTATAAGATTCTTTAGTATTTAGACCATTGTTCGGATTCTTATATTCAATATCTGAATCAAACTTTGATATTTCGCTTTGTAACCAAACATCTCCAGCTTTGATTTCAGTCAATAACTGTGGTGCAGCAAAGGTTGGTAGAGCAATAAACGCTAACGAGAGAGACAGTCCTTTGAACATGTGTCGTTCCTTTATTCATATTTAAATGGCCCGTAAGCATACAAGATACAATAAGTTTTTCCAGTTAGTTTATCTGCATAAATATAATTCAACACTAAGAATTAGTTCTGTCGTAATCTTGCTCACAGAGTGAAGTCTATAAATAGAAACCCATACAATTTAGCACGAAAAACAGGGAAGTATCCGAAGGTTAAAACATAATAGTGTACGAGCGCGCACCTGCGCGCGAATAACTTTCAAACATTGGCAAACTATACCGAAATGGATACCCGCCTTCGCGGGTATGACGGTTGAAATTAAGTCGGGTATGACGATTTATATTATCACTGGTCTGGTGACGAATACTAACGCGGCATGGCGAATGTAAACCGGCTCTAGTAATCGTCACTCCCATAGGACGAAGTCCGTGAATGGGAGTCCACTGTATGCTCTCCCTACTGGCATAATATTAATTGCGTATCCACATGCATCGTTTATTCGCTACACTTAACCCATTCATATAATTTAAGGCATCCCATGCTCGTAAGCGCTCTCATCTATTTATTTGCAGCTGTTCTCTCTGTCCCCATAGCCAAACGTTTGGGATTGGGCTCAGTGTTAGGCTATTTAATCGCCGGTGTGCTCATTGGCCCGTTCGTATTTCACCTAGTAGGCGATCAAACCGAGGTGATGCACTTTGCCGAATTTGGCGTGGTAATGATGCTGTTTTTGGTGGGGCTAGAATTACGCCCCTCGCGCTTATGGGAAATGCGCCGCCCTATTTTAGGTTTGGGTGGTTTACAGGTGATTCTCACCGCCGCCATTATTTGCGCATTAGTGATGCTGATAAGTGATTTTGTTTGGCAAGTGAGTTTGGCCATTGGCTTAACGCTGGCGCTGTCGTCAACGGCCATTGTTTTGCAGTCACTGACCGAGCGTGGTTTATTAAAAACACCTGCGGGTGCGAATAGTTTTTCAGTGTTGTTATTTCAAGATATTGCCGTGATTCCTATTTTAGCGTTACTGCCGTTATTGGCGGTAGGTGAAGTCATTAACAATGCCGATGTGCATGACAGTTTAATTAGCCACTTGCCTGTTTGGGTACAAGTCGTCATCACCAGCGCCACGATTTTAGCCATTGTGTTGGGTGGTAAATACTTAGCCGCGCCGTTCTTTCGTTTTATTGCTGAAACCCGACTGCGTGAAGTGTTCACGGCTTTTGCATTATTAATTGTGGTGGCCATTACGGTATTGATGCAAGCCATTGGTTTGTCACCCGCGTTAGGTTCTTTTTTAGCAGGCGTCGTATTGGCGGATAACGAGTTTCGCCACGAACTCGAAGTGGATATCGAGCCGTTTAAAGGTTTATTGCTGGGCTTATTTTTTATTACTGTGGGCGCCAGTATCGATTTTCAATTATTAATCAACGAACCTCTTTTTATTGGTTTATCGGTATTCGCTCTAATCGCAGTCAAAATAGTGGTACTGGCTGGCATTGCAGCGGTTTCAAATATGACCCGCTCCCAAGGCATGTTATTTACACTGGCCTTGGCCCAAGGGGGGGAGTTCGCGTTTGTATTGGCCAGTAGCGCACGTCAATTTAGTGTATTTGATGATGCTTTGGTGAATATGATTACGGTGGTCGTAGCGCTTTCTATGCTGATATCACCCTTATTATTGGTCGCTTATGAGGTCTATTTCAGCCGTAAAAGCCAACAAGCTCAGCCAGAGCACGATACGGATATCGACAGCACAGAAGAAGTCATACTGGCAGGCTATGGTCGTTTTGGGCAGATTATTGGCCGCCTGCTAACGGCGCAAGGCTATAACCTCACCATTCTTGACCACAGCCCTGGGCAAGTTGAACTGGTACGCCGTTTTGGCAATAAGGTTTATTACGGCGATGCCGCCCGCAGAGACTTACTTGAAGCCGCTGGCGCCAACGAGGCGAAATTATTAGTGATCGCAGTAGATGAGCCTGATAAAACCCTAGATATTATTCACACCGCTCAAACGCACTTCCCCCATTTGAAAATACTGGCACGTGCAATTGACCGCAGCCACGCCTACGCTATTTTGCACACCAAGATTGATGGTTTGCGCCGTGAAACATTTGATTCAGCATTACACCTAGGGGTAGATGCGCTGCAAATCTTAGGGTTAAGCCAAGAAGATGCCCAACATGCAGGCACCCTTTTTGAAGAGCACGACGAAGAAAACCTGTGTAAATTAGCCGAAGTTTGGGGTAACGACAAACAATACGGCATAGCGGTGCAAAAGGGCCTGCTAGAACTCAAACAAGTATTAAAAGAAGACGCCAAAGACCGTAAAAAGAAAACCATTCACGGGCATTAATCTCAAATACTGGTTAGGGTCGAAATAGGTTCATTGCAAAAATCAATACCTACTCGACCCGATAGCCAACCGCGTAGCGGTCCTCCAGAATGGCTAACATCACTCCAACATTCAAAAGGTCGCCCATGACAGCGCAAAGATGCCCAGCGTATTACAGCGCTACCATAAACCAAGACAGTGACTACCCAGAACTCGAAGGGAATATTCGCGTAGACGTGGCCATTGTCGGTGGCGGCTTTACCGGTATTAATACCGCGCTAGAGCTTGCCGAGCGCGGTTTAAAGGTAGCGGTTATCGAAGCCAAAAAAGTCGGCTGGGGCGCAACTGGGCGCAACGGCGGCCAAGTGACCGGCAGCTTGTCTGGCGACGAGGCCATGCGCAAACAAATGCACAAGACCCTAGGCGGTGATGTTGATGATTTCATCTGGCACCTAAGATTTCACGGCCACGACATTATTAAAAAACGTATTGCCAAATACGGCATCGACTGCGATTTAAAATTCGGCCACTTACATACCGCCTATAAACCCAGCCATTTACCTGAGCTGCGCGCCAATTATCAAGAGTGCTTAGATCACGGTATGGCCGATGATGTAGAGTTTGTTGAACGGGATCGCATCAACGAGTTTTTAGAAACCGATATTTATCACGGCGGCATCTACAACAAAAAGAACATGCACCTGCACAGCTTGAATTTGTGTTTAGGTGAAGCCCGCGCAGCCGAATCGTTAGGCACATTAATTTTTGAAAACAGCGAAGTCATCGACATCGACCACGGTGATAATAAAACCGGTAAACCCGCCAAAGTGTTTACTAAAAAAGGCAGTGTCACCGCCAATACCGTCATGTTGGCGGGCAATGCTTATCACCGTTTAGAGCGCTTAAAAATGAGCGGGAAAATTTTTCCCGCTGCTGGCGGTCTAGTGGTAACCGAACCCCTAGGTGATGACGTCGCCAACTTAATCAACCCTAAAGACGTGGCCGTTTATGATTGTCGCTTTGTATTGGATTATTACCGCTTAACCGCCGATAAACGTTTGTTGTTTGGTGGTGGGGCTAATTACTCTGGCCGTGAAAGCCGCGATATCGACGCCGAACTGCGACCGGCTATTGAAAAAACCTTCCCGCGCTTAAAAGGCGTGAAAGTCGATTACCAATGGTCCGGCATGATGGGCATTGTGATTAATCGGATTCCACAACTCGGTAAAATGTCAGACAACGTATTCTATGCACAGGGCTATTCTGGGCATGGCATTGCACTTACCCATATTGTCAGTGAAATTATGGCCAATGCCATGACGGGGCAAATGAAAGACTACGACACCTTTGCCAACTGCAAGCACGTTCGTATCCCTGGTAGCGAATGGATTGGCAACCAGTTCTTAGCTTTAGGTATGTGGTATTACTTAATGCTAGAGAAGTTGCGCTAAAACATGAATTAGTAGCGATATTAACTCCCGCTTTGCCCCCTAAGAAGCGCGTACATTAGAATAAGTAATTTCCTGTGTACGCGTTCTCATATTCAATGAATAAATATTATCTAAAACGCACTAAATAGGCACATAAATCAATGTCATAAAAATGTAATTAAAGTTATACCAACCACCTACTTACCTATTAAGCACACGCCTTGTATAGATAAATATGAAATTTATTAAATAGTACTTTTTTCCTAGTTTACATACCAAATATTTATTAGAGATTTCATATACCATACATTTCTTCACATCTCGTAAATTATCACTTTATTTTTCAAATTCCTTCTACACTGGCTTTGTGTTCCCACATAAATTTCGACTTCAAACCAATGATAGGAATTAAACATGAGTAGCCTCGAAAAAATTGACGACGCTAATGCAGAATTTGTGATGCCAAAAAATAGCCATAGAATTGATATCCCACTCCCAACAAAGAAACAAGTCTATCTAAACTGGGCTTTAGATGGAT
The DNA here is from genome assembly GCA_047621325.1 of Oceanicoccus sp. Classification (GTDB taxonomy): domain Bacteria; phylum Pseudomonadota; class Gammaproteobacteria; order Pseudomonadales; family Oceanobacteraceae; genus Bermanella. Next base: position 68,687 of record JBLHLT010000001.1, read on the forward strand.
CTGATCTATATTTACAATTTCGACAGGAAGCCAGTGATCAGGAGCCAAGTTCAACAAACCCGAGCGAAAACAAGGACAAAGATCCTAACGACGACAAATTAATCACTCAAGGAATTCTTTCACCCAAGAATTCTACACTCGCAATCGAATTAGATTTTACGATGCCGAATCCTATTCCACATATAACCATCAAAAACGGACTCATTACGTTATTACATAATGGCATAAAGCCAACCGGGTTAACATTGCATGGCGAATTCGACATTTCTCATGGAAAAGCTAATTTTGGTCCTTTCGGCTATACCTTCAACTGGTAAAACGACCTTAATCCCCATTTTTAATATAAACCTCCTTAGGTTAATCGTCATCAAATAGGTCATACAATGAATATTGCAGCCAACAACGCAAGCACAGTACATATAGAAAATAATCAAGATTCCATATTAAGTATCGCAACCAATAGCACATTACTATCAGTCAGCGATCTGAAAGCATTTTTTGAAAGTAAACTCGAAGCCATATTATCAGCTGCAGGTAAGATTAAAAAAATAGAAGGCGAAATAACTCAATACACTGGTGGGGTTTTACCTAGTGAAGAATTATTCAAAAAAACAGGAATACCTGAATTTAGGTATCTTTCTTTATTTGAAAAACTGTCATATTTAATAAAAGTTGATTCAAAAAATAATGAAGTTTCACTATCCGTTTCTTCAGACAAAATTGACATTGATAGCACATTCACTATCGATTGCGCTGCATTATCGCTATCTGTTACATATGTCGATACGGTAAAGGTTAGCTCTGTTACTGGGTCGTCTGACTTTACACTTGAAAAAAAATCACATACCGGTATTAATATTGTATTAAGCAGTAATGTCGTTATGTTTAGTGTGTCAGATTTTGATCCATTAACCTGTATTGCGTCTGTTTTTGAAAATACAGTTATTCTACCGGATCCTATCAAAAATTTTCTTAAGCAACATGAGGCCAAAGAAAATCCTTTAAACCTATCACTTGGCTATAACTTATCCACAAAAACATTAGACTTAACAGCCTCTACAGCACAAGGCATTGGTCCAGACTTATTATCCGTAAAAAAATTGTACATCCATAAAACTAAAGATTCGGGAACACTCGCACAAATCACGTTTAGCTCAGCCTTTAATGGCGAAAATTTTATTAATAATCAGACCATTAGTCTTGATCTTTCCAGCTCATCATGTGTAATTAGCGCGAAAGTTGACTTCCCTAACATTGATCTTGGATCATTACTGAATAGCGTTAATGTTTTTGCTGAACAAGTGGTAGTAATTGAAAAGAAAAACTGGAATTTTCAGCTCGATTTAACGAAACAAACACTAGAAATTGAAAGCCCTATATTTAAAGAATGGCTATCAATCAATATCTGTGAAACGCTCAAGTTTGGTGCTTCTGACTTAAAATTAAAATCGGATAAATTACTTAATCTTAATATGTCCACTACTGGCGGGATTTATATTGCAGGAGCAGAAATCATTCATGGTAATCTAGTGATTAATCGTTCATCAGAAGGTTTTGATGGCGTATTCAATGCATCTACCAACAAAGAAAAAGCCACTTTCGCAATACCCTACTCAACCAACAATAGTTTTGATCTTAACTTTTCAATTGAAAGCTTAAATCTTAGTTTGAGTAAAGATAATCTACAGAATAAAATTTGGGATTATGACGCAAAGGATATATCCATCTCCCTTGATAAATTGCCAAAACCTTTGGACGTCATCAACAAGAAAACGGTCACAGGATCAATTAACGGGAGTAATAAAAGCACCAATTTAAGCGTGGATAAAGTAGGCGGAATAAAAACACCTTGTGCATTTTCCGTCCCATTACCGGAAATGTATTTTGTCGATATCGAAAAATCATTCAGCGTTAAAAAAACCTCACCTGGTGACTTACAAATCGTAATAAATGACTTGTCTTGGGATTTGAACAAAGCCTCAGGCAACCAAGTAGCAGGGAAATTCAGCTTATCGCTACCAGAAAAATTTAATGGCTTATTTGGATTAAACAAAGGAAAACCTTTATTTGATGTATTTAAAACCTATACCGGTGATTATTCGAAGCTTTCGGACACTCAAAAGAGTCAGGCAGCGTTTACGTTTGATCTAGTCAAAAAAGAAGATTCTATCTTATTAACTTTATTGAATTCACCATTTAATAAAGTGGATTTTAAAACAAGTGGCGATAATAAGACTCTACATGATGTGGACTTAGGAGAATTAGGGAAATATCAATGTACAATGCCTGCCATGGGATATGATGAAGACATCGGCTCTTGGGTAGTCACAGGCACTCTCAAGATAGAAACGCTTCCCAGCGCAATTCCATTAGGTGTTATTAAAAACCTGTTAGAGCGTTATGACTTATCCATCTTCAATAAGCTGATACCCGATTCTATTCCTTTACTTATTCCGGGGGAAAAAGGCCAATCTCCTAGCGACATAATCAATCCATTACTTGAAAAAGTAGGAATGTCTAAACTAGTTACCGCCATAAAACCATTTGAAAATACGATTAATAAATTACTGAATGATATTGTCAAATACGACTTACCCAGTGCAATCAATTATGAAGTGGCCTACTCAAAAGGCAGCTATAAATTAGACTTGGATATTGTGCCACCCACATCCGGTAAGCTGGGCAGCCTAAAAATGATGTTGCCTTGTGTAGGGCCATCTATCTTTGGCCCACAACCCGGCATTGCCACAATTGAACTATATGGCTGTTCTTGGGGCTCATTATATGGTGTGCCTTATTTGAACCTAGATACTAAGGTGCATTTTTTAGACTTGAGTAGCATGGCAATCAGTAAAACATTACATGAAGATGCGTCGCACTTAGGTTGCGAGCTAACATTACACAATCTTTTTATTATTAACCCATTTGTTGATCCCGTACCTCTCTTTATTGACAAATTAGACTGCCATTATCGCGGCATTGAACAAATGACCATCGAAAGTAGTTTTGGTCTACCGAAACCGGGAACATCCGTATTTGATATTGCCTCACTGATACAATCGTTGTTTGTATTTTTGACTACTGATCGTAAGTTGTCTGCTGAAATGCTACCAGCAGATGCAAAATTAGAGCTCATTATTGGCAAAAATTATATACAGCTGCCCAGTTATTTATCTGGAGCAACGTTTGGAAAAACAAGCTCTTCCACGATTAATGCAACAAATTACATAATTAGTTTATTAAACTGGTTAAAGTCATTTGCATTAAACGATTTAGTCGATGCGATTCCTAAAGCCTATCGAATTTTATCATTACCAAGCTTGAGCATTGGAGGGGTTGACTTAGTCAAAGCACAGGGCGGCCTTATTTCACTAGATGAAGCCCCTGCTAACGTAAAAAATGCACTACCCGATTTGAAAAAACTAAAAAATGCAATGCTCGCTAATGTATCAGCGCAACTGGGTATTCAATCTGCACCTAACTTAACGGGCACAGTTGGTATGGCCATCAATATGAAAGAAGGCAGTGGCATCTACTCTGTTATTGACGGATACCTATCACCTTCAATAATGCACATCCGATTAAGTGGTGATGCATTATTCAAATTGGAATCCCCTTTCATTACCAGTTCGGGCACGTGCGAGCTGGATGCATTCAAACATACAATATTAGAAGCCAATTACCATTTAAGCGGTGGACAATTTGATATAGAAGGCACCTTAAATAGTGATTTTTTAGCAGAGATTGAAGATGAAACAGCCAAACTCGTACAAGAATTAATTTCATTTGATAACATTCGAAATGCTGTCAACGATGTGGCCAATAAAACGGGCATCGTTAAAGTCAAGCAAACCGCGGTAAACACCGCTAAGTCTGCTTTTAATGATGCAAAAAAAGCACTGGATGTGGCCAACTCAGGATTCAATGATGCCAAAAGCGGATTAAGCTCTGCACAAGGTGCACTCAATAGTGCTCAAAGTAAAATTAACTCAATAAAAGGTAAGTGCAGTAGTCTTCCTAGCGGCTTCCCTACTTATCTTAAACAAGCCTGTGAAAAAACACTGGAGGTCCTACTTGCACCAGCCAACCTCGCCCTAGATGCTGCAAAAGGCGCGTTATCAGCGGCAAAAGGAACCTTTAGCGCTGCACAACTCGCCTTAAAAGGCGCCCAGTCGACATTAGATCTTGCGAAGAAAGCATTAGATGAAGCCAATGCCGCTCTTAACTTGGCACAAGCTGAACTAAATAAAGCGGTAGACGCTGCCGCCTCATTGGAGAAAAAAGTAGGGTCGAAACTTTATGATATCGTTAAAGATATCACCAAGTTTTCGCTTAATTTTGCTAGCCTAGATAAAACGACATTAACAGGCACTCTCACAAATGATAGTGTTGGGTTTTCCTTTAAACTGGTCATTAAAGTATTGGGTAAATCCATTTCACTACCCAGTGTTTCGCTTAATATACATGATCCAATTAAAGGTACGGCTCAAAGTATTGCGAAGAAAGTACTGAGTGAAATAGTATAACAACTAAAAAGGCATGCCATGCATGCCCTTTTAAACTCGCCATTAAATGAATAGGATGATACGCCTGTAAGCTCAATTTTCTCATCATTTAACCTAACTTACTTTAGGCCGATAGCCGATAAACATTCTCCGATTCAAAGAAGTAACACCCATTTTATCTATCCCGTCACTCCCATAGGACCAGTCCGTTAATGGGAATCCATAAAGCGCCATTACCTTCCCCTATTTGACCTATACTTAAAATTCAGCAATAGTCAGAACACATAATAAAAGCGAGCAAATCAATGCCAAGCTTTCAACATCAAAACGTCACCTTTCATTACGAAGAAATGGGCACAGGCGAGCCAATTATTGCACTGCACGGCTTAGCACAACATAGCGCCTACTGGATGAAAACCGGCGTCGCTGAGCAGCTGGCTAAAAGCTATCGAGTCATAGCTTTAGATGTACGTGGCCACGGCTTCACCACCATTGAAGACAAGGCAAAAGGGTACGACATTGCAACCTGCGTTGAAGACGTTAACGCACTGGCAGAACACTTGGGATTAAATCAATTCCATTTAATGGGTCACAGCACCGGCGGCATGATCGCAGCACATTACGCTATGCAATATTCCATTGATGTAAGCTCCACCGATACCAATCGTTTGTTATCCCTTATTTTATGCAATACCAGTTCATCAACCCAGTTTAGTAACTTACCCGATGTGGCCAATCAAGCCGCCGTCACCTTTATGGCCAGCAGTTTTGAAAACTTTAGCTGGCCACTGATTATTCAAGGCTTAAAAATAAATTCAGGGCCGTTATTTGCGGGTCTATCTGCGGCTAAAAATTCAGATGAACTATACGAGCAAACATTAAAACTAATGGAAGATGGCAACGGTAAAAGCATTGGTGCCTTTGTGCGCAGCTTTTATCAAGACAAAGACCCACATATTGACGGTTTGCAAAAAATCATCTGCCCAACCTTAGTGATCACGGCCGAGCTTGATCGTATTTTTACAAAAACCAGTCGATATTTTTTAGCGAATATTCTAAACGTCAGCCATGTGCATCATCCTAGCTGTGGGCATATGACGGCGGTGGAGTGTCCGGATTGGCTAACTGACAATATATTAGATTTTTTACTCAACGAAAGAAATTAACATCCACCAAAAGTTCACAAAGGCGTCCTTCTGGCTGGCTTTGATAATCTTATTAATTAATCACAGTGCACTGATATGAAAATATACCAATTTTCATATAACTCATCGTCATTAACTTTTATATGGCGATCAAACCAATGGCAACTGTCATTATCCGAAATGCGATTTAAATTGCCAGACCATACGTTTTCTTTATATTCAGGACTTTCAGAATAAAAATAACCTTTAGCATAATCATTAAAAGATCCACTCTCTGTGTAAACGACTAACCTTAATTCACTTAATAAAGGCCAATAGTCGCAAGTTATTAATAATAACTCTAATTTTGATTTTAAATCTTCGGTATCACTTACCAAGTCGTAATCACCACTATGGCATTCAGAGCTAAGCTTTGAAGCTTCTTCAAAATATTGATAATTATCTATTAGGTGTCGGGACATATCCTTATCGGTCATGAATATCCCGCGTTTTACTGGCGGGTTAAGAGTATTTTCTAGATTACACCCTCCAATCAAAAGTAAGATTATTGAAAGGGATACTGCTTTTAATTTCATTCGTCATCCTTGAAATAATTCATAACAAAAACTTATTGAAACACTCATGATAAGAAAATAGTCCTAGGCAGTCTTTCTTCTTTAATCAATATCCAACTATATTCGTATTTAAAAAACCACGTTAAAGCCTGGTGATCAATTCAAAGGAGATCGTCATGCCAAAACCAAGGAAAGAACACGTCTGTTTAGAAGCCACACCTTATTACCACTGTATTTCTCGCTGCGTGCGTAAAGCTTATTTTTGTGGTGTTGATATTAGTACCAATGAAAGTTATGAGCATCGCCGTGGTTGGCATGAGAATTAATCAAACAAACACAAATATTTACGATTGATATTGCGGCCTATGGGATTATGTCGAATCACTATCATATTGTTTTGCACATCAACAAAGAAGTGGCTGATAACTGGTCTTTTAATGAGGTGATTGGTCGTAGCGGCGACCTAACCTCAAAAATTGCCAAGCCTTACTGACTTAAATATCACACCAAAATCAACCTAAGACGCTATTCATTGGCGGGATGACTGCTGCACGGTTTTTCAAAAACAGATTACCTCTAAGCTTAAACACAAATAAATCAGGGTGAAATATCACCTTTCACTTCAATATTTAATGGGTCGAAGATTAAAACTGGCGCATCTCAGCTTATATTATTAACATGAGTGTCTTAGTTATTACTCTCTGGAAAGTAACCCAATTCATACTTAGAAGGGTGCATTTTTACTTCGATTACATTTATGTCTGCGCGCTTACTATTCAAAGCTGATGTGATATTTAATTTAGCCCACTCCGGCATTTTCTCAGCAATGTATACCGCGTTTATACAGGCTGGGTCATAATAATGTTTTCCTCGAAGTGACGATATCAATCTTATCTCACTTTCGAAAGACCAGCTCGGTTCCTTCGTCTTAAAACCTTTCAGAATCTCACTAGATGAATCTCTACGACCATTTATGTGATCATTCATAAAGGTATTAAGATTAACCATTGGCAGGCCTCCATCTGATGGATATGTAACGGGGGCTGAGCCAACTTTGGTACCTAGCTTTTCATTAAATGATTCTTTCAATTGATCCAAGTCAAATTCAATACAATATCCCTTAAACCCATTCGCATAATGAGACCACATTTGCATACTGTTTAATGGGGACGGATATTGATGACTGTCTCTTGCTCTAGATAAAGAAAGTACGAAGTAACTGTCTCGATGTTCTTTGTGGAATTTCTTAAAATATTCCTTTGCACGGGAATCGACGAACTCGGAAAATGGAGTGCCCCTGTCTTTTTCATATTCACGGTAGTAGGTCATAGCTTCTTCCTCCGGACTACATTCAGGCCTAGGCGATTCTGAATATAGTTTTGTTAGGAATGCCAACCTTAACTCATCGTCTATGCCGCGATCGTCAAATTGGACATATCCTTCAAATGGATCGTTCAAACTCTGAAAATCTGAGAACCACAGATAATCCTCGTACAGCGAGTCAAAGTCATTCTCGTTTCCGTACCTGAATTTAAAGATTCTCTTTCTATCCATTTTAAAGTCCGAGTCTAAGGTGCTTAACAGTTTATTCTATAGCACGTGATCAAATAACATAATATGCCGTCACGTGACGTGTTTTAAGGGCATGTTTACCCAGTTACCTTTTATAATCCAGCTATCATGGGTTATACAGTCAATATTGGCAAATATGCACTACCGTTTTTTACGTCTTCACAAAACATTTGTACCTATGTAAGCCCTTCTTTTTCTTTGGGTTTATTTTTCGACGCGTTTAGTTGCTTTTGCAAGACAAAGGACCCATTTCCATAAAAAACGTCACATGACCGCATAATATAGCCAATGCCAGTACAAAAGTATGATGTTGTTTTCTTTGACTTCAAAAATTCACACCATCTAAGCAACGCAATTGTGATATTAAGTCAGCTACACTTCGACAGCTCGTTCCTCGCGCTCAGTGGGAACGGTTATTCTTCACGCAACAAGTTCAGACTTTTTCACCCGCAGGTGCGGGTTCGTACAAAAAAGCAAAACCTGTACGAGTCGAGCACCGCTCGCGATACCAATGTGCTAATTTTTGTCACACTCAAATGATGGTAAATAATTATGATACTTAAAAGACTATTCCAACTAGGTATCAGCTCTTTATTTACCTCACAGCCAACAGCTAAGTTAAAAAACACAACTCTATCGCGCGCAAGCGCCTTCCCACAAACAACAACGAATTTCACATCAACGCTTACAACAACCCCATTACTACAACCAACACACTCATCATCATAAAATTATCTTAGTGCGTTTATACATCCCCCCTATGATTAGATGAGCAATTCTATTCACCCGCAGGTGCGGGTTCGTACAATGCAGATACATCTTTAATGGATTACCAAGATACATATAATAAGACACAATTAGATGAGCCTAACGCACCTTTTAACTATGGATGCCTGACTTAATATTGAAGTGTTGACGGGCGCGAGAAAGTTCGCCCCATGAAAAATTAAATTCACTGGTGCATCTTTGCTACATAAACACGCTACTCACAACAATTACCACCTTTCTGAATCGGCGGGCATTTAACCGAGCCATACGAGCAAAACACACAGCAATCCCCTGCTTTGGGTTTAAGTCGTTTATGGCAGTTATTACATTCATAAAAATACTGGCAGGCATTAGTGGGCATTGTCTCTGTTTTTTTATGGCCGCATTCTGGGCAGGTTAATACCGATTCTAAAATAATATTGTCCATGATTTTCTATGCTCACGTTTATTTAAAAATCACAACCCAAACTGCTTAAACACCTCATCATCGTGCTCACCCAACAAAGGTGGTGGGCGCTTGTATGCGACCGGTGTGCGCGATAATTTAATGGGATTGCCCGGTAAGGTTAAATCTTTATTTAACGGGTGAGGAATATTCACGCGCATGTCACGGGCAATGATTTGTGGGTCGTTAAATACTTCATCTATGTTATTAATTGGCCCTGCTGGTACTAGTGCTTGTTCGAATAACACCAACCATTCATCGCGGGCTTTTGATAACATTTGCCCTTGTAAAATGGCCACTAATTGATTTCGATTTTTTACTCGCTGCGGGTTTGTGCTGTAGTCTGGGTGGTCGGCTAATGCTGCAAGACCAATCACGTTGCAATAGCGTTTAAATTGATCGTCGTTACCCACCGCCACAATGCAGTGGCCATCACTGGTGGCAAAGGTTTGGTACGGCACAATATTAGGGTGCGAGTTACCTAGTTTTTGGGGCACAAGCCCGCCCACTAAATAATTGGTGGCTTGGTTGGCAAGGGTCGCCGCCGTGACATCTAACAGGGCGAGATCAATGTATTGGCCTAGGCCAGATTTTTCTCGTTCGGCTAAGCTGGCGAGTATGCCCACGCTGGCGTACAAGCCTGTCATAACATCGGTTAATGCCACACCTATTTTTTGTGGTTCGCGTTCTGGCTCGCCCGTCACGCTCATTAGGCCGCCCATAGCTTGCACTAAAAAGTCGTAACCGGGGCGATTTTTGTAAGGGCCGGTTTGGCCAAACCCTGTGATTGAGCAATAAATAAGTTGGGGATTAAGCGCAGATAACGTGGCGTAGTCCAGCGAGTATTGCGCGGCACCACCGGTTTTAAAATTTTCGATCACTATGTCGCATTGCTGCGCCAATTTATGCACTTGCTGCTGCCCTTTTGGCGTGGTGATATCAATGCACACCGATTGTTTGCCGCGATTGGCCGCCATAAAATACGCCGACTCGCTACTGTCTTGACCTTTATCGTTTGGCATATAAGGCGGCCCCCAGCGACGGGTATCGTCGCCAACATTGGGGCGTTCAACTTTTATTACCTGCGCGCCAAAATCAGCCAAGATTTGGCTAGCCCAAGGGCCAGCCAATATGCGCGACAAATCCAATACTTTTAAGTGGCCCAGTGCACTTGCCATAAACGCTCCTTAATTTTAAAAAGCGGGAATGTCCGTTTGACTACGACCCAAGATCAAGCCGTGTATGTCATAGGTGCCTTCGTATGTGTTGACTACTTCAAGGTTCATCATGTGGCGCATGATTGGGTATTCATCACTGATGCCATTACCGCCTAACATGTCGCGGGCCATACGGGCGATGTCTAATGACTTGCCGCACGAGTTGCGTTTAATTAGCGAAATTAACTCAGGTGAAATGTTGGCACTGTCCATCAATTGCCCTGCACGATGACACGCCACCAAACCTAGGCTGATTTCCGTTTGCATGTTGGCTAATTTAGTTTGCACTAATTGCGTTGCGGCTAATGGGCGACCAAATTGTTTGCGCTCTAGGGTGTAATCTCTTGCGGTCAACCAACAGGTTTCGGCCGCGCCTAATGCGCCCCATGCGATGCCATAGCGGGCGTTATTCAAACAGGAGAACGGGCCTTTTAGGCCGCTTACGTTGGGCAGTATTTGGTCGTCGCTCACCCGTACGTTATCCATCACGATTTCACCGGTTATGGATGCGCGTAATGCCAGCTTGCCTTCTATTTTTGGGGTGGTTAAACCGGCCATGCCTTTTTCTAAAATAAAACCCCGAATTTTGCCGTCTTCGGTTTTGGCCCACACCACAAACACATCGGCAATTGGGCTGTTGGTGATCCACATCTTGCTGCCTGTTAATACATAACCGCCGTCTACTTTTTTCGCTCGGCTTAACATGCCGTTAGGGTCTGAGCCGTGATCGGGTTCGGTTAAACCAAAACAACCAATCCATTCGCCACTGGCCATTTTAGGCAGATACTTTTCGCGCTGTGCTTCACTGCCAAAGGCATAAATGGGGTACATAACCAATGACGATTGCACGCTCATCATTGAGCGATAGCCTGAGTCGACTTTTTCGATTTCACGGGCAATGAGGCCATAACTAATGTAATCGACACCTGCGCAGTCGTAACCTTTAATGGTGGAGCCTAATAGCCCCATGCTGCCCATTTCTTTAAAGATATTTATATCGGTTTCTTCTGCGCGATACGCCTGCTGAACACGGGGCAATAAGGTTTTTTGTGCATATTGGCGCGCGCTGTCCCGTGCCATTCGCTGCTCATCGCTGAGCATGCTTTCGATTAAAAACGGGTCTTGCCAATCAACTTTTTGCCAGCTTGTCACGTGACTCATGAAGTTCTCCTAATCTGTCTGTTCAATTTAGCAAAGATTCACTATAAAAATAAAATATATGATTTATATGTAATTAATATATTATTTATATACATATAAAACGCCCAAGTGAGAACACGATGGATCTTAGAAAGTTAGAGATTTTTGTGAGCGTGGCTCAGCATTTAAGCTTTAGCCAAGCGGCCCTTGCTCTGCACATGGCCCAGCCCGCGGTGAGTATTGCCATTCGCAAGCTAGAAGAAGAGTTCAATACCGTATTATTTGAACGTAACAACCGCACCATTCAGCTCACCAGTGAAGGGCAGCTCGCCCTAGATAAAGCCAAGGCCATTTTGCAGCAAGTCAATGAGTTTAGTGCCAGCATGGGCAAGCTTGATGGCATTTTACGGGGGGAGTTAAACATTGCTTGCCCATCAATGCTGGCCACCTATTTTTTTCCTGATTTACTTGGGGCGTTTTTAGGCGAACACACAGGGCTAACGGCGTCGATCAACCAAGCGGGTACACAAAAAATTCCAAGTATGATTTTACAAGACGAGGTGGAACTGGGTGTGATTAACCAAACCAGCTATCACCCCGACTTAGAAGTGATTCCCTTGGTATCTCAAAAAATTGTGTTATGCGTTAACGAGCAACATCCTCTTAATCAACACAAGCGGGTTCACATCAAACAATTACACGATGTGCCTATGGCGCTGTATCAAAATGATTATTTTATTCGCCAGCAATTTGATAGCCAATGTCTAGCTCACAACATACAACCCGACATTCGTATGCAATCAAATTTTTTGCCGCTGCTCACCAGCATGGTGAAAAATAATTTTGCCGCAACCGTGGGGCTTGAGATGATGCCGCAGCAAGAGCCCGGCATGGTGGGGCTTGAGTTATCACCCAAAATTGAATTAAACATGATGCTAGCATGGCGCAAAGGGCGTTTGATTTCGCGCGCGAATAAAGTGTTTATTGAGTGGTTAAAGGCGCGGGGTTAATGACTAATTGAAAGCCCATCAAGGTTGGGGTTAACCTCGATGAATACGCTGTTCGATGTGTTGCATAAGAACAGGGTCCATGTGCATTTCGAATGCCGTCGATGCGGTTTTCACGGCGATGGCCACTAATAAACCTGTGAACATAATGCCACACCAAGCGATGATGATCGAAATTGTTTTAGTCGCTTTTTTAGTAGGCCGAATATCCCCATAACCCACGGTTAACGCTGTGATATACGCCCAATATAAAGAATCAAACGGTTTCCAATTTTCGATTCGACCCACTATTAACCCCAGCGCAGAAATTAACACACACAAAACCGATAATATCGGCGCACCTAAAACAATGCCCCAGAAAAACAATTGAAAAAATGTAATTGAAAAATCCATAAACCATACCTAACACGCTTACAACTTAATGAGAGAAATACAGATAACTGATGCCAATATAAGACACATACCCTAACAGCAAAAAGCCACCTTCTATTCGACCCAAACGACGACCCGTAAACAAAAACACATACAACAGCAGTGTCACTCCCAGCATGACCCATTGATCAAATGCCGCAACACGTCCTTTTATTTCCATGGGTTGCACAATGGCTGAAATACCAAGAATACCTAACAGGTTAAAAATATTACTGCCAAGTACATTGCCGACGGCTACATCGGTATGTTTACGCAATGCCGCTATCACCGAGATAGTAAGCTCTGGGAGCGAGGTGCCCACTGCGACCAATGTCAGACCTATCATAGCTTGCGAAATGCCTAAGCCACTTGCGATACCAACCGCACCTTTAAGTAAAACCTGCGAGCCTGCAATCAATAAAATCAACCCGCCTATAATCTCAACGCTGGACCATTTAGCCGATTTTGGAATCATTTGTATTTCAGCCGCTTCGGCTTCATGTAATGGCGGTAATGTCGATGAACTATTTTTTTCGGTGTAATACGCCCAAACCAAATAACCCAACAGCGCAATTAAAAACAGCGCCCCACCTAATAACGTAAAAAACCCTGCACTGGCGAACAGAACAAATGCAAAACTTGCCGCCGTCACCACTAAGGCATCACGGCGAAGTGATATAGACGATACTGCGAGGGGGGTTATCGCGGCACAAATACCCAAAATTAAAAGGATATTCGCAATATTACTGCCAATCACATTACCAATAGCGATATCGGGCTGACCGCTTAACGTGGCATCTAACGACACAACCAGCTCAGGCATTGATGTGCCAAAACCCACAATCACTAAACCAGATAAAAGTGGCGAAATATTTGCCCGCTTTGCAATGCCCAACGAGCCTCGAATCAATAGCTCACCGCCTGCCGTGAGCAGAGCCACTCCTATCAAAAGGTACAAAGTATTTAACATTATTAATCTCTAGGGGTGATAGGAATAAGGTGACATATTCTAATTATACAACGATACCCAAATAATACGCCTGATAAGCGTAATTAATTCGCTTATATCGTCACACTATTCGATGCACACCTTACACCCGGAATATTAATACATTAAAAAGAAGTCTCTCCGCTTTCTCACACGATCAACAGCACGACAATCACAATGCAGATATATCTGCAAAGACAAGGTAATCGGTTATCTTGTTATTTTCTATTTCTAGAAATGTTGAAAAGAACACTGAATGCTCAGTCCCATTTAAACGCACATAATCAACATGACCAAAGCACGTGATTTTATCCACAGGCTTACCATCGTTAAAAAAAGTCTGTGAAAAAACATCTTCAATCGTATGGCGCATTGAATCAATGCTACCAAAAAAATCCCGATTGGCTTCTAAGATGGTTGATTTATTGGTTTCTGCTGGATAGTTACCGATTCTAAAGCGGGTATTATCTGCTATTTTATCATCTAGGTAGTCGACGTTTTTAGCGTCTACGGCTTGATAAAGTTCTGTTACTAATTGCTGCACGTGTTGTTGGTTCATCATCTTGACTCTTTTATTAAAATGAATGGTTTAGGTAAATTGTGATTTAACGTTTTCTTGAAATTTCCCCACTTTCACCGCCGTACATGTTTTTTTCTTGGGGTTTGTCACTGCTGTATTCTAAAAACTCAAATTGAAAACCGGCTGGGTCGTTGTAATAAACGGTTTTTCTATAAGGGTGGTCGCGCCCAGTGATATCGACTGTGAACCCTCGAGCGCTCAGCCTTGCAATCACACCGCTCAAGTCATCTACCACAAACCCTAAATGGGCAACGCCTGCTTGCACACTGCGCACGTCGCGAATGTCACCCTGTGCGTTATCGTTTAGTGTCAGGTAATAGTCATCGTCACCTACGTGCAACCAATGCCGGTGCACCGCGGCCTCCCCTTTGCCCCAGACCATCTCCCCTTCACCGCGCACTTTCCAATGGGGGAAAGCCGCTAACAAAAAGTCCAATGTGGGCTGAATGTCATTCATGACTAAGTTGGCGTGCTCTAATCGAACCATGATGCTGTCTCCTGTGTTCTGGTGTGTTTACTGTAGGTTTAATGACGTAACAGAACAATATGGCTTTAAGTGGTTACTTTGTTGAGTTACTCTCAACAAATAAGGCATTTACAACGTGAAAGGAGCCTGCTGATGGAAAGCTTTAATGCCATACCTATCTTTATTGCGGTGGCGGATCATGGAGGGTTTTCCCGTGCAGCAAAGGTTTTGGGTATCTCGAAATCGGCCATCAGCAAGCGTATTTCATTATTAGAAGAGCAGCTGGGTGCCCGCCTATTTCATCGCACGACGCGCAAACTCAGCCTTACCGAAGCCGGTGAACGTTTTTATGAATACGCCGCACAAGCCAACCGAGCCGCACAACAAGCAGAAGATGCCGTTTATGAATTACAGGGGGAACCAAGAGGCACATTAAAAATTCAACTGCCCATGACACTGGGGCAAATGCACATTGCGCCGCTGATCCCTGCCTTTTTACGACGCTACCCTAATCTGCAAATCGATGTGGTGATGAATGACGGCCACATTAATTTAGTCGAGCAAGGGTTCGACATGGCCGTGCGAGCCGGTGACTTGCCGGATTCCAATTTAATTGCTCGCCCACTTGCACCGTTGCGCAGTGTGGTGTGCGTCGCGCCAAGTTATTTAGATGCATTTAAAAACGAGCACAAACAAACACTTGATCAACCACAACAATTAGAGCTCGCCAATTGCCTTGTATACAGTTATTCGACGAATGGGGATGTTTGGCAATTTGATTCATCTAAAGACAAAACCAACAACCATAAAATTAAAGTGAGTGGTAACTATCGAGTCAACAACAGTGCTGCGTTAAAACAAGCCTTAATTGCAGGGATGGGGGTGGGTCGCCTACCTACTTTCATTGTGGGCGACGCCATTAAAACTGGCGAACTGATTCCGTTATTTTCAGATTACGCCATGCCAAGCAAAATCCTTTACGCTATTTATCCAGAACGTCATTATTTGCCCACAAAGGTGCGCGCGTTTTTAGATTATTTAATTGAAAACCTAGGCCAAGAGAGACCTTACTGGGATGACTTTTAATCATCCAGTTTGGCTGTTAAGCGTTATGCCAGCGATTTAAAATCAGTGCCCTGATGCCCTAGTAACCGAAACCGAATACCAAAATACGTCACGGGCCCTGTCATCTCAAAAACAATGGATGAGGTGAACGGCGTGACGATAAACACATCATCGGGTTGCGCAACATTAATAATTAGGTCAACACAATTGTCCGGCACACTGCGATAGTGATACGAGCCATTAGGCACATTCAACTGCCAAAAAACTTGCACCCACTGATTTAAAGGCGTCGATGGCATAAAGGTTAAATAGAGATCATCAATACCAACGCGACCTTGGCAAGGGTTGTAATCAATATCTAACGGCATACATTAAACCCCTTTTATCGCACCTGTATTTACTCATCTACATGAATGGCTTTTAGCTCCACGTATTCATGTAAGCCTTCGTCGCCAAATTCACGACCATTACCGCTTTGCTTCATGCCGCCAAACGGCGCTTCTATATTGTAGCGGCCACCATTTACATACACCATGCCAGCGTCCATTTGTTTGGCGATATCCAAACCCAATGTTTTATCTTTTGCAAAGACAGATGCCGCTAACCCATACACGGTGTCGTTGGCGATGGCGATACCTTCTTCAAGTTCAGTGTATTCAATTATGCAAATCACGGGGCCAAATATTTCTTCGCGGGCAATGACCATATCATTGCTCACGTTTGCGAAAATGGTGGGTGACACATAAAAGCCTTTATCAATGCCCGCTGGTTTTTCTAAACCACCCGTGACCAACATGGCGCCTTCTTTTATGCCGCGCTCAATATAATTTAACACTCGTTGCTGTTGTGCCTTACTGACCATTGGGCCCATAAAGGCATCTGAGCCACTGCCGATCACCACGGCTTCGGCTTTTTGTTTCGCTAACGCTATCACCTCTTTTACGATATCCGTATGCACTAACCAGCGGCTGTAAGCCGTGCAGGTTTGCCCCGTATTAATCAATACGTCATCAATGCCATATTGCACCGCGGCGTCTATGTCACAGCCTTTGTCGATAATTAACGGTGACTTACCGCCTAACTCTTGCACCACTCGTTTTACATTTTGTGCGGCGTTTTGTGCGATATGTATGCCCGCTCGGGTTGAGCCGGTAAATGAAATTAATTGAATATCAGGGTGGCTCGACAAAGCCGCACCTACTTCTGGGCCAGTGCCTGGCACAAGATTAAAGACGCCGTTTGGTAAACCAATGTCATCACAGGCTTTGGCCACAATAAAATCTTGCAGTGAGGTTTGCTCGGATGGTTTTACAATCATGGTACAGCCTGCGGCCAGCGCTGGTGCCATTTTTCCCACCAATTGATTCAGCGGATAATTCCAAGGGCTGATGAGTGCACACACGCCAATAGGTTGTTTTAATATTTGCGCATTGCCGATGGTTTTAATGTCGTCCATTAATTTTGTGCGGCTAACGTAGCTTTCTAAAATATCAAGTTGTTCGTCCACTTGTACGTCACCTGCCAAATGCAATGGCATGCCCATTGAAATACTCATGGATAACGCTAGTTCATCGCGGTATTCGCGTAACTTATCCACTAATTTTTGTATCATCCCAGCGCGATAGTCACTGCTGGTTTTTGACCATGTTTTAAATGCTGCACGCGCGGCAATGACGGCTGCATCAACATCTTCTTTTGTGCCCATCACCACATTGGCACACACATTTTCTGTGGCCGGGTTAATAACGTCAAAGGTTTGTTGGCCGGTAGAGTTGACCCATTGGCCATTAATATACAGTTGTGAATAATCTTTCATCATTATTTCCTGTTACGAGATCACCGATTCCAACACATTACAAATAGCGACGACACATTTGCGCTTCCATTTTGGCGAGGTTAAATCCGCTAATACTGTGTCTTCATAGGCGAGCATTTTATTTAGGGTTTTATAGGTTAACCAGCGAATGGGTTCTGGCTCCCATTTTTTTAATGCGCTTATCGGCTGATTGTTTTTAACCCAAGGTTGCTGCGTATGTATGGTTTGTTTATTTAATATTAAATCGGCTAGCGTGCGCCCAGCCAAGTTGGTGGCCCCCACGCCCTCACCTAAATAGCCACCGGCTAACGCAATACCTTGCGTGCGATCACATAACATGTGCGGATGAAAACGTCTTGGTAAAGCAAGATTACCGCCCCAAGAGTGGCTTACTTTGATATTGCGTTTTTTTAATACGGGAAAACATTCATGCAGTAAATTCAAACGCAGTGCCATCTCTGTTTGGGTATGGGTAAAGTCGTGGCGTAAACGCCCTCCAAAACTGTAACCACCACGGGCACCAAAGACCAAACGGTTATCCGCCGTGCGCTGTCCATAACTAATTAGACGTGACGACTCACTAAACGCTTGGCCTTTTTCTAACCCTATTTCATCCCAAATTTCTTGTGATAAGGGTTCGGTGGCGATCATTAAACTGTAAACCGCCAGCTGGTATTGATCGATCGGTTTAAGTTGTGTGCCGTAAGCTTCAACTGCAGGTACAACCCATTTGGCTTTTATACTGGCGCTGTGGGTTTTCACTTCACCGCTTTGCCATTGCATAACCGGGGAGTTTTCATAAATGGTGATGCCTTTACTCTCAAGGCATTGAGCTAAACCCATGACTAATTTAGCGGGCTGGATCGTCGCCACGTGAGGGCTAAACATGGCGCCTTGCGCTTTTGGCATTTTGAGGTGTTGATCTAACTGGTTTTTATTAAGCCAAGTAAAATCCTGTTCGCTGTAATCATTCTGTTTATAGTCGGCCAGTTCTTGTTGCAACCGCTGGCTTTGTTCTGGGTAACGCGCGGCACAATATAAAACACCGCCTTTTTTCAAATCGCAGTGAATATTTTCTTTTACGCAAATGCGCGCGACTTCATCAGGGATATCATGAATTAAGTGATGGCTTACTTGACGCTCAGCTTGTGTATGATGTTTAAGTAAGTCGTCGGCCCCAGCAATTTCTCCCATAAGCCAGCCGCCATTTCGACCGGATGCACCAAAACCCACGTGTTTGGCTTCAACAATAGCAATGCTTAAATTTGGCTGGGCTTGGTTTAAATAATAGGCTGTCCATAAACCCGTGAAACCTGCGCCAATGATGACCACATCTACGGTTAAATCCTGCTGCAATACTGGGCGAGGGGTATGTGTTACTTGTTCCATCCATAAACTGATCATGCATCACCTGTTTTTAACACTCATAAAGAATACTCAGACTCTAACAAACACCGCTTAATAAAACCTAGTTGCGTGCACGCACGGATTTTTTACTCATCTGATTTCATATAAGCCTTCGGGCTTTGCCCTGTGACCATTCGAAAGTATTTATAAAAAACCGAGCTGCTATTAAAGCCAGCATCTAACGCTAGGACATCGACAGAGTATTTAACAGGATTGTGGATGTGTTGTAGCACCCATTCAATTCGCAGTTCATTGATGTATTGTAAAAACCGCTTACCAAAGACTTGATTAAATAAATAGGATAATTGATTACGGGTATAACCGGTATGCTCAGCCAATTTTTGCAAATTAAAATCGGTTTGATTAATGATATTAGGCTGGGATAAATAATCTCTTACATCTTGTGACATGGCGGCCACTTGCCTTGTGGATAAGCCTAACCGGTTTAAATCATGTTTAGTGGTTTGAGCGGTTCTATTTTCTTGCCCCATTAAGCTTGCGTATTCGTGAATGCGCCAAATCAAACCGTCTTTTACTGTGATGGCTTCGCTGGCTCTAAACGACGCTAAACCTTGTTGCCCTTGTAAACGAATACTGTATTCAATGAATGCGGTATCGCCATCGGCGCGCATGGGCGCAATGTGAATCAGTTCGGCACTCGGTAAACTCGCGCGGATGTAAGATTTAATATCGACCTGAGTGAAGACTTTATTCTGAAAGAAATCATGGTACTGAATATCAGAGTGATAACAGCTAAGAATGGTGTCTAAATCACGCTCACGCCAAGCAAGGTGATAACGGGTTACCACCTCTAGTGTGTTTTGCCTTAATGGCGCCGCATGGGCGTGCGCTGATAATTTTAGGGTCATAAAAAACGTTTTAGCATCAACCAATTGCGCCTATTATCATAGTGAAAATGAAACTGTTCCGATAGCATTCACGTATACTGATTATATTTGTTTATTGTATAAGGCTTTTCATGGAATCCCTAAGCTTGCAAACCTTCACTGGGGTGATTTTCGATTTAGACGGCACCTTGGTTGAATCCTCTTTAGATTTTCCATTTCTAAGACAATCACTACACTGCCCAGAGGATATGGATTTACTCACCCATGTGGCCAGCCTTTCTGGTGATGCACAAGCCAAAGCAAATGCCTTTATTGAGCAACATGAACTAGACGACGCCCAACATGCAAAATGGTTACCGGGCGCCCTTGAACTTGTAAGCGCCATTGCCGCGCTGGGTTTACCCATGGCCATTGTCACCCGCAATAGCCCAAAAGCGGCCAGTATCAAAGTTAAAAACAATAATATCCCTATCAAAACCGTACTGACCCGTGCGGATGCTCCGGCGAAACCGGACCCTACAGCACTATTAATGATTGCAAAAGACTGGCAGCAATCACCAGAAACCATTATGTATGTAGGGGATTATAAGTACGACATACAAGCGGCTATTAATGCGGGAATGCATGGCTGCCTATTCGCACCCAATGAGACGCCCGACTATGCCAATTTAGCCCACAGCATATGCACTGATTATCATGAATTAACGACCTATTTACATAAATGTGTCACAAACTAATGCGCAAAGGAATCCAAATCCTTTACCATAGCGTAACTGCTTAAAATAATTTAAGAAGAGCCAATATGTCTGAAAATAATGCCATCATTAATATCAAGAATTTAAGGTTACGCACCTTTATTGGCTTTAACCCTGAAGAGCAAGAAAAACAACAAGACGTAGTCATCAATGCTGAGATCCATTACCCAGCAAGCCACTTGTGTCTAACTGACCATGTTGAGGGTGCGCTTAATTATAAGACCATTACCAAAAACACCATTGCGTTAGTAGAAGGTGGTCGTTTTAAGTTATTAGAAAAATTAGTATCCGATGTATTAGACATCTGCTGTGAACACGATTCGGTGACGTTTGCAAAAGTTACCATTGATAAACCCCATGCTCTGCGTTTTGCCGATTCGGTATCGCTAACTCTGGCAAAACGCAAAGGCTAAACCGCCTTAAAAGCAAAAAGGATAACCACATGATTTCTGAAACAGCCCAATTAGTACGCGATACATTAGTGGCAAGGGGCCTTGAAACCCCAATGAAAGACACCGGCTTAAGCCGCGAAGAAAAATACACTCGCATCAAAGACGCCATGACGACGGTAGTCGAAACCCTTGGTTTAGATTTAACCGATGACAGTTTGCATGAAACCCCACACCGCATTGCCAAAATGTATGTGAGTGAAATTTTTGGGGGATTAGATTACGAAAATTTCCCGAAAATGTCGGTAATCGAAAATAAAATGCAGGTCGATGAAATGGTCAAAGTCAGCGACATTCATTTAAACAGCACCTGTGAGCACCATTTTGTGACCATAGATGGCTTTGCCAAAGTGGCGTATATCCCTAAAAATAAAATTATTGGGTTATCTAAAATTAATCGCCTAGTACGTTTTTTTGCTCAACGCCCTCAAGTGCAAGAGCGCTTAACCCAACAAGTATTAATCAGCTTACAAACCTTACTTGAAACCGAGAATGTTGCGGTATCGATTGATGCCACCCATTTTTGCGTGAAATCTCGTGGGGTGATGGATACCCACTCCCATACCAGCACCACGGCGCTTGGTGGAATATTCAAAAGTAACGTACATACGCGCGCTGAGTTTTTGGCTTAATTTTATTTGTCGGAATAAATCCCGACCTACAACAGAAGCTTAAAAATTAACTACGCCATGTAGGTTGGGCTTTAGTCCAACAAGGTGGCGCTGAGTTTTTGGCTTAATTTTACTCATCGGAATAAATCCCGACCTACAACAGAAGCTTAAAAATTAACTACGCCATGTAGGTTGGGCTTTAGTCCAACAAGGTTGCGCTGAGTTTTTGGCTTAATTTTATTTGTCGGAATAAATCCCGACCTACAACAAAAACCTCAATAATAAACTACGCAAGGTCTGTTGGGCTTTAGTCCAACAAGGTCTCTGAGTTTTTGGCATACGCATGCATAGCAAAAGAAGGATCTAAAATGGAACAACATTACCGCCAACTTGAATCGATGTATCAAGCGGCTCCGGTGAATGAGTTTTACAAACCCGTTATGACGGTGACACAAGGGCAAGCAGAAATCAGTATTCATACCGATGCCCGCCATCACCACAGTGCCGGTGGCATGCATGGCAGTGTCTATTTTAAAATGTTAGATGATGCCGCGTGGTTTGCGTGTAACAGTTTAGAATCAGAGGTTTTTGTTTTAACCACAAGTTTCACCACTTACATTACCCGACCAATCAGTGAAGGCAAGATCACAGCGGTTGGTAAAGTGGTGAATAAAAATAATAGCCAATGGATTGCAGAAGCGATTCTGTATAACGAAGAAGGTAAAGAGCTGGCTCGTGGTAACGGCATATTTGTGCGCAGCAAGGTCGCACTGGCAAACGCAAAAGGCTATGAAAAATAGAGCTTTATAAATGAAATAACCGTTGCCCACATCATTGTGAGTAACGGTTAATTTAATGACTGAAAATAACCTGCAAAAATAACATTCGTTACCTCTGCATGTCTTTCCCCCCAATCAATATCAATCAACCCTTACCATCGGAATTAAGTTTTCTTTAACCGCTTGTTTTTTACCGCTGCGAAATAAGACAACGGTTAATAAAACCTGCCATACGGTTAAACCAATTAACCACGTTAAAGATGCTTCTGGGTGCTCTGCCCAAGTCACAAATTGGTAAATACCTACAGACAATACATAGGCCACACTCAGTGACCACAACATGCTAAAACCCGCCCAGTAGCTACCGTGTTCTTTTACGATGGCACCTACCGTGGCGACACAGGGCATATACAGCAAGATAAAGAGTAAGTAGACAAACGCGCCCCACTCACCATGGAATTTTTGTTGAATAACCGCAATGGTAGTAGCCGCAATTTCTTGTGCTTCAGCCACGCCTTGTGCATCACTTAGATCACCCATGTCCAAACCCAATGGGTCATCTAAATTATTAGCAACGTCAATTAAGTTAGCACTGATACTACTAAAGGCCGTGCCCATACTGCCTAAAAAATTAAACTCTTCATCATTACTGTCGCTGGTGGTGTAAAGCGCATCTAACGTGCCGACCACTACTTCTTTGGCAAACAAACCGGTAAAAATACCCACCGTTGCAGGCCAGTTATCGGCGTCGATTCCCATTGGGGTAAAAATAGGCGTAATGCCACGACCAATTTCACTTAGCACCGAGTTTTCTTTGTTTTCATTACCAAAGGTGCCGTCTGTGCCCATAGAGTTTAAAACGTTCAACACGATAACCACTGCCACAATGGCTTTACCGGCACGCATCACAAACCCTTTTAGACGATGCCATGTGTGCATCATTAAGTTACGCATAGTGGGTAGTAAGTAAGGCGGCAGCTCCATAATGAAGCTGCTATCGCTGGCCGGTAAAATAAATTTGCGCACTAAAAATGCACTGAGTATCGCAACTAAGATACCTGTCATGTATAACGCAAACACCACCATTTCGCCGTTTTCAACAAAAAACGCCGACGCAAACAAAACATAAACCGTTAAGCGTGCACCACAGGACATGAACGGGGCCATGATAGTGGTGACTAATCGGTCCCCTTCACGACTTAATGTACGCGCAGCCATCACCGAAGGAACATTACAACCAAAGCCAACAATTAAAGGCACGAACGCTTTACCGGGCAAGCCTAATGCACGCATCATGCGATCAATAATAAATGCACCACGTGCCATAAAACCAACATCTTCTAAGAACGAGAGCGATAAAAATAACGCGGCAATAACCGGAATAAAACTGGCCACCAATTGCATACCACCGCCAGCACCATCTGCAATGAAGGTGGTTAACCAATCGGGGGAGCCCATGGATTCAAGAATCCATCTTGGGGTTTCAACAAACATTGCGCCTGCGGCAATATCAAAAAAATCAATAAAGGCACTGCCCACGTTTATCGCAAACATAAACAGTAAGTACATAACCCCCATAAAAATGGGCAAGGCTAAAAAACGATTAAGCACTACATCATCAATGTATTCGCTGATGGTTTTGGTTTGCTTTTCGCTATGGGAAATGACGTCTTTGCAGACTTGATCGATCCAGTCGTATCGCGCTTGAATTAGACTGGCAACAGAGTGCTCTTTTAGCGGCAACTCAATATCGTGGGGTAACATGCCCTGCTCGATGGCAAGACAGGCTTTAAGTGGGGATTCGGTCTCGCTGCGTGTGCGGCGCAAAATCTCGATACTGCTCTCAAGTTCTGCGCTGAATTTAAATGGCCGAGATAAACAGCTGGGTTTTTCTAAGCGTGTTTCAACGGTATCCATCAATGCCACAAGGCCATCGCCCTTACTCGCCACTAATGGCACCACTGGGCAACCGAGTGCTTCGGCCAGTGCTTGATGATCTAAGTGCATGCCTTTGCTGTGAGCCACATCAATCATGTTTAATGCAATGATCATGGGGATGCCCGCATCAAATAATTGCGCGGTTAAATATAAACCTCGCTCTAAACTCGATGCGTCTAACACATTGATTATTAAATCGGCTTCTTTATTCAGTACAAACTGCTGGGAGATTTGTTCATCTAACGAATCACCAGTCGGGTCGGCGATGATGCTGTAAGTGCCCGGAAGATCGATCACTTCATAGTGGGTATCGGCGTGTTTATAATCACCACTTTTGCGTTCAACCGTCACACCAGGCCAGTTACCAACGCGCTGACGTGCCCCAGTTAAGCTATTAAACAACGTGGTTTTACCGCAATTGGGATTACCAATAAGTGCGATACTGTTTTTTTTTGTGGCACCTTTTGAGTTGCCGTCTACCTGATTGGCACTGGCATCGGCTGTATTCTTGATCATATTTTATCTACCCAAATTCCGCGGGCTTCTTCTCTACGCAAGCTTAAATTGAAACCCCGTATTTTAATTTCAATCGGATCCCCAAGTGGTGCTACTCGTACCACTTTAAGCGACGTGCCCGGTGTTAACCCCAACATCATTAAGCGCTGACCTTGGCTACCTGTCAGCAACTCACATTGAGTTATAGTGGCGTGATCGCCTACTTTTAGTTCTGCAAATTCAATAGCCATTTTTTTACAACGTCTCTTGAGTTTAAGTGATTCTTTGTCACGATACCCAGTCGTAGGCATCATGAAATTATAGGGACGTAGCACATGTAAGCGGTCGTATTGTGAAAAACGCTCTAAAAGAAACCGCTGCAATATCACGCACGACGAATCCATTACCGAACACTAAGTGATAATGGGAATTATACTCACTTGATATTCTAACGGTAACTACCCGAATTAGGTACTACTATTTCTTCATTAGAAGTAATAGGACTACCCATTGGGTACTTAAAATAAGGGGCGGTAAATCAATTGATTAATGATTCATCAAGAAAGCAAGCGCTGCCTGCGCAAACGCGGCTGGGCTTTCAACCTGAGGGTAGTGTCCGGTGTCGGCTAATTTTATAACCTGTGGATTTGGTATAAGCTGTTCGTAGCGCTCAACCATATGTGCGCCACTAATGGGGTCCAGTAAGCCATCAATTAAAAGCATAGGTACTTGAGTTTGCTGCATAACCCCAACCCAACGCTCACGGTTTTGTTTACGCTCGGTCATGTAGGCAATTAGTTTGTGCATAATCAACACCCCACCTTTGTGCTCTAGCATTTGCCAGAAACCTCCGAGCTCGTCTTCACTCAACTTTTTCGCACAAATATGATCAAAGTTTTTCTTAAATTTTTCATAGCGTACAAGCTTGCTTAAAATAAAGCCAACAGGGCTTAACAGTAATTTTTGCAGTAATACAGGGTGATGAGTTTCAGGAAATAAACCACCATTGGCAAACACGACTGCACACACTTGGCCAGACTGATGATGGCGTGCCAGTAATTCTTGTGCCACGGTATCACCATAATCATGCGCTAACAGGTAATATTGTTTGATATCGAGCTGCTTTAATAAAGCATCAAAAATATCCGCCTGTTGAAAAATAGAATAATCCTGCTTTGGTTTATCACTAAAACCAAAACCCAGCATATCAAGGGTGATTAGATAAAAGTGCTCGCTTAACGCCGGAAATATCTTCGCCCAATCCCAGCTGCAGGTTGGAAAACCATGAATCAATACCAGCGCTGGTTTTTGTTTATCACCTTGTGTGAGATAAAAAATCTCATGGCCGTTAAACGAAAACGTATCACCTTGTTCATGCCATTGCTGAAGTGTTGTCATGGTTTTTCCAGTTATTATTGTTATCTAATTATTGTTTGTATGGCGCGCCAATACGATCCAGCTTACGCAATAACCCCGGCCATGCCAATGCGCCACCGGCATTGCGTGTAACTTGCTTGGCCGCAGCCTGCATACCCTCAACAATACCACTGGGCACGGGGGTTAACGCACCACCACCTGATTGTGCCAACAATTGAATTTCACATGCTCGCTGCAAGATATACATATTTAGAAAACCATCTGCTACGGTTTCTGTGCAGGTTAATAAGCCATGGTTACGCAATATCATAAAATTGGTATCTCCAAGGTCAGTCTGTAAACGCGTTTTTTCATCACAACGTAACGCAACCCCTTCGTATTCGTGGTATGACAAACTGGTTAACGGAAATAACGATTGTTGTGAAATCGCCTGCAAACCGTCTTTTTGAGCTGACACCGCCACGCCTGCATTGGTGTGTAGATGCAACACGACTTGTGCATCTTCTCGCGCATCATGTATGGCGCTGTGAATGGTAAAACCCGCTGGGTTAATCTCATATTCTGTTTCAGTAACTTTATTACCATTAAGATCAACTTTCATTAAGCTAGAGGCGGTTATTTCATCAAACATGAAACCGTATGGGTTAATTAAAAAGTGATGTTCCGGCCCAGGAACACGGGCAGAGATATGAGTGAAAATTAAATCATCCCAGCCATAAAGAGCCACCAGGTTGTAGCATGCGGCTAAATTTTGGCGCAGTTTCCACTCTTCTTGGCTGACAGAGTTCTTGACTGAATTAAGGGCTATGGTATTCATGGGTCACCTACGTGTTTTACATGTATTGTTATTGTGTTTAGAGCTTAGTTCTAAACTCCAATAAACTCTGTCAACTTTTGGACAATCTATGGAAACCTTCACACCAGAGCATCAAGCCTTAATGGCTGCTAATCCATGTTTGGCCCAAATACCAGCACATACTCTTCAAGCAATTGTGAAATCGGTTTATGTAAAGTCTTTAAGTAAAGGGCAATTTTTACATCGCAGAGGAGACAAAGCAGTTGGGTATTATGGTGTGGTTTCAGGTCGCTTACGCGTGAGTGCAGAAAACCGTGAAGGCAAAGCACTGACACTTACATTTATGCAAAAACAAGATTGGTTCGGAGAAATTTCATTAGTTGATGGCGTACCGCGCACCCATGACTGCGAAGCAATAGAGAGCAGCGAATTACTCATTATTCCTAAAACCAGCTTTGAGCAACACTTGTTAAACGACGTAGAGTCGTTACGTCATATTACTCAGCATATCTGCCAACGTTTACGCAGTGTGTTTAATTTAGTTGAGCAGATGACCATTCAGCCATTACATGAACGCTTAGCCCGTCGCTTGTTAGACTTAGCCGCACTCGATAGCAACCTGCTCAAAATTAACCAACAAGAACTTGCGCATATGATGGGTGTTTCACGGCAGTCTATTTCTAAAATAGTGCTGGGCTGGGCTGAATCTGGGTGGATAAAACTAGAGTACAATCAACTTACCGTGCAGCAACCGGATCAGCAGTGGCTTTGTGTGTCACTGATACGGTGCCGCAATGAATCGCCAATCAATTTGCGTAGTTTGGCTTACGTGGTTTAGGCAATAGCGCTTTCATTTTTACGCTTGCTTTACGCATAAGATATTTAGGAAATGTTAAAATACTTACTTTGCCTATTTGCAGCGCCTCATCTCCACGCTCAAAACTCAATAAGTCTTGATAATATTCAGTTAATGCACGGTCTCGATGATGGAATCGGCTATCTTCCGCATTTTTTTCAAATACGGTTCCGCCAACACTGCCCTCAAATACAAATTTTGCGACATTAAATTTAGCACTGTCTTTTATTGCAATAGACTTTCGGTGAGTGCTATTAATCGCTCGCGCTATGTTTAAGTGACGCGTGCTTGGCACTTTTACACCATATGGTGAAGGGTATAAATTCTCAAAGTACATCGCTACATTACCCAAGCTTGACAATACACAGGCACAATTGCTGATCCAAGTTTCCTTGAATAACGATTTTTTAATAATAAAATTAAGCAACAACTTGCTGGTTAAATGATGGGTAAGGTTTTGCCCGCGAGAATCCGGATGCACACAGGTCAAACCCAAATGCAGTACATTACCGTGATCCTCAACAGGCAATAAAAGTGCCGAACAAAAACCCATTAGCCTACCTTGTTCGTCGCGGGCCAAACATATAACCGCTTTATCTAATTCAGCTTTTTCACCTGATAATGCCTGATAATCTGGCACTTTTTTGAAACAGCTAGCCGCCACTTCAGTTAGCTCTAATACTAATAAATTTAAAGCATCAGGGGACAATATTTTTCCCGGAAATATCAGTTGCTCATAGTGGTATTGACTCATACTGTCTCCCTCAATCTAACGCCATGTATTCAATTTACAGGGTCAGACTAGGTATCACGTATGACAATGGTGTGACATTACATTACAGTTTTATGAAACTTTTAAAGGAATAACTTTTTGATTACTACGAATTTCGTATTAATACACTGATATACCGCTTACCTCTACCCATCAAACACGGGTAAACTAAAACTAATTTTTGCGCCTTTTTGATAGCTTTGATCAATCCATATTTTACCTTGTTGCGTGGCAATTAATTCAGCACATAAACTTAAGCCAATACCTGACCCTTTTATACCTTCAGTATCAATCTGACTTTCGACAGTATCTTTAAATAAATTTTCTGCAATTGCAGGTGGAATCCCATTGCCTTCATCAGTAATACTTATTATCACGACACTATTATTTACACTGGCATCAATTTTAATTGAGCCTCCTTTCTTTGAATATTTTATAGCATTTGTAATAGTATTTCGTAGAATAGTTTTGACAATCGCGGCATCGGCTAGCACTTCAACAGATTCATCAACCTTCATGTCACATTGCAATTGCTTTAACTGTAATTCAACGCTGACCAAATTAACGGTTTCAATCACCATATCATATAATCGACAAACTTCTTTGACGGATTTAATATTTCCTAATCGTTGCTGGGTCCATTGCATCAATTCATCAATCACCTGAAAAACCTGTAGCGTTGATTCCAAAATATTTGCAGCCATTGACTGTATTTTTTCTCGGCTCAATTTAGCTGAGCTTGCATTAAGAATACGCGCTAAACCTATGACCCCATTAAAAGGGGCTCGTAAGTCATGTCCCATCACCGCGTAAATTTTCTCTCGCTCGCTTTCAATACGCGATAGCTGTTTGTATTTTAGGCGTAGTTCCAATTGCCCAATAACTTGATTAGCCAGTATCGACAACGCGCGCTTTTGCTGATCGGTTAACACTTTAGGCTGTTGGTCAATCACACATAACGTACCTAACGGTAAACCTTGCTCAGTAATTAAAGGCGCCCCCGCATAGAAGCGTATATTGGGATTGGATGTCACAAGCGGGTTATCAAAGAAGCGTTTGTCTTTTAAAGTGTCCTGCACTTCAAATATATTAGGCTGCAAAATAGCATGAGAACAAAAAGCAATATTTCTGGGGGTTTCACGGGCTTCTAAACCCACCCGTGATTTAAACCATTGGCGGTCTGTGTCAATCAGGCTAATTAAAGAAATAGACGTACCGCAGGTGGTACTCGCCAGCTCAGTGAGCTCATCAAATACGGCCTCATCTTCACTATCTAATACTTCCAAGCGCATTAGCTCAGCGATACGCAGTGCTTCTTGCTCGTGCTCTGGGGCGCTTTGCATGGCTCACCTCAATATTGACTTATTTAATCCTAGATCAGTATCAATAGAGTGCTTAACGAATACCCACAAAAAAGGCCAAACGATTGCTCATTTGGCCTTTTTCGGTCATTAGGCTGGGGGTTACGCTAAAAGCGTCTTAAACTGTTCATTTTCATGCAGTGGCTTCATTACTGGGTCATTAATAATGTCTTCTTTATAAGTATCTGTTCTTTCAAGTACTTCAGATAAACAATTAATCGCCTCTTCTTGCATCCCCAACACAGTGTAAGCACACGCTAACTGATAAAAAGCGTGGCTATCTTCTGGGTCGATGGCCAAGGCTTGATAACAAAGATTAATCGCCCATTGCGGCTCATTCAGCTCTAATACGGCATCTGCCTTGTAAGTAAGTGCTTCTGTATCGTCACTGCGCAACTTTAAAATCTGATCATATACTCCGATTTTATTATGGTAATTATTCTCTCTCGCTGCCCGCAGCCATAATGACTGGCGCTCTTGTGTCATTTCAATTTCTTCGCGGTTATCTTCGATGTCCTGTGTTCTTTGATTCAACTGACTTTCGATAGCGTGCAAACGGCGTTCATATTCACCGACTAAGCGTGAAATTTCTTCATCGGCTTGCGAATGAACACGTTCTTTAATATCACGAATAGACGTCCAGCCGACGATAACCAAGATCGAAGTGGCGGCCGCAATCAAATAGAAGAAATAGGTCACGGTATTCGTCGCATAGGTGACGGCACGATCGACACTGGTATGCTCGCGATCGACTATTTGCTGAATAATTTCAGCCTTTTGCGCGGCTAATTCTGTGCGTAATTGCTTTAGATCATCAAGAACATATCGCTCGACAAAAGGGTTGTATAAAGGCGCTTCTAGCGCCTCAACCACCTCTTTGGATTGCTTGATTTTTTCGTCTCGCTCTTCATCTGATGCAGCATAAGATAATTGGCTTATCAGGCAAAAAAGCACCAGTAGTCCTTTGACTAGGACGCTAGGCATATTGCATCTCCATGCTCATGTATCTCAACAAGGCAGCTGTGTAAGCTTTTAATGGCTTGTTCATAATCGTTTTCATTGACTAAAAATTGCATGTCTACCTGACGCATAGATTGGTGCATCGCCAATACACTGATATTTTTATCCGCCAATGCTTTTACGGTTTTAGCTAAAATACCAGGTACCTGCATATCACTACCAATGGCTGAGACTAACGCTAGTTTTTGCTGTTTGATTTCAGCATCATCAAAGCGCGCTTCAAGTGCGGCATGAATACGCTTCATTGTTTTTAGGTTAGTCGATAAATAATGTGTCACCGTATTTGCGTTGATATCTTTTGAAATGATATTGGCTTTAAAGCGCTGGATGATCTTCAAAATATCTTGATCAACCTGTGCAATGTCACCGACGATATCTTGGTCAAATACTTCAATACCGTACACGCCACGACAACCTGCAATAATCTCAACACATGGCTCATCACTGACGTAATCACCTGTAATCAAGGTGCCTTTATGCTCAGGCTCAAAGGTATTTTTAATACGCAATGCGATGTTCTTTTGGCGCAGACCTTTTGCCGCTTTAGGGTGTATCGCTTCCATCCCTAAGTTTGCAAGCTGATCGGCTACATCGTAGTTAGTACGGCCAATTGGCACTGCATTTTCAACCCCAACTAAACGTGGGTCGGCACTGCTCAAATGAAATTCTTTATGAATCACCGCTTCTTTGGCGTGGCTCAATACCGCAATACGGCTAAAAGTCATTTCAGAATAACCACGGTCAAATGTGCTCATTAGACCTTCAGGGCTGTATGCGTATCCGGTTACAATCGGTAATTGTGTCGCAAGATCTAAATGTTCAAATGCCCGTACAATTCGATCATCCAGGCTAATATCTTCACTGCCTTGCCATGCTGTTAAATCAACAAATACGCCGTTAACACCATCACGCTGAAGTAACTGCGCCATATTCCATGCACTATGCGCTTCACCAATACTGGCGAGCATTTCACGTACTGTGGCTAAGTGATCTTCAATTGAAAAATGACCATGGCTGCATAAGTGTTGTAAGTTAGTTAACACATTTTGCGCGTTATCAATGCGCTCACTAATAAACACATTGGCTTTAGCGAGTAACTCATCACTGAATAAGGTCTCGTTAATATCTAACATATCCTGTTTAAGATGCACTAAAGAGCTTAACCAGCTATCGTCATTTACACCATTGGCAAATAAAGCATACACACCAGGTTGGCCGTTCTTTTTATGCTCAAGTAATTTATCCGTCAGGCCGCCGTAAGCACTGACCACAAATATACGCTGATAAAGATCGCCCTTATTTGCTGGCTGCAAAATGATATTGTCTCGAACCGAGACATAATCACTCATGGATGTACCGCCAATTTTTTCTACACTATGATTCGCCAATGACATAACTTTCCTGCTTTATTCTGTAAATTTAGTGCTCGATTCAATGAATAAATAAATCAGTCAGTAATGACATCGGCCTGTAATTCATAAGCGCCATCTTTGTTATGCACTTCATTACCAATTACAGGTGGATTAAATACACACGCCATTTTCATTTCTTTAGTCGCACGTAAAACATGTTTGTCGTTTTTATCTAAAATATAAATCGTACCCGGTTTAATTGGGTAGACCTTACCATCCGCTAGGGTTTCTACTTCGCCTTCACCAGACATACAAAATACCGATTCTAAATGATTTTGGTAATGCATTTGAAAATCAGCACCGGCATAGATTGTGGTAATATGGAAAGAGAATCCCATGTTGTCGTCTTTTAATAACAAACGGGTGCTGTCCCAATTATTATTTGGATCAACGACTTTACGATTAGTTTGCTCTGCTTCTTGTAATGTTCTTACGATCATAATAAAAACCCATTTAATTCTAGATATATACATAAAAGCATGGGCCTAGACCCATGCTTATCAAACTTAACTCGTGGTTTATTAGCTCGCCATTTCGACATCATCGAAGTAATCTTTATCTTCTGGGATATCTTCTTTTGCACAAACTGCTTTAATCGCCGATTCAACGATATCAATACCTTTCTTCAAGCTTTCATCACTGATGATAAGTGGGCACAAAAATTTAACCACTTCATCGTCTGCACCACTGGTTTCAATGATCAAATTTTGCTTGAATGCCGTACGCGTAATTTGATTAGCAATCTCACCATTCACACAGCTAATACCACGGAACATACCGCGACCACGAATAGTGAAATTACCTTCGCCGTACTTCTCAACAATATCTTCTAAACGCTGGGCGATATAATCCCCTTTACGTTTAATCTCTTTAGAGAACGCATCGTCACTCCAAAAAGTATCAATCGCGGCCTTTGCGGTTACAAATGCGAGGTTATTACCACGGAAAGTACCGTTGTGCTCACCTGGCTTCCATAGATCAAGCTCTGGGCTCATTAATACAACCGCAAATGGTAAACCATAACCGCTAAATGACTTAGAAAGGGTTACGATATCTGGTTTAATGCCCGCTTCTTCAAAACTAAAGAACGTACCTGTACGACCACAACCTGCTTGAATATCATCAACAATTAATAAAACATCGTGCTTACGACATACTTTCTCTAGATTTTGTAACCACTCAAAACTCGCGGCATTAATACCACCTTCACCCTGAACGGTTTCAACAATTACCGCGGCGGGTAAGTCAATACCACTACTTGAATCTGACAATACTTTGTCTAGGTAGAATGTTGTATCCAGTTCATCACCCATATAACCATCAAATGGTAAACGAGATGAACCACCTAAACTAACCCCTGCAGCACCACGGTGATGAGAGTTACCCGTTGTAGCAAGTGACCCTAAGCTCACGCCATGAAAACCATTGGTGAACGATATAACGTTTTCACGGCCTTTAATGTTACGCGCTAGCTTTAACGCTGCTTCAACTGCATTTGTGCCCGTTGGTCCCGTGAACTGAACCATGTAGTTTAAGTCACGTGGCTTTAATATTTTTTCATTAAAGGTTTCAAGAAATTCACCTTTTGCTTTTGTGTGTAAATCCAATCCATGACAGATACCGTCATCTTGAATGTATTGAAGCAATTTTTCTTTAAAGATCGGGTGGTTATGGCCATAGTTCAGCGTGCCGGCCCCCGCTAGAAAATCAAGATACTGATTACCGTCTTCATCGTATAAGAATTCACCCTGCGCTTTATTAAATAAACGTGGGAATGCACGTGCATATGATTGTACTTCTGATTCGATTTCGTCAAAAATTTTCATAATTATTCCTTTCTATAATAGAAATGGTTTTAAGCGTGAAATAAGAGGGTTTTAAATTCGATTAACCAAACGGCCCGATGCGTACGAGCATTTCGGTATCGTGATGGCCTTTGAAATGTTGCTGCTTTTCAAACATCACGGAGCGTTCCAACTTAGCATTGAGGGTTTGCGCGGCGCGTTCGAATAATGCCCATGAGGCACCGTTAGATTCTGTAATAGTGGTTTCGATAAATTGGACTTGTGAGCAGTTTTCACGCTGTAAAATGTGCTGGATCATGCGTGAAGCTAAACCTTGGCCACGGGCTTGATCAGAAACCGCCACTTGCCAAATAAAGAGAGTGTCTGGTTTGCCCGGTAAAATATAACCAGAAATAAAACCGACTAGTTGAGCTTCACCATCTTGCTGAGCGACTGCCGCCACGGATGTATCGGCAAAGTGAGAGCACTGCAACAAATTGCAATAAGCTGAATTGGTATCAAGCGGCGGACAATTTTTCACCAACTCATAAACCGACATGCCTGTTTCAGCTGTAGGTATAACTAGCTGTACTGCAAGAGACATAAACATTGAACCCTATATAACCTTAAGACCCCTATTATTTACTACTCTAAGTATTTTTTAAACCCCAACAACCTAAAATATGCACCATTTTGATTAAAAAGTTAAAAATAGGGCTAAATTAGTGCAATAAAAAACCAAAAACCTCATAATATACTTATCGTGTACTAAGCATTATTTACTGTAATATTGTTTTTTATAGGCTATTTATACTAATTTACATTATGTTATGAACCTATAGCACCGCTAAAAAGCCCTCGAATTTGTTTCACGACCTATTCGCTTAACATGTGATAAAATGACCCGCCCATATTGATGGGCGCTTTGTGCATATAAAAGGACAAGCCTTTGAGCCAGATTGACAAAGTATTGGTTGCCCTACGTCGAGTGATTCGAGCCACCGACCTGCACTCCAAGCATTTAGCTAAAACCACCGGTCTTA
Source organism: Oceanicoccus sp. (assembly GCA_047621325.1). Classification (GTDB taxonomy): domain Bacteria; phylum Pseudomonadota; class Gammaproteobacteria; order Pseudomonadales; family Oceanobacteraceae; genus Bermanella. Next base: position 104,069 of record JBLHLT010000001.1, read on the forward strand.
CCGCACCGCAGATACTCTTACTGCAAGCGGTTCGCAATAGCGACCACGCCACCATCGGCGCCCTTGCGAACGACATAAGCTTAAGCCAAGCCACGGTGACAACTATTTTAGATCGCTTAGAAAAACGTAATTTGGTTTACCGTAAGCGTTCTACATCTGATAAACGTAAAGTTCATACCGCACTAACCGAATTAGGCATCGAGATGCTAAAAGATGCGCCTGTGCCATTGCAGGATCATTTCGCGCGTCAATTTGCCGATTTACAAGAGTGGGAACAAACCATGATTATTTCGTCATTACAGCGAGTGGCTCAAATGATGGATGCACAGCACATTGATGCCTCGCCGGTTTTGGATATTGGCACCCTCGATCGCAATGGCGGTACAGCGGATAAACTAGAGAATTTTGAAAATAAAACAGGTCACTAGCCCTATTTGCTAGGCGCAACCTGTTTTGATTATTTAGCGCAGCGCCTGATCCGCTTTAGCGGATAAATTGCCAGCATGATTCATAATATGAAAAATAACATTCTGCTCGTGCACACCTGTGACTAAGTGCGCGCCCGGGCCTTGAGCATAAATACCCACATCTTCGCCACCATGTGTTTCTGATTCAAGCGGCACCAAGGCTTCTTGGTGAAAGCCTGCGTTTGTCGTATCAATATCGGTTAAATTTTGGCGCCCAGTAATGGCGCCTTTTTTATCACTGTAAACACTGTCGCTATCGGTTTTACCCACTTCATGGCGGTGACCTAAACCATTCATATACCCTAGCGTTGTGTACGGCAGGTTATCATCCGCAAGCGCATACTCTGACGACCCGATGTTAATCACTTTACCTAAAATGGGATTGCCGCGCCTTGGGTAACCCGCCATGGTAAACACATGACTGTGATCCGCAGTGACAATAATCAAAGTTTCATTCGCATTCGTATTCTCAACCGCAACCGCAACTGCATTTGATAATTCGATGGTATCGCCCAATGCATTATAGGCATTACTCGCATGATGGCCGTGATCAATACGCCCACCTTCTACCACTAAAAAGAAGCCTTTTTCATTGTTATCCAATAACGCGATTGCCGTCTTAGTCATCTCACTTAAAGTAGGCTCCCCTGCTGCATCATTTTTTCGATCCGCTTCATAACGCATGTTACTTTCATTAAATAAAGCAAATACATGGGGAGTCGCTTGGGTATCTATGGCATCAAAACCCGCTTGGTCCATGACATACATTCCATCAGGGTACTGTGCCTGCCATTCTTGAATTAAATTGCGGTTATCGGTGCGGTCACCCTCGATACCACTGGTCACTTCTGCTGAGTTTTGCTTGGCATCTTTCGCTAAAAAATGGCGGCGACCACCTCCCATAACCACTTCAAGGCCATCCACATCTAACCCACTAAAACGAGCCTCTAAATTGCGCTCAAAAGACACTAATTGATCAGCAATATCCTTACAACCGGCCTCAATTGCAGAGACTGGCATATCAGATATATCTTCCCAATCGCGGTTAGCACTTTTTGCATAGGTAGCCGCAGGTGTGGCATGGGTAATACGCGTCGTGGTCACAATACCGGTACTCATGCCGGCTATTTCGGCTAACTCCAATGCGGTTAATAATTCGTTACCCGCAACCGAACTGCAATCATCGTATGTCACACCTTCAGCGACACCAATGACCCCTGCATCCGTTTTAACACCGGTTATCAATGCCGTCATGGTGCCAGCAGAGTCTGGTGTTTGTGCATTGACGTTATAGGTTTTAGATAACCCAGAAAATGCAAAGCGATCAAAACTAAGTTGATTTTCTTCACCGCTTTGACCGTTACGCTGCCCCTCTAAAATACGGGCAGCGGTGACGGTCGAAAGCCCCATGCCGTCACCCACAAACAAAATAATGTTTTTGGCACTGCCTTTTTTATTATTAATGGCTTGATGCTGTTTGATTGCCGCTTCAATTTTATCTTCCCCACTCACAAACCAAACATTACTGGACTGCTGATTAGCCTTCACCAGTGGTGGCGAGTCAACATCAGCAAACTCACCTTTACTGCAAGCTGCGAGGCAAACCACTAAAAGTATAGAAATAAAATGACGCGAATATAAATGCATGATTAACCGTAGAAGTATCTTATTTTTATGAGCAGCACTAAATGAAAAAAGGTGACGAGAAAATACCGATACCAAGCGCTACTTGTGCCTGGATTTGAAACCTTGAACTTTACTATGAACACCGCGACTAAATGCCCGTGTGTTTTCTTCTAACCAATCCACGCCCCACAAAATAGTGACCACAACAAATGAGAGTTTAATCGCTTCGGCTAGATGATTGGTCGAAATCATCACACCAATGGCCGCCAGTACCCAAATAGTAGCAGCCGATGTCACGCCAACGACCGCACCATCTTTTGCCAACATAACCCCAGCGCCCAAGAAACCAATGCCCGTAATAACCTGCCCCACCACACGGGATGGGTCAACCACCGAGCCTTCAAGTAAGAAAGCTGTGGATAAAAACAAATACGTGCCCAATATAATTAATGCCGATGTACGAATGCCCACCGGCTTGCCTCTAAGCTGACGCTCAAGACCAATCACCGTGGCACAAAAAATAGCCGTACCAATGGCTGGCCAGCTATAAGGATCAATCGAAAGTAACTCACTTAATTCCATTAAAACTCAGTACTCCGCCGCTTGTTGATTTCGCATAAATTCATGAAAACCTATTTGCTCTAAATGATTATTAACCAATGCGCGTATGGCATCGTTACTTTCTAACGTTAATGCTTGATGCAAAACCTGCTGACTTTGCCCTAGCGACATACTGCGAATTAAATACTTTATTTTAGGTAATTTAGCCGCACTCATGGATAAACGATAAATACCCATGCCCATCAACAATACAACCGCCACAGGGTCGGCTGCCATTTCGCCACATAAACTTAAATTCAATTTGTGTGTGCGCGCAAGATCCACAATCCGCTTCAGTTCATGCAGTACCGCAGGGTGAACGTGATCATATCGATCAGCCACTTGTGAGTTATTACGGTCTAATGCTAATAAGTATTGGCTTAAATCGTTTGAGCCAATTGATACAAAATCAATATATTTTGCCCAAAAAGGAATTTGAGAAATCGCCGCGGGTACTTCGATCATCACCCCCACTTTAGGACGAGTCACACTCACACCTTCATCCGCTAGCTGAGCAAGAGCATCGTCTAACAACTCTAAAAACGTGGTGACTTCTGAGGTTGAAATCACCATTGGCAACAGAACATGTAAATTATCTTGGCCACTGGCCGCACGAATCATAGCCCGTACTTGTGTCATCAACAGCTGGATATTATCAAGGGTAAAGCGAATGCCGCGCCAACCAAGTGCAGGATTTTCTTCGTGATGTATCGGAAAGTACGGCAGTTGTTTATCGCCACCAATATCCAATGTGCGCATATAAACCGGCTTATTTGCATAAGCCTGCAATACGCGCTCATACACTTGCACCTGTTCATCTTCACTTGGAAAACTATCACGCACCATAAATGGAATTTCAGTTCGATATAAGCCAACCCCTTCCGCGCCACTTTTAAGACCAGGGCTAATATCGGCTAACAAACCGGTATTGGTAAACAATTCGAAAACATGGCCATCTATGGTTTGTGCCGGTAAATCTTTAAGCAATGACAGCTGCTTTTTTAAGCTTCTTTCTTTTTGAACTAATTTCTTATATTCACCAGCAACCACATCACTTGGGTACAAAATAATTTGCCCCTCGTTACCATCAACAATGGCGCGATCACCATTGGTTAAACCTTTTAAAGTGCCAATACCCATCACCGCAGGAATACCCATGGCATTGGCAAGTACGGAGGTATGTGACAGGCTTGAGCCTTCAAAACACACAATACCCGCTAATTTATTTGCCGGTAACGCCGCCATATCTGACACGCTTACCTGTACACCAACTAAAATGACTGGGCCATCAACAAGGTTGACATCAATGCCTTTTGCACCACGCCAAGAGTTATACAACTTATTACCAAGGTGCAAAATATCTTCAGCGCGAGCACGAAAATAGGCGTCATCCATTGCGTGGAAAATTTCAGAGTAATGATTAATAGCCAACTTTAAAGCATAAGGTAACCAGTGCCCTAAACGAATTTCTTGAATCACTTTTTCGATTAGCGCTTGATCGGCCAGTAACATACGGTAGGCATCAAAAATAGCCGATACCGAATCTGGCATATCAGAGCCCAACGCCTTTTGCTCATTTTGAATGTCGTCTTTCACTTTGGACAGTAGCTGATGTAGGGTTTCAATAGCGGCTGCAATATCATTACATTCAGCATCGGGTACCGCATTTAATTCACCACTTAAACACAAGCGCACCTTGCCAATACCAATGCCTGGCGCGCCTTTGACACCAATATAACGATCGTTTTGATCCTCAATTTTGGCCTCCATGGGAATGTCATCAACGATCAACGCCAATTGCGACGCCAAAGCCACCAAAAAACCTTCACTTTCTTTGTCGAGTAATTCAGCCTGGCGACTCTGTACAACCAAAACGCCAATGACCTTGCCAAATAAAACTAATGGGACACCACAGAAGCTAACGAATTTTTCTTCTTGGGTTTGGGGAAGGTAAAAATAATGCTCATGGGCCGCCGCATCTTTCACGTTTACAGGGTGACGACTTTTTGCCACCAAGCCCACTAAACCTTTACCACGAGGGATCATCACTTCGCTTTTATAATGCAAGCCATGACTGGCCAGTAATACCATGTCTTGATCTGCATTGATTCGATACAAACTACACACATCGGCTTGAATCACATCACTGATAGAATCCACAATTAATGTCACTTGTGCAGCATGTGAACTCGCAAGGGCCACCTGCTGAACGATGCGCGTCAATTGTAAGATGGTGTTATTCATAAAGCACTCAAAAAGGTGAACGACACTTGCCAAAACAGAATTGGCAAGTGTAGCAGTTTTCAGCTTATTTTATTTATCAAGCTTACACAGTGAGTTTAATAGGGCTAGAAATGCGGCAACGGATGTCTTAGGCGCTGTTTCAGACAACGTATGATAGCCAGACGTAGGAATCTGCAGGGTAGTGCCATCAACCAAGCCATTAGAAGCCGATATAATTCGACCCAACTCTGTAGAGCCCATAGAGTGGGGCATTTCACCCTTAGCCACTAATTCTTTGTTTAGCTCTTCAACGTAGGCATCTTTATATAAATAGCTAATACCCAGTTCATTACACGTATCTTGTAGCTTTTTCGTCAATGCGAGATTGAACGGTGCGTTAGCATCCTGATGACGCAATACTACGTGCTGCGCACTCGCTGCTTTAATATCAGGAAACGGGCTGGTATCCACCACAATGAGCTGGTTAGTTGAGCCACCAAAGCGACGAAACCATTCCAATAGATAGCGCCAACTTTTACCCGCTTCTTCTTGCGCGGTGAAAAAGGCCGTGCCTTGAAAACCTTGTTCAAACAGATATACCAAAGCCGCCGCTGTCAGCACGTTATCCAATTGGCCCGCGATGCTCTCTGGCTGTATTTTCAATTTATCGGTGAACGCAACCGGAGTACCCGCCACTAAGTGCTCTAACCCTTTCACTTCAAAAATCAGGTTATTACGAAACTCACAAATGTACGCATTGGTGAGATCACCACGGCCACGATACGAGCCCGACCAAGGCTCATAGGCGTATACTGATTCGTTTTGAAATCTATATACGATTTTTTTCATTAATTGCTCAGCCACTGAATTGCCTAGCAAGTCAGAGCGCGCGCCCGACACAAATGCGGCGTATTGAAACTCATTTGGGCCCGTGCACATTAAGCCGTGACGGTCTATGTGCGCTGAAAACATTAAGCTCTCAGGGTCATTACCTTGCGCCACCAATAGACCTTCATACCAAGTCACTTTCGCGCCGCGCTCTTCTAATTCACGCTGTAATACTCGAAAAAATGAATGCTCGGCACCCACTACACTAGGGTTGCGTAATAACGATGATAATAAATCTAGGAAACCATCGGGAATTTCATTACCCGTAAAAGGTTTGGTCATTAACGTGTCCATTAAAAGATGAATGACTGGCAGGCTGCCGCAATGGGCTAGATATCACTGTTTCAGCACTTTGACAACAAAATTTAACCGCTAAAAGCAATGAATACAAATGACATGCCTCTTAAGTAGTTTAGACAATTCCTAAGTTATTGCCGCTAAAGGAGCTTTCAACGAACAAGTTAGGATATTTAACCTTAAATACACTACAATGGAGGCCGTTTATTATTGGGCCCTGCCCATACTCATATTAAGGCCTCTTCCCACACCGGCCTGCTACTTAATTGGTGATATATGTCAAAATTTTTCTACAAAGGCACCCCTATGAAAAAGCCGGCTAATAGCAGCCCTGGCTTTGAAGTAAACAAGACTGTGCGCTTAGGCACCGATAAAGCACCTGCCAAAATCAGCGTGCAAACAGAAGAGCGCAAACTTGAGCTAATCGCTGTGTTTGAAAGCAATGGCTGGGCAAGCATTATTAACGTTGTGCCAGAAGCTGAAGAGAATATCCGCGACCTAGATATCTTACTAAGCAAGCAAGAAGCGGCCAGCGCTGTCAGTCAAAAGCAAGCGAGTCGTAACGACCCTTGCCCATGTGGCAGTGGCAAAAAATACAAGAAATGCTGCGCAGCAGCGTAATCGCGAATCCAAAGTCAGCTATTTGTAATAGCTGACTTTACACCTGCTCTAATAAATCCTTTGTTGCTTTTTGATAAGCCCTTGGGTAATCCCCAAAATGCGCTTTGAAAAATTTCCTAAAACTCGCCTGTGAGTTAAATCCCAAACAACGCGCTGCATCCTCTAATGGATAGTGCCTCTGATATAAACACACTTTTAATAATTCCCGCCTCACGAGTTGGCACATCAAAGAGTATGAACTGCCCTGCGCACTTAACCGTTTTTGTAATCCTCTTGGGGAAATATTGAGTGCCTGTGCTAAATGCTGGCCATTAAAGCTGGCGGGGAAATCGCGCATTAATTGACTCAACGTTCGATATTTAAACCCCTGCAGTCGTTTAATTTGTTGCCATGATTCATGTGCCTTTGTTAAGTACACATCATGCAGGCACTCATTCCAACTCAATAGCGGCAAGAACTCGATATCGCGATCAAACACGACCATAGATAAAGGCGCGTCAAATTCCACCTCACAATTAAATAGCAATTGATACTCTGCAGCATAAGCGGGCTTAGGAAAATCAAAGCAAAGTTTCAGCGGCTTAATTTTCTCATCGACTAAATCAGACAACATATTAAAACAAAAACTATAAAACGTTTCGCTGCAAAATCGTTTGTGCGCAACACCCAAAGGCCTCTCGTAAGGAAAACACAAAGCAATCGATATATGCTGAGCATCTTTATACAACAAAGGAAAAGGTTTTAAATTTAACCGCGGGTAAAACGTTACCAACGTACTTAGCGCTGCAATCACATTTTTTGATGTCGCGACTAGTCGTGAAAAATCACACGCATTAACGGGCTTCACCTGCTGGCCAAATTCAAGACCGATTCTAGAATCAGGGCATTGTTCATATATGCTTGTAATTAAAGAGTGGAAATTTCTAACTGCAATTAAATCCGAATGCTTTGCATCATTTTATTTTAAATCCGGTATGCTTTTTATTGTTGGATCTTTACTCATCACTTCAAGTAAAAGTCGAAAATAAATATCACTAAACATGAGGGGCACTCAACATTCGATATTTTAATATGGGCTTATTATTTTTATATTCGTCTATTTTTGCCAATCAACAACGAATGGCATTTATTGACATAGCCACTAAGGAACTCAGCAGCAATACTCAATATGGCTGCATTTAATAATATATTCTAGGACAGTTTAAGACGAACTCAGTAATTACGAACAATCTTATTTTATTGTTCGCAATCAATTCACAAAAATGCCGAATTAGATTTATTCTTAAAACAAAATAATAAAGGCCGCGACATGTATAAAAAAATAATTTTCGTGATTTTGACCATAAGCGCCAGCAGCGCTGGTTTTTTCTTGATTAGCCCACAGAGTGCAACGCTGATTGAAATAAGCCCACAGAGCACGCCAAACCTAAAAAACCATTACCAATCACCACCACTGGCAATGACCCCCTCAACAGAGACGTATAGTAATACTGAAGATTTTATATCCGCTATGGTAAGAGGCCTAATTGAACAACATTTACACGAAATACACCTGCTTCGAGTTCAAGTCACCATGCAGGATTTTCGTGATTTTGTTATTGAACAATATCCAAATAATGGCGCATCAATTTTTGACATCATAATACAGCGAGCTTTTCCTGATCACGCTAATGACATTCTTGCACTTATTAATAAACTTGATCGTTACGACCTATGGTATGCCGATAATCTCTTGGATTTAAATGATTTAGACGCCCTTACTAAAAACGGCACGATTTGGCAAAAACGCCACGAACTATTTGGTCATTTAGCCGAAGAAATTTGGCACAAAGAGATTCAGAGCCAAGAGCATAAGCGCCAAACCGTACAGCAAACCCTTGATACACTTAATCATGCCAAAGATATGTCGTTGCAAGAGCGGTTGTTTATTTTACAAAACACACTGGATGAACTTTACCCAGATGAGCAAACGAATTTTACTATGAACAAAGGTCTTATCTCTAATGTTTACTTTCAATTAGAAAGCGTACAAGAAAACCTTGCCAGCATGACATCTGACGAGAGACAAGCCGCGATTTCGCAAAGCCGAAAGCAACTCGGATTTTCTGAAAAGGATATCGAAGCATTAGCATTAGAAGATCAACAAAAAGAGCAGCGCTGGCAAAATGGTTACCAATACATGTCTGCACGAGACCAAATGAGTCAACGTTACACAGGTGCCGAACTCTCCGAAAAAATCATTGAATTAAGAGAAAGATATTTCAAAAATGAAGCCCCAACCATTGCCGCTGAAGAGGAATCTGGTTTTTATAGATATAAACGGCCAAGATTATACGGCAGCAATTAATACAAGCGTGCCATGCTAATTCCACCATCGTTTCAAATAGTGCTAAAAACCTTTAAAAGCGAACGCTTAAGTTAAGCTGTTCGCTTTTAAATTTTGGCAAGCATATTCCAGCTTCTACACTCACATTGTCTATACAGACAAATAATAAGGAGAAGCTAAAAATGACAACATTAAAAAATTGGGTGAATTCGGCAAAGACCGTAGCGGCTTCATTCGCGCTATTGTCGCTCATTGCATGCGGCAGTGGCAGTTATGTAGAAACAGCCGATCGCAGTGAAATCATCACATTAGGGGATTCTATCTTTGACTTATCTGGCGACATTCAACGTATTCTTGAAGATCGCGCGGGACAAACATTTCGTGACTACACATTAAGCGGCGCTGAACTTTCAGGCGGCATTGTGGCAAACTCCGTTGAACGCCAATACAGCGATGCAAAATCCACTGATGCAAATATCGAAACCGTAGTAATGGATGGCGGCGGCAATGATATTTTGATCCCAGCTATTATTTTAGACCCATATGGCTGTCGCACCCATTGGTGGCGCTGGAGCATTAGCCGCAGCTGCAAGAATTTAATCAACGACCAATATGTTAATCTCGTTAATCTTTTGAATAAAATGGATGCAGACGGAGTCGATAACATTATTTATCTTGGCTATTACGAGCTGCCACGTGGTAACAAAAATTTAACCAGTGCACTGAACTATGGGGACGAAAAACTAGGGCAAGCATGTAACAACACGACAGGTAACTGCACATTCCTTGACCCTCGCGGCATGGTACCGGCCAGCGATGTACTGAGCGATAACATTCACCCGAACGCAAATGCATCACGTACTCTTGCTGATTTAATTTGGCCAGTACTACAGCCTCTACTGTAAATAAAGGCATCAACGTAATTTAAAAGCAAAAGGCCAGTTGATCAAACAACTGGCTTTTCTGCATTTTACTGTTCCCTTGCTTGATGCTTTTTCCATGAGTAACTCAACGCTAATGCAATGCAAGCCTCAAGCATCAACAAGGCCCACATTAATGGACTCGTTGCATACAATAACAGCCCCACAATTCGACTCACCGCCAGCACCCAAGAAAATACCACGCTAAAAAAAAGCCCGCCCATTAACAATGGCGGTTTAAAGCTCACCGCTATCATGGCTATGCCTAAGCCTAACTGCAGGCCACCGTAGACGCTAAAATATTCCACCTGTGCGGCTGGGTTTAAAAAGCCAAACCCAAGACTATTAGCCGATACATCGAGACTAACGATGCACCACAGTGCCGACAACACATAAAGACCGCCAATTGCTCTTAGTGATTTCATATTATCCTCCTCTAATTAACAGCTTACGCACTAAACCCCTAATTAGCTCACAAGCCCATAAAGTCATCTACACTAAAGTTAATACACACAAGTACCCTATAGGCTATGTCTACACAGCACTCACATAATCCCATCCCTATCCATCAGCATGAATTAGAGCATAAAGGGCTTACGGCTTTCTTTTGGCAGCATAATTTATGGATCATCATGGTACTCACGATTACTGTGATGTGCGCCAGCGCATGGTTCATAGATGACAATAACAACCAAGCGTACTTGCAACAAAAACGTGCGGAGGTGCAAAACAAGCTCAGCACCCTGCGTGCACAACTTGAAGGCCATTTGAGCGCCAATATACAAGCCGTAAATGGCCTAGTCGCCGCGATCAGTGTCGAACCCAATATGACCCAAGAGCGTTTTGCATTGTTTGCTGACCCTTTAATCAAAAACAATAATCAATTACGTAATATTGCTGCGGCTCCCAACATGACCATTCGTTTAATGCACCCTATGCAAGGGAATGAAAAAGCCATTGGGCTAAACTACTTAGAGCATGAAAAACAACGACAGAGTGCCATTACCGCACGAGACACCGGAAAACTCGTATTAGCCGGACCCGTAGACCTAGTGCAAGGAGGGAAAGGGTTTATTGGTCGTATTCCTGTATTCAGCGAAAATATAGCGCCAGGTAAGCGTATTTTTTGGGGGCTGGTTTCAGCCGTCATTGATGTAGATGCGTTATATCGAGCCAGTGGCTTATATGATAAAAATATATCGTTAGAATTGGCCATTTTTGGCCATGATAAACGTTTCTCCGATGGCAGCACCTTTTATGGTGATGAAGCAATTTTCAATAAACAGCCTGTCGTCTCTATTATTAATTTACCCTTTGGCACCTGGCAATTGGCGGCTATTCCGAAGAAAGGCTGGCCAACCGCCGCTAAGGATGCTTGGTCGTTACGCCTCATTATTTTATTGATTTCACTTTGTATATTAGCGCCAGTAATGTCTCTGGTTTCATTGAATAATCGTCATCGCAATCAACAATTACGCCTAAATGCTCTCTTTCAATTGTCCCCCATTGGTATTGCACTTAATGATTTTGAGACCGGTGAATATATCAATATCAACAAACAACTCACAAACGATACCGGTTACAGCCTTAAACAATTACAAGCGAGCAGCAACAGGCCGTTATCCCCTAAAAAAGATATATCCTTTGAAACCCCACATAAACTAGAGCTCATAAATACAGGATTATGCGGGCCATATGAACAGGAATACATCAATGCTAACGGCGATCATTACCCTGTACGTATCAATACTATTTTAATAAAAGACAGTAATGGTAAAAACTTAACATGGTCATATATTGAAAATATTACCCTGCAAAAAAACACCGAAAAACAATTATCCGATAATCTAAGACAATTTGAATTGGTGATCAATGCGACACAAGTGGGTATTTGGGATTGGCAAGTACAAAGCGGTGAATTATCTATCAATGCACGCTGGGCCGAAATTATTGGTTACAGCCTAGATGAATTAGGTGAAATCAGTATTGATACCTGGCTCAATCATGCCCACAAAGCTGATTTAGAAGAATCCGGAAAAAGACTCGAGGCACATTGGAACAGCCAAACTGAATCCTATTCATTTGAAAGTCGTATGCAACATAAAAATGGCCATATAGTGTGGGTGCTGGACACTGGTAAAGTCATTGAATGGCAGGAAGACGGCAAACCAAAACGCATGGTAGGCACCCACTTAGACATTACCGAGAAAAAGCGAGTTGAAAAAATCCTCGAAAAAAACAAAGCAACATTAGAATCACAAATGCTATTAATCAACACTATCGCCAAAGCACAAAGTGACTTTATTCAAAATTCAAACTTTATACAGGCTGTTAATAGCTTGCTTGAAGGTCTTAATGAATTAACAAATAGCGAGCTATCACTAATAGGAAATGTTTATTATGAAAATAGTATTGCTCACATAAAAATGATTTCATTTAATGCTACTAATCCGAGTGATTTTCAAGATAATTTAACCTCTAAAATACGTTTTAGTGACTTATTACTAAGCAGAAAAGAGAATATTTTTGTTGAGGCCGTCAACACACAACAACCTATTTACATTAATGATTTAGAAAATGACAATCGTAATTTTAAATACCCTGAACATCATCCTACCATCCACAATGTGATGGCTATTCCTATTATTCAAAAGGGTGTATGCATTGGTATTATTGGCATGGCCAATTGCATTAATAAATATGACTCGAAACTTATTACATGGCTATCCCCTTTAATAAACACCGTTGGACAAATAATTGAACGGGTATCATCAATCGAAGAAAAACAAAAAACAGACCAGAAACTATTAGAAGCGAAAGAAGAAGCGGAGTCCGCAGGCCGTGCTAAGACAGATTTCCTTGCCACCATGAGCCACGAAATTCGTACACCCATGAATGGTGTACTAGGCATGTTAACCCTATTACAGAAAAGCCAATTAACACCCGAGCAATCACGAAAAATCGACATTGCAAAAGTAAGTGCGGATTCATTACTAAGCATAATTAATGATGTACTAGACTTCACCAAAATTGAATCCGGGAAATTAACAATAGAAAAAATTGAATTTAACATACGCGAAACGATTGATGACGTCTGTCAATCCATGGCTCTTCGCGCTCAAGAAAAAGGACTTGAATTAATCATTGATTCAAGTGAAATCACTACAGACTGGATAATATCTGATCCTGTGCGTATTCGTCAGGTGCTTACCAATTTAATTGGGAATGCCAATAAGTTCACTCACCAGGGTGAAATCACAATCAAGTCATCAACCAACCTTATAAATGGAATACATTATTTACGCTGCGAGATCATTGATACAGGCATCGGCATCCCTAAAAATAAGGCTGATAAATTATTTACAAGTTTTACTCAGGCCGATGCCAGTACAACCCGAAAATATGGCGGCACCGGCCTTGGTTTAAGCATTAGTAAACGTCTATGTGAATTAATGGGCGGAAAAATAGGGTTTGAAAGCACAGAAAACAGCGGCAGTTGCTTTAGTTTTGAACTACCAATTAACACAGCAACGAAAACAAATCATATCCCTAGTAATATTTCTGATTTACAGATACTAATCGTCGATCCGAATACTAAATCTTGCAATGCTCTCGCCATGCAACTAAAAAAATGGAATAACAATCCAAGCATCGCGTTAACAGCAGATGATGCCAAACATCAAATGACTAAGCATGATCATTTTGACTTAATTATTATTAATCACCTTCAAGGCAACACCAATGGTTTAAACCTTGGAGCAGAAATACGAAAACAATTCCCTCATATTAATAGCCAATTAGTTTTAATGACTAATATTAATCAAGCCCACAGTGACCAAGAAATCAATGAAGCGGGGTTCAATATTCACTTTTCAAAACCGTTAACAAGCAATAATTTACGGATCTGTTTAGACGCACTGCAACTTAATCAACCTCATAGACCTTCGTCCGAAGAAAATCAACAAATACAACTGCCCCCTAATACACGCTTACTCTTGGTTGAAGATATTCCGTTTAATCAAGAAGTGGCGATTATGTTATTAGCTGAAATGGGGGTTAATGCAGACATCGCGAATAACGGCCAAGAAGCTGTCGAAAAAGTAAAACTCTCACTACAGTCTGCCAATAGTTATGATGTCATTTTAATGGACTGCCAAATGCCCATTATGGATGGCTACGATGCAACAAGAGCCATTCGAAAACTAGAAAATCACACCGACCAAAAATTATGCATAATAGCCATGACAGCCAACGCAATGAATACAGACAAAGAAAAATGTTTAGCGTGCGGAATGGATGATTACCTCACCAAACCAATAGACGAAAACCAATTATTTCAAACATTGTCAAAATGGCTAACAACTCAATAACGATATTCAATACGTGCTATATAATACTCGCCTGTCGCTTCACCTTGTTTTGTTTTTTCTATATTAGTTAAACCTTCGTAAATTAAAATACGTTTAGTCACCTTGTCATAGGTAAGCTTAATTGGGTCAACTAATAAACGTAGAAAAAAATTACTAGGGGCTAATGACAATTCGATGATTGCATCATCTTGAAACACTGACGCTAACGAAAAACTGATGAGTTGCGCTCTAGTCGGGGCTAAAAATTCAAATTCTAGTGTTTGTTTATCAATCAACACATCCCAGTATTGCAGCAACATTTGATCAAATCCCGCATCAACTACCATCATAGGTACCGCTTTAATAATCGCGCTGGCAGAGTCTGATGCACTTTTATAACGGACCTTTAATCCATTATCATGTTTAATCACTTTCACTGACGTGCCAACACGCGTGTCTTCAAAATCGACCAACGGTGACATCAGGTTATAGGTAAAGTCTAATGATTTTTGTGCAAATACTTGACCACTGCTATCCATATAAGTAACTGCGGTGGTTTCATAATTATTCCGATCATTTAATGTAATTTTATGATGCTCGGTATAAAGTACATCATTGGTTGTTATATCGTAAGCCGTACCTTCAAATGAGAACACCGCAGAGGCAGGCTTGGTACTGGCAAAAGCCGAAAGCGATAAAAAAATACTGAGGCAACCGATAATCGTTTTCATAATATTCTTTTTATGAACCTTTTTTATTTGAAACTAACACTTGATTCAATCCTAAAATCACGCCTGACATAACGACCCACTGTAATATTAAAAACAACATATCACCCTTTATTTGAAAACGCAGCGGATTAAGTTGCGACCCAGCGTAATAGCTTAGTGGACCCAATACCGCTAATAAAATAAGCATTAACCAAGGGTAACTGAATAACCAATTCAGTGAACGCTTTAAAGTAAGCGCAAATGCCAACCAGAGACAGATTAACCACACGGGAATCAGTGCTTGGTTTGACCATGCATCTAGCCCTAGACCAAACTGATATACCCCAAGATGCATAAGTAAAGAATCCGCTATCACACCAAACAATAATACTAACAGGTAAAACACGCTGTCTAAGATCACATTCCTAGACGTGCAACTTGTATGAATAAGCAAACACAATAAAAAAACAATACCGAATAATAACGGCCCAGTCACCAGTGAAAACCAAGTACACTGAAATAATATGATATTTATAATCAGCTGAGTTTTATGCTGATTCATGGTTAGTTATCAACTTTACTTTTTCAATATCATGGCGTGATGCCTTCGCGATTAAAGGCAGGCGAATACCGTCTGGTAATAATGACAATAACTTTAAACAATAGGTAAAACGCTTAGGGAAATGAATATCAAAGGTTTTACCATTCAAGCCTTTAACAATGCGAGACGCTGCACTTTCAACACTGAGTAAGAATGGCATAGGGAAATCATTTTTATCGGTTAGCGGTGTTTTGACAAAACCAGGGCTTACTATACGTATATCGATGCCTTCGTGTACAAGGTCGGCGCGCAGGGTTTCGGCGAAATAACGCACGGCGGCTTTTGATGCACCATAAGCACCTGCCCTTGGTAGCGCCTGATAAGTGACGCTACTGCTAACAAAAACCAGTTGCGGTTTAATCGACGGATTTATTGAATAAGTACTGCGCAACAATGGCAATACAGCATTAACCACATTAATCGCACCGAAAAAATTAGTCTCCATTACACGACGTATTTTATCTCGCTCTATTTCATATGAATCAATGTATTCACATGTGCCCGCATTAATAATGACTTTATCTAACTGACCACTGACACGTGCCATACGTTCAACCGCTAACTTAAGGCTTGCATCATCGGTTACATCCACCGCTAACGGCAAAAAATTATCTTGAGTATCACTAATGGCCTGTAATTCTTTTTGATTACGCGCACTTAACCAAACACTATGCCCTTGCTCAGCATATCGCTGAGCCAATGCAAGACCAATACCGCTCGACGCACCCACCACCCAAATGTTCATTTATGTTCTCCGTTTATCTATTGATGATACGCAGTGTTGATTAAAATAGATCATTAATAAGAGATTAGACTCGCTTAGCCATATTGCTCTGGCCGTTTGACAGCGATACGTTTGATGTTTTAAATGAGTGTGCCCTAAGTTAACAAGTTGACCGCTACTTAATAACACAAGGCAATTTTCCAAACAGATTGCTTGTCTATTCAAGCAAGGGTATTGGTCTAAAACGTTAGCCCAGCTGAGTATTCAGCTGGGCTATTTAGTATTAAAAAAAGCAATAGCACGCTCATTTCACTAAAGTAAAGGCCCCTCTTTACTAACAGATAATTTTCAGCGACTGTAATTACGCCGCTTAATGATTCTTTTAAAAATCTGCCGTACATGATTTTCACGACAGATCGGGACAATTTACGATTAAGGTTTAAGGATTAAACGCTTAACAGCGTTTCATTTCGATGTAATGGCTTGGCAAAGATTAGGTGAGACACGCCAATTGCGCGTTCAGCAAAACCGGCCTCGCAATAGCTTAAATAAAACCGCCACATACGTTTAAAATCTTCACTATAACCCTGCTCGGTAATCGCTTTTTCTTCTTTGTTAAATGCGACATGCCAAGCATGCAATGTACGTGAATAATGCTGGGCAAAATCTTGTAATTGCACTAACCGTAAATCGCTAGAGCGTTTGGTGGAGTCTGTCATGGCTGCAATGGATGGAATGCAACTGCCAGGAAAAATATAACGCTGGATAAAATCCACGTCTTTTTTAGCTTGCTCATAGCGCTGGTCTTCAATGGTGATTGCCTGAATCAGCATCACGCCATCCGTTTTTAGTAGCGAAGCGCATTTTGCAAAAAAGGTATCAAAGAACTTCCAACCAACCGCTTCTATCATTTCGATAGAAACCAGTTTATCAAACTTTCCTTCGAGCTTTCGATAGTCTTCTTTAAGCAATGTAATTTTATCTTCTAAACCCTCAGTAATTACCTGCTGTTTAGCGTATAAGTATTGCTGTTCAGAGATAGTCGTCGTAGTGACTTTACAGCCATAATGCTTAGCGGCATAAATGGCAAAACTACCCCAGCCAGTGCCAATTTCGACCACGTGATCTTGATCGGTTAAATTCAATTTTTCACAAATGGTTTTTAACTTGTTTAATGATGCTTCTTCCATAGTGGCATCATCACTAGGGAAAATGCCTGACGAATACATCATGGTAGGATCTAAAAATAATTTAAAAAAGTCATTACCTAAATCGTAATGAGCGGCTATGTTTCTGCGTGAGCCTTTTTCAGTATTTTGGTTTAACCAATGAAACCCTTTCAAAAACGGTTTCGAGATTGAAGCCAACCCCCCTTCTAAACCATTTAATATATCCAAGTTACGCACCATTACGCGCATTAATCGGGTTAAATCTGGTGTAATCCAATCACCTGTCATATAGGCTTCAGCTGCCCCAATGCTGCCGCCTGTCATAATATCGCTGTAGGTATGGCTATCGATAATCGTTAGCTCACCATATAGATCATCATTTGGCTCCAATGTTTCACCAAAACACATGACCTCATCATTATCTTTTATAACGATACAACCGGTATGAAGTTTTTTTAATTGCTTCAATACTAGCGACTTGGCTATCTGGCTTAACATGGGAGTACGTGTTTTTTTAATAGAAGCACTGGCAACTGAATTCATTTTCACTCCATTTCGGGTCGTTGCCCGTCAACATTATTTGTTATTTTCAAGCGGTTTATTAAGGCTATCTGGGTGATCATAAAAAGGAGCTTTTTTTAGCCACAATTTAAGCGCCTGCCAATAGATACCTAATACTACTTTTACGGTCATAAATGGATATTGGATTAAACTCTTAGCAAAATAAGGCTGCCATTGCTTTTTCTCAAGTATTAACGTGGCATCAAAGTGCTTATCAACTAATTCACCTTGCTGTTGGGTGTTATCCATATGGATATGTAATTTCTCACCCGGTGTTGAAATCACCCAGTTGTACTGCATGTTCATTGGATTGAAAGGCGACACATGGAATTGCTTATCAAACTGAAATACATGATGACGATCCCCTTTGTGCTTGTACTGTCGATCGTCGGTATCGTGGCCCACCAATAAAACATAACTATGGCGTTCACCCCAAGGGGTGTTGGTGATTTCTGCCATAATCGCCACAAGCTGATCGTTTTCATCAAAACAATAATAAAAACTAACTGGATTAACGATGACATTAAAATATCGAACATGGCTAAGCAGGAAAACTTTACTAATGGCAAGCGATGGTTTTTTATTCTCAGCTGAATAGCTATTTACTTTATCTATAACGGCCTGTTTTAAATCGGCCGTGTCTGCTTCAAAATAATCATGACGTATAAAGCTGGCTAGGTTACGACGATTAAAGCCAGCAAACCAGTTACGGCTAAATAATGTTTCGACCTCATCTAAATCTAAATAGAGCATGAACATATCGTAGCTAAATTCATTATTCACAGGCATAAACCGGCGATGTCGCACTCGCCCTTGATAGACACAGCTGTTCAATGAATGGGCTACCTTGCTCATAACGTGATTCCGAACCGCTTAACGACTCTTAATGCACTGTTAACACCGTCCTCATGAAAACCGTTAAACCAATATGCACCACAATAATGAGTTCGATTATGACCACTGATTTCATCATGACGTTGTTGCGCCTTAATTCCGTCCAAAGTGAACACAGGGTGAGCATAACTGTACTGAGCTAAAATTTTAGTTGGATCAATTTCTTGGGCTCGATTCAATGTTAATAGAATAGTCTCTGGGGCATCTGTGAAGTTTTGCAGCATATTCATGTTATAGGTCAACATGGCGGTATCGTTTTTACGCTGAGGTATATGATAGTTCCAACTGGCCCAGGCTAGTTTACGCTTTGGCATCATGCTGTCATCGGTATGTAAGATCACATCATTTTTTTGAAACGGTAACGCCCCTAAAATCTCATTTTCAAGATCGCTCGGTTGCGCCAGCATCGTTAAGACTTGATCACTGTGACAAGAAAAAACGACCTGATCAAACTCGAAACGCTGTTCATGGCTATGTAAAATAACACCATCCGCAAAACGTTCAACCTTAGTAATTGGAGTGTTAAGATGAATGCGATCTTTGTACGGCCGTGTAATAGGCTCAATATAGGATTGTGACCCACCTGAGATAACGCGCCATTGCGGGCGCTCATCAACACTTAACATACCGTGATTATTAAAAAATTGTAAA
This sequence comes from Oceanicoccus sp., assembly GCA_047621325.1. Classification (GTDB taxonomy): domain Bacteria; phylum Pseudomonadota; class Gammaproteobacteria; order Pseudomonadales; family Oceanobacteraceae; genus Bermanella. The sequence continues at coordinate 123,696 of JBLHLT010000001.1, forward strand.
AAGAATTTAAGTGGAAAATCCATCATCACATCTTCAGATGCCGACCAAATAGCCGCCCCCATTGGCACAATATAGTGATTAACAAATGACTTTGAATAGCCATGTTTAGTGACAAATTCCCCCAGTGTTTGGTCATCACTGATCTCGCCATCTTTTAACGCGGCAACGGTTTGTTTATTAAAGCGCAAGATATCCTTTATCATTAATAAAAATGAGGGTCTAAATAAATTACGACGCTGTGCAAACAAACTGTTTAAGCTCGTACCATTGTACTCAATACCGGTATTTTCATCGCGGACACTGAAGCTCATATCCGACGCTTCACTTTTAACCGATAATTGGTTCATCAATTTTATAAAGTTGGGATAGGTCCAATCATTAAAAACAATAAAGCCAGTATTAACAGGATAAACCTTACCACCTAATTCGATAGGCTTGGTATGTGTATGGCCACCCAGATAATCATTCGCTTCGAATAATGAGACCTCATGTTCACGACTCAACAAATGCGCTGATGTTAAACCTGCAATGCCAGAACCAATGACCGCTATTTTTTGCTTGTTCACAATGTATTCCTTTTCCAATTGGCCTAATGCATACGATCTTTTAAATATTTAATAATCCGTTTTAACACCGGAATGTGCTCGTATAACAATTCACCACCATCAACGTAATCTTGGTGATAAAATACTTTATCTGTAAACCGAATATGCGTACTGCCATTAACCTGAATAGACGCGCCGCCATTTAATTTTGGGTGACGATAGGTCATGGTCCACGTGAGCATGGCGCTGTCTAATTTAATAAATTCATCATGAAATTCAAACTGGCAAAATTGTACATTTTCGTAAATTGAAGCGCAGTAGCTTCTAAATTGACTCATGCCCGTAATATGATGAAAACAATCCTTAAACACTAGATTTTGCGCATATACCATTTCGATGATGCCGCTTTTGCACGTATCGGCATTTAAGGTGTTGTACAAATGCTTAAAGGAATCAACTAATAGCTGCGCCTGTTTTAAATCTGTCACGCTTTGATGGCTACCCATTTATGTCTCCCGCTGCCTTTTGCTTTTTACCGCGATCATTGTCACGACCTTCTTGCAAGATACGGCGAGGCACAGGGTTTAGATCATGAACGACCCCCAAAACACTCATTACTTTCAAAATACAATAGGATATGTCCAGCTCCCACCAATAAAACCCTTGGCGAGCCGACACCGCAAAACGATGATGGTTATTATGCCAACCTTCACCTAATGTAATAAACGCCAACCATGGGTTATTACGGCTGTGATCTTCAGTCTCAAATCGACGCTTACCATAAATATGACCCAATGAATTAATCGTAAATGTGGAGTGAAATAAAATAACAGTCGAAACAAAAAAACCCCAAATTAACATTTGTAGGCCACTGGTTTCTAACCCTGGCCAATACGCATTTAACCACTCACCTAAAATGAAGGTACACAAGGCTAATACTGCGGGGGCGATAATATCAAAACGATTTAAAAATCTAAGTTCAGGGAATTTAGCCCAATCTTTTATTACGCTGTAGTCCGTTTTAAATGCGGCCTCACAAATGAACCACCCCATGTGTGACCACCAAAATCCGTGTTGTACGGGTGAGTGCAGGTCATCATCTTCATCACTGTGTTTATGGTGTTTTCTATGATGGCTCGCCCACCATAACGGACCGCGTTGCGCTGAACTATTGCCAATAAACGCAAAAACAAATTGCCAAGCACGATTCACTTTAAAGCTACGATGGGAAAAATAACGATGGTAAAATGCGGTAATGGCAAACATACGCAACCAAAACAAAAACAAACAGACAAACACTGCCACCGGACTCACCCCAACCCAGATCACCCCTAAACACATGGCATGCACAAAGAAAAAAGGGAGACAGCGCACCCAATTAATATGGCGACTGTTTTCATCCACCTCTGGGCCTACGGCCGCTTCTGAGTCAACCCAGCGAATTATATTTTGCCAAAGAGTATCGCCCTTAGCGGTGGGTAACTTAAACGGGCTTGAACTCATAACAATCCGTACTCCTTGTTGATACTTACAATCGCAGGGTCACTTAACTGTTTAAAGTGTATTTTTGTTTGAGCGACGGCCGCTTTATGATCCACAATGGGTAATACATATCCGCATTGTTTAACTTGCAGAGCGCTAGGCTGATGAATGCTTTTATTATCCAGTGACGCAAGTTCCGGCACATAGTGACGAATAAACGTGCCTGAAGTATCAAAGCGTTGTGATTGGCGCACTGGATTAAAAATTCGAAAATACGGCACCGAATCAACACCTGTTGAAGCCGACCACTGCCAACCACCATTATTTGATGCTAAATCGCCATCCACTAAGTGCTGCATAAAAAACTGCTCACCTAAACGCCAATCAATAAATAAATGTTTGGTTAAAAACATGGCCGCGACCATTCGTAGGCGATTATGCATCCAACCAGTGGCCACCATTTGACGCATGGCCGCATCCACTAACGGAAAACCAGTACGCCCGTCACACCACGCTTTAAAAAGCGCGTTATCGTGTTTCCAAGGTAATTGATCTGTATTTGCCTTAAAAGGCTTAAAGCGACAAATTTCAGGAAAGGCCACCATTAAGTGTCGATAAAAGTCTCGCCAAATAAGTTCAACCATCCATGTTTTAACGCCATCTTGATCAAAACCATGAGGCTGTGTCACCGCAGTCTGAAAACACTGACGTACACTAATCGCACCAATGGTTAAATAAGCCGATAGCTTAGACGTGCCATGCACACTGGGAATATCTCGTTGTTGTTGATAACTATAAATAGATTCGTCGACAAATTGCTCTAACAATGTCAGTGCATGATCTTCTCCGGCAGGCCAATCTGTTTGCCATTTTTGTGTTTGCTCAGCACTTACATCGGTCACACCTTTAATTTTGGTGAGATGCAGCACACAGGTATTGGCTTTTATAGCAATCGCAGTTTGTTTTGCAGGCTTGCGATATACGGGGCGTGACTTTTCATTTAGTTGCGCTAAATATTCGTTTTTAAACGCCGTAAATACTTTGTAAAAACTGCCCTGCTTATTTTTAATCTCACCGGGCGGAATTAGACATTGGTCATGCCAGCCGTGTACGTTAACGCTGCTAGCCGCTAACTTAGCGCTAACGAGCTCTGTCAGTTGCGCTTCGTTCCACTCGTATTCGAAATTAAAGTAAACCTGTTTAATATCATGCTGCTTGACCAATTTATCAAGTGCGGCTGGCACACCGGAAAAATCATTGGCGTTGATAACCATTAGCGGAATATTGAGCGCTGCAAGTGCCTGCGCGAGAGAATCCAATTGACGTAAGACCAAGTCTTGTTGAATTGGCGCAACATTATGAATGTGCCACTGAGCAGGTGTTAAGCAATACACCGCCATGGTGGCATCCGCTTGCGCAGCCGCGTATAGGGCTGGGTTGTCATGTACACGTAAGTCACTGCGAAACCACATTAGATTCATTTTTATTTATCCTAACGTTCGTTTAACGTTTGATTTATTCATGTGCATCGCCAACGCATAACCGCTCAGATAAGCCGCTTCTACGCCATCAACATCAGTGTTTGATAACAAATAATCACCACAAAGTGATAAACCATCATCGCAACTTAAAAAACCCTCGGTATCATGCGAAAAATCACTACCGTTTGAATATAACCATCGATGAGCGTAATCCAATTTTATGTTTAACGGCTCTTCACAAAGTTGTGACAATTCATCAGCCAGCTCATAGGTTACTTTATCCTTCGAATAATCTAACCTCTTTTCACTCCACTGTTGGCTGGCTTGTACACAATACACATGTAAACCGTGTGTATTGTCGCGCCCTGGTTTACTATTTTCATAACTGACACGGGCGATATTTACATTCGGCGCCTCGGACAAATTCGCGATATCTAGCGGGTTTTGTACTGCCAACATAACGACCCACTGCGGAAAGATATTCACATCTTTTAATAGTGGTTTGAGCTCATGCTCATCTGGTATCAACGCATAACTTTGTGGCGCAGGACTCGCCAAAACCACCTCTTTAGCGTCAGCAAACAGCACATTTTGATTCCCTTGCTCAACAAAAATGCTCCAGCCACTTTCATGTTTAACAATGGCCGTTACCCGCACACCAAACTGAACCCCCACATCATCGGCAAGCAAGCGAGTCATACTTGAACTTCTAGGTGTACCCACATATTGCATGACATCATTTTGTTTTAGCCATGACGCTAAACAACCTTGCTCACACCACTGCTCAACCACCCTATGGAAGTCATGACTACTTGCACTAAAGCTACTGGCGCCTAAATCAAAGCTGACGGTATGTTGATTATCTTGCACACGCTTTGACGATAACCGACCACCACTGCCACGTGCTTTATCTACACACACAACCTGCTTACCCTGACGTTTAAGCTGCTGCGCCAGAGTCAGGCCAGCTAAACCGGCACCAATCACAAAAACATCTGTTGAAATCATATTCAAACCTTCATGTATCTATGCCTGATTTACGCTTACAAGCTGGCGGCAGATCACTACTGGCCATAAAATGTCATTTTTAGCAGATAAGGCTTTACCAGAAGCCGCCATTCCTTTACTTTAAAAAGAACAAAAACAGTTACATTTCATGGTGTTAAGGGATCAAAATTTGAGCTCGCAAAACCCTAAAAATCTGCGGCCACTGGACGATCTCATCGTAAGGATTGCTAGCCATCAGGATCAAGCCGCGTTTGTTGAGCTATTTGAACTGACCGGTTCAAAGCTCAAGGCATATGCCATGCGCTGTGGCGCACTAGACGGCGAAGCCGAAGACATTGTGCAAGAGTGCATGCTAACCGTCTGGCGCAAAGCCCATCAGTTCAACCCCAAGACCGCTTCGGCCAACACTTGGCTTTACACCATTGTGCGTAATAAACGCATTGATATGGCGCGTAAAACCAAATATGACGTGTTGGTATCGGATGACTTATGGCCAGAGCCTGAAGGCGAAGAACTTGAAACCGATGTAGAGCGTGATCTAAATGGTCAGGTAGCCCGTACATTATTACATGGCCTGCCAGATGAGCAGCGCCAGATCGTTTATAAGGTGTACTTCGAAGGTAAGTCCCACAGCGAAATCGCTAAAGAATTGGATTTACCATTAGGTACGATTAAATCAAGGTTAAGACTAGCCATGAAAAAGCTAGACACCTTGGCACAAGAGCAAATGACATGGCTAATTATCATCCTTCTGACGAATTTTTAATGGAGTTCACAGCAGGGCAAAAACATGATGCCCTAGGTATTATGGTGGCTTGCCACCTTGAAACCTGCCGTGAATGCCAAAAGCGCAGTCAAATATTTGAACAACTAGGCGGTGAAATCCTGCAAGAAACTCAGGATGCCACTTTAAGTAAGGGTCTATTGGAGACGCTTTTAAGCCGATTAAATGAAAAACCTGCCAATACAGCATCGGCTGCTCAAGGTGATATTCGCTTGCCGCGACCACTACGTCGATTTGTGCCGGGTTACTTTGATAGCTTACCTTGGAGCGGTTTTTCAAAAAATATTCAAGAATTTACGCTGCCATTTGGTGACAACCAATATGTCGCAAAATTCTATAAAATTGCAGCAGGTAAAGAACTGCCAGTACACACTCACAGAGGTAATGAATTTACCCTGGTGCTCGCTGGGCAATTTTCAGATGATGCTGGTGATTACAAACAAGGTGATTTTATCTTAGCTGACACCAGCACCCATCATCAGCCAAGAGCGGGCATGGATGCAGACTGTATCTGTTTTGCGGTAATGGATGCACCCTTAAAATTTACCGGATTTTTTGGACGTTTATTAAATCCATTTATGCGTTAAGTCTAAAACAAAGTGCAAGCCACAAAAAAAAGCCCAGTGCAAAACACTGGGCTTTTTTATTTAACGTGTTTTATTTTTGATTAAAGACCATCAAATTGGCAGATTGAGTACACGTTAAAACCCGCCGCTTTGATTTTGTCACTGCCTTTTAAATCAGGTAGATCAATTATGGCCGCTACTTCAACGACGTTAGCACCTAACTTTTTAACCAATTCACACGCCGCCAGCATAGTGCCACCAGTGGCAATTAAGTCATCCATTACCAATACATTATCCCCTGGTTTAAAAGCGTCGGTGTGTAATTCAATTTCAGCACTGCCGTATTCAAGATCATAACGTTGACACACCGTATCAAACGGTAACTTACCCTTTTTACGTACCGGTACTAGCGACAAACCTAGCTCATACGCTAATGGTGCACCTAAAATAAAACCGCGTGCATCAATGGCCGCCACGGCATCTAACTGCATGCCTTGGTAGCGATGTACAAAGCTGTCAATCAATTTACGAAACACCTGCTTGTTTTGTAAAAGCGGCATAATATCGCGAAACATAACCCCTTGCTCTGGCCAGTTTTCTACCGTACGTACGGCGTTTTTAATTTCATCTTGATAGACAGACATACTGTTTCCGTTTTGTAACGAACTACTGAAACCCGTAAAGGCTTGATACGTTGAAACATAAAAAAAGCAGGTGAGGCTTACGCCTCACCTGCTTTTTTTAAAATTATTAAAAGTGTGCTTTAACCAAAAGGTTGACGTTGTTTTCGTCTACGCCTTTGATATTGAACTTGTCATTCCACATAACATATTCAACACCCACAAATAATTTATTTTCATAACCCACTAACTTAGCCATATCCCATTTAAGCTGCGGGGTAAAGTTACTGCTAGTAGTATCATTCAACTCTGTTGTGTAGTCCCAAAAGCCGTCAAACATAAAGTCTTGGCCGGCAACGTTAAATGGTAACCCCCAAACAACGGTTACTTGCTGATTGTCTTCCCCAGAATCGTTAAAACGCTGATAAGCACTCACGCTGAAATTCGTAAAACCTGGTAAATTTAAGCCTGCGCCCAAACCCAATAGAAATTGGTCATCATTTTCATTCATTTCCCAAGTCGTGGCCAACTTCACGCTGTTCACTAAACCACTTTCAAACGTTACTAAATTAAAGTTCGGGCTCAATTCAATGTACGTTTCCGCCCCACCATTATTTTGATCAACCAAACGATCAACAAAACCAAACACATCACCCCAGTTGTGTACGCTTAAATATTCATACGTCATCACAACGCGTTCATTATCACCCAGCTCATAATCACTGCCTTGAAGCACAGATAGGCTCTGGTCTTTAAAGAAGGTTTCAGCATTCACTAAGCTGGAAGCGGCTAATAATAAGCCTAGGGTTAACGTTTTCATTAGGGGGGCTCTCCTAGAAGGGATATTACAAAACTAACCTTTTGGTCAGAATTAGGTATAATTTCGAATCCTACACAGGATCTAAGTGCATGTTCAAGTGCTTAAATAGATTTATGCCCATATTTGGGTTTATAGTCAAAGCGCTTAGCATAAAAAACAAACAATACAGGGCCCAACCCATGCTAGAAAAACTGTTTCAGCTGAACAAGTTCGGCAGCAATAGCAAAACCGAAATCATGGCAGGTATTACTACCTATCTCACCATGGCGTACATCATTTTTGTTAACCCTGCGATGTTAGCGGATGCAGGCATGGATAAAGGCGCTGTATTTGTCGCGACTTGTCTTGCTGCGGCGATTGGTTGTTTCATCATGGGGTTTTGGGCCAACCTGCCCGTTGCGTTAGCGCCCGGCATGGGCTTAAACGCGTTTTTCACCTATGGCGTGGTTTTAGGTATGGGGCACAGCTGGCAAACGGCATTGGGTGCGGTGTTTTTAAGCGGTGTGATCTTCATTTTAATCAGTGCATTTAAATTGCGAGAGTGGATTATTAATGCGATTCCCACCACATTAAAAAAAGCCATTGCCGCTGGTATCGGTTCTTTCCTTGCGTTAATTGCTCTTAAAAATGCAGGTATTATTGTTGATCACCCTGCAACTTTAGTTGGCCTTGGTGATATTACGAGTTTCTCCCCTGCCATGGCGATTCTTGGTTTCTTTCTTATTGTGGGCTTGATTCAACGCAATATTCCCGGTGCCGTTATGATTGCGGTATTAGCCGTCACTGTGATCGGATTAGTCGCTGGCGACGTAACCTATAATGGCATCATGTCTGCGCCACCATCACTGGCGCCTACATTCATGCAAATGGATATCGCCGCTGCACTTGATGTGGCCATGTTAAGTGTTGTATTTGCATTTTTGTTTGTAGACTTATTTGATACCAGCGGTACGCTGATCGCCGTGACTGAACGTGCGGGCCTCACGAAATCTGATGGTAAAGTGCCACGCTTAGGCCAAGCACTCATGGCTGACAGCACAGCAACCATGGCGGGTGCCGCACTAGGTACGTCTACTACCACTAGCTATATTGAAAGTGCCGCAGGCGTTGCCGCTGGTGGGCGCACCGGCATGACCGCTGTGACGGTGGGTATATTATTCTTGCTTAGTATCTTTTTTGCACCATTAGCAGGAATGATTCCAGTATATGCGACAGCAGGTGCGATCTTTTATGTTTCCATCTTAATGATGTTTACTTTAAAAGAGGTTGAGTGGGATGATTTAACAGAAGCCGCTCCGGTTGTGGTTGTGTTATTATTAACCCCGTTAACTTTCTCAATTGCCCACGGCATTACCCTTGGCTTTATCACTTACGCAGTTGCTAAAGTACTGGGCGGTAAAGCAAACGAACTGAGTTCGAGTGTTTGGGTATTGGCCTCATTACTATTGGCTAAAATTATTTTCATTGGTTAATTCTTAGATTAACCAATCTAGGGAGCACAATGGATTTTCTTAAGAATTTTGTCATAAATAACCAAGCGATCATTGAAGACTATTCACTTCGCATGTTGGTTTCTTTTTTCATTATTTGGCTGGGTTTTAAACTCAGCCGCTTTGTGGCCAAGTGGATTGGCCGCATGTTGGCAAGAAAATCCATTGATGCTGCTATTTCTGCGTTTGTACAAAGTCTTGCCCGCATCTTAATTCTCATTGCGATCATCATCGCGGCTCTAAGCAATCTGGGTATCGAAACCACCACTTTTGTAACCATTATTGGTGCTGCGGGCTTAGCCATTGCACTTGCTCTTCAGGGCTCACTCTCAAACTTCGCGTCCGGTATCTTAATCGCGGGCTTTCGCCCGTTTAAGGCTGGAGATTATGTGGAAGCCGCTGGCGTGGCGGGTGTTGTGAAAGAAATCCAAATTTTTTCAACGGTTATGACAACCCCTGATAACAAGCGAGTGGTGGTTCCTAATGCTCAAGTAACCGGTGGTGCAATCACTAACTACTCTGCAAATCCCACACGTCGTATTGATTTAGTCGTTGGTGTGGCATACAACGCAGACTTAAAACAATGCGAGCGTTTATTTAAGGATATTTTAGATAGTCACCCATTAATTTTAAAAGACCCTGCCTATACCATCGGTTTATTAGAACTTGCTGACTCTTCCGTGAATTTTGCCGTGCGCCCTTGGGTGAAAACTGAAGATTTTTGGGCGGTTAAATTTGAATTAAATAAAATCATTAAAGAAGCGTTAGATAGCTCAGGGATTGGCATACCGTTCCCGCAAATGGATATTCACTTACATCAACCGAATAAAGAGGGATAATAATGTCTTTTTCTAAAACCCTAATCTCTATTGCCTTAGTGTCAACTGCGCACGCTAGCTGGGCGGTTGAACCCACCACTGGTGAGATTGAGCTCGGTATCGTATCAACCACTGGTAATACCGAAACCAACTCTATTAAAAGTAAATTGTCTGTCACGCAAGACTTTGAGTCTTGGAATAATAACTATCTAGTCGATACGTTATTTAAAGAAGAAAAAACAGATAATGACGACGGTAGCAAAACCACTAAAACCAGTGCCGAACGTTACTTTGCTTCTGCTCAGGGTGACTATAAACTCAATGAAGAGCATTCAGCGTTATTCGTTTATGGCTCATATGAAAATGACCGATTTACCGGTTACAAGCAACAAAACTCAGTCGCCGCGGGTTATGCCGACCAAGTATTTAGTAATGAGTCCTCTTCATTAAAATATAATGCGGGTCCTGGTTATTTTTATAATGAACTTAACGATGGTGATACCGAAGAAGGCGGCATTATCCGTTTGGCACTTGATTATCGTTTAAAGCTAAGTGAAACGTCTAAATTCAAACAAACGCTAAGCACGGAAGCCGCGATTGAAAGCGACGATAATACTAAAAGCAAATCAGAAACATCGGTGTCGGCTACATTAATGGGTAATCTAAGCTTAAAAGCATCTTACAATATAATCCATAATACGCAGGTGCCAGATAACAAAGAAAAAATGGATACGACGACTAGTATCTCTATTCTGTATTTATTCTAATTTCATTAAAATGCAGTTTACAAAAAGGCCCGCACCTAACGGTTAGCGGGCCTTTTTACATCTAATGAAAACCGGTATTACTGTGCATTTAATTTTATTTTTTTAATCATAAAAAATAATGCCGGCAGTAACAATAAAGATAAAACCAATGTAGACAACATGCCTCCTACCATTGGCGCGGCGATACGCTGCATTACCTCTGAACCGGTACCACTTGAAAACATAATTGGTAATAAACCAATAATGCTCGATAACGACGTCATTAATATGGGGCGTAAGCGGGCGCTTGCGCCACTTTCTACAGCGACCATCAGTTCATGAATATCAACACGTCCCTCTGTGTTATCTAAACATTGTTGCCAAGCTTGATTTAAATACAACATCATTAATATGCCAATTTCAACCGATACCCCTGCTAACGCAATAAAACCAACTGCCACCGCCACGCTATATTGAAAACCTAATAGATAAACCAAACCAATGCCACCCACTAATGCAAATGGCATGGTTAATAGAATCATTAATACATCAGGTATACGCTTTAAACTTAAATACAGCAGGAAAATTATTACACATAATGTTATCGGCATGACCACACTTAGCTTTTTCTGCGCACGCAATAAATATTCATATTGCCCAGTCCAGCCAAGAGAATAGCCCGCTGGCAGATTTAGGTTGTTTTGTAATTGTTGCTGAGCTTGTTGCACATAACCGGACAAATCGTCCCCGTGAATATCAATATAACTCCAACCATTCAAACGCGCATTTTCACTTTTTATCATAGCAGCACCGTCATTTACTTCTATTGTCGCAACGTCGGCTAAGCGAATATAAATATTATTATCGGTTAATATTGGTAACTGCTTTAATTTTTCTAAGCTGTCACGATAACCTTGTTCATAACGAACATTGATTGGGTAACGTTCTAGGCCTTCAATGGTTTGTGTGACATTAATACCGCCAATCGCCGCTTGTGCGGTATTTTGCAAAGCCTGAATATTCAGCCCATAACGAGCCGCTTTTTGCCGATCAATCTTCACATTAATGTAACGCCCCCCTACGACTCGCTCACTGTATACCGAACGAGTTTGCGATAATTTAGTCAGCTGTACTTCTATGTCTTTACCAATTTTTTCAATCACAGCTAAATCTGGACCGGATACTTTTATGCCAACGGGGGTTTTAATACCAGTGGCTAACATATCAATACGAGTTTTAATCGGCATCACGAACGCATTGGTTAACCCAGGGAAATTAATTAACGCGTTCAATTCTTGCTGTAAACTTTCTGCAGTGACACCTGTGCGCCATTGTGATTTGGGTTTAAATTGAATCACCGTTTCGATCATGGTTAATGGTGCTGGGTCGGTTGCCGTTTCGGCCCTACCTACTTTACCAAATACGGTTTTCACCTCAGGTATGGTTTTTATTAACTTATCTGTCTGCTGCAATATTTGCCGTGCCTTACCAATAGACACTCCGGCATACGTTGTGGGCATATACATTAAGTCACCTTCATCCAGTGGTGGCATAAACTCACTGCCGGTTTGACTCAATGGATACCATGCCGCAATTAACACCAAGACAGCCGCCAACAAAACGCTTTTGTTATACTTCAAACATGCACGTAGTAACGGCTGATATCCCGCAAGAAATATACGGTGTAGCGGATTATGTTTTTCATCTCGAATATGACCCCGAATAAAATAGCCCATTAATACCGGCACCAATGTGATGGCAAGACCCGCGGCCATGGCCATGGCGTAGGTTTTCGTTAATGCTAGCGGTGAGAATAATTTTCCTTCTTGTGCCTCAAGGGTGAATACCGGCAAGAAACTTAAGATAATGATAAGCAGCGAGAAAAAGATAGCCGGCCCCACTTCTTGACTGGCTTCAATAATGACACGCCAACGATTCTCAGGCGTGATGGTTTGTTTTGAGAAATGTTTATGCACGTTCTCAATCATGACGATAGCACCGTCAACCATGGCTCCAATGGCTATGGCTATACCGCCTAATGACATAATATTTGCATTCACACCTTGCAAATACATCACTATATACGCGCACAAAATTGCCACAGGTAAGCTAATCAGTACTACCAATGATGAGCGAAAATGAAATAAGAAAATCAAACAAATAATCGACACCACTAAAAATTCTTCTAATAATTTACTCATTAGGTTATCAATGGCGCTTTGTATAAGGTTAGAGCGGTCATAGGTCACAACCACCTCGACCCCATTAGGCAAACTTGTTTTTAATTGCTCTAATTTTTGTTTTACTTTTTCAATAGTGGCTTGAGCGTTTTCACCGTAGCGCATCACTACGATGCCACCGACCACTTCACCCTCGCCATTTAGTTCTGCGATACCGCGGCGCATTTGCGGCCCTATACTGATACGTGCCACATCACCCAGTAATAAGGAGGTGCCTTGAGAATTTACGCCTAACGGAATATTTTTTATGTCGTCTATATTTTCCAAATAACCATGAATGCGCACCATGTATTCGGCTTCGGCCATTTCTAATACAGACGCACCACGCTCTTGGTTTGCTTGTCGTATGGCCGTATTAATATGAGAAAGTGGTAAGCCATAAGCGCGTAATTTTTGCGGGTCAATCTCCACTTGGTATTGGCGCACCATGCCACCTACTGTGGCAACTTCAGATACACCCGCTACGGTTTGCAATTCGAACTTTAAAAACCAATCTTGCAGCGAACGCAATTCGCTTAAATCGTACTGACCCGTACGATCAACCAACGCATAATTAAACACCCAGCCGACGCCTGTAGCATCTGGCCCTAGTTCAGGCTGCACACCATCTGGTAGGCGAGAACTCACTTGGCTCAAATATTCAAGGACGCGCGAGCGTGCCCAATACATGTCGGTGCCATCTTCAAAAATAATATAAATATAACTGTCACCAAAAAAACTAAAACCACGTACCGTAGTGGCTTTTGGCACGCTTAACATGGCAGTCGTTAAAGGGTAGGTCACTTGATCTTGCACCACTTGTGGCGCTTGTCCTGCATACGAGGTTTTAATAATTACCTGCACATCGGACAAATCAGGGATGGCATCTACCGGGGTGAGTTTTACACTGGCGATGCCCGCGATCACTAAAATAACGGTCAGCATCAGCACCCAAATTCGATGCTTAACCGATAATCGAATTACGGATTCAATCATGGCTTCGCTCCATTTTTATGGTTGGAATGATCCATTTTTGAATGGTCCATTTTTTCATCACTCATACTGCGGTGATCTGATGCCATGCTTGGTTTTGTCTGTTTTTCTACTTCAATGTGGGTAATAACATATCGCTTATTTTCAAACTCATCTAAACAAAAACCGATATTATCGCCAACGCTTAATGTGGAAATATCAATACCACTATCAACGGGTAATGACATCACCATTGCCGGCCATTGCCATTTTTCAACCGGTTCGTGGGCTAACTTTAACGCTCCATTTTCTACGGCTTTTATTGTTCCTAATATCCAAACTCGATCAATGCTTTCGTTGTCACTTTCTGGCGTGTCGATTCGAGTTAACTCCGTTGATACATTGGATTCGCTGTCGATTAAAAACTGCGCCGATGTCACCACTTGCTGGCCTTTTTCTAAACCTGTTAAAATTTGTGTATAACCCTGTGCTTGCTTGCCGCTTGTGACAGCAACTGATCGATACTGCCCATCGCCCAAGGCCAATACCACACGCTCACCTGAGCCAGTCACTATAACGGCATCACTGGGTACCAATAACTTTGCAGTTAGCGGTTTCGCCTGAATTTTTAATTGCGCAAACATATTGGGTTTTAAGGCTAAATCAGCGTTATCAAACACAACTCGTACCTGCTGTGTTCGGTTGGTGGCATTCACATTTGGGAAAATGTAATCCACCTTGCCTTGCCACGTTGTGCCAGAAAAGGCTTTTAGCGTCATGCTCACTGGCAACCCAACGTCTAACCACGCTGATTGCGATTCAAACACTTCTGCCAACACCCAAATTTTCGATAAATCAGCCGTGGCCAACATTTCAATTTGCGGTTGAATGTACATACCTTCACGTACATTTAGGTGAGAGACATAACCGGATTTTTTAGCGTAAAACGTTAGGCGTTGCTTAACTTGTTTACTTTTTTCTAGCTGCGTAATTTGCGCGCTACTCACACCCAGTGCATGCAGTTTTAAGCGGGATGACTGTAATAAATGTTGGTTACCTGTACTCAGTGCGCTGATATATTCTTCTTGGCCATAAACAAGCTCGGGGCTGTATAAGTCATACAGCTTTTGGCCTTGATTTATTTTGTCACCAACACTGTAAATATACAGTTTCTCAACCCAGCCATTTGTTCGACTGTGGTAATGCTGAACACTGGTGTCGTCATATTGTAGAAAGCCCGCCACATCCAATACTTGGTTGAGCGGTTCAAATACGACCTGAGCAGTTTTAACGCCTAATTGGTTTTCTATTTGTGACGAGATGCTCACCGTACCCGCTGGTTCAGCGCTATTTTCTGTTTCATACACCGGCACAAGATCCATACCCATGGGGGATTTACCGGGAGCATCACGGCGATAATTGGCATCCATTGGTGCCACCCAATAAAGCGGCTTTTTTACATCATTAACGGTGACTTGATTCACTGACCCAGTCATAAAGCCATAGGCCAAACCAAGGCCCAGCAAAAACGTAAACGTGGGTATTAACACTGATTTTTTTAACATAACGTAACAACACTTGATTAACGAAAGACAAATTTTAGACGTAACTTGGGTGTGTTAAGCAATAATGGGAGGGCGATAAAGGCTTTTAAGAGCAGAGGATACAAACGAGGTTTTAAAATAACTAACCGTACCTGATGACGGGCCATGGGCGAATATCAGCGCATTCATAGCCATGGCTGACGCCATCACATGGCACTGGCAATCTTGGTCACAGCAATCATTCATGGTCATGGCGCTATCATCTGCCACTTCATGACAAGGCATATCCACCATTGTCGTTGTGGGTAACGCGGTGGCACCAGCTGTCATCATTTGTGCAGCATAGCTCTGACTAATACCCTGTATTAGCAGCATCATGCACAGCAATATGATGTTAAGTGATTTCATTCAGCCAACCTGGGCAGTTGTTTAATAAGGCTCAGTGAAGTATTACGCTCACTAAGCGATGTGTCAAAGTCATTTAAACAATCATTGATTCAAGTTCGACGCTTGGCCGTGTTTTTGGTTCCCTTGTCAGTATCAAGGGCTGGCTTCCTGCCGAAGGGAAGCCACAGCATACCCGACAAATACTGGGTATGTTTAACCTGTTTATAACCTTCTACACCGATCGCCATCCCCAAGTGACCTTTAACGGGCTGCGCTTGATAGCTTTTAAAGAATCGATCCCAGCAACTTAAGTTAAACCCAAAGTTACGATTACTTTCATCTAAAATGGTTGAATGGTGAACGCGGTGCATATCCGGTGTGACAATAAACACTCTTACTATCTGATCGAGTTTTTTAGGCAACGCCACATTGGCATGATTAAACATAGCTGTCGCATTTAATATAATTTCAAACACCATAACGGCTAATACAGATGGGCCAAGTAACAATACCAAGGTAAATTTAATCAATAACGATAAAAGAATTTCAATTGTGTGAAAGCGTGAGCCCGTTGTGACATCGATATCTTGATCCACATGGTGGACTTTATGCAGCGCCCATAACGCAGGCACCACATGAAATAAGCGATGCTGCCAATAGATGGCCATATCAAATAAAATCAGCGTCAATATAAACGCAACCGCACTGTTAAGATCCAGCACATAAAACAGGCCAATCTGATTTTGCTGCGCATAATGGGCAACACCCACCGTTGCTAGTGGCAATATTAAACGCACCACTGCACTGTTCACCAACACCAGTGCGATGTTTTGGCTCCAGCGTAGCAACCGTGAAAATTTGCGAGGGCGTTTAGGAGAAAGCCCTTCCCATAACATCATTAGCAACAACACGCTGAAAAAAATGCCGCTGCGAACCAACGCTTCATTCGTTATTAACCATTCGCTCATTGTCATATTATTCATCGCACTTATTATCATTGATAATGGCTTTTATTCGATCTATATCAATCGGGTTTTCATCAATACATTCAATGACACTCGTTTGTTCTTTCAACTGAGGACTGGCAGAAAAATAGTCTAGTTTTGACTCATGTTCACTAATATTAATGGCAACCACCTGATCATCAATCACGAACAGACCTTTAATTCGAGTGAGCTTTAAGGCGATAAGATCATCCATCAATGCCTGTATTTCATAGTGGTTGTTTTCAATTATTAAGGCTTCTGTATAAAACGCAGTTGACTTAGTGTAAAGCTGAAACGGTTTTGTTTTTACGATAGTAGGCAGTTCAATATCGTTTAAGCATAGAGCCGCGTGATGGATTTGCACCGTTGGCCTGTTCAGCTCTAAACCAAGTTCATCAAACATGGTCAGATCATTCTCCGCTATCAATTCACATTTATTCGCAACATAAAGGTCAGCTGCGTTTAACTGACGTAAATAAAGCTCATGGTAACGATATTTAGGCTGGGATAAGTGGCGCGGGTCAATAACACACACCACCGCATTAAGTTGCAAGCGGGTTTGATAACTTTCGCTGCTTAACAGTTTTGCAATGTTATCCACATGACCTAAACCACTGGGCTCGATGAAAATACGATCGGGTTTATCATGGCGAATAAGCTGATTAAGTGCCGTTTGAAACGGCAACAAAGCAGCACAGCAAGCACAACCACCAGCCACTTGTTTTACGATTAGCTCGTCAGCATGGAACAAGCTACCGTCAATGCCCTGCTGGCCATATTCATTCACTAAAATGGCCCAGCGTTCGTGACGCGGTTTATGTTTTATTAAATGCTGGATACAACTGGTTTTACCGACGCCTAAAAATCCGGTGATGATGTGCACATGTATCAGAGGTGGGTTAATAGTCGTGATAATGATCTACCAACTTTCTATATTGTATTTTTGTAAGATTTGCTTAAAACGACCAGATCTTTTTAGTTCTGGAATCGCTTTATTCACTATTTCAATCAATTTCTTACTGCGAGCAGAATTAGGGGTACAGGCTAAGTACATCGGTTCACCTTGCAAAGTGTCCCCTGCACTCACCACTTTATCGGTTAATGCTAACTCCAATAATTTTGAGTCCATCACGTAGTGGCTTTCGATCATGGTATCTATGCGGCCCGTTATTAGTTTTTTAATATTGGTTTCAACAGCTTGATCACCTTTAGCACGCTGTACTTTTATTGTATTAAAGACTTCATCTAACTCAGAGCCATATGAGTAATCACTAATCACTCCTACTTTTCTAGTATTAAGTGCGGCCACATTACCTTTATACACCCACTTATCAGTTTTCAACTTATAAAATAATGTTTGATCAATGCCCCAGTGCGCTTTAGCAAATAAAAAATCACGCGTATCGGATTTATAGGCACCCACCACACAATCACTGTTACCAACACGCGTCTCTTGAATCGCACGGGACCAAGGCATCAATTGATAATCTACGGCAATGCCCTGAGGCTCAAAAATGGCCTTGGCTAAGTCAATCATATAACCTGGCTTATCACTATTTGGATCACCATTCATGGGATACCAATAGTCTGCGCGAATCGATATTGTTTGCGCCTGAACCGATACAACCAATATGCTATAACTTAAAATTACAATTAAAAAGCGGATCACGTTTAAATCACCTTTGTTAAATAATGCCTTCACTTAGCCCCATCGCCATGCCCTGTGCTAACTCTTGGCAGTCGGTGATAAACTCTTTTTTCCATGGCCCCTTACACACCACAATGTCTTGAACCCAACGCCAACGTAAGCCAGTTAAAATGGTTTGCAGCGCTCGGCACGTGCCGGTGCCGTCTTGCCCTGCACGAACAATGGCGGCAACCGGCAAGCCCTGCTTAATTTCTAAGCACGGGTAATAGATACGATCAAAGAAGTCTTTTAGAGCACCACTCATATACCCTAAATTCTCAGTGGTGCCCAAGATGATAGCATCGCAGTCCAGAACGTCTTGCGGCACCGCTTCTAACGGTGCTTTAACCACTAGTTTTAGGTTTGACAAAGACAACTGCTGCACGGCTAACGTCATCGCATCCACCATGGTTTGAGTGTTTTCTGACGGTGAGTGGAATACCAATAATAGTGTTTTCATTAATCGCCCTTTACTCGCCATGTATCATAAGCCTAAATCAAGGGTACAATGATTCACGCATTGAGAGAAATCCAGTATGAATAACAACCTCTTCGACATTGATCATCAACGCGAGCAAAAGCGCTTCATCATTGTTGTAGCCGATGATGCCGCTGTGCTTGAGTACCAGTTATTAGACAACAATATCGTGGATTTTACTCGCACCTATGTACCACCTCGTCATCGCGGTCAAGGCCACGCCGAGGCATTGGTACAGGCCGGTTTAGCTTGGGCAAACCAGCAAGGCTATCAACTACAAGCAAGCTGCTGGTATGTGGATAAGTTCTTAAAATTAGATGCCAAATAACATGAGCTGGTTTGTATACGTGCTCAAGTGCGCCGACGATACTCTTTACACCGGTGTCACCACCGACATAACGCGCCGAGTACAAGAACACAACCAGTGCCCAAAAAAAGGGGCTAAATACACTAAGGTGCGTCGACCGGTGCATTTGGTTTATCACGAACCGCAGCCGTGTCGCTCAAGCGCCTGTAAACGAGAAGCGGCTATTAAAAAGCTTTCGCGCCCGCAAAAACTATCTCTTATTTCTCAATCAACACCAGCTTAAGCGAACACTATTTTGCTTTAACCACGCTTGCTGGTTTTTATAATCAGGGCAGTGACGTGCCACTAATCGCCAAAATGCTTGGCTATGATTAGGGTGCTGTAAATGGCAGATTTCATGGCAAATTAAATAATCGATCACGGCGCTAGGGGCACCCATAATCAGCCAGTTATATTGAATATCGCCCTTTGAAGTGCAGTGACCCCATTTGGTTTTGGTACGCCGAAACTTCACGTTTTTTAGCTTATGATCAAGCCCGTACTGTTTCGCTATAGCCAAAGTTCGCGGCACCATATAAGCGCTGGCCTTAAGTTTGAAAAACCGCTCTAACGCCGATTGCATCTGTTCGTTACGCTGCACGCCTAACACAAACGCACCCGCTTCAACTTCGACACCTCTGAGTTCAGCGCGAAGACTGATAACGCAAGGCTCGCCTAACCACAGCAAGCTCTCACCATCGGCAAGTACCGGACGCTGCTGGTTGCTCTTAGCTTGTTGGGCTAACTTAGTACGAATCCAAGATTGTTTGCTATGTAAAAACTCAAGCGCCCATTGATCTTCGACAAAATAGGGAATGCGCACTTCAACCCTACCGGTACGTACATGAATCGCCGCGGTTTTACGCTTAGAACGTACAATGCTGTATGGGAAATCCAGCTGTATAAGGCAGCTCAAACTCATTCATTAACCACATAGGTTTTACCACGCAAGGGATTGAGAATCCCCTCTAGGCCATTGATTTTCACTTCTAAACACAGCCCCAACAGCATCCCCAAGCGTCCCTGTGGGAAGCCCT
The DNA here is from genome assembly GCA_047621325.1 of Oceanicoccus sp. Taxonomy (GTDB): domain Bacteria; phylum Pseudomonadota; class Gammaproteobacteria; order Pseudomonadales; family Oceanobacteraceae; genus Bermanella. The sequence goes on from JBLHLT010000001.1 coordinate 143,712, forward strand.
TATGCTGAAACCATAACAGGTACTCTTCCGGCAGGTCGATGAGCACTCGGCCCTGATACTTGCCAAACGGCATGGGCATGTTGGCCAGAGCCAGTAAATCTTTTTGATCAAACATGTTTATTCCTCTGGCGAGAGTCTACCACGGCCAATTGCCTCACCCAATCTTGACGCTCACCCCTTGCCTTCATCCAAACAACAGTCTACATTAGATAAAGCTAATATTAATAGGAATAACCGCTGTGGCCATCACCAAAGATGATTTACTCAATAATGCACGTCAGAACCTACATATCATCAACGCACAACAAGCTGAAAGCCTAATGGCCAGTGGTGCAACCATGTTGGATGTGCGCGAACCCAGTGAATTCGATATGGGGCATTTACCACAAGCCGTTCACATTCCAAGGGGGTTGCTCGAATTTATGGTGGGCAGTCACCCTGCACTGCAAGACGTTAAACAACCGCTAGTGGTCTATTGTAAGAATGGAGGGCGCTCAACATTGGCCGCCGATTTATTACAACGCATGGGGTTTGAGAATATCCATATGCTACAAGGTGGCTTCGACAACTGGAGCGGCACCGTACATAAAGTAGAAGTCCCAAGTAATCAATATCCAGGCTAAGCCTGATGAAGTGAGGAGTCACCATGAGCGAACACACCGCAAGTATTGCATGGCACGCACTAGGCACGTTTAGCCACGACGGTTTCGAGCGCAGCCATCAAGCGACGATTTCTGGCCATACTGTGCCCATGTCTGGCGCAAATACCCCTGCATTTGTCGACCCAGAGCAAATGCTAGCGGCCAGCTTAGCCAGCTGCCACATGCAAACGTTTTTGCTATTAGCGGCTAAAAAGCGCCTACACGTCACGAGTTATGAAGACACCGCCACAGCCAAAGTAGAAACCAATGCTGACGGTAAGCAATATGTCAGTGAAGTGCGTTTGAACCCCAAAGCGGTTTTCACTGGGGATAAAAAGCCATCGCAAGAAGAAATCGAAAACATGCATCATAAAGCCCATGATCATTGTTTTATCAGTAATTCGTTACTCTCTAAGACATTCATCAACCCCCTGTTTTAATACGGACCTTGAATGGCGCGACACATTAAACACAACCGCTTTTGATCAACTACACTTATGCTAAACCCCTAGAGGCCATGCTCATGTCAATTAGCGATCAAATTCAAAATTACTATGAAAACAAAGTCGTCGATGCCATTAATCGCATCGCTCAACCCAAGGGCTACAGCCAAGAACAACTCACCGATTTAGCGTGCCTTGCCTTGAATAACTTACCGACTCGCTATTACAGACACGAAGTGGATTTAGCCTTTTATATGTCGGCACTAGAACACGAAGAAATTGATGGAAAAGTCGAAAAGGCCGTGACCAATGCCATCGCGTATTTAGAAAAAAATCAAGATAAGAAAGGCTCTTAAAAGGGGTTAAGGCAGTGCAATAACCTGCCCTTGTTGAAACTCTTTGAGTTTCGCATGCAATAGAATTTCTAAGTGCTCAGGGCCCGTTGCCTGACTATTCGGCTTTCCCCATTCAATATTACTGGACTGCAACGCCTTATAAACCATTGGAGCCAATGACACCCGCTCCTTTAAAATCACAAACTCGGTCGATACATTTGCTTCTAATTCCTCGACGATCCTTAAGTGATTTTGCCTAATGCGTTCATCTAAAGAGTACCAATATTCAGTAATGATAACCGCAGCATCCCAACCCCCTTTTAATACCGACATCATCATATTGTCATAGGAATTACGATGTTGAATCTCCATTTTCTTTAATAAATCCAAGTTTCTGGCAGCCTCTAAAAAGACACTACCACTGGCCGACAAAGGGCTATTTACCAACACCTTGCGGCCTGCCAGATCGTTCATATTGAAAATATTTTCTTTCTTTCTAGCGATTACATATGCCTTTCTTGGGCCATTAATAATTTGTGACGCAACCGCAGAATAATCCAATTGTTTTAACACATTAAAGTACGGGCCAGGCACAACTGCCAACGTGTACTCACGACGAAATAATGCCATAACAAATTCTTCAAAGTCTCTTTGAATCGTATAGCTAACCGAACAACCTGATGCTTGCTCTAATTGCTGATGAAATTCGCCAAAGAATTTTGTTACCACTAACGGACTAACAAATGGCGCATAGTTAATCGTAATAGGCTGTGAACATGCCAACGTATGAGAGGAAAATATTAAGGACAAACAAATAATCAATACTCGCATAAAAACCTCGCTGCAAGTACAGAGTATAGATACTACTCGTGAAATGGCTATTTACGCTTAACCAGAATTTTAGTAGCGAAATGCAAAGTTCAGGTTGTAAAAATTGACGCCGTTATTAGGCAACTTAATACTATTATTTGAGTAGTGCTGAAGCTGTAACGTCCAAGTCGCTTGAGGAGTAAAATACCCCCCAAACGCCAAAGAGTTTGAGAATTGAAAATTAGTACTGAGCTGCCGATCATTGATACTGCTGCGCGATAAAACTGATGCACCAACCGAGGTTTCAATAAAGCTGAGGATACTAGAATAAGACCAGTTCAAACGAAACACAGGAATGAACTCTAAACCATTGACGACCCCTTCTTGCCCATCAACAATCGTGCTTTGCCAGTAGTTATAGGCAAATAAATAATAGTGAGTAAGCTCCGCATCCCCTAAGTGGCCAATCACATCGTTTTTATACCAGCGAAAACCCATTTTAACGCCCAGCAAATCCTCTGACGACATTGGCGTTATACTATACTCATCGGCATCCAGCGGATTCGTGCCCAGCGTTAACATCAAACTGGTGATCATGGCGGTGCGCCAGCCCCAAGTTTCTTTTGTGTCACTTTTTAATGTTTCGCCCTCAGCCGCCAACAACAGCGATGGACTTAAAAGAACAAAAATAAATACAAGAATACGAATCATGGTGCCTTCCATGTATAACGCCAATCAAACATTGAAGTAGGCAAAGTTTGAAACAGCAAATTAAGCGCCATATTCTACTGACTCAGCAAAACATAACTAGTACCCAATAATGCAACAAAGCATTCCGGGTTCTTCCCTGATAAAGCCAAAGACTATTTAAGACTCTTTACTTGGCTGTCTTCAAACTATAGTAGATAAAAAATACTTCGGCCTAGCACAGACCAGCCAGTTTAAAAAAAAGACACCCCGTCTGTATAGACGAGGTGTCGATAACCTAAGAATTTAGATTTAAAGTAGCAAGGGTATCTTGACGCACGCGATTTAGTAGCTGCTCATCATTAATTAAAGACTCACCATAAGATGGGATCATTTCTTTCAGTTTGGCTTTCCATTGATCATTCTCTAAACGATCAGCAAAACAGCGTTCAATGACATCAATCATGGCATGCACCGCGGTCGACGCACCAGGCGAGGCTCCCAGCAAAGAAGCCAGTGAGCCATCTTGCGCCGCAACAATCTCGGTACCAAACTCTAACTTACCGCCGCCTTTTGCATCTTTCTTAATAATTTGTACGCGCTGACCCGCATCGGCCAATGTCCAATTTTCATTTTTCGCTTTCGGGAAGTAGTTACGCAACGCACTCATACGAGAACTATTAGACTGAAACACTTCACTAATAAGGTACTTGGTTAAGTCCATATTATTCATGCCGACCGACATCATCGGCTTCAAATTATTACCACGAATCGAAGACGGCAAGTCGAGAATCGACCCTTTCTTCAAAAACTTAGTGGTGAAACCGGCAAATGGGCCAAACAATAACGCTTTCTTACCGTTGATCATGCGGGTATCAAGATGGGGCACCGACATTGGCGGCGCTCCAATTGCGGCTTTACCATATACTTTTGCATGGTGCTGTTTAGCCACTTCTGTATCGCTGCACACTAACCACTGGCCACTGACAGGGAAGCCGCCATAACCATCGCTCTCAGGAATTTCTGATTTCTGTAACAACGGCAACGCACCACCACCAGCACCTAAGAATACAAATTTAGAGCGGATTCGGCTTTTCTTGCCACTTTCACGATCTTCTATTATTACCGACCAACCACCTTGGCTTGAGCGTTGCAAATCTTCTACATCGTGATTTAGGATTAATTCAAAATTTTCTTGTTCAACAAGGTGCGCCATCATGTAGCGAGCAAGCGAACCAAAATCGACATCCGAACCGTGCGGCATAAACGTCGCTGCAACCGGCTCTTTTGGATCACGGCCTTTCATAATTAATGGCATCCATTGCATTAATTGCTCTGGGTCTTCGCTGTATTGCATCCCTTTGAACAAATGATGGGCACTCATTAACTCGAAACGCTTTTTCAAAAATGCGACATTTTTCTCACCCCACACAAAGCTCAAATGCGGCGTGCGATTAATGAATTCTTGGGGATTTGGCAAAACAGACGTTTTAACTAAGTGGCTCCAAAACTGTAGCGACAACTCAAACATAGAGTTAATCGTCAGTGCCTTTGAGATATCCACATTACCTTGATCATCTTCTGGGGTGTAATTGAGTTCACAATACGCAGCGTGCCCCGTACCGGCATTATTCCAGCCATCGGTGCTTTCTTTTGCAACACTTTTTAAGCGCTCGACCACGCCTATTTTTAATGAAGGGTCTAATTGTTTGAGGATCATGGCAAGAGTGCTGCTCATCGCACCTGCACCGACTAGTAAGACATCTACCGTTTTAACTGTCATGGTTTTCACGCTCTACTTTTAATAAAAACTGGCCCGCTACCTGTGCTTAAAAACACCCATACTTTTTGTAAAAGTAAACGGTAGGGCTGCCGTGACGTTTTATGACTACACGGCTGAATTTGGAGGCATATCATAACAAAAAGCCAAATAAAACGGGGCTTTTTGTGAACAAATGTTCAATCAACTCTCTTATTAAAGCTTAGACGATTTTAAGCCCTGATAAAGTGCACAGCTGTAATTAACGCCCCAGATATCGAACCTTTACTCGCAAAGTAACCTGACAGAATAATTCATAAGAAATGGTGTCGCAGTGTTTCGCGACTATGTCAGCGCTTAAGCCAGTGCCCCATAAGGTAACGGTATCACCTAATGCGACATCCATGCCCGTTACATCGACGGTAATCATATCCATTGAAACTCGACCCGCTAAAGGACGCTGCTGGCCGTGAATCAACACCGGTGTGCCATTTTTAGCACTACGAGGATAACCATCACCATAACCAATCGCCACTGCGGCAATACGGCAATTTTTATCCGCTACATAGGCTTGACCATAACCCACACTTTCACCCGCACGCACATCATGTAACGCGATGATCTCACTTTGCAGGGTCATCACGGGCAACAAACCCAACTCTGGGCCGGTTTTATCCACAAGCGGGCTAGAACCATACAGCATGATGCCGGGGCGAATAGCTTGATGATGACACTGAGGCAATGTCAGTACCGCAGCGCTATTACACAAGCTCATAGGGAGTTTCATTGCGAGCAACGGCTGTAATGCCCGTATTTGCTGCTCTATAAATGGGTGTCCCGTCTCGTCTGCGCAGGCGAAATGGCTCATCAACTGAATATCTCTCACCACATTTAAAGCTCGTAATTGGCTCACGACACTGGGCACGTCCTGCACAGCAAAGCCGAGGCGATGCATGCCACTGTCCACCTTCACAAACACATGAATGGTGCCGCCACTTAATTCGGATAACCAAGCAACCTGCTGCTGATTATGCAATGCCAGCTCTAGGTCTAGCTCTACAGCGGTTAGACACTCTTGCGCATCCATTGGGCCTTCTAGTACTAAGATAGGTAATAAAATACCCAGCTCACGCAACGTCACGGCTTCGTCGACGCATGCCACCGCAAAACCATCAACCGCTGGTGCCAGCGCGCTCGCCACTTCACTGACACCATGGCCATATGCATTGGCTTTTACGACCGCATAGGCATGGCTTTTAGGCGCACTGCGCTTGGCTAGCTGATAATTTTCACGTAATGCTTGAAGATCAATGATTGCTTGTGTGGCCCTTGCCATACTGCCTACCTGATAAAAATGCGTTATACTCGCCGGTTCAAATTTGCATCGTACACATTCTAAGCTCACGGCATACTTTGTAACTAACCCTTGGCAACACGCCAACTGGTTTTTGTTACCTATGACATGAAATGTCCTAGGTAATTTCATACAAATACTTTAGCTTAGTTGTACCATTACACCCTGCAAATCCCCTGGCATTGTACCGCTTTTAAGATGAATACGTAGTAATTATGGGTCACAGTTTAATTCCAGAACGCATGCTAGTGGTTTCACCTAGCCTTGCTGCCACCATAGGTCTTGAAGAGGCAATTGTCTTACAAGCGCTTAATGATGGCGCGCAACCTCATGATGCGGATTGGCAGTTCATCAATAAGATCACACTGCGTAAGTGGTTACCTTTTTGGGACGATGCCCAAATCAAGCGTATTTTAAAAAACCTATCCGACAAAGGCATCGTGCATTACAACAGCCCGCCATTTGGTCAAAGCGATCAACTGTTTTATAGCTTTCAAGCCAAAGCACCGGCCAGTGGGCAGCAAAGTAAAACTCAACAAGCCTACAAACAATCTCAGCAACAGTATAAAAATGTGATTGCTGCCAATTGGCAGCCTGATCACGAAACCTTGCGCTATATTGCAGAAACCCTTGGCATTGCCAAACGTTATGCTCAAGCGCAAGTGAAAGAATTTGTTTATCACCACCAAAGCCAAGGTACGCTAGCCGCCAGCTGGTCAACCATGTTTATTCGCTGGGTTAATAAACGCAATAAAGAAGATCAAAGTCATCCTGCTGTTTTCCAAGGGGATGCTAATCGCAAAATGCAAATGACCGCTGAATGGCAACCTGAAGACAGCACCTTAGAGATCCTACAAAAAGCCGGTGTCGACCCAAGCTTTATGCAGGACTGCATTAGCGAATTTATTTTATATTGGAAAGAAAAAGGCGATGCTCACGATACTTGGAACACCAAGTTTGTCGCATGGGTTCGCCGTCAATGGGCGCGCTTTAGTTCAAGCTTGGCGCATCCCAGTGATCCTGTGCCCATGTACGATGGCTGGACACCCTCTGAAGATGTATTTGAAATTTTGGCGATGGCAAGTATTGATCGCAATTTTGCGCAAAGCATCGTGCCAGAATTTGTTTTATACTGGCGTGACAGTAATCAGCTGCACACCTCTTGGAATAGCAAGTTTTTACAACATGCCAAACACTTATGGAGTAAGCGCTTAAATGGTCAGCAAGGTAACGCCGCAACTTCTCAACGAGATTACATTGCAAGTACAAGCATCGCCGAAAGAGTCACCGACCTCAGCTGGGCAAACGATCTCTAAAGAGCTTAAATCGTCTTTGGCTGCCTCGTTTGAATTAATGCGCATCAACTATGGCAACCAATTCAATGCTGCGTATCCAAACGTTGAAAGTTCGACAGCCGCCATGCGTTTGTGGTTAAAAAATCTCGCTGACTTTCCTGCAACGCTCATACAAAAAGCCGCCGAGCAAGTCATTCAGCATGAGCGTTACTTACCGAACCTTGCAACGTTTCGAGGGTATTGTGAAAATGCTTACGATATTTTTGGCCTACTAGGCGCAGAGAGTGCTTACATAGAGGCTTGCCGCGCCCCTCAACCTAAAAAAACCTATAAATGGAGTCATCCTGCGGTGTATTTTGCGGGTTTAGCCACCGATTGGTTCTTTTTATCGAGCGAGCCCAAAGATAAAGTTTTTCCGGTGTTTAAACGTAACTACGAGATGTTATGCGAGCGTGTTATCAAAGGTGAGAAACTCGATATACCTATGGTAAAAGCGATACCGGCTGACATTACCACACCTCTCACTCGCCAAGAAAAGCAACTGCATTTACAGCAATTACGCGAGCAACTAAAACTGTAATCATTACCGTTTCTCTTTTATATCACACAGCACGACATTGACCTTGGTACCTTGTGGCGTGTTTTTTTCAAACGTCATGTGGGCAGGCCATTTTTTGCATATGCGCTCGACAATGGCTAAACCCAAACCCAGCCCTTCATTGCTGCGATTTAACCCTTGCTCACCTTGCGTAAACGCTTGCGCATTAAAAACGCCATAACAACTATCCTCCATGCCGATACCCGTATCGGTTACGCTAAGCAAAACCGTACCATCTGTCTGAGGAAAACAAGTCAAGAGCACCGAACCGGTATGAGTGAATTTAATCGCATTATCGAGTAATTGACGAACCAATATTGCCAGCCGTTTTGGGTCACCCAGCATGGTGATTGTGCTATCAACTTCAAAGTTATATTCTAATTCTTTTGACTGCGCGGCGGCCTTTCTCTCATTAAATGCAGATAATAAAGCGTCATGCACTGAGAACATTTGGCACGTTAATGACTTACTTTCTAAGCCAACGTAGTCGATAATATCATTCAATAGCAGTAATAATCCTTGCCCTGAATGTTCTATATTTTCCACTAATTTTTTATCTTTTTCTGTGAGCTCTCTCGTTTTTAAAATCCCTGAAAATCCCAAGACGCCATTTAAAGGGGTACGTAACTCATGAGTTATCACATTTAAGAAATCCGTTTTTGCTCGATTGGCGACTTCTGCATTATTTTTAGCTAGCTCGAGCTCTTCCGTTCGAATCAGCACTTGCTCTTCTAAAGCGTGATTGAATTCTTTTAAGTTCATCATGTCTTGCTCATTACGGCCAAGGTGATCTGCTAATTCTAATAAAATAGCTTTAATTGTGAGCCTTAACGTTTCAACTTCGTAATACGCTTTTACATTGTCGAGCGTAGCTACATCATGTTTAGTAAAGTCATGGCTTTTAAACACGCCAACCGCATTCGATAGCGACTCGATTGGACGGGTAACAATGGCCTGTGCAATAAAATACAGCAGTAGCAACGCGAATAACCCTATAAACACTGAAAATAAAATAATATTCCAAACATGATCAATAGCCGCTTGCTCGACCACCAACATATCAATTTGTAATATCAATTTACCAATTTCTTTGTCTTCATAGTGTAAAGGCCAAGTCGCTTCATATTGCTGAGCCGAAGGATCGGCGGTTTCATCACGCACCCAAACACCAACACCCGACGCATCGTAATCTAATAACCACGCAATTCGGACGGCATCATTGGCTTGAAATATTTTTAGTAGTTTATCCGAAAGGCTTTCATTAAATTGATATAAGGCCTCGGCCAAAGCGGGTTTAAGACTGACTACCAGATTATTAATGCCTTCAATGCTCTGCTGCTTCGCTTGTGGCACATCCACCGAGAAACGATACAAACCATGACCTAGTTGCATGACCAAGGTGGCGACCAGCATGAGCGTCGCCAAACGAATAGATAGGCCGCTCGGTTTCACTGTCGCGCCCAGCAACAATAAAAAGCAGTACCTATTAGTGAATCAAGTGATATTAACAAGAGGTCTATCTCTTAACGCATGTGACATACATTAAGAGTAGACAAAGATGGGATAATTGCGGCTATTACACTGAATTAGCTTTCGGAAATGGTTCGCTGGCGTAGGGCTTCAAATAGACACACCCCAGTCGCTACCGAAACATTCAGTGAGCTAACATCCCCTTTCATCGGGATGTGGATAAGGTGATCACAAGCTTCACGGGTTAAACGGCGTAAACCCTTGCCTTCAGCGCCCATGACAATGGCCACAGGGCCAGAAAGATCGGTTTTATATACCGATTCGCTGGCTTCACCGGCGGTGCCATAAAGCCAAATACCACGATCTTGTAGCTCTTTCAGGCAGCGAGCTAAATTGGTTACCTGATAAAACGGCACGGTTTCCGCCGCACCACAAGCCACTTTACTCACAGTAGAGGTAATGCCCACAGCTTTGTCTTTAGGCGCAATCACCGCATGTACACCCGCAGCATCGGCGGTGCGCAAACACGCACCTAGATTATGTGGGTCGGTAATACTGTCGAGTATCAACAAAAATGGCGGTTCATCTAGCGCATCAAGCTGACGTAATAACTCGTTATCACCTTTAACTTGGGCGGGCTTCACTCGCAACGCAATGCCCTGATGATTGCCTTCGGCTTTTTCATCTAAGAACGCTTTTTTCACCACCTGTACGGAAATGCCGTTTTGTTTAGCAAGGCTATACAGCTCTTGTAGGCGCTCGTCATCACGCCCTTGCTGTACATACATTTCGCGTACACGTTCGCTAGAACGTTTTAAAACATTATTAGCGGCGTGAATACCAAAAACAATTTCATCACTCATAACGGTATCGAATCTCTACTTTTTCTTTTTAGCCGTTTTCTTGGTGGCTTTCTTTTTTGCATTGTTTAGTTTTTGGCGTTTACTGGGCTTTTTCTTTTTTTTCGCCGCGCTTTTTGCTTCATCCATAAGCTGTTTTTTATCGGCTTTCGCTTTAGCGTAAGGGTCTTTTTTATCGCCTTCGCCTTCCGTCGTTTTTAATTCCGGCTTACGTTTGCGCACCGTGCCGATACTGCGTTTACCACTTGAGCGAGGCTTGCCTTTTGTTTTGGCTACGTCATCAATTTCTGCACCGATCATTTGAAAATCGATTTTTCGATCATCAAGATCAACACGACTCACAATCACTTCAACCGTATCGCCCATGCGGAAAATACGACCAGAACGCTCGCCACGTAAGTGCATACGTATCGGGTCAAACTGGTAAAAGTCACTTGTCAGGTTGGTCACATGAACGAGGCCTTCAATATACAAATCTTTAAGCTGTACAAAGATACCGAAGTTAGTGACGGTACTAATAACACCCTCAAACGTTTCGCCTACGTGCGCACGCATGTACTCGCATTTCAAGAAGTCCATCACATCGCGGGTGGCGTCATCGGCACGGCGTTCAGTTAATGAACATTGCTCACCAAATTGTAAAAGCGCAGCCATGTCATAAGGATAAATTTCTTTTTTGCTTATAACGCTAGCACCTTCACTGCGACGAATCGTTTGCAGTAAGCTTTCTTCTTGATTGTCGCTGCGCACCAATTGACGAATGGCACGATGCACCATTAAATCTGGGTAGCGACGAATCGGCGACGTAAAGTGGGTATAGGCTGGGTAAGCCAAGCCAAAGTGACCCTCGTTATCTGGTTGATAAACCGCCTGACTCATAGAACGCAACAACATGCTTTGAATCAAGTGCGCGTCTGGGCGACCTTCGATTTGACGCATCACTTGCAAGAAATCTTTTGGCGATGGCTTTAAGCCACCCGATAACGCAATGCCGCTTTCGTTTAAGTATTGCTTTAAGTTCTCAAGCTTTTGTTCGCTTGGCCCTTGGTGCACACGGAACAAGCTTGGCTGTTTATGTTGTTCTAAAAAGCGTGCCGCGGCGACGTTAGCGCACAACATACATTCTTCAATAACCTTATGCGCATCGTTACGATGCACTGGCACAATGTCTTCGATCTTGCGATCAGAGTTAAACACAATGCGAGTTTCAACGGTTTCAAATTCAATGGCACCGCGTTCACCACGAGCCGCTTTTAATGTTTTGTATAAATCATAAAGCGTATCTAACTGCGGCACGATATGGGCATATTGCTCTCGCAAGATTTGCCCTTCATCTTCATTTTTATCTTCTAAAATTTTACCCACAAGTTTGTAGGTTAAACGGGCATGGCTGTGCATCACCCCTTCAAAGAATTTATAACCACTAATTTCACCCGCTGGTGATATTTCCATTTCGCAAACCATACATAAACGGTCAACGTGTGGATTTAGCGAACACAAACCATTGCTGAGTTTCTCAGGCAGCATAGGCACAACGTGTTCAGGGAAATAAACAGAATTACCACGGTTTTGCGCTTCGATATCTAACGGCGAATTAACCGGTACATAATGGCTAACGTCTGCGATGGCAACGTACAGTGTCCAACCTTTGGTTGTTGGATTGTGCTGCGCTAATACCGCATCATCGAAATCTCGAGCGTCTTCACCATCAATGGTCACAAAGGGCAATTCGCGTAAATCTATACGATGCTTTTTATCGGCCTCTTCGACTTCAGCATTGATTTTAGCCACTTGCTGCTCAACCTCAGCAGAGAACAAAAATGGAATCTCATGGCTGCGCAGCGCAATGTCGATCTCCATTCCTGGGGCTAAATGATCCCCCAGCACTTCAATGATCTTACCTAAGGCTAACTGGCGAGTATCGGGTTGTTTGGTGATATCGACCACGACGAACTGGCCATTTTTGGCCCCGTTCATTTCACTGCCGGGAATCATGATTTCTTGGGTCACACGGCGAGAATCCGGAACCACATAGGCACTTTCGCCCTGAGTATAAAAACGGCCCACTAGTTGATGGGTATTGCGCTGAATCACTTCGACGATAACGGCTTCTTGCTTGCCGCGGTTATCCGCGCCTGCTAAGCGTACCGTTGCTCTGTCACCATCAAATACTTTGCGCATTTGCTTGGCTGAAAGGTGCAAATCATCACCCCCTTCGTCTTTAATCAAAAAGCCATAGCCATCTTTATGACCTTGAATGCGCCCTTTAACAATTGGCACTTGGCTCATTGGAATATAGGCACGAGCGCGGTCTTCAACTAACTGGCCGTCACGACACATGGCAATTAATCGTCGACGCATGGCTTCGATTTGGTCTTCACCTTCAACATGAAGATGCTCGACCAACTGCATGTGAGTAAGTGGAACCGGGTGCTTTTCTAGGGTTTCAAGGATGAGTTCACGACTGGCCACTGGGTTGTCGTATTTATCCGCTTCGCGCTTGGCAAATGGATCGGCGAGTTTTTTAGCGTTTGCTTCAGGTTTGTTTTTTTTCATAGGCGGGGATTATACACGCTCGAGGTCGATTCGGTTGATTTTTTCAGCTCTCAATATGACAAGCTTAGCGCGATAATTAAAGGGTATAAGGCATAAATTACACTAATTATCAAAAACCTTGCGTATAATAAGTCCATTATCCAACAACAAACGCTTATTCTTAGGGCGCCCCATGACTTATCCTCGCATTTCCACCTTACTTTTATTGCTTTTCTCCATACCGGTGGTGGCGAACGAGTACTTTGATCAATCCCTTATATCCGTATCACAGTACAATATGTCTAACTCAATGCCTGATACAGACGATTTCACAGACGAATGGTTTAAAGGTGCTTTTGAAGATGAAATCCGCTATGAAACACAAGAATTCGCATATCGCTCTCCTCGCTACAAAGATTTCTCTATTGATATAGGTGGATTATTAACGGCCGAAAATGAGCGTGAAAAATACTCAGCCGCTTTGAAATGGAAAGGCATTAAGTACTCATTTGAAAATGGCTCGGCTAAAGGCACATTCATCAATAACTTTTATAAAAATGAAACATTCGTTGATGCAGGTAGCACGCTACCTACTCAATGCAATGAATCGACAGAATATGACTGCCTAGAAAGAATAATGATCAATGGTGGCGAAGAGATAGAAATGTCATTTCAAGGTCAAAAAATCCAATACACCTTCAGCTGGGAAGACAATATTCAAAATGTTATTGGCTATGCTAAATATAATATTGAAAGTCCTATTCTTCTTACCCGAGCACTCGATCCAGATGTTTCATATATTGGCAATCGCAATGGAAATCAGCTCGTTCGCTATAACGATAAAGAGCTTTGGCAATCCGCCATAGATGGTCATGGCAAAACCGAGATGACCAGTCTGTACTTTGGTATGGACGCCTCAGAGGTACAGCTCATAAACGCCTATAAAAACAACAAGTCCGTTAGCGCAGGGCCCGTGGGCAACGTTTTTTGTATGCTAACAAATGTCACGATTGAAAGCTCAGGTGAGCAAGAAGCCTATATTAGCGAAACGTATGATGTCGAAATCAATAAGGCCCAAGAGTTTACTCAAGAATTCATATTGTCGTTCGAATTCAATCTGGGTTACATGGTGACATTTATGTATGACCCTATTTCAAAAAAACAAGGCTTTATACAAGCCGGTGTTCGTGGAATATGGTTTCTGTCAGACTCGCATGCCGATGATGCCAAATATGAGTCCACTTACGTGATTGATCAGTTTAATGGTGATAGCTATAACGGTTACTATTTAACGGCAGGAGCGACCTTTTAAATACTCAATCATAAAAGGGGTCGTTACTTACTAGTATTAATATTAAGTTTTTTCTTCCAAACTTTTACGCAGTTGACGACCCTGTCTCTGCACCACATGCTGTATCAATACTTCTTGATACGCATTATGCATATCATCAAAATCTAACCGGATAATATAGGGTTCGCCTGAGGTTTCGGGGTAATCTGGGTTCGCATCTACGGCGGCAACGTGGGCCGTACTGCGTACCAATTCGTGATTGGGTTGCAAGTAAATACTCGCCATGAGCTGCTTGTTAATCGCCAGCGATTCATGCCATGTAAACGCAACACCGCAAGCGCTTAAATTGGCTTTTCTCAATACGGGTGTATCGTCTGTTTGCGCATCGCTGGCATGCAGTAAATTTATTTTTTGATTCATCAAATCTAATAACGGCGCAAGTTTAGGATATTGTGCACGTACATCCACCATGGCTTGGCGAATTTGTACTTCAAGGCTTACATGAAACTCTTGCTGCATGTCGATTATGTCTGTGGTGCCTGCATTATCTTCACCACCATACTCTTCATTCAGTGCATGAAAACTAATGGCGACTTCATCATCTACACGAAAAAACCGGCGACGTTCCTCTGTCATTTTAAATACCTCCTTAAAATATTTCGTCAGGATCTAAACCAAAGTCATCTGGTTTCGCATTTAATTTATCTGAAAACGGATTGTCTTCCGAATTCAACTCCGGCTCATCATCATTATCTTTTGCACCTGTTTTCACGATGATGATTTCAACACGGCGATTCTTTTTACGATTCTCGGCCGTTTTATTATCCACAAGTGGGCGCACGCTGCCATGGCCTACGACCATAAAACGCTTCTCGTCCATTTCAGGGGCGATGAATAAGTACTGCGCCACCGATGCCGCTCGTGCTGCGCTTAGTTCCCAGTTAGAGGTATAACGTCCACCACCCAGTGGTGTGTTATCGGTATGACCTTCTACGCTAATTCGCCCTGGCACTTCGACCAGTACCTCTCGAATTTTATCTAATACCGGTAAAAAGGCATCTTCAACAAATGCGCTGCCGCCCTTAAATGAGCTATTTTCCGTGATTCGAATAATAATTTTACTGCCTTGGGTTTCTAATTCTACTTGGCCCTTTGATATTTCTTTTTCTAATTCACTGGCCATTTCTAAGGCGGTATCTTCTGCTTCCTGCTGCGCCTGACTTTCTTTTGGCACCACGATTTCACGGGTTTGTTTGCCGGTATCCCCTTGCGCTTCGGTTTGTGCAGTAATGGCGTCTTGGCATAAGACTTCTAAACTGCTTTCCGTAATATCAGAGGTCGATTGACGTATTTCATTTATCGGCGTGGGCTCGGGTATAGATGGGCTAAAATGTTTCGCGATGACACTGGTGCCTTTTGGCGGGTCGTCTGCATTGATGCTGGTTTGCACCCCAAATGCCATGCGTAACTCGCCCGCAAGACGTTTGAACTTCAACGCATCCATTTCGGCAAATGATAATAACAGTACGAAAAAGCACATAAGCAGTGACATTAAGTCAGCGAATGTGGCTAACCAACTAGGGGGACAGACGGGACAATCGGGACAATCCGGAGCGTCATCTTCATCAGCCATGAATCTGCTCCTTTATTCTTCCGTGAATAATAGGTGACGATTATTCATCCTCACCTCGTTTTTTCTCTGGTAAATACGTACGCAATAACGATTCAATCACGCGTGGGTTTTGCCCTGCTTGAATCGCCAGCAAAGCGTCAATTACCATACTCTGTAAACGGCCTTCTTCATCAGCACGTAAACCGCACTTGTACGCCACTGGTAAACAAAACATGTTGGCCATCATGGCGCCATATAATGTTGTTAATAGCGCAACCGCCATGGCAGGACCAATAGATTTTGGATCATCCATGTTGGCCAGCATCGCCACCAAACCAATCAGTGTACCAATCATGCCCATGGCGGGTGCAACGTCACCAAGAGATGCAAAGATTTCTGTTCCCAATTTATGACGGTCAACACTTAAACGCACATCTTTACCCAGTAAGCTTTTCACCACGTCAGGATCATGACCATCAACCAACAGCTGAATGCCTTTGGCTAAAAAGTCATAACTGACTTCTTTGCCTTCAAGGGCAAGCAAGCCGTTTTTACGTGCTTCTCCTGCTAACTCAACAATCTCTTCGATCATGGCGTCTGGTTTAGGTAATTTAAAACTAAAGGCTTTACCGGCTATTTTACCTGCCGCTAAGAACTGACCTAACTCAAATTTCATTAATACGGCGAAGATGGCACCACCCACCACTATTAATAACGATGGGATGTTCACAAACATGGAGGGATCGCCCCCCAATACCATGGCCATCACTACGATGACCCACGCCCCAATTAAACCTACAATCGTCGCTAAATCCACTGCATCACCCTGACATCCGTAATATTTTGGGCTCCCACTTATATATTGAGTCTAGACAGAGTATTTCAGTTTGCACGGCCATATAGGCTACAATTGCGCAAATCATTGAATGGCCGCAAGGCGTCTTGAATTAAGGAATCACATGGCTGACAAGCAAGCACCTATCGACTTTGAACAATCTCTGGCGCAATTAGAATCTTTAGTCGAAAAGTTAGAGAACAGCGAGTTCACACTTGAGCAGTCATTGCAGGCGTTTGAGCAAGGGGTCAAGCTGACTCGCCAATGCCAACAAGCGCTTAGCCAAGCCGAACAAAAGGTGCAATTACTCATCGGAGAGAACGGCCAAAGCACCGCGGTGCCGTTTGAAGGTGATGCACAATAATGGAGTTCAGCCATTTTCAAACCATGGCAACCGCACGTTTTAATGCCGCTCTCGGCAATGACAACGTGTTGCCCAGCGCCGATGCTGCTCGGTTATTACAAGCCATGAAGTACAGCTTACTAAATGGTGGCAAGCGTATTCGCCCACTGTTGGTTTACGCCAGTGCTCAAGCTTGCCAAGCCAATTTGAATCACGCCGATTACGCCGCCATGGCCATTGAGATGGTGCATGCTTATTCATTGGTGCACGATGATTTACCCGCCATGGATGACGATGATCTGCGCCGTGGCCAACCAACTTGCCATATTGCCTTCGATGAAGCCTGCGCTATTTTGGCCGGTGATGCCTTACAAACAGAAGCATTTCGTTTATTGAGTGGCCCAATTGACGGCTTGTTGCCAGCCCAGCAATTAAGCATGGTTAATACACTGGCGGTGGCCAGTGGTTTATACGGCATGGCGGGTGGCCAAAGTTTAGATTTAGAAGCCGTCAACCAAAGCGTTGATCTGGCCTACCTTGAAAACATGCACAACCACAAAACCGGCGCATTAATTAAGGCCAGTGTTTTACTCGGTGCACAATGCCAAGCCAGCCTCGACAGCCACACCAAAGAGGCCCTTAGCCAATACGCCGATGCCATTGGTTTAGCATTTCAAGTACAAGACGATATTCTTGATGTGACCAGTGATACACACACCCTTGGCAAAACCCAAGGTGCCGACGCCGCCTTAAATAAGCCGACTTATGTATCACTGCTAGGCTTAGAAGGGGCGCAGCAAAAAGCCGTTCAATTGCATCAAACAGCCATGAACGCGCTTGACTCACTGGGCGATAATGCCCAAACCTTACGCCAAATTGCTGATTACATTATTAAACGGGTCAATTAAGGCCCGCGTCTTTCATTACTTTTGAACTCATAACGGGTAGAATACGGCCCCTTAAAAGTCACGTTTGCACTGGGTAACAGATGTTCCAGGAAATCCCTACCAGCCGTCCAAGTACTCCACTACTGGATAGCGTTGATCTTCCAAGCCAATTGCGCCAGCTGAAGCAAAATCAGTTGCCGCAACTCGCCCGTGAATTACGTGAGTTTTTATTATTCAGCGTTGGGCAAAGTGGTGGGCACTTTGGTGCTGGCCTTGGTGTGGTTGAGCTGACGATTGCCTTGCATTATGTCTACAACACGCCGGACGATATTTTACTATGGGACGTGGGTCATCAAGCCTATCCACATAAAATTATCACTGGTCGTCGTGAGCAATTGCCGTCTATTCGCCAGCAAGACGGTTTATCGCCTTTCCCTAAACGTAACGAAAGTGAATACGACAGTTTTGGTGTCGGTCATTCATCTACCTCTATCAGCGCTGCATTAGGCATGGCCATTGCCGCCGAAAAAACCGGTAGCAATAAAAAAGTAGCCGCCATTATTGGTGATGGTGCCATGACCGCCGGCCAAGCATTTGAAGCGCTAAACCACGCAGGTCATACCGATACCGACATGCTGGTTATCTTGAACGACAACGATATGTCGATCAGTGAAAATGTAGGCGGCCTAAATAAATACTTATCAAAACTATTAAGTTCAAAAACCTATAATTCCATGCGCGAAGGTTCACGCAAAGTGCTAAGCACCATTCCCCACGCATGGGAATTAGCCAGTAAAACCGAAGAGCACGTTAAGGGCTTTTTTACGCCCGGTATTTTCTTCGAAGAACTAGGTTTTAATTATATTGGCCCAGTAGATGGCCATGACCTTGATGCACTGGTGCGCACCCTAGGCAACATGCGTGATTTAAAAGGCCCACAGTTTTTACACATTATTACCAAAAAAGGTAAAGGCTTCGAGCCTGCCGAAAAAGATCCCATCAAATACCATGCACTTTCACCTGTTGGTGCCAGTTCTAAAAAAGCCAAAACCTTTAGCAATATTTTTGGTAAATGGGCGTGCGATACTGCAACTATTGACCCTAAATTTATCGCCATTACCCCAGCCATGCGCGAAGGCAGTGACTTGGTTAAGTTTTCGGAAAAATTCCCCGATCGTTATTTTGATGTGGCCATTGCCGAACAACATGCAGTCACCCTTGCTGCTGGTATGGCATGTGAAGGCGCTAAGCCAGTTGTGGCTATTTACAGTACCTTTTTACAACGTGCCTACGATCAACTTGTACATGATGTAGCCTTACAAAATTTAGATGTAACCTTTGCCATTGACCGCGCAGGCGTTGTGGGAGCCGATGGCCCCACACATGCTGGCGCTTACGATATCAGTTTTATGCGCTGCATTCCCAACATGGTGATTGCTTGCCCAAGCGATGAAACCCAGTGCCGTCTATTGCTTAATACAGCCTACCAATTTAACGGCCCTGCAGCCGTACGTTACCCTCGTGGTAACGCCAGCGACACAGAAGTCACCATCACCAGCGAAACCCTGCCAATGGGTAAAGGCGACATTATTCAACAAGGCAGCGACATTGCACTGTTATGTTTTGGGCCGTTATTAAAAGAAGCAAAATTGGCGGTAGAAACTCTAAGTAATGAAAGCGGTAAAAACATTACCCTTGTGGATATGCGCTTTGTGAAACCCATCGACGAAGCCCTACTCAAAACAATAGCCCAGACACACCAACACATTATTACGCTAGAAGATAACGCTATTATGGGTGGTGCGGGTTCGGCAGTACTGGAATTTTATGCACAGCATAATATCCAATTAAACATTATGACGCTGGGCATTCCCGATGCGTACATTGAACATGCATCACAAGCACAGCAGTGGGCGCAAATGGGGCTAGATAGCTCAGGCATAATCAATAAAATTAAAACATTGTTATAAGTTTTTAAGAGGTCACGGATGATTAAGCCACTGGTTATTGCACTATCTTTTTTAGGCCTTATTTGTAACATGCAGTGGGCCAGCGCAAACACACAAGAAATTAATCATCTGCTTAGTTTTGTTGAAAGCACCCAATGCAAATATGAACGCAATGGCACGCTACACAGCGGTGTTGATGCGGTCGCTCATATTAAAAAGAAATACGATTATTTCAAAGACGACATTAAAACCACCGAAGATTTTATAGAATTAAGTGCTACAAAAAGCACCATGAGCGGCAAAGTTTATAACGTACACTGCCCCAATGAAAAAGCCATTACCGCGAAGCAATGGCTTTTGAATGAACTAGCGTCTTTTCGACAAACACAATCTTAATCATTATTCGCTTATAACCAGCTCACCATTATCTTGCTGAATTTTTAGCTGACCTAAAAAACTCATACCCAATAATGGAACATCAGGATGTGCCCCTTCAATCACACTCACGGGGACATTGTAGCGAGTAATGCCGTCTAAATTCATTTCATTCACGCGCACTAAAAAACTATTCACGATTCCGCCGGCCGTGGCACTGCGCATTCGCTGGCCTTTTGCATACGCAATGCCTAGTTTGCGGGCCATATTGCCACTGAGCGCCACATTGGTTGCGCCGGTATCCACCAACATACGCACCGTGCGTCCATTTAATTTTACGCGGGCATAATAGTGACCACCAAAGTCCTGTTGTAAGCGTACGGATTTCCCTTGTGTTACCGTGTAACTGGATGCTAACGATGCCCCCAGCAACAAGGTTTGGCGAGTGCCATTTATTTCAATTACACACTGCTCGCTATCGGCGCGAATCAGCGTTATGCCTTGCTGTTCTTGGCCTGCTTTTATAACCAAGCGCTGGCCATCTTTTTCAAGAATCGCCATACCCGGCATTAAACCCACCGCAACTATATTAGCTTGGCTGAAAAAAGTGACGCTCAGCAGGCAAAAGCCTATCAATAATGTTGAAACTCTCACGTATACTGTCCTTATATTACTTGAGGTGCGTTATGGTTTGGATTGTTCTGCTCGTCATATTAGTGGCATTGATTTATTTACCCCAGTTTTGGGTACAACGCGTGCTAAAAAAACACAGCAACGAGCGTTCAGATTTTCCCGGTACTGGAGGGGAGTTTGCCCGCCACCTTATTAAACAGCAAGGTCTAAACGTCAAACTGGAAACAACCGAGCAAGGTGATCACTACGACCCTATTAGCAAAACAGTGCGCTTGAGCAGTGAAAATTTTAACGGTAAATCATTAACCGCCGTCGCCACCGCAGCACATGAAGTGGGTCATGCGATACAACATCAACAAGGCATGGCTTTATTACTGCTGCGTACACCACTGGCTAAATTTGCATTCTACGTCGAAAAAATCGCACAAGTGGCACTATTAAGCACCCCTGTATTTTTTAGCTTTTTACCAGGCGTAGGTCGGTTGTCATTAATTGTGGCCATAGGCGGCATGCTCGCCAGCACACTCGTGCATTTTGTCACGCTACCGGTTGAAATTAACGCCAGCTATTCTAAAGCACTGCCCATTCTAAAAAATGGCCAATACTTACAAGATAAAGATTACAAAAATGCACGTAAAATATTACTCGCCTGCGCACTTACTTATGTGTCAGCAGCACTGGCTAGCTTATTAAACATCTGGCGCTGGTTAAGCTTTTTACGCCGTTAACAACAGGGTTATAGTTAAAGCAGTGCAATTAACCACACACTTAACTGCAAACAAACCCAAGCGGCAACCCCTGCCGCTACATCATCAATCATAATGCCAAAACCACCGTCTACATTTTTATCAAACCACTTGATAGGCCAAGGCTTTGCGATATCAAAAATACGGAACAATACAAAACCCCACAATAACCACAACGCACCTTGTGGCGCTAAAAACATGGTTATCCACATGCCAAGCCATTCATCAATTACAATGCCACCATGGTCATGCACGTTGAGATCTTTCGAGGTTTGATGGCAAACATAAGTGCCGATCACCATGGTCAATAACAAGACAAGCACATAACTAAACACGGTTAAATCTTGCAAGAAAAACCAGTATATCGGCAAAGCTGCAATAGTCCCCATGGTGCCAGGGGCTTTAGGTGATAAGCCACTACCAAGGCCAAACGCCAGCATGTGGATAGGGTTTTTATAATTCGGTTTAGGCAGCGCAGACATATTCAATACACATTAATAAAGAGCCATCATTATACCCAGCACAGCCTAAAAGTCTGCACAGGGTCTAATGAGCAAGATTGGGGTACAATAGCCGCTTTTATCGCCAGCGACCGTTTCACATGAAAACCTTACTCATCATTGGTTATGTTTGGCCCGAGCCGAATTCCAGCGCCGCTGGGGCGCGTATGTTGCAACTCATTGAATGCTTTCAGCAAGCGGGTTTTTCAATTGAATACGCCTCTCCGGCGGCCCCCAGCGAGCACGCCATTGACTATCAAACCTATGGCATTACCACTGCAAAAATCGAGCTAAACAGTACCAGCTTCGATGACTACCTAATCAAGCTCAACCCGCATACAGTGATGTTTGACCGCTTCATGATGGAAGAGCAATTTGGTTGGCGCGTTGAAAAACATTGCCCACAAACATTACGTATTTTAGATAGTGAAGACTTACATTGCTTACGCTTTGCGCGACAAGCCCTTGCCAAAGGCAACAGTAATGTTATTAAAAACGTCGCCCTTGCCGATTTATTTAGCGAACACGCCAAACGTGAAATTGCCTCGATCTATCGCTGCGATTTAACCCTCACCATTAGCCAATATGAGATGGATTTACTGCAAAACACCTTTAATGTGCCCGCCAATATTTTGGAATATGTGCCGTTTATGCTGAAAGACATCAAGGTCAATACAGAGTTAAATTTTAATGAGCGCCAACACTTTGTATCCATCGGTAACTTTCGTCACGAACCTAACTGGGATGCCGTGTTGCAATTAAAACAACACATTTGGCCGCTCATACGTAAACAATTGCCACAAGCACAACTGCATATTTTTGGCGCTTACCCACCTAAAAAAGCCACGCAATTACATAATGAGAAACAAGGTTTTTTAATCAAGGGCTGGTGCGAAGATGCGTTTAAAGAATTAAGCCAAGCTCGCGCTTTATTAGCACCATTAAGATTTGGCGCAGGCTTAAAAGGCAAGATGTTAGATGCTGCACAATGTGGTTTACCGGCGGTTACTACATCCGTTGGCGCAGAAGGTTTATTTCAACAAGACGATCATGCAACCGCATGGGTCAGTGATGACTTTGAAGTATTTGCAAAACATGCCATAGAGTTATATGAAAACGAAACACAATGGCGAAGCCTGCAAAACAACTGCGCTTCTTTTTTAGCACACGGTTTTGCTTGGCAAACCTACAGCTCACAACTTATTTCGCGCTTGCATGACATTGAAAATAACTTAGATAACCATCGACTTAATAACTTTACTGGTAGCATGTTGCGTCACCACACCATGAAATCTACCCAATACATGGCGCAGTGGATTGAAGCTAAGAATAAAGTTTAAATACCTGTTAGATGTTAGATGTTAGATGTTAGATGTTAGATGTTAGATGTTAGATGTTAGATGTTAGATGTTAGATGTTAGATGTTAGATAGGATATTCGTACGAACTCGCACCTGCGAGTGAATCATTCACCTTTTAAACAATTACAAAATTGTATTCTTTACGGCTATTGCTATTCGGTCGCAGGTGCGACCTCGTACATAAGGTGTTTAACGCTACGTAGCACACACTCCAGCCCATCAAAGATGCCCAACTTTTACCAATATGACGGTATCTTCTTCAACAAACGGCAAGTGCTCACTTAAGTGTGGGCTGCGCAGCCACGTCCCTTCTGGGTAGCGGCCATGTTCATCTTTAAACTCACCGCTTAAAACAAAGATCTCTTCGCCACCCCAATGTTTGTGGGGCACAAAGCGCTCTCCTTTTGGCCAGAACACCAATGCAGTATTGCGCCCTTCAAATTCATGCAAGGGCATCACTTGAAGGTTTCCCTGCCCTTGCAACCAAGCGGAGGCTTGCGTATTGATGACAACCGATTGTAAGTCTTGTGCTTGAAACTGATTCAATTTAACCAGTATTTTACAACCATCTTTGCTAAATGGCGCATGGGATGAACCAGGCGGGTTTCTTAAATAACTGCCAGCAGGGTAATCGCCATTTTCATCGCTGAACACGCCTTCAAGCACAAATATCTCTTCGCCTAATGGGTGACTATGGGTTTTAAAATTTGAGCCTGCTGCGTATTCAACAATGCTGCTCACATGGCCACTTTCAGCCGACTCACGCTCTAATGGAATACGGCGTACACCTTTTGCTGGGGAGTCTTGCCAAGGCTGTTTAGCCGTTTCGATTACCACTACTTTACTGAAATCTAAATTGAAGTTTGCTTTCACTATATGGCTCTTTGCCTTTTAGGCGAGGTATTCAAGATGAAGGGTATTGTGGCATAGGGTGACAACAATTCTAGGTAGGGTTTTGGAATGATGCGTTCTGTCATTGAACTATAAACAAAAAACCCGCCATTAGGCGGGTCTTGATCATATAAGGGTCACACTAGATAACATTACATATTTTGAACATACAGATGAAGTCTTTCGACGGCATAATGCGCTTATGCACCGCATAAGTAGGCTCTTCATCACCGCGAAAGCGCGATTTTGTAAAGTCGATACCCTTAAAGTTATATAAGAAATTAAGGTGTTTAGCGGTAAATTCTAGCATCCAACGTAATACTTTAGACTCTGTACCTTTTGGTGGGTAATCCAGTGCTAAAGGTGATAATCCAAGATAAATGTACGGTACGCCTTCTTCTTTGAATTTTTCCATGGCTTGTACCATTAACAAATAGAAGATGCCTTGTGGGAATTTCTCAGATGCGCGGCTGATATTAGGTACATAACCCACTACATGGCCATTTTCATAAATAGGATCAAAGAATATAAAGCCGATCATTTCATCGCCTTGATAAGCGAAAAAACGACGAGTACCTTCTTTGTAATCCATTTCCATTGGGCGAATTAAAAATACAATTTCACGGCCTTTGCATTTACGTGTTTTAAGCCAAGAGTCGGACAAATCACGGTATGACATTTCACCGTAACTTTCTTTAACCGTTACACCTTCTTTCACCGCATGGTTCACTGCCGTGCGGATAACTTGTTTTTTCTTACCCGACATGGTCCAAGTATTTAAATCAATTAACGTTTCTTTGCCAAATTGGGTGGCATAAAAACCAGTAATATCATGAATTAAATCGGCCACTGCTTGCGTCACTTGAATAAAAACAGGGTTTGAATATTTTTTGCAAAATGCACGAATTAATACTTCGCGATTTTCGTCTGAACAAATAGGGTTACCCAAGCACACAACCGAGCCCCATTGCTTACGATAAGCAATGTAGCCTATGCCTTCTATATCAAAGTAACGCATTTGTGGTTGTAGCGCAGAAAACGCCATGGAATGACGACCAAATTTCTTGAGAAATTCAACACGTTCAGAAAATGTGAACACGCCACCACCATGAGCAGCTTCACGCTCATGGCTTATTTCAGTGGCTCCAATATCGGCTTTGTTCATAGTCAGACCTCTATTTTTATTATATGCAAAAGAGACCGCAGTAACTACGCGGCATCAACTTGCTGAGGTTTAGCAATTTGTTTACGAGATGCCTTCATTGACCACAACGAAGGAATCAACAACACATTGAAAGATTGTTTTTTCTCAATAGAAAAACCCATGTTTTCAAGGTGTTTTGGGTAATTATAAATTTTATGGAATGCGTTTTTAGCAAATATAGTGAAAATACCAACCGCAATATACCAATAAGCATTTTGAAACGTTTTTGTTAGCACGTTACCTGTAGGGTAGTGGAAATCACCAATGACAAAATGACCATCGGCTTTGACTAATGTGCCTAGGTGTTTCATTACCGTTACCATGAATTCTTCAGGGAATACATTCAAAAAGAAATTAGCCACCACTTGATCGTACTCGCCCACTTCATCAAAGGCTAAAATATCACTGTGTACTAATCGAATAGGATGTTTGAATGTCTTATTTTTTAAATTCTTTTCAACATTTTTTAGCATGGTTGCAGAAAGGTCAACCACGGTAACTTGTGCGCCTTTTTCTGCCGCGTCAATCGCGTCACGACCATGCCCAACGCCTGCAAACAGAATTTTATCATCCGCTTTTAGGTCTATGTTCATGGCGGTTTTGCATTTATGAATCTGGCGACCACTGTATATAGTGCTTAAAAAATCGTATACAGGTCCGATTATTTTGTACTTGTCTGCCATTGTCTGGCTCCCGTGGATATTATTATTGTTCGGGTTTGCAAGTCTGTCTGAGTCAGGCGGTTTGGTAGTTTTGAAAGTGCGCTGATGTTTTTTATTTTTGTTCAGACAGTCATTCAGGTTAAGCACCTTAACATGTGGCTTTTGAGGCAACCAAGGCTTTTGTAACCGTTTGTTAACTTATTCAATGCACTTTTGTACCATATTAATTTAACTGTTTAAAATCAATACCTTGTGATTGTCAGACAGTCTCACATTACAGCATTTGAGCCGCTAAAAACCGGACTTAATGCCTATTTCTTTGAATCGGCATGGCTTTTTATATCTAGTCGATATAAGACAGTTTGCTAGCGTCTTAATAGGGCTAAGCACTAAGCATGAGCTTTTTCTGTACCAGCCCAATAGCTTGCTGACCCGTTATGCATCATTACAAGCAAGTATAATTTGGAAGCCAAATGTATTAGCACCGCTTTGATGCAAAATTAACCAACACATTAAATATTTAGACAATTACTGTTTTTACCCTTTCCACGGGTTTTGCATTTGGTATTCTGCACTCAACTCATATTGAAAGGTTTTCATCATGCAAGATATTGTTAATGCTATTAATGGCATTATTTGGAGCCCTGCACTGATTTATTTGTGTCTCGCTGCTGGTTTGTTTTTCTCTATCATGACTCGCTTCATGCAAGTACGGCACATAAGGGAAATGTGGCGTTTACTGTTTACGCCAAATGAAAGCACCAAAGGTATTTCATCCTTTCAAGCCCTCGCCATTTCATTATCAGGCCGTGTTGGTACGGGTAACATTGCAGGGGTTGCTGCGGCGATCGGTTTTGGTGGCCCTGGTGCGGTTTTCTGGATGTGGATGGTGGCATTTTTAGGGGCCTCTACCGCGTATGTCGAATCAACTTTAGCGCAAATTTATAAAGAAGAAGATGGTGATCAGTTTCGTGGTGGCCCAGCTTATTATTTTGAAAAAGCCATGAGCCAAAAATGGTTTGCGATTATATTTGCAGTCGCCACTATTATTGCCTGCGGTTTATTAATGCCGGGCATTCAGTCCAATAGCATTGGTATTGCGATTGCTACTGCATTTGGTACAGGTGAAATGGTGAATACCGGTATGGGCTTAGTCAGCTCCGCTAAAATTGCCACTGGCACCCTTATTTGTATCGCCTTAGCGTTCATTATATTTGGCGGTGTAAAGCGTATCGCCATGGTGGCTCAGGTGATCGTGCCGTTTATGGCATTGGCTTACATTGTGGTTGCGCTGGTCATTGTGGCGCTGAATATTGAACAACTACCGGGCATTTTTGCCATGATTATTGGTGATGCGTTTACACCGATGGCCGGTATTGGCGCCGCCATTGGCTGGGGCGTTAAGCGTGGCGTGTATTCTAACGAAGCAGGTCAAGGTACTGGTCCTCATGCGGCGGCCGCATCAAACGTTGCCCACCCAGCACAGCAAGGTTTGGTGCAAGCATTTTCGATTTACGTCGACACACTATTCGTGTGCTCGGCTACTGCCTTTATGATTTTAATTACCGGGACTTACAACGTTCATGGCCCAATGGATGGATTTCTAATTCAAAATATTGGCGCTGACATCGCCGCTAATAGCCCAGCCTTCACACAACTGGCCATTGAAAGTACGCTGCCGGGGCTTGGTAAACCCTTCATTGCTTTTGCTTTATTCTTTTTCTCATTCACCACGATTTTGGCCTACTACTACATTGCTGAAACCAATGTGAGTTACATTCGCCGCACCTTTAAATTACCGGGTATGATGGGCATTCTAAAAGTCGGCTTATTAGCGTCGGTATTTTATGGCACCGTCAAAACGGCTGATTTAGCATGGGGTTTAGGGGATATCGGCGTAGGCCTCATGGCTTGGCTCAACATCATCGGTATTTTGATTATCTTCTTTATGGCCAGACCTGCCATGAAAGCATTAAAAGATTACGAAGCACAAAAAGCCAACAAGGTTGAAAACTATGAGTTTGATCCAGAGAAACTCGGCATTAAAAATGCGCACTACTGGGTTAAGCGCTTAGCCAAGAACAAAAAATAATGTAAAAATACATTAAAAAGGAGAGCTAAGCTCTCCTTTTTAATGGGCGTAGACGTTAAATCCAGCTGAGTATTAAGTACGTATAAGCAGTTAATTTGATTCATTACTGAGGCAAATCATGCGTATCACTATTTTACTGATCATAAGCATATTACTCAGCAGTTGTTCTTCACAATTTGCATATCGCCACTTAGATTGGATTGCCCTTTGGTATTGCGATGACTACCTTGACCTAAGCCGCCAGCAAGAACGTAATTTAGAAACCGAATTGTCTCAATTATTAGGTTGGCATAAACAATCTGAGCTGCCTAAATACCGCTTACAATTACTCGCTATCGCGGATGACTTATCTACCCTGCCGCTTGCTGATGCGCTAATAACACAACATATTGATTCGTTTAATCAACACTGGCAAAACATGCGACAACGCATCAGTGAACAAGTCTCGCCCTTGGCTGTTCAATTAAATGTACAACAGGTGAATCACCTATTTGCTCAACTCGAAGAACGTAACCAAGATCGGTTAGAGGATTACCTTGATCTGAGCGTCGATGAGCGTAACGAAAAAAAGCTTGAACAAATCGAAGCGTTATTAATCGACTGGCTCGGCTCAATTGACGCGGCACAGGCCACGTTATTGTATTCATTCATCCATAAACAATATGATTTAACATTGCCACGTATCGCCTACCTAAGGGCATATCAAGCCGAGCTTAAACGAGCGATGCAATCCCCTATTGATATTGCTAAATTGCAGGGGCTACTCAATAATCCTGATCCGTTTAAATCGACTGAATATATTCATCAACAAAATAGTAATCGAAAAAATACCACTGTTTTTATTCGGCAACTGAGCGCGCATATTCAACCAGAGCAATTCACCTATCTACAGAAAAAATTGAAAGACTATATCCAAACGATTGATGAGCTATTAGAAACAGACAAGAAAAAGGCGGCTAAATAGCCGCCTTGTATCGTCAAACTAGGCTTAACGTAAGAATAATTTATACGCTGGGTTATCACTTTCTTCCCAGTATGGGTAAGCGACTTCATCCAGATATTTGTTTAGCTCGGCCTCTTCACCCTTAGGCACTTGTAAACCCACCAGCACACGACCACTGGCGGCACCGTGATTGCGGTAATGAAACATAGATATATTCCAACGTTTGCCTAATTTTTTCAAAAAGATAAGCAACGCACCTGGGCGTTCTGGAAATTCAAAACGATACAAAATTTCATTGCTCACGGATTCAGGCGCATGACCACCTACCATGTGACGAATATGATATTTGGCAATTTCATTTTCGCTTAAATCCACCACCGGGTAGTCATTTTCTGTAAGCTCGCTAAGTAAATCTTGTTTACCCCCTTCTGGGACTTTTACGCCCACATAAATTTGCGCTTTCTCGTCGCGACCATAACGATAATTAAATTCGGTAATCGGGCGTTTGCCTAATACATTACAAAACGTTTGAAAGCTGCCTGGTTTTTCAGGAATGGTCACCGCCATGATCACTTCACGGCCCTCACCGACTTCGGCCATTTCGCTCACGTAACGTAAACGGTCAAAGTTCATGTTGGCACCCGATTCAATGGCAATTAGGGTTTTACCTTCAATGCCAGTACGTTCAACGTATTTTTTCAGGCCTGCAACGCCTAGCGCACCAGCAGGCTCTGCCACACTACGGGTATCATCAAAAATATCTTTAATCGCAGCACACAACTCATCTGGGGTGACGGTAATACATTCGTCGATGTGATCTTTCAATACTTGCCAAGTGTGCTTGCCAATTTGTGCTACCGCCACTCCATCAGCAAAGATACCCACATGCGGCAATTTCACACGACGGCCTGCTTTCATGGCAGCCTCTAAGCACGCACTTTCGGTGCTTTCAACCGCAATGACTTTAATATCAGGGCGCAAATACTTCACATACGCGGCTACACCCGCGGCAATGCCACCACCGCCAACGGGTACAAAGATCGCATGGATATCACCCGTGCACTGGCGTAGCATTTCCATTGCGATGGTACCTTGGCCCGCGATTACATCTGGGTCGTCATACGGGTGGATATAGGTCATACCTTTTTCTTCAACCAATTTCTGGCTAAAGGTAAACGCTTCATCAAACGTATCACCATGCAGCACGGCTTTGGCACCACGCGCACGAACAGACGCAACTTTGATTTCAGGGGTGGTGCGCGGCATAACAATTGTGGCTTTGATGCCAAGCTTTTGTGCCGATAATGCAACACCTTGCGCATGATTACCCGCACTGGCTGTCACGATACCTTTGGCAAGCTCTTCTGGGGTTTTCTTAGAAATGCAGTTATAGGCACCACGGCATTTAAAGCTATAAACCGGTTGCTCATCTTCACGCTTAATTAAAATGGTATTTTTTAGGCGGTCACTGAGAAATTGCGCCGGCGATAGTGGGGTTTCAACCGCCACATCGTATACATTGGCTTCTAGTATGCGTTTTATGTAGTTATCCGCCATTGGAGATCAACTTACCTATTTTAAAAATGAATATTGTAACCATTTTGCCCTGTGCTTAGATATAATCACACCTAAATTTAATGTTTCTCTAGGGCACATATTATGAACCAAGATCAACTTAAACAAGCTGTCGGCCAAGCCGCAGTCGATTACATTAAGCCACGCCTTGAAGAGAAAAGTATTATTGGCGTAGGTACTGGCTCTACTGCCAATTGTTTCATTGATGCTCTAGCCAAAATCAAAGACCTATTCGATGGTGCCGTTGCCAGCTCAGATGCCACGGCTCAACGCCTTAAAGACCACGGAATACCTGTCTATGACTTGAACAGTTCAGGTACCTTAGAATTCTACATTGACGGTGCCGATGAGATTAACGACCACTTACAAGCGATCAAAGGTGGTGGTGCAGCTCT
The DNA here is from genome assembly GCA_047621325.1 of Oceanicoccus sp. Taxonomy (GTDB): domain Bacteria; phylum Pseudomonadota; class Gammaproteobacteria; order Pseudomonadales; family Oceanobacteraceae; genus Bermanella. The sequence continues at coordinate 174,792 of JBLHLT010000001.1, forward strand.
TACCCGTGAAAAAATCGTGGCAGCTTGCAGCAAAGAATTTATTTGCATCGCGGATGACAGCAAGTTAGTGCCCATTTTAGGCACCTTCCCATTACCCGTTGAGGTGATACCCATGGCCCGCTCGTATGTGGCCCGCCAGTTAGTTGCTCTTGGTGGCGATCCTGTTTATCGCCAAGGAGTACTAACGGATAACGGCAATGTGATCTTAGATGTGCACAACATGAAAATAGATAGCGCAACGGCGCTTGAAGAGCGTATCAATAACATAGTCGGCGTGGTAACAAATGGCTTATTTGCTTGCCGTCCTGCGGATGTGTTTTTGATGGGAACCAGTGAAGGCGTAAAAACGTTAACAGCGAAAAACTAGGCGCAGTATTTTCAGTAAAAAACGGCTAAACCTAACGCTTTAGGTTTAGCCGTTTTGCGTTAGATATGAATATCTAATCCGTCCACTAGGGCTTTTATTCCAGCCGACCAGTCCTGACGTAAATTTGCAAATCCCACATGATTATCATCTATGCGTATTTTTTCAGTCACCTTTAAGCCATCTGTTTTATAAGTAATACAGTCTAACGGCATGCCCACAGACAAGTTGCTGCGTAACGTTGAATCCATTGAAATAAGACTGCATTGCATTGCTTGCTTAAGTGGCGTGTTAAATTGAATGATGCGATCAAGAATAGGCTTACCATACTTACTTTCACCCACTTGGAAATAAGGGGTATCTTCACACGCTTCGATAAAATTACCCTGAGGGTAAATATGAAACAAGCGAGGAGTATCTCCTTTTATTTGACCACTCAATAACATATTACAGCTAAAATCGATGCCTTGATTCTGGCCTTCATCCCGTGCAATGACGTCACGAATAATACGGCCAACAATTTCAGCTGCTTCAAATAAAGTATGAGTATTCAATATATGCTTTTCAGCTACATTAATGCCCTGTTCAATAATCGAAAGCACGCTTTGCGTCGTCGCCAAATTGCCTGCACTTTGAATAAACAACACTCGGTCATTCTCTATTTCAAAGGTATGTAGCTTTTTAAAGCTAGCAATGTGATCAACCCCAGCATTGGTGCGTGAATCAGAGGTGAGCACCAAGCCATCATTTAGTTTTATCGCAACACAATAGGTCATATAGGTATCTAGGTTACTGCTGAATACCTAATGATAGTGACAGTTCATCTGTTTTGGCTACTTATATAATGAAAATCTTACATATTGCCGTCAATCGTTCGAGTGACTGTATTAATGCCCTGTATTCTCACTATTGGCTATGATTTCGTTAAATGCAGAAAGTGGCCTGCCACCCACAATGGTCAAGCGTGCCTCCATTTCGGCAAGCCAGCTTTTATCTTGCATGATGCTATCGGGAAAACGGCTTAAACGTTCGCTTTTACCCACATACAGTAAGCCATCGACTAACTGCTGGACTGAATCTTCTTTGTGCTCAAGCCTGCCTAAGCGAATGCGCGCTTTGGGCAATATATCAATCAACTTTAGCTGCTTAGCCGCTGCAAACTCCGTTGTTAGTAACGCGGGTGCTTTTAGCTGAGCCAGCGACTCGTTGATTTCAGATTCGGTGATGGGCCAAATGGTAAACACTTTATTTGGGTAACCCTGTTTTAACAACGTCGCCAAAGGTAATGCGCCACTGGTTGGTTTGGGCTCAATATTCAATAAATGAAAGGCTCCAAACACCATAAAGACTTTATCCCCGGTGGCCATGGCTTGCTGCGCGGTATTTAAAAAACCATCGGTTTTGTGATTCGCCGCCTGCTGCCATTGATCATGACTCTCAATTTTCTCCCAATAAAAAGGCGACTCTGCTAGCCATACTTTTACGCGTTTTTCAGCCGTTACCGTTAGATTATAAGCACGCACTATTTGGAAAAACTCCGCGTACACCTCTGGCATCCAGGCTGTAAAAAATAACGCATCACGACGTGCGGCATTTAACACCTTTGCATCATTGGATTCGCCATTTAAAAACGCGTCCATAGCCACTTGGTGGCGAGCGTTGCCAAATTCCACCACGATTTGTTTTACGTCTGTTAAAAAGTGAGGCTGTTTAAGTAAGTTATTAATCTCCGCCATCACTCGGTTGTTCCAATGGTAATCCCCGACCGCCACCACTTGATGGTTTTCATAAGCCTGCTTTACGCCGTGAGAAAAACTCGGTGTTTGCTGTAACCATTGCTGGGTTTGCGCCTGCTCTAACGGCCACTGCGCAGACCTTGGTAAATAATCACACCCTAAAACTGCAAACAGTAATACACATGCGATTGTCGCTTTTGCAAAACGTCCCATGAATGACATTCCTTAATAATCAAAGTTAAACTATTGCAAATGATAATACTTATCACTAAGATTAACAATCTCATGTATGCGGATATTATCATGACACCTCCAACCAGTATTTATTTAGTCACTGGCGCAGCCCAAGGCATAGGGAAAGCCATCGCCCAATTGCTATTGGAACAAGGCCATACCGTTGCCCTCATTGACAAGTGCGGTACTGCTCTTGAGCAAACCTTCACAAACTGGCCCGCGCATTATCAAACTAAGGCCAGCCTTTGGTCGGTTGATATCACCGACAACCAAGCGGTTAACGAGACCATTGATCGCATCGAAACCCAACTGGGGCCCATTTATTATTTAGCCCATGCCGCCGGTATTTTGCGTTTATCCCCTTTAAGTGAGATGAGCAGCCGTGATTTTGAATCGCTCATGTCGGTACACGTTAGCGCCAGTTTCAATTTGCTACAAAAAATAAGTCAGGTCATGGGTCCTCGTCGCCAAGGTTCAATTGTGGTGGTGGGTTCCAATGGCGCAAGCACACCCAGAAATAATATGGGAGCGTATTGCGCCTCAAAAGCCGCACTGCACATGCTAACAAAATGCTTTGCATTAGAGCTCAGCGAGCTTGGCATTCGTTGCAATATTGTCAGCCCAGGCTCGACCCGCACCGACATGCAAACCCAAATGTGGAGTGAACATTATCAAGAAGCGCAAACCATTGCTGGTGACCAAACCCAGTTTCGTTTAGGCATTCCGCTGAAAAAAATTGCCGAACCAGCAGACATAGCCCAAGCCGTTTTATTTTTGCTTTCGGATCACGCAGGTCACATCACCATGCATGATTTGCGCGTCGATGGCGGTGCCACATTAGACCAACGTTAAACTTTCACGGGCCATGCCCAATCTTTCAACCAAGCAAAAAAGTGGACAACACATGCAACCTTTTAAAATTCTCGCACTGACATGCAGTACCCTTGCGCTGAGTATCAGCCAAGCCTATGCAAGTGATTCAAGCAATGAAGCGAAGCTCGATAAACAAGTGGTCACCGCCACCAGTAATGCTCATGATTTATTTACCGCGCCTACTTCTATTACATTATTAGAGGGCGATGAACTGCGCGCACAAAACCATGCAACCATAGCAGATGCCTTGCAAGAAACCACCGGCGTATCACTGCAAAGCGGGCCTTACGGTCGCCAAGATATTCGTATTCGCGGTATGGAATCTGGTTATTCATTGGTTTTAATTGACGGCCAACGTACCAGTTCAAGCAACGCGTTAATTCGTGGTAATGACTTTGATTTATCGAGCTTCCCTATGGGTATTGTTGAGCGCATTGAGGTCATCCGCGGACCTATGTCATCACTATATGGGTCTGACGCACTAGGCGGTGTGATTAACATCATCACCAAAAAAACCATTACTCAAGCCAATGAAATTTCAGCCAATAGTTTAACCATGGGCCGACTGGATCAAACTTGGTCTGCGGGCGTTGATACCGAATTTACGCAACAGCAAGAAGGTGAAGGCGGCGATCAACAACGCATTTCGGCTTATGCAACCGGCGCGATCATTCCTAATCAATTATCGACCACTGTGGCGGTAGAAAAATCCGAACGTGATGCATGGAAACCTTATGACGGAATTTATGCACCGTTAGATGGTTTAGAAGAAAATAACAAAACATCGGCAAAAATGGATATAGATTACCGCATTAACAATGCACAAAGTTTATCGATCAACATCGGTGTAAGCGAAGATGATCGTAAAGCGCAAACCGCACGTGGCGCAACCTTGGCAACCACCACACAAGAAACCGAACGTTTATCCACCAGCCTACAGCACGCAGGTCAATGGAACTGGGGGCAAAGCCAGACAAAACTACTGCATGAAAAAACCGATATCACCGATGCCAGCGACCTTTATGCACGTGATACGCGCACACCAAATGGCACCGCCATCGCTGAGCAAACCAACACCGTGTTTGATGCATTAGCGAATACAGACTTAGGCAGCCACCTGGTGTCCATCGGAACACAAGTGCGTCGCACCGAATTAACCAGTGACCGTGACTTACCAGACGGTGACACCGTAAACGAAGTTGCCTTGTTTATTCAGGATGAGTGGTTCGTGTCTGACGTGTCGCTCACCGCAGGCTTACGTGCAGAAAATCATGAAGACTACGGCACGTATGTGAGCCCACGTGCTTATGCCGTCTACGAAGCCAGTAACGGCATCATCGTAAAAGGGGGCGTGGGTTCTGGTTTTAAAGCGCCTGACCTTGTGCAAACCTCTGAAAATTACACATTACTAAGTTGTGGTGGTGGTTGTTATTTAACAGGTAACCCGGATCTTGACCCTGAAACCAATACCGCCTATGAAGTATCGGTTGCATTCAAAGATAACGTATTTGGCGTAAGCAGTGGTTTATTCTATAACGAAGTAAAAGATAAACTTTTCCGCGATAGCACAACGGCTGTAGGTTCATTTAACGGTGTACCGACCATTCAATACATCAACTTAGATAAAGCCATTTATCAAGGTGCTGAATTAGAAGCTTGGTATGACGTGACTAACAACATAAGCCTAAGCGCCAACTACACCTTCACCGATGCAAAAGATGACACAACCAACCAGCGCTTAACCTATGTGCCACTGCAACAAAGTGATATTAAAATCGCTTATGCACCCATCGAAGCGATTAAAACCTTTGTAAAATATCGCTACATTGGTCAACAAGAACTGAGTGCAGGTCGCGCGCCTAGTTACAACATTGTTGATCTTGGCGCGCAATTTAATGCTTATAAAGGGGTTAAATTGAAACTAGGTGTCAACAACGTTGAAAACGTTGTACTCGAAGATGAAAGCGATGTGTTTGCAACTGGCGTATCGTATGTTGAACAAGGCCGTTCAATTTACGCTGGTTTGAACTACGAGTTTTAATTAAGCATTCATCCGCACCACTAAAAGCTCCTCATGTGAGGAGCTTTTATCCAAGGATTTTCAAGGCACTATGGAATTACGTTCGTTACCACAACACGCCAACGCCTTTCTACTGCAAGCGATTAACCAACACCCTTATTTAAAAACAAACAGCCGCATTTGTTTACAGCCCTATGGTATACAGCCAATAAAACCCGAGCAGTGGCTCACACAAAATAAACAGCTGCCTACCGATAATATTTTACAAGCCAAACCTAAACGCCAAGCCAGTTATTATTATGGTCGAGACTGTGCACATAAAGCGTTATCAAATTTAAAATGCACGAAGAAAGTCAGTATGGGTGCCTTTAATGAACCGATTTGGCCCAAGGGATTCATTGGCAGTATATCCCATACTGATCAGCTAGCCGTGGCAGTGACGATTAAAGATGTACGCATCAAGGGCGTGGGAATTGATATAGAAAATACTTTGAGTCAATCTAATGCAGGGTTAATCTTTAATAGTGTATTAACCTCAGAAGAAGCGAGCGTATTTGAATCGCACTTTTTACCCAGCAGCCATCTCAATCACACCCAACTGCTTACTGTCATATTTTCAGTTAAGGAAAGTTTCTATAAAGCCGCCTTTACACGGGTTAAACGCATTTTAGAATACGATGCCATTGAGATTTTTGATGTACAAAAAACGTCGGTACACTATCGCATAAAAGATAAACGCGCATGTGAACAGCTAAACATTTCAGAACAGAAAACCTTCGTGGCTGACTATCGGCTGATGGGTAAAAGCATTATCACACTGGCACTACTTGAAACATAAAACGATGTTAGTTTAATAAAATTTTGTGTAATAGCTGCTTCTGCCGATCATGTAAATGCGTTGCTTTGGCTATAATCCCCTGTGTATCAAAATTATCTAACGCATACTGATCAACCGTCATTTCTCGCTTAGCGCCCTTAATCATAAGATAAGCATCGACCTGATCACTTAATAATGTGTCGCTTTGTGTTTTATCAGGCATATTTTTTTGCGGCATTGGGCATACGTCCTTAAACGTTAAATCACACAATAATTCGCTATTCGTAAAAAGTAATGTTGCGCGTTGATTCAACGATAGATTATCTAATATTTTATGTTTAAAAATATGCGGCCAGACAGAAAATAGTCGCCCAGGGTAATATTGCTCACATAATTGTGCCACATTTTTTATGCGATACGATTGCGGTACTTTTAATAAGTGCCTTGCTCCCATAATCGCCATCACCGGTTTTCTTTCTGATATGAAATTTTTCTCAATGTAGCGATAAAATGCCTGATCACGACCCGCGTTTAATGTTAAATAATCCACATGGGAACTCACATCTTGCCAATTAAAATCAGGCTCCATCACATGCAGTTTAACTAACGGCCGTTTCGATAATGCACGCTGCTGATTCACCTGTCTTACCGCTTTGAAAAATTCAATATAATAGGCAGCAAACCAAACAGGGAAGACAATGGAGTCTTGCAGCATATGACGAATCTGTTGCAACCCAACATCGTCACTGCCGGCTGTGTATTCATCAACCTGTTGCTGGTATTTTTGATTGCCCATTTCAAGCACGATGTCTTGGCATTGCGCCAATACATCGGGGTGCAATGCCACACTCTGCCAGTGCTCAAAGATAGCGCTAAACCAGTGGGCTTCACCTAAGCCCACCACTTTATTTAACGCCAACTGTTCAGCGATGATTGCAACACTTTGCGAAATATCGGCCCCCCTTGCCGGCACCTCAGGCATCACGATTGTTTCGATCATGATTCAGGGTACGCAATTAAAGCATCGGCTATATGACCGCCGATAAGTTTCAGTTCGTCTGGCTTCATCATGTCACGGTGGATGCAATCGACTTCGACCACATTGATGTTACCGTCCATGTAATTCATCCAGCCTTCTTTATTTAAGAAGGCTTCTTCTTCTGGCTTGATGGCACTGAAAAATAACATGTCGCCTTTGTACACATAATCCATAGTGTCACGTACACGGCTGTTGTTATTGACCACCACTTCAATCATGGCGGTAATGGTATCGGCTTCTAAGTGCGCCATGGAACTGCCCGCTTCTTGTAAAATTTCAACCACCTCTGGTCGGTTCAAACAAGAGTGTGCGCTTTCATCAAATTCAATACCGGCCATGCGAATCAACGCACCCAAAGCTTCGTGTTCACCGGGTGGATTCATTTCTTGCCACTGCTCGGTTGGGTACGAATCAAGAATCACCAATAACCCTACCTTCTCACCTTGGCGTTGAAATTCAGCCGCCATGGCGTGAGCAATCATGCCGCCAATACTCCAACCCATTAAGTGGTACGGGCCAAACGGTTGCTCTTCACGAATGGCTTTTACATAGTCCCTTGCCATGTCTTTCATGTGTGACGGTAACGGCGCCTTGGTATCGGATAAGTTACTCGACTGCACACCATACAGTGGAATATGACTAGGAATCACTGGCGTTAATGCCGCATAACACCAACTCAAGCCACCTGCAGGGTGCACACAAAATAATGCCGGTGTGCCTTGGCGCTTTCTTAATGGCAATAAAACATTCAACGCTTGGTCATCATTACTGCCCGCCAATTTAGCGGCGATGCCTTTTACCGTTGGCGCTTCAAATACTGCTGCCAGCGATAATTCTATACCCATAATTTCTTTTACATAGGCAATTAATTTTGCCGCTAATAATGAATGACCGCCTAATTCAAAGAAATTATCTTCGGTGCCCACCGTTGGTAATTCTAGTAACTGGCAAAATAATTTACATAAACGCTCTTCTACTAAGTTACTTGGCCCTGTGCTGCCCACCTTGCCAGACAAATCTGGTTTTGGCAGTTTATTGCGATCTAACTTGCCATTAGCCGTCACTGGAAAAGTATCAAGCTGCACAAAATATCCTGGCACCATGTATTCTGGTAAACGCTCAGACAACGCTTGTTGCACTTCACTTTCGTTAATCTCAGTGCCATCTTGAGACACCACATAAGCCACTAAACGTTTATCGCCTGCATTGTATTCATGGGCTAACACCGCCGCTTGCGGAATATTGGTTTGCTGCATTAAGGCGTGTTCTATTTCTTCTAGTTCAATTCTAAAACCACGAATTTTCACCTGAAAATCACTGCGCCCTGCGTACTCAATGGCACCATCTTCGCGCCAGCGAGCAAGGTCACCACTTAAATACATGCGTTCACCTTCAATAAACGGGTTGGCGATAAAACGCTGGCTGGTTAATTCTTCTTGATTAAAATAGCCTTGCGCCAATTGCACACCAGCAATATATAAATCACCTATCACGCCTTTTGGCACTGGTTTTAATTGTTCATCTAAAATATAAATTTGTGTATTCCATACGGGTCGTCCAATAGGAACAGACAAATAATCTTGCTCGGCTTCACAGGCAAAATACGTGACATCAATAGCCGCTTCGGTTGGGCCGTATAAATTATGGAGTGTTGCTTGGTATAAACGATAATATTCATTCACTAAATCAACCGGTAACGCTTCACCACTGCAAAAAACTTGGCGGAGCGAGGCACAATTTTGCGCATCCGCTTGCTGCACAAATACTTGCAACATCGATGGCACAAAATGCAGCGTGGTGATATTTTCTTGATGAATGAGTTGCGCTAAATACAGCGGATCTTTATGGCCTTCTGGCCTTGCTAATACTAATTTTGCGCCCACTACCATTGGCCAGAAAAATTCCCATACCGACACATCAAAACCCGCAGGTGTTTTTTGCAGCACAGCATCTTGAGTGGTGATTGGGTATTCGTTTTGCATCCACAATAGGCGATTTACAATGGCCTCGTGCCCAACTAATACTCCTTTTGGATTACCGGTAGAACCTGAAGTATAAATCATGTAGGCCGCATCACTGGGTAATAGCGGTCGCGACAGCTGTGCTACTTGTGGCATGTTGTTATCGTACTGCGCCCAAAGGGTTTGTACTTCTTCTGTATCAACCGCCACACTTAATGTGGATTGCGCTAACTTGTCTTGATATTGTGATTGAGTGAGCACTAATTTTGGTTCGGAACTTTTTAAAATATAGTCAATTCGATCTTCAGGGTATTCCGGATCAACTGGCACATATACCCCACCACACGCTAAAATAGCTTGCTGCGTTACAATTAATTCCACACTGCGTGAAATTAATACCGCGACACGATCACCCACTTGAATGTTTTTATCCAGCATCCAATGAGCGCATTGAGCAATGCGCTCGCTTAATGCTTGATAAGTTAAAACCTGTTGCTCAAATACCAGCGCACAATCATTAGGGGTTTGTGTGCGCTGAGTGTGTAGGAGTTGTGTCAGAGTCGTGTTTGGAATATGATGAGCGGTTTGATTATTAGCGTACACCAGCTCTTCAAACTCCCCCGCCATTAATAATGAAACATCCGATAATTGCCCTAACGACTCATCTCCTTCTGCAAAGCGTAAGCCGTTATTAACAAACGATTCGATAAAGTGATACAAGCGGGTTTGATGTTGTTTAAGTTCGACCTGTGAATACAATGCAGGGTTAGCGTCGATATCTATATTTAAGTGGCCATCCAGTTCATAGCAATAAAACGACATGTCATCCACTGGGCCTGCATTTAAGTTGTGCGCTTGTGCTTTTGCCCCTGCAAAGTCATGTTCATATTCAAATGGCATAATGTTTAACAATGGGCCGAATAAATTACGACCTTCTTTAACTAAATTTAAATCACGGTGTAATTCTTCGTAACGATATCCTTGATGGCGGCGTACCGAAGCAAATTCTTTATTCACTTGTTTAACCAGTGACACAAGGTCTTCTTCACCGTTAAAATCCACCCGCACTGGTAAAATATTCACACGCATCGCGGGGGTTTGAATCGCCACAGAACCTAACCGCCCCATTAGTGGCACACCTAAAACCACATTCTGACTACGTGTCATTTTATGCACATAAGCTGACATGGCTGCCATTAATACGCTGTACCAGTGAGTGCGACAGTGTTTGGCAAATTTACCCATATTTAAAAAAGCATTATTTGACACATGGCCTTTTAAACGCAAAAAGTGATCTGATGTAACGGTGGGTTTACCTGCAAGGTTTACTGTGTCGCTATGATCTTGGTAACGTTGAAGGTAATAGTCTTTATCTTTTTGGAATTTTTCAGAGGCTTTATAATCATCATCTTCTTGAATCAAAGCGTGTTGATCAACAAAGTTAACCGGTTCAATTTGATCACCTTTGACTAATTGATTATAAATGTACGCCACCCGTGAAATAATCAACGACATACTGTAACCGTCAATCGCAATATGATGCAGTGATAAAAACCACGCGTATTGTGCTTCATGAAGCTTAACTATTGCCATAGAAAATAACGGCCCTGTTTCTAAGTCAACAGGCGTGCGTAGCTCTAGGCGCATCCATTCAATTGCTGTTTCTAACGGCTTTGCATAACCAGAAAAATCTTTTTCACCAACTTGCCAAGACTGGCGATGAATAGACATACGCGGCCCTTCGACAGTGGTGAAATATTGGCTGTGTAAAGAGTCCACCTCATTAATGCCTTGTGCAATGGCTTGCTTTATTTTTTCAACATCTACCCGACCATTAATTAATAAATATTCGCCCGTTTTATAAATTGGGTTTTCTGGGTCGCGACACTGTGCATACCAAATACCGGCTTGTGCATCGGTTAATGGCAAATACGTTGTTTCTTGTTTCATCATGTTCATTGTGGTTTGCCTTACGCCAGCGCTAATGTTTTAGTTTCGATTAATGCCCACCACGTAGGCAGATTCACTTGTGCAGCTAATTCAACAAAGCTAATTTCAACACCTTGCTCTTCTAGCAACCCCACCAACAACATGATTTGCACCGAATCCAAACCAAAATCTAATAAGCTATCGTCATATCCTGCTAGGTCTTCTAGTGGCACATCTAATAAATCTGCCATGGCCACTTCTAATGCGTGTAGTGATTGGATCATGCAACACCTTCTAAATTTTGTTCTTGCGCTGTATTGATAGTTTTTTGTGTCACTAGATGGCTTGTCGTAAATACACAACCGCCTCGACTGGCCACGTATTTCAACGCCATGTTGTGTTCATCTAAACTAAAATCCGCTACCGCATCGCTGATTAAAAAACCTTTAATATCATTCATGAATGCTTCCATGATGGTTTGCATGCAACCGATGTGTGCATACACACCCACAACAATTAATTGATCACGGCCGCTGTCTTGTAAACGTTGCTTAAAATCGGATTTTACAAACGCGCTATAGCGCCATTTAGTTAATACGGTATCGTCTTCTTGCGGTGCCACTTGGGGATGAATATTGGTTAATGTAGGGTCGGCCTTGAGCCCTGGCCCCCAAAAATCAGTCAGTAACGCGCGCTCTTGCGGGTCTTGATCACCGGGCTGGGCGGTAAAATAAATAGGGATCTGTTGATCACGACACCACTGCATGATGCGCTGAATATTGGTTAACACTTCTGGAATGGGTTGCTGCTTTTGATCATAAAAATTTATGAAATAATTTTGCATGTCATGCACAAGCAGCACAGCCCGTGATGACTCTACATGCCAATTCACTTTATTTTCGACTTGAATCACGTCATCTAGTTGATAACTTGCAATTTTGGGAATGGCCACGGCTTAGGCTCCTTGCAGCTGATATTGTTTTTTTAATTCTTTTTTATCGATTTTACCCACTGGGGTTTTAGGTAATTGCGATACAAATTCGATACGATCGGGGATTTTATAATCCGCCAACTGGCGCTGACGTAAAAAGCGCTTTAGCTCAAACACTTTTGGCGGCGCCCCATGGCACTGCACCACTGCACAGGTTTTTTCACCAAACACTGGATCACTTATACCAATAAGGGCTACATTGTTGATTAACTCGTGGGCTAATAAATGATTTTCAATTTCTTCGGCGGCAATTTTTTCACCACCACGATTGATTTGATCTTTATCGCGGCCAATCACCTGCAAATTACCCGCTGGCGTTAAACGCACAATGTCACCGGTAATGTAGTAACCCTCGTCATTAAAACTGCGGGCATTATGGTCAGGCGCATTAAAGTAGCCGCGAATAGTGTATGGGCCTTTGGTTAATAAAATACCGGCTTCCCCTTTTGGAACATCTTGTCCGTGTTCATCGACAATTTTAAGTTGGTCAAGCGGACTCATAGGCCGACCCTGGCTGTGAATGATTTCATCCAAATCATCATCCAAGCGGGTATAATTCACTAGCCCTTCAGCCATGCCAAATACCTGCATTAACTTGCAACCTAACTCAGGTTCGACGCGCCGTGCCACTTGTTCACTTAAACGCGCCCCGCCTACTTGAATATATTTTAAAGACGTAAAATCAACCGTGTGACCCGCCACAAAATCAAGACACATCATGACTAACGGCGGCACCATTGCCGTCACGGTAATACGATGTTTTTCGATAAGATAACTAATGGTTTGCGGGCTTGGGTCAGTTGCTAACACCACACAGCCGCCCGCCAAAAATGTCCCAAGCGCACCCGGTGAGCTAAGCGGAAAATTATGTGCCGCAGGTAATGCGCATAGGTATCGGGTATCGGCGTTAAACTCACAAACTTCATTGCTCATGCGCACGCTGTATACATAGTCGTTGTGTGTGCGTGGAATGAGTTTTGGCACGCCGGTGGTGCCACCAGATAACTGGAAAAAAGCTATGTCTTGGCTAAGAATGTGCTCTTGTGTCGGCAAAGGGTTTCGATTGCTACGGCCTAACGCTTTTATTTTTTCAATAGAGCTAAAGTCATCACCATGCTGGTTTTCTACCACCAACGGTATCTGCAAACAGTTAAGATTTTGTTTTAACTGCTGAAGCAATGTTTGACACGACCACCCGTTTTGGTCCGAAGTGATCACACAACGGGCTTGCGTAAATTCAACAAAATAATTTAATTCACTCAACCGATGCGCTGGCAGCGCCATGACAGGCTTAACGCCAATGCGCAGCAGGGCAAAATAACAAATATAAAACTCGATTATATTACCCAAGTGTAAAACACAGTTATCACCCTGTTTTAAACCTAACAACAACATCCCTTTGCTCAAATCAACAATGTCTTGCCAAAGTTGGGCATAGGTTAATTGCTGATCCCCCGCAATCAATGCACATTGGTTTGGTCTTAAATTGGCGTGTAATTGAATAACAAAATAAATGGGTTGATTAATCCATATCTCATTTTCTAGATATTCTGTTACTTCATCTTCTGGCCAAGGTGTGAATCCATTCGGTTTAGCTTGGCTCATGCCGCACCTGCCTTCTCGATTTCTTTGTCTGCTATCTGTGTATTCGGCGCATTAACCACGTTCAAAATGGTGGCCATCTTATTTGCGGTTTCTTCTATTTCTTCTTGCGCCACGGAGCCCGGCACAATACCGGCGCCGGCAAATACCGTAAGCGAATCAGGCGCAACCAACGCACTGCGAATCACCACTACCCACTCACCATTGCCACGGCTGTCCATCCAACCAATGACACCGGTGAAAAATCCACGATCAAACGGCTCGTATTCATTAATAAATTGCTGCGCTAAATATTTAGGCTCACCACATACCGCTGGGGTGGGGTGTAATTCGGTGGCCAACTGCAAGGCACTGACATTGCTATCCCATAATGTGCCTTCCATCAGTGTCGATAAGTGCATCATGGCGGGTGTTGATATCACCGACGGCATCATGGGTACGTGCAAATTTTTGCAATGGTCTTGCAGCACACTGGCCATGGCATCCACCACCAATGCGTGCTCTCTTAGGTCTTTATCGGTTTCTAATAAGCTGCGCTCTAAATCGACATTCAGCTTTTCATCGGCCTGTCGCTTGCGTGAACCCGCCAGTGGGTTAGCAATCACTTGCAACCCTCGGCGCGCCACTAATAACTCTGGGCTCGCGCCTACTAAATATTCGTCGCCCCCAGTATTAGCGCAAAAACGATAGCTACTTGGGTTTTGTTTCACTAACCCCATAAGCACATGGGCAGGATTTAACGGTGTTTTGCTATGTAATTTCATGGCTCGTGACAGCACCACTTTTTTAAGCACACCTGAGCTCATTTCGTTTAACGCTAGATTCACCACTTCGCCGTATTCTTCTGGCTGAGGTAACATGACCGTGTTCCAGCCAGAGCCCACATCTTGGCCTTGGGTTAAATCTTGATTGCGCAATGATGATGACACCAATAAACGATTGGGAATCACAAAATGACACGGGTCTTCTTCGTTAAAAGGAATCATACCCAGTACAACCGGATTATCCGTTTGGGTTTGTTTGCTTTGCTGCAACATGGCTTGAATGGTTTTATTTAATTTTAAAAATGGCACCGCTTCATGTAGCCCATATTCACAACCTTGCCCCAGCAAAGACACCGTTTCACTACTAAAGAAAAAAGGGGTTTCATGCTCATTCCAACACTTGATGGCACTGGCCATCTCAGAACTGCCAACCGTTTTGCGTAACATGTTCAAATTCCATCGAATGTGATTTGCGGCAAAAGAATATTGAAATAAATTCTTAATTGCAAACAATTCTCATTCGTATATTATGCATTTACCTCATTGATATGATGCCGAGTTAATTTTGTTACGACTGTCACTATTGCCGTTATTACTGGTTCAACTATTAGGAACCACTGACTTCATGCTGGTCATGCCTTTAGGGCCAAGTTTGGCGGAGGGTTTTGGCGTGCCAGTAGAAAATACCGCTTGGCTGAGCGGTGTGTTTGCCATTTGCGCTGCGTGTTCAGGATTATTGTTTGCAAAGCACTTAGATAAATTTCCGCGCAAAACCTTGCTGTGTACTTTGTTATGCGTCAGTGCCGTATTATTTTTTATCAGCGCATGGCTTCACAATTTTGAGAGCTGGTTAGTATTACGTGGCTTAATTGGATTAGTGAGTACACCCATCGCGGCGTTATCAATGGCCATTGCCATTGATATGAGCAAAGAAAATCGTGCTCAAGCCATGGCACAAATGAGTTTAGGTTTTTCACTGGCCGCTATTTTAGGTGTCCCACTGGGTTTATTCTTGGCAAGCACATCAAACTGGCAAACGATATACGCGGTTGAAGCCAGTATGGCATTAGCCCTTGCTATATTGTGCTGGTGGCGATTACCGGCAACACCAAAAATAAATTTGGCATCTCAACCTTCCTCCGCCTTAACGTTGAAACATATTTGGCAGAAACCACTATTACGTAATGGTTTTACATTATTAGCGGTGAGTTTATTTGCGGCGTTT
This sequence comes from Oceanicoccus sp., assembly GCA_047621325.1. GTDB lineage: Bacteria > Pseudomonadota > Gammaproteobacteria > Pseudomonadales > Oceanobacteraceae > Bermanella. The sequence continues at coordinate 190,347 of JBLHLT010000001.1, forward strand.
TTAATCATTCCTCACTTAGCCGCTATTTTACAATTTAACTTTAATATCCCATTTGAAAGTCTTGGTGTGTTTTATGCCATTGGCGGTATCACCACAATGGTTTTAACCTTGTTAACAGGAAAGCTTCACCAGTACTTATCGGCAAGACAGTTGTTAATTTTAAGCAGTATTCTGTCTATTTTTTGCCTGTGGGCGGGCTTTGTTTTTTATTGGCTGGCACCACTTGTTATCTTTGCGGGTTTCATGTCGCTCAACGGCAGTCGCAATGTCATTATTCAAACCTATCTAAGTCATTTGCCTGAACCTCATCAGCGCGCAGGTTTTATGGCCTTAATGACGACTTTTAGAAACATCATTACGGCTTTGGCTGCATTTTTGTCGTCACATATTTTAATCAGTAATGAACAGGCACCTTTAGAAAACATTACCATGCTCATCAGCATAGGGACTGTGTTTATTATCTTAACCCCCATTTTATTACCAAGTGATCAATCAAGGCAGAATCTAAGCGAGAAAACTGCATGAGTCGCCGTCATAAAAAACAAAAAAAAGGGCTAAAAAAAACCTTCAAATTGAGCCGCTCAATACATATTTATTTATCAAGTGCGTTATTTGCGTTGATGCTTTTTTTTAGTTTTACCGGCTTTACGTTAAATCATGCGCAATGGTTTTCATCCAGCAGTGCAGAATCTGTCTTTGCAGCCGACTTACCGGTTAGTTTCGAGTTCGATTTTGACTCACCTAAAGTCGATGCCATTACTCAGTATTTAAAACAAGAGCACGGCCTTGATCACGTCCGCAGTGTTGACCTTGACCCCATAGAGCAACTCATCAATTTAGATTACTCACTACCGAACGGTTACGCCTTTGTCAGTCTTTATTTGGCAGAAAGTCGTATTGAAGTGGAATACACATTAGGCAGCGGCATTGGCTTATTAAACGATTTACATAAAGGTCGTCATAGTGGGGAGGTTTGGTCGTGGGTGATTGATCTTAGTGCATGGCTGTTTTGCTTTTTTTCAATCACTGGGTTCATTTTAATTTTTCAAAATAAAAAATATCGCCGTGACGCCTTACTCGCAAGCTTAGCGGGCATGGTTACCCCTGTTGTTGTTTTTATATTTTGGATACCCACGTTTTCACACTAACGCAAACAATATATTCATAAGGATCATGTTATGAAACCACATTTAATATGGGCTCATCTCGCTTTGCCCTTATTACTCAGCCCTTTCACCCAAGCAGATCAAATTGATATCAAACTCAATTTACCTGCCTTAGAGGTAGAGCCCTATCATCGCCCCTATGTCGCCATTTGGTTAGAAACGCCTAAGCGTGAAGGCATTCAGACCCTTAGCGTTTGGACAGAAAAAGATGACTGGCTCAAAGACATGCGCCAATGGTGGCGAAAACTGGGGCGTAAAAATCGAGACTTTGATGCGGTTTCATCTGCAACCCGCCATGCAGGGGATTACAATTTACAATTTAAAACCGAACAATTAACCGGTGAATACCGCTTATGTTTTGAAGCCTCCCGCGAAGATGGCGGTCGTGAATTTTTAACCAAAAACATATCGCTCGGCGGCACTACGCAAAGCTTTACCTTACAAGGCCAACATGAATTTGGCTCCATTTCTATTCAGATAACACCGCAGGCTCAATTATGAAAAATAGGATCCCCACGGCACTGGTCGCACTTACAATTGTGTTATTTAGTAGTCAAAGTTTTAGTCATGGTCGCTATATTTTACCCAGCCATACAATGACATCATCAGACAAACAAGAAACCATTACCTTGCAAGCGAGCATCAGTAATGACGTATTTCACCCTGACATGCCCCTAGGTAATAACGACAAAGGCATTAAGGTAAATAAAAAACTATCTGGTGTATTTGCCCAGTTAAACCCCTATGTAATTGAACCTAATAGCAATGTGCAGATACCCATGAGTTATCAAGCGTTCAGCCGTTATTCTGTTAGTGACGCGACACTGAACACAAAGGGCACGCATAGAATGGTGATTGAACAAAAGCCCTTCGTCGTCACCTCGTTCACTCATGAAAACGGCGAGCCCGGCCGAGAATTTGGCCCAGGCAAAAATTTGCCTCAAGGGGCCTATGATATTCAGCGTCGACAAGTGAGCTCACGCAGCGAAACATTTGTCAGCTTTAATGGCATGACGAATATCCAACCAGAAGGCAAAGGGCTAGAGCTAACGGGCAGTCACCCTAACGACCTATTCGTAGGGGAAGCGGTCAACTTTCAACTGATCTTAAATGGCACACCATTAACCGCTGCGACTCAAATTAGGTTGATTCGTGAAGGCACTCGTCATCGTAATCAGCGTGATGCCATGATCATCGACACCAGTAACAAAGGGGAATTTAACGTTACCTTTAAAGAAACGGGGTTTTATTTACTAGAAGCGCAAATCACTCAGAGCAGCCAACAAGACGGCGTAGATATTGAGCAAGCCACCTTGTATTTAACTCTTGAGGTGTTTCCTCAGTAAACTTGAGGCATAAAAAAACGCGACTGGGTCAAACACCTAGTCGCGTTTTTAAACACACTAAAAAATTAGTATGCGTATTTTTTCTCAACTTTACGCTTAGCAATAATGTACTGCGTATTATCAATTTGACCTAAAGTCAGTTGATCATCTAAATCGCTGATCTCTTTTTCTAATTCAGTTTTGATATGGTATTGAGTCACGCTCAAGTTAGTCGCCTGTGCACCACGGTAACCACTGATTGGATCCCAAAGGATAGATGCAGGCCAGAATAATAAGTTAACAATACCAAGGCCAGTTTCACCCACATAGAATGAACCGCCACCTGGTAGTAAACCAAATAGTGCCGCAGAGGTTGGATCTACTTCTTCCACTAATACGCCAGAGTTCTCATAAGCTTTATATTCAGCTTTTTGCATAGAGTTAAGGCCAGAAGCACAACCCATCAAAGCAAGCAGTAAAGCCACTACTGCTGTATTTTTTAACATTCTCATAGATATCCCTTTAGTTCGATATAGACCAACAGTAATGTTGATTTCGGCCACAAAAATACTGACTATAAATAAGGCAACTTATCTATCCGTCAAATCATTCCTATACGTGGCGGCGCCAGTCTAAAGGCATATGTAAATTTATCAATACTAAGTTATTGATACTGAAAGATTTATTTACGTATTAGAATTTCAGGACCCCTGTCTGAATAGCAAAGCCAACTTTTAAAGTCCAGCTAGGCTGTGATAGTTACTATGGCCCCCATTTATTCGATTCCATCTAACCCGAATAATGATTCGAAACATGCGTTTTCAAACCTTTTTAAATTAAAGGACTGGTCACATTTTCAGTTTAAACACCCTCTTTTAAGTGCTAAAAATTCCTTGTATTTTAAAAGTCAGGGCCTAAAATGCGGGCACTTTAGTGATTCCTATTGGGGATTTATGTACGTTTAGCCCAGCGTTTTCTCTTTGTCAGAAAGCGCACAAGCAACAAATAGCTTTGGCCTTTGCCATGACACAGAGATGATGGGTGGTTTACCCCTCCTTTTATCCTAAACGGCATCTTGAATCCCTCTAAGTAGGTCACACAAGATCACCAATTAGGCTCTCTTTATAGACAAATACATTGCCAATATCCTCAGGGATTTGACACATAGTATTTTACTGTCACTGTGCACACGCCACTTAAACTTAGTTATTCAAACGGCATTCAGCGCTACATTTAATTAATAGAATGTGTGTCATTATGAGCACAAATAAAGGTAATGGCTTTTAAAGCCAGCTTAGATGAAACCCTTACTTTCGAAGAGAGACTCTATGAGCAAAGTTATGATCATTGGTGCCGGCGGCGTCGGCAATGTAGTGACACAAAAATGTGCACAGCTTCCAGATGTATTTACCGATATTATTCTGGCCAGTCGTACAGAAAGTAAATGCAAAGCCATTGCCGAAGGCGTAAAAGAAAAAACAGGTCAAACCATTCGCACGGCGCAAGTGGATGCCGATAACGTGCCTGAACTAGCCGCCTTATTAAAACAAGAGCAGCCAAAACTGGTTATCAACGTGGCGCTACCATATCAAGATCTCACCATTATGGATGCCTGCCTTGAAGCCGGCGTGCATTACATGGACACAGCCAACTACGAGCCTCTAGACACGGCTAAATTTGAATACCACTGGCAGTGGGCCTACCAAGACAAATTCAAAGAGGCGGGCTTAACCGCATTGCTAGGCAGCGGTTTTGATCCTGGTGCTACTAACGTATTTACCGCTTATGTGGCAAAACACTACTTTGATGAGATTCACTACCTAGACATCATCGATGTAAATGGCGGCGATCACGGCTACCCGTTTGCCACTAACTTCAACCCTGAGATCAACATTCGTGAAGTCACCGCGGAATGTCGTCATTGGGAAAACGGCGAGTTTGTTACCACTCCAGCCATGAGCAAAAAAGCCGCATTCACTTGCCCAGACAATGTCGGTGACTACAATATTTACCGCATGTACCACGAAGAATTAGAAAGCCTATCTAAAAACTTCCCGACGCTAAAACGTGCGCAGTTCTGGATGAGCTTCTCTGACAACTACCTAAAACACTTAGAAGTATTAGGCAATGTAGGTATGACCGGCATCGAAGCCGTTGAATTTGAAGGCCAGCAAATTGTGCCTATTCAATTCTTAGCCAAGTTACTGCCGGACCCATCTTCACTTGGGCCTCGCACCAAAGGTAATACCTGTATCGGTACTGTGGTTCGCGGTATTAAAGATGGCAAAGAGAAAATTGTTTACTGCTATCAAGTTTGCAACCACGAATCGTGCTGGGAAGAAGTGAAATCACAAGCCATTTCTTACACCACAGGTGTACCGGCCATGATCGGCGCAAAAATGATGGTCGAAGAAAAATGGTTAGAGCCAGGTGTGTTTAACATTGAACAGTTTGATCCTGACCCTTTCATGGAAGCCATGAACCAATACGGCCTGCCTTGGAAAGTGATTGAGCTAGATGAGTTTAATCTAGACCAATAAACTCAATTTTCAATATTCATCCCGTTGGATGGGTTAGGTGCGAGTTTTACGCGTGCCGTAACCCATCAAACTGATGGGTTACGATATTCGTTGCTCTCATATCTAACCCATCCTACATTCCTCTTTATAAACGCGTTATGACCATAACCGTTTGTTTTGTCACCTGTGAGTCCATCAGATGCAATTTACCGATTTTTCAAAACTGGATTTAAGCCAACTGCCCTCCCCTTGTTTTGTGGTAGACGAAGTAGCGGTTGAACGTAATCTGCGTATTTTAAACGATGTGCAAACTCGCAGTGGCGCAAAGGTATTACACGCCCTAAAAGCATTCTCTATGTGGTCATTGGCACCACTGACAACTCAATACTTATCTGGCACCTGCTCAAGCGGTTTACATGAAGCACAATTAGGCAAAGAGTATTACGGCGGTGAAGTGCATGTGTTTTCAGCGGCATTTACTGAAAGCGATTTTAAAGAACTACTCACCTTTGCCGATCACATTGTATTTAATACTCCAAGTCAATTAATGCGCTTTGCTTCGTTATGCGAGCAAGCCAAAATCACTCGCCCAGAATTACACTTTGGTTTACGCATCAACCCTGAACACAGCGAAGGGGATGTTGAAATCTACGACCCTTGTGCAGCTGGCTCTCGCCTTGGTACAACCTATGACCAATTGGTGAAAGCACTTGAGACACCACAATGCCAACAGGCATTTAAGTTAATCAGCGGATTTCATTTTCACACATTATGCGAACAAGATTTTTTACCCCTGCAACGCACACTAAAAGCCGTTGAGCAAAAATTTGGCAGCTGGCTTGTGAATCTTGAGTGGTTAAACTTTGGTGGTGGACACCACATTACCGCGCCGGGTTATCAAATTGATGACTTAGTTGAGTGCATTAAAAATATTCGTCAAAAATACAATCTAGACGTGTATTTAGAACCCGGTGAAGCCGTGGCTATTGGCACAGGCGTAATGGTTGCTGAAGTATTAGACATTGGTTTTAACCAATTGCCGCAGGCCATCTTAGATACATCGGCAACCTGCCATATGCCAGACACATTAGAAATGCCGTACCGCCCTGATATTACTGGCAGCGGTGAAGCAAACGAAAAAGCTCATACCTATCGCCTAGGCGGTTTGACCTGTTTAGCGGGCGATGTCATCAACGATTACAGTTTTGATGAGCCGCTTAAAGTGGGCCAGCGTTTAGTGTTTGAAGACATGGGCCATTACACCATGGTAAAAACCAGCACGTTTAACGGTACCCGCTTACCCGCTATCGCCATTTGGAATTCTGAGAGCGACAAATTAAAGGTTGTGCGTGAATTTGGTTATGACGATTTTAAAATGCGCCTGTCCTAATTCCACCTTTCCTTTATAATATTTTTAGTTTCACACACTGATATTTTTTTAAGATTATACGTTTTCATAAAGTTATAATCTTAAAAAACTTCACTTCGGATTTACGCGTTTATTCTTTTTTGTTTTTATAAGAAATACTGGTTCATTCAGGCCAGTCATTTATCCATACCCCAATATATCTACCAACGCGGCCAATCTGATAGCATTTTCGGCCAATGTTTTCATATCAGTTTGCATGAATCACATGGGTGGTTTAAATATTAATAGCAGTTTCTAATAGCTGACGATAAAAATAAAAATCGATTCGCTATTTACTACCTACTCTGACTAGAGATAAAAAATGAAATATAAAGGACTAATCAAATTGGCCGGGGTGTTCATGTCTACCCTACTAATCTCATCAATAAGCCATGGGATGAGTTCAACACCCGCACCTCAAACCGCCGCATCCGTCGACGCCATTACTCAGTTTCAAACCAGCTGGGCAGGTAAAGCATTAGATCATCAGCGGAAAATGAATGCCGACACACCGTTAGCCCAATCCAATATTTTAGGCTCGCATAATTCTTATAATTCAGAAAATTATCGCAATGCCACTCGCTATTTAGACCCACAGCAAAAGCATTCTATTTATGACCAATTACGCATTGGCGCACGTTTCATCGAACTTGATGCTCACTGGACAGCACACACTCACGGCTGGCCATGGGAATGGGGAACAGATTTACTACTGTGCCATTCTGGTATTGGTGTTGATATTGGCGACCTGCACTTAGGTTGCAGCCTTACCGACCGCTTTGTGAAAGATGGCGCAGCCGAAGTGGGCCGTTGGTTAAACGATAATCCAAACGAAGTGATTATTTTATACTTTGAAGATCATACCGATGGTCGTCATCAACAACTGCTTAACATTATCAATGACAAATTAGCCGGTAAGGTTTACGCCAGTAATGGCTGTCAGGCGATTCCTAATACGCTGACCAAAAACCAAGTCCGTGCCGCAGGCAAACAAGTGGTGTTATGGAAAGATGGCGGTTGTTCATCTAATAATGGCATGAAAAATTTAGCGTTCACCGGCCTAGGTGACATTAACCGTATATGGGAAGATCGCACTGCAGTTGGCGCCATTGGTGCATTTTTCACAAACGGCTCGGTTAAACGCATTGAAGCGGGCGACGTCACACAAGCCTTTAAAAATGGCGGCAACATTGTCAACCTAGATGACCTAACCCATAACGATGGTCGTATGGCCGCAGGCATTTGGTCTTGGGATGTGAACGAGCCCAATAACTGGGGCGGCAATCAAGATTGCGCCGTACAGTGGGCTAACGGTCGCTGGGATGATGCCAACTGTGGCAACCAACACTTCTTTGCGTGCAAGCATAATCAAACCAATGAATGGAATATTTCAACTTACAGCGATGTGTGGAGCGATGGCCAAAACGCCTGTGACATTTTAGGTGATTATCGCTTTAGCGCACCAAAAAATAGCCAAGAAAACGAAGCACTTAAAGATGCTAAAAATGGCATAAGCCATGTTTGGATCAACGCGAATGATTTATCAAATGAAGGGAACTGGGTATCACAATAATTTAAAACACGCTTAAAAAGAAAAGCCGCTATATGGGTAGCGGCTTTTTTATACTTAATTTAAATTCTCATCCTGTTTGTCTGCTTTAACTCGCCCAAACAATAATACCATCACGATACCAACAAACACCGCACAGGCTCCAACAGGTTGAGTCCACGGCCAGACATACACTTGGCGCATGAGAATCGTGCCCAAGATAATGAGTACTAAACCGACCCACCATTTAATCGGCTTTTTAAACCAGTTGAGTAATTCCATATTTTTCGCCCGCAGGTGCGGCCTCTTACAATACTTGTGAGGTAAAACTAAACTGTTCATCTAAAACCGTTTTTAGTTGATCACCACTTTCTAATGGCCCAACCCCTGCAGGCGTGCCCGTTAAAATCACATCGCCCGGTTGCAGCGTGAAAATAGTACTGATATACGCAACCAAGTCAGCAATAGAGGTAATCATTTGTGTGCTATTACCCATTTGTTTTTGTTCACCATTTTTGATTAATTCAATGGCTATGTTGTCTTTGTTTGATAATTCAGAAACCGCCACCCATTTACCTAGTGGGCAAGCCCCATCAAAACCTTTCGCGATTTCCCACGGGTGAGATTTTTCTTTTAACTTACTTTGCACATCACGCAAGGTTAAATCCAACGCCACCGTTACATGGCTTACATAATCCCAAGCATTATCCGCGGAGATATTTTTTGCCTGCTTTGATATTAATAACGCAATTTCAGCTTCGTGGTGCACGCTACCTTGATCTTGCGGAATAGAAAAGCCATTTTCTAAACTCACCACTGAAGTGGCAGGCTTAATAAATAAGATGGGCGCATCAGGGATTTCGTTCCCCAGCTCTTTGGCATGTTCGGCATAGTTGCGACCAACACACACCACTTTGCCCAGTGGTAAATCTAACGTTTGGTTTTGTTGGGTTTGGTGTTGAAACATTGAACCAGCTCACCTGTGGGAGGGCGCTTGCGCGCGATAACTTTATACGGGAGCCTATCGCGCGCAAGCGCCCTCCCACAACATAATGAATTATTTTATTCTAACCAGACTGAATCCCAATAAGGATACATCCCTAACTCTCTTACTAAGTTAGCTCTCAGTGGGTTTGCAACAATATAACGAGCCACATTAATTAAAGCTTCATCTGATCTTATAGCATGATCATGAAAGCCGTCTTGCCAAATTTTCATTTTTGACTTACGAGAGAAATCTGATTTCACTCTCGCGACCGTTCTAGACAAGGTACCTTCAGTTAATACAAACAACCAATGAACATGATCAGGCATGATGCAAAAGGTTAACGTTTTTGAATACCCCTGATCATCACTGTTTTTTAAACAGTGTCTAAACATGTTAGCAACGTCAAAATCGCTAAAGATAGGCTTCCGATTTTCTGTGGTAAACGTCACATGATAGGCAGCATTGATTATTGATTGGCGGCCTCGTCTAATATCTGAAGAGCCTTTTAGCACTGTCATGAATCATCCTTGATTCTTATTACTTAATTAAACGTCTCAAATAATATTATTGCTGTGGGAGGGCGCTTGCGCGCGATTCTATATAGTATTCCAATTAATCGCGCGCAAGCGCCCTCCCACCTGTTTTCTAATTCATGCTACGCGTCGATAACTTTACCCGGATTCATAATATTCTTAGGATCAAACACCGCTTTCATGGCACGCATATAATCAATCTCAACGGCGCTACGGGTGTATTCTAAATATGGTTTTTTGGTCATGCCCACGCCGTGCTCGGCTGAAACAGAACCTTGATATTTTTCAACAATCTCAAATACCCAAGTGCTTACCTTGGCACATTTTTCAAAGAACTCTTCTTTGGCCAGTGCATCAGGTTTAAGAATATTTAAATGCAGGTTACCGTCGCCAATGTGGCCAAACCAAATAATTTCAAAGTCTGGGTATTCTTTATTAACCACCTCTTCAATTTCAGTTAAGAACGGTGGTACTTTTGAAACCACAACGGAAATGTCGTTTTTGTATGGGGTCCACTCTGCGATGGTTTCAGAAATATCTTCACGCAAGCGCCATAGATTTTTCGCTTGGGTTTCACTTTGAGAAATCACGCCATCTATCACCCAGCCTTCTTCCATGCAGTGTTCGAATAATTCCATGGCAACATCCATATCGGCATCACTCAGGGCTTCAAATTCGATCAAGGCGTAGTATTCGGCTTCGGTTTCAAATGGCGCAGGCACATCACCACGGGCAATCACTTTGCTCATGGCTTTGTGAGAAAAAAATTCAAACGCGGTTAAATCCATTCTGCCTTGGTAAGCGTGTAACACACTCATGATGGCATCTAACTCAGGTATACCTAATACCAACACGTTTAGGTTTTTAGGCGTGCGGGTTAGACGCATTGTGGCTTCTGTCACAATACCCAAGGTACCTTCGCCGCCAATGAACAGCTGACGTAAGTCATAACCTGTGTTGTTTTTAACAAGGTCTTTGTTTAGCTCTAGGATGTCACCTTTGCCGGTAACTACTTTAAGGCCTGCAACCCAATCACGGGTCATGCCGTATTTGATCACTTTAATGCCACCAGCATTGGTACCGATGTTGCCACCAATTTGGCTAGAACCCGCAGACGCGAAATCCACTGGGTAGTACAAGCCCTGCTCTTCCGCGAATACTTGCAGCTGCTCAGTAATTACACCAGCGCCACACCGTACGGTACGGTCGGTTAGGCTAAAATCACTGATGGTGTTCATATAATCAAGCGCAACAACCACTTCGCCATTTGCCGCAACAGCACCTGCACTTAAACCCGTACGACCGCCAGATGGCACAATCGCGAACTCTAACTCGTTCGCGGCTTTTACAATCTCGGCCACTTGTTCAGTGGTTTTTGGGAAGGTAATGGCAAGGGGTTTGGGAGCGTATATCTTGGTCCAATCTTTACCGAAAGTTTCTAAACTGTCAGCATCGGTTTTGACTTTATCATCACCAAGAATGGCTTGAAGGCGGCTAATTACGGCGTTTTGACTCATATGGTTACCCTAAAATACAGTCTCTGAGGCGGCTTGGTTGGCTATATGAGCCATTTGCAACAGTTGTTGCATACATTTCCGTGCCGCTGGGGCTTCTTTCAAAGTGGATTATGATACCATATGCGCCTGAATTTAGACTCAAGTTTTACACGACCGCTACTGGCAGGGCCTCTCGCTCGCAAGACCAATATTAGGCCGCCATAAAACGCTTTACCGTTAATAAGGCTCAGACCATGACAGATACATCTTTAGATAAAAGCAAAATCCGCATTCTGTTATTAGAAGGCGTTCACCAGACTGCCCTTGATACTTTGACGTCTGCTGGCTATACCAACATCGAATACGTAAAAACCGCCCTAACTGGCGATGCGCTTAAAGAAAAGATCAAAGACGCGCACTTTGTGGGTATTCGTTCTCGTACTCAATTAACCGAAGACGTATTCGCCGCCGCTGAAAAACTCATCGCGGTAGGTTGTTTCTGCATCGGTACTAACCAAGTAAACCTGACCTCTGCTGCTAAGCGTGGTATCCCTGTATTTAACGCACCCTACTCTAACACCCGTTCAGTTGCTGAGTTGGTATTGGGTGAAGCAATCTTGATGCTACGTGGCATCCCTGAGAAAAACGCCGCTTGCCACCGTGGTGGCTGGATCAAGTCTGCTGAAGGCAGCTACGAAATTCGTGGCAAAAACTTAGGTATTGTTGGTTACGGCAGCATCGGTTCTCAGCTATCTGTATTGGCTGAAGGCCTTGGCATGAAAGTGTTCTTCTACGACACCATCACCAAATTGCCATTAGGTAACGCCACTCAAGTGGAAACCATGGACGAACTATTGGCCATGTCTGACATCGTGACGCTACACGTGCCAGAAACCACTGACACCAAAGACATGATGGGCGCTGAAGAGTTCGCCAAAATGAAAAAAGGCGGTCTGTTCATCAATGCCGCTCGCGGTACGGTTGTAGATATCCCAGCATTGGCGGACGCACTTAAAAGCGGCCACATTGGCGGCGCTGCTATCGACGTATTCCCGAAAGAACCTAAAGGTAACGATGACGAATTCATGTCTGAGCTACGCGGCCTAGACAACGTAATTCTAACGCCGCACATTGGTGGTTCAACGCAAGAAGCACAAGCCAACATCGGTAAAGAAGTAGGTGAAAAACTATCTACTTATTCTGATACTGGCGCCACGCTATCTGCGGTTAACTTCCCACAGGTTTCTTTGCCACAACACGGTAACTTCCACCGTATTCTTCACATCCACGAAAACGTACCGGGTGTATTGAATAAAATTAACACCATCTTTGCTGAAAACAACATCAACATTCTTGGTCAGTTCTTACAAACCACAGCCGACATTGGTTATGTTGTAATTGATGTTGACGCTTCTGCTGGTGAACTGGCGCTTGAAAAAGTATTAGAAGTTGAAGGCACTATCCGTGCACGTGTACTTTTTTAAGAAGCTTAGTGTGAAATAAGAGACGAAATACGTAACAACGCTTTCGTTTCTACCTTTCATAAATAAGAAACCTCAATCAGAAATGGTTGAGGTTTTTTTATGCTTTGCGCCATTCCAATAAAGCGTAGTCTGTGGATAAGAACCTAAATACACCGCTTAAAACGCAACATCTAAGACATGGACCCTTGACCTGCTCGTTCCTCGCGTCTAGGGTGACGCAGCTGAAATCGAAAACATGAGCCTCATCATTATCCAACTGCTGCACACCACGCCGTCATTCCCATAGAACGAAGTCCGTAGATGGGAATCCACATTCACCGCTGAAATACGCAACATCTAAGATATAGACCCCTGATCTGCTCGTTCCTCGCGTCTGGGGTGACGTAACTGAGAATAAAGCGATAAACTCTATATAACTAAGCTTTCGATTCATACAATCTAAGTAATAAAGAAGCGAGACAATGAAACTTCACATTAAAAACATGGTGTGTCAGCGCTGTATTATCGCGGTAGAAAGCATCCTTAGTAAACTCGCCTTAAGATTCCATCATATTCAACTAGGAGAGATTGATTTTGGAACGCTAGAATTAAATACAACCTCACCCCAATACCACGCGTTAGATAATGAACTAACCGCCCTTGGCTTTGAAATTCTAAATAACAAACAAAGCAAAACCATCGAAGCCATCAAAAAGATTTGCTTACAGCAGCTTATCCCACCCAATACAAAACAACACACGTTATCGAAACAAATCAGCGACACCCTGCACACTGATTATTCGCATTTAAGCCAAATGTTTTCTGCTGTCGAAGGTCTGACTATAGAGCAATATTTCATTGCCCAACGTATCGAAAAAGTAAAAGAGTTCTTAATATACGATGAAAAATCACTCAGCGAAATCGCCTTTGATTTAGGTTTTAGCAGTGTTGCACATTTAAGCGGGCAATTTAAAAAAGTCACAGGCATGACGCCGAGTGTCTTTCGTTCATTAAAAAACCCACAACAACGCCGTGGGCTAGATAAACTGTAAATTATGTAACACCTAGCCAAAATCCTATAATGGGATATGCCCTTTCAAGGCCTAACATAACCTAAAGAAAGGAGAGGCATATGAATACATTCTGGCAAAACAAGCAAAACTGGATTAAAAGCGCACACAATACAAAGTGGTGTTTAATTGGTTGTGCCATCGGCGACTTTGGTACCATTGCGTATTTCCAATTTACGCCTCACGAATTATCCACTCTCACCGTTATGTTATTAGCCATGATGAACGGCTTACTCACTAGCATATTACTAGAGACTATTATTCTATTACGCGATGGCTTTGATTTTAAGCATGCTGTTAAAACGGCATTGGGGATGAGTTTTATTTCTATGCTGGCCATGGAACTAGCTATGAACACCACCGATTATCTACTAACGGGCGGTGCTATTCTAACTTGGTGGGTGATTCCCATTGCGTTATTAGCGGGGTTTTTAACCCCTTGGCCATATAACTATTGGCGCTTGCAGAAATATAAGAAGTCGTGTCATTGAATTTGAAATTTAGCGATAACACTGTGTTTATGTAGGATAGGTTAGATTGAGCGCAGCGAAACCGTAACCCATCAATTCAATGATGGGCTATTAATATCCGTGGGAGGGCGCTTGCGCGCGAATAACTTTTAAAGGTTGCAAAAAATTATCGCGCGCAAGCGCCCTCCCACAAATGCAACTTATTAGCTACAACCATTGAGCCGTTACTGAAGAAGCTGAGACAAGGCGAAATACATTTTCAGAGCGGGAGTTTAGTAGACTAAATGACTAATCTGAAAATGTATTTCAACGCAGTATCAGCGATGCAGGTAGGCTCAATTAAAAATCCACACCCTTACGCGCTTTAATACCGGCCTTATAAGCATGTTTTATATCTTTCACTTCCGATACGGTATCCGCGAGCTCTTGTAATGCACTGCCGCCACCACGTCCTGTGACCACAACACTTTGATGTGACGGTCGGTTTTTAATGGCATCTAAGATTTTAGCTTCATCTAAATACTTATAACCTATCATATAAGTTAATTCATCAAGCAAGACTAAGTCATAACGCTCATCTTTTAACATGCGCTCTGCCACGGCCCATGTATCTTCCGCTGCTTTAATATCGCCGCTTTTATCTTGGGTGTTCCAAGTAAAGCCTGTGCCCATTTGGTAAAAATCTTCTGGCTCAAAATTAGGCAGTAGTGTGGCTTTTTCTTTCAAAAAAATCTCCTCACCACTGAGCTGCTGGCCTTTAATAAACTGTACAACCCCTACTTTATGGTCATAACCAAGCGCGCGTAAAACCATGCCAAAACCAGAGCTGCTTTTTCCCTTGCCATTACCGGTTAATACGATAACCACGCCACGTTCGATATCGGCTTTAGCAATGCTAGCATCCACTTTTTCTTTTTGCTTTTGCATTTTTTCTTTATGCTTTTGCTCTTGATCAGTCATGCTTTGCTCCTATTTTTTTATGGTGTTTATAGCACGGGCTTGGTCTAGTACATTGCACACTGCTTGCATGCCTTGTAAAATTCGCCCAGAAAAGCGATGTACAATATCGCCATTTATAAAATGAATTTGTTTATTTTTAACCGCCGGAATTTCAGGCCACACACCCCATTTATCACCGGCTTCAATTTTACTGCCGTGTTGTGAGGGTATAATAATCACGTCTGGTTTTTCTAGTAATACAGTTTCTATGCTCACTTGTGGGTAATCAAGACTGTTGTCATTAAATACATTTACCCCACCACAGCCGGTGATTAATTCATTTATCCATGAGCCTGCAGCCATGGCGCGCAGTGGTTCACTCCATAGTTGATAAAACACGGTTACTTTGGGTTTATTTAAATTTTCTTTTCTTAACATTGCTAACTGCTGATTAAATGCCTGCGCATGTTGCTGTGCCGTTTCTTGTAAGCCAAGCTTTTCACCAAGAACGAGCATTTCTTTTGGAATGTCATCAAGCTTCTTCGTAATACTCAAATACACAGGTAAACCCAATGCCTGCATTTGTTCGATGTCTTGATCTTTATTACCGCCTTTCCAAGCTATGATTAAATCGGGTTTTAGCTCTAATACACGCTCAAGTTGAATACCCGCATATCCACCAATTCGAGGAATCACTTTTGCAGCGTCAGGAAAGTCTGCATATTGTGTGGTACCAATAATACGGTCACCTGCTCCTAACATATACACAAGCTCGACCGCATGAGGCGCCAGCGCAATAATACGTTGAGCGCCTTGCTTGGCTTCACCATGACTCACACCCGTTAAACACAGTAGTATGAGAATGCATGCACTCATGCTTATAGCGCGCCTTGATTGTTTATAACGCATGAACATCGGGTGTTTCCTTTTTAAGTTGTTGAGCTACTTGCATAAAAGCGTGCTCTAAGCGCTGCCAGTTTTCATTCGTATTATTAGGCAAACCAATACGAATACCGATTTTATTATCTAATAGCCGCGTATAAATACTTTGTTCACATAAACAGTGGTGTACATTTAATGATTCTTGTTGCGTATCAAACATAAGCGTGACAAAAAAGTTGGTGTTATTAATGTTAACGGTCGTGTCCACATTAACCAATAATGTTTGTTTACACATATTTAACAATTTTTTGCTTTGCTCTATTAACCGAGAGCGGGTTTGTTTAATCCACAGGGTATCTTGTAAAGCCTGCTTGGTAATAAAGCGTGCAGGGTGATTTAACGCCCAAGGTGGTAGGCGTTGTTTGCACCTTTGAAGCACTTCATTATTTGCCATGATCGCACCAACACGTAAACCTGCTAAACCAAAAAATTTCCCTAACGAACGAAATACAATCACGTTATCACACCGATTTTTTACTACACTGTTTTGGGGCTGTGTATCAATAAAGGCTTCATCCACAATTAACCAAGCAGATTTTTTATGCAACTGTTGGGCAATCTCTAATACCTTCTCCCGTGAGAATAAATGGGCGCTGGGATTATTTGGATTAATCAATACGCACACATTGCAATCTTGTAATTGCACAGTGGTGGGTAAATTATGATAAAAAACAATATCCACACCCAGTGCTTGCCAAGCCCGTGCATGCTCGCTGTAACCCAGAGCAGGCAGTAATACCTTTTTAATCGGCGTAACATATGTATGTAAAACCGCGGGTACACATTGAATCGCCCAGCTTGAACCTGGCACCATTAACACATCATCACTGCCATAATAATCACTGGCCACTTGTTGTAAGCCATCGTCTTCACTGGGTAAATCACGAAACACTGCGTCGGGTAAATTGGGCTGTGCATAACCGTTTGGATTAATACCCGTGCTTAAATCCAACCAATCCGATTTTGCAATGCCATAGTGCTTTGCATACACCTCTAATTGGCCACCATGTATGGGATGTGAGGATAAAGGCATACGCATGTTCAAGAATCTACCCAAGAACGTTTACGCAATACCAATAAAAAGAACACGCTGCCAATGGCCGCTGTAATCACGCCAATAGGTAATTCATTGTTGGCCACTAACGAGCGGGCCAGTACATCGACCCACACCATAAACACCCCACCAAACAATACACAGGCTAATAAAACATACTGCTGATGGCTTTGTAATAAACGGCGTACAATGTGCGGAATCATCAACCCAATAAAACCGATGCCGCCAGTATTAGCCACTAATGTTGCCGTTAATAACGAGCTTAACAACAACATTCCCATGCGTAAGCGCGTCACATTTACACCAAGAGTTTTTGCGGTTTCATCCCCTGCCAATACCGCTTTTAGTGCTCGTGAATAACCTAAAAATAAAATTAAACAGCCAATGATCACCACGCTTGGCATCAATAAGTTATTCCAATTAGCCCGCGTAAAGCTGCCTAACGTCCAGAACAATAATGAAGCGGCGGCTTCTGGGTCGGATGCGTACAGAACTAAACTGGTGCCCGCACTAAACATAAACGACGCCGCCACACCAGCCAGTAACATACGCTCAATCTGTACGCCGCGCCCTGCTAAACTCAAAACAATTAATACTGAAAATGCGGCCCCAATAAATGCGCCTGTGGTAATACTCATTTGGCCCGCTGCCCAACCCGCACTGCCGCCAATAGATGCTATCACTAATACCGCACCAAACGATGCGCCCGATGCAATACCAAATAAGTAGGGGTCGGCTAACGGGTTACGAGTGACGGTTTGCAACACCGCACCGGCTAATGACAAACCCGCACCGGTTAAAAAGGCAAGAATCAAACGAGGAATACGCAGCTCAAGAATAATGCGCTGCTTAATATCAGACACATCACTTTCACCGCCGACTAAACCAAATAAAACCGAGAGTACATCATTGCTTGAAATATTAGCCGCGCCAAAACTCACCGCCATGACCGCACTGACTAATAAAATAAAAAACGCTATAAAAATATAACCGAATAGTTTAATCATGATATTGATACGTAATTCTTGGATGGCCATTGACAGGATGTGCATCGACGATGGCGTGTGTGCGAAACACATCACGAATGAGTTTTTGCGTTAATACTTGAGCCGGTGTGCCACTGGCCACAAGCTTGCCTTTATCTAATACTAAAATGTAATCACAAAATGCCGCGGCTAAATTCAAATCATGAAACGACGCCAGTATGGTTTTATTGAGTGACTTTACCTTGGACATCATGTCGGTTTGGTAATGTACATCTAAGTGATTAGTCGGTTCGTCCATAATCACCAGTTCAGTATTTTGCGCTAATGCGCGCGCGAGCATCACCCGCTGTTTTTCACCACCGGATAACAATTGAAACGGTTTACGCTTTAATTCTATAATATCCATTTGCTGCATCACCGCATTAATGTGCGCCGCGTCTTGTTTATCATCCCATTGGAATAGTTTTTTATGGGGCGTTAAACCTTGCGAAACCACATCACGCACCGTCAAACCTAAGTGATCACTGTGCTCTTGCAAAATCACCGACATATTTTTTGCGTTATCTCTTGCCGAAAATTGCCAGATATCGCTCTCTTCAAATAAAACGTGCCCAGAGGTCGGCGCATTTACCCGATACAAGCAGCGCATCAAGCTGGATTTTCCCGCACCATTTGGGCCAATCAAACCCACAAATTGGCCTTTGTTAATGCTAAAACTCACATCTTCGACGATGGCTTTATCACTCACTTGCCAGCTTAGGTTTTGCGCTGTTAATAAAGCCATTGTATGGCGCCCACTGCGAATAAAATAGAAACCAAAACATAACTGCTTTGATACATTAACAATATTGATAATTTGATATGCATTGCATTAGGTTGCTCACCGTCACCCAACCAAGGTCGAGACTTTAGCACACCATGATAAGGTGCCGGCCCACCTAAACGCACATTCAGTGCAAATGCCCCTGCTGCCATCACAGGGCCAGCATTTGGGCTATACCAACTGCGCGCCCACGTATAAATACGTAATAAATCTTTAATTCGGCCATTTAAAATACTCACGATTATAAACAAACCCACTGTAAGCCTAGCACTGGGCCAGCCCAATATATCATCAACCCGTGCACTGAATTTACCAAAGTATTCATAACGAGCATTGCGGTAACCCCACATTGCGTCTAACGTGTTCGCTAATCGAAATATAATCACGCCTGCAACACCTAGTACTAAAAACCAAAAAATGGGGGCGATCACTGCATCGTGCGTATTCTCGGTAATGGTTTCGACCGTGGCGCTGCTAATTTGTGCTTCGTTTAAATCTTGGGTATCACGGCTCACAATCATACTTAATTGCTGGCGTGCGCCCGCCATATCATTGTGGATTAATGGCGTTGCCACTTCACGGCCATGCTCAGCCAAGCTGCGTGCACCTATTGCGAAATATACAATCAAAACTGCAAACACGTTTTGCAAACAATTAGGGGTCATGACATACAGCACACACAAAACACTAGTCGGTATGAATACGGTGACACACCAGCACACTGCACCCAGTACTATCGTCGTTTTGTTGTTGGTGTCTTTTTTAGGGTAAAACAATATTTCACAACGTGTAGCAAAATTGCCAAACATAATTAATGGATGATGACGTTTTACCTCACCAAGCAGCGCGTCGAGTACGAGTGCGCTTATAATAATAAACGCGCTTTCTAATAAAAAAGGCATGAGTCTATTTATTGGCCTATTAAAATAAGTTTACCGGTTGCTGGGTCTTTATATACGGTTCCCAGTGATTGCATTCCCGAGTCGGCTGCGTCTAATTGTTTTTGAATATTCTCAGGGATATCTAATAATTCCTTACCTTGCTGTACATTCACCGTTTTTTTAACGTTAAAGTGAGATTGTAAATGATCACTTTGAGACAACAGAGCCACCATTAAGCCCAATGCAAACACCAGCATCACATCCATTATATTTGCAAAACCCGCCAATGGATCTTGGTCTTGGTTATCAAAGCGTGACGATTCCCACGGACGTTTTTGTTTTTTAGTATTGAAAACCGGGACATCGATATCTTGTTGTACTGACTTAATAGTATGGCTTTCTTGCATTATGCACTCACCCTATCAAGGGCTTGTTCATACCAGCGACGGCGAAAGCGTCCCAATATAAATGCACCTAAGCCGATTAACAAACCAATGACGGTGGTATCAAACGCAATGCTAATAGCAGTGGATAACTGGGTTAAATCCCCTTGGCTCATGGCGGTCAAACCTGGGCCTAATGGAATAAGTGTGCCCATTAAACCAAGAATTGGGCCGCTGCGCGTCAGCATATCAACGCGATCAATTCGAACAGTGGCGTAATCACTTAACGCTTTTTCACCTTGCAGTTGCAAGCGTAGCAAACCACCAAACTTTTCCGATATTGTGGCACCCACTTCCCAGAACAAAACGGCCAAACAAAAAATCAATGCCAGCACCACTGGTAATAATAAAACATTCACAAACTGGTGAATCAAACCGAACGTCATACCTTCAAACATATTATTTCCCACATTTCGCGTTACTGACCGCCGCAACACGCTGGCGAATAAAGCCCGCCATCATTACTGCCACAAAACCTAACAATACGAGCCATAACCAGTTCATTTTTTTATGTGTCTGCTGATTACTTTCACGTTGTTTTTTAACCTCTGAATCGTCATGTTCGTTTTGTGTTTGCACGTCTGACAATTGAATTTCAGTTAGGGTATGCACTTCACCACTTACCGTTTTTGGCTGCTCAATTAATTGTTTAAGTTGCCGCCACTGGGTTTCGTTTAACGCATCTTTTAACCAAGGCAGCATTGGGTGATCTGGGCGTGTGTGACCGCTTCCCGGTAAGCCATGTTCGTTTACAATGTTCACAAATTCTTGCGCAAGCTGTTGTTTGGTGAGCGCATCGGCCTGCCAAAATCCTTTTTGTATTGCCACAAGCATTATGGCCAACATGTTGCTTTTCACATGCACGTTATGGCCTTGTAATAAAAAGGTATCTAAGCCCAACTCGTAACGATCATCAAGATAAACACTTTTTACCTCTTGCCACACCCAATCATCAACAATGGCGGGGTTCGTTACCTGCCAACCCCAGAGGTATTCTAAAAATTCACTGCCCATGGTGCGCGCCCCTGCATAATCGTGCTCCATTAACCCTTTTAGCCATTCTGGGTTTAAAAATCGGCCTCGTAATTCTTGTTTAAGTGCGATATTTAAAGGCTGCATGCTGACACGGTTTTGATCGGCGTGATTCAATACATAATTATTAGGGGTGTGTCCGGTTAAGGTTTCAATGGCCAAACTCAAACCACCAAAATAATCGAACGCATCATTGTTATCACTTAATCCATATAAATTACTGCTGCGTCCTAAATAAGAATTTTCGATGTTGGCAATGTTACGTTTAAATAAATCCTGCATGGGTTGACCGAACATTTGCTCACTGTAGGCGTTACCCATACGACGCATGTACACCGTTGCAAGCTCTGAACGTTCTTGCCATGACCCACTGCGCTCAACCAAGCGATTAATACCGGCACCATAACTACCAGGGCTTGCACCAAACACTCTAAGGCTTGCCATCATCCCCGCTTGTTTGGCATCTATATTATTTGCCAATAATGCCTGCGCTTGCTGTACCCAATGAAACGCCACTTGGTTTTTTTCGAGGCTTTCATCACCCATACTGGTTTGTTCTAGCGATGACAACGCACTGGATAACGCAAGTGTTAACGTAGGGTATGTCTCAACAATGGTAGTGCCAGCGGCATTTAAGGCAATCAACACCGCATCATTAATTAACCACATTTGCTTGGTGTATAAATCACGAAACAAACCCGAGCTGGTAAACACGGTATTACGGCGCACATTATTGTTAGTCAATGGCAGTAACTCTAGTGATTTCACTAAACCACGGCTGTTCCATACTGGTTTTACTCCTAGCATATCTAAACCAAAGGCAATCATAACGCCCTCGTCGCGCACCACATCCGATGCCCATAATACGATGGCTTCATTTTTATCTTGGGTTTGCGGGTTTTGCTTGCGCGCATCGTGTGCCATTTTTGAACCCAACTCCCACGCTGTAGGGCTTGGAATTAAACTGCTGTCTAGTGCGAAAAAATTTCGACCAGTGGGCAGGCTATCGGCACTGCGAATAGGATCATTACCGGCGCCAGGAGAAACAAAGCCACCGTTTAAGGCATTTAACAAACTGGTGCGCTCTGCAATGGGCGAAGCGATGAGCTTTTCTTGCCAGTCATGTTTCTGTTGTTTGTTTTCTGGGGCCATAGACGTCAACATCATGTCGATTGCTTTTTCGCTCCAAGGTTTTGCAAAAACATGTAGACCCAGTGGCATAAAGCGCTCTTGCAAATCGGTGAGGTAGTGGCCCACTTCATGTACAAACATATCGTCATCTACGTCATCAAAACGAATCCCCATCACCGCAAGTTCAGCAGACATGGCTTGCTCTAATTCTTGTTTTAATTCAAGACGATCAACTTTTTCACGAATTTTTTTAACCAACTTGGTTTTAAGCGCGACTTGATGACTGTCATGGTTTGCTTCAAAACTTTCAATTAATTGGCGTAACTGCAACAGTTCATCATACAGCGGAGTACTGGCTAGTGGCGGCGTTAAGTGATCCACCATTACCGCAAGGCCTCTGCGTTTGGCTTGAATACCTTCACCTACACCGTCCACAATGTAAGGATAAATACCTGGTATATCTTGCGCAATCACACGGGAATAATCATCCTCCATAACACCCACTGAACGCCTTGGTAAAAATTCATACGTAGAGTGTCGGCCCAAATGCACAATGGCATCGGCGCTAAACTGGTCACGCAGATAATGATAAAACGCTAAATACTGGTGTGGCGGTGGGAATGCTAAATTTGCGTGCAGTAATTCTTCATCTATCTCCCAACCACGTGCGGGCTGTGGACCAATAAATACATTGCCAAATTGCAAGCCGGGAATCAGTAATTCGTCATCCAGTACCATAACGTCACCAGGTGCTTGCCCCCAGCCGCGCAGACCTTCAATACCGGTTTTCACAATCGCTTCAACATGGTTGTGTGCTACCGCCCACGCATTGTTATCGCCCTTAAAGGCTAAAGCATATTGATGCTCTAAATCGGCAAGCAATGCTAATGCGCGTTTACGCGCTGGATGATTGATGCCCTCTAGTAAATGATGAATTTCTTCTAAGCTGTGCTCAAGTCGCTGCGTAGCAAATGTTATCTCACCCTGCTCGACGGCCTGCTTTAATGTGATGTGCAAATAACCCAGTGGGCCTTGTGTCATTTCTTGTTGAATAGAGGATGGTAATGTTTTGAAATAATGCGTGTATTCATCACGGCTCATGGTGTGAATATTTTTTTTCATCGCAATCAATGCATCACGGTTATTCGGTAAATTAACGCCCCGTGCTTGCATTAAATCTAAAAGTGCCGCTTGATCTTTTGGCAAAACACCCACGTTATAATCCGCCATTTTTAATTGATTTAAAATTTGCCAAATAGACGCAGGCACATCAAGATTATCGGCTCCAATATTATGGCGCCCTGGAGGATGGTTGTAATAAACAATGGCGAGTTTTTTATTCTGATTAGGCTTTACTTGTAAAGTGTACCAGCGGTTTAAACGCTCTACTAACAAAGCAATGGTATTGTCATCAAGTGCCAAAGTATCCAGTTGTAAGCCTGATCTACCATGCAGTTGTGACGACCCTAATGTGGCCACGACTAACGGTTGACTCACACCTTGTAGTTCAGGCATGGCAATTTGATAATAGACTTTTTCACCAGCGATGCCATCCATCGACACACCGCGTTCAAACTGAGTGCGATCAAAACTCTTAATCGCTTTTATAATGGGCACATTTAATTGCGAAAAATGTTCGCTCACTTGCTCTCGTCCGTCACCACCGCCCACCACAAAATCTTGTAGCATGATGATGCCAGAGAGCGATTCTTTAAACGGTACTAAGGCCGCAACGGCATCGGTTGCGGCTTGCCCCCAATACGACAACGCCACAAGGCAGTGTTGCTGATAGTTTTTTATTTTTTCACACAGTGCTTGTGATACGCGTCTGTCTGCCATGCGATCGCCCGAATTATTATCCAGTATCACAACCGTTTTATGCTTACCGTGCTTAATAAAAGACGACTTAAATTCATCATGAATGGCATCTTGATAAATCCAACGTAATCTTGATTGCGCTTTAGCTGGTGCCGTCGTTATTTTTTCACCCGACTTCTGCGCCATCCATTTTAATAGTTCAATTAAATTTTCACGCCCGCCAGCTTGCCAATAACTGCGCGCGGTTAACCAATCGTCCTGCTGAGGATGTGCGTCTAATTGCTCGGCAAACCATTGATTAAAATCACCATTCGGATTCACGCTTACCCGATTTACGTGCTCTATGCTGCTAAAAAATGGCGCATTGGCCACTTGGTTTTTTAATACTAATTGATGATCACTGTTAAAATAGATTTGATTACGCGAAGCCGATAGCGCCCCTAACGCATTCGCTGATGGGCCAAATAAACCCGCACCCACAACAAAATCTGATGATTGAATTAACGCAACTAATTGAGTTAACTCACTATTCGACATAGCTAAAACTTGCTGCGCAGTGCGCGCTTGTACTTTTATATAGGGGTATTCATCATGAAACGCATCAATGGCAGAGGCGAGTGTCGATCCATGACCATTGGACACAATTAGGGTTAACTGTGTATTTGCAAAAGACATTGTGTTTGTTAATAACAAACCAAAAAAAACAGAAAAAAGTATACGTAACATCACGGCTCCATCACCAAACGGTGAACTCTAAACCGAGAATAACGGGCAGATCAGAAAAACAAATGGCATGACACCATAAGTGAAAAGATCATTGCCAGGTAGTCCCGCCCGGTTCAATACAGTGTTATTTCAGGTGTCTGACTCAAGCGTTACTCAGCAGTAAAACTTTTACAGTTGCGGGTACAGTTACGGACTTATCATACTTATATAAGCAGACTCACCGTATTCCCTGATGGTGCTAGGCACCAAATAACATGTGGCGCTGTTATACGTTGTTTTGACGAGAGGGTCAATTCAGCCTTGCTTGCAACAAGGCGAATGGCAGGCATAAAAAAACCCAAATACAATTTCGTATTTGGGTTTCTTTTTAGCCCTGCATATACAATGCAGCTAGCTTGCTAAACGGCTTAAATGTCAGCGATAGACTTAAGCGGGTAGTTAGCTGGCATAGGCAATGCTGCAACACCGGTATCAACCGCGGCTTGCGCTACTGCATTTGATACGATACCTAGCAGACGAGAATCCGTCGCTTTAGGAATGATGTATTCTCTACCGAACTCTAAAGAGTCCAAACCGTAAGCGGTAAGTACTTCTTGAGTGACAGGCTCTTTTGCTAGGTTAGCAATAGCATAAGCCGCTGCTAGTTTCATTTCTTCGTTAATAGCGGTTGAACGAACGTCCAATGCACCACGGAAGATGAATGGGAAACCTAGAACGTTGTTTACTTGGTTCGGGAAATCAGAACGACCAGTAGACATGATCAAGTCATCACGCACTTCATGAGCAAGTGCTGGTGCGATTTCTGGATCAGGGTTAGAGCAAGCAAATACGATTGGGTTTGGCGCCATTTTCGCTAAAAGCTCAGGAGCCAATAGATCAGGACCAGAAAGACCAAGGAAGATGTCAGCACCGTCCATTGCATCTGCTAAAGTACGCTTGTCAGTTTCAACGGCAAACATGGCTTTATATTGGTTTAGATCATCACGACCAGTGTGGATAACACCGTTACGGTCAAGCATGTAAATGTTTTCTGGTTTCATGCCCGCGCTGATTAGCAGCTTAGAACAAGAAATTGCAGCAGCACCAGCACCTAATACAACCATGCTTGCGTCTTCAATTTTTTTGCCTTGAATTTCAAGCGCGTTCAACATACCCGCAACCGTTACAATAGCTGTACCGTGTTGGTCATCATGGAAAACTGGGATGTTGCACTGCTCTTTAAGAACACGTTCGATTTCAAAACATTCTGGTGCTTTGATGTCTTCAAGGTTAATACCACCAAAGGTATTTGCAATGCGACGAACAGTGTCGATGAACGCTTGAGGGCTTTCAGATTCAACTTCGATATCGATTGAGTCAACGCCAGCGAAACGTTTGAAAAGTAGTGACTTACCTTCCATAACTGGCTTAGAAGCTAAAGGACCTAAGTTACCAAGGCCTAAAATCGCAGTACCGTCAGTAATAACAGCCACTAAGTTCCCTTTAGCAGTGTACTTGTATGCGTTTTCTGGATCTTCAGCAATCGCCTTAACTGGCTCAGCCACACCAGGGCTATACGCTAGAGAAAGGTCACGTGAAGTTTCAGCCGGCTTAGAAAGCTCTACGCTGATTTTCCCAGGTTTTGGGAACTGATGGTAATCTAATGCATCTTGCTTAAAATCTGACATTCTGACAAATTCCGTTAGTTAGTTTTCACCAACCTGGGGCCAACCAGGCCGTTCGCGTCAGGCGATGGGTCGCGTATTATTACGCAAATTTTGAACACTTCATACCCCATAGAGCATTTATTCAACCGTTAACCGCTTGTTATTTAATCACTTATTACGAAATTCGCCTGATATTGATCTGTATCACACCGACCAAAAACAAAAAAGGCGCTCAATGAGCGCCTTTTTTGGGGAGACCGAAATCTCCACGTTTGGTTATCGCAGCAATTACGCTTTAGTACGACCGCCGAAACGTTTCTTGAAGCGATCAATACGACCACCTGTGTCCATAGTTTTCTGCTTACCAGTGTAGAACGGGTGACACTGTGAACATACGTCCAAGTGCATGCTACCTGATTTAGTAGATTTAGTGTTTACAACGTTACCGCAAGAACAAGTAGCTTCTAGCGCTTCGTATGTAGGGTGAATACCTTCTCTCATAATGACCTCGTTTTCCTGTGCCGCAACTTATTCTCTTTCACTTCCCGTACCTAGAGTGGGAAGCGCTGAGCCTCAATAAGCACCGCTGGACTAGATTAATTACAGACCTCTAGGGAGCGCGCATCTTATCAAAAGCGACCCCCAGTTGCATGCACTTTTTCAACCTTTAGATAAGTCCCCGCCATCATTAGTTTTTTTCTAATCTGACAGCCCTATCACCACGCAAAGCCGTGATACACTGGCCTCATCGTCATCTAATAATAGTAAGAGATTCCATGACGGCACCTTTTTATTTAAGTGTAGCCATACCTGCCCCGCTTAATCGCAGCTTCGATTACCTACCTGAGGTCGGTTGCGATATGAGCCAATACCAAACCGGCTTACGTGTGAATGTACCCTTTGGGCCGCGCACCATGGTGGGCGTTATCGTGGATATTCGCAGCCAACCCCAAAGCGAAGGCCACAAACTGAAGGCCATTCAAAATCGCATTGACCACACCCCACTATTAAGTAAAGACATCTATGACATTGGCCTATGGCTAAATCAGTATTATCACCAGCCCATAGGTGAGTGTTTACATACTGTCATGCCCGTATTATTACGTAAGGGCCAAGCCGCTAATCCAAGCTGCGAAGCGGTTTATCACATCATTGAAAACCCCAATACCGATACCATCGCAGCACTGAAACGCGCCCCCAGACAACAAGCATTATATGAACATCTACAGCAACACGGTGAGACATGGCATAAAGACTTAACCGCCGCCGGGTTCACCAGCGCCATTATTAATGCAGTGACGGATAAAGGGCTAATTAATGAAATTCAAAAACCCAGCTTTGATGCCATTAACGGCCAAGCCACCCATGCACACCTTGCGTTAAATGAAGAACAACAAATAGCGGTCAGTACCATCGCCGCTCAGCAAAACTTTCAGCCTTACTTGTTAGACGGCGTGACGGGATCAGGCAAAACCGAGGTATACCTACAAAGTATTGCTCCCCATATAAAGGCAGGCAAACAAGTTTTAATCTTGGTGCCAGAAATTGGGTTAACTCCACAAATGATTCAACGCTTTGCGCAACGCTTTGATGCCGACATTTTATTACTGCACAGCGCATTAACCGACCGCGAACGCTTAGACGCTTGGATCATGGCGGCACAGCACCAACTAAACGAACGCCCGCAAATTATCATCGGCACCCGCAGCGCCGTGTTCACACCAGCGCCTAATCTCGCCATGATTATCATTGATGAAGAACACGACGCCAGTTTTAAACAACAAGATGGCATTCGTTATCACGGTCGCGATGTGGCCGTCATGCGCGCCAAGTTATTAGATATCCCCATCGTACTCGGCAGTGCAACACCCAGTTTAGACAGTCTGCAAAATGCGCTAGGTAATAAATACCAACACCTCGTATTACGCGAGCGCGCGGGTAATGCACATGATGCAAGACTGCATATTTTTAATATGAAAAAGCGCGCGGTTAATCATGGCTTGGCCGATGAATTACTCACTGAAATTCAAAGCACCCTAGATAAACAACAGCAGGTTTTAGTTTTTATAAACCGCCGAGGCTTTGCGCCAACATTATATTGCCCCGACTGCGGTTGGATCGCCGAATGCAAACGCTGCGACGCCAAGATGACGCTGCATCAAAAGCCACCCCATTTACATTGTCATCACTGTGATCACAAAAGCGCACTACCAAGGCAATGCCCAGAATGTCTAAGTAATCAAATACACCCAATGGGCGTGGGTACCGAACGCTTAGAAAGCCACTTGACCGCACAGTTTAATCAAACACCTGTGATTCGCATTGACCGCGACAGCACGCAAAAAAAAGATTCAATGGAAACCTTGCTTGAACCCGTACACGCGGGCGAACCCTGTATTTTAATCGGCACTCAAATGTTAGCCAAAGGTCACCACTTCCCTAAAGTAACGTTAGTGATAATGGTGAACATTGATAGCGGATTTTTCAGCGCCGATTTTCGCGCCATGGAAAAAACCGCACAACTTGTGCTACAAGTCAGCGGACGCGCGGGGCGAGAAAAAGATTTAGGCCGTGCGTATTTGCAAACCGAATTTGCCGATCACCCGCTGCTGCATTTATTAACCGAAGAAAATTATCACGCACTCTCGTTAGCATTATTAGAAGAGCGCAAACAACAACACTTACCACCTTATGGTTTTCAAGCACTTGTGCGCGCCGACAGCCCCAACCCCAAAGAAGCGGAACAATTTTTATATCGCGTGCGTGAAATATTTAACTGGCATCAAAAAAATAACCAGCTTGCGGGTATTAGCTTTTTAGGGCCGCTACCTTCGCCCATGGAATTACGCGCTGGGCGTTTTAGGAGTCAGTTATGGATTAACAGCCCGAATCGTAAATTGCTGCATCATTTTATTAAATTGGTGTTGAATGGGGTTTATGAGGTGAAGGGATTTAATAGGGTTAGGTGGTCTTTGGATGTTGATCCGACGGATAATCTTTGATTATTTTAACTGCCAAAAATAGAGAGGAAATCATGTACGAATAAAGTAAAAGGAAGTATTGACAGAATTAACGGGAAAAACCTGAACGCCCCTTTCTCAACAATATAAACTGATGCTAATTGCCTAACGACCATAGAGTGATGATTTCTAGCCCTTGATTTAATAACACTGCTGGGCTTCTTACTCCCCATATACAACCATAAAAAATTAGCTATAAAGCAATCGTCATAAATTCTATCTTTATCCTCTAAATTTATTACCTTATTGTTTTTAAAAGTTGGAATAACTGAAGTTGATTTATGAGCAGTAAATGTAAAATACATATATAAAAATCGCAAATACAAAAGCCAGAATATCAGGGTTATAACTCCATTTGGTACAATTGTGGCATAAGGATTATAAATCCCAAAAACCATAAACCTCTCCCTAAGCTTTTATCCATAATAATCGCACTTTATTCACTAGATTTTAACGTAGTAACAAACTTAAATCTAATCGTAGGCAGACTAAGTGAAGCTCCTTGCGAAAAAATTCCCGCCTACATGATTCACTCAAACGTCGGAAGACGGTGCTCGTTCCTCGTCCCTTATCCGACCTACTATCTTCAAAACAACAAAACTCCTGTAGAAATCGAGAACCTGCTCGCGATACCACAAGCGTTGATTAGTCATACTTCTATTGTGATGCGTACTCTAAATTAGATAACTTACCACCTAAACAAATTTGAAATATCTAAGTCACAGTTTTCGCGCGCAGGTGCGCGACTCTTACATTTATAGCCTCTTATTTAACTGCAACACCTACCCCCCGTACGAGTCGAGCACTGCGCGCGATACCAAAAGCATTGATTACTCAAATATCTATTGTGGTGAATGATGTAAATTGGATAACTCGCCACCCAAACATCATTGTAATATTTAAGTCACCGATTTCGCGCGCAGGGGCGCGACTCCTACATCTATAACCCAAACCCGTTCACATATCTGCAAAAATAAAGATTACTACTAGCGATTGCTAAATATGCTGTTTAGTATGGTTGGTTATAAAAATAATACATTCAAATGAAAAGGATTTTACTGTGTATCAGAACCCCCTTTGCATGGACAACAAAATCGTTGTTATCACCGGTGCCAGTCGTGGCATAGGCAAAGCCATTGCTCTTGGTCTACGTGATGCAGGAGCCTACGTTATTGGCACAGGCAGCAAACCTGAATCCGTTGAATGGATGCACGACGAGCCGGGCCTAGAAGGCCACGCCATTGATGTACGTGACCGCGAAGCTATGAACAATCTATTTAACGGCGTGGTTCGCAAACGTAAAAAAGTCGATTGCCTTATAAACAACGCGGGCATCGCTGATCATACTATGGCCTCTTGGCTCGATGACGAACGCATGACAGAAGTAATGGATATAAACCTTATTTCGGTGATGCGCTGCTGTCAGGCATATCACAAAACCCACCGTAAATTAGGCGGTAACATTATCAACATGTCTTCGATTATGGGGGTCGTAGGTGGTGACGTCTCGTCTATTTACTCGGCCAGTAAAGCGGCGGTTTCGATGCTCACTAAATCACTGGCTATCGAGTGGGCACCTTACAAATTCAGAGTAAACGCTCTTTGCCCAGGACTCATTGATACCGACTTACTTGTGGATTTAAAAAGCAACAAAACCATTTTTGATAACGAAATTAATAAAATCCCTATGAAGCGTATGGCGAAGCCAGAAGAGTTAGTAGGCGCGGCTATCTTCCTTGCCAGCAATGCATCTAGCTTTATGACGGGGCAAAACCTCGTGATTGATGGTGGTATCACCGCTGGTTAAAAATATCAGGCATAAAAAAAGAGCGACTCGCGCTCTTTTTTGTTTCAATTATATATAACGTCATACTTGGTAGGATGGGTTCGCAAGGTACGAGCGTAACCCATCAAGCAACCTTTAAATCATTAATCTTCAATTTTTCTGGCGCGAAAATCAGCGCGAGCAATCACTTCAACATAGAAAGAATCTTGGCCTGCTTGTACAACTGCATCAATCATCTTGCCGATTGCATCTTGATGTACATCACGCGCGTCGTCTTCGGTACTGCCAAATTTACAATCAAACGCCCAGTAGTTGGTGTCTTGTGGCAATTTTTTGTTACGTTCACGCTTAATGTACTTTTTCACCTCAGATTTGATGGAATCCACCACACGTGCAGGTTTCTTTTTAGGATGGGCTAGGGTAAAGGTCTTTTTCATTGGATTCCAAGTGACGCAGTGTCAGACAAGATAGGATAGTAAAGGGAGGATTATAGCATAAACCGATGGCAGAGGTGTTTTTTGTAGGCGTCGAGCCCTGCTCGCAAAACCCAAGGTTTTAATCATCATGACTCTCTTGTGGCGAGCACTCTAAGATAGAATTCACGCCACAAAAGTCAAAAGCCAGAATCAAAATCACCGGTATCGCGAACAAGGCTCGACGCCTACATATCATGATTATAACGCCAGCGAAGCCGTATTTACCGCTCAGACAGCGTCTAGAACCAGTGTCGAGTACGGTTGGCAAACCAAACCAAACTCAACATCACCGGCACTTCAACCAATACGCCCACCACTGTGGCCAGCGCCGCACCAGAATGCAAACCAAACAAACTAATGGCCACCGCAACCGCCAGCTCAAAGAAGTTACTGGTGCCAATCATGCAGGCAGGGGCCGCAATGTTGTGTGGCAGTTTTAAATATTTGGCCAGTGCATAGGCAATAAAGAAAATACCATAGGTTTGAATAATCAACGGAATAGCGATCATCACAATGGCTTCAGGTTTATCTAAAATGGTTTGCGCTTGAAAACCAAATAATAAAACCACGGTTGAAATCAAACCCACAATTGACCACGGTTTTACCGTGGCAAGAAAGTTATTCAGTTTTGTATGATCATCTTGTTTATCTAATTTTTTACGAGTAATGGCACCTGCAACTAATGGCAGCAGCACATACAATACAACCGAAAGCAGTAACGTTTCCCACGGTACGGTAATATCAGTCATACCCAGCAAAAAAGCAGTCAGCGGTGCAAACGCAAACACCATAATCACATCATTTACACTGACTTGAACCAAGGTGTAATTTGGGTCACCTTTGGTGAGTTGTGACCATACAAATACCATGGCAGTACAAGGGGCCACGCCCAATAAAATCATACCGGCGATGTATTCGTTCGCGGTTTGTGCATCCACCATATCGGCAAAAAAGACTTTAAAGAACAACCAACCTAGTGCCGCCATGGTAAATGGTTTGATTAACCAGTTGATCACTAATGTCAGCACTAAGCCCTTTGGTTTTTTACCCACATCTTTAATGGATGAAAAATCCACCTGCACCATCATTGGGTAAACCATTAACCAAATTAATATCGCAATTAAAATATTAACGTGGGCATATTCCCACGATGCGATCACTTCAAATACACCAGGAATTAGACTACCTAATACCACGCCAGCAATAATGCCCAAGCCGACCCAAACCGATAGAAAACGCTCAAAAATGCCCATATTTTTCTCTTTAACTATTTATATGATGGATTCGATCTAGACCAAAGCAAAGACGTAACCCATGAAATTAATGATGGGTTACGATGTTCGCTGCACTCACATCTAACCCATCCTACGAATCTATTATTGATTAATATCCTGTGGGAGGGCGCTTGCGCGCGATAAATTGTTTATTCACTTTATCGCGCGCAAGCGCCCTCCCACATATTGCAGATAAAATAGAACTAACCTTGCGCGCCTAACTTGACCAGTTCGGCTTTTAGCGCATCACCACTTAAGTTATCTAAATCCAATTGTAGGATTTTTGTAATGCGGTATTTAATTTCATTCATGCAGGTTAAAAAAGCGGCTTTGATTTGATCGTCGCTGCCTTGTACTTTTGATGGGTCTTCTAAGCCCCAATGCAGTTTAATGCTTTTACCAAACCACACTGGGCAGGCTTCACCGGCTGCACTGTCACATACTGTGACCACAACATCGGCTTCGAAACTTTCTAATTCATCCCAGCTTTGGCTTTTTAAACCGTCGGTGGCGATGCCTTGTTCTTGTAGATATTTAATCGAAAGAGGGTGTACTTCTCCCACAGGTTGGCTGCCTGCACTGGCCGCTTGTAAACGAGGATCATTGGCATCGTTGGCAATGGCTTCTGATAAAATGCTGCGGCAGCGGTTGTGGGTACAAATAAATAATATTTTCATTTAACGTGCACTAAGCCCTCTAAAGGTTTGGTTGTTATGCTTGTGCCCCTAACTTCATGAATTCACTTTTAAGGGCATCGCGAGACAAGTTATCTAAATCAAGTGCTAAAACCCGATGGGTTCGGCACATGATTTCGTTTAAGCAAAATAGTAATGCTGTTTTCATTTGCATAGCCGACCCTTTTTTACTCGTTGGGTCCGCCAATCCCCAATGCAGTTTAAGGCTGTTGTCTAACCACTGCGGGTAGTTTTCACTTGCAACATCATCGCCAACGCTGACAACCACATCAGGATCAAAATTTCTTAGCTCATCCCAGCTTTGGCTTTTTAGCTTATCCGTTGGGATTCCTGTCTCTTCTAGGTACCGCAAAGACAGCGGATGCAATTGATCAGCCCCTTGGCTTGCCACACTGGCGGCCTGCAGTCTTGGATCATCGGCGTAATTAGCAATGGCTTGTGACAACAAGCTCCCACAACCATTTTGTGAGGATACAAATAAAATTTTCATAGGGTATGCGGCCTAGCCGCCCTCAAATATTTCTAGCAAATAGGCTTTCGCCCACGACACAAACCCTATGAAACTATTCTGTTTGTGTTGCAGAAATATTTACTAGCAACAAGCCACTTTACGATTAGACTCATCCACCAATCGTAAACGCGCCACCAACGCCGCTAATGGCTCAGAGCTGGCTTCAACCGCTTGGCACACGATTTCATTGGCCCATTTAGGCAAGTCATCGTGCACGCGATAAAACACCCACTGCCCCGACTTGCGCACATCTAATAATTGGCATTCGCGCAAATTGGCTAAGTGTCGGCTCACTTTAGGCTGGCTAAGCGCTAACACATCCACCAGCTCACCCACGCACAACTCACCTTGGTTTTGAATCAACACCATGATGAGCAAACGGGTTTCATCCCCTAGGCATTTAAATAACGATAATGGGGTCATAAACACTACCAAACTAATATGCGGCGAATCATATATATGGAATTTCATATATACAAGTATTATCTAACCCCACAAACCCGCAACCTCAGGTAAATGGGCCAACTCTTATGTGGAAAAATTAGCCCCAAACTGGGATAATGCGCGCAATTTTTGTGCATATTCCGTTAGGTTCGCCCTAACCCTCGATTTGTAAGGTCACCATGAAACAAGAGCTAGTCAGTTTAATTGAGCAAACCCTTGAAGCCCTAAAAGCCGCGGGTAAATTACCGGCCGATGCCGCGCCTAAAGTGATGATCGAAAACACCAAAGACAAAGCTCATGGTGATTACGCCTCTAACGTAGCTATGGCCAGTGCCAAACTTGCCGGCATGAAGCCGCGCGACTGGGCTGAAGAAATCATAAACGCTCTGCCTGCTAGTCCAATTCTAAACAAAGCCGAAATCGCGGGCCCTGGCTTCATTAACTTCTTTGTGACCGAGGCGGCGAGCTTCTCGATTATTGATACCATCTTTAACCAAGCAAATAAATTTGGTCATAACGATTCTGGTCAAGGGCAAAAAGTACAAGTTGAATTTGTATCGGCTAACCCAACTGGCCCGTTGCATGTGGGCCATGGTCGTGGCGCGGCGGTCGGTGACTGTATTAGTCGCTTATTAATCGCCAACGGCTGGGACACTACTCGTGAATTTTATTACAACGATGCAGGCGCGCAGATCGACAACCTTGCTTTGTCTGTTCAAGCACGCTGCAAAGGCTTTGGCCCAGGCGATGAAAGCTGGCCAGAAAACGGCTACCAAGGTCATTATATTGTTGAGCTAGCTGAAAGCTTCATGAAAGGCGACACGGTTGAGTCTGCTGATCAAAGCTTCACAGGTACTAAGGACGCCGACGACCTAGATGGCATTCGTCACTTTGCGGTGGCCTATTTACGTCGCGAACAAGACTTAGATCTTAAAGCCTTCGAAGTGGACTTCGATGTCTACTTCCTAGAAAGCTCACTCTACAGCGAAGGCAAAGTAGAAGAAGCGGTACAAACCTTAATTAAAAACGGTTACACCTACGAAGATGGCGGCGCGCTATGGTTAAAAACCACGGAGTTCGGTGACGACAAAGACCGTGTTATGCGCAAAACCGACGGCGGCTACACCTACTTTGTACCCGACGTGGCTTATCACTTAGAAAAATGGCAGCGTGGTTTTAAGCGTGTGGTAAACGAGCAAGGTGCTGATCACCACTCAACTATTACCCGTGTGCGCGCAGGTCTACAGGCGTTAAAAATGGACATCCCTGAAGGTTTCCCTGACTACGTACTGCACCAAATGGTGACGGTCATGAAAGGCGGCGAAGAAGTGAAAATTTCTAAGCGTGCTGGCAGTTACGTAACCCTGCGTGATTTGATTGACCAAGTGGGCTTAGACGCCACCCGTTATTTCTTAGCAGCCCGTGCGCCCAGTTCACAGCTTACCTTTGATATTGATTTAGCCCTAAGCCAATCAAACGATAACCCTGTGTATTACATTCAATATGCGCACGCCCGTATTTGCAGCATCTTGCGTAAGCTCGGCACAGAGAATCTAGTGTGGGATCAAGCCAATGGTTTGGCCAAACTGGATCGTCTAAACGAAGATCAAGAAAAACTATTAGCCAACAAACTGGCTCGTTTCCCTGAGATTGTAAAAGCCGCTGGTACGGCCAGTGCGCCGCACATGATAGCCAATTACCTGCACGAATTAGCCAGTGAATTTCATGGCTACTACAACGCCCACAAAACAATTGTGGACGATGCAGATTTGCGTGATGCCCGTATCACCCTAACCCAAGCGGTACGCCAAGTGATCGCTAATGGTCTAGACCTAATGGGTATCAGTGCCCCAGAGGAAATGTAACATGGCATCAGGTGCACCGCGTTGGGTATGGATATTCACGCCTTTGGTCGCGCTAAGTTTCGCCGGTTTTTTGTTGTATCTCACCACGGTTCCCGCTGGTGATGATATCGACAGAATTACCGACGACCTTATCCAGGATGCAAAAACCGCCAAAGACAACCTGAGCAATCAAGCCAAGCAAGGTTTAAACGCTCAAGTACAACAAGCCATTAAAGAAAAACTGCCTGCTTCTGACAGCATAAACAAGGCTGTGGATAACTATGAGTTCTTCGAAATACTGGAGAACAAAGAGATCAAGGTAGAAGAAGTACTTGAATACAAATCCACACCAAAAGGCACCGATAAAGACGGCAATAAAATTGAATACCGTTTAAAAGCCGGTGCATTCACCAGTCAAGAACGGGCTGATCGCCTCAAAGCACAGCTCATTTTGAATGGCTTTAATACTCAAATTGAAAGCGCCGATGTAAACGGAAAAACCTGGTTTCGCGTGTTTACCGGCCCATTTACCAACCGCTCACAAATGAACAAAGCCCAAGATCAGCTGATCAACATGGGCATTCAGAGCGTTGAGATTCAACAGCCTGTCGCTAAAAAGGGTTAACCGCAACAGCGGAACCTTTTGTTCATTTAAGCCCCTAAACCTTAATCTTTGGTTTAGGGCTTAATATGAAACATCTCTCTCGCTTAACCTCACTCCTTTTTCTATTTAGCGTTGAAGCACTGGCCGACGATGACTGGCAATGGCCTGAATTTAATGGCCTAGTCTCTGCAGCCATCTCGCAAGATAACCTGCCCTATAAACAAGTCAGCACTCAAACCCAGCCCAGCTTATTGGTGTTTGGCCGTTTAGGGGATGTCTTTATTGAAGGGAATCGAGCAGGATTGCCCTTAAAGCGATTTGGCTTTGCTACGCTGTCAGCCCTTGGGCAGGTGCGCACGCATCAGTACCTTGATGCCAGCAATACAAATCTGACCAATCAAGACCGCGATAAAAGCATTGAGCTTGGCCCGCAGCTGTCGATTCCCCTTGGCCAAGGCTTTGTCTCTCAAGTGAGCCTGCTGCAAGATATTAGTGGTAAACACAAAGCCCAAGAATACGAAGCGGCTATTTATAAACGTTTTATATTTAATGATTTAAGAATCATCGCGACCCTCGCCGCGCAATATCAAAGCCAAGACTTAATGAACTATTACGTCGGCACAGACACCTACCAAGCAAAAGCGGAACTCACCCACGAAGTAGAATTATTAACTGTTTATGATATTACTCAAGATTGGTCGGCCATGGCAGTCTGGCGCTATTACCGACATGGGGACGAATTTGCGAACAGCCCTCTAACCGATGGCCAAACCACTCAACGCTTTGCATTAGGCATCGGTCGCCATTTTTGATAAATAGCGCTATCGAAGCGCCATTCAAAAAATCCTTGAGGCGAAATACACTATACTGACTGTGTCCCTCCCTTTAGAGAGCGCCATTTTATGGCTCAGGCCAACTCGTTTTACCAATATATTTATGACTGGCAAAACACGCAACATGACACATGGTTACTGTCATTATTAAACAGCTGCCATCATATTATGCAGTGCACTGTGCCTGAAGATACCTGCGAATTTATCAGTCAAATAATGTTGCAACTGAAACTGGATGGTTACTTTCGCTTAGAAAGCTGCAACCAAGTGACCATAGAGCATTTTCAAGCCGGCAAACACGCCAGTTACCAAGGTGAAAAACCACAAAAAGGCAGTAATATTCGCACCATCAAAGTGGTAGAGCTTGAACACGCTGTCATATTTAAAATGCAATTTATTCAATTGTATTTATCAAAATATCAAGAAAACTCAATCGTACTCGACCGCCATAAAGACATTTGGCTACTGTGGTTAATGCATGTTGAAAGTGTGTGCTTGCAAGCGTCCCTTCACGCGTTCACACAAAAGGTCTTGCCCGTTGAACAGCAAGCGTTTGCAGAGCGGTTAAATATTCAAATTGATTTAAAAAATAATATTACCCGTTTACAGCAGCAAGCCTGCGAGATGGTTCAAACATTTATTGAGCAAGTGATGCCACTCATCACCCCAACAGACACCCTCTCTTCTAACCAGCCGCAATCACTTCTCATTGGGGCACTGCGAGCGCATGAAAAACAACTCAGCCGTTTAATAAGACAGCAGTATGGTTTATACCTCAGTACAAAACGTATTTTACAAAGTATCGAACAGCGCTAATCAAGCAAACCTCTCCGCCTAATTCTATAATGACAAAACCTCAATCCAGCACACAATTATCCAACACGCTTTTTTCTAACATAAAAAAAGCGGTGCAAGCACCGCCTTCATATTAAGTCACGCAAGTGGGCTAATTAAAACTTAGCCACCACCCGTACATCCGGCGTGACATTCGCTGAATCAACATAGCCTATAATATTCGGGTTTTTGCTAACAAGATCAATCATATCTTTATCGCTGGTCACTACTTTTGGCGGAACGCCTTTACCAGTGAACATTATTTTTGCCCAATAAGCTGAATACTGTGACTTAGACTTTTTCACCACCTCACTTAAAAATACCTCGCGTGTAGCGGAGCCTTCTTCTAAATCCAATGGCACCGCTTTACCCGCGGAAGGGAAACCCTTTGCCTTACCTAAAAAGATCATTTGCAAATAGTTTGCGTCCATCGCATCTTTATTGTCTTTATGCACAATCACCGCAAGTTCAGCAAACGAGACCGGCACCCAGGCTATCAACACTAATAACAGCAACTGTTTGAGTAATTTCATGATGAGCCTCCTTTAGAACATAAAGTCTAGTGATGTGGTGAAGATGGTGGCGTCGCCATCGTTGGCTGAGTCTTGATTGACAGCAAAAAAACCCGTGTCATTTATCATGCTGATATCAAATTTAAGCGCGGTGGTCGTACTTAAATTATGACGCACACCAATACTATTGGTGTCATGCTCTTCAATAGGCGTGCCCCCAATCTCAGCATCCAAAGTGAATTTAGAATTCATAAGGTAAAATGTATTTTTACCTAAGGTATAAGTCCCTGATACAAAATATGACTGGTAGAACGGGTCATAATCATTATATTCAAGCATTACACTCATTGGTCCAAAATTTTGTTGGAAATACACATCTAAGAATGTAATTTCCCCATCATTTTCACTTGCCACAGTGGGCCGAGTCTCATCTAAATCTGCAACGGTGTAACTCATTTTAAAAATAGTCGAGTCGCGGTTCACTTCAAAGCCTACACCTTTAATACCTGTAAACTCTCGTTCAATATTTTCACCAAACAAATACGTCATCAACTCACTTGTTGCACCACTTTCGGCTCGACCAGCATAAACTGTAGTGGTAAAACTGGTGTCGCCTACAAATGTGCGGTGGTTTAACTGCAAGCCATCAAAGCTTGCTATATCTAGGGAATATGCGTCCGAAGGTACACGTACCCAAGGGTAGGCGATGCCCACATCCATATATTCTGAAAAGTAATACACTGGCAAACGCAATTTACCAGCCTGTAAATCCAAGTCATCCGTAATGGCGTAATTTACAAATAGCCATTCCACTTGCGGCTCATATTCATTATTCGCGCGTGTCATCACTTGCATGGTGGCACGTAACTTATCTGACAAGGTCGCATTGGCTTGTATGCCCATCCGCGTTTCTTGAGAAAGATCCAATTGATCGTCGTATCGGCCAAGGTTAGGGTAATCTGCTACATACCCCGAACCATCCAAAACTTGGCCTGCTACGATGGAACCAAATCCTGATACCTGTAATTTGTCATTTGCGACCGTAGGCATTGCGGCCAGTGCAAGTGACAAGAGTAATAACATTGATGGCTTCATGGGCTATCCTCCCGCTTATCGTCTAATAAGGTTAGTTCAGGTTTTTACAATTCGCCCATAAAACACACCTTTATTACTTGAAGTTAGACAAACCACCCCCATTACGGTGGATTGTCCAAATT
Organism: Oceanicoccus sp.; assembly: GCA_047621325.1. Lineage (GTDB taxonomy): Bacteria > Pseudomonadota > Gammaproteobacteria > Pseudomonadales > Oceanobacteraceae > Bermanella. Next base: position 230,805 of record JBLHLT010000001.1, read on the forward strand.
CATTGATACAGATATAGATACCGAACTATGACAACCATATTGAGTGTGCGACGCGACGACGAAGTAGTAATGGGCGGCGATGGCCAAGTGAGTTTAGGCAATACCGTCATGAAAGGTAATGCCCGTAAGGTGCGCCGCTTATATAACGACAAAGTGATCGCAGGCTTCGCGGGTGCCACCGCCGATGCATTTACTTTGTTTGAGAAGTTCGAAGCGCATCTGCAAAAGCACTCTGGGCATTTAACCCGAGCCGCGGTAGAACTGGCCAAAGAATGGCGCAGCGATCGCGCACTGCGCAAACTCGAAGCCATCTTAATCGTGGCCGATGAAACCGCCACGCTGACCATCACCGGTAATGGTGATGTACTCGACCCTGAAGACGGTGTCGTTTCTGTCGGCAGCGGGGGGAATTATGCCTTGGCTGCAGCAAAAGCCTTATTTGAAAATACCGAATTGTCCGCGCAAGACATTGTCCAAAAAAGTTTAACCATCGCCGGCGATATCTGTGTGTTCACCAACCATAACTTCACCATTGAAACCATTAAGATCAAAAAATAATTGTTACCGTTTTTTGTTTTGATTTTAAGTTAAGAGAATAAAGATGCCACACACACAAATTGAAAAATCATTGACCCCAAGTCAAATCGTAAAAGAATTAGATCGACACATTGTTGGTCAAAGCGAAGCCAAACGCAGCGTTGCCATTGCCCTGCGTAACCGCTGGCGTCGTATGCAGTTGCCTCAAGAGATGCGCAACGAAATCACGCCAAAGAATATTTTAATGATTGGCCCTACCGGTGTGGGTAAAACTGAAATTGCGCGCCGCTTAGCGAAGTTATCCAATGCGCCATTCATTAAGGTTGAAGCCACCAAATTTACCGAAGTGGGTTACGTTGGCCGTGACGTTGAAACCATTATTCGTGATCTGGTTGAAACAGGCTTTAAAATGCTGCGCGAACAAGAAGTCGAAGCGGTACAAGAACGTGCACAATCTGCCGCAGTAGAGCGTGTATTAGATGTATTACTAACACCGGCCCGTAACGACTTTGAAAGCCAAGCTGACAAACCAGAAGACAGTTCAACCCGGATACTTTTCCGCAAAAAAGTACTAAACGGTGATATGGACGACAAAGAAATTGAAATCGACGTGTCAGCACCACAAGTTGGCGTTGAAATTATGGCGCCTCCTGGCATGGAAGATATGACCAGTCAGATTCAAAGCATGTTCAGCAACCTTGGCCAAGGCAAAAGCAATAAGCGCAAAATGAAAGTAAAAGACGCGCTTAAAGTCATTCAAGATGAAGAAGCCCACAACCTGATCAACATGGAAGACCTAAAAGCCAAAGCGGTAGAAGCCGTCGAGCAAAACGGCATCGTCTTCATTGATGAAATTGATAAAGTGGCCAAACGTCAAGAATCCGGTGGTGGCGGTGACGTCAGCCGTGAAGGGGTACAGCGTGATTTATTACCCCTAATTGAAGGCTGCACGGTTTCAACAAAATACGGCATGCTAAAAACCGACCATATTCTATTCATTGCATCGGGTGCGTTTCATTTAAGCAAACCATCTGATTTGATTCCTGAATTACAAGGCCGCCTGCCGATTCGTGTTGAGCTGCAAGCGCTTACGCCAAATGACTTTAAACGTATTTTAACTGAGCCAAGCGCGTCATTAACGGAACAATACAAAGCGTTATTAGGCACAGAAGGGTTAAACGTTGAGTTCAGTGAAGACGGCATCGAACGTTTAGCGCAAACGGCGTTTAAGGTAAACGAAACCACCGAAAACATTGGTGCCCGCCGTTTACATACCATGATGGAACGCTTACTAGAAAAAGTCAGTTTTGATGCAGAAAGCCTAGCCACGCAATACAGCGAACAACCTTTGCTAATTAACGGCCCATTCGTTGATGAGCACTTAGGGGATATCGCAGCCGATGAAGATTTAAGCCGCTTTATTCTTTAAGCCACTTTAAATCGTCATCACCTAAAAAGCGCTCTTAAATAACAAAGAGCGCTTTTTTTATATTTATTTGTGACTATCTTACTCGTTGAAGCGTCTATCCTTCACAGATACACAAATATGAAAAGGAACCGTCATGAAAATTGCCATCTTATCTCGAGGCTCAAACCTATATTCTACCAAGCGTCTTAAAGAAGCTGGTGAAGCCATGGGTCATGAAGTCGATGTCATTGACACGCTGCACTGCTACATGGATATCACACAAAGCCGCCCTGCTGTTCGTTATAACGGTAAAGAATTACCTGTATATGATGCCATTATCCCGCGTATTGGCGCATCCATTACCTTTTACGGTACGGCCGTTGTACGTCAATTTGAAATGATGGGCACATTCTCGGTAAATGAATCGGTAGCCATTAGCCGTTCACGCGACAAACTGCGTTCTTTACAGCTTTTGTCACGTAAAGGCATTGGCTTGCCACGTACTGGTTTTGCGAGCAAGCCTGACAAAGCTGACGATTTAATTAAAAACGTCGGCGGTGCACCGGTTGTTATTAAGTTGCTTGAAGGTACACAAGGTATTGGTGTGGTACTGGCTGACACGAAAAAAGCCGCTGAAAGCATTATCGAAGCGTTTATGGGCCTTAATGCCAACATTCTTGTGCAAGAATTTATCAAAGAAGCCGGCGGTGCTGACATTCGCTGTTTTGTGGTGGGTGATAAAGTTGTAGCCGCGATGAAACGCCAAGGTGCTGAGGGGGAATTCCGTTCAAACCTTCACCGTGGTGGTTCGGCCAAATTGATCAAGCTAACCAAAGATGAGCGTGCAACGGCTGTTAGCGCAGCGAAAGCCATGGGGCTTGGTGTGTGTGGTGTGGATATTCTTCAAGCCAAAAATGGCCCAGTGGTAATGGAAGTAAACTCCTCTCCTGGTCTTGAAGGCATTGAAGCGGCCACTAAAAAAGATGTGGCTTCAATGATCATCGAATACATTGAAAAAAATGCAAAAACGCACAATACAAAAACAAAAGGTAAGGGCTAATACATGCCTATGTTAACCATTGGCGATACTCAAATTGCACCGGGTGAAACCTGTGAGATTCAGGTGCCTGTTGCTAATTTATATACCGACACCGACATTCACATGCCGGTGCATGTGATTCGCGCAAAAAAAAGCGGCCCGGTGATGTTTGTATCGGCAGCGGTACATGGTGACGAGTTAAACGGCATTGAAATCATTCGCCGCTTGATTCAAAAAAAGGGTTTTAAACTCACATCTGGCTCGCTGATTTTAGTCCCGATGGTGAACGTATATGGCGTGTTAGATCAAACACGCTATCTGCCTGACCGTCGCGATTTAAACCGCAGCTTTCCGGGTTCTGAAAAAGGCTCACTGGCAGGGCGTGTGGCTTATCGATTTTTAAATGATATCGTTAAGCACTGCACCCATGGCATTGATTTGCATACCGGTGCCATTCACCGTTCAAACTTGCCACAAGTACGCGCCGATTTAAGTGACCCTGAAACATTGGAAATGGCTAATTCATTCTCAGTGCCGGTAATCTTAAACTCTACCCTACGCGATGGCTCTTTGCGTCAAGCGGCTGTAGAGTCTGGCACAAAGATTTTATTATACGAGGCGGGTGAAGCATTACGCTTTGATGAGTTTTCGATACGCGCTGGCCTACAAGGCGTGCTGAATGTGCTGTCTCATTTGGGCATGACGCGTAAATCTAAAAAGCGTAAAACCCGTGAGCCATACATTGCCAACAACAGCGCGTGGATTCGCGCTAATTCAAGCGGCATTGTGCACGACTTGAAAGGGCTTGGGGATCAAGTAACCAAAGGCGATATCATGGCTGAAATTGGTAATCCCATGGGACGCGTGCTCGACCATGTGAAAGCCACTCGCTCTGGCATTATCATCGGCAAACAGAATATTCCCTTGGTACAAGAAGGTGAGGCCATGTTTCATGTGGCTTATTTTTCTGAAGATGATGAAACCATTGCCGAACATATTGAATCGATTCAAGATTCCTTACTGCCTGGCTAGGTTTAAACATTCCGCTAAACCATAAAAAAGGAGAGCATCGGCTCTCCTTTTTTATGTCATCTACACAACCAAGCGGTTATGCATCTTCACCCGGTATTGTGGCAATACCTTTTAATAAGCGACCTAAAATATCTGCACCGGTAATCACTCGACTGCCATTTTCAGCCCAGACAAGAATCACATCTTGATCTAATACGTCATCACTGTCGGCACTGACTTGTTGCGCAACCTTTAATCGTTTCATGGCCGTACCCAACGTGGTGGTATCATCATGAAAAATAATGGGTCTATGGGCAAACAAATACGGGTCTGTAGGCGCATCATCAAGCAATGCCGAACGAATAAAGCCGTCTGCATCCAATACCAACAGTGGCTCTTTTTTGGTATTTACCAAAACTACCCACTTGTGACCCGATACATGTACTTTACTTAAAAAGTCTTCGAATTTCGGCGAACCTTGCTCCGGTAAAATAGGTAAGTCTAATTTACACTCACACTCCACAATGCTTTTTGGGTCAATCACTTCACCTTCGTGTGATACCAGTACATCTTGCACCGATAAAAAGTTAAGTGCACCCATGCCTTCAACATGTTCAACATCCGCTTCATCGGCATGCATATGCGCTTCGATGATGCCCTTTAATTCGTTTTCACGAAAATAGGTGATGCCTTCACGCCCTAACCAACCATCTAAAATAATGGCGGTCGGCTTAGCCACTGGGAACAAGATTATTTGATATAACTTGATAAGCGGCGTTAAGAAAGACGCAACCTTAAGCGCATTTCGTGAAAAGTACGCTTGCGGAAATATTTCACCAAAAAATGTAATCGCAACCGTTGAAAACAAGAATGAGTAAACGCCCACTAATACTGAATCCGACAACAACGTCAGCAGTACGTTAATCGAAACGTTGCCCCATAGTATGGTCGAGAGTAAAAAGTTGGAGTCTTCTCGCATACCCAGAATAATCTGAGCATTATTATTGCCACGCTTGGCCTCTACTTCTAACTGTAAGCGGCTTAAACTAAAGTACGCTAAGTTTAACCCCGAAAAAGCCGCTGATTGAAACAAGCACAGCACGATGCCGGCCCAAATAAAAATATCCATAGTCATCATTAACTCAATAAAATAAACGAACCCAAACCTAAGAAAATAACAAAGCCAACCACATCGGTTACCGTTGTTAATATCACCGAGCCTGAAATAGCAGGGTCGATGTTAACTTTTTTCAACAAAAACGGAATCAAGGTGCCCGACGAAGCCGCCGCTAAACCGTTTATAAAGATAGAAATAAATATAATTAAACCCAAAGCAATTGAGTCAAACCAATACATTACCACCAGTGCAATGATGACACCCAGCAAGGCGCTGTTGATCGCCGCGATATACATTTCTTTTTGCAATATGAGCTTAATGTTATCGGAAGTAATGTGATTCAACGCCAAGCCACGTAATGCCACGGCCAACGTCTGACTACCCGCAATCCCCCCCATACTCGCCACCACGGGCATTAAGATGGCCAATGCAACCACTTGTTGCAGCGCCACTTCAAAATAACCAATCACAAACGACGCCATGAAGGCGGTTACCAAGTTAATGCACAACCATACCGCCCGTAATTTGGCCGCCGCAGATACTGGGGTAAACAAATCTTCTTCGGCTGATGGCGCATCTTGAATCGACGCCTGTAGCACTCGCTCTTGTGCTTCCCATAGTAAAACCGAAACAGGAATCGCACCCACAATTTTGCCATTACGACGCACAGGCAACCACGATAAGTTTTCTTCAGGGTCTAACCGTGCAATGAGACTCGTCAGTTCGTCAAAATGGTCACATTCCATACACGACAACATAGCCACTTCGGCTTTCACATCGTTTTGTTGCTCAAACACCACATGCAAAGGAATGGTACCTAATAATTCACTGTCCTCGCTCACCACAAACACAGCCTTCACATCGCCTTTTTTGCGAATACGCTGCGCCACTGAGCTTAGTGATACACGTGGTCGAACACGTAATATTCCGCTATTCAAGTGACGGCCCACTTGGCTGTCGTCATAGCTTAGCGCTTGTTGCAGCTCTTCGACTAGATCATCTTCTTGATCCAATAGAATCGCATCCACCATGCTGGTCGGCATGATGTCGGCAAACAAGAGTAAATCTGCAGAATCCGCTTGCGCCTGTAATGTTTGGCGACCCGCTTCATCTAATGATTCAATTAAATGCTTGGTGGTGTCTTCTTGCAGGTTATACAACACTGACCAATAACGGCTAGCCGGCAGAACCTTCCACACAAGTAACCTGATATCTAACGGTATTGATTCAATAACCTGTGCGATATCTTCATCTAACAGCGCTTCGTACTCGCTGTAGGCCACTTCACTCTCTGACTCCATGCTTAATAACATGGATATCACACCACTGACGCCCTCAGGATTGCGCTCTTGTATGATATTTTCATTCTCTATGGGCATAACATCCCCCACCCCATTACCGATTTAAAAGACATAGACGTAGTTAAGCATTAAATAGTCACATTGAACTAATTTAAAAAAGATGTGACTATTTTCACGCGTCACCCGTCAGCTATATACATTGTTATTAATTGTGGACAGTATTATGAAGCATCTTATCTTTTTCACTGCATTTTTATTCGTCTCGTTAACCGGCTGTAGCCCATGCTCCGACTGCGGCGACCTCACCAGCGAGCAAGTGACACCACCGGATTTTGCCGCCATCGCCAATACCCAACAAAAAAAGGTCGAATTCTTTGAATATCTTTATGTGCTTATCAAAGAAGCCAACCGTCAAGTCCTAGAAGAAAAACAGCAATTACGCCTACTGGCTGATCAAACCGCACCACTTACCGATGCTCAGCAAGATGACATTGAAAGCACCGCTAAATTCTACAAAGTAGAATGCGAAACCCCAAATAAAGCCTGCGCAAATGATATTCATCGCAAAATTGGTATGGTTCCGCCGTCACTGGTTTTAGCCCAAGCGGCTAACGAGTCCGCATGGGGAACATCGCGCTTTGCTCAAGACGGCAATAATTACTTTGGGCAATGGTGTTATAGTAAGGGTTGTGGCTTAAAACCCAGTCAACGTGACACTGGCGCTAGCCATGAAGTCAAAGAATTTGATAATCCCTTTGCGTCTGTTAAAAGTTATATTCATAACATCAACACCAGTGCATCGTATAAACAATTAAGACAAACACGACGTGATGCTTGGCGTCAAAATAGAAAGCCTAATGGTATTATGTTAGCCAAAGGCTTAACCAAGTACTCTGAACGTGGCGCTGACTATGTAACCGAAATTCAGCACATGATTCGATATAACAGCCTACTTGAGTTTGATGAGATTTTTTGGAGCGAGATTCAACGCCATGAAACACAGCCCAAGTGACATTGAGAAAAAGCTAGCCGCATTAGCAACGGGCGCACCAAAAACGTCCGCGGTACATATTCGTAAAAGAATCGACCAACACGATCGAAACCAAAAGAGCTTAGCATTATCGAGCCTAGGTTTTTTTCAAATATTATTGGCCTTTTTTGCACCCGTTGCGCGTTTAATGCGCGAGCAAAACGCGCCTAAACCGAACCTCCCGGAGAAAGAAGATGAACGAAAGTTCTAATGTTTGGTATACCGCCTTTAGCCAAGCCGTCACGACATTGCTAGAGCATATTGCGGCTATTTTGCCGAATGTATTTGCTGCATCTATCATGCTATTAATTGGCTATGTATTGGCCAAGGTGTCTAAAATTGCATTACAAAAAGTATTAGAAAAAGCCAGCATTAATACTTTGTCAAAAGCCACTGGCATTGATGAGCAATTGCAACGCTTTGGGAGCCAATTTACTCTTTCGTACATTATTTCTTCTCTTATCTTTTGGATCATCTTACTAATATTTGCCATTAGCGCTGCTGATACATTGGGCTTACCTCAGCTCACCAAAACCATCGACACCTTCATTTTATTTATTCCAAAGATTTTAGCGTCACTGATTATTTTATTACTCGGTTTAGCGGCCGCTAATTTAGCTAAAAACGTCGTGGAAAAAGCAGGTAAGTCAGCGGGCTTTGAGTTTGCTAATCCACTTTCTAAAATTGTTTATGGCTTGTTATTGGTGCTTATTTTCTCATTGGCTATTGGCCAGTTAGACATCAATACCGTGTTGCTCGACACCATGGTGGCGATTGCTTTAGCGGCATTGGGCTTAGGCGTTGCGATTTCCCTTGGCTTAGGCAGCAAGAGTACCTCTGAAAACATCATGTTCTCTTTATACATCAATGATCTTGTAGACATTGGTAGCCAAGTAAAACTAAAAGATGGCTTCAGCGGTGAGGTGGTTGAAATAGGCCCGCTAGCAACCGTTATAAGTCACGCCAAACATGGTCGTCGTATCATTAAAAATGCTGAATTTATAGACGCACTTGATCTGGTAAGCCATCGTACAGATTAATGTTTTCTGTGCTGTCTGACGCTGAGCTAATTGATTTATTAATACCTAAAAAAAATCAGGCTAGCTTAGCGTATGCCGAACTGTGTAGCCGTTACCAAAATAAGTTGGCGGCTTATCTGCGTTTAAATAACACCGTTGATGGCGACACCATCAACGATATCCTGCAAGACACCTTCTTAACGGCGTGGAATAAAATCGAGCAATTAGACGACCACTCTAAATTCTTCTCTTGGTTACTGACCATTGCTCGCAATCGCTTAATGGACTTCTTCCGCGAACAAAAAAAAATAAACGACTATTCACAATGGTTTGAACAACACCACCAAGAACCACCCCAATACGAAATGCAGCACGACCAAAGTGATCTTGAAAAACTATTGGTACACCTATCGGCTGAAGACAGAGAATTAGTATTATTAAAAGCGGTACTTGAATTATCGTTCGAGGAGATTTGTCAGTTTTCCGAGCTTTCATTAAGCGCGATTAAAATGCGTTATTACCGAGCGTTAGACACCTTGTCTAATCTCTCTAATTAGTTTGAATGTATTTACAGAAAAAAAGCCCCAAGTCATTCTGACTCAGGGCTTCAATATAGTACGTATTTGCGTTACTGCTTATTACATCATCGCTTGCAGATAATTCTGAATACCGATTTTTTCGATCAAGCCCAGTTGCTGTTCAAGCCAATGAGTGTGATCTTCTTCTGTATCTTCTAATTGTTTAACTAGCATTGCACGGGTTTCAAAATCTTTCTCAGTCTCGCAGATCGCAATCGCTTCTTTCAGATTTTTAACCACGGCATATTCAAGTGCTAAATCATTCTTAAGCATGTCTTCTACGGTTTTACCTACATTAATAGGCTCACGCGTTGCCATGTTTGGAAAGCCTTCTAGAAACAATATGCGCTTGATCATTTGATCGGCATGGCCTGTTTCATCTTCCATTTCGTGGGCAATGCGATCATACAACTTACCTAGACCCCAATCTTCATACATTCTTGAATGAATGAAGTATTGGTCCATTGCGGTTAATTCACCGGCCAACAATGAATTTAAAACGTCGATAATTTTTTGATTACCTTTCATTATTTTTTCTCCGGTGAGTTATGCGCTGTGCATCATGGATTGCATGTAATTTTCGATACTGATTTTTTTGATGAGACTTAACTGCGTTTCGATCCAATCGAAATGTTCTTCTTCATATTCAAGAATTTCAGTCAGCATATCTCGCGTGACGTAATCAGAAACCGATTCACAATAGATAATAGCTTCGCGCAGATCTTTTAACCCTAAATCTTGAAGTTTCAAGTCACACTCAAGCATTTCTTTGGTGTTTTCACCAATAAACAGCTTACCCAGTTTCTGTAAGTTAGGAATGCCTTCTAAAAACAAAACACGCTCGATAATCTTATCGGCTTGCTTCATGTCTTTAATGGATTTTTTATATTCAATTTTATCAAGACCTTCAAGGCCCCAATTTTTAAACATACGAGCGTGTAGAAAATACTGGTTGATCGACACTAGCTCGTTTTCTAGGCACGTGTTCAATAACTTAATGACTTTCTGATCACCTTTCACAACCACACTCCTCTTATAAATTTATCTTATGTGGATAAATTCTTATTTATAAATACGAATTAGTCTTTATTACATTCACTATTTACAAATAAAATTTTATCAAGTGTGCAAAAGTATATGCACTTAACACGCAACTTCCAATCTGTATTTGTCTGCCACATACCACCTATCGCTTGCGATCTGGACATCGCCTTCAGCAATAATCTCTACAATAGGCGCTATCTGACGCCTGCCGCGTGCAACTTGGCCGTTAAAGTTTAACCAAGTAGAGTATTCTTTATTACTTATCGTCATTAGAGTCCCCATTATGAATCAAGCAAAAATTGTCATTGCAGGCGCCGGCAGTATCGGTTGCTACGTGGGTGGACGGTTAGCGGCCGCTGGCGCTTGTGTGCATTTTTTAGCGCGACAACGGCTAGCGGATGATTTGAACCAATTTGGTTTGCACCTTACCGACTGGACAGGATTTGATACTCGCTTAGCACCCAGTGATATTCAGATTAGTACCGATGAAAATGTGCTTACAGATGCCGACCTCATTTTAATCTGCGTAAAAAGCAAAGACACCCAAGCTATGGCAAACAGCATTAAACAAAGTGGAAATACCCGCGCCACGATTTTCTCGTTACAAAACGGGATGAATAACACCGCGACACTCAAGGCGACGCTACCCAACCACACTATTTTGCCGGTGATGGTGCCTTATAATGTTGTGTACCAAGCGCAGGGGCACTTCCATTGCGGTACGGAGGGCAATTTATATTGCCAAGAGCATCTTGACGCTCACCCTCTCAAAGCTTGGGCCGATCAAGCTGAGCTTGGCTTCGAATTAAAACCCGACATGCTGAATATCATGTGGGGAAAATTACTGCTGAATTTAAATAACCCGGTAAACGCGCTTGCGGGTATTCCACTCAAACCGCAATTAGAAAACCGTGGTTATCGACAAATATATGCGCAATGTCTAAAAGAAGGCTTACAGGTTTTGAAAGCCGCTAATATCACACCAGGCCAAGTGGCCGCCGTGCCTGTGGGCGTGATTCCCTATATACTCTGGCTGCCTGACTTTTTATTCAAACGCATTGCACAAAAAATGCTCGCCATTGACCCGAATGCCCGCTCAAGTATGTGGGACGACCTACAAAACAAGCGCCCAGTTGAGGTGGATTACATCTCAGGTGAAATAGTCGCCTTAGGCAAGCAAGTTAAGGTCAATACCCCAATGAATGAGCGCTTAATTCGATTGGTTAAACACGCACAAGATGCGGGCCTTGGCAGCCCAACTTTATCGCCCCAGCAGATTTTAAATGGCTAACGTATGAATCAACCTAATATCCCCAGCGTCATAAAATTTCACAAGCAGTCGCAGCAATTAGAGCTGGCTTGGCATGATGTGCATTATCAGTTAAGTGCTGAAATGCTGCGTGTATTAAGCCCCAGTGCCGAGGTCCGCGGTCATGGCGTCGGTAATGAAGTCCTGCAATTTGGCAAAAAAGACGTGCGTATTTTAAAGCTCGAGCCTGTGGGTAACTATGCGCTTAAAATCACCTTTGATGACGGCCACGATTCTGGTTTATTCAACTGGCCCTACCTGCAGGAACTTTGCCTAAACCAAGCCCGCTTCTGGCAAGACTACCTAGTGAAACTGGCGGCGGCGGGCAAAACCCGTGAAAGTGGCGTCATTCAGTTTAAGTCTGTGGACTAATCCCCCTTACGCACTCCCTCTAGCCTGATCTGCCACAAGACATCTGTCACCAAGCGGGCTAGAATAGCCCCCAATTATCGTTGTTAAGATCAGGCCTTAAGCCATGTCCGAAAAGAAAACCACACATTTTGGTTATCAAACCGTCGACGCCGAAGAGAAACAAGGCAAAGTCGCAGAAGTGTTTCACAGTGTTGCCGCTAAATACGATGTAATGAATGATCTAATGTCGTTTGGTGTGCATCGCTTATGGAAGCGTTTCACCATGGAATTCACTGGCGCACGCAAAGGCGATCATGTGCTGGATATCGCTGGTGGTACTGGCGACTTAACCATGAAATTTTCTGACCTAGTCGGCCCAGAAGGCAAGGTGATCTTAGCCGACATTAACGACTCCATGTTAAAAGTGGGCCGTGATCGCTTATTAGATAAAGGCTACAGCGGCAACATTGAATGTGTGCAAGCCAACGCAGAGAGCTTACCTTTCGCCGACAATAGTTTTGATGTCGTTACCATGGCCTTTGGCTTGCGTAATGTGACCGACAAAGACCAAGCGCTACGTGAATTCAATCGTGTGCTAAAGCCGGGCGGTCGTTTATTGGTATTGGAATTTTCAAAAACCAACAATCCTCTGCTTAAAAAAGCCTACGACCTTTACAGTTTCACTGCTCTGCCATTCATGGGTAAGCTAATCACCAACGATTCTGAAAGCTACCGCTACTTAGCCGAGTCCATTCGCATGCACCCAGGGCAAGACGAATTAAAAGCCATGTTTGAACAAGCTGGCTTCGCCAATTGTGAGTACCACAATTTAACCGGCGGTATTGTTGCGCTACATAAAGGCATCAAGCCCTAAGGATTCAACATGGATCAAACCCTTGTACAAGGCGCGTTAGCCAGTGCTCAAAGCATCGTCAACAAAGCGCTAAGCTATGACGCTGCCACTGCACAAAAATTAGCGGCGCTGGCGCCAAAAGTGCTGGCCATCGAAATCACACAACCTGCACTTATTATTTATGTGCAATTTGGTGAGCAACTGCGTTTGATGGCACATCATGAAGGTGATGCACAGGCAAAATTACAAGGTGATTTACAAGCGTTCATTAATCTTGCCAGTCACAAAGACAAACACGCTGCATTAATGAAAAGTGATATTCAAATCCAAGGCTCTAGCCAATTGGCCATGGGCCTCGCCGATGCCATGAGCGATTTAGATATCGACTTTGAGGCCATGATCAGCGAACTCACCGGCCCCGTAATTGCTCACGTTATGGGTAAAAATCTACGCCGTATTGGTAGCTGGTTAAAAGGCACCACAGAGAAACTCAAACAAGATTCCGTTGAATACGTGCGCGATGAATTACAGCTAGCGCCACACAAATTAGAAGGTGAATCTCGTTTTAATGAAATTCACAAACTCAAGCTCGACAGTGATCGTCTTGAGGCGCGCATTAACCGCCTTGCCACTCAATTAAATAAGCCTAAATCGTTCTAATATGATGCAACTTAAGCGTTTAATCACCCTGCTTTATGTTTTTAGTAAGTATCGTCTAGATGACTTCATCCCTGTAAGCCTATTGCCTTGGTATTTACGCTTAGCCTTTTATTTAGCCCCTTGGCGCTTAAACCCGATTCCTAAACGTGTGCCAAAAGCCAAACGCTTGCGTTTAGCCTTGGTGGCCCTTGGCCCTATTTATATTAAGTTTGGTCAATTGCTTTCAACGCGCAAAGATTTACTGCCAGAAGACTTAGCGATTGAGCTGGCAAAACTGCAAGATAAAGTCCCCCCGTTTAGTGCCAAAATCTCACAAAAAATTATCGAAGATGCATTAGGTGAGAGTGTCGAGACGACGTTTGCACAATTTGAAACCGAACCCATGGCGTCTGCCTCGATTGCTCAAGTACACGGCGCCCAGCTACACAGTGGCGAAAAAGTTGTGGTGAAAGTGATTCGCCCTAACCTTGAAAAAACCATCAACAAAGACATTTCTATCATGATGGTGGCGGCAAAATTATTAGAGCGTTACGCCAAAGACGGTAAACGTCTGCGCCCTGTCGAAGTCATCGAAGATTACCGCCACACTATTTTTGGCGAACTGGATTTAATGAGCGAAGCAGCCAATGCCTCGCAGTTACGTCGCAATTTTAGCGATAGCCCTTTGTTGTATGTGCCAGAAGTACACTGGGATTATTGCCGTCCTAACGTCATGGTAATGGAACGCATATACGGCACGCCCATAGGAGATATCGAACAGTTGCAAGAACGCGGCACCAACATGAAAGTACTGGCTGAACGCGGTGTCGAAATTTTCTTTCGCCAAGTTTTCAAAGACAGCTTCTTTCATGCCGACATGCACCCTGGCAACATATTTGTAGCTCACAACGACCCACAAACCCCACAGTATATTGCCATTGACTGCGGCATAGTCGGCACCCTTAACGAAACCGACCAAGACTATTTAGCCCGCAATTTATTAGCCTTTTTTAATCAGGACTACCACGAAGTCGCACGCCTGCATGTTGAATCAGGCTGGGTGGGCAGTGACACCAAAATCAATGAATTCGAAGCGGCCATTCGCAGTGTCTGTGAACCGATTTTTGAAAAGCCACTGGCTGAGATCAGTTTTGGCCAACTGCTTTTACGGTTATTTCAAACCGCACGCCGCTTCAATATGGAAGTGCAGCCACAACTGGTATTACTACAAAAAACCCTGCTTAACATCGAAGGGCTTGGCCGTCAGCTGTACCCAGAGTTAGACCTATGGAACACCGCCAAACCGTACCTAGAACAATGGATGCACAAGCGCATGGGCCCTAAAGCCATTTGGCGCGAGCTAAAACGCCAAGCACCCGCTTGGATTCAACACGCGCCACATATGCCAGAAACCATACGTAACACCTTAATCACATTAGGGCAGTACCCTGCACAACAGCAACAATTACACAGTAAACTAGCGGCTATTGAGCGTAAGCTGAGCGAACAAAGCAGCCGACGTAAGCACAGAACGCTAGGAGCTATCGTCAGCGCACTTGGCCTAGTTGGCTTGCACAGCCCCTTTTTATGGGGATTTGATGGCAGCATAGCGTTAATAGTATTGGGTTTATCATGGATATTGGTACGTGGTTAAAAAATAGCCCTATTGGTTCTGCCAACACGGCAGATACGCTATTATCCACACTGACTTAAGGAACAAACGATGAGCGATGTAATCAACCAACTAAGTAAAATCCTTGAAGAGCGTAAAACAGCCACGGCTGATAGCTCCTATGTGGCCAGCTTATACCGCAGCGGCCTTAACAAGATTTTAGAAAAAGTAGGCGAAGAAGCCACCGAAACCATCATTGCAGCCAAAGACGCGAAGCTATCTGGCGACAATAAAGATGTCATTTATGAAACCGCTGATCTTTGGTTTCACACAATGGTGATGTTAAAAGACTTAGGCGAAGACCCTGAAGTCGTATTAGACGAATTAAAGCGTCGTTTTAATTTGTCAGGCTTAGACGAAAAAGCCAATCGCACAAAATAAGTGAGACAGCATGAGTGACTGTATTTTTTGCAAAATTGCAGCGGGTGACATTCCGTGCAACAAAGTCTATGAAAATGAACATGTGATTGCATTTCATGACATATCGCCAAAAGCAGACACTCATATATTGGTCATACCCAAGCAACACATTGTCAATTTAAGCACGACCCAAGACGATGAATGGCCGGTTATCACCAAGGTTCTACAAAGTATTAATGCGATAGCCGCCCAAGAACAGCTCGAAGGCTTTCGTGTTATTAGCAACAACGGTAAAAAAGGCGGTCAAGAAGTCTTTCACATGCACTGGCATGTCTTGGCTGGACCAACGTTAACAGGCTTCTAAAAGCCTTTATTAATAAATAGGAGAACAACATGTTCGGTGGCATTAGTCTTTGGCAATTATTGATCATATTGGTTGTTGTTATTTTAATCTTCGGCACCAAAAAACTACGCACACTCGGTGGTGACTTAGGTGGCGCAGTAAAAGGTTTTAAAAAAGCACTTAACGACGATGAAAAAAAACCTGAAACTGACAAATTAGAAAACCCGAAGCAAGTACCAGATGCTCAGTTTTCTGAAAAAGCAAAACAAGAAGACAAAACCAAATAAACACACCCCCTAAGAAGTTATTATGTTTGATATTGGTTTTGCTGAACTATTAGTTGTTGGCGTGCTGGGCCTGATTGTCCTAGGCCCAGAGCGACTGCCTAAAGCCGCTCGTACATTAGGGTTGTTGCTGGGGCGTGTGCGCCGCACAATGAGTGGAATTCAGCAAGAAATTGAGCGTGAAGTTCGCGCTCAAGAACTGCAAGAGAAACTCAAAGACACCCAGCACAGCTTCATGAGCCCAGAAGAACAAGCGCTGCAATTAGCAAAAGAGCAGCAAGCACAAGAACATGAAGCGTTCCCGCAAACGCAACCTCTAGATGAAAACAGTATTGCGCCTAACGTCGAGCAAACCGTTGCTGCGCAAAACAAAAAAGGGGATGTGTGATGGCGAAAAAAAACAAAGCTGAAATGGATCAAATCCAACAGCAGCAGCCGCTCATTGCCCACTTAATCGAATTACGTAATCGCCTACTTAAAGCAATTTTACTTATACTGGTTGTGTTCGTTGCGCTTTATGGTTTTTCGAATGAGCTGTACTTGTGGGTATCTAAACCGTTAGAAATTTTATTACCCGAAGGCAGCAGCATGATTGCGACGGGGGTCGCGTCTCCATTCTTAGTACCATTTAAACTGACTCTATTTGCCGCCGTATTCATTGCCATACCTTTTATATTGCATCAACTTTGGTCGTTTATTGCGCCGGGGCTATACAAACATGAAAAGCGTTTTGCAGTACCGTTACTATTAAGCAGTATCGTATTGTTTTATGCGGGCATTGCGTTTGCGTATTTTGTGGTATTACCTTTAGCATTTGGGTTTTTTACGGCAGTCGGTCCAGAGGGTGTAAACTTTTTACCTGATATCAACAATATTTTAAATTTCATCCTTAAAATGTTTTTTGCATTTGGTGTGGCATTTGAAATCCCAATTGCCACTATCTTACTGATCATGACTGGCATTACATCTGTTGCGAGCTTGACCAGTAAGCGCCCCTATATTTTTGTGGGTTGCTTTGTCATCGGCATGTTAGTAACACCGCCTGATGTCATCAGCCAAACCATTTTGGCCTTACCCATGTATTTATTGTTTGAGATTGGTATTTTCTTTGGCCGCCTAGTTGAGAAAAGCAAACCACGTGAAGACAATCATGAAGAAACAGAAGAAAGTGCCTAAACAGGCACTTTCTTCATTTTAGCCATTAGTTTTCTTCAACTAATACCCAAATAATATCCTGCTGTTTATCGTGATAACTATCGACTAACCTCGTTTTAATCGTGCCATTAATCGTTTGCTTTGTCGTACCATCCAATGTGCTTTGGCTTGATAAATTAGTTGCCCTTTCAGTCATCACTGTTTCCGCCGATATGGTGATACCTTTACGCGCTGCCAGCTCTAAACGGGCTCTTGAGACTGCACATTCTTTTTGTTTGTACCTACCCAAAGCATGACTACCACAACTGGCTACAGCTTGATTATGTTTGGCTGAATTAATCCATTGTGGCCGATCAGATGACGACTGCATCGCACAAGCCAACAATAAATGCAGGCTAGCTAAAATACCCGTCACAAATAAAAGCTTTTTTATGATTTTTTTCATGTTTAAGTCTGGCGAGAATCTACGTTATTGGTTAAGGTTACGACATCCTAAACCCTAAATCCTTCAAGGAGAAGAAGATGGCCCTAACTCGTATTCTTGGCATCAGTGCATTAACCCTTTCACTTACAGCTTGCTTAGGCGGCGGTGAGAAACAAGTTGCACTGGATTGTACATTCCCAGACGCACCTCAAACAGCCGCTCCAGGCTGGGTATGTGACGAACCTGTTGAAGGTTTAGCCGTATCTGCGGTTGGTAGTGCTGACAAATCTGGCGCTGGCATGAACTTCATGAAGCAACAAGCCACTGCTGCTGCACGTGTTCAACTTGCACAAATGATGAAAGTACAAGTACAAAATATGGTTAAGCAATTTGCTGAAACCACTGGCGTTGGTGACAGCGAAACCGTTGATAAAGTGAATACCTCTGTAACCAAGCAAATCACCAACGAAACACTTGTTGGCACTCGCATGTACAAATCTAAAACCAGCCCTAACGGTACTCTATACGTATTGGTTGGCTTAGATGACAAGGCCGCTGGCCTAATCCACGAAACAGCTCTAAAAACGTCTATGAACAACGAGAAGGCTCTATGGCAGAAGTTCCAAGCCAAAAAAGGCCATGACGAACTAGCGAAAGAAATCGCTAACATGGAAAAGTAAGCTTTAGCTTAAATTTCTAACAAAAAGTCCAGTGACCTCGCTGGGCTTTTTTATGCCTGTTGTCATACCGCAATACGGCACTCTCAAGTTGCACAAGCCAAAAAAGGTCATGACGAACTAGCGAAACGCTTTATGTGCTCACGGCTGCCGCCAACATAGAAAAGTAATCTTTTATCGCGTAAGACGTAAGGCAATGCCAGCCTCTACCCGCACAAAGTATCCGCTCTAAAAACCGTTCGCACTGAGCAGCGAGGAACGAGCTAAGTCGAAGTATGGCTATCTTAAAAACACTCATGAGCTTCAACAAACAAGCGACTCTACTTTATTCAACCAACGCTCTTTTTGTTGATCGTTCGATCCAATTACTGGCCCAAAATAATGAATCGATTGATTCTTAATGCCAACAAAATCCAAAATCGTACGCTTTAGTTGCTTATATAAAGGATTACCCTGAATCCATTTATACCAAAAAACTGGCGTATCCAAAGTGACAATAATTTGCGCGGTACGACCCGTTAACAATTTCCTAGGAATCGATTTATTTTCTTCATACTGAAAAGCAAAGCCTGATAAAAATATTCGATCAATAAGTCCTTTAAATTTGGCAGGCATACCACCCCACCACACAGGCACAATAAACACGATATGGGTTGCCCATATAATCTGCTGTTGAATCGTTTTTAGATCGTCCTCTAAATCAGAAGAGATTTGATAACCCTCAGACAAGTCAGGGTTAAATACTAGCTCACCAATATGAACTTCTATTAGTTCATACTTTTTTTTAGCTGTTTCTGCATATCGCTGAGCCAGCGCCTTGCATAAGCTATCCGATTTAGGGTTAGCATTAATTAATAGAATTCGTTTCATAACATATCTCCTTTGAACACAGAGTTATGCTAAGCCTTTACCCTAGGGACAGAGTCAAGCTGAATCAACAATAGTTTTCATCATTTTTTATGCATTCTGCAATTAATGACTGATAACGCTCTAAGCGGGACACATGAATATTAAGCTGTTCAATAGCCTCTTTTGACTGCTGCTTTTTCTCGATCAATAATGCATTCACGCCCGGCCAATCAAGATCATTATTTCCGTTCTTGAGAGCTTGTAATTCGGCCAATGAAACACCTAAACTTTGAGCTTCTTTAATTAACTGTACAAATTCAATGTGTGCAGTCTGATAAACCCGATAACTGCCTTTGCGAACAACTTGAATAAGATTGAGTGATTCATAAAGACGAATGGCACGCGGTGTTGCACCTGTCAGGTGAGATAATTCACCGATATACATATCGAAACTCCATTCATAATTGTCTCTAAAATGATAAAGGTCGCAGCACTTAATAGAAAAGACGTTTGTGTACGGTGTTTAAAACTGTCAACTCACATTAAGTCAAAAATGCTGAAAACCGCCAGCGTCTAAATTAATACCGATTACATTCACACCACTGCCGTCAATCACGTCACCGATACACACACCAAAATCGCAATGCTTCGCGGTATAGGCCAACTGGTAATCATCGCCGCCACTTAATGCGTATCGAAGAGCCTGTTCGGGGCCATAGGTTTCAAGTAATAAATCAGATAATGGGATCAGTTTAGGATCAATGTTCATCGCCACATTACTGGCGCTACAAATATGATTTAAGTCTTGAACCAAGCCATCGCTAATATCTAAGCAACTCGTGGCATAGGGTTTTATTTTTTGTGCAAATTCGATCTGGGCAATGGGTTTATAAAACTGTTGCGCTAAACCTGTATTCAGAGACGGTTGTTTAAGCACTAATGGTAATGCACCAGCACCATCACCAAGGTTGTTACTCACATACACTTTTTCACCCACGTGAGCACCGCTGCGCTTTAGACCTGCACCAGTTTGAGTGAGACCATGTACTTGTAAGCTGATGACTAAACTTGGGCCTTTTGTAGTATCACCGCCAATTAAAGGGCACTCATAAAATTGCGCGGCTTGAGTCAATCCGTCGCAGAATTGTTTTAGCCAAACTTCATCTTTTTTCGGTAAGGTGATCGCCAGCGTAAAGCCGATTGGCGTGGCAGCCATCGCCGCAAGATCACTAACGCTTACGGCTAATGCACGAGTGGCGATATCAAACGGATTAGCAAGAAACGGAAAGTGCACGCCTTCAACTAGGGTATCTAAGGATAGGTGCAAATCAAATGTATCGGGGATATTAAACGTTGCGCAATCATCACCGATTCCTTGGCGAAGATAAGCATTTGAAAAAGCGAGAAGCGGTTGTTGAAAGAACTGCTTTATAAGCTGAAATTCGTTCACCGTTTTCCTCTCGCCTTTTAATGGTTGCTCTTGCTGCTAATAGCAACAAAAGTCATATTCTTATTTTTTTATTTCAACCACTCGCACATTCTGTGCAAGTTTATCTAATGCGCCATTTATGAATTTATGGCTTTCTGTGGCACCGAATTTTTTCGATAATTCAACGCTTTCGTTGATGACAACACGGTACGGCACATCGATTCGATGAGCTAGCTCAAATGCAGCTAAACGTAAAATTGCTTTTTCAACTGGGGTCACTTCTTGAATGCCGCGGCTCAAGCATGGGCTTAGCATTTCATCTAATTCGCCAAGGTTATTCGGCACGCCACGTAAAATGTCACGGAAGTATTCGGTATCAACATGTGTCATGTCGTTATCAATTAAGAACTCAGCTTCGATCTTATTTAAACTCGCACCAGCCATATCCCATTGATATAAAGCCTGCATAGCATAATGTCGCGCTTTACGACGCGCGCCCGGATTCGGGCGGCCACTGTCGTTGTCTTTTCTTGAAATTGGGTTGTCGCTCATTAGGCCTCCAGCTGCTTAAGCAGACTGACCATCTCGTAGGCGCTAAGCGCAGATTCTTCACCTTTGTTGCCCGCTTTAGTACCAGCGCGTTCAATGGCTTGCTCTATTGTGTCTACGGTTAGAATACCGAAAGAAACAGGAATGCCTGTATTCAATGCGATCTGGCCTAAACCTTTTGCCGCTTCACCCGCTACATAATCAAAGTGTGGGGTTGAACCACGAATAACCGCACCTAGTGCGATCACGGCATCGTACTTACCGCTTTCAGCTAATTTTTTAACCACTAGTGGTACTTCGAACGCACCTGGGCAATGGATTAGTGTGATGTTGTCTTCGCTTACACCATGACGTGTTAAACCACGCACCGCACCGTCTACTAGTTTATCAACGACAAACTCATTCCAAGTAGTTTGTACGATGGCAAACTTGGCTTCCATTGGAGTAAAGCTTCCTGCGATTGTTTTCATATGTATTACCTTTAAAAATATTTTATAAATTAAAATTCAATTTGTATGACGATTAATTTTTACAAGGGATGTATTCAACCACTTCTAAATTAAAGCCAGAAATACCTGTAAATTTCATTGGGCTACTAAGTAAGCGCATTTTGCTTACACCCAAGTCACGTAAAATTTGAGAACCAGTGCCTATAGTCACGTATGCACCTGAGCTATCTACGTCGGTTGTACGTAATGGTTTCTGGCGACCAAAGAACGTTTCAATTGATGCCAGTATATCTTCACGCTCACCTGCATTAAGCATAACTAATGCGCCCGCTTCATCTTTTGAGATGGCTTCAAGTGCATTGCTTAACGACCAGCTTTCGCTGTTTGGCATCATAGCGCCAATCACGTCACGCAGAGTTTCGGCCGCTTGAACACGAATCAAAGGAGCGTCCGCGCCTTTTACATCGCCTTTTGATATCGCTAAGTGCGAATCACCGTTAATGGTGTCGCGGTAAACGTGCAAATCAAATTCACCATGTGCGGTTTGAATTTTATCTACGCTCAATTTTTCGATGGTTTGCTCATTCGCCATACGGTATTGAATTAAATCGGCGATGGTACCGATTTTTAAACCGTGTTCTTGTGCAAATTCTTCCAGCTCTGGGCGGCGCGCCATAGTGCCGTCTTCATTCATGATTTCAACGATACAACTTGCAGGTTGCAAACCTGCTAAACGGGCAAGATCACAACCGGCTTCGGTGTGGCCAGCACGGGCTAATACACCCGCGGCTTGTGCACGCAATGGAAAAATATGCCCAGGTTGTACAATGGCATCCGGCTTACTCATTGGATTAACTGCCGCTTGTACCGTAACCGCACGATCAGCTGCACTAATGCCGGTGGTCACGCCTTCGGCTGCTTCGATCGATACCGTGAATGGTGTCGAAAATTTTGCTCCGTTACCCGCAACCATGGCAGGTAAACCTAAATAATCACAGCGTTCAGGGGTCAACGTTAAGCAAATCAAACCACGGGCTTTGCTGGCCATAAAGTTGATGATTTCTGGTGTGACTTTTTCGGCCGCTACGATGATATCGCCTTCGTTTTCGCGGTCTTCGTCATCCATCAAGATAACCATTTTGCCGTCACGCATGTCGGCAATAATTTCTTCGATACTATTTAACGCCATGATCACACTCTATTAAAAATATAAACGGTTTAAACGAAACCATGCTCAGCTAAAAAGCCAGCACTTAAATTCGATTGCTGTGGTTGCGCCTGCCCTGAAATTAAACGCTCTAAATAACGGGCAATTAAGTCCACTTCTAAATGTACTTTTTGCCCAGGGCCATAACCATATAATGTGGTTTCCTTGGCCGTATGGGGCACGATATTTAATTCAAATACATCACCATTAACCGCATTCACGGTTAAGCTCACTCCGTCAACGGTAATGGAGCCTTTATGAGCAATGTAGCGTGCCAGTTCCGTCGGCGCTTGTACTTTGAAGCGTATGGATCGTGCGTCTTCACGACGCTCAATCACTTGGCCAATGCCATCAACATGACCACTGACCAAGTGCCCACCTAAACGCGTGGTGGGGGTTAATGCTTTTTCTAAATTTACCGTGTCGCCAAGGTTTATCTCGTTCCAACGGGTATACGCTAATGTTTCATTGCTAATGTCAGCACTGAAACGCTGCCCTAGTAAACTGATAACGGTTAAACACACGCCGTTTACTGCAATACTGTCGCCCAGTTTTACATCGTTTAAATCCAATGCCCCGGTATCAATTGTGACGTTTAAGTCACCGCCCTGAGCTTGCTTGCCGAGTACTTTGCCTTTGGCTTCAATAATGCCTGTAAACACACTAATTGCCTTTTGTTGCAAAACCGAGTGTCAGACGAATGTCTTGCCCCACCATTCGGTTATCTAAGATGGTTAAATTTTGTTTGTCAGCCATGGTATCAATCGGCCAATTTAATAGTGGGCGTGCATCACTGCCCATAAAACACGGTGCCATATACAACACCATTTCGTCGACCAAACCTTGGCGTAAAAATTCACCCGCTAAAGTGGCTCCGGTTTCAATTAAAACTTCATTACATTGGCGGGCGGCTAAGGCTTTTAACAAGGCTGTTAGGTCTAAACCGTGTTCGTCATGATTAAGTGCCAATGTATCAATACCGTCGGGGAGTGTGACACCATGGCGCACAGCCACTAATGTTGTGCCTGTTTGCTTTAAAATATTTGCTTGGCTGTCAATCTGGCCTTGGCTGTCTAGCACCACTCTTAACGGTTGCATGGTAGCAATCTCTTTCGCTAAATCATCCGCTAAGCCTAGCTCGTCAGCACGAACCGTCAGGGATGAATTATCTGATTTGATGCTTTCAATGCCCGTAATGATGGCGCTGCTGCGTGCACGTAATCGTTGTACATCTTGACGAGCAGCTGCTCCGGTTATCCATTGGCTTTCGCCACTGGCCATTGCGGTGCGTCCATCAAGACTTGATGCCATTTTTAGGCGTACAAATGGCAGACCTTGCTCCATACGCTTAATAAAGCCAGGGTTTAGCGCTCGCACTTGATCTTCTAACACACCAAAGGTTACATCAACGCCTGCAGCCATTAGTTTCACAAATCCGCGACCACTGACTTCAGGGTTAGGGTCTTTCATGGCGCACACTACATGACGTATTCCGGCAGCAATTAAACCATCGCTGCAAGGCGGGGTTCGTCCAAAATGACTGCATGGTTCTAACGTAACATACGCGGTAGCGCCTTTGGCATTATTGCCCGCCATGGCCAATGCATTAACCTCAGCATGACCTTCACCGGCTTTGCGATGATAGCCTTCGCCAATAATTTCACCGTCTTTCACAATGACACAGCCAACCCTTGGGTTTGGGTGGGTGGTGTATAAACCGTGCTTGGCGAGTTGAATGGCCCGAGCCATGTATTGGGTATGGCTCATGGGAGCAGCTCTGTGTCATTGACCAATATATCGAGCTGCGCTTCATTTTTTGGACTGTCGTGACGAATGCGATCAATTTCTTGACGAAACTCGTCGATATCTTGGAATTGACGGTACACAGACGCAAAACGCACATAGGCAACCTGATCAAGCTTACGCAGCTCAACCATAACAAGTTCACCTACTAGGCGACTTTTAACTTCACGTTCACCAGTGGCGCGCAGTTTGGCCATAATATGCAGAATGGAGGCTTCGACATCTTCAACACTAACGGGACGTTTTTCTAGGGCGCGCTGTATACCAGCACGGAGCTTTTGCTCATCGAAAGGAACACGGGTGCCATTGGTTTTAACCAACTTTGGCATCAGTAATTCAGCGGACTCAAAGGTGGTATAGCGCTCATCACAGGCTTGACACTGGCGTCGACGACGAACTTGTTCGCCTTCGGCCACTAAGCGCGAATCGATCACTTTTGTATCTTGTTCACCGCAGAACGGACAGCGCATGGCAAATCCTGTGTTAAAGAGCAAAAAATAGGGAGCAAATTATACCTGTTTATGACCCATCTGGAAACTGGCAAACACAGTGTTCAGCCCAGTTATAGTGCGAGGTTATAAATCGTGGATGTGTGTCAGCACAAAGGCTTGGAGCGCAATTTTGTCATTGGCAGGTAAATCATGAAACTGCAATCCACCAGCTATGCCTTTATCAATGGGTTGAAGCGACCGCACGGTGGCTTGCACGGTTATCTCATATTCAATTTCAGTGACGTTAATAGTGAATATCAGCAAGATTTCACTGCCCACCAAAAAATCAAACGTGCGACCCAGCACCCGTGCACCATTAAGACTAAGATCCACAATTTTGGCTGTGGTGTTTTTTATCTCTTTGCCGACTAAATACTGTACCCGAGACACCACCTCTACATCTGCACGGACATTTTGGCGCACTTCTCCAATCACAACCTTATCTGGCATTTTTAAGTGGATATGGGGGAAAGGTAATTTGGTTGGGTGAATAACTTCAGACTGAAATGCGCAGGCACTGCTCATTCGGCCATAAAAAAACCGCACATTCACCTTGTCGCCAATTCTGACGCCACGACCAGGGGGCATGGTCACTAACACTGAGGCATTTCGTCGATAACCAATCAGAACCGATTTATCTCTATCTTTGTTATAGCTTTCAAACTCCAATTGCAGCAACTGCCCAGGGCTCAGCTTTAATCCCATAAAGTCTGTTGTAATTTCATCCATTTAGCTACACATCCCGCTAACCTCTTATATATAGTGTAGTTGTATTTTTATGAGTAATAATAAAACCACCCAATAAACTAGGGACTATAGATATCATGCGCATCCTTTTACTCATTAGCCTTACAGGGCTGATAGCTTGCTCAAACCAAGCCACATATAACGCCATAAAACATAATCAGTGCCTTGAAAAAACCGGCAAGATTCATTGCGATGATATTGAAGATTATCAAGAATACAAAAAGAAACGCGACGAACTGCTAAAAAAAGAAAAATAGACAAAAAAAGCCCGAGATAACTCGGGCTGTGCACGGGCTAACAACTTGCTAATCTATTGATTCAACATAATTTGAGGCGCAAACCCCATTCCCCAAATGATCACAGTGGCGGCCATCATGCCGACCAAACCACAAAGACCAACCGTTAAGATTGACGTGGAAAAAATAAAGCCACGCTCTTCAGGAATATTCATGAATATCGGCACACCGGTATACAGCAAATACACCGTATACGAGACGGCTGCCATCACCACAAACACATCAAGCCATAAAATGGGAATAAAGCCGATGAGACCCGATAGGAACATGGGCGTAGAGGTGAAGGTGGTAAATAATAAACAACGCTCAAGACTGGCCTCAGCGCCAAATGTCCGCTCCATCCAATAGGTGGTATAAGCGATAAAAAACATGCCCGCCAATAATGCTACATAAAACGCCCCCGCCAAGGGCAAGGCCGATTCGACACTTAGGTAATAAAATTCTTTCCCGACAAAACTCCAACCAAATTGCGTTACGCCGACAAACAACGCGAACGGCGGTATAGCCGCCAAAAAAAGCAAATGCGTTAGATAAATGTGCCCAAGAGAGTGATCTTCTCGCTTGATGGAGTCCCATTCAGCCCTTGGGTGATACATTAACCCGAACATATGTTGTAAATACATAACTTCCCCTAATTTGGTTAGTTGTTCAGTAAAGCGTACGACCTGGGAATCCCCTCGCTCTATATGATTTTAAACGCGTTTAATTCATTAAAGCAGACAGACTTTAATACCTCCGTTTCTGTCAAATTTACTTATTTAAATTTTGGCTAACAGACCTCTAAAATGCAATTAACTGCACATAATGATCCAACAGCAGCGCCGCAAATAACCATAAAATATATACAATGGAATAACGGAACGTTTTACGCGCATTTTGATCGCTCGGATTGCACCACATGCGATAGGTCAACCAAGTGAAACGCGCATTTATATATGTCACGATGGTTAAATACACTAGCCCTTGAGTGCCCAATAAAACCGGCCCAATACTCACAATGCACAACAGTAAACAGTATAACCAAGCCTGAAAGGCCGTAAATTCAATTCCATGCGTCACCGGCAACATGGGGACTTCTGCTTTGGCATAATCATCGCGTTTATAAATAGCCAGCGCCCAAAAATGAGGAGGCGTCCAAGTGAAAATAATCAACACCCAAAGCAATGCTTCTGGCCCTACTTGACCCGTTACCGCGCAATACCCTAACAAGGGAGGCATCGCCCCCGCCAAACCACCCACTGTAATATTTTGTGGTGTGGCGGGTTTAAGCCATAAACTGTAAATCACACCGTATGCAAACATCGATGCAACCGACAGCACGGCCGTTAATAAATTTAATTGCCAATATAAAAGCAGTGCACCAAACACCAGTAACGACATGGAAAAAACAAAAGCCGATTCAGCACTGACTTTCCCCGTCGCAACTGGGCGACGTTTTGTTCGTTGCATTTTAGTATCGCGATAACGGTCGACCAAGTGGTTAAGTACCGCACCACTCATGGCGCAAGCACCGACCCCCACCAAGGTATAAAATAACTTAAGGAATTCGATATTCATGTCACTGGCCAACAAAAATCCAACCATTACCGTAAATAACATGACGGCAACGACTTTAAATTTTGTCAGTGCGAAATAGTCTTTTATAGTCGCCGAATACCTAGCACTGGTTTGCCACACGCTTATTTTTTCCATGTTGCACCTTCTTATTTTTATTAATGGCTAAGCCAATAGCTCTTGTGCGATGTCTTGTGGTTCTTCTTCTATTACCGGCAGCGTTAATCCGTTAAGTGCACTTAGCCACAACAACATTGCAAATGTATTGTGCAGTAACGCCAAACTTAACGGCAGCAATAACACTGCATTTAAAATACCCAATGCAATCTGAGCACTAAGTACTGCTAAACAAACATACAATGCGCGCCGCTGTAATTGATGCTTAATCGCTAAATAAATAAACATAAACACAACAGCCAATGCACCCAATCTATGCAGCCATTGAATCGCCATTCGTTGATGGTTAGAACCAATACCGCCTAAGTATTCATCGCCTTCAACCATCGGCGCGTGCAATACCTCGCTGGTAATATCAACCCACATACGGCCTTGGCAAGTCGGAAAATCGGGGCACGCAAGACCCGCATAATGACTGGATGTCCAAGCCCCTAACGCCATTTGTAGAAACACGACTAATGCAAAGGCACCCCAAGCAGAATTCCATTTTGGCTCAGTATTATTTTTTATCATCCGCCAAATTAAAAATTGTGCGCCTATCGTGATCGCGCCACCTAACAGATGTGCACTCACCACTGGTGGCCACAAACGTAAGGTGACCGTCCACATACCAAATAAACCTTGTAAAACCACCCAGCCGCATAAGAAAATCGCAAGCCAGCGCACTGCTCCTATGTAGCGCGACCAAATCAAATACGCTTGTATCAGAATACTCAAACCTAATAGGCTCGCCACATAACGATGGATCATCTCCATCCAAGCTTTTCCAGAATCAAATTGCCATTGAGTAAACGCCTGTGCCGCTTCATTCGAAACAGGGTATGCATGGCCATAGCAAACTGGCCAGTCTGGACAACCCAAACCCGCATCTAGTAAGCGGGTCAACGCACCAAGGGTAATCACCACTAATGCCATCACAATGTTGAGCAATGCAAAGCGACCCATTTCCACCTCACTTGTTATTATTTTTATGTATGAACTAGCTACTGTGCTTTAACAGAACTTTTAAATCTTTTAATAATTTGTACGCGCCATCATCACTGGCTTCATAGGAAAGTAAAACCAATCCTTTTGGGTTCGCAATAAACAAACCTTCACTCATTTCTTTTAGATTATTAAGTTCAGCCGTTTCAATTACGATTTTATCTTGGTTTTTGCCTAGTGCCATTTTTACGCGCTGCAACAAATTAAACCATGCATCACAATTAGGCTGACAGTCTTGTTCACGCCACAACACCTGCCAGTTTCGGCCTTCTGATTCGCCCACATAGTAGGTTTGCTCAAGCCATTCGCCTCTGGCTTTATCGGCTAAGTTTTGTTTACCATCTAGCAATACAAATGAGACTGCAAATGGTGCAACTAACACCAATAACATTAAAATTAACGGCACTTTACGCATCTTTGCTTCCTCGTTTAAGACTGGCTAATAACAGAATAACAATGCCGCACATACCCAAGAGTAACCATTGGATGGCATAAGCTTGATGGCGGTGGTGACTCAAATACGCTGATTTTTCTGGCTGAAGTGACAACAAACCATCACCCGATTTGAGCATAAAGATTTCATGAAATACGTCATGGCTTAATTGACGAGAAAAATATTTCTCATCAACAAATTGAATACGACTTAATATAGGGTCTTGCAGGGAGTCGTTAAGTAAAAGCGGCTTATGATTAGACTTTAGATAGCCTTCAATTTTTACTGTTCCCAATACAGGTTTAATCACAGGCATTATGTCTCTGTTTTCGTAGAAAACAAATCCTCGATTAACCAAATATATTGAATTGTCATATAAGAACGGTGTTATAACCGCATAACCCGCCTTACCATTAAGGGTTTGGTTATCTAAAAAATGACTATAATCATTTAAAAACTGCCCTTGCATGTGAAGTGTTTGGGCGGTTGGTGCTTGATAAAACACCGATTTTTGATATTGCCAAGTGGCAGCACTGAAACAAATAGCAATACCCAATAACATAATAAAGCTATAAAATGGCTTTATTACAAAGTGCCAATTCCGATCCGCATTCACAATAGAAGGATTCGACATGCTTAAGGGCCTTATTCTGTTGTTTTTATTGTTTAGTTTAGCAGCACTGCTTTATGGTTTATTCCATTTGATGGTTTCTTCTAACAGCTCAGTAAAAACATTCAATGGATTAAAATATCGCGTGGCACTAGCCGCATGTACCATTATTTTAATTGGTTTATTCTTTTTTCTTGATCACTACGCTTAACACTTATTGTAGTAATTTTAATTTGCGAAGGTCTTACCTTCGCAAAGCGTCAATTAAAAAACATATACAAAAGTAAATAGCATTAACCAGACCACATCGACAAAATGCCAGTACCAAGCGGCTGCTTCAAAGCCAAAATGATCGTCCGGTGTAAAGTGATCATTCTTAACACGCCAGTACATAACAAAAATCATAATGCCGCCCAGTGTAACGTGAGCACCATGAAAGCCTGTCAACATGAAAAAGGTAGAGCCGTATATACCGCTGCTTAATGTCAGGTTTAATTCATGCATAGCATGACCATATTCATAAATCTGAACACACATAAACGCCACACCAAGTGCTAACGTAACGGCTATCCATCTTAAGGTTGCTACCTTATTTTTAGCTCTAAGATAATGATGTGCCAGCGTGAGTGTGACACTAGAAACTATTAACAATACCGTATTTAAAAAAGGTAACTTCCACGCATCAATGACACCCATAGCACCGGGATACGCATGCATGTCTGGTGTCTTTAATAGCGGCCAGTGAGCAACAAAGCCTTCCCACAACATATTGGCCTCGCCTTTGGCACCTTCACCCCCTAGCCAAGGTACGGAAAACATTCTGGCGTAAAATAATGCACCAAAGAACGCACCAAAGAACATAATTTCAGAAAAAATAAACCAACCCATACTAAAACGAAAAGAGCGTTTTAATTGATCGCTGTTTAAACCGCGTAAGCCTTCATTGACTACTTCGCCAAACCAGCCAAACAACATATACAGCATTAAAAATCCGCCAATTGCCGCTAAAACGACGGTCGTTGTCCCCACTTGCCCTTGGCTACTCTCATGAATGATGGATGCCATTGAAAACAAGGTTAAAAAAACCGCCACGGCACCAAAAATAGGCCAATGACTGCGCGCCGGAACGTAATACTTAGGTGTGTTCAAAATGTACCTCCTAGGGATTCACTTTGATAAAGTCGGTAAGAAAGCGATAAGTGATTCACTTCCTGCGGAGCTTTGGCACTTAAAGTTACTTGTAACGGTAACTTTATTTTTGACTTCGCCGGTACAACTTGTTGGGTAAAACAAAAGCATTCTATTTTGACTAAATATTCCGCCCATTCTCCAGGCGCTACACTGGGCACCGCTTGAATCGTGACGGGGTAATCATATGGATTTGTTAATTCATAATAGGTGGTCATCAACCTACCTGCCTGCAGTTCCATGATTTTATTTTCTGGTTTGAACTGCCACAAATCACGGCTATCGGCATCGGCTAACATTTGCAGTTTTGCCGTTTGCATCGACTCACTATTCATTAAAGAATTCTTGTCACCCGTAAATATTTGAAAACTCTTGCCATTTAAGCCAGTGACATCACAAAAAACATCGTACAAAGGCACCATGGCAAACCCAAAGCCGAACATCAATAACGGCACTAATGACAGTTTCCACGGCGACAATTTTTGCATCAATTTACTCCGATCATTTCACTACTGGTGGCTCTTGAAACGTATGATAAGGCGCTGGGCTTGGAATTTCCCATTCTAAACCAGTTGGTTCATCCCATACTTTATCCGTCGCTTTTTCGCCCTTGCCGCCAATGGTCGTGCGCCATACGTTATAAACAAAGATCAATTGGCTAAGACCAAAGATAAACGCCCCCACCGAAACAATGGCGTTAAAATCAGCAAACTGTAATGCGTAATCCGGAATACGGCGCGGCATACCAGCTAGCCCCACAAAGTGCATAGGGAAAAACGTAATGTTCACACCGATAAAACTTAACCAGAAATGCCACTTACCTAACGTTTCGTTGTACATACGGCCACACCATTTTGGTAACCAGTAATACACCGCCGCTAAAATACTAAATAAGGCTCCGGGCACTAATACATAATGAAAATGCGCCACCACAAAATAGGTATCGTGATATTGAAAATCCGCGGGGGCAATAGCCAGCATCAAACCGCTTAGACCGCCGATGGTAAACAACACCACAAAGGCAATGGCAAATAACATGGGAGTTTCAAATGTCATTGAGCCACGGAACATTGTGGTCACCCAGTT
Source organism: Oceanicoccus sp. (assembly GCA_047621325.1). Taxonomy (GTDB): domain Bacteria; phylum Pseudomonadota; class Gammaproteobacteria; order Pseudomonadales; family Oceanobacteraceae; genus Bermanella. The sequence continues at coordinate 262,808 of JBLHLT010000001.1, forward strand.
AAACACTTTCACACCCGTCGGCACGGCAATCAACATGGTGCTGTACATAAAGAATAATTCACCAACTAACGGTATTCCCACAGTAAACATATGGTGTGCCCAGACAATAAAGCTAAGCACAGCGATTGATGCCGTTGCCCAAACCATAGAGGTATAACCAAATAATGGTTTACGGCTGAACGTCGAAATAATATGCGAAACAATACCAAAGGCCGGTAAAATCATAATGTACACTTCAGGATGCCCAAAGAACCAAAATACATGCTGGAATAAAACAGGGTCACCACCACCGGCCGCATCAAAGAATGAAGTACCGAAGTGAATGTCCATCAGCATCATCGTGACAACACCTGCCAGAACCGGCATCACGGCTATTAATAAAAAAGCGGTAATTAACCAAGTCCAAACGAACAAGGGCATCTTCATAAACGTCATGCCAGGCGCGCGCATATTAAAAATGGTCACGATGACATTCACCGCTCCCATGATCGAACTGATCCCCATAATGTGCACACTGAAAATAAAGAACGTGACACTGGGTGGCGCGTAACTGGTTGAAAGCGGCGCATAAAACGTCCAACCAAAGTTTGGCGCTCCGCCGTCCATAAAGAAAGTACAAAGCAACATACCAAACGCAAATGGTAACAACCAAAACGACCAGTTATTTATGCGCGGCAATGCCATATCTGGTGCCCCAATCATCATGGGAACTAGCCAATTCGCCAAACCCACAAACGCGGGCATGATGGCACCAAATACCATGATCAAACCATGCATGGTGGTCATTTGATTAAAGAAATTAGGGTCAACTAATTGCAGGCCGGGCTGAAATAATTCAGCACGAATCACAAAAGCCATGGTGCCACCAATTAATAACGAACTCAGCGCCAGTATCAAATACATAGTGCCGATATCTTTATGGTTCGTGGTATACACCCAGCGTAAAATACCTTTATCTGGGCCGTGATGGTGGTCTGCTGATTCTATCGCGTTCGACATAATGGCCTCCTATTTCCCAGATTCTTTTTGTTGTTTGACTTGCATCGGTGTTGCCATGTCGCCTTTGTTATTACCCCAAGCGTTTCGCTCGTACGTCACAACGGCGGCCACATCACTCACACTTAACTGCTCAGCAAACGCTGACATCGCGGTGCCTTTTTTACCACGCAACACCATATCAATATGATCAGCAATATTACCCAGCGCAATTTTGCTGTCTTTAAGCGCCGGAAACACAGGCGGCATACCACTACCATTAGCTTGGTGACAAGCGGCGCAATTACCTTTATAGACTTTTTCACCTTGCGCCATCAGCTCGTCAAAGCTCATGTCTTTCACTTCACGAGCGGCAGCTTGTAAAGTGGCTTGCTCGGTTATCCATACTTTATATTCATCTTTTGAAACCGCTTTCACCACGATCGGCATAAAGCCATGACCTTTGCCGCATAGTTCAGTACATTGCCCCCGATAAATACCCGGCTTATCAATGATCGCCCACGACTCATTTATAAATCCTGGAATCGTGTCTTTTTTCACCGCAAGATCCGGCACCCACCATGAGTGAATGACATCTTTTGCCGTTAATAAGAATCGTATTTTGGTATCAACAGGTACAACCAGTGGGTTATCTACTTCAAGTAAATAATTTTCACCCTTAGCTTCGGTGTTATCAATTTGCTCTTGCGGGGTTGATAGAATAGAAAAGAAATCGACATCTTCATTTAGGTAAGTGTATCGCCACTTCCATTGATAACCCGTGACTTGAATGTCTATTTCAGCATCTTCAGCGTCGTACATATCAATTAAGGTTTGCGTGGCAGGAATGGCCATAACCACCAAAATTATCAACGGGATAATTGTCCAGAGAATTTCAACGGCGGTACTTTCATGAAAATTGGCCGCTTGTGCACCGCGACTTTTTCGATGATAGATAATGCTATAAAGCATCACACCAAATACAACGACAGCAATCGCTACACAGATATAAAATATCGTCATGTGTAACCCGTGAACATTTTGACTGAGCTTTGTGACGCCCTCCGTCATATTCAAACCCCATTCAGCAAATGCAGAATGTGACGAGGATAGTAAGAGTAATGCGGATACAGCAGAAATTCCCATTCTTGTCATGGGACCCCCTCAGACTGACTTTAGATTTTTATATTTATTGTCATTTCAGTATAGCAATGCAATCAAAAAGAAATAGAAATTTAATGCCCCTTTCATCTGTTTTTTTAGACATACTAAGCCGATCTGAGCACTAAATCCCTTAACTTACACATAATAAGCCAAATGTATTTTATTTTTTATCTTGGCCTTTTATATGCATAGAAATGAAAAGCAATATATGTAAATCATTAATACTTAAAATAATTTTTAATTAGAAACTTAAAAATAAGAACATCTATTCACCGCTATACTGACTAAATAAAATATTACGAGGTCACAGCATGACAATAAGAATAGGCATAAATGGCTTTGGCCGTATTGGTCGTTTAGCACTGCGAGTGTGCTTAGAAAGAGACGATGTAAAAGTGGTCGCCATTAATGATTTAATGAGCAGTGAATACATGGCGTATTTACTCCGATTTGATTCAACCCATGGACAACTTCGCCAAGAAATTCACGCCAAAGAAAAATATCTACTCGTAAATAATGAAACCATTAACATCAGCCATGAATCGAATCCGGCATCTTGCCATTGGGGCAAACACCAATGTGATGTCGTATTAGAATGCACCGGTAAATTCACATCGTCACAACTTGCCAGTGGGCATATACAAGCAGGCGCAAAAAAGACCGTTATCAGCGCGCCCTCAAGTGATGCGCCCATGTATGTCATGGGCGTCAACCATCAAGCCTATAAAGCAGAACAAACGGTGATTTCAAATGCCAGCTGCACCACGAATTGCCTGGCACCTATTGCTAAAGTGTTGAATGATAAATGGGGCATAAAGGAAGGCTTAATGACCACCGTACACGCTGCCACTGCGTCACAGCGCACTGTAGATGGCGCCATTGAAGGTGATTGGCGTGGCGCACGTTCAATGGGGAACAACATTATTCCCAGTTCAACCGGTGCAGCCAAAGCGGTGGGCAAAGTGATTCCAGAACTCAACGGCAAACTCACAGGCATGGCGTTTCGGGTACCTACCACCGATGTCTCAGTGGTGGACTTAACAGTGAATCTAACCCGCCCCGCCAGTTTTGATGATATCAAGCAAGAAATGCATCGGGCCAGTCAGAGCGAATTAAACGGCATTCTTGCCTACACAGAAGACTTAGTCGTCAGTAGCGACTTTATCCATGACCCTCACAGCGCCATTTTTGATGCCAATGCCTGCATCGCACTAAACGATCAATTTATTAAAATAGTTGCGTGGTACGATAATGAATGGGGTTACGCCAATCGCTTAGTCGATTTAGCGTGTCACGCATCCAAAACTTAAGGCTAAACGTATTATCGATATGGACACTAAAAATTTAGAAGAAATTGCGTTATTCCCCATACCCAACTGCGTAGTGTTTCCGGGCATGGTGTTTCCACTGCATGTTTTTGAGCCGCGCTATCGGGCTATGGTGCAACAATGCATAGACAAACGCATGCCATTGGCCATTTGCCATACCGAAAAACGCATTCATGAGGCAAAACCAACCACAACTGAGGCAGACACACTCACAAGTAACCAAGATACCTACAAGCCATATTCAATTTTTGGCGCAGGCTTATGTGAACTCGTCAGCACCACTGACGATGGCCGTTTAGTGGTAAATGTTTTCATTGATCGACGCTTAGAGCTAATCGAAGAAACCCAAACCCTGCCATTTAAAATTGCTCGTTGTCGCCCTTATCTTGATACCGTTTTAACTAATCAAGACGAACAAGACGCTGAAACCATTAAAGAAAAAATTATTCGTCGCTTAATTGCATTTAGTGGCGGTGAGCCGTCGGTGGTATCTCGACTTGAATCACCAGAATGGAAAGATAAATCGGCACAGGCTTTTAGCTTTGAAGTGTTTTCTATTATTCAATTTGAATCTGATTTACAGCAAAACATCTTGGAAGATCGCTCAGCGTTATCCCGTTTGCAGCGAGTACTTAATACGTTAAATAAAAAATAAGCACCAGACTGTAATCTTAATTGTTTTATATTTTGTCATCTTCTGTCAAAGCCTGTCGTTAAATAACAGTGTCTTTACTTTTTAATCACGCAATACTGCTCTCATATAATAAATATAACGATATGCCTTAGGCATACACAGGGCAAATCATGAGTGAATATAATATCAACGGATTAGCAATCCCGCTGTTTCTTATTATTATGTGCGGCGAGTATTTATTCTTACGCCTAAGTGGGCGAAACCTACACCGCTATAATGACAGTGTTACCAGCTTATCTATGGGCTTGTGTTTATTAATCTCTGACGCCCTGCTTAAAGCCTATACCTTTGCTGTCTTTATTTATATTTGGCAACATTATCGCCTTATTGATTTTTCCAGCACCGACATTCTCACATGGGTGATATTTTTCTTTGGCGTAGATTTTTGTTATTACTGGTTTCACCGATTAGCCCATGAGGTGAATGTTTTATGGGGCGCGCATGTCGGGCACCATCAAAGTGAAGAGTATAACCTCACCACCGCCCTTAGACAGAGTGCGTTTCAGTATGCATTTTCTTGGGTGTTTTATTTACCACTCGCGCTATTTGGTTGCCCGCCTCAGGTATTCTTAATCCAGTTTATCATTTTAAAGCTGTATCAATTTTGGTTGCATACCCAAGCAATCAATAAAGTACCCTTTATAGAAGGCATATTATCGACACCTTCCAGTCATCGTGTGCATCACGCAAAAAATCCAAAATACATTGACCGAAACTACGGCGGTACATTGGTTATTTGGGACCGCGTATTTGGCACTTGGCAACCAGAACTAGCCAGTGAGCCTTGCCATTATGGCACCACCCAACCGCTTAATACGCTCAACCCTATCAAAGCCAACCTGCAGCATTGGGCATTACTGGCAAAAGACACCATACACACTGAATCCTGGAAAAATAAAATAACATTATGGATAAAGCCAACAGGCTGGCGTCCCGATGATTGCCAAGACCGCAATACTAATACTCGTATGCTGCAAAAAAGTGGCAGCTTAAACCGCAAAAAATACAACCCGCAACAACACCCCTCATTAAAATGTATGTGGGTTTATCCATGCTGGTTACATTTTCAGTCACGACACTGTTTGTATTTTTAGCACCGTCATTATCAGGGGCACAGCTAATTATTGGCGTAGGTTTAATATTAACCGGGCTCGTAATTGCAAATGATTTACTGGAAAATAAGACGCGTTTTACGCTAATTGAAATAGTTCGATTACCATTAATACTTTGGTTTGCCGCAACGCTTTGGTTTAGCACGATGACAACCAATATTGTTGACCACATAACGATTAATCACTCACCCATTGAGACATTAAACTATGCAAGCTCAGTGGCATTGTGGCCACAATGACATCCGCAATCCACCAAGGTTTATGCAGCAACCAATGGCCCTCTCACAAAAGGGAAAAGCTTCGAAGAAGACATTAATACACCAATCGGTATGAACCACCTAGTATGGGAAATCATAGACAGTCAACCTGGACAGCGATGGTATGCACATGCCATTAATCAAAATAATGGTGTAAAAATAGAACTTGAATATCGTGTCACCGACATTAACGGACAAACTCATTTTCAACGTACGTTAAACTACACCATGCCCAATGTGTTGCTCACAGCCTTTAATGCATTGTACTTTGAAACACTCACCAAGCAAAAATCAAAAGATGCACTTTTGCGCTTAAAGAGCGTCATTGAAAGCCTATAGTTAAGCACAAAAAAGGGCCAATTAAGGCCCTTATCGTTAAAGTTTACACTCTCTATTATAACGCCTCTTCGAGGTCGCCCTTACGTGTTTTTAGATAATCACCCTCAACATCCGCTGCCGTTCTTGGGTGAGCGGTTAATTCCCAAGATTTCCCATCTTGAGATGGCGTTACTTCCATATTCATTTTCAAAATTGATCTTATTAGTGTCGTTCTCATATACTCTTTACCGATACCTGCATTTTCATCCGAAACCAGTTGATCCTCAGTTACATGACCTGTCGAAGACAACGCATAAGTTAGAAATGCTTCTGGTAATCCGTGAGCACCCTGAACACCATACTTATTAAAAATACTTGCACTATTAGCCGCCCAGTCACTGGCCTGTCCAGCTGCATACACCTTTTTCTGCTCATTTGTAGCACCTAAAACCACATCTAAAAACTGTGTTGTGTGCCACGTTGTCAACGATGAACCAAAGCCTGACTGCGGATATTTCGCATCGCTCATTTCTGCTAACGTTACTGCCTCAAATGCTCCATCACCCATCTTATTACTTTCTTCTGAGAAAGCTTTTGTATGAGTCGCACCTGCGTTTCTAGCTGATGATGCAGGTCCCCATACTGCCTTAGCTGTATCAAGTCTATTCTCTTTAGGGATGCGATCTTGATCCCACATTTTTGCACCCTTAAGTGGGTATCTCAGTTCTGTTTGCGAAAGACTTTTAAAGTCACTGTCAGCTAATATATCCTTATAACAGTCATTAATTAGTTTGATTATCTCTGAATCCAACACACCTTTATTGAGTAATTGATCTTTAATTAATTCTTTTACATCGTCAGCAGCATTACCGGTCTGAATCTTATTTTCTCTTGGTTCATTAAGCTTACTAGCAATATTACCCAATCTATCATCAATAAATTTTAATGCCGTTGATTCAGAATCTTGATTACCCTCCAGTAAAGCAATCATGTTATCTAATTGAACCAGTGCTTTTGTATTAGGCTTAAACTGAGCCGCTATTTGAGTTGATAAAGCGGATATATCCCTCATAGTTTGTACAGTAAGCTTGCCTGATCCGGAACCTAAATCCTGATTAACGCGAGCCATAACAAGGTTAATCGCATCTGCAGGAGAGCTCGAATTACCTTTATAGCCAACCATTGAAGGTTCTTTATTAGTATAATGCGCATATTTATTCCCTCCCCAACTGCTTAATTGCTTCTTTCCTTCAGGTGTACTATTTACCACAAAAATAAATTCTAACAATTTCTGAAAAGTCGCCAATTGATAAGCTTGTTGAGAATCAGACTCAAGCGTTTTGTGAATAGCTGTTTCTGCAATTTTAGCTATCGCATCATTATCGCTAGCAGGCTTTTTTGTCGTGCTCATTTGTGTTTTCACACCTGTAACAAGCGCATCAAATTTTTCAACTTCTTTTTTTGTAATAGGACTTTCGATTAATGCCTCCCTTTCATGAAGCTCATGCGTGCTGTCAATCGAAACACGACGCGATGTTAACCCTTCGATAAGCTCATCCCTATTAGTTTTATTAAGATCCTTATTTTTATCACGATACTCAACAGGTTCTAAATGTTTCGGCCCACCCTCAATACTGGCCGTAACCGTCACTGCATTTGCAGTCAGTGAAAAGCGCCTTTCACCCGGAGAAAGCGGGTTAATACTATCAACAGAAGCTCTTTTAGTATCAATAGCTTGAATGGTATGTGTAAGGCTTGTATTCGTAACAGCATTAACCATGTTAATACACCTTTATAATTTACTATGTGAAAGTTTAGACGTCAGATATTAAAATCTGTCTGCATGAATTACACTTGCAAAATATGGTTAGAAAAATCAATATCTTCATTAAAAAATTTTGGTTTCGAGTCTTGTTCACGTGAAATTAAATCTATTTTTATTTTTTTAACTACACCCATTAAATTTTGTAATATATTATAAAACTGCGTAAAAGTAAGATTATCTGCTTGGTTTATATATGACAAAACTAAAGAATATGATGGCAAATCAACGCCAATAGATGCGCCACCTGTATACCCTTGATCAAGATTAATTTTCAGACAATACTCATAAATCTGAATATGATTCTCAAGTGGCATAGGGAGAATATCTAAAAAAATACGAAATACTTCTGTAGCAGGCTCAGCTACTAATGTGATTACTGTCTCGTCTTCGCTCTTCATCCGACAGTACCCATCATCACTTAGTTGAATTTTCACACCTAGTGATGCGCCCATCTCAGCTAACCAATGACCCATTTGTTCGTGTGCACATCCCATCATTATCCCCTTTACGAAATTAACCTTAAGAAATATAAAGCGACTTCTAAAAAGAATATAGGCGCTCACCCATTACTCAACTCTCCTCTAATACAGTTGAAGAATGGTAATCATATTTAAATTAAGTTGTATTTTTAAGTTCATAACTGTAGTACCAAAATCAAAGTAATAGTTTCGAAACTATTCCTAAGCAACTGACACATATCAGTATAAATTTAACAAACAACTGAATATGACTTCGCAATCACAACTAAAAAATCGGTCAGAAGCCTTTATTAGCGTACTCGCTGCTGAATTTGGCGTCCGCCATACAGACGCCAACGGAACGTTTAATATAACGATTGATAATATTAATCTTGAGATTCAGAGCCGAGCAAACCTAGTGGTGCTTTATACAAATTTTCGTCAAACACCCACTGAAGACAGCTTGGTTGTCTTTAAGAGCCTACTTTCGTTAAGTTGGAATAAAAATACGCATTTTCACGAAGGCCTATCGATTGAAAAGGCATCTAATTGCCTTTATTTATCAAAAAAAATTGATACACAATCCCTATCCAACAGTGATTTTTTACTGTCCGTAGAAAATTTTTTAAACACCGCGGAATACTTCGTCCAAGCATGCGCACAACTCGATACTATCCAAGAGAAAAATCATTACCAATTAAACACACCATATTCAAAACGGCACCATTCGATGAGTAAAGAAACCTAATATGTATTTAAAGCTTACACTGCTATTGTCTTTATTCATCTGCTGCCTGCTGCCTTCAATCACCATGGCAAACAAAATGCCATGGGCAGGAAAAGACGATTTCTCACTCATCAGTAACAATGAACCTCTAGCAGAGGTACTTAAAAACTTCGCAAATACCTACGATGCACCTGTTTTTGTAAGCACAAAAATTAGTGGCAACGTAAATGGGCAATTTCCGAGCATCACAGCCAAGCAATTTTTAGAAAAAATGTCGGATGTTTATGGCATTAATTGGTATTACGATGGCAGCATTCTGTATTTTTACCGCAATGATGAAATCGAGAATCAATTATTACAACTTGATCATATAAAGCCTTCAACCTTACGTTACAACTTGCATGCACTGGGAATTTGGGATCATCAATACAACTGGAAAGAATTACCAGACAGTGGATTAATTTACTTATCTGGCCCTCCTAGAATGGTTGAAATCATCACAGAAACAGCCGCGATGATGGACGCACGCGCTAAAGACCAAATGGAATCCACCTATACCGTTAAGATTTTTCCATTAAAATATGCCTCCGCTTATGATCGTGCCCTCACCTTTCGCCAAGAGTCCATGGAAGTACCCGGTGTTGTCACAATGTTAAAGCGTCTGATCAGTGGTGAAAATACCGCACGCAGGCCATTACCGGATGAGTCCTCAAGTATCGAAAAATTAAAAGGGAAAGGCATAAACAAAAAAACAGAAAAACATGATGAAACGACCATCGGTAATCCAGGAGAAAAAGCCACGATTGAAGCCGATATCCGCAGTAATGCCGTCGTGGTTTATGATTTAACGTCTCGCATGGAAATTTATGAAACGTTAATTGAAAAACTAGACCGCCCTGTGGATCAAATTGAGATTAGCGTTAGCATTATCAATATTAGAACAAACAAAATAGAAGATTTAGGTGTTAGCTGGCGTGCAGGTTCTAAAAGCAATGGCATTACGGGCTTTGGTGATATGCCAGACGGTGCAGAGCCAGACGGTGCAGGTATTGGGTTAGCACTGGGCAATGGCGTTTCGTTCTCAACAGTATTAAATAGTGCGAGCAACCACGTATTTGCACGTTTAAACATGTTAACCGAAGAAGGTGAGGCGCAAATACTATCAAGACCTTCGGTTGTATCGACTGACAACATGGAGGCCATATTAGACAATAGCTCGACTTTTTATGTCAGAGTCGCAGGCAAAGATGAAGTTGATCTATTTCCTATCTCTGTAGGCTCTGTCTTAAAAGTAACGCCTCATGTCATTAAAGATAACAGTCAAACAAGCATTCATCTTGAAATCAATATTGAAGACGGCCAACAAACTCAAGACCGTGTCGATAATATTCCTACGATACAAAACAGTACGATTTCGACTCGCGCTATCGTACGAGAAAATCAAAGCTTATTAATTGGCGGTTATCACTTCGACACCATGGTCAGCAGTGAAAGTCGTGTGCCAATTCTCTCTAGTATTCCTATATTTGGTAATTTATTTAAGCGTACACACGAAGAACATACACGAATGGCACGACTATTTTTAATCACACCTCGAATTATTAATAATCAAGTGCCCATAGAACATGACACCGTAACCGACAATTTAATGTCAAGCGATTCAATTTCAAGCCAAAAGAAAATGGGGATGACACTACTAAACGACAAAGTGAGACCCGCAAGTTGTCATGAGCTTCAACATTTAAAGAACTCTAGTGAGCCCAACATTATTATACCGCCCTACTGCATTAAAAAAGAACCATTAGGTCATCATGGAGAAATGCATTATGAATAGATGGATCATTAAATTTTTAACGGGCATGCATCAAGGGGCCGAAATCCCATTAAAAGATGGCGACTATAAAATTGGATGTGCTGACACAGATGACTTAATTCTTACCGATGCAGCGTTAGTAGAAAATCATTTTACCTTACATCTAGGTGAAACTTCTGCCGAAATATCGTTACCCAAAGAAAGAGAGCCTATATTTATTGGCGATAACGCAACAAAGCCATATAGCGATGAACAAGATGCAGGCGTACGGTACTCTGTTGCTTTTCCACAAATGATATCTGTGGGCACATTAAAAATAGTCATCGGTTTAAAAACTGAAAATTGGCAAGCCGTTAATCTACCTGAAATCAGGTTAAATCAAGAGTCCGACATTAAAAACAGCACTGAGCTAAACAATAAATTAGCCCATAAAGACGTTAATACACTCAGTAGGAGCATTAAATATTCAATGTATACGGGTGCATTTGTCGCCTTAGCGTTGGCCAGTATTATGGTGTTTAAAGAGGATCAAAGCGCTATTGAAGAAGACATCCGCTATACAACACAAGCGCCAAAATGGGAACAAGTAAAAGGGACATTTAGATCTGAGTATTTAAGTTTTAATGAAAATGAAAATGGCGCAGAAATAAAAGGGCGATTAAAAAATCAGTCTGATTTAACACAACTAATAACAATAATGGAATTAGCAAATATACAAGCAAAAACAGATATCATTATTGATGAAGAGCTAAAACAATCATTAATTCAAGAATTGTCGAAATTGAAAGAAGACAGTATTACCGTAAAACTAGGAGAAAACCCTGGTGAATTAGTTGTAGAAGGCACCACGAATCAATCCGAAAAATTAGAAAAATTAATCACGACAGTAAAAACAAATAATACAGACATTATAAACATAACCAACAATGCAGTGGCTGATAATCAAGTATCGATACCGCGTAATATTCGAATGGGATTAAACGTTCGTAGTGTCAACATAGGCAGAACACCGTACTTTATTACCGATGATGGCCAAAAATTTGTTAACGGCAGTACGCTATTAAGCGGCCTAATTATTGACGATATCAATACAAAATATATTCAATTAAAAAAAGGTGAAGAGATATACCTTCATCAATTAGGATCAAACTAAATGCAATTACTAAAAGAATGCTCAAATAATATCAGCCAACACCAGAAAAATGGCCCTTATTATTTAACGCACGATTTTTATATGCATTTAGATACTTTAAGGATCGATGCATTAAACAAAACCAAGTCAGGCCTAACACCCAGAGATTACGAACAATACTCTAAACTACTAACGTGTTATTCAGCTGCACAAGCAGCCATAAAAAAACTAACGAGCTAATCAGGAGATTATCATGGCTTTAGATTTCAATGGAATCAGCACTGCACTTAACAAGGCAGTAACCACTGCTCAAAACGAACTCGACACACTTAAAGATGCCAACCTTCATGATCCAACCGAAATGTTGAAATTTCAACAAAAAGTAAATGAATGGACTATTGCCACTAATTTGCAGAGCACCACAATTAAAGCATTAAAAGATGCCTTGCAGGGCGTTGTTCAAAAGATGTAATGGTAATATAAATGAAAATACAGCAACCATTCCCAAAACAAGCACTTACCGAACTGGCGTTCACCTGTGCGACCAATGGGTGCATTGAAGAATGTTACAGCATCAGTGATGGTATTGCAGCGGTCTACAAAAGTAGCCCGCTGCCGTTTTTGTTAAAAGCGATATCGCAATTAAATGTTGAACAACCATTCATTGCCTTACAGCTGCTTGAAGACGATGCGTTGCCATTGGACCCTGATAATCCAACCATCAAGGTACTGATTGGTTTCGCTTATATTCGCTCAGGACATTATGAAAAAGGCCATTCACTATTAAAGCTATTATCTGATGAATCCGCGAACCATGATCAACCCTCTCGAGCTTTGGCTTTAGAATTCTTAGCCGCGTAGAAAGTAGGAAACAAACATGATCGAAGCCACAAGTGCATCTGCAGCGACTGCGTTACCCAATAACAGCTCAGCTTTGGATTTTACTGAAACATACAGCAGTGAAAGTGAGCAGCATTTTAGAAATGCGGTTGATAAAAGTGAGCACTGTGACCCAACCAATAATGCAAACTGTATGGACAATCGTATATTAGAAAGTATGCAACAGTTAAAAGCCGGTTATGACGATAAAGTAAGTGCGATTAATGATGCGGTTAATATCGACAAATTAACAGTTCAAGACGTTATGAAACTGCAATTAGAAATTGCCAAGCTGCAAATGCAAGAAGAGTTGATGGCAAAAACAGCCAGTAAAACAACTCAAAATGTTGATACGTTACTTAAAAGCCAATAGCAATATTAGAGATAAAATTATGATTGCCCGACTGTTTATTTATTTCACCTTCTTCCTATTGCTTACTGGCTGCAAAACTGAGTTATATGGTGGCTTAAGTGAAAAAGAAGGCAATCATATGTTTGCTATATTATATAAAGCCGGCATTTCTGTGGATAAAAAAACAGACAAAGATCGCTTTATTACTTTATTGGTCGAAAAGGAACAAAGTGCATCAGCGATTGACACGCTCAATAATCATGGCTACCCAAAAGATCATTTTACTAATTTAGGCGATGTGTTTTCAAAAGAAGGGTTAATTTCGTCACCGACCGAAGAAAAAGCCAGACTGATATATGCGCTCTCTCAAGAAATATCGTCAACCTTATCCCAAATAGATGGTGTGCTAACTGCACGGGTACATGTCGTGATGCCAGACAAATCAGAATATGGAAAAGAACCGAAACCCACGAGTGCATCCGTTTTCATTAAACACACGGCTGATACCAATCTTGACTCACTCACAGGTAAAATTAAACTCTTGGTCGCCAACAGTATCGTTGGTCTAACAGAGAAACAAGTAAGCGTTGCATTGTTCCCATCATCATCAAGCCAAACCAATATTATTCAAGATAATTCTGTCTCTATGATCGCGGTTATTATCGGCACCATACTCATTATGGTATTACTTGGCTTAGCAGGCTGGTACGCGTATAGGCAGTATGCGCTAAAACGTAATGATACGACAAAAATCACAACTGAAGCAGGCCAAGCAGCATGAAATGGCTAAGTGAGATCCGTCGCCCTGATCTCGCTATAGCTTATAGTAAGCTATTCAGTTTTAGTGTGAACGATATACACTGTTCATGGTTAGACACACTTTCAATCAGCGATTATTTAAATAAGTACTCAATCAATATCAATCAAAACCCATACATCAATCGCATGATCTTTAGTGAGCTCAATATACCTTTCCCTCAATCACCTGAGATTGAGCAACCTATTGATCCATTATTGTTAATGAAACAAAGTAGCCTTTTAAGGCTATTAAGTTTATTGGGCTCAATTCAATTTCAACAAGAAATATCACACACCATTGTATCGAAGGACTTAGCAAACCTTAAAAACAATATTGGGCGTGATAACTATGAGTTTGCCATTAATTTTGGGCGGCTTTATGCTCTGCCTTATTTAGATAACAAGAATGAACTAAAAAAAATATTCGAAACAGATCAATTAAGAGCCCTAGAATGCGCTGGTGCACAAACACTGTTTAATGCCATCAATCAACCTAATCACACTATTGTTAGTATCATTAAATATAAACTACCCACTTATGTTGCTGAATACCTATCTGCGGATTATGTTGCTGACCCCCTATACAACGTACGAAATAAAGCCGTTAAAATCGCGAAGGACAACGCTATCGCATGCTACCACTTACTCGCATAACCCTGACCGAAGCCGATATTACTAACTATGATAAAATCATACCGGCGAGCTTAGTCATCGTTTCACGAACAGCCAATAACATCATTGAAGATGCGCTATTGAAGGCACACAACATAACCCATGAAGCCGAGAAGCATTACCAATTAAAGTCAAATGAAGGCTATAAAGAAGGTCATCAAAAATGGGAAAAACAAAAAGCTGTTGAACTCGAACAACTGAATATGGTAATCAAACAACATATTATGGGTTTACATGAAAAATTAACTCATAATGTACTGCAAATTACTCAGAAGTTAATCGGGTCAATAAACGAAACCGATTTATTAAGAGGTTTAGTCAACCAGGCAATTGATCAATTATCCACAGAATGCGTACTTAATTTAAGAGTGTCACCTGAAAATTCAGATACAGCCAAAAAAGTGACTCAAGATATATTAGCGACACACCCAGAAATAGAAGGATTTAACATGATTGTTGATCCTCGGTTAACCGAATCAGATTGTTTACTTGAACACCCTGATGGCACACATGATATTAGTGTGCACACACAACTCAATAACTTAACCGACATATTAAAATAAAGAAAAAATCAAGAGTAATCGTACTATTGCTCTTTTTGCATTCTTTCTATCCATCCGAATACTTCTGCAACAGCATCAATTAAGTTATCAGGTACAAACTGATCTACATCGACTTGAGCTAACAGCGCACGCGCTAAAGGAATATTTTCTATAATGGGAATACCCTCCTCTTGTGCGATTCTCTTTATCTTAAACGCAACAGTATCAACACCCTTTATGGTCAGCCTAGGCAAAGGTGTCTCACCTTTTTGATAATACAAACCGATAGCAACATGCGTCGGGTTGGTAATCAACACACTGCTGTTTGATACTTTTTTACGTGTATCTGAATTTAACAGTTCTTTATGAATGCTTTTTCTTTGAGATTTTATTTCTGGATTGCCTTCTGTTTCTTTATATTCGCGCTTTATTTCATCCTTTGACATCTTAAGCTCTTTAATATGCTGTGCTTTTTGAAAAACGTAATCAACAACGGCAACAATAATAAAGGCCACCACACTGTTTAATAATAGCAATAGCACCATTTGACCCAATAATGGCAATAAACATTGTTTACCACAATTTGGTAACTTCACGAGGTCCTTAATATTACTCTCAATCACCAAGTACACTAATATTGATAAAAATACGATTTTTATCATAGATTTAATGAATTCGAAAAAATTCTTCATAGAAAATATTTTCTTAAAACCCGATATAACGCTTATTTTTTCCATTTTTGGTTTAATGGGTTCGGATACAAAAAGTGCACCTATTTGAAAAAAATTAGACATAATTCCAATGACAAATAACAGAAAAAGAAGCGGTACAGATAAAATAATCACTTTAGACATTAATCCATCGAAAACAAACTTAAGCGCATCAACAAATGGGAGGTGATAATACTGGGAAGGTAAGAGAGCCATATCGCTCATAATCTGAATATAAAAATCACCCGTTATCCAAAAATAAAAGACTAACGCAGTCAGCATAGACGCTGAGACCACTTCTTTACTATTAACAACTTGCCCTTTTTTTCTCGCATCATTTAATTTCTTAGGCGTTGGGCTTTCTGTCTTTTGATCCATAGAATACCTAAAAAATACCGTCTAACGAACGAAATATTCCCGGAAGATTTTGCAAGTGCTCTCCAAATAACCCGATCAAAACCGTCAAGTAAATCATAAGTACGGCAATGGCGACGGCACTCTTTATCGGCATAGCTAAAAAGAACACATTAAGCTGTGGTGAAAATCGGCTAATCAATCCTAGTCCAAACTCACTTAAAAACATCGCAATAATTGCCGGCGCAGAAAAAATAACCGTAAGATTAATTAGCATATCCATTTGTTTGATGAAAAATAATGGCGCATCTAAATTTAACCAATTTGGTACATACGATGTTACAGGCCAAGTGACATAACTGGCATACAGTGCGGACAAAAATATCATGAACATACCCGACACAAAAAACACAGTGGTTACCGCTTGTACTAATAGAATGCCAATAGGTGATGCCTGACTGCCCGATAACGGATTAAGTGAACTAGCCATAGTCGAGCCACGCTGGTTATCGATAAAAAATCCAGCCGCCTCAATTGCCCAAAATGGAATCGTGGCCAGATAGCCAATCACGACTCCTATAAACACTTCTTTTAAAATAATTAACATCACACTCGTGACATTCAGTTCAACTCCCTCTAGCTGGTGATCAATAACAGGGAAAACCATTAACGCAAGACTGGCCACAACGCCATTACGAATCAAAGCACCACCCATAACACTCTTCCCCATAAAAGGAAGCACGGCAAAGGTGGCCAACATACGTGGTAACAATAAGGTGTAGGTGAAGAATGTCGCCTTTAACAGTTCGAATTCCATATCAGCCTAATGTTGGTATGGCTTGGAGTATTTTGAGTGAAAACTGATAAATCTCCATGCCTAACCATCTTGCGGTAAAAAATATAGTGATCGTAATCGCGACTAATTTAATGGCAAACGCTAATGTCTGCTCTTGTATTTGAGTAAGCGCCTGAAACAAGCTCACTAATGTTCCAACCAGTGACGCAACAATGATAGGCGGCATTGATAAGAGCAGAACCAACATTAACGCCTGATAAGTATATTGAATAACATCGGATTCTATCATTGGTAGGTCAACACTAAGCCATGAATTAATCGCGCCCAACCATCAAGCAACACAAACAATAATAATTTAAAGGGTAACGATATGGTCATGGGTGACACCATCATCATGCCAAGTGCGAGCAAAATATTTGAAATTATTAAATCTATGACAATAAACGGTAAATACAGTAAGAAACCAATTTCAAATGCCGATGTGAGTTCACTCACCGTAAAAGCGGGAATCAAAACCATAAAACTATCGCTTGTAAGTTTGGACGAATATTTTTCTGGCCATAGTGCGGCCGCATTTTTTAAAAAGAAATCGGTTTCTTTAGCGCTGGTATGTTTCTTTAGAAATGCCTTAAATGGAATACTGCCTTCGTCAATTGCGTCGACAAACTCATCACTGTTTTCCCATGAGAAATCCTTATCCACTAAGGTGTCATGAATGGCATATCCAACCGGCGCCATAATATATATCGAAAGAATAATGGCTAATCCATAAATAGCCATATTGGGGGGGATTTGCTGTATACCAAGGGCGTTTCTTAATAAACCAAAGACCACTGCCAACTTAACAAACGACGTTGTCATCACCGCTAAAAATGGCACCAATGCCATAGCTGATAGCGCTAATATGAGAAAAAACGGATCTGGTAAATTATTCACACAGACGCCACTTTTTCTTCTGTAATCATCTCACTATTATCCGTAATGACCCGCCCTTTAGCTAAAGCGACAACTTGAACACCTAATCGGTTATCAACCTCAACCAGTCGACCTTCTCCAATTTTCGCACCATTAACTTCAATCGTAACCAGACTGCTAATATCTTGGTTCAACTCAAAAACATAACCTGGATTTACGGCGTCTAATTCCGATATTGAAATATTTTTTTGACCACAAACGAAATCAACATTTAGTTCAATTTCAGACGTTTCAATTAAGTTTTTTTCTGATTCTTGTTTCATAGCTATTCCGTCTAATTTTTTTATAATTGAAAACATTTTCAAATCAATACTGCTCGCTTCAAGCCACTGATCAGCACACATTAATCGATAGACACCATTCTTAAAGTTTTCTCGTTCAACAAGAATAATGTCATGTAGGTTTATTTTTTTGATACGATTCAACGTTAATAGAGTGAAACCAATGGAGAGCTTTACTGGTAATACATAATCAATACTTTGTTTTACGGGCTTTATTCTTTGAGAAGCGTTAAGGCGCGATAAAAATTGACTTAAAATTGAATCATCTGCCTCTAGCGCAAAAGAATATAATGCATCTCTTACCTGTAAATTAAGATGAGAGACCTCTCCACGATGACTCAACGACGCTTGCGAGTGAATACTTACATTGTCGATTACTAGTTCTTTTTTAAACGCTTGCTCAAATAAGTGCATAACGGGTTCTAAAAAATACTGCACTCTAATGCTTAGAAGTTCGAGCGGCCACGTTTGGGCCGATTGAAAGTCCGCCGTAATGTCGATAAATAGATCCCTCGGTAGACACAGAGAGAATTCGTCCTCGCCAGTATTAAAAGCAACCAAGACACACCAGTTTGAAACCTCGAAGCCTAAACCTGTGCTGACACGAATAGGCGTATTATTCACTTCGAACATAATGGGAGATTTAGCCAGCGCGTTTAAAAATTGAATACTCGTTGGCGAAAAATAGGCATACTTCAAATTAGGTAATACATCAAAATGATTCATCATGTTTCGTCTTCATCCGGTAAAACATAATAACCCTTGCTTTCTCTGTCGGATTTATCGGTTAGATCCATATCAATCTTTACTGTGATATTAGGTAACTTTGATTCCAAACTATATTGAAGGTCTTGTTGCGAATTTATGACTTTTTTAAAGACGTCCACATTGGTTGTTTTAAGCACCATTGATAACTCATTACCTTGACGAGAGATCTGAATCTCTAATCCAGTGGCACCTTCATCAGAAAGTCGAATAATCACGGCTTGCTTGTCTAGAATACCTGACACTTTCGGTACAATTTCGGCCACCATTGATTGCACAAGATTAACCTTGTTTATAAAATTTTCTTGATTAGATTCACTGACACTAATATAGCTTTGGGTAAAACCATTGGGCTGAACCACGGACTGCAATCGACTCCCATCTATAGCGTTGACACCTACCAAAGTATCTTCTTTCATTGATAAATTGCCTATTAGTGCTCTTATTGAATCCGCTAGTGGTAAGCCATTCATTTTTTCTGAATGGTTAAGAGTATTATTTTTTCCGATTCGAAAAGGGTTCTCTAAAATATGTAAAGAAGGTTCATGGCGACCAATGCCCATAATAGTAAGCAGGCTGTGATCAGGCCTTAGGTCAATCGCATTATCAAGTGACAGGGCTTTTTCAAAGCGCACTTTTTGCTTCTCAAATACTAATGAGTCTGAATATTTTAATACCGGTTTAATATCAGGTGATGCTGCCGATTTAATGAACTCTTTCTGGATTATTTTTTTATCCGCTTGATGTGCATCAGAATAGGAATTCAATGAAGATAACTTACTCATATGTTTGCATACTCCAACGTTTTAATGGGCTTAAATTCTTCTAATTCTAAGTCCTCTCGATATTGTATTTTTATGTTTTCTTTATCTCTTTCTAGATCCGCAATATATTCAAACTTATCAACTGCTTTTTGGGCCGTAATTAATATTTCAATGCCTTTCTGCCATTCACCATAAGCCAACTCTTGCGCTTGCTTTTGTTTTCGAACCGTCACTTTAAGGTCGGTTTCAGTACCACGTAGGCCATTTACCTTTTCATTCATTAAATCAATATCAAAGAGCGTGACTAATTCACCTAATACCTGTGAAACAAGTTGCTCTTCTTTTTTCAGGCGATAGTTATGAAATTTTTCAACATTGATTTTAGATTCCTCATGATCCTTCATCGCCTGCTGATGCCGCGCATTGAGTTTTGCTTCTTTTAATCTGGCATTTAAATGTTTAATTTCTTTTATTTTTGTTATTTTTGTTATTTTTTTAAACATCGTTAATTCAATACTCGCTGCATAGCGGCCAAGGCATCATCAAAGTCGATTATTTCTGTCATTGATTGTTTTAAGAATGTCTTAATCAATGTGTTTTTTTCAATTGCTAAGTCCGCCATCGCATCACTGCCTGATTGGTATTCTCCAATCTTCACCAATAAATCAATCTCTTCATACTTAGCTAATAGTTCTCTGAGCTTTCCGGCTTGTAACTTATGCTCTTGTGACACAAGGTTATCCATTACTCGGCTCACACTGGCTAAAACATCAATGGCCGGATAGTGATTTTCAATGGCTAATTTTCTAGATAACACAATATGACCATCTAAAATGGAGCGCGTCTCATCGGCAACCGGCTCCGTCATGTCATCACCCTCGACTAAGACGGTATAAAATGCCGTAATCGAACCTTTATCATTTTGACCCACGCGTTCCATCAACTTAGGTAAGTTTGCAAAAACGGACGGTGGAAAACCTCTTCGCGTGGGCGGCTCGCCTGCCGCCAAACCAATTTCACGTTGCGCTCTGGCAAAACGGGTAACCGAATCCATGAGTAACAACACTCGCTTACCTTGGTCACGAAAATACTCTGCAATAGTCGTTGCAACTTGCGCGGCTTTTACACGCTCCATTGCGGGCCTATCTGACGTGGCCACTACCACGACAGATCGCTTTAACCCTTCTTCTCCTAAATCATGTTCAATAAATTCTCTTACTTCGCGACCCCGCTCACCAATTAAAGCGATCACCGTGACATCCGCATCCGAGCCCTTAACCAACATAGACATCAGCGTGCTTTTACCACCGCCAGCCGCTGCAAATATGCCAAGGCGCTGCCCTTCACCACACGTTAACAAGCTATCTATTGCCTTTACCCCCATAGCAAGCGGGCGCTCGATGAGTCGTCGAGTCATGGGGTCCGGCGCGCTATTTAATACTTTGCGTTTTTCGCGCGTGTTAATTAATTGACCATTTAAAGGTTCACCCAAGCCATTTAATACATTACCCAGTAACTCGGGGCCCACACCCACTTCATGTTCTGCACCCGTGGGGATAACCTCAGTACTGGTGGATACACCATTCATTTCGCCAATGGGTGTCAGTAATGCAATGGACCTCGAAAGGCCAACCACTTCAGCTAACAATCGCTTTTTTTGACCCGGTGTCTGCAAATAACACAGCTCACCGACTTCAACACCGGGCACCACCGCCTTAATAATAGTGCCCACAACCTCCGTGACTCGCCCATATACCCTGACAAGATTAGATTCTCGTATGACAGGTTTAATCCGATCGGAAAACCCCATCAATACATCCAATTCATCTTGATAATTTAGCTCAGCCATATTCATAACTTATTAGCAACTTTTGAAAACTTAGTGATACCAAACACTAGAAAGTTGCGGTGGCAATTCAATAAATTATAAAAAGAACGTTAAGGAGCCTAGCTTGTCTAGCATCATTCAAGGACACATAAATAGCGCTGCTTTGCAACCAAGTGCCTTTGTTGCACAAGCCTCAAATGTAACGGGTCAATATAAAGGCCAAAGCGTGACATTAGCGCCACCCAGTCATCTTCAAGCCATCTTAAATGCCGCAGAAGAAGCGACTATGCAGGCAAGTGAAAAAGCAGAAAAGAAACTTAGTCATCGAAAAGCGCAAGAAAAAGCACGTGACATTCCTATTTCTGTTAAAAAGATACAAGAATACTTACAAAAATTACCCGATTTAGAACGTAAAAATTCAGTACAAGAGTTTATTAAGAAGCTACTGCAAAACCCAAGTTTGGCTTATGAAAAACTTAAACGATATAACGCGAAGAATACAAAAGGGGATGTGTTATTTTCTGATGATCCGTCCCTTCAATTTGCCGCGCTCAGTATCTTAAAGGACACCATATCAGGTCAAGGCGGTCTTGAAGATTTAAAGCAAGAACTGGATCACGCTCTCGCCAATGAGCTAGCGTTACACGGGCCAGAAATAATTTCAGGCATCAATATTTCACAAGTAGCCGAGCAGCATTCAAATTCCGCCAGTACCCAACACTTAAGAAATACGTACCGTGACTCAGTGCTTGATTACCAAGGTCTAACGAATACCTATCGCCATATTATTAAAGAGCATGGCGAAGACAACTTTGAAGAAATACGTGTATTTCTTTTAAGCGCACTGAGTGCGGACATGAATGCCGATGGCTCTTCTATTCCCATCGTCAAACTCACCGTTATTAATGATGATATGTTTTACCTTAAAGTACTGGGCGGCATGCATGATCAATGCAGTCTGTTGATTTTAAAAATGAAGACCTATTTTCATCAACAATCAATAGAAAGTGGGCAAATGCTCATGACTTATATTTTGGATATTAAAGAGGAAAGTTGGTTGCAACCGGATCAATTTCTTAATGTTATCCAATCAATGGGGCTATCTAATAACTTATCGCATCGCCTGTATTTTTTAACCGAAATACACAAATTATTACGTCTCATTCCTCTAAAAGCCTATGCTGACTCAAATGACAGGGATACGCTTTTGCAAACCTCGCAAGAGGCATTGAATGAAATAATTGAGCGGCTTGAGTCACCAAACGAAGAAATGGATCACTAACATGCCACAGAACATTGCCGTACAAAACGTGACAGATTTCATAAACCGCACATTTGGCATAGCGAATATTGAAATACAACACGAGCAGCCTTTCGCTCTCACCTTTGGTAATGATTTCACCCTTATGTTTGATTTCTACCAAGATACCACTCAACTATCGATACTTAAGCAAGTAAGTGATTACGATACACAGGCATCATTACTGACTTTATTAGAGCTGTGCCACTTTGATCATCATCATGCTTTTACACTTCAGCCCGGTTATTTGACTGATAATATTTTAAGTATCTGCGCTCATATTCCAGCTGAAAAACTCACACTACCTGAGCTAAATAAATATTTCGACACACTGTTTACCACTCTCGATACCGCCATAACACAGGGTGTCGCGTCATGATAAAACCAGCGGGTTCCAGCCAAGGCTATGAATACACACTTGCGGATGCTTGGAACTCGAGCCTCCCTCATACCGAAAAGAAATCGCTACACACCATGGGGCAGCCAGCAGAATGCCACATGGCATCATTATTTAAGCCCAAAACATTCGAAAACAGGCTTGAATCCCTATCTAAACCGATTATTAGTGATACACACTTACTTAACCCATCACAGTTCAAACGAGTAGGTGAAGAAACACTCCGTATATTATGCCGTATGAATATGCCCATCGATGACGTTATGAACGTGCTATTAAACCACCAAGACAATGGCGCCATTTTAAATACCTACCGCCGTTTATTAATTCAAATATGAGCCTATCATGAACCACATTCCATCATCCGCTTTAACAGATGAACATATGCAATGGCTGTCGGTATTAGCCTTTATGTACTTTCAACAAAATCAGCACAGCAAAGCACTGCCTTTATTAGAGTTTTTACATAAACACAGTGACTTTAAACTCAGTATCGACATTCAACTTATACAATGCCTTATTGAATTACAGCATTTTGAGAAAGCACTGTTTATCATCAAAAAATGCTTAAACCATACACTACCAGATGAACATGAATCTGCATTAATCACCCTACAGAAAGTGGGCCTGCTAAAATCACGTCAGCATGCGTTAAGCCAGAGTACCCTTTGCCATGAATAATCGAATATTAAGAGTGCTCGCTGTTATCAGCAAAAGAAATGATATTTTTTTAGCATTATTATTAATTGCCATTATTTTCATGATGATATTGCCGCTTTCTACTGTCATTATTGATGTACTGATTGCACTTAATATCGGCATATCCGTCACGTTATTGATGCTTGCCATATATATTAAAACACCACTTGAACTATCAGCCTTTCCTTCTTTATTGCTGCTGACGACACTCTTTCGATTAGCACTCTCTATCACCACCACCCGTTTAATTTTGCTACAGGCCGATGCCGGTGACATCATTTATACGTTTGGTAATTTTGTGGTTGGCGGCAACTTAATTGTTGGCTTGGTTATCTTCTTGATCATAACCATCGTTCAATTTCTAGTTATAACAAAAGGCTCAGAGCGCGTCGCTGAAGTGAGTGCTCGGTTCTCACTGGATGCCATGCCCGGCAAACAAATGAGTATTGACGGCGATATGCGGGCAGGCGTAATAGAAGTCGAAGAAGCACGCACTCGGCGCGCCTTAATCGAACAAGAAAGCCAACTTTATGGCTCGATGGATGGCGCCATGAAGTTCGTAAAAGGTGACGCTATTGCAGGTATTATAATTATTGTCGTCAATATACTAGGGGGCATTTCCATAGGGGTATTCCAAAATGATTTATCCACTGGTGAAGCGTTAAAAATTTATTCAATTTTAACCATTGGTGATGGCTTAATCGCACAGATACCCGCGCTACTTGTTGCCATGACGGCGGGTTTTATTGTCACCCGCGTGCCGACAGGTGATGACAGTGATTTAGGAAATGATATTGGTTTTCAAGTGGTCAGGCATCCAAAGGCATTAATGATTGGTGGCGCCTTACTTTTTTCATTTTCACTGATTCCGGGGTTTCCAACCTTTACCTTTATTACCTTGGCGATACTGATTGGCGGCGGTGGCTTTATGTTACAAAAACGTCAAGCCACAACCGATGAAGAAGTCATAGATACCAATGTCATTCCTGCCATGGCCCCAGCGGGATCAAAGAAAACAACGCCCCCATCAATCACGCGAAAAAGACTAGGACAACAAGAAGAGTTTACCTACACACTGCCTTTGTTGATTGATGTCAGTGCCGACTTAGAACAGCACTTACCCGCAGCCGAGCTAAACGAGCATTTACTGCAAGTAAGGCGTGCATTGTATCTAGATTTAGGCGTTCCGTTTCCCGGTATGCATTTACGCTTTAATGAAAATTTATCAAAGGGTGAATACCGCGTTTTAGTGCATGAAATTCCCATTGTGCATGGGTACATATACCCAACCAAACTCATGATCACAGAAAAAGCAGAACAACTAGAAATCGTGAATATCCCTTATGAAATATTAAAGAATCAATTACCCAGTATTGATCCACTTTGGGTCGATGTTGAGCACAAAACTAGCCTGACATCAGCGTCGATTGAATTCATGGAGCCATCACGGGTACTTATTTTTCATTTTTCGTTTGTACTAAAACGATACGCCGAAGAGTTTATTGGTATACAAGAAACCCGTCATTTACTTGAGCAAATGGAAGGCGCCTTTCCTGAACTGGTAAAAGAAGTACAGCGCCTTCTACCTTTACAAAAAATCACCGAGATATTTCAACGCCTAGTCAGTGAAGATATTTCTATTCGTAACTTAAGATCCATACTTGAATCCCTCGTCGAATGGGGCCAAAAAGAAAAAGATACAGTTCTACTTACCGAGTATGTGAGGGGCACGCTTAAACGCCACATTAGCTACAAATACAGTAATGGCCTTAATATTTTGCCTGCGTATTTATTGGATCAAAGTATTGAGGAAACAATCCGTGAGGGGATTAGACAAACCTCGTCCGGTGCCTACTTAGCACTCGACCCATCCGTTACCTCACAATTTACAAACATAGTAAGAGAAGAAGTGGGTGATATACGACACATACAGCATAAGCCCGTCTTAGTGGTGTCTATGGATATTAGACGTTATGTCCGCAAACTACTCGAACTGGATCTATACGACATGCCCATACTCTCGTACCAAGAGCTAACGCCTGAGATCAACATCCAGCCAATCAATCGTATCTCTCTACCAGCATCATAACGACAGGCCTTCGGGCCTGATATTTTTAAGAGTTAATTTCGAAACTTAATCTTACGCCCTGTTACCTACCATATAGACCAAGGGAAATTACGCCTATCGGTAGGAGGCATCATGAAAGAGACACTGCAAAAGATCAAAGATCTTAAAACTCAAATAGATTACCTGACAGCAGCCTCAAAAAAGCATAACCACGTGATTGATGAGATGGTATTACAAGCCGATACACTCCCCCAAGATGTAAAAGTGTTTGTAAATAACCTCCCAGTGACGATTAACGACAGTATTCAACAAGCGCTTGACGAAGAATTTAACATTTCACTTAACACTCTTAACACCAAGCCTATTCAATCAAGAATCAAACGCCCCATCCGTGGCATCCGTATTTAACAGGTATCTATCATGAGTAATTTCTCAGGCACGGTTGCTCAAGCAAACCAACCAATCGTTGACGCCGATAATTTATTACGTAACAAAATTTCTGTAAATACCAATGGTATGAGCATCGACATAGCCGCTTTCGAAGTCTCAAGACGGTATGTTGAGTCCTATAAAGGCGCCATCGAAAAATACATAACCGCTGTTACTAATAAACACTCTCTTATTGAACAGGGCGGGTTTTACCTAAGCCAAATGCAGGAACACAAAATCACGGCTGAAAGTAATAGTAAAGGCTATACCAACATGCCTGGTTCTATGAAAAATTTCTTAGATAGACACCGTATTAATTATGACAAAACGGGAAACGACACAAAACAAAATGATAAAGAGTGGCAAATCAATATTGAGTATTTAAACAACTGGATTAAAGGTCGATCAAACGAAGTTGAAACCGATGTCATCAAATTGAACGACATCATCAATAAGCAAAACCAATTACTCCAATCAACAACCACTATCCTGAAAAAAGCCCATGATGTACTAGAAGGTTTAATTAAATCACTTGTTTAACAAAGGAATACTATGGCTAATTTTAACGGCACTGTCGCTGCAGCTAATCGACCGATTGTAGAAGCAGATGCACTCTTATCAAGAAGATTAACAGGCATTAACACCGGCCACCTCTCAATTGATCAAGCCGCCTTCACGATTGCCACCCTTTACGTTACCTCTTATAAAACCGCAATCGAGAAATATATTATTGCAGTCAATAATAAACATTCTCTTATTGAGCAAGGCGGCAAGCACTTAGCAAAAATGCAGGAATTGAAAACACGTGTCGAAGGTGGCGGATTACGCGCCGTCTCTGGCGAAATGAAAACCTTTCTAAACCGACATAAGATCCCCACCGATCGAAATGGAAATGACGACGACCATAATTCAAAAGAATGGCAAATCAACATTGAATACCTCAACAACTGGATAAAAGGTCGCTCTAACGAAGTTGAAACCGATGTCATCAAACTGAATGACATTATCAACAAACAAAACCAATTACTCCAATCCACTACCACCATCCTGAAAAAGGCCCATGAGGTACTGGAAGGTCTTATTCGCACACTTGTCTAAATAAAGAGGAAAACATCATGGCTCAAACAGCAGCAACCATCGGCAATCTTCCCGAAAATTTTGCCGAAGAAGAACTGGGCAGAATATTAAGCGGCGTCAGTCAAGACGGTCGCACCATTCAGGAAATGAAAGGCATCAACACCGAACAAATGGAGGCATTGTATGGCATTGCTTACAACTATTATTCAGCCGAAAAATTAGAAGACGCCATTCGCACGTTTAGCATGCTGGCTATGCTTAACCCATACGAAAGCAAATACTGGAAAGGTCTTGGTGCCTCTCTTCAAGTAAACAAAGATTATGACAAGGCCGCCGAAGCCTACGGCATGGCGGCCACAACCGCTGGCATACATGACCCAACGCCACACTTCCATGCTGGTGAGTGCTACACCCACTTAAAATTAATTAAAGACGCTTGCATTGCTTTCGAGATGGCTTGTGACTTATCCCAAGGTAAACCGGAGTTTGCGTGGGTCGCCAATAAATCAAAGGCAATTTTAAATACGTTTAATGAGTTTCAGGCTGCTGTATAAAATAGAAGTAATCCAATTCGTTAATAAAACGCTCGCAACTTAATAATCGAGACTTAATAAGGATAAAAACATGACAACCATTAATCCCAGTTATTCCGGTGTTAACTTAAACACCCAATTTGAAAAACTCGACTTTAAGAATCTAAAAGATTTAATCGGAAAAATTTCCGATATTTTAGCCCTCGATACCACCGGCCAAAGCCAATCTGGCAAACCTCAACTTGAAGCGCCAAAAGAAGTGCGCAACTACGAAATTGAACTCAGTGCCATCATGAGCAAAATTGCTGAGACCCTAAAAACCAGCGCACTTGATCAGATGGACAAAAACCAAGAGCTACAAAAAGTAAAGTTTGAAAAGAAAATGAAAGAAATGCTCGAATGGCTTGAACAGAGCCGACAAGCTGAAAAGTGGGGTGCTTTTGGTCGTGCAATGAGTTACATCGGCGGCGCACTCGCTATCATTGGTGGCGCATTATTAATCGCGACAGGCGTAGGCGCTGGACTGGGTGCCGCACTGATTGTCGGCGGTGTAATTGGTATTACGGATCAAGTTTTAAAAGACACCGGCACATTGCAAGGCGGTATTGCTGGGGGCATAAGCACCTTACTTGAAAAAGCAGGCATGAGCGAGGATGCCGCTAAATGGCTAGGTATGGCGCTTTATTTCGTCATATTAATCGGTGCATCCGCAGGTGCAGGAGCCGCAGCCGGTACAACCGTAGGGGCTTCGGCCATTGCAAATGTTGGCTCAAAAGCAGCCAGCGTTGCCTCTAGTGCAGGCTCAATGGCATTTAAAGCTACCTCTGCCGTGTCTGCAACGGTTGCCAAAGCCGGCTCTTCCGCCAGCAATACCTTGGTGAATACCATGCAAAACTTAATAAAAACGATGGCGGCCAGTGGCAATATGACACGTACGGCCATTACAGGCACCACAACTGTGGTTGGGCTAACAGGCTCTGGCGGCAATCTTGGTGCGGGTATTACAGAATCATCGTCATTAACTCACCTCGCATCTGCACAAGAAATCGCCGCCATGATTTACGAAATTGGCTTGTCACTTCAAATGCGAAAAGAAGATTTAGAAGAAGCCATGGAATATTTTTTAAATGCCATTGCTCGTATTACAAATATGATTTCAGGCAAACAAGACGTGGCACAAGCCATGGTCTTTATTCGCACAGGAGCATAATCATGTCATTTGAAATTTCAGCGTCAATTAAACAAACATTTGTCAGCGAACAAAACTATGACATCAAAATTAATCTTGCAAAATTTGAAGAACAATTTGATGTTATCAAAGACAAACTCAATTTTAGTGGAAAACCGAATATAGAACAGCCAGAACCACCCACCTGGCCGGGCGCAAACGGCATGATGAGTGGAATTGGTGAGATCATGTTGCTACTTGCAAAAGTGGGCATTGCACTGCGGGATCAACAAAGAGAACAAACAAAAATTCACCATGATTCAGCCGTACACGCACTAAAAGAAAGCGCATCACTCACCCGTGACCAAGCTGCGGCTGCTTTTGTCACCGCCATCGTATCATTTGCGTTTTCAGTTGGGTTAAGTGCCATGGGTATCCGTGCTCAAAAAACCTCGAATACTCAAATGGCACAAGCCAGTAATCTCAACAAGCAAGCAAGTGCGCTGCAACCTAGAGCAGATGCTATCAAATTACAACACGGGCCTCACACTCAAGCAGACACAAGGGTCCTATCTCAGGCCAATACCATGAAAGAAAGTGCTTCAGCACTTCAAGCTAAAGGGGGTATGTCCAGTGCTTATTCAACAACTTATAGTCAAAGCATTATGGCCAGTGGCCAGGTGATCAGTGGCGTTGGACAGGGCGTCAACCTAACCATGGAAGCCGAGAAAAAAGAAGCGGAAGCCGTGAGTCAAACCCATCAAAAAGCGTCAGATCTGGCATCACAAGATTACCAAGAAATGGAAAAATTCCGCAGTAGTCTCGTCAGTTCATTAAAAGAAATTGTTAACCTCATGAATGAAATTGTAAAGACAACCACACAGGTTTAAAATTTTGTCATGACGATAAAAGAGCGTTACTCATATAACGCTCTTTTATAAATAAGGCTCTAATGCTTCTCTTATTTTAACCCGTGAACGAAACAAACGGCTTTTCACTGCCGAAACACTTTCTCCAATTT
This sequence comes from Oceanicoccus sp., assembly GCA_047621325.1. GTDB lineage: Bacteria > Pseudomonadota > Gammaproteobacteria > Pseudomonadales > Oceanobacteraceae > Bermanella. The sequence goes on from JBLHLT010000001.1 coordinate 293,019, forward strand.
TCTCAGAAATTTGCTCATAACTATCACCTTCAAACACATAAAGCGACAATACATCTCGGCTTCGAGAAGGCAGCTTATCGCATTGGATCTGCAATTCACAAATACGATCAAATTGCTCCATATATTGCTCAGGATTTAACAAATCTGATACATGCTCATCAAGTAAATCATCACTGTTTATATTATATTTATATTGCGGTGAACGGTTATAGTGATTACGAATAAGATTAAACGCAATTCCCAACAACCAAGTAGAAAACGTCGAACCACCATTAAAACTTTTTATACCAATTAAAGCTTGAAGCAACGTCTCCTGATACAAATCATCAACATAGGACTTATCGTAGCTATTCTTTTTTATGAAGTTTTCGAGTTTTCCCGAATATTCTTTAATCAACTGTTCAAAAGACAATGAATCACCGTCTTTTGCCAACATGATTAACTCTGACTCAGTAATCGCTTGAAATTTTGGCCGTTTCAAATAGGGGGCTTTAATCGGAAACGCATTTTCTATTATTTTGCTTTCAACAAATTGCTTAAAATTAGTTGATCGCCCAATTTTATTTTTCGTTACGTTATGAATCTCCATTTCTACAACCCCATTTGAACCTAGACTAACGTTTAGGTTTCTCAATATTGATTATGTTTACGACCAGTAGGCGCCACTTAATTTCGACGAGAACGTTAGCATAGGATGTAAAAAACCATGGGGGCCATAAGGCCTATTGACAGACTGATGATTTATATATTGCTATACACATAGCGATTGATCAAAAAACCTAACAAGCGCTTGTTTATAGACAAAATAAAAACAAAATCTTTAAACCACAATTTTTATATTGAATTAAAAAATATTTAAGTGTCAGACAATTTGACTATTGAAAGGGATGGTAATAACGATTGTAAAGTTGCCGTTTTTATTTAATTTTACTGTTAATTAATTAAAGTGAGGAGTTGACCACAGACAGTCGATAACACTTAACGTAAAAAATAATATATGACCTAGTACTCATAAATAAAAAAAAAGACTAGTGTTCACTACGGAGAATCACAATGAAAACAACAAAAATTCTAATAGTCGATGATCATCCCATCTTTTCATTTGGTTTAAGCCAAGTGCTTCAGTCGATTTTTTATGAATCTAAAATTCTATTTTCATCTTCTGTTAAAAGTGCTCAAGCAATCACTGATCAGAATTTAGATTTAGACTGGATTTTTCTTGATTTAAATTTGACCGATACTAATGGATTGGCACTAGTCCATTACTGCCACTCGCAAAAATATCTTTGCCCTATCGTTATCGTTTCAGCATCCGAAGATGCAAGTATGCTTACGAAATGTATTGAGGCTGGAGTGAATGGAATAATGTCAAAGAATGCTAATTTACTAGCAATTAAATCCTGTTTAAATCAGATAAGACAAAAATCGTTCTATATTCAGCCCAACATACAATCTATAATATCGAGTCAATCTATTGAGCCCTCTATTTCATTGAGCAGCCGCCAAAGAGAAGTTCTGCTTTTAATTTCAGAAGGTTATAACAATAAAGAAATCAGTAATATTTTGAATATCGCAATAGGCACAGTAAAAAAACATGTGTCGTTAGTTATGCAACTATTTTGCGCTGACAATCGTACTCATTGTGCTGCTGAAGCTAAAAGGCAAGGCATTATTTTTTAAATCACATGAGTGCTTCACATGAAAGATCCCGCTGATTTTTTTTCACAGGCTAGCTATTTATACAAGCACACCATTTCGTGTGCTTTTGTTACCGCAGCTCTAATGATCATAGTGAGTATCGTGATATGGGAAAATTGCGATCCACGGTTAATTATAATCTGGCTTATATTAGGTTTAGTAAACTTAACTTGCCGCTTTATTTTTAGTCAATATATTGAAAAAAGATACCAAACTGTAAAGAATCCTAAACTATCTAAATTTCTAATACTGACATCAGCGCTGTATACCAGTTTACTATGGTGTTACTGCTCACTGGTGTTTGTAACCGAAAACCAGCCTGAAATGATTATATTTTTAGTCGCCACCATACTAGGCATTATTTCAACCATGCTGCCCGTATTGTCAACTTACCTTCCTGCTTTCTATATATTTTCTATCCCAATATTTTTATCATTAATCTATCGATTTTATAGCATGGACATGACAAGCCCTGCTCTAAGTATTGGCCTTTGCATCACTACCAGCTTAATTATTAGCTATCACTGCCACCGTAGCATCAATCAAAACTTAGAACTCGCAGAAAAAAGTAACAAACGGGCGAATAAACATGCTAAAAAACGTCAAATAGCAGAGAAAAAAAGTAAGAGTGCGATAAAAGAAAGTATAGACAAGTCAAAGTTCATCGGGACCGCTAGTCATGACCTTCAACAACCTTTACATGCTATGGGGCTGTGTTTAGAGGCACTCGAATTTAACCTTTCAAAACCCAAAGAAGGCAAGGTAATTCTAGATCAGCTGCGCTTATGTCATGCCAATTTCATTGATATGTTTACCTCGACCATGGAGTTCACTAGCTTAGATTTCCATCACCGCCCGATCAATAAAACGCATTTTGATATAAAGAGTATTATCACACCCTTAATACAAGAATTTAATATTGAAGCGTCTATGAAAGGTATAAAATTCTTTTATCACCCAACTTCAATCATTATTTTCTCAGAAGCGAATCTCATAAGGCGGCTCATTAGAAACCTATTGAGTAATGCCGTAAAATATTCAGATTCAGGTAGCATTCAGATTAAAACACAGGTCATAAACAAGGCTATTCAACTTAGCATTACTGACCACGGAATTGGTATTTCAAAGGCACATCTTTCCTCTATTTTTGACTATACTGTTCAACTAAATAACCCTGAAAAAAATATTAAAAACGGGGCTGGATTTGGTCTAGCTATTGTACATAAAATAAATAAATTACTTAATTTAAAACTTGTAGTGTCATCAGAAATTGGAAAAGGAACTCAATTTAGATTACGTTTACCCCTCTCAACCCGACATAATGGCTCACCATTATCACTATCACCAAAAAAGCTAACACCCAATGCATTTGAAAAAATAGTATTGGTAATCGAGAATGATGCTCGCACGCTTGAAATACTCAATGCCATGTTAAAGGCCAGTGGCTGCATTCCATTACTCGCCAGATCAATTCAAGAAGCGCAAGAATTAATCCCCTATGACAGCCGTAATCCCGACTTAATACTATCAAGCTATCGTTTAAATGATGATGAAAATGGTATTGATGCAATCGGTCAATTACGGGCTCAAATTGGCAAAAAAACCCCTGCTATTATCGTCACAGCTGACACCTGCTCTCAACTTGCAAGCACCGTGCGCAATCTTGAATTAATGATTATGTATAAACCGATTACGATGGGCCCATTAACCAATGCCCTTAATCAATGCCAGCCAGCCTAACATACAGGCTAAACCTATGACGAGTCATACACACAGTGATACTATTCACGGCTTCACCACTATGTAAAAGGATTCACTTATGGGATTAATTATTATGCCTCTCATGATTATCTGGCTGGTGGCCGCCGCATATTCTATGCGTATGGGTTATCAGCTAATTAGCGCCAATCCATTTCTACAATTTAGTTTACCGCTCATTGTGATAGCGTTAGCCTGCATTGCTGCTTATATTTATTTTGGTTTAGCTTCGTTTAAAGACAACAAAGAAATATGGGCGTTTGAAATACCCATGTTTTTTATGGCCGGTAAAACCGCGTTATTTCTGTTTACTACTTCTGCATTAACTAATTTCTTTTATGCAAACAAAATCCAAAATGAATACATTTTGGCAGGCTTATTTATTCTAATGATAACCTTATCGGTTGGTACATTAATTGGTGCATTTAGCTCCGAAAACTTTATTCAAAAACACAGTATTAAAGTGACGTATTAACATTATTTTGATACGACAGCACTTGTGTTTAATGCCTTGTTCCACGTTTCCGATAGCAACACCCCCAGTAAGGTAATGCCACCGCCTACATGATGGTAACTATGCAAATGCTCACCCAGCACTAACATGGCAATAATGGCGGTCAAAATTGGCATTAGGTTAAAAAAGATTGCGTTGCGACTAGGGCCTAAATATTTCACACCGTTCATCCACGCCAATGGCGCAGCAATTGATGCAAATAAACAAGCGTACAAAACTAACGGTAAATTTTCTGTATTTAAACCATAACCAGGGCTGAAGAAAAATAACGGAAACTGTACGACAATCGCTACCAATATTTGTAAGTATAATAATTGTGTGGCGCTAAACGGGATCTGCCAGCGCTTTAATAAAGCACTATAAACAGCATATGCAAAGGTCGCCATCAACATAAGAGCATCCCCGAAGTTAATTCCTTGATGGGCAATCGAAAATACTTCTCCTGATGTGACCACCCATAACACACCCACAAATGACAAAATAGAGCCAAATAACGCGCCGTAAGTTAAGCGCTGCCCCAAAGCGATAATTGACAAGATCAGTGCCATCATCGGCATTAACGATAAAACAATTCCCATATTCACCGCACTGGTTTTATCAGCGGCAAAATACGCAAGACTTTGAAATACTGCCATTCCTAACGAGCCCAGCACAAACACTTTTGCAAAATGCGGTTTAATCAACGACCATGACTTAATTGTAGGCTTTAACAAAAATGGCGTCAGTATTATGGCCGCAAATACCCATCGGTAAAAACCAATTTCAGCGGGATGAATGACTCCAACCGTCAGCTTATTAATGATGGTATTACCCGCCCAAATTAAAACGGCTAATAGTGGAAATCCGTAATGCATAAAAATACCGATGATAAATATCCGAGCATTATCCGCTTATGCTCTATAAATGACACGGCATAAATTAAGACGCACTGTTGCAAAGATAGCGGCGCCAAGGCAGCACTGATCTACTTATCAATATAAACTTCATTTATAAATGACCATGCACATAATCCATTTCACCTATATGCCAGTTAGCGCTACTCTAGAACCACAATCAAAATAAACGAAGGGCTCAACATGCAAGATTTCACAGATAAGGTAGCCATCGTCACAGGCGCGAGTGCCGGCATCGGTAAAGCCACGGCAATTGCTTTTGCTCAAGGCGGTGCAAAGGTGGTCGTTGCTGATATCAATCAGCAAGACGGTGAAGCCGTCGTATCTGAGATCACGCAAGCAGGTGGCACCGCTATGTTTGTACCGTGTGATGTCACAAACGATCAACAGGTAATGTCGTTAGTAGATGCCACCATTGAAGCCTATGGCAAACTCGACATTGCCTTTAATAACGCAGGTATTGAAATAGAACAAAGCAAACTCGCCGATGGCGACGAGCTCACCTTCGATAAAATTATGGATGTAAACGTAAAAGGCGTGTGGCGTTGTATGAAATATCAAATCCCTGCCATGCTGAAAAATGGCAGTGGCTCTATTGTAAACACAGCCTCAGTTGCAGGCTTAGGTGCCGCACCCAAAATGGCGATTTACAGTGCCAGCAAACACGCTGTGATTGGTTTAACTAAATCAGCCGCGGTTGAGTACGGTAAAAAAGGCATTCGTGTTAATGCCGTTTGTCCTGCGGTTATCGATACCGAAATGTTCCGCCGTGCTGCTGAAAGCGATCCGCGCAAAGCAGAGTTTGTAGCGGGTATGCACCCAGTAGGTCGCATCGGTAAAGTAGAAGAAATCGCAGAAGCGGTTATGTATTTATGTTCCGCTAATGCAGGCTTTACCACTGGCATTGCTTTACCCGTGGATGGTGGCCATACCAGCGTTTAATAAAACGCCCACCTCACACACCTCGGCCTATCTAGGTTGAGGTGCTTTAAAAACAACTAGTTTAAAATTGAATCGCTTAATAGCTGTTTGGCTAACAAATCAATAAACGCACGAATTTTATTGGATGCATTAGGCCCTTCACGATGCACAATGTGCACAGGTAAAGTCGGTAATTGAAACTGGGTTAAAATCGTTTTTAATTTACCTTGTTTTAGTTCCTCTCCCACCTGATACGACAGCACTCGGCTAATACCTAAATTTTGTTTCGCTGCATTAATGGCCGCCTGATTGGTATTCACTATCAATGTCGGCGCGATTCTAATAGAACTGGGCTGTTTGTTTAGATGAAAATGCCAGTCATAACTCATGTCACCAAAACTAGACGCTATTAAAGTATGATTGCTTAAATCCTGTGGTGAATTTGGCAAGCCGTTAACGGCAATGTATTCAGGAGACGCCACTAATTGCAACGACACCTGCCCGACCAGTCGGGCATTCATGGTGGAATCCGCTAAGTGACCAATGCGCACCCCCACATCAAACCCTTCTTCCAATAAATTCACCACCCTATCCACAAACACACAGTCCACCTTGGTTTGTGGATAATCATTAAGATACTGCACCACCACTGGCAGCACATTCTTTTGCCCAAACAATACCGGTGCCGTCACTCGCAACAGACCTTTAGGCTCCAGATGCACACCCATGACCGCTTCATTGGCGCGCTCAACTTCATGCAATATTCGTTTCGCATCTGCTAAATAGCGCTGACCCGCTTCTGTGGTTTTTACAAAGCGAGTGGTGCGGGCAAGCAATTTTACGCCGACCTTTTTTTCAAGTGCGGCAACTGCTCGGGTTACAGCCGGTGGCGACATATGTAACTGGCGACTGGCTGGGGCAAAACCTCGCAGCTCAGCCACCGCTACAAAGACGGTCATTAGGTGCAATTGATCCATAATTATTCCACTTAGTGAAATAATGTATTGTGCATTACGACTATTCTTTAATCAAACAATAGGAGGCAAACTGCTTGGCATGGTGATGAACACATCACCCATCATTTAACCGTAAGGAAAAAACATGAGCCGTATTAACCTAGTCACAACAGAAGCCGCTAACCCAGAACAAACCGCGTTGTTTGAGGCCATCCAAAGCCAGTTAGGCATGGTGCCTAACTTCTTAAAAGTGTTCGCTAATTCACCCGCTGCACTGCGTGCTTTTTTGGGCTTACATGGTATTGCTAACGAAGGCAGCCTTGATCCTCAAACCCGTGAACGTATAGCCCTAGGTTTGGCCGAGCAAAACGCCTGTGAATATTGCGTATCAGCCCACAGCGCCATTGGACGCAAGGCCGGTTTATCCAGCGCCGAAATCGAAGCTAATCGTGCCGGTGGCAGCCAAGATGCTAAAGCCGCAGTGGCGGTAAAATTTGCACGCTCTCTAGCCGAACACAATGGTGAAGTCACCACCGCAGAGTTATTAGAGATTCGTAATGCCGGTTACGACGACAGTGAAATTGTAGAAATCATCACCCATGTGGGCATGAACGTATTAACCAATATTCTTGGTAAAGCCAGCCGTGTTGAAATTGATTTCCCCAAAGTCAGTTTGCAACAAGCCAGTTAATTTTGATTCGCCAAGGCGTGAGGCTCAAACAGCCCACGCCGCTACTTCATGGGAGGCTCGACAATGGCCCATAAATACGCACAAATTGCTTTCACCCAAACCGTAAGATCGGTTCAAACCCATCACAATAGTCGATCGGGTTATGCCAGCATGGATGAAGGTGAGGATCATAATTATTTGTTATCCGAGCATGAAGCTGAATTTTTAGCTCAACGTGACAGCTTTTATATGGCCAGCGTCAATGAGAATGATTGGCCCTATTTACAACACCGAGGCGGCCCAAAGGGTTTCATGCGAGTGATCGATGCCAGCACCATTGGGTTTGCCGACTTCAGTGGTAATCGCCAATACGTCAGCACTGGTAATTTTAAAACCAATGATCGCGTGGCATTATTTTTTATGGATTACCCCAATCGTCGGCGCTTAAAAATGTTTGGCCGCGTCAAACAGGTAGATGATCAAGATTGGGAGATGCTCGCCCAATTAGAAGTCGACGGTTATCGGGCCACTGTTGAGCGAGGGTTTTTAATTAGCATCGAAGGCTTTGATTGGAACTGTCCTCAGCACATCACACCACGTTTTAGTGAAAGCGAAGTCGACAGTGTGCTGGCGCCAATCCTAAAAGAGAATGAACGTCTAAAAGCATCCGAGTCACCGCCTATACCGGCTGAATTAGGCAGTGGATCATTACGCTTAGTCATCAGTGGTATTCGACAGCTCACCCCAAACGTGCGCGCCTATGAATTACGTCTCGACAATGGAGCTTCACTACCAGAATTTAAAGCCGGCGCCCATTTAAAGATCCCCGTTCAATTAACTAACGGCAAAATCACTGAGCGCCATTATTCCATTTGCTCTAATCCGAAACGCTCAGACATGTATGAAATTGCCGTGCAAAAAGAAACCGATGGCAACGGAGGCTCCCAAGCCATTCATCAACATTTTCAGCTGGGACAAATAGTATTATGTGATGAGCCCGCTCATTATTTCCAACTCCATGACGATGATCGCCCAGCTGTTTTAATTGCAGGCGGCATTGGCATCACACCCATAAAACCCATGGCACAAGCACTACAATGTCGCCAAGTACCATTTCACCTGCACTATGCTGGACGTACTTTAGCTCACATGCCATTTCAAGATCGCCTAAGACGTGCATTACACGGGCAAGTATCATTTTATAGTCAGGACACGGCTACGCGCATGGATATTGCAAACATCCTTAAACAGGCCCCAACTGATGCGTTAATTTATGTGTGCGGCCCTAACCGACTACTGGACGATGTTATTGAGCAAGCAAACACATTGGGCCTAGATGAGAGCCGTATTGTGTATGAACGGTTTATACCGCCCACCAAACTGGCCAAACCCATTACAGTGACGTTTGCAAAGTCTGAAAAAACCATACGTGTTAAGGAAGATGAAAGCATATTGGATGCAGCGATCAATGCTGATATTGACGTTTTATACAGCTGTAAAACTGGGCAATGTAAAACCTGCGCCGTGACCGTTTTAGAGGGCAAGGCCGAACATAACGACACCTGTTTAACCACACAAGATCGAGATACTCAGGGATTAATGTGCCCCTGTGTCTCACGCGCTACAACGGATACGCTTACATTGGACTTGTAAACCATGACCGATCAAGCGTGTTCGATGACTGATTCAATCAACTTTAAAACACCAAGGCAACACCATGAATTTTGATTTAAATTTTGAAGACACACGCAATCCACTGCCTACATTTACGCAAGCAAGCGCCATTGAAAAAGTGCGCATAGCAGAAGACGCATGGAACAATAAAAACCCCGAAAAAATTGCCACCGCTTATAGCTTAGATAGCCAATGGCGTAATCGTGACCAATTCGTCAAGGGCCGAGATGAAATCATTCAATTTTTAACGGGTAAATGGGATAAAGAATTAGAGTATCGTTTAATCAAAGAACTATGGGCAGTGCAAGATCATCGTATTGCGGTGCGTTATGTGTATGAATGGCACGATAAAGACGGCAACTGGTTTCGCAGTCACGGTAATGAAAACTGGGAATTCAACGAAAAAGGTTTAATGACACAGCGCCATGCCAGCATTAATGATGTGGCGATTTTAGAAAGTGAGCGCAAATTTTTATGGCCACTAGGGCCAAGACCGACTGACCACCCAGGGTTAAGCGAACTAGGATTGTGATTTAAGTAATCCGATAAAATTAATTTAGTTTGCTCGCCACAAAAGTATCTAGCCAGAATCTAATACTGACCTGTCGCGAGCAAGCTCGACTCCTACAACACATAGCACAGTTGGAGGCTGCTTGCAGGCGACCTAAAATCCAACATTCACTTTGGCGTATATTTCTTTACACCCACATCCTCATCCGATTTTTCGTTTGAAAACGCCTGTGCACATTGCTGGCAAATACACGCTTTGCCTTTTTTCTCTTCTGGCACCTGATCAAGTAATGCTTTAGGAAACTTGATATCTGGATGATTACACCAGCAGTTTTTGTTGGTATCTTTATCGCCTAAATTCACGCAACGATTTTTTTGTTGGCATAAAGGGCATAAAAATGGATCGATTATTGAGTTATTCATATTATTTTATAATTGTCTCAATAACCTGTTCATATTCGTCATAGCGATAGATTGTATCCAGCACACCATCATCGTTACTATCCAATTGTGACTCGTATATTTTAAATGGATTTAGCTTTTGTACTCGCTTGATATTCTTAGTTTTAGGATTTAAAAAATGAATTTCAACACCGATATCATTTTCATATATTACTCTAAAGTCCTTAAATCCATCACCACTGGTGTCACTTTCCATTAATTCAGCATTTCCACGTTTATAATACGTAGTGGTTTCAAATGTGCTATTAAAGTCATCATCAGAAATAGACGTTCTAATTTTACCGAAACGGTTATATGTAGTAATTAAATCCATTTCGCCATCAAAATTTCGATCTATTTTGGACTCTCTAATATAGCCATTTTTGTATACCCATTCTTCATCAATTTTTCCATCGCCATTCTGATCTACACCATCAATCTCAACTGGCTCATAAAAATAAATATACATACATGCAAGACCAAGACAAAAACCAATTACTCCAATAAACAGCGAATTTTTTCTTTTTGTGATTACCTTAACTTCTTCAATAGCTTCAGGCTGCTGCGCCTCCCAAATCTTTATAATGCTTAGGGCCTCAACATAATCGGCATCCTCAACCATGACTCGTACAAGGCCGGACACCTGAATTTCACCCACGCCACCCTGTAAATGCTCACCATCCACATGGCCCGACATTCCAGCTTGCTCGAGTAAGTTAACAATCATATGGGCTTCTATTGAGTTTTGAGCTTCATATAATTTTTTCATAAAACTTCCTGTTTTTTTCTATACTTAATAAATTAAAAAACCCAAGCCGTTGCCGACTTGGGTCGTAGAATGGGTTAGCTGCGAGTCTAACGAGCAACGTAACCCATCTTTTTTTATTCATTGATGGGTTACGATTTTGCTACGCTCAATCTAACCCATCCTACGTGAAACGATTATTCGTCGTCTTTACGAATCACTTCAATGCTGGTGACGTTTTGGAAACCACGCGGTAATTTATTACCACGACGTCCGCGCTCACCTTGATAGTGTTCAAGATCGTTAAACTTCATTTTCACATGACGTTTACCGGCATTGACAATTAACATGTCACCTTCTTTCATTAATGACAAACCAATTAAGTCTTCAGTGCCGCCTGCGCCTAGGTTAATAATTTTATTACCTTTGCCTTTTGACATGACCGGTAAATCCGCCACAGGGAAGGTTAACAAGCGGCCTTCATTGCTTACAGCCACAACCCAGTCTTTCTCAAGGTTTTGCACTCTAATTGGCTGATGCAGTTTTTTCTCTGCGGGTTTATTTAATAAAGCTTTACCGGCTTTGTTCTTCGATAGCATTTCATCAAAGGTAGTAATGAAACCGTAACCGGCTTCACTGGCCATGAGATACTGATCTTTGTTTTGACCCACTAGCATGACGCTTAAGTTTGCACCGGCTGGCAATGTAATAGAACCGGTTACCGGTTCACCATAACCGCGGGCACCTGGTAGACCATGAATGTTAATACTGTAGCTACGACCGGTACTGTCTACAAACACCGCTTGTTGATTGGTTTTAGCATTGGCCTGGCTTAAGAACTTATCACCGGATTTATACACTAACGTATTACCGTCTACGTCGTGGCCTTTAGCCGCACGAATCCAGCCTTTTTCAGATAGCACAACGGTCACTGGGTCAGCGCCCATTAGGTCGGTTTCTGATAGCGCTTGGGCTTCTTGACGAGTCACCATTGGGCTGCGACGTTCGTCGCCGTAATTTTCTGCGTCTTGGGTGATTTCTTTTTTCACTAGCGTCTTCATGCGACGCTCAGAGCCTAGGGTTTTTTCTAGGTTTTCGCGTTCTTTTTGTAGCTCGTCTTGCTCGCCACGAATACGCATTTCTTCTAATTTGGCTAAGTGACGTAATTTTAATTCTAATATGGCTTCAGCTTGAATATCCGACAACCCAAAACGTTTAATAAATTCTTGTTTTGGATTTTCTTCTGTACGAATAATTTCAATTACTTCATCGATATTTAAAAACGCGACCAACAAACCATCTAAGATATGTAAACGCGCTAATACTTTTTCTAAGCGGTGTTCTAAACGACGACGAACCGTATTGGTTCGATAAACTAGCCACTCACTGATAATGGTGCTTAAGCTTTTCACTTTTGGCAAACCATCAATACCGATCATATTCATGTTGATACGGTAACTTTTTTCTAGATCGGTTGTGGCAAACAAGTGATTCATTAATTGTTTAATGTCCACACGGTTCGACTTAGGCACGATGACTAAACGCGTTGGGTTTTCGTGATCCGATTCGTCACGTAAATCCGCCACCATTGGTAGCTTTTTCTTATTCATTTGATCGGCAATTTGTTCAAGTACTTTGTTACCTGAACACTGATGCGGTAGGGCGGTAATGACAACATCACCGTCTTCCATTTCATATACGGCACGCATTTTTACGCTGCCTTTGCCGGTTTCGTACATGCGCTGTACGTCGGCTTTTGGCGTTATAATTTCAGCGCTGGTTGGAAAATCTGGCCCTTGTACAAATTGAGTTAACTCTTGTGTGGTGGCTTTGGGATTATCCAGCATGTGAATACAAGCATTGGCCACTTCACGTAAGTTATGGGGCGGTACGTCTGTCGCCATACCGACCGCAATACCGGTTGTACCGTTTAATAAAATATTGGGTAAGCGCGCTGGCAATGTAACCGGTTCTTGTAAGCTGCCGTCAAAGTTAGGTTGCCAATCAACCGTGCCTTGACCAAGTTCACCTAATAATACATCTGCGTATTTGGTTAATTTACTTTCGGTATAACGCATGGCGGCAAACGATTTAGGGTCGTCTGCACTACCCCAGTTACCTTGACCATCCACCAGCGGGTAGCGATAAGAAAACGGCTGGGCCATTAATACCATAGCTTCGTAACAGGCGCTGTCACCGTGAGGGTGAAATTTACCTAATACGTCACCCACGGTACGGGCTGATTTTTTATATTTGGCACCGGCTTTTAAACCCAGCTCACTCATGGCGTAAGTAATACGACGCTGCACCGGTTTTAAACCATCACCAATGTGTGGCAATGCACGGTCCATGATGACGTACATGGAATAATTTAAGTACGCGCTTTCGGTGTAGTCTTTTAAGGTTTGACGTTCGACGCCGTCATCACCAATTACAATGTCATTCATTCTTTTTATCTCTCCTAGCTAATCTCGCTAAGGTTGTCTCATTCTTTTATTAGGCTGTACCTAACGACAATAGTGCTTAAAATTTGATTGATGCCCGTGATAAAAAATGCGGGCGAACGCCTGACAATCTAAACTTCAAGTTCAACCATGTTGCCCTTGGACTCTAACCAGTTTTTACGATCGGCTGCACGCTTCTTAGAAAGCAGCATGTCCATCATTTCATCGGTGCCGTCTTCAAGATCTAACGATAAACGCACTAAGCGGCGGGTATCTGGGTCCATGGTGGTTTCACGTAATTGCAGTGGGTTCATCTCACCTAGACCTTTAAATCGCTGCACACCTATTTTGCCTTTTTTCTTTTCGGCTTTAATGCGATCCAATACACCTTCACGCTCAGCTTCATCCAGTGCGTAGTAAACTTCTTTGCCCACATCGATACGGTACAAAGGCGGCATGGCCACATACACATGGCCTTGTTCAACCATGGCTCTAAAGTGTTTTACAAATAACGCGCAAAGCAAAGTGGCGATGTGCAAACCATCGCTATCGGCATCCGCTAGGATACAAACTTTGCCGTAACGTAAATTGGTCATATCGGTTTCACCTGGGTCAACACCTAAGGCCACCGATATGTCGTGAATTTCTTGGCTGGCTAATACTTCCCCTGAGTCCACTTCCCAACTGTTTAGGATTTTACCGCGCAGTGGCATGATGGCTTGGAATTCTCGGCTACGGGCTTGTTTGGCCGAACCACCAGCGGAGTCCCCTTCCACTAAAAAGATTTCTGAATACTTAGGGTCATTAGTGGAGCAGTCAGCCAATTTACCCGGCAAGGCTGGGCCTTGGGTAACTTTTTTGCGCACCACTTTTTTGGCACTGCGCATTCTGCGTTGTGCATTGCTGATGACCATTTCAGCAAGAGTCGCACCCATGGTGGCATGTTCGTTTAGCCATAAACTAAAGCTGTCTTTTACCACGCCTGAAACAAACGCCGCCGCTTCACGGCTGGATAAACGCTCTTTGGTTTGACCAGAGAATTGTGGGTCAGCCATTTTTGCGCTCAATACATAAGATACTTTATCCCACACGTCATCTGGTGCGAGCTTCACACCGCGCGGTAATAAACTGCGGAATTCACAAAACTCACGCAGCGCTTCTAATAAGCCGGTACGCAAACCATTTACATGCGTGCCACCTTGCGCGGTTGGAATTAAGTTAACGTAACTTTCCATGAGCTGCTCGCCACCTTCTGGTAACCATTGCACGGCCCAGTCCACGGCTTCTTTTTCCCCAGCCATAGAGCCTACAAACGGCTCTGGCGGTAATACTTCAAAACCATTGGTAGCGTCGGTTAAGTAATCCACTAAACCGTCTTCGTAATACCAATCACTGTTATCTTCAGCATTACCGTGGTTTACAAATTCAATGCGTAAACCTGGACACAAAACCGCTTTAGCGCGCAGCACATGTTTTAAACGGGTCACTGAAAATTTATGGCTATCAAAATACTTAGGGTCCGGTAAGAAACGTACCGTGGTGCCGGTGTCTTTCTTTTTGGTTTCTCCAACCTTTTCAAGTTCTAATGCTTTAAAGCCATCTTTAAACGCAATACGGTGAATTTCACCATTACGGCGAATGGTCACTTCTAACGCTTGAGATAATGCGTTTACAACCGATACACCTACACCGTGCAAACCACCACTGAACTGGTAGTTGTCATTGCTGAACTTACCGCCAGCATGCAATTTGGTTAGAATTAGTTCAACACCACTTACGCCGTGTTCTGGATGAATGTCGGTTGGCATGCCACGGCCGTTATCGGTTACGGCTAACGATTGGTCGGCAAATAATTCAATTTTTATGTGATTACAGTGGCCCGCCAGTGCTTCATCCACCGAGTTATCGATGACTTCTTGAGCAAGGTGATTAGGGCGTGTGGTTTCAGTGTACATGCCCGGGCGTTTACGCACTGGGTCAAGACCACTTAATACCTCTATGGATTGCGCAGTATAGTTACTCATACTTATTTAATGCTCTTATGTATCTGTGCCGGCCTAATAAGGCTGGGTGGCAAAATTTAATATACTGGGTAAACGTTTGGGATAATCGTCATAACTGTGATTACCGCCGTGTTCGATGATGCTGGGGCTGGCTTGGTATTTTTTTACCGCCTCCATGGCATCAAGTGTTTCGTCATGGGTTTTTACTAACAAAAAATGATGCTTAGGATTCTGCAAGGGCATCACATCTATGTCTTTAAGCTCTTGTAAATAGCTTGAAGTGACGATAAATTTTTCGCCATTGTACAGATTTTCATTCTCTCCTAAATAGTCTTGTAATAACTCGTACGGGCGCACAGCTGGATTAATTAAGGCCGCGCGGCCACCAAATCGTTCAACAAGATAGCTCGCATAGTAACCACCAAGGCTTGAACCAATAACCAAACAGTTATCCACACCCACTTCATCTATGAGCTGCTCGTATAAAAACTGAGCTTCATCAATTGCCCTAGCAGGCTCTGGGGATAACTGCGGAATATGTAGATTTTGCGCCACATCAAACTGGGCAAAAAAGCGAACCGTCTGCTGAGCTTTCACTGAATCTGGGCCACTTCTAAAGCCATGTAAGTACAGGCAACGCAAGGTTTCTGGGATCATCTATCTTGTAGTTCTTATCTTGAGAGTCGCGCTAGCATACTAGCAGCTAAGGCAAATCTGCAAGTGAGCATTGGCGCCAAGGCCTACCTTCACAGAGAAAAAGCCAACTGAGCGGCACTGGTCTATGCTAAATATACGGAACCTGAGATACTTTATGTCGACGTTATTATCCTGCAAATTTTGGCCCTGTTATTTCCTATTGGTATGCTTATTTAGCCAAGTGTCCTTGGCTGCGCCTGTTATTATCGGTGTTTATCATTACCCTCCCTTTATGTTTGAAAATAAGCAGAAAGGGTATTTCTATCAATTTATGAAAGCCATCGAGTCACACACAAACGTAGAGTTTCAATGGCAATCGTACCCTTATGCCCGCTTAGATCACCTGTTTAACCAAGGTAAGGTACATTTAGAGGTTGGCAGCTCACCTGAATGGAATGTACTAAAGCCTACTCCGGGATTATTCACTGATTTCTTTTACCGCTTAGAGGACGTGGCTGTTTACCGCTCAAAAAAATACCAACATGCCGCCAATATTGAAAACATCAAAGGCCAAACTATTGGGGTTGTCCGTGGTTATTATTATCCAAAATTCGAACACGCTTTTAGCCAGAAGATAGCCAAAAAAGTTGAGCGGGCACACGAAGACGAACTTTTGCAATTACTCATTAACGATCGCATCAATCAAGTCTTCATTAATAAACAGGTTTTTCAGTATTTACAAATGCACAACCCTGACTACGCACAACTCAATACAGGGGATATTGTGGGCCAGTATGATGTGGCCATTCGAGTGCACCCCGATCATGCCAAAATGATCCCTATACTCAATCACGCCATAAAGCAGTTAAAAGCGGACGGTACGATTGAGCGTTTATTTCAGCTAAACCAAAAACCATAAAAAAACCCGCCGAAGCGGGTTAAACATTAGGACTGTTTAAAAAGGATTTTAACGCTGTAACCAGCCGTTAAGTTCGTCAATATCGGCAACTGATAATTCACCAGCCGCTTGACGGAATTTTAATAAATTCACTACGTAATCAAAGCGTGAGTATGCATAGTTCTGTTGAGCGCTAAACACAGACAACTGCGCCTGCAATACCTCAACAATATTGCGTGTGCCTACTTCATAGCCCGTTTGTGTCGCTTCCATCGCACTTTGTGCCGAAATCATTGCTTGCTTGCGAGCCTTAATGCGCGCAACGTCCGCTTCTAACGTACGATACAAAGCACGTACGGTTAAACTAGCACCACGTTGTGCCGCTTCTAAACCTTTTTCTGCAGCTTGACGTTGAAAATAAGCCTGTTTCTGCCCTGCCCATGTAGCACCACCAGCAAACAACGGCATACTCAATTGCACGCCCACATAGGTACTTGTTACTTCTTCGCCGCCAGTGCTCGCTTCATCATCAGTGATTGCATACTGACCCACAAGGTTTACCGTCGGTAAATGCTCCGACATTTTTGACTTATGATTTAGCTCAGCACTTCTACCGCTTTTCTGTGCGATCAGTACATCCAAGTTTTGTCCAAGCGCTTTTTGCTCCCACAAAGTACGATCAGCTGGAACCGGACCAACTAAAGGAATGGTTTCTTTTAACGGGTTAATGCGGTCATAGCGCTCTCCCGTTAAAACGGCTAGCGATTCATAAGCAATATCTAACTGACTTTCGGCTGCAATTAAATCAACCGTCGCATTATCATAAATAGCTTGAGCTTCATGCACTTCAGTAATGGCAATTAAACCCACTTTAAAACGCTGTTGTGTTTGCTCTAGCTGGCGCTTAACCGCAGCCTCTTGAGCTTTTGCTGATGCCAACGTGGCATTAGCACGCAACACATCAAAATAAGCTTCTGAAACGCGGACTATTATGCTCTGCTCTGCCTTACGTAATTCTAGCTCAGCGCTTTCAGTGCTCGCACTGGCAGCGGCATAACTATACCAACTTGCTGGTGCAATAAGCGTTTGACTTAACGTCACATCGTAAGACGTTTTCTCTGTTGTACCATCACTATTTAAAGAGGTAAGGGGGTTGGTCGGCGTCCCATCAAGATCCTTTTCGCTAATCTCAGCATTTAAGGTGATCGTAGGCAAAACCGCCTGACGCGCTAAGCCTGCACTTTGGCCATTGGCATTTGCCAACGCCACTTCGGCGGCTAGTTGAGGGTCATTGGCAAGCGCTTGCTCAAAAACATTTTTAAGATCGGCTGCCTGTGATGTTACTGTGGCGCCTATGGTAATAAGGGCTAACGCCAATTTTTTCATGGTTGCTTCCTGTAGAAGAACTGAAGTTGCACGGATTCTAACCACTTAATGGCCATCTTGGAACCATACATTAGAAACGCCTAATACAACATATTGTTGCAAAATCAGATACAAAGCCTGAGTTAAGATTTTAATTGTCACTATGATAAAGCCAACGTACCAACAAAACGACATAAAAATTCATAAAAAAGAGACCTGTTATCAGGGTTTCTTTCGTATGAGTAAAATTACTTTGCAGCATAAGCTGTTCAATGGCCAGTGGGGGCCCATTATTTCGCGAGAGTTATTTCAACGCGGCGAAGCGGCGGCTGTTCTGTTATATGACCCTAATTTAGACGCAGTGGTTCTGACCGAGCAAATCCGAATTGGTGCCCTCAATTATGATAGCCCTTGGCAGTTTGAAATTGTAGCCGGCATGATCGAACAAGGGCTATCGCCACAAGAAGTGGCGATTAAAGAAGCCCAAGAAGAAAGTGGCGCCCACATCGAGCATCTCATCCCCATTAGCCGCTACTTATCCAGTTCAGGCGGTTGTGATGAAGTACTGCATGTCTTTATGGCTGAAGTAGACAGCTCAACCATTGAAGGGGTGCATGGTGTGGCAGATGAGTCAGAAGATATTAAGATCACTAAAGTCTCAAGTTCTGATGCATTTGCCGCGGTAAACTCAGGTATAATTAGCAATGCTGCGACGATAATTGCGCTACAGTGGTTAGAGCTACGATTACTTAAGCAGGCCCATTCATAGCCCATGGGACATCACTAGCATGGCCAAGCACTATGTGCCCGACCTCACCAATTTTGCCAAGGTATGTGAAAACAATTACATGCGCTTGCTAACCTTGCTGCCAGAAATGGACAAGGGGACGGGTCGTGAGTTTACCGTTACCGGCGGTATTGGCCATCGTACCAGCATTCGTTTTAGCATTACCGAGCAATTCCCATACACCCTCACGATTGCCGTTGAACAAGTGAGTGAACTGCATGATTTCTTGCAGCCGCCCCATATGGAAGTGCGTCTCTATCACGACGTGCGAATGGCCGAAGTCGTGGTGTTTGACCACAACCATCGCTTCAACGGGGTTTATCATTACCCTAATCCGCAGATGCGAATGCCCGACGAAAAGCACCAAATTAATCAGTTTTTGGCGGATTGGTTGGAGCACTGCCTGCGTCACGGTGAAGCTAATATTGAATTAAATTTCCTACCAAAGCCTTTAAAATGTGACTCCGACACTGGAAGTGACTAAGCTATTAACATTATAGTGCGCTAAATTCATGTTCTTAGCACCTACGGACGGGTATGGACCTTACTAGTCATGCAAAAATTTATACAAATCACTGACTGCCACTTATTTGCTTCAGATGAAGGCAAGTTACTCGGTATGGATACTCAGGCCAGTTTAAATGCGGTTCTGGACATTATCCACAGTGAGCAAAGTCAGTTTGATTTTTACCTCTGTACTGGTGATTTAAGCCAAGACGGCAGCGTTGAATCGTACCAATACCTCAAAGACCTTTTAGCCAAAGACGGCAAAGAGCAATTCTGGATTCCCGGCAATCACGACTATCGCAGTAACATGCTGCAAGTGGTAAACGAAGAACAAGAAATGCTCACTGTCATTAAAAAAGGCCATTGGCAGCTTATCTTGCTCGACAGCCAAGTGCCCGGCAGCGTGTTTGGCAACCTTGCTCAAAGCCAATTAGATTTACTCGAAGCAGCACTCAAAGCCGACTCGACTAGCCATACCCTTATTACCATGCACCACCATCCTAAGCCCATGGGCTGCAAATGGTTAGATACTCAGCAAATCCGCAACAGCCAAGCCTTATTAGATATCGTCGATAAATATGACAATGTGCGTGTGGTACTTTGGGGACATGTTCACCAAGACAGCGACAAAATGGTAGATGGCGTGCGTTATATATCGACACCGTCAACCTGTGTGCAATTTACGCCTGAATCCAGTGATTTTGATGTGGATAAAGAAGGCCCAGGCTACCGCTGGGTTGAACTAAACGATGACGGAACAATTAGCACGGGCGTATCCCGCGTAGTGGGGATTGATTTTGAAATTGATTACACAATCAAAGGCTATTAACGCTAGACGCTAGACGCTAGAAAATCTTAAAAACCCTTGTCGCAATACAAGGGTTTTTTATTGGGTAAAACATTACTCACAAAACAGTAATTCAATCCACTCAAGCACTTTTTGCTTGGCACCACGGTTCGCCTCCACCACTCCTTGCGCCGCCTTACCTTTTTGTTGAGCCAATTCACCATCGGCTAGCCAATCTTGCGCGACACCCGCCCAGTTTTGCTGAGTGACTGTTTTCAATCCACCGGCCTGTTCAAGCTGTTGGCAAATCAGTGCAAAATTAAATTGGCTTGGACCCATGATAACAGGTACGCCCAACGCCGCTGGCTCTAGCGGATTATGGCCGCCGTTTTCCACAAAGCTGCCGCCCATCACACACACGTCACTGGCCGCTAAAAACGCCATGAGCTCGCCCATGGCATCCACCAGCAACACTTGAGTCTCAGCTGATGCATCTAACAAACTACGACGGCTTAATTTAAAACCGCGTTGCTCAATCAGTGTGGCCACATCATTAAACCGCTCAGGGTGTCTTGGCACCAAAATCATTAACAATTCAGGGTCTTGTTTAACGAGCTGTGCAAACCCATCTAGGGCGATATCGTCTTCCCCTTTGTGGGTACTGGCCACAATCAATACTTTTCGATCGTGACCCCAACTGTGTTTCAGCGCCTGCCCTTGATTTAATAAATCCGTTGAAATGGTTAAATCAAATTTAATACTGCCCGTCACCTGCATTTTATTTTCTGGCATGCCTAGCTCTACAAAACGCTGTGCATCCACTTCATTTTGCACCGCTAAACCATCTAGTTTATTAAGCATATCGCGGGCAAGACTGGCTACTTTTGCATAACCTTTTGCGCTTTTTTCACTTAAACGCGCATTCACCACCAACACTTTACAGCCTGTTTTTTTAGAGCAATGAATTAAGTTTGGCCAAAGCTCGGTTTCTAATATCACTAATAATTGCGGGCGTACTTTGCGTAAAAAACCCTGCAAAAACCAAGATAGGTCATAGGGTAAATACACATGAAATATTTGTTTACCAAGCTGTGGAGCAAAACGTTTTTGTACTTGCTCGCTGCCCGTTGGCGTAGTGGTGGTGATCGTGATTAATGCATCAGGGTTGGTTTGCATGGTTTGCTCAATCAGTGGCACCGCAGCAATAAACTCCCCCACACTGACGGTATGAAACCAGATACCCCCTTGCTTGCCATTCAGCACTTTAGGCCCAGTCAACAAACCAAAACGTTGCCACCAGCGCTTGCCATAGGCAGGGGCTTTACGAGCACGCACAAACATACGCAGCACAATAATAGGAATAAGCGCACTTAAAACGAGGGAATAAAGTAGTCTGGCCATGATTTATCTAACAAAATTGAATCAACCCACATTCTAGCACCACCCTTGCGGGTTTACCCTAATGTCACAAAAGCGAAGCACAACGATACAGCAAGCACTGCCCCCAGCATTCGCTTGTGCTACCATAGCCAGCTAATAAAATTATGTGGTTTTTAATTCATGACTTTGCGTATTCCTAACTTTGCCAACGCCCGTCTCTTAGTGGTAGGGGATGTGATGTTAGATCGCTATTGGAGCGGCCCTACTTCGCGTATTTCACCTGAAGCACCCGTGCCTGTGGTTAAAGTCAGCGAGATCGAAGACCGCGCCGGTGGTGCCGGTAACGTGGCCCTCAACATAGCCAGCCTAACCGCACAAACCAGTCTACTGGGCCTTGTGGGTAATGACGATAACGCACAAGTATTAACCACCACCTTGCGCCATCACAATATCAAAACCCAATTCACAACCATTGCCAGTCACCCAACCATCACAAAATTACGGGTACTAAGTCGTCACCAACAATTGATTCGCTTGGATTTTGAAGAATCATTTGCCGATGCCGACAACAGTAACCTGCTCGAAAACTACAAACAGCAAATTGAAGAATGCGACGTGGTCATTTTAAGTGATTACGGCAAAGGCGCACTGCACAACATTGAAGAGTTTATTGCGATTGCCAAAACAGCAAACAAGCCCATTTTCATTGACCCTAAAGGCAGTGATTTTAAACGCTACAGCGGCGCCACATTAATTACCCCAAACATGAGCGAGTTCGAACAAGTGGTTGGCCCATGTAAAGATGAAGCCGAACTGGTAAGCAAAGGATTTGAACTGCTCAACACCGTTGGCCTTGAAGCACTATTAGTGACCCGCAGCGAAAAAGGCATGACGCTTTTTCAAAAAGGCGAACAGCCCGTACATCTAGCGGCCACCGCTCGTGAAGTCTATGACGTTACCGGTGCAGGCGACACCGTCATCAGCGTACTGGCCGCCGCTTTTGCCGCTGGTAGCCCACTGGCAGAGGCCACAGCGCTTGCCAACACCGCAGCCGCCCTTGTGGTTGCCAAACTGGGTACGGCTACCGTTAGTCTTGCAGAATTGCGCCGCGAAGCCAAAGCCGATGCCATCGCCCACAGCGGTATTTTAGATGAAGATGCCCTGCTCGATATTATCAACGACGCCAAAGCCCAAGGCGAAACCATCGTCATGACCAATGGTTGTTTTGATATTTTGCACCCAGGTCACGTAAGCTATTTAAAAAATGCCAAAAAGCTTGGAGATAAACTCATTGTTGCCGTCAACACCGACGATTCGGTACGCCGCTTAAAAGGGGAAGGACGCCCGATCAACTCAACCGAACATCGCATGGACGTACTGGTTGGCCTTGCTAGCGTCGATTACGTGGTGCCATTTAGTGAAGACACACCACAGCGTTTAATTGCCAAGTTACTGCCAAGTATATTGGTGAAAGGTGGCGACTATAAAATCGAAGACATCGCTGGTGGTAAAGAAGTCATCGACAATGGCGGCGAAGTGCAAGTGCTAAATTTCGAAGATGGTTGCAGCACAACCAATATCATCAACAGCATTAAAGCTCATAGTTAAGTCAAAGCGCCTGACGAGCATCAAGGGCAACAACAGCCCTTGATCACCACTTAGATAGAAGAATATGAACAATAAAAATAAACCCAATCAAATTGAAGATACCCGATTATTAAAACTGGAATTCCTAAAACCTAAATACTGGGGTGTTTGGTTATTTGTGGGGTTCTTATTTATCTGCCAACTGCTGCCATTCAAAGTGCAATGGAAAATCAGCAAAGGTTTGGCTTGGTTAGCTTATAACTTAGCAAAAGGTCGTCGTCATGTTGTGCAGGTAAATGTGGATATTTGTTTTCCTGAATTAAATCCACAAGAAAAAGATGCCCTAGTAAAAGAAATTTTTCATGAAAACATGCAAGGCTATCTAGATAGCGGCACCGCATGGTTTGGCAACTACAAGCGCTTTAAACCCACCTTGGATGTTCGAGGCAAAGAACACTTCGATAAGTTTTTAGACAATGGCCAAGGCGTCGTATTAGCCGGTGCCCATTTTAGTATTCTAGACTTAGCGGGTGCTATCACTAGTCTCATTACAGAAATGAACGTCACCTACCGCCCATTAGATAACAAACTAATGAACGCCATCATGATGCGTGGCCGCTATCGTTTTGTGACCCACGCGTATCACAAAAAAGATGTTAAAGGTTTCATCGATTGTTTAAAGCGCGGCGAAGCCCTTTGGTATGCGCCAGACCAAGATTACGGTCGCAAGCACGCCGTATTTGCACCATTGTTTGGTCGCCAAGCGTCCACTATTTCGGGCCTCACTTTTTTAAGCAAAAGTGGCAATGCACGCATCGTGCCTTACAGCTATCACCGCAAACAAGACTGCCAAGAATACATTTTAGAATTCTACGAAGCGCTGCCAGAAACCGACGATGAAGAGCAAGATGCTAAAGCGTACAACCAATGGTTAGAAGGCGCGATTCGTCGCTACCCTGCTCAGTATCTTTGGTTGCATAAGCGCTTTAAAACACAAGAAAATCCGGACGATGTGAATCCGTATAAGTAAACGCTACCGTCGACACGCTCGTTCCTCGCTGCTCAGGATGAACGGGCTGAATGCAGGATATTAGGCAGAGTGGGAATGCCCACTCTGCCTCGCTTTTCTTTTTGTACGAGCTTGCCCCGCGAGCGATCGAACAGACATGTTCGAATCAATATAATGGGTTACGCTGCGCTAACCCATCCTACGCTTTATATTTTAAATATTGATTCATTTAAGTGAAGTTGATCGCGCGCAAGCGCCCTCCCACAATTTACAGTTTATCGTACGAACTCGCACCTGCGAGTGAATTTATAATGTTCGAATACGCCCTAAACGCAATAACGGTAACCATAAAAAAGCCCATCTTTACTTTTATAAAGATGAGCTTTTAGATCAAAACACATTTTTAGTTACAAGACGCACCGTAACATTAATGTGGGAAGGCGTACCCAGCGTATTCACTCTGCTCACGGGGCATACTACCCGCGTGCATAGCTTTATTAAAACTCGAATTTGTGTGCGGTGTATTGGGTTTGTGCCGCTAACCACACATCTCCAATCTCGCCATTACCCACTGGCTTACCGTCTATTTGTACAACCGGTGCGATTTCTTTTGATGAGCTGGTGATCCACACTTCATCTGCATTCCATACTTCGTCCATAGTAACAATGCGTTCTTCTACTTTTATATCGC
Organism: Oceanicoccus sp.; assembly: GCA_047621325.1. Classification (GTDB taxonomy): domain Bacteria; phylum Pseudomonadota; class Gammaproteobacteria; order Pseudomonadales; family Oceanobacteraceae; genus Bermanella. The sequence continues at coordinate 317,893 of JBLHLT010000001.1, forward strand.
TGTATTTGCGTAGAATTTCTAACAACATAAAACGAGTGATACCCGGTAAAATTTGATTATCTAAAGGCGGCGTGATCACAACACCATCTTTTACGATATAGGCGTTGCACGCACCCGCTTCGGTTAATTCATTTTTTGCGTTATATAATAACGTTTCGTTGTAACCTTGGGCATAACCAAATTGAAAGTGCATCACGTTACCCAGTAACGCGGTGGATTTAATATTACAACGCTGCCAGCGTAAATCTTGGGTGGTGGCCACTTTGTAGCCTTTGGATTTTGTTTTGTCTGGCACGTTGGCCGCTGGAATATCAAACGCATAAGCAAAGACAGTAGGCGCGACATTTTCTGGGTAGGCGTGAAAGCGTTTGCTGTCGGTGCCGCGGCTGACGTGTAAATAAATACCTAGGTTTTCACCTTCATTTTTTGCGATTAATTGATCACAAATTTTGCGCCATTGAGTTTGATCCCATTTAAAATCAATGCCGATCAATTCTAGACCTTGGTTCATGCGATCAATGTGTGGGCCAAAACCCACTAGCTTGCCATTGTAGGCAGGGATCACTTCATAGATGCCGTCACCAAATAAAAAGCCTCGGTCCATCGGTGAAATTTTTGCCTCTTCCATTGGCATAAATTCATTATTCAAAAATACAATGCTCATGTGGCACCTCGATCAATTTTTAATGCTTATTTGTTCACTAATTTTTTTGTGCTGACCAGCGCTTGCAAACGATTTAATAATTCAATGCCGTCTTGTGCAGGTAAGCCGTCTTCTGTCAGGGTGTTTTCACGGGTAACGCCGTCAACACTGCCACGCTCTGATAAAAATTGTAGTACAGCCATGGCATCTAGCTTAGCCAAAATATTTTGCCCGCTTAACCAATCAAGCATGGCGATCAAACCCAAGGCGGCCCAGTTAGACACATCGGCGATGACTAACTCGTTACACCCTGTGGCAGCCGCTTGAATATCTAAGCCTTTTAATGCGTCTTGAATATTGCCCATTCCTATTTCATTGCCGCCATCACCAATGGCGATAGACGGGCATTGTGCGTGTATCAAGAACGTATCAAAACACGCGGCGCGGGCACTGATGTCTTCGCCACGCATGTTGTAATACTTACCGTCTGCGGCTAAACCTGGGCGCTCAATTGAAACAATTAGTTCTGGCTGCAATTGCGCAAGGGCTTGTAAAGCTTCTTCATCACGATGGGCATTTGGCCCCACTGTAATTTCATGTACTCGGTACGTGTTTTGAAGTTGTGTACTTAAAGGCGCACCGCACACAATAATCGGTTGCGCGCCTAAGGCTTCAAACGCTTGGTACAAAGCAATAGCCCCTACTGGCCCATCTGTTTCAAAAGTATCCACTACAGGAAAGCCGGTACCAATTAACACGGTGCCTCGAATGGGCAACATCATTTGTGCCGCGCGTAATACATAACCTTGTGGTAACGCGCTTTGCACGGTTTTCATGCCGCGTAAATTGCGTTCTACTAACATGTTTTCGATATCAAGGCTGAGTTGCATAGCCGTCGTGAGTTGGCTCATGGTGTATCCTCGTCTGCCACGCTAACCAATGTTTGCTTGCTGTATTTATAATGGGCAAGTGCTAATTCGTTATGGGCATGATCAATGGTGATGGGTTCAAACCTGACATTGCCGCCTGCGGTAAGTTGTGCCAGTTTGGCTAAATCTAATGAGAGCACGGATCCTATTTTTGGATAGCCGCCAATGGTCTGGCGGTCATTCATCAATACAATAGGTTGACCGTCTTTGGGAATTTGTACGGCCCCTAAACAAATGCCTTCGGATAATATGCCTTCAATATCACACTTAACTGTTGGCCCTGTTAAGCGATAACCCATGCGGTCACACAAGTCGCTGACGGTATATTGATGATCGAAAAACATACGCTGCTGATGGCGTGAAAAATGTGCTTGCTGATAACCCGGAATCAAACGTAAGGACACATTATTCTCATAAACAGGTCGTGCACTTAGCGGTAACACAAACCGTTTTTTTACAGTGGAGGCTGCGGTTAACGCTAACTTATCTTGAGCTTGTAACCCTTTACCATTCAAACCACCAATGCCTTCACGTACCACCGTGCTTACGCTGGTGAATTGCTTTGTAATATTAAAACCACCAGACACCGCTACATAAATACGACAGCCTTCGCTTGCATAACTCAACTCGATTTCATCATGGGGATTAATATTAAGCGTTTGCCACTGTGGCTGTATTTGGCCATTTATTGTTATCGTGACAGTAGCACCGGTTACTGCAATTTGCGTCTGGCAGCTGCTTTTTAATTTTAAGCCGCCAATGGTGTTTTCTAACACGGCGGTATTTTCATCATTGCCCACTAAACGATTTGCCCATTTAAACGCAAGCGGGTCCATTGGGCCGCCTGTGGTTAAACCAATGCCATGTTGGCCAAAGCGACCTGCGTCTTGAATTAACGTTAAAATACCTGGGGTCACAACGTGCATTACTTGGCTCATGTTATAAGCCCTCCCAAGCATTAAATTCACCACCTAGTGATAAAAATTCGGCTTCATCAATGGCATAAAACTGCACCGCATCTCCGGTTGTAACCGGCATAGAGGGCGATGCATTTGGATTAAACATTGGGGTTGGGCAGCAACCTATTAGATTCCAACCACCTGGGCTTGTGGCGGGATAAACCGCAGTTTGTCGATCAGCAATGGCCACCGCGCCTTTAGGTACTTTTTTACGAGGTGTTGCCAAGCGTGGCATTGCGATGCGCTCATCGGTTTCACCCAAGTACGCAAAACCCGGTGCAAATCCAATGGCGTAAACGCGATAAATGGTTTGTTGATGAATTTCGATAACGTGCTCAACCGTCAAACCCGCATGCTGCGCAAGGTTGGCTAAATCCGGGCTAGTTTGTGGCCCATAATAAACCGGCAAGCGCACGATACTTTCTTGCTGCGCAACGTGTTTAGTTTGATCTGATTGTAGCGCTGCGCGAATTAATTTTCGCACATGCAAATGATCGGTTTTTGCCGGATCAAACAATACTAAAATGGATGCATAGCTGGGTACTAAATCAATTAGCTCATTGCCCACAAACTGAGATAACGCCGTAGCCGTTTGTTGAATATGCAAACTGGTTTCGTCGCTGACTTTTTCTGAAAAATAAACGATTAACGCATTTTCGCCAGCCACATGAATTTGCATGTTATGCGCCTTCGATGATTTTACGAATGTGTGCAATGGCCTGCACGCCTTCTAGATTGTCACCGTGAACACATAATGAATCCGCTTCGATACTTAATATTTTGCCACTAACCGATGTTACCGTGCCTTCTTCATTTAATTGCTTCACTTGCGCTAACATTTTCTCTTTATTGTGAACGGCACCCGGTTTGCTGCGCGCTAATAATTTGCCATCGTCGTCATAACAGCGATCGGCAAAGGCTTCAAATAATAAATCTATACCAAACTCTTCAGCTTCAATTAAATGCTGCGCTGCATCATTAGTGGCCTGTAACATCAATTTAAGCGGACGGTGATATTGGGCAATAGCCTGCATAATGGCTTTACGTACATCTACTTTTGCCATCATGTCGTTATACAGCGCGCCGTGAGGTTTGACATACGCAATGATAATGCCTTGGCTTTTTGCCATACCATCGAGCGCGCTCATTTGATACAACACCATGCCAATGATTTCATCGCTTGAGCAATTCATTGAGCGGCGACCAAAACCCACAAGATCAGGATACGCGGGATGCGCGCCCACTATGACATCATGTTTTTTCGCCAAACCTAAGGTTTTCATCATAACCACTGGGTCACCGCCATGAAAGCCGCAAGCAATGTTGGCTTGATCAATATACGGGAAAACGTCTTCGTCTAGGCCCATTTTCCATGAGCCATAACTTTCACCCAAATCACAATTTAATAATAACGACATAATGGTTCCTTATAGAATCGCGAGTTTGGAATTTGGTATGTCACTGTTCATTACATGAGGAACCATGCGGCACAGTGAGTGTGTCATGCTGCAAATTCTAGAGCGTTGCTTGGCTGCCATTTGGCGGCGATTATTTTTCATGCTGCCTCCTATAAAATGGCTAATTTGGAATTTGGAATATCAGTAACAACCATGTGGCCTGGGCTATGGGTAATACAAAACTCAGGCTTCGCTGCCATGATGGCCGCTTGAGGTGTGACACCGCAGGCAGTAAATACGGGCACTTCGCCTGCTTTAATTGTGACGGCATCACCGTATTCGGGCTGGTTAATATCGTTAATGCCGATGGCCGCAGGATCACCAAAGTGAATGGGCGCACCATGCACCGATGGAAAACGACTGCATATTTGAATCATACGAATGGCATCGGCCGGTTTAAACGGTCGCATGCTCACCACAGTACTACCATGAAAACGACCCGCCGCACGACACGCTATATTAGTATCGTACATGGGCACATTTTTGCCTTCGCTTATGTTGCGTACTTCTAAGCCGTCTGCAATTAAGGCTTCTTCAAAACTAAACGAGCAGCCTAATAAAAACGTCACCAAGTCATCACGCCATACATGAGAGATGTCAGTCACCTCGTCCACCAATTGACCGTCTTTCCAAATGCGGTATTTAGGTACATCGGTACGAATATCAAAGTCGGGGGCTACTTCAACAAGATGGGTGTCGCCAGGCTGGGCGGCCATGGCAACCACGGGACAAGGTTTTTGATTTAACTGACAAAACTGGAGAAATTCATCGGCCCACGCTTTGGGGAGTATCGCCACATTACATTGCACAAACCCTTGGCATAATCCCGACGTGTTTGTGGTGTGTTCGCCCATGCGAATCGCATGACGAAGTTGTGCTGGCGTGTACTGTGTGGCCATGCCACACCCCCTTGTGAACAAAAATTGATTGTATGTCTCAACTTGTAGCATTTTGAGCAATACAGTCAAGTTAATCCATATCACCTAGGGGGTAGGATGCGCTTTATTTTTTATCTAGTGATCACCCAAGCAAAACTTCGTTAGTTTACTTGATTCATTGGCAACGCCGGCATAGGGCATGCCAATAATAAGCTCATTAGTTTTAATGTTTCATACTCGGAACCTTGCACAATACCGTCATGTAAAACGATGTCACCGCACACATCAATTAATGAACGTTTTAACATAGGCGACAGCGTTTTCAGTTTTTTAAGGCTGGTATAAACTGATTTGGTTTGGATATCTGATGCGGCTATTAAAGCCTGCTGCTTCATCACAAATACGTCCATCATACGCTTATGCAGCTCAAGTTTTTCAAATTCTTTACCACCTGCGTTATGAACCAGGCTTGAAATAATCACGTTTATTTCGTAAGCCACTACATCTAATTTTTTAATGGTATGGCCAGAGCGATTAGGCTGTTTGTCTTCAAACGAATGCTTTAGCAAACTGTATAAACAAATATCAAAAAGGGATAACTCGCCATTCCATTTCGCCATTACCAACACCTGCTCAAGCAAACCTTGTTGCTGTTGAGCATCTAACGTTTTTAATAACGGGATCAGTAACTCAACCAAAGGCAGTGCCAAACGAGGATTTAATCCTTTTGACATTAAGGTGAGGGTTTGTAAAAAGTGTGTGCCCTTTGGATATTGAACCAATAACCATTCTTGTTGCGCCTGTCGTAATTTAGGTTCGTTATCCATCAAGACATACAGCAACATGATTCTGGCTAGCTCAGGATCTTTTAACGCTTGGCGGTATTCGTAAGGAATCTCATCATGCAGACTCATGGCATAAGCTAGATTAGCCGCACTTAAGGTACCTATCACATCGTGTAAGTGTTCAGCGCCTGTGTTCTGCAAGCGCGTAATATCGGGTTGGTACATGCTTTGAGCCGCTTGGGTTTGCTGCGCGTTTTTCTGTTCGCGCTGCTCATTACGCTGTTGCTTTTTCTCACGAGATTCAAAACGCAGAATAAACGTAGGATCAATACTATTAATTCGATTTTCTAGGGGCGGGTGAGTTGCAAACCACGTGGATTTTTGTGAAGAGCTGATACACATATGACTAATGCCTTCGGCTCTTGGTATCTGCAAAAAACCTTGATGACTATTGATGCGAATAATGTTCAGCGCACTTGCTAACGCTTCTGGGTTGCGGGTAAATTGCACTGACGCCGCATCAGCCAAGTATTCACGTTTGCGGCTAATGGCGGTACGAATCAGACGACCAAAAAACACACCTACGTAACCAATAATCAATAAAGGCAAGCCAATAAAAAAAGCCCCTGAATCTTTTTTACCTTTAATGCCCGATAACGAGTTATAACCTGTCGAGGACTGATATTCATTTTGGTGCGTACCAAACAAAGGACGCTGATGGCCATAACGATGTCGGCTATCAACCATAAGCATTTTGCCAAGTTCAGACAACCAAACAATACCACCCAATAAAATCATTAAACGAATATTAATGCGGTTATCACCGTGTAAAATATGACTGAACTCATGCCCCACAACTGCCTGCAATTCGTCACGATTCATACTTTTTAATAAACCATTGGTGACAACCAACGCGCTATCTTCAAATTCATAACCCACAACAAACGCATTAATTGAGTTTTCGTGATCCAACACATACACACCCGGCGAGGTGACACCAGCCGCTATCGCCATTTCCTCAACCACATTTATCAACTTTTGTTCGGTTTCATCTTTTGAGGCAAAGCCTAATGAACGCGCACCAAGTTTCACCGCCATGCCATTACCACCATGGCGCAGCTCTAACCAACGACCCACACAACCACTGCCAATCACCACCAGTGTCACAACAGAGGTAATAAAACCCGCATAGCTAAACTGCCACTGTAAAAAGTTACTTAAAGATATTTGGGAGGTTGCAAACTGGCCAATGGTGGAGCTACTTAAGCAAACATAAATGACACCATTCACACATAACACGATAAAAACGCAGAAGGCTAAAAACAACAAAAGCAGCCGATTACTGGCTGCTTTTGCTTGAGCTTGATGTTCAAAAAAATCCATATTTCTATTCACTGCCTACTAGCATGGAATTAACCAAAATTAACTTTAACCGGTTTTTTAATGGCTTTATCTTTGAACTCTAACAAACTGGCTTCTTGAAACGAAAACGCATTGGCAATGATATTATTAGGGAACGACTCACGATACGTATTATAAGCCATCACCGCATCGTTAAACGCTTGGCGTGAGAAACTGATACGGTTCTCGGTAGAGCTTAACTCTTCCATTAATTGCTGAAACTGCGTATCCGCTTTTAGGTCAGGGTAAGATTCGCTTAACGCAAACAACTTACTCATCATGCCACCCAACGCATTTTCAGCGCCGTTTAATGCACTCATATCTAGCTGACCTTTAGCAGACTGCATCCCCTTTAAAATAGCACTGGCTTCGTTACGAGCGGTGATCACGGCTTCTAGGGTTTCACGCTCATGCTTGGCGTAACCTTTTGCAGTTTCAACCAAGTTAGGGATCAAGTCATAACGGCGCTGTAGCTGCACATCGATTTGGGAAAACGCATTCTTATGACGGTTACGCAAGCTCACCAAGCGGTTGAACATCATTGCCACAAACAAAACGGCGCCGATAATGACGGCCCAAGTGATCATAGTGCTATCCATAGTAATATCCTTTTCTTTGAGTGGTCAGAGCTTAGCATGGCTGAATTATGTGGGGTAGAGGCCTGTTGTATCGGTGATTTAATCTGTGAAGTACAAAGCAATTATAGCGAGAGAAACCAAATCATTGATTTCAACGCACACTCAGAATATAGTTTGAGTCAATTGGTACAAATATCTCAAGGACAGAGATGAACGGCTTGCAGCACTTCCAAACCCTCGCTAAATACAATGCTCGCCTTAATCAGCAAGTATTAGCCGCCGCCTCGTCTTTATCCCACGATCAGCTTAATGAAGATCGCGGCGCTTTTTTTAAATCTATTCTTGGCACACTCAATCACATCTTAGTAGGCGATTTATTGTGGCTGCGCCGCTTCTATTTGCATCACGGCCCTGACAACCAGAGATTCTCCTACTTAAAAACGCTTAATGATTACCCTGCTGTTGAGTCCCTCAATCAAATTCTATTTTATGATTTTGAAGCATTTAAAACGGTGCGCTTTGAGGTTGACGCCATTATAAGAGATTGGGTTAACACTCAATTGAGCGAAGCGGATTTAGACAACACGTTTACTTACCAAAACATCAAAGGCGAAAGCGCAAGCAAGAATTTTGGCGAAGTGCTTTCCCATTTGTTTAATCATCAAACCCATCACCGTGGCCAAGTATCCACCTTGTTATCACAACAAGGAATAGACATTGGCGTGACGGACTACTTAATTGATATAATCAAGTATTAATTTTTTCATATAAAGTATTTTTATGTCGACAACTAATTTCTCTAAAGTATTAATCTTATTAGTTAGCGTATTGCTAACACCATGTACACTCTCTAACACTATTACCCCCGAAGAATTTAATAATATCTGGAATTTGGGCAATAAATTTAGACTATTGCGATACCAATCTACCGTTATCAATCCAAGTAATCCTAATTATAAACCTGCTGGTTTTTCAGTTAGCTATTATGAAACATCTAATTCATTTGAAGTCCAAGAAAACAGCGGTTTACTTGAAGCGAGCATTGGTAGTTTTAAGGGGGATATTTATGGAAAATACGGATTTATTGATATTGGATCAATGGATGTTCGGGAAAATCAATCTGGTGAGAACAGTGAATTAAACAACTCACAATATACTCGAATCATGACAGGTGTTCGATATAACGATCTAGCTTATCTTGGCTTAACCGCTGGTGCAATAATTACAACAACTCCAGTATTAAATTCCAAACAGCAATTTGTTTTTGGCGAGCAAGATGACAGTGTTGATGCTTTTATAGCTGCATCCGCTTTTGGTTTCCAGCTTATGGCCAGCACTGTGAAAGATGAAGATGTTTATGTAGAAACATCATCTTATGACAATACATTTTATGGGGTTGGCATCAGCCTGCAACGCAGTAAAATTCACAACAACTCGAATAATGATAAAGAGTATAAAACCGAGTATGTGGCTGATTTTTATTTAGATGGTAACTGTAAATCTATTTTCGGTAATTTTCTTCCAAACTGTAATTACGGTATTAAAAGACGAGAAACCTATAATGATCGCTCCCAAGGTTGGAGCCTATACATTACTCGTCCACTATATAGCATTGTAATCAACAGCTTTGACGAAAAGACACAACTAAGAAAAAAACAATATGGTTATTCTTTGAGTATCGGTTTGAACGGAATTACAACTACAAACAAAAATAACCCAGAGAAGCGCAAGCACTATAAATCTAATTTAACATTTGGCCTTCATATGAATAACGGAGCCAACCAACTATTTGAAGTTCAAGATGAACTCATGTTAGGTTTTGATCTTGGTATTAATTTTTTATAAGCACTAGGCTCTAATTATTTATACAACATTCTGTGTCAATCGCGCGCAATACCCAAAGCACTCACTTCGTTCACGGGGCACACTGGCGCACTTCTACAAACACAAAAAAACCGCGACCTATTTCTAAATCGCGGTTTTTTTATGGATTCCGGTTCTGCTCGTTCCTCGCGCCCGGAATGACGAGACATAAGACATATATTCACAAGCACTTTAGAAGCGTCTTACGTCTCCCATCCAGCGTCTCACACCTATTAAGAATAAACAGGCAAGGTCGCACAAAGAGCTTTTACTTTCTCACGTACTTGCGCCGTTACTTCTTCAGTGTTGCCGTTTTCTAGGCTGTCCAACACGTCACAAATCCAACCGGTTAGTTCAGTTGCTTGTGCTTCGTTGAAACCACGTGAAGTAATAGCTGGTGTACCGATACGTAGACCAGAGGTTACGAACGGTGAGCGAGGGTCGTTAGGTACCGCGTTTTTGTTCACAGTAATGTACGCTTCGCCAAGTGCCGCGTCGGCATCTTTACCTGTGTATTCTTTACCGATTAGGTCAACTAGGAATAGGTGATCGTCAGTACCGCCAGATACGATGTTAATACCACGGGCAATAAACGCTTCGGCCATGGCGCGGGCGTTTTTAACCACTTGCGCTTGGTACGCTTTGTATTCAGGGCTCATGGCTTCTTTGAAACAAACCGCTTTGGCAGCGATTACGTGCATCAATGGGCCACCTTGTGATTCTGGGAATACAGCAAAGTTAAGACGCTTGTTAAGCTCTTCGTCATCGTTCGCTAAAATCAAGCCACCACGTGGGCCACGTAGAGTTTTGTGAGTTGTGGTGGTTACCACGTCGGCGATGCCAACAGGTGATGGGTATTCGCCAGCGGCGATTAGGCCCGCTACGTGTGCCATGTCTACAAAAAGGTAAGCGCCTACTTTGTCGGCGATGTCGCGGAAACGCTGCCAATCAACCACACGGCTGTATGCAGAGAAACCCGCTACGATCATTTTTGGTTTGTGCTCAAGGGCGAGTGCTTCCACTTGCTCGTAATCAATCTCGCCCGTTTCTGGGTTTAGACCGTACTGAACCGCATCATAGATACGACCAGAGAACGATACCGATGCACCGTGCGTTAAGTGACCGCCGTGGGCTAGGCTCATGCCTAAAACTTTATCACCAGGCTTAACTAAAGCCATGTATACAGCTGCGTTAGCTTGTGAACCTGAGTGTGGTTGAACGTTGGCGTATTGTGCGCCGAATAGTTCTTTTGCGCGGTTAATCGCTAGTTGCTCGATCACGTCTACGTGCTCACAACCGCCGTAGTAACGTTTGCCTGGGTAGCCTTCGGCGTATTTGTTAGTTAGCTGGCTGCCTTGGGCTTCCATCACACGAGGGCTGGTGTAGTTTTCAGAAGCGATTAGCTCGATGTGGTGCTCTTGACGCACGTCTTCGGCTTGCATGGCTTCCCATAGCGCTGGATCGAAATCAGCAATGTTCATGTCTTTTTTGAACATAATAGTCCCCGTGATGCAGTTAATTAAAAGCTGGTGTGCCTTAGATTAGCCCATTTTGGCTAAGCTAAGAGGAATTTGGCCGCATTGTACATCAAGCACTCAAGAGTGGCACTTGAAACGCTATCAAGGGGAATGGAGGTTTGTTCATGTAGCACAAGCGGGCTCAGGTTTACGCCTGAGCCTTTCTCTTGCCTGCTGTTATTCCATGAAGGCTTCTTGTTCTGTATCTAAGAAGTCATGAGCCAGAATATCCGCCGTCACAGGGTAGCTGTACATATAACCTTGTACTTTGAAGCAACCCACCTCTTGCAAAAAGGTCATTTGCTCTTGTTTCTCGACGCCTTCTGCAATCACTCCTAAACCCAGGTTATTTGCCATAGCGACGATGGTGCGGGTGATTTGTGCGTCTTCTTGGTTTTGGGGCAAGTTTTCGATAAAACTTTTATCAATTTTTAAGTTATTCACGGGAAACTGTTTTAAATAGCTTAGCGATGAATAACCTGTGCCAAAATCATCTATCGAGAGTTGAAAGCCCATCGCGCGCGCTTCGTTTAACACCGCCAAGGCGCGGTCTACATCATCCATTAGAATACTTTCGGTCAGCTCCAATTCGATCAGCTCTGGGTCGACGCCGGTTTCATCTACGATGCGACAAATACGATCGAGCATTTGTGTGTCTTTGAATTGGCGCGCGCTTAAGTTCACCGATAATTTTGGCACCACAAAACCAGCATCTTGCCAGTCGATAATTTGCTCACACGCGGTGCGCAAGACCCACTCGCCAATCGGCACGATTAAACCGGTTTCTTCAATAACGGGTATAAAGGTATCTGGCCCCACGACACCAAAGCCCGGACGGCGCCACCTTAATAGTGATTCAATGCCGCATATTTTATTTTCGATGGTGTCCCACTGCGCTTGGTAAAATAATTCAAACTCATTTCGGCGCAATGCCAAGTGCAAATTATTTTCTAGCTCTAAGCGTTCCATGGCGTGAGTGTTCATGTTTTCGGCATAAAACTGTACGTTGTTTTTGCCCATGGCTTTGGCGTGATACATGGCGGTATCGGCATTTTTTAATAGGTCCATGCCGCTGTCGGCGTTATCTGGAAAAATGGCCACACCCACACTGCAGCTTAAATATAACTGTCGATCTTCAATTTTGAATGGCTGCGCCAGTTTTTCAAGAATACGCTCAGAAACCTCTAACGATTCCATTAATGCGTCATCACTGCTGGTTAGTCCCGACATGATTACAGTAAATTCATCGCCTCCAATGCGCGCCACTAAATCTTGTGAGCGAATAGCGTTGCTTAATCGTTTGGCCACTTCTTTTAATACTTGGTCGCCGACTGGGTGCCCCATACTGTCATTGATGGGCTTAAAGCGATCGAGGTCGATGAATAATAATGCGAGAATTTGTTTTTTATCGAGCATTAATCGCTCTAAGGTTTCATGCATTTGAGAACGGTTAGGCAAGCCCGTTAATCCGTCAAAATACGCTAAGCGTTCGATACGCGCCTCAGTGATTTTTTTCTCAACAATATCGGATGAAATAATAATATGACTTTGTACGCGGCCATCCTCTCCTTTTAATGCGGTGATGCCCGTCCAGCTTGGACGTACTTGTCCATGCTTATTAACGTACTGTAATTCGCCTTGCCAATACCCTTCATTTATTAATGCCAATCTCAATTCATTAATGGTGTCATGTGAAGTGGCTGACGATACAAAGTCTTGTGGATTTTTGTGCATGACTTCCCACGACTCATAACCACTTAAATGGGTGAAAGCTTTATTGACTCGACTAATACAACCATTGGATTCGGTGACGATGATCGACTCCGAGGAGTTTTCAAATACTTCCGACGCGGTGCGTGCTTCTTTTTCAATAAAACGTTTTTGTGTCACGTCACGGCCAGTTGCTAAAATACCTTCTATTTCGTTAGCTTCATTTCTTAAAATACTACTTTGTATCTCTAGCGTCATTGCTACATTACTGTGAGCAGTGGTGTCTACATCAAATGTGCGTACAAAATCTGAATCCGTTTCATCATTACTGGCCGCGTTTAAATCTTGTTTAAATACTCGGTATAAATATTCATAACTGCTGTCGCTTAAGATAACGGGTAAGCCGTTATTCAAAACCTTGCTAGCGTTTTGTCCTAAAATGCGCGTAACCGAGGAGCTAATATAGTTAAGTTTAAGCTTGGTATCTAACGTGAAGACGATATCTGACATACCTTCCGCTAATAAGCGATAACGGCGCTCACTTTGGGACAGTTGTTTTTTTGCAAATTCTTCTTCGGTGATATCACGAGCAAGGCCAACGTAATAACGACTTTCTTGTGGGTCATCGCGGGTAAATATTGTGTCGCGAAAACGCAAAATGCGCCAGCTGCCATCGCTATGTTTCGCCCGGGCGCTGACTTCGTTAACTTGTCCTGGCTCTAATGTTTTTAAACCGGAAATTGCGGCATCTACTTTCGCTAAATCATCTTTATGTAAAAGATCGCGCCAATGCCCTAGCGACTGCAACTGCTGATGGGTATAACCTAATAATTCGCCTATGTGCCGACTACTGTAAACACTTTGTTTATTATTGAGGTCATTGACATATATCGGGTCGGGCAGTGCTTCGATAACACCCGCCCAAAAATTTTCACTTTCTTTTAAAGCAGACTCAGCACTAATACGATCGCTAATATTAATAAAACTCAACAAAGCTTGATCTCTACCAACACTATCGAGCGTGCCATTTACTAGGTAATAGTGCTGATTACCATCTAGGGATGTGAATTTTATTTCAATACTAAAGCGGGACTGGTTTTCATTTATTTTTTGTGCGACATCCATCATTAAGTCTTTATTGTATAACTTAAATAGTTCGCTTATCTTTCCTAGAATTTCACTTTTACTGGCACCGTTATAAATCTTTAATGCAGCATCATTAATGTCGATTAAATGAAACGAAGAGCGTAGCACTGAAAATTCTTGTGGATTTTTCTGAATATAATCAGTCACGCTACTACTATGAATATTGGCCAGCCATTCACGCACCAGTGAAATATCAATGTGCCACATTCCAATGCCACTGCCATTATAAAGTGCACGATAGCGAGAACGGCTAATATTCAATAAATCTCGATCGGCCGTTTGTCGACTCACATCACGCAGCACCCAAATTATGGTGGGGGCATGTCGCTCTAAGTGAGAACAATGCTGGTCGATGTCTAGGGTGACGAGCTTACCATCAAAATCCACCAGCACCTCACCATAATGGATAAGGTCTGAATCTTCTTTTTTATATGACCAGCTATGCAACCACGGCATACCTTCAAACGGAAAAACAGTTTGTATCGGTAAGCCAATAACACTTTCTATATCTTGCCCTTTTAGCCAGCGCGCGGCGGAGGTGTTACAAAAAATAATTTTTCCGTTTAAGGTCGTGGTTACAACCACTTCATCAATACAATCGAGAGCTTGCTCGGCCCGCTGAGACTTACGATTAAACTTCTCTAATTTTTGCCCACTTTCATTGTGAATTCGACCAATAACCTTGAGCCCAATATAACCAAAACACAAATACAGTAGAATAAATAACAACTTAGGCAATGCTAACGATATGATTTCAGCTTGTAAGAAATCAGGTTTCTCTACTGCGACAATGCGCCACGGCGTATTTTCAATATTCTGTACGCCTAATATGTTTTGTTTTAAGCGGGATAACGTATTTGCTCGGGCTTGGCCCTTATAATCTTCGACGCTTAAGATTATTCGATCGTCTCGTGAATCGACCACAATCAAGCGAAAGCTCGCATAATTATCACTTTCGATTATGCGATTATAAACTTGAATTTTTCGACTAACCGCCAAATAGAACGGCTGATTGATATAATGTTTGAGATCATAAACATAATGCACGCTTCCCACCCCTGCTTCAGAATCAGCAAACAAATTGATGGGGCTTTGATTATTAGGTGCTGTCGATTGAGCATGCAACGAGAGTTGTGAAATTTGTGTCGCAAATAAGGCATCATACTCAGACGCCTTAACCTCAAAATTATGATCAAATAATATGAAGCCATGATAATCCGCCAACATGTCGGCTAAGGTTTGAGTAAACTCTTGATGGTCAGTGTCATCTTTACCTTGTATCAATCCCTCTAATTGCTTTCGGTAATGACGAATAAGCGGCGGTATGCTGTTTTTTTGTGCATAGACACTATTGGCCGTTTGCTTGGATAAACTGACCAACGTATTGTCGACCAAAAATTGGCGGTCCCCTTGTCCTTGCGCAAATTGAATGTAAAACGAGACGGCCTGTGTGGCCACCAAAAACACAAAGAACAAAACCAGTAGCAGGCGTACGGAATCTTTTTTTATTGTTATTAGTCGATCAATCAACATTGTTTTTCCTACTCAGTTTGCGTTTAGCTGCCTAATCTATTAATTTGCAGCTATTTCTAGCATAACCACCCATCTTAAGGGCATTTAAAGCTATGGCTCAGTACGTTTTTACAATGAATCGCGTGGGGAAAGTCGTTCCCCCTAAACGTGAAATCCTCAAAGACATTTCCTTATCCTTTTTCCCTGGCGCCAAAATTGGCGTTCTCGGTTTAAATGGTTCGGGTAAGTCTACCTTGCTTCGCATTATGGCAGGGGTAGACAAAGAATATAACGGTGAAGCGCGTCCACAGCCAGACATTCAGATCGGTTATTTACCACAAGAACCAGAATTAGACCCAAACAAAGATGTTCGCGGCAATGTGCAGGATGGTTTACGTGAGTTATTCGACGCAATGGCTGAGTTAGACCAAGTTTACGCCGATTACGCCGACCCTGAAGCCGACTTTGATAAGCTGGCTAAAAAGCAGGGCCGTCTTGAAGCAATCATCGAAGCCAATGATGGTCACAACATCGACAACATCATGGAGCGTGCCGCTGAGGCATTACGTCTGGCGCCTTGGGATGCAGACGTCACCAAACTTTCCGGTGGTGAGCGTCGTCGTGTCGCACTTTGTCGCTTATTATTAAGCAAGCCAGATATGTTGCTGTTAGACGAACCCACTAACCATTTGGATGCACAATCGGTTGGTTGGCTTGAACGATTTTTAGAAGATTATCCTGGCACCGTTGTGGCGATTACCCACGATCGTTACTTCCTTGATAATTGTGCCGAGTGGATTTTAGAACTGGACCGTGGCCACGGTATTCCATTTGAAGGCAACTACACCAGCTGGCTTGAGCAAAAAGAAGCCCGTTTGGAACAAGAGAACAAACAACAATCTGCATTAGATCGCACCATCAAGCACGAGCTTGAGTGGGTTCGCTCTAACCCGAAAGCACGCCAAGCTAAGAGCAAAGCACGTTTGTCACGTTTTGATGAACTCAACAGCCAAGAGACACAAAAGCGCAACGAAACCAGCGAAATCTTTATTCCACCTGGTGAACGTCTAGGTGACTTAGTCGTTGAATTTGATGGCGTGAGCAAGAGCTTTGGCGACCAGTTATTAATTGATAACTTCACGGCAAAAATTCCACAAGGTGCCATTGTGGGTGTCATTGGCGCAAACGGCGCGGGTAAATCCACTTTGTTCCGCATGGTCGCCGGTGTTGAGCAACCTGATAGCGGTGAAATCCGCATTGGTACAACCGTGAAAACCGCATTTGTTGAGCAGTTACGCGACCAACTTGAAGATAATAAAACCGTTTGGGAAGCCATCAGTGATGGTCATGACATGTTGCAAATTGGCAACTACGAAACCAGCTCTCGTGCTTACTGTGGCCGCTTTAACTTCAAAGGCAATGATCAACAAAAACGTGTGGGCGAACTGTCTGGCGGTGAACGTGGCCGCTTACAATTGGCTTGTGTGCTGAAGCAAGGCGCGAACATGCTGTTGCTAGATGAACCGTCCAACGATCTAGACGTGGAGACCCTACGTGCACTAGAGGAAGCCCTACTGAACTTCCCAGGTTGTGCTATTGTTATTTCACATGACAGGTGGTTTTTGGATCGTATTGCCACCCACATTCTGGCGTATGAAGGTGAAAGCCAGCTGTACTTTATGGAAGGCAATTACCAAGATTACATGGAAGATCGCAAGCGTCGTTTTGGTGCTGAAGCGGATCAACCAAAGCGTATTAAGTACAAGCGTTTAAATTAACGAGGACACGCTCCTCGTATGAGGAGCTAATATGTCTGAACACCGTCATTTTACCCGCGTCCAATTCGATGCCCAAACCACAGCCAGCCAAGGTAACCACAGCTGGCACGTGGATTTAATCGATGTAAGCCTGAATGGCGTACTCTTCAAACAACCGGATGTATGGAATATTCATCCGGGTAATCCTCTCATGATTGATATTCGCCTAGCTGACCACACTCACATCAAGATGGAATGCCATCTTGTGCACGTCACACCTGAATATGTGGGTTGCCAGTGCAGTCATATCGACTTAGACAGTATCACCTTACTCAAGCGATTAATTGAGCTGAATGTGGGCTCTGATAAATACGTTGAGCGTGAATTGGCGGCACTGATTCAAGAGCATGTTGAGCACTAGATAATTTCTAACGCCTGTGAAATATGCTCTACCGCCATCACTTGCATGCCTGCAATACCGCCCTTTGGAATATTCGCTTTTGGGGCGATAGCACGTTTAAAGCCATGCTTAGCTGCTTCTTTTAAGCGATCTTGCCCGCTGGGCACGGGGCGAATTTCACCTGATAAACCAACCTCACCAAATATCACCATATCTTGTGGTAATGGGCGGTCACGAAAGCTTGATAGCACTGACATCAGCAAGGCCAAATCCGCGGAGGTTTCACTCACACGCACGCCACCCACGACGTTAATGTAAACGTCCTGATCACCGCAATGAATGCCGCCATGGCGATGCATCACGGCTAACAACATGCTTAAACGGTTTTGATCTAAGCCTACGGCTACGCGCTTCGGGTGGCCAAAGTGACTTTCATCCACCAATGCCTGAATCTCAACCAAAATCGGACGTGTGCCTTCCCAAACCACCATGACACTGGAACCACTAACGGGCTTCTCTGAACGACTCAAGAAAATGGAACTGGGGTTTTTCACTTCTTTAAGGCCCGTTTCCATCATGGCAAACACACCGAGTTCATTCACGGCACCAAATCGGTTTTTAATGCCACGCAAAGTACGGAAGCGATTATCGCTGTCACCTTCTAGCATGATGGAGCAATCAATCATGTGTTCTAACACTTTAGGCCCCGCAAGCGAGCCATCTTTGGTGACATGTCCCACCAAAAATAAAACGGTGTTACTTTGTTTTGCAAAGCGAGTTAAAAAAGCGGCGCTTTCTCTAACCTGCGACACGCTGCCCGGTGCAGATTCGACTCCCGGTGTGTGCATCACTTGAATAGAATCAATAACAATGACTTTTGGCGTGTGATTTTTAGCGATAGAAATAATTTGCTCGACGTCAGTTTCTGCGAGCATTTGCAGTTTACCTGTTGGTAAATTCAAGCGCTGCGCACGCAATGCAACCTGCTGTAAGGATTCTTCACCGGTTATATACAACACCGGCATGTGTTCGGCTAAATAACACATAATTTGCAGCAGCAGTGTCGACTTACCAGCACCAGGGCTGCCGCCAATTAAGTTAACCGAACCTGGCACCAAACCGCCGCCCAGCACACGATCAAATTCAGCCATGCCCGAACTAAAACGCGGCATGGCATCCAGTGAAACCTCATTGAGTTTCACAATTTTATTAAGCCCCATTGCGCCCGCGTTGCCGGCATAACCCTCACGAACAGAGGCTGACTTTGAGGCCGATACCGTAAATTCTTGCAAGGTATTCCATTGGCCACAGGCACCACATTGCCCTTGCCATTTGCTGTGATCAGACCCACATTCGCTACAAACGTAGGCGACCTTACGCTTTGCCATATTTCACCCTAATGCTGTAAATCGTTTTATAACAATGTGCCCATCAATATGGTGGCACCATACCCTAGGGTGTAAGCAAAAAACAGTAAGATAAAGTACTTAAAATAACTCATAAAGGTTAGCGCTTCTATTTTGCTCATGGCCACAATCCCCGCCGCTGAGCCAATAATGAGCATAGAGCCACCGACACCAACCGCATACGTCAGGCTCAACCATTGCTGTGCATTCATTACTACATTCGACTTCAGCAATGCTGCCGTTAACGGTACGTTATCAATAACGGCCGATAATATGCCCATCACGTAATTCGCCAACCAAATCGGCAATACATCATAAATGTGTACAAAGCTTTGCAGCGCATGAATTTCTTTTAACGCACCCACTAGCAATAAAATACCTAAAAAGAACAGCAATGTGTCGAACTCGATCTGACGAATATAATTTAAAATCGGATGATTATGTGTATCTTCGCCGTACGCACGGGCAAGTAAAAACATCACCGACAAACCAAACAAAAACGTTAATACAGGAGGAATATCAAACAGTATATTACTGGCAATGGTCGAGAAAATCGTCAGCACAAACACAATGGCAATGGCCGCATCTACTGGTTCATGGCTCTCTTTTTTAATTTCAATCGTGACCATATCTTTTAATGAATAACTTAATAAACCCGCAAGCACGATAACCGCGGTGAAAGCTGGTAACGAGAGTAACAGTAAATTCGGAATACTGGCTTTACCCTGCAAAAATATCATCAATGTGGTTACATCACCGGTAATCATCGCTACACCACCTGAGTTCACGGAGAACACCACAACGGTAGCAAAACGTATGGTTTTACTGGCATCGAGTTTCAGCGATAAAATCAAGGCGATCGAAACAAGTGTGGCGGTAATGTTGTCGGCAAGGGACGAAAAAACAAAGGCAAATATCGCAATAAAAAACAGCAGTTTACGTTCACTGATTTGTTGCGGTAAAAAGCGATAAATAAGGCTTTCGATTAAGCCCTTTTTGTTGAGATACACCACAAACGTCATTGCTGCCAACAAAAACAACCAAAGCCCAGCGATCTCGGCAATGTTTTCATACAGGCCCTCAATTACACTGTCATGACGAGCCTCATGACCCGAAAATACAAACAACAATATCCAAGCTAATGTGCCAAAGAATAAAACCGTTTGCGCCTTATTCACATGAATCACATCTTCGAGAATCACAAACAATAAGCCCGCAAACGCTAGGCCAATTATGATCACGGATAAAAATTCAGGCATGACGACCCCCTTAAAAAGAAAGGCCGTATTCTAGGGGATGATTTAAGAGTAAACCATAACTACTAAGAGGTGCTTTGTGCTAAGAAATGTAAAGATCAGTCATAACGTCTAGTTTCGTCACGTCATCCGCTAAGTTAAGGTGTCATTCGCTCTCGGGCGCGCTTTGATAAGTCCTTATCCACCGTTTTACCCAATATTTCTAGCTTATGGTGCATTGCTGTTTTAGCCAACATATGGGCTGTAACAGGGGCCGTAATCAGCAAAAATAATGTAATCAGTAATTCATGCAGGCTTAAATAACCCTGCTGATAAGTAACCTGCACCATGGACGCAATCAGTAAAGAACCTACACCTAATGTTGTCGCTTTTGTTGGGCCGTGAAGACGAGTGTAAAAATCAGGAAGCTTTGCTAACCCAAGAGATCCAATGAACACAAAAACGGCCCCAAGCACTAACAATAGGGAGACCACCAATTCAATCCAAAATTCCATTATCTTAATCCTAACTATTCACGTTATCAGACTTGACGCCGACGTTTATTCGATCAAATCGCCACGCAATATGTATTTACACATGGCTGCTGTACTGACAAAACCCAGCATGGCAATTAATAATGCAGCCTCAAAATAAAGCGTGGTGCTTGAAGAAATACCAAACAAGATAATCAGCGAAATACTATTAATGTACATGGTATCCAGTGCCAAAATACGATCAGGCCTGCCTGGTCCTTTAAACAACCGCCACAAATTAAGGAACAACGAAATACAAACAAGTATAGCGGCGATCATTATTGCAATATTTAGCATTGAAATATCTCCATAAGAGGTCGCTCATAACGGTGTTTAATTAAAGCAATCAGCTCATCTTTATCCGTCAGGTTGAGCACATGCACATAAAGCCATTTTTTATCTTCAGAGACTTCCGCGCTAACGGTACCTGGGGTCAAAGAAACGGTGCTCGCAAGAATTGTAATCGGAAGCTCATGCTCGATACTCAAGGGAATGGCGATAAATGCAGGCGTCAATTTTTTTGAAGAGCCAAGCACCAGTCGGGCTACTCCAAAATTGGCTATTACGATGTCACCGATCACCATAAACATATAGCGAATGATGGTAAGTGGCTTATGCAAACCCGGTTGCGGATCCTGCATCCCTGATGCCATTAATGGAATGGCTATAGCCAAAATCACACCGAGCACTAGGTGGCCTGGTGCCAGAGTATTATTAAGCAGCAACCAGACAATCAACAATAAAACAGAATGAAATGGCATAGGCAAAAAACGAAAATACGGCTTAGCTTTCATTACTTCCCCTCACCTTCAAGTACAGTGTTAATTGAGCCAATTCGGCCATGCAGTTCGGCTGCTGCTAGGTCGGTATAACCGATAACAGGCTCACCAAAAACGACCAATAACGGCGACGCACAAAGCAATAACGACACAGCAACAAGCTTCAGCGGGGAAATAGCTGCATCGATGGAAACCGTCCCTGTTGACCGCCAAAAAATAGTGGTTCCCGCACGGGATATTGCCACAAGACACGCCAGACCAGACAATAAAATAGCTGGCCATACCCAAGCTATTTCACCCATCCCTTCTGCCGCTTGTAAGATAAGGATTTTACCCACAAAACCAGATAATGGAGGCATTCCCACAACAACCAGCGCAGCGATAAAAAATGCAATGCCAATGACCTTTGCGTGATTCATTTTATCTGCAACCACATAAAAATCTTCTGCCTGGCCTCGCTGCTTACTAATGAGATCAGCAATCAGAAATAATGCCCCTGTAACCAAGGTGCTATGTATCATGTAGTAAAGTGCTGCTGAAGTCGCCGCTTCACGCTGCATAGCAATGGCCAACATCAAGGTACCGACCGAAACAACCACTAAATTGGCACTCGTTAATCTTAAGCTAGGGCTAGCAAGTACTCCGATGGCTCCTATCACCAACGTTAATAACCCCAATGGCCACAGCCAAGGTATGGCGATACTGGCAAGTGCACCGGCATCTTCACCGAAGATCGTCGTATGTACTCGCAAGATACTGTAAACCCCCACCTTCGTCATAATGGCAAATAACGCGGCAACCGGTGCGCTGGCCGCTGCGTAGGTTTTAGGTAGCCAAAAGTGCAGTGGTAATAACGCGGCTTTTAGTCCAAACACCACTAATAATAATAAACCACCCGCTTTCGCCAAAGCCTGTTCACGCTCACCTAATAAGCGCACTTTGCTGGCCATATCTTCAATATTAAGTGAGCCGATGGTGCCGTACAGAATACCCAGGGCGAACAAAAAAATACTCGAACCCACCAAATTAAGAATGACGTAATGCACATTGGCTTTGGTTTTCTGTTTACCTCCGCCATGAATCAATAACGCATACGAAGCAATCAGCAGAATTTCAAAGAAAACAAACAGATTAAATATATCACCCGTTAGAAACGCACCGTTAACGCCCATTATCTGAAACATAAACAATGGGTGGAAATACATACCCTCTTTATCCGCACCTGCACAAGCATATAACTGTGCGCATAGACCCAACACTGAAGTTAACAGTAACATCATGGTTGATAGCCGATCGGCGACTAACGTTATGCCAAAAGGCGGCTGCCAGCCACCTAATACATAAATTTGAGTGCCTTGCTGGTGACTACTGAGCAAGAGAAAAGCAGACGCGATAACAAGTAAAATCATAGCCAAAACAGCGAAAACCCGCTGCCGATTGATAGAGTTGCTTAACGGCGGCAATAACATAAATACTGCCGCCAGCATCGGCAATAAAATAGGGGCAATAGGCAGGTGCAGCATTAGCCATTCCTCTTATCTAAAAAACGTCGATTGGCTGGTTGCTCAGGGATTCGACCATCTACATGATCATTCCCCTGATCGGCACGAGAACGCATCGCTAATATCACCAAAAATGCCGTCATGGCAAAGCCGATAACAATAGCCGTTAGCACTAATGCTTGCGGTAACGGGTCACTGTATTCAGCGGATCGACCAAGAACCGCAGCCCCATCCAGTTTTAATCGGCCACTGGCAAATAGAAATAAATTTACGGCATACGATAACAAAGTAAGTCCGATCACAACCGTGAACGTCCGCCCTCTAAGCACAAGAAAAAATCCACAGGTCGTTAGTACACCGACACAGAACGCATAAATCGCTTCCACTAGTCGTCCTCCTTAATAATAATGCGTTCACTCGTCGTTAACTTACCCAAGTTGGCCAGTATTAGCATAACTGCGCCCACGACAGTGAGATATACACCTAAATCAAACAGCATGGCACTGGCCAGTTCGAACTCACCAATCCAAGGTAAATTAAAATAGTCGAACCAAGTGCTAAGAAATGGCCTGTCAAATATCCAGCTTCCTAGCCCCGTCGCAGTGGCAATTAAAATCCCACCAGCAATTAGCCATTGATAATCAATCTTCACTCGAGGTTTTATCCATTGAACACCGTGTGCGATGTACTGTTGAATAATCGCCACCGCAGTAATCAACCCTGCAATAAAACCACCACCGGGAACGTTATGCCCACGTAAGAAGATATAAGCCGACACCAGTAGCGCTAAAGGAAGAAGGCTCTGTGAGACCATTTCCAACATCATTGGGTGAGGGTCGTTACTCCAAGCACGTCCTTTATCATCATGTGGTGGCATGTAAATTTGCATATTGGCAATAAGTTTAAAAATACCCAATGCAGCAATCCCTAGTACGGTAATTTCGCCAAGCGTATCGAAGCCCCTAAAATCAACCAAAATAACATTGACCACATTAGTACCACCGCCGCCGGTTTTACTATTAGCGATGAAGAAATCAGAAATGGTGCTCAAGGGGCTGGTTAACATGGCATAACAGATGGTACCGATTACGCACCCGATCATACCTGCCACAAATAAATCGCCGCTTAAACGTCTATTACTCGACTCTTTTAGCGTGCTTTGCGGCAAAAAGAATAATGCTAGCAATAACAAAATAATGGTGACTATTTCGACGGAGAGTTGTGTCAGCGCCAAGTCTGGCGCTGAAAATTGAGCAAATGCCAGCGACACCACAAGCCCTACCACAGACAAAAATATGAGGGCTAAAAATCGTCTTCGATGCCAAACCACCGTTGCTATTGCACTTAATATCATTAACACGGCACCGGTTATCGTTACACCATCAATCGGAATTTGAGGGCGTAAACCTGTGTTCTGAGACAGGTTGAATAATGGTAAGGCGCCCATGACCAATGTGGATAGCAGCAGCAAAAAAACATAACGTTGCAAGGAGCCATTTTCTAATAGACCTATTATACGCCCAGAAACATTTACCACTCGTTGAATAACGCCTTCGAAGATATGCTTTGCGTCAGGCTCATTAAATTGCGATTGAAATTCAAACAAATGGCGGCGGTTATAATAAATAGTGATCCCACCCACCATGGCAATAAAACTCATAAACAATGGAATGTTCAGCCCATGCCATATAGCCAAACTATAAACGGGAACACTATTCGAAAGCACAGCAGAAGAGGCCACGTTTAGTAGGTCCCCTACAACGTAATTCGGAAATATTCCGACCAACAAACACAACGTCACGAGAATCTCGACAGGGGTCTTCATATAACGAGGGGGCTCTTTAGGGGTTTTAGGTAAATCTATTGGCTCACCGTTAAAGAATACGTCATGAATAAAACGCAAAGAATACGCCACAGAAAACGCAGCACCCGCCGTAGCAAGCAATGGTATCAACCAGGACAGAGCGCCCAACATACTTAAATTAATGGTTTCAGCAAAAAACATTTCTTTTGACAAAAAGCCATTTAGTAAAGGAACGCCTGCCATTGAAAGCGCCGCGACAATTGCCAGCGTCGCGGTATAGGGCATATATTTCCACAAACCATTTAGTTTGCGCATATCCCGCGACCCAGACTCATGATCGATGATACCCGCCGCCATAAACAAAGAGGCTTTAAAGATAGCGTGATTAATAACATGGAACACCGCTGCGACAGCGGCAAGATCTGAATTTAGACCCAACAGAAGTGTGATGAGGCCTAAATGACTGATCGTAGAATAAGCCAGCAACCCCTTAAGGTCATGCTTAAATAAAGCGATATAAGCACCCAAAAGCAACGTTATTAGACCCGTTATGCTCACAATAATGAACCACAAATCCGTGCCCGCCAATGCAGGATAAAAACGAGCCATTAAAAAGATGCCGGCCTTTACCATTGTTGCAGAATGCAAATAAGCACTTACAGGTGTAGGCGCAGACATGGCGTGAGGCAGCCAAAAATGAAATGGAAATTGAGCCGATTTAGTGAAGGCACCTAACAACACTAATATTAACGCAACCGGATAATAGGCATGTGATCGAATCAAATCACCACTGGCCAATACCACATCAAGATCATAACTATCAACGATATTAGCAATTAGCAATAACCCCGCTAATAACGCAAGGCCTCCGGCCCCCGTCACTGTCAGAGCCATTCTTGCGCCCTTGCGAGCATCAGATTTATGTGACCAAAAACTAATCAGAAGAAACGAACTAATACTGGTTAGCTCCCAAAACATCCATAACTGAATCAAGTTATTCGATATAACGATGCCAACCATCGCACTCATAAAGAGCATCAGGTATGCATAAAATTGCCCCATCGAGTCCTTTGATGATAAATAATACCGTGCGTACAGAATGACCAGCAGGCCAATGCCGAGAATCAATAGCAAAAATAACAGCGAAAGTCCGTCAAGCCGAAATGAAAGATCCAACCCCATCGCTGGGATCCACTCTATGGTTTGCCTAACTGACTCACCATCAAAAATATTACCCGCATACATCAACACTAAAATCAATGACCACGCCGGCAATATCGCAACGGAAAAAGCGCAAGCATTACGCCCAAAACGCTCTGTAAACAAAGGAATTAATGTGCCAATAAGAGGCAGTAGCACGACCCACAGCAGATTCATATAAAGGGATGACTCCAGATTAAATTGCGATGTAAATAATAGACTGTTTGACAAGTCATACCTTGAGATTGCTCACTTTGCACATTGTAATACCTTGATCATAAAACAATAAAGTTTTTTAGCTTAATATAAACAAGTAAACTCAGAGTCTTAACGACATCAAGCTCACTTTGCATACACTAAAAATAAGATATTGGATTCATTACCTCTGTATTTAACAAAGAACCTAATCAATAATTTCAGTTTAAGGCTTCACTTTTTTCTATTACCAAAGAAATTATCCACTCTTAATTTGAATTTTTAAAAACTCAAAAATACTCGCGTTAAGCACATAAATTCACGATGAAACGATGGGGCATTCGTAATATTAATACATTGAACTTGTAATGATTTGCCTACTTTAAATTTATCAATTATGCGAACTCAAAGTATCGAATAACTTTTGTAAGTTAAGATTAAAAGACATGCTAGCCTGTTATTGCTAGCTTCTAATCATAACAAGCGCCCGCCAATTAATGCTTTTGCATCAATACAAATATAATGCTGCTTATCCATTAAACACCGAAAACAAAAAAACCCATTAAAAACGGTGTTTTTAATGGGTTTTAAATATGCATTTAATGAACAAAACTCAATTAAAGTCTACTTGTGGTATTGAGGACTTAATTCAACCACAGCCTCAATAAAAGCTTTGGCATGGTCTGGATCGACAAACTGATGAATACCATGACCTAAATTAAATATGTGGCCAGTGCCTTCACCATAACTTGCAAGAATAGAAGCGACTTCTTCACGTATACGCTCAGGCTTCGCATACAGAACACTTGGATCCATATTACCTTGCAACGCAACTTGATCACCTACGCGACGACGAGCATTACCAATATCTGTGGTCCAATCTAAACCAAGCGCATCACAGCCTGTATCGGCCATCATCTCTAACCATTGGCCTGCACCTTTGGTAAATAAGATCACTGGCACCTTACGGCCTTCATGCTCGCGGATTAAGCCATCAACAATTTTTTGCATATACTTAAGTGAAAATTCTTGGTACGCAGCATGGCTCAACACCCCACCCCAAGTATCAAAAATTTGTACCGCTTGAGCACCGGCTTTAATCTGTGCATTTAAGTAATCAATAACCGACAACGCCAATTTATTTAATAACTCATGCATCACTTCAGGCTGGTTATACATCATGGCTTTTACATGACGGAAATCTTTACTGCTACCGCCCTCAACCATATAAGTGGCTAACGTCCACGGTGAACCCGAAAAACCAATCAACGGCACACTACCGTTTAGTTCACGACGAATCGTTGAAACGGCTTTGGTCACATAAGACAAATCACTTGCCGTATTCACAATTGGCAATGCGGCTACGTCTTGCTCAGTACGTACTACCTTTTTGAATTTAGGGCCTTCACCTGTTTCAAAATAAAGACCTAAATTCATGGCATCAGGAATCGTTAAAATATCGCTGAATAAAATCGCCGCATCTAATGGATAGCGCTCTAAAGGTTGCAGTGTTACCTCACAAGCAAAATCATGGTTCATGCACAAGTCCATGAACGAGCCTGCAGTAGCACGACTTGCACGATACTCAGGTAAATAACGACCCGCTTGGCGCATCATCCAGATTGGCGTGCGATCTACAGGCTGCTTAAGTAAAGCGCGAAGAAAACGATCGTTTTTTAATTCAGTCATACATTCCAACAAAAACAATGCGCCCTGTGGGGCGCTTAAGAATTAATCTTTGATATCAAAATCAGTTAATTTGTATACAGTCACATCAGAGCCATCCGGCACGTAATAAGACGTAGACAGGCCATTGGGAACTACATCTGATGTTGAATCTTTAGAAATAGTAAGATGTGCAATTGCCGTTTTTGTTGCGTCATCAATTTCAATTGAAACAGTGTTACCAACAATACTTGCCACACCTGCACCACCATCAGTTGTAACACTGTCTAGCTGACCGTTTGTTAAGGATATAAGCAGCGTCGCGTTTTCAGGTAAACCTTGTGAACAGCGATTTTTTACCTTAATAGTATAAGTAGACGTACCGCCTTCTACATTAACTGACAACTGAGGAAAGCTATTATTAGTTAAAGTCGACTCAAAACCAACAAGGTCAACCTCTAATTCACCACCTGATATATCGATTCCACTAACTGTTTTTACATTAATGCCTATCGCTCCAAGGCCC
Source organism: Oceanicoccus sp. (assembly GCA_047621325.1). Taxonomy (GTDB): domain Bacteria; phylum Pseudomonadota; class Gammaproteobacteria; order Pseudomonadales; family Oceanobacteraceae; genus Bermanella. The sequence continues at coordinate 346,273 of JBLHLT010000001.1, forward strand.
GTAAGAGATTTAAAAGTTTCAGGTCTTATAATATTGGCAGTAATAAAGTGGCCACGCGCGTTCAAGTATTCATATTTCTTATCTGCAACCGTCTTTGTTGCATTACCTGCATTTAATTTCCAAGCTTTTTCCCAAACTGGAAAAGTGCTCACCGGGTGAGTACTCGGCACAACTCCAACCCCAGTAGAGCTCAATACATCAACATCATTTCTATCTGTAATGATACTAGTGGTTTCTGGTAGGTGATTTCTCCGAACATCTGAGTCCGCGACTCTCCATGCAATATTTTGTGAACCAGCTTTAGCACTAGCATCAATACAGGTCAACGTGGTGTTTGTATCATACCTTCCAAGTGACTCATCCCAAGGGAAAGGACCCTCAATAAACGCAGAATCACCGCGAGACATTTGAATACGCACGCTGTCCTTTAAATTAATTTGTTCAGCACAGTGGCCTGCAGCAATTGCAGCATCAGAACAATTGGCACCTTGATATTTTATTGCAGATATATCGTCATAAGAACCATTGTTATTGGTATCAATAAATTCTTCAAAGAAGTTTGTGCTATCAATTGTATAGTTAACTGCTCCTGTTGAATCTTGATCCACCCACACTCGATAAGCATCTGCTGCCCACTTGAAGTCTGCAATACCGTCACCGTCAATATCAACTATCGGCTGATATGCACCGCCTGTTTCATAATTACCGCTTCCATTTGCATCTATATAAAATTCTTCATAAGTGGTAAATGATTCACCAATATCAAACAAACCATTACTATTGGCATCTTGAAAATCACCTTGACCTCGAGTGTAAGCCACTATTGTCACATACCCATCTACAGGTCTCGGATTTGAACCCTGCCAGGTAACAGAGCACTTACCATCAACTGTTTCACAGCTCGGCCCTATCATTCCGCCAGTTGCGCGAAAATATACTCGTGTTCCATCAATTACAGGGTTTTGGTAGTGATCACCTATTCTTATGCCTAAATCAATGGTTGCACCATCATAGGCCCATGAGCGAGGGTTAAAAGATGTTGCTGACAAACTGAAGCTATTTTGATCACCAAGACTAGTGGCCATAGTAATAGGCACTGACATAGTGGTAATTGTATCTGTCACTACACCTGCTGTATTTTTAATATCGACAGACGCTTTTACTCTAATGGTACCCGCTGCAGAACCTGCATTTAAAATCACTACGACTGATCCATCAGCACCAGTAATAGCTTTCTCTAAAGAAAGGGCTGCGCCGCCATACTCATGATCCAGTACGAACTTAACTGTACGATCAGGCATTGGATTGCCAGAGCGATCGACCACTTGGAAAGTTAATTTACTTAACGATGGAACCTCTCCGGCACCATAGCCACTTAATGCAATTAAACTTGGCTCTGCCGACAAGAACTGAATAGCTCCTATTTCAGCTGCCTGAACTTTTATCGCTGTTCTTGCTGTTGCATTAGGGTTTTCGGTTTCTTCTGCAATATAAACCACTATATTATCTGTGGTGCCGAACTCCTTACCACAACCTAAATCTTTATAAGTAACGGTTGCAGTACCTGACGCCTTAATTGTAGCTGGCGTGAACTCCGCTAAACCGGCGCTTGTACAAGTAGATACAAAAGACACTTCGCGCAAACCTAAAAATTGCGCATTGTTAGTATTTAAATCAACTAAATCAACCGAAACAGTCGTGCTACCGCTAGCTGATAAGGACTCACTACCTATTAAACCTGTACGAGCAACACCTGGTTGGAATGTACTGCCTGAGCCAATGCCAAGGGCAACTAACACATTATCCTCTGGCACGGTATCCGGCCCCGTATTAGTACCATCATCGGTGGTGTCTGTTGTATCCGGAGTATCGGTTGTTGTGTCGGACTTAGTAAAATTTGAGTCGCCTGACGAATCAGACCCGCCACAGGCTGTCAGTAATGACAGCAAGACCATCATGGTCCACATTATTATTGTATTTTTCATGAGGTTCCCTGTTATTTCCCGCTTACGCTTACCGTGATTTATTCAGTGGGCTATTATCTATGCATCACTGTGAACTAACAATGACGCAAATACAAAAAAGCACGACTAACCCTAAGATTATCGTGCTTTTTTTGTAACAGAGCTGTTTATTTTTTAAACGTCTAAGAAGTCTAAAATACCTTCAGCGGCTTGGCGACCTTCCCAAATGGCGGTTACCACTAGGTCAGAGCCACGAACCATATCACCACCAGCAAACACTTTTTTGTTACTGGTTTGGAATTTAAACTCTTGCTCTTCTGGTGCAACTACACCGTCCCAGCTGTTGAGTTCGATTCCAAAGTCTTTAAACCAAGGTGCAGGGCTTGGGCGGAAACCAAACGCGACTAGTACCGCATCAGCTGGCAATACTTCTTCAGAGCCTTCGATCACTTCTGGACGGCTACGGCCATTTTCATCTGGCTCGCCCATTTTAGTGGTAACGACTTTAACACCTTCGACCTTATCTTCACCAACGATGGCAACCGGTTGACGGTTAAATAAGAACTTAACACCTTCTTCTTTAGCGTTGACTACTTCACGCTTAGAACCAGGCATGTTGGCTTCATCACGACGGTAAGCACAAGCAACGGACTTAGCACCTTGACGAATAGATGTTCGGTTACAGTCCATTGCGGTATCACCACCACCTAGTACCACTACTTTTTTGCCTTTCATATCAATGAAATCAGCCGCGTTCTTTTCCCAGCCTTGGTTGTGATTGACGTTGGCAATCAAGAAATCCAAAGCATCATAAACGCCTGGTAAATCTTCACCTGGGAAACCACCTTTCATGTAGTTGTAAGTACCCATACCAAGGAAAACAGCATCATATTCAGCTTCTAATTCGCTGAATTGAATATCTTTACCTATTTCGGTATTTAAGCGAAATTCAACACCCATGCCTTCGAAGACTTCGCGACGACGGGCCATTACGCTTTTTTCAAGTTTAAATTCTGGAATACCAAAGGTTAATAAGCCGCCAATTTCTGGGTACTTATCAAACACAACCGGCGTCACACCATTGCGCGCTAAAACGTCAGCGGCACCTAGGCCTGCAGGGCCTGCTCCAATAATGGCAACTCGCTTGCCAGTCGGCACAACTTTAGACATATCAGGACGCCAACCCATCGCTAATGCGGTATCGGTAATATATTTCTCAACATTACCAATGGTAACCGCACCAAAACCATCATTTAGCGTACAAGCACCTTCACATAAACGATCTTGTGGACACACTCGACCACACACTTCAGGTAAGGTATTGGTCGCGTGGCTTAACTCCACGGCTTCCATTATGTTGCCTTCACTGGCCAGTTGTAACCAGTTTGGAATGTAGTTATGCACTGGGCATTTCCACTCACAATAAGGGTTACCACACGATAAACAACGGTGGGCTTGTTCACCAGCCTGTTCTTGCTGGAACGGCTGATAAATTTCCACGAAATTTTGTTTACGGGTTTTAATATTCTTTTTAGCTGGGTCTTTACGACCCACATCTAAAAATTGAAAATCATTACTTAATCGTTTCGCCATAGTCACCTCTGTCTGACTCACTCGCTATTGGTAAAAATTACTCGGAGCGAGTCCGGGTGTTTTTCAGCAATTGTTCTAAGCTCGCCGCCTTAGGCTTAACCAACCAGAACTTGCCAATGTAATTATCGAAGCGGTCCAAAATAGTTTGGCCCCAAGCACTGCCTGTTTCTTCAACGTAATTTTTAATAATGCCGCGTAAGTGATTACGATGGCCTTCGGTTTCTTCATTACTAATGCGGTGAATATCTACTAACTCGTGATTGTATTTATCCACAAAGGTGTTGTCTTGATCTAAGACGTATGCAAAACCACCTGTCATACCGGCACCGAAGTTATAGCCAGTACTGCCTAAAACCGTTACTTGACCGCCTGTCATGTATTCACAACAGTGATCACCTGCGCCCTCTACTACCGCTTTCGCGCCAGAGTTACGCACTGCAAAACGTTCACCTGCACGACCTGCCGCTAGCAGCTTACCGCCAGTGGCACCGTATAAGCAGGTATTACCTACAATTGACGCGTCTTGTGATGCGAATTCAGATACCTTAGGTGGGAAAATCACAAGCTTACCGCCTGTCATGCCTTTACCTACGTAGTCGTTCGCATCCCCTTCAAGGCGCATCTCAAGACCACCGGCATTCCACACACCAAATGATTGGCCCGCTGTACCGGTTAAGTTAATTTTAATTGGTGCTGTTGCCATGCCTTGGTTGCCATGACGCAATGCAATTTCACCCGACAAGCGTGCGCCAATTGAACGATCGCAGTTACCAATTGTGTAAGTGAAGTTACCACCTGCCTTGCTTTCAATGGCTACCAGTGTATCTGCAACCATGCGTTCGGCCATCGCACCGTCATCGTAAGGATTATTACGATCAACCTGAACAGTGTGCGGTTTATCCGCTGGGATAAGGTCACTGCCTAGTAACGGAGTAAGGTCTATTTTTCTTTGTTTATTCGTAGCGCCTTCGATCATCTCTAGAAGATCTGTACGGCCAACCAATTCACCTAAAGAACGCACGCCCACTGCCGCCATCCATTGACGGGTCTCTTCTGCAACAAAGCGGAAGAAGTTTTTCACCATCTCAACAGAGCCAATAAAATGCTTTTCACGCAAGTAATCATTTTGTGTAGCAACACCTGTCGCACAATTATTCAAGTGACAAATACGCAAGTATTTACAGCCTAGAGCAACCATTGGCGTCGTACCAAAACCAAAGCTTTCAGCGCCTAGCATGGCCGCCTTAACAATGTCTAAGCCCGTTTTTAAACCACCATCCGTTTGTAGGCGTACTTTCCCACGCAAATCATTTGCTCGTAGTGTCTGGTGTGCTTCTGACAAACCAAGCTCAAATGGCGAGCCGGCATACTTAATAGACGTTAATGGTGATGCCGCTGTACCGCCGTCATAACCAGAAATCGTAATCAAATCAGCATATGCTTTGGCAACACCTGCTGCGATGGTGCCAACACCTGGTTCTGATACCAATTTCACTGACACTTTCGCGCGTGGATTCACTTGCTTAAGGTCATAAATTAACTGAGCCAAATCTTCGATAGAGTAAATATCGTGATGCGGTGGCGGTGAAATCAAAGTCACACCCGGCACCGAATAACGCAAGGTAGCAATAAGGTTATTGACCTTACCGCCTGGCAACTGACCACCTTCACCCGGTTTCGCACCCTGAGCCACTTTAATCTGTAATACGTCCGCACTTGATAAGTAATGCGGTGTCACGCCAAAACGACCCGACGCAATTTGCTTGATACGAGAGTTTTTAACCGTGCCATAACGCTTAGGATCTTCACCACCTTCACCAGAGTTAGAATTACCACCTAACTCGTTCATAGCTTGTGCGAGTGCTTCATGCGCTTCTGGCGATAACGCTCCTAATGACATAGCCGCAGAGTCAAAGCGTGGGAAAATCGCTTCAATCGGTTCAACTTCATCGATTGAAATACTGTTATTGGTTTTAACGGCTAACAAATCACGTAACGTTGCTGCAGGACGGTTGTTCACAAGATCAGCGTACTTATCGTACGACGCTTGGGAACCAGTCTGTACGGCATCCTGAATAGTTGTAATCACATCTGGATTAAAGGCGTGATACTCACCACCGTGAACATATTTCAGTAAACCACCTTGATCCAACCCTTTGCGCTCTTTCCATGCATTGGCTGCATTTCGCACAAGGTCTTCTTGGAATTCATCAAAACCAGCACCTTGAATACGGCTGCTCAATCCACAAAAACAAAGATCAACCACATCACTTGCAAGACCAATACCTTCAAATAATTGCGAACCGCGGTATGAAGCAATTGTAGAGATACCCATTTTAGATAGGATTTTCAGCAAGCCTTTGCGAATACCCTTACGGTAGTTTTGGTTCGACTGCAAAGGATCGCCCAATAACTCACCCGTACGGTGCATATCTGCTAGCACTTCATAGGTTAACCATGGGTAAACCGCGGTAGCACCAAATCCAATCAGAACGGCGAAGTGATGCGCGTCGCGGGCATCGCCCGTTTCAATAACTAGGTTACTTTCAGTACGCAAACCTTTCTTAATTAAACCGTGATGCACTGCACCTGTCGCCATTGCTGCAGGAACCACCAACTGGCCAGCCGCAATATTGCGATCAGACAAAATTAGAATGGTAATCCCTTCTTGAGAGGCGCTAATCGCTTGCTCTACAACACTATCAATCGCCGCTTTAAGGCCGAAATCAGCGTTATAACCAAGAGAAATAGTTGTAAATTTAAACTCTTCTTTACCCGTACTCTTCAAGCCATTGAATTTTAATGGTGATAAAACAGGGCTAGTTAGCACGATACGCTTAGCGTGATCGGCATTTTCAACAAATACGTTTTGCTCTTTACCAATACACGTTTCAAGCGACATTACGATCGCTTCACGTAATGGATCGATTGGCGGATTCGTCACCTGTGCAAACATTTGACGGAAATAATCCGCAACATGGCGAGACTTCTGCGAAAGCACAGCCATTGGCGCATCATCACCCATTGAGCCAGTGCCTTCGACACCTTGTTCGGCCATAGGACGCAATACTTGCTCACGCTCTTCAAAGCTAACAAGGTGTAGTTTTTGACGAGCTTTTAATTCATCTTTGTTTAAATTATTTTCTTTGAAGCTTTCTAGCTCTAATTTAGATTCAATTCGCATTGAGTTTTCTTTCAACCATTTGCTGTAAGGTTGAGAATTCTTCAAGCGATTATCAATTTCGTCTGCTTCTAACACTTCACCCGTTAAGGTATCAATCGCTAGAATCTGACCAGGACCAACACGCCCTTTTGAAATAACATCTTCTGGTTTATAGCTGTGCGTACCAATTTCAGAAGCCACTGTAATAAAGCCATTTTTGGTTTTCACCCAACGAGAAGGGCGCAAGCCATTACGGTCAAGACCACAAACCGCATAACGACCATCAGTAATAACCAAGCCAGCCGGACCATCCCAAGGCTCCATATGCATTGAGTTGTAGTCATAGAATGCGCGTAAATCAGCATCCATTGTCTCAACGTTTTGCCAAGCCGGTGGAATCATCATGCGGATCGCGCGGAACATATCCATACCACCGGTATGCAATAGCTCAAGCATGTTATCCATAGAAGACGAATCCGAACCTGTTGTATTAACAATAGGCTGAATAGACTCCAAGTTTTCTAACAATGGCGATTGGAATTTATTACCTCGGGCTGCCGCCCAGTTACGATTACCGCGAATGGTGTTGATCTCACCATTGTGAGCCAATAGACGGAATGGCTGAGCCAAAGGCCAGCGCGGCGCGGTATTAGTAGAAAAGCGCTGATGGAATACACAAATAGCGGTTTCTAAGCGTTCATCACCTAGATCTAAATAGAAATTGGGAAGGTCCACTGGCATCATTAAACCTTTATAAGACAAGGTTTTTTCTGACAAAGAACAAATGTAGAAGTCGCTGAATTCAGCTAAGGCAATTTCAGCCTTACGACGCGCATAATATAGTTGTACCGCAAATGCTTGCTCTGTTTTTGTCTCTGTTGCGCTTACAAATACCTGCTCAAAACGAGGCAAACAATCAACCGCCATAGGCCCTAAGCAGTCATTATTTGTAGGAACCACACGCCAGCCATTTACCGCTAAACCTTGATCAGCAAACGCTTTATTCATTGCGGTACGCTGTTGATCTGCAATTGCAGCATCTAGATCTAAGAAGATCATACCCACAGCATATTGTTCAGGCAGCTCTATACCCAAGTCGGCTTTAGCCACCTGACGTAAGAAGCCATCTGGCTTTTGAATCAATAAGCCACAACCATCACCTGTTTTGCCATCTGCCGCGATACCGCCGCGGTGTGTCATACAAGTCAATGATTCAATAGCCGTACGCAATAGGTCATGACTCGTCTGACCTTCCATGTGGGCAATCAAGCCAAAACCACAGTTGTCTTTGAATTCACCTGGTGTGTACAGACCTGTTCTCATAGACGCTCTCATCAAAAATTCTTTATAAATCAATGCCTTATATGGCATTTGGACGCCGATTCAGTAGTTTTGAACAGACAAAAGGAGGCTTATTCTACACGCGAGTGAGGGTAGGCTCAAATAAATTAGCCAAACTAGAGGTTTATCACGTAAAGAGGAGGGGAATTCCGTTACGCTGTGCAGTTAAGATAAATGTAAAATAGGGTTATCGTATCTGGCTTATATCCGCCTGAATCTTGCTAATTGGACGCACCCAAGGCTTGCCCTTAATCGTTTTTGAAAGCTGCTTGGCCTGCTGATTAGCTTGCTGCTTATCGTCCATAGGGCCGTAAACCACAACAAACCAAGGCTCGCCTTTATATCGTGTTTCATAAATCGTTAATTTACTGCCATCCATTTGCCGAGCAAATCTTCGCACAAATGCCTTGGCACTCTCTTCATTACGCACCCCTAATAATTGCAGCGCATAAGACTGACTAGGCGCCAAAAGCAATGGATGAGTACTTGATGGCCCCGACGTAACTGATCGAGCCACTGCAGCAATAGGTGTGGGCTTAATTTTGCCCAAGGATACAGGGGGTGTCTCTACCCTTTTAGGGATAGACGCATCGCTTGACGATAATATATTTTGCTTGGGGACGTTATCATCAAACGAATCTATCTCAGCCTTACTCAAGATAGTCTCTAGATCGGGGGGCTCAATAGCTGAAACGACTGAATCTACATGTTGGTTAGTTTTCAAACCCTCTTCTTCAGTAGTCAACCCAGCATTTGATACAGGACTTTCAAGAACATTATTACGCGCCTCTTGCTGAGCTAAAAGCAGCGCAATAACATCCTCACTTTCTGCTGGACGATTATCCTGATAAAGAAATGACACAAACAGTGCTGAACCTATCAGGCAAACCGCCGCAATATGCCCTAGCGGCAAGCGTCCTGAGCGCTGTTTCTGATTATCTTGTTCCAACTCAATTAGCTCTATCAACCTCCCAGGAACGCCTTTACTTAATAACCACAACTGGTGCATATCTTTGCTACTTAGTGGCAGAACATCTATTCCTGAGCGTTTAAATAATTGAGATATGAATAACTCACTCTCATCTTCAGAAAGCGGGGATAGCTCGATCAAATGATATAATTTATTTTCAAAGTGATTCTGTAAGTCATTAAGACGTGCCTTTAAGGACTCGTCACCACACAAAATGAGCCGCCAGCCGTGTTCTTGAGCAGATTTTTCCATCAAAAGTTTCAGCACATCATCCGCAATCAAGTGTGCATCATCAATTAGAAGATGCAGCGTTTCCTGCTGTTGAGCCATTTTTTTCAATTCGGAATCAAGATCTAAAAGATTAGCACTACAACCTAGCTGCTGTGCGATAGCGTCTATCAACTCAGCCAGTTGGCAAGTTTGTACGGAGTTTATGAGAATAACTTGATGATGAACGCTTAGCTGAGCAGTTGCTACTTCAAGCAATGCTGTTTTACCGATGTCGACGGGGCCCGTTATCAGTACCGCCATAGCACTGAACTCTTGAACGTGCAGCAACATATCCAGTTGCTGCTCGCGCTCCCCTAATAGGATAATGTCGGGAGATGCCTTATTTGAGTCAGCCATCTTGCCCTCCATTTTATTATTAGTTGGTCAGGTGCGTCAGAGTAGCCTCAAAATGATCCAGTGCGAAATCTGATGTAGTGATAGCATCACCCATTGCTCGCAAAAGAACCAATCTCAGCTTACCATCTAACACCTTTTTGTCTACTGCCATAAACTTTTTAAATTGATCAGCTCTCATCCCTTGAGGTGATTTTGTCGGCAAACCCGCAGCCACTAACAGCGACTCAATACGTATAACGTCTTGAGGCTCAATCCAACCTAAGCGCGCAGAAAGGTCTGCGGCCATTAGCATACCAACTGCAACAGCCTCGCCATGCAGCCAATTACCATAACCTTGGTCGGTCTCAATAGCATGGCCAAAAGTATGCCCAAGATTTAAAATGGCCCGAATACCGCCCTCGCGTTCATCCAATGCCACTACTTTTGCTTTATTCAAACATGAGGTTTCAATTGCATAAACAAGCGCGTCAGTGTCTTTCTTATTCAATAAATCGATGTTGCTTTCTAACCAACCAAAGAATTCTAAGTCACATATTAAGCCGTACTTAATCACTTCTGCCATGCCAGCTGCCAACTCATTAGCGGGTAAGGTGCTTAAGCTATTGACGTCAATTAACACACACTTGGGCTGATGGAATGCACCAATCATATTTTTGCCCAGAGCGTGATTCACACCTGTTTTACCGCCGACAGAGGAATCTACTTGAGATAACAGCGTGGTCGGTATTTGAATAAAATCAACACCTCGCTGATAACTCGCAGCCGCAAAACCGGTCATATCGCCTACCACGCCACCACCTAACGCAACCAATGTAGTGGTCCTGTTATGACGCTTACTTAACAACGCATCAAAAATAAGATTTAAATGATCTAAATTTTTAAACTCTTCACCATCAGGCAGAATGACCTCATCAACCTGAAACTCTGCAAATAGTGACTTAGCTTGTTCAAGATAGAGCGGTGCAACTGTTTCATTAGTGACGATCATAACTTGCTGCCCCTTCACGTAAGGCTTAACAAGTGACGAGTCAGCCAATACACCCTGACCTATAAAAATTGGATAGCTGCGCTCAGCCAAATCTACCGTTAAAGTTTTCATACTATTCAATGATATTAATCTCAGATAATCGCTTTAGGATTTCTTGCACAACAAATTTTGGATTACGGTCATCGGTGTAAATCGTGATGTCCGCTACCTCTTGATACAGGGGATCTCGTTGTTTCATCAATCGAGTGAGAACTTCTTCTGGGTTATCTATTTGAAGTAGCGGTCTATTTTTATCTTTTGACGTACGTGCTAGCTGTTGTTCGACCGAGGTTTTAAGATAAACAACCGTGCCTCTGCTTTTAAGATGAAGACGGTTTTCAGATCGAAGCACGGCCCCACCACCCGTCGCCATTAACACATCACTTTCTTGCGTAATTTCATCAATAGCAATGACTTCACGGTCACGAAAACCCTGCTCACCTTCGACATCAAAGATCCACGGAATATTGCACCCGCAACGATCTTCAATTTCTTTATCGCTATCTTTAAATTCAAGTTTTAATTCAGTGGAAAGCAAACGGCCGATGGTGCTTTTTCCAGCACCCATCGGCCCCACTAAATAAATATTATGTTTTGCCATATATCTCTCTAGCGTGTGCTTAATACGTCCTTCACAAGCCTTGGTGTAATGAAGATTAGCAACTCGCTCTTGTCTTCTGTATGAGTAGTACGACGGAAAAGACGACCAATTACAGGTAAGTCGCCAAAGAATGGTGTTTTATCAATTTGTGTAACATCTTCCGACTGGAAAATACCACCTAGGACAATGGTTTCGCCATTATTAACTAATACTTGGGTCTCTAGCTCATTGGTATCAATCGTAGGAATATTATTAATAACCTCCCCTATAGCGTCTTTATTAATAATTAAGTCCATCAATATGCGGTCATCCGGCGTAATCTGTGGTGTTACTTCTAACTTCAAGACAGCATCTTTAAATGTAATGGTGGTTGCACCACTGGCTGATGCTTGCTCGTATGGAATTTGTGAGCCAGCCTGAATACGAGCCGTTTGACCATCTGCAGTAATAACACGAGGCTGGGAAATAATTTCTGCCTTACCATCAGACTCCATCGCAGACAATTCTAAATCCAACATATAATCAAATGCATTAACCCCTATACCAAAGGTAGTCGCATTGGCGCTATTAACTGGCAAGTTAACCACACTGCCATCATCAAAGTTGAAATCTTTTGGATCATCTCCGTTCAGCCTATCTACAACAATATTATTGTAAGCAGTTGTCGCCGCACGCGAGCCGCCCGCCGTAATAATTTTATCGTTCTTCAATACACCGTAACCACCACCCCAGCGAATACCTAAGTTTTCACCTACGTTGGTAGACGCCACAACAATACGCGCTTCAATCAACACCTGACGAACAGGTACATCAAGAACTTTTATCGCTCGACGAACCGCTTCAATAGAAGTAGCTGTATCTTGTAAAATAATAGTATTAGTACGCGCATCCACACTGGCACTACCGCGCTCACCCAATAACGAGCCTTCCGATGACACTAGCGCCAACAAATCAGTGGCTTTAGCGTATCTAACCTGAATAAATTCCGTACGTAGCGGGGCAAAATCTTCAACTTGTCGATTAGCTTCTAATTCTATTTTTTGACGATTCGCGATTTGATCAGCAGGCCCAACCATTAGTACATTACCAATTTGTTGTTTCGCTAACCCTTGTGATTTAAGAACGATATCTAGTGCTTGATCCCAAGGTACATTTTTTAATCGTAACGTTATGCTGCCTTGCACTGTATCGCTTGCTACCAAGTTAAATCCGGTGAAGTCTGCAATGATCTGCAATACAGTACGCACTTCGATATCTTGGAAGTTCAAAGATAATTTTTCACCCGTATATGGGAATCGCTCTTCTTTATTTCGCTCTTGCTCTGCCTTCGTTAACGGCTTCACATTAACGGTTAGCAAGTTGTCCGTTTGATAGGCAAGATATTCATAACGATCATCTGTAGGCTCAATGAAGAATACGGGCTTGCCTGATTCTATGGTGGCATCAATAAAACGCACAGGCGTGGCAAAGTCACGTACGTCCAAGCGACGACGCATTTCCTCAGAAAGCTTTACATTGCTAAACTCGACACGAATACGACCCGATTCCTGACTGATATCTACAGGTACATTTGGATTACTCAAGCTAATAAGTACCTGACCTTCACCTAAATCTCCACGACGGAAATCCACATCAATAATACGACCGCTCTCGTCTTTTTTCTTAGACTGATACTTAGGCCCATCCTGAGCGGTTAGCAGGCTAACATCAGCCTCTTGCGCAATTTCTTGCTGACCCACAATAACGAACAGGTCATTACCTTCAGTTCGAGTTTGATAGCCTGTTAATTCAGTTAAATTAATAATAACTCGGGTTTTTTCATTGGTGCCAACAATGATCGCTGTGCGTGCATTACCCATACCAATTTTGTGATATTTAGACTTAAGTTCACTCGTGGTGCCCGGTAAATCTAATGCAATACGTGCTGGCTCTTCAATGGTATAACCTGAAATAATTGGGGGAGTGCCATCAAAAGACAATTTCATTTCAGTCTTATCGCCAGGCAAAGATGCAAACGTCACATCTTTAATTGCCGCTGCATAAAGCGAGGACGAAGCCAATATTAACAAGGCGGCTAGACTATTTTTCAATATGGTATTTTTCATTATTTTTCATCCCCGGCTGACTGGTTTAACCCCAAAGTTTGAGGTCTTGAAATCCAGCCGCCACTGCCGTTCGGCACGACTTCGATTATTTCTATTTTATTATCATTCACATTAACAATTCGCCCATGGTTTTTACCCATGTATTGACCCTGCTCAACCATATGAACATTGCCTGCTTGCGTTTTAACCAATGCCTTTAGCTTACCATCGACATCCTTTGAAAGCGTGCCTACCAAGGATAATTCACTCAAATTATAGCGCTCTAATGCTTCCTTAACTCGAACCTGACTAGGTGGATCCACTGTATCATCAACACGATTACTTAGCTCTTCAAACGCAACGGGTGATTCAAATGGTGAGCGTAACGCAGAGGCGCTGTATATAAATGCAGAATACGGCTTAAACTCTGGCAATGGTGCAATTCGCCCCTTGGGCTTAGCGGTAGTCTCAGCAATAAATTCCTGCAGATCACTTGTATTGGAATCACTGCAAGCCGCTAAAAAAATAATACTAAGTAATAATAGTCTCTTCATTACCGTTACCTTTTAGCTTTTTTATTTTTGCTAGGCTTTTTCGCTTCATCATTATAGCGATAAGTTTTAGCAATGATTTTCAAATTCAATTGATTGTTGTTTTTATCACCAGCAGGCACAACTGAAAAGTCGTGCAAGGTCACTATTCGACCAAGTCCGGCAACCGCACTCACAAACGCACCAAAATCATGATACTCGCCCACCACGTCAATATTAATAGGCAACTCGGTATAGAATTCAGTCTCAGTTTCTTTATCAAGATTAATAGAGCGTATATCTAAATTCGCACCAACAGCAGAAGCCGTAATATCTTCTAACAAACCGGCTACTTCAGTATCTCTAGGCAGTTGACGCAATAAACTACCAAACGACTCTTCAATTTCAGCTAGTTGTTTTTTGTAAGCATCTAAGTTTGCCACTCGAAAAGCCTTTGTTTCAAAGTCTTTCTTAATAACATCTTCTTGAGCAATAACCTGATCATATCGCTCAATTGAACTTTGAATATCGAGGAAATAAAGTCCTACCAACACACCAAAAAAAACCAAGGCTGCAAAAAACGCACGACCAGCAAGTGGCCACGACCCCATGTTATTCCAATCAATGTCGTTGACATCAAAACCATTAATCTTTTCAGTTAATTGTTGTAAATCCATCACTTAACTCCTTCAACAGCAGGAGTGGATTGATTAACCAGCATATCAAAGCTGTTATAACCATTATCACCCGATTTCACACCCAGTAAATTAGGGTTAGCAAACCAAAGAGATGCATCAAAATTACGCATCAACTGAGAGATTTGATCATTACTAGATGCCTGCCCTTTTATAGTAAACAAGGTTCCCTTGGAGGATACATCGGTCATAAATAATTCTTCAGGCATGATGCGCGCCATCTCATCAAACATGCGGACAATCACAGGACGATTACCCTGAAGGTCTTGAATCAATTTCATACGATCCAATAGCTCCTGTCTTTTGGTGCGCAATTCTTGAATTTCTTTGATTTTTTTATCAAGGGCAGAGGTTTGTTTCTGCACATATTGATTACGATATTCTTGTGCTTGAATAGCTTCACTAAAAGCACCACTGACAAACCACCAAATAGAAAGCGCGGCAATCAGTACTAAAGCGAGAACACCTACATATTCTTTTTGACGCTCTTGGCGTAATTCTTCACGCCAAGGCCTGAGGTTAATCTTTGCCATTAATCAAAACTCCTCATGGCTAAACCACATGCCACTAATAAGCCAGGAGCATCATTTGCCAACACCTGTGCATTTACTTTTGCCCCTAGCGTCATATTGGCAAAGGGATTTGCAATAATGGCTGGCGTGCCAATTTTATCTTGCACCAACTGGGCTAAACCATCCAAAGACGATGTACCACCAGCCAATATCACATAATCAACATCATTATATTGGCTAGAGCTATAGAAAAACTGCAAAGAGCGGCTAACTTGCTGAACCACTGACTCTTTAAACGGCATCAATATTTCAGTTGCATAATCATCTGGCAAGCCGCCCTCTAGTTTGGCTCGCACAGCTTCCTGGGCGCTAATACCATAACGGCGTTGTATTTCTTCTGTTAACTGCTGGCCACCAAACATTTGTTCGCGGGTATAAATGATCTTGCCTTGATTCAATACGTTCAGAGTGGTCATGGTGGCACCGATATCAATAATGGCCACCGTATCTTTTTGCTCACCCTCTAATTGTGACTCAAGCAATTTAAAAGCGCGCTCAATACAAAATGCCTCTACATCAACAACCGCAGATTCAATGCCGGCAATTTCGATAGAGTCTTCTCTGAGCTCGACTGTTTCTTTACGGCAAGCAGCAAGCAAAACATCTACACGCTGATCATCACCCTCAACAGCGCCTTGGATTTCAAAATCCATGGCAACTTCCTCAAGGGGATAAGGGATATATTGGTCTGCCTCTAACGTGATTTGCTGCTCCATTTCGTCATCAGACAGACCTGCGCCCATTTGAATGACTTTGGTAATAACAGCTGAGCCTGCCACTGCAACCGCTGCACGCTTGACACCCGTGCGAGATCGCAACAATGCTTTTTTGATAGCACCGCCGACGGCTTCTTCATCATTAATGGCTTGTTCAACCACTGAGTTTTCTGGCAGGGGCTCTGATGCGTAGGCTTCAACCTGCATTCGACCGTTTTGCTCAACAAGTTCAATTATTTTGATACTGGTTGAGCTAATATCGACCCCAAGGACTGCCTTATTTTTCTTTTTAAATAGATTGGCTAGCACTGCTATTCCTTAATTTATCCAGCATCCAAGGCGGAAAAATGCCAAAATGCACGAATATCGGAGCATTATAAGCACAATCCTGCGAAAAGAACAAAAACCATTTATAATGGCAACACCCCATAGTTACTGGGTAAACGAGCATTTTAAGCATTTAATGATGAAAAAAAATCGACCTGTTTTGCGTTTTTTGATATTAGCCTGCGCCGCTGGCTTCTTTAGTCTAATTTTAGGCGTATGTAGTGTGTACTTATATCTTGCACCGAGCCTTCCTGCCGTTGAGAGTTTAAAAAACATTCAATTGCAGACACCACTTCGCATTTATACCAGCGACGGCAAGCTAATGGCCGAGTACGGTGAGAAGCGTCGTATGCCTGTGGCCTACGATGACGTGCCTCAGCAATTTTATAACGCGCTCATTGCGGCTGAAGATGAAAACTTCTATCAACACATTGGAATTGACTTCAAAGGGCTTGCTCGTGCTGCCTATGAATTAATCACTACCGGTAAAAAACGCTCAGGTGGTAGTACCATCACCATGCAAGTAGCAAAAAACTATTACCTCAGCAGTGAAAAAACCTTTACCCGTAAATTTACCGAAATTTTATTAGCACTGCATATTGAACGAGAATTAAGCAAAAAGGATATTTTAGAACTCTACGTCAATAAAATATATTTAGGTAAACGTGCTTACGGTGTCGAATCTGCCGCTCAAGTTTATTACGGTAAATCGATTCAAGAGTTATCTCTCGCGCAACTCGCTATGATTGCAGGCTTACCGCAAGCCCCTAGTGCGGCTAATCCAATCAACAACCCTGAGCGCGCCATTTATCGCCGCAACTACGTACTTGCACGTATGTTCACGTCTGATTTCATTACCCAAGAAGAATTTGACGAAGCTGGCTCTGAACCAATTTCAGCCAAATATCACGGCCTTGCAACCGAAATAGAAGCCCCTTACATCGCTGAATTAGTACGTGCTGAGATGCTAGAGCGCTTCCCAGATGACCTCTATACAAAAGGTTACAGCGTCACCACGACCATTCACAGTAAACTGCAAACAACAGCGCAAAAAGTAATACGTGAAGGCCTACAAGATTATGATCGTAAACATGGCTTGCGTTCAGAGGCGAAAGTATTACCCGCCTTTATCCTGGCCGAACAGCAAGATATTCCAGTTTATGTACGTCCGACTATTTGGCAAGAAGGGGATCCTAGCCCAAGTGTGGATAAGACCCTCTTTTTACCGCCAAGCCCAAAAGATTTAAATACTCATTATTGGCTTGAGCAAATTCGGGATTTAAACAATCCAGGCGATTTGCAATGGGCTGTCATTACACACATCAACACTGACGATCACTCTATTGAACTGGCCAGCACTCAGCAAAAAAATATTGCGATGCCTTTTGCGCACTTTCAATGGGCAAGGCAATACAAAACGGTCAATCAACTCGGGCCAGAAATCACACAAGCCGAACAACTCTTTAGTGTTGGCCAGCGTGTTTTGATTCAAAAAATCAATGATGGTTTTTGGCTAGCACAAGAACCAGAAGCACAAGCGTCTTTAGTTTCATTTGACCCTCAAAACGGTGCGCTTAAAGCCCTCGTGGGCGGTTATGATTTCAACCTCAGCAAATACAATCGCGCCACTCAAGCCGACCGTCAACCAGGTTCGAGCTTTAAACCCTTTGTTTACAGTGCAGGTTTAGAATATGGCTTAACTCCAGCGTCTATTATTAATGACGCACCTGTTGTGTTTGAAGACGATAGCCTTGAAGCCATCTGGCGACCTGAAAACTACAGCGGTAAATTCTTTGGGCCAACACGCCTGCGTCAAGCCCTATACAAATCACGCAATCTTGTTTCCATTCGTGTGCTCAGTCGCACCGGCATTGGCCGAACCATTAGTTACGTTACGCGTTTTGGCTTACCCAGACAAAAACTCAATCGCGACCTGTCACTTGCTTTGGGTAGCTCCGGGTTAACTCCTTATGAAATGGCCAGTGGATATAATGCCTTGGCTAACGGCGGCTATAAAGTTGACCCTCACTTTATTACTAAAATTGAAGACAACGAAGGTTTCGTTCTTTTTGAACACAAAGCGAAAATTGTTTGTGAGTCGTGCTTAAAAAGTATTGACGATTTTAAAGAAAAGCTAGACGAAGAATTAAAAACGCAAAAAGAAAAAGCTGAGTCAGACGAAACAATTAATATAGCCGTTGCGCAAGAGAACAACCAAGTTCTACTCGAAGAATACATATCGCAATTTCCACCACTGGCTCCTCGTATAATGGATCAGCGTGTTAACTATCTAATGTATACCATGCTCAAAGATGTTATCAAACAAGGAACCGGTAAACGCGCATTAGCACTTAAGCGCAATGATCTGGCAGGTAAAACCGGTACCACAAACGATCAAAAAGATGCATGGTTTTCAGGTTATAACAACAAACTGGTTGCCAATGTTTGGGTCGGGTTTGATAGCCCTAGAACACTGGGTAAGTGGGCTTTTGGTAGCAATACCGCATTACCTATTTGGGTTGAATACATGCGCGTAGCATTAAAAGATATGCCTGACTCCCCCATCAAACAACCTGACGGTTTGGTTTCAATTCGAATTGACCCTAAAACAGGTAACAGAGCTTATCCTGGCCAAACCGATGCCATTTTTGAGACCTTCCGTAAAGAAAATATTCCACAGCAAATGGAACAGCCTCCGGCTATTAGCAACGCCTACTCAACAGACAATGATCAGGAAAACAATGACGAAGACGGCGATTTTACGCCCGAACAATTATTTTAAATAAAAAAGGCGATCATTTGATCGCCTTTTTTATTTCGACGTAACTATTGTGTTAATTCACTTCTAACATAAACGTTACCGGCCCATCATTTTGTAAACTCACTTGCATATCCGCACCAAAACGTCCTGTCTGCGTATTGATAAGAGTCGTACTTTTTTGCACAAAATAATCATAAAGAGCTTCACCTAATACGGGTGATGCACCTTTTGAAAATCCTGGGCGTGTGCCTTTTTGGGTATCGGCAACCAAAGTGAATTGAGAAACGACAAGCAAACTGCCTTCAATCTGCTGAACGTTTAAATTCATCTTACCGTCAGCATCTGAAAATATACGATAAGCCATTAATTTTTTTAATAGCTTATCGGCAATCTCTTGCGTATCTTCTTTTTCGACACCCAATAACACCAAAATACCTTGGCCAATTTCACCTGTGGTTTCACTGGCCACATCCACTTTTGCGTGCTGCACACGCTGAATCAACGCTTTCATGTGTGATCTATTTCTTTGTTATAAATTAAAAGCCACGCGGCACATTAGGCTTTTTATGTAACGTGTTTCGGCTATCGCCGGATGCACTGGGTGGTCAGGGCCTTGTCCACCACGTTCGATGATCTGCACATGACGATCAAGGTGACGGCCTGCTTGCATTAACATATTTTCTAAACTGCTCTCACTTAAATGCATAGAACAGGACGCGCTTAATAAAAAGCCATCAGCACCGATTAAACGCATGCCCAGTTGATTTAATTTTTGATAAGCACGTTCACCAGCCGGTATATCTTTACGCTTAGGAATAAACGCCGGCGGATCTAAAATCACCACATCAAACAATTGACCTTCTTCGATCAGTTTTTCCATAACCGTAAACGCATCACCTTTAATACACGTTACAGCATCCGCTACGCCATTTAATTTGGCATTATTATCTACCCAGTCTAACGCTTGCTTAGATACATCAACACAAGTTACATGCTCGGCACCTGCCGTGGCAGCCTGTACCCCCCAGCCACCAGCATAACTACAAATATCTAATACGCGCTTACCTTTAACGTGACGATTAATGCGTTCACGATTTAAACGATGGTCATAAAACCAACCTGTTTTTTGCCCATCCCAAACCGGTACTTCAAACTGAGTTTCATTTTCAATCATCGGCACCATTTTTGGTACATCACCAACGGCCACTTCTACGTATTCTTCAAGGCCTTCCTGTACTCGCATCTTGCCATCGTTTTTCCACAACAAACCTTTCACGTCAAAAATTCGCGTCAAGGCGGCTTGAATTTGTGACTTCATCGCTTCCATGCCCGCTGTCGATATTTGTGCCACAAAATAATCACCGTAGCGGTCGACCACTAGGCCCGGTAAACCATCACTCTCACCATACACCAAGCGATAATGAGGTTGATCAAAACAGGCTTCACGTAAGGCCAGCGCCATTTCAATTTTTTGCATGATCTGGCCACGACCAAATAACTTAGGACGACGCGATAACAAACGCGCACAAATCAAACTACTAGGGTTGATATAAGCCACTCCAAGGTTTTTACCTTGCGAGCTTTGCACAATCACTTGCTCACCCGAGGTGAAGTCTTTCAAAGGTGTTGCCTTAGTATCCACCTCATTACTGTAAATCCAGACGTGACCTTGTCTTAGGCGTTTATCTTCTTTCGCTCGTAGGCGCAAAATGGGTAAGGTCATAGGATTCCTGTGGATAAATGATTTCTATCAAAACAAGGGTAATTATAACTGGGAAATGCTGAATGTTGTCTAAACTAAATATCAGATAACCATTTTTAGGCCTCGACCAGTGTCTGACCTCAGCGAAGAGCAAATTAAAAAAATCCTGCAAGGCATCAGTATTCCGCCACAGCCACAAATCATGGTGGATCTGCAAATGGAACAAGTCATGCCGGATCCTGACATTAACCGCATCGCCGATCTTATTAGGCAAGATGTAGGGCTGGCAGGTACCGTATTGAAAGTGGTCAACAGCCCGTTTTATGGGTTGTCGAATGAAATTACCAGCATTCAACAAGCGGTTGGCATTTTGGGCATGAATAGCGTGGTCAATATCGTGAATGGTATTAGCATCAAAAGTTCCATGAGCGACGAGACGATAAAAGCCCTTACACGCTTTTGGGACAGCGCCATGGACGTTGCCATGACCAGCGCAACCATCGCCAAACAAGTTGGCTATAATTACCCTGATAATGCATACGCATTAGGCTTGTTTCATAATGTGGGTGTACCGCTATTAATGAACCGTTACCCTAACTACCTTGAGGTGTTAGAAGAAAGTTACAGTGGTGGCTACAACCGCATCATTGATTTTGAAAACCAGCAGCTCAATACCAACCATGCTGTCATCGGCTACTACACGGCTAAATCTTGGAACCTACCCAAAGTACTCTGCGATATCATCGCAGAGCACCACAGCTGCAAGCGTTTATTTAGCAAACAAACCATCGAGAACGACCAAACAACCCTCACCTGCATCTTAAAAATGGCCGAACACATCTGCGGCACATATAAAGTATTAGGGCGACAAGATGAAGACTTCGAATGGCAAGACATAGGGACAATGGTATTAGAGTATCTGGGCTTCAACGATTACGATCTGGAGACCTTCAAAGAAAACTTTGCTGAATTAGGCATCAGTCCAAACAACTACGGACTGGGTTAACGAATTTCTCGCTGACTGCCCATAGCTAACTGAACAATATGATTCTTTAAGAAGCCCACACGATTCAATTTCGTCATACCCCAATTGCGCATCCACCTAATAGCTGGCGTTTTAACTGCAAAAAAGCGTTTGAAGCCTTCCATTGTCGCCATCATTGATAAATTTTCAGGCATGCGTCTGCGCTCAAAACGAGCCAGTACCTGCTGATGACTAGCCGACAAACCCCGAGCAACGCCCTGTTTAATTTCATCAGCCAATACATAGGCATCCATAAAACCCAGATTCACGCCCTGCCCTGCCAATGGGTGAATACTGTGAGCGGCATCGCCCACGAGTACGATGCCATTTTTCACATAACGCTTAGCGTGACGCTGCCGCAAAGGAATGGCAGCGCGCTTACCACACGCAGTCACCTCACCGAGCGTATTTTCAAACGCTCGAGTCAAATGCGTTAAAAATTCAGCATCACTTAAATCGACTAACTGCTGTGCGTGCATTTCAGAGCAAGACCAAACAATGCTGCACAAATTTGGCTGGGCTAACGGTAAAAACGCTAATACCCCATCGTCAGTAAAACGCTGCCACGCGCACGCATCATGAGGCATTTCTAACGCAACCGTACAGACCAAAGCATGGTGTTGGTAATCCCATTCGCGCATATCAAACTGCGCCCATTCCCTCACCCAAGAACGCGCACCATCTGCCGCAACCACCATGGGCGCTTGCAGCAGTTGGCCAGAATCCAGCTGTAGTAGGTATGAGGTCTCGTCTTGCTCAAGTGATTCGATGCTTTCTACTTTCGCAGGGTTAAATACCTGCACATTGGTTTGTTGCGACAATGCCTGCATTAAACCGGCACTCGTCACCGAATTTTCGACAATATGACCCAAATGGGTTTCGGCTAATTCGTTCGTCGTAAATTGAATATGGCCCGTGCCTTCGCCATCCCACACCCGCATTTTGTCATAGGCGCTTAATCGTGCCGCTGGTAACGTTTGCCAAACCCCTAAACGAGTTAAAAATGCTTCGCTCGCACGATTCAATGCACTCACCCGGATATCGGCATCAGCCATATTTAATGGATTGGCGTTCAAAGATAACGCAGGCTGAGCTTCAACCAAAGCAATAGAAATAGGCGTATCTTTTAACGCACACGCTAACGACGCGCCCACCAAACCGCCACCCACGATGATCAAATCAAACTGCTGATTCATAATCTTTAAACGTTCCTAAATTCAATTACGGCTGCCACGTCTGCGCACTTCCCACTAAACCCATGGCTTGACGAGCAAACAGGGTTTTTGCCACGGGTAACGTATCGAGCATGGTTAAACCCACGCTACGCACAAGCGACCACGCAGCACCTGATTGTGCAAACTGCACTGGCAAATGATGACTCAAACCAATGGTGAAGGTTTGATCTTGCCCCTGAGCGTATTGATACGATAACAAATGCGGCAACTGTCCCAGTTGATCTGCGCCATGCTGTTGCCATGTTTGCGCAATGCTATTGGCTAATGCTTTTGCATCGCGCAACGCCAAGTTAAAGCCTTGCCCAGCCACAGGGTGCAGGCCATGGGCCGCATTGCCTAATACCACTAAGTGACTGCGCACTTGTTCAGCCGCTTGGCTTAATACCAACGGGTAACAACTTCGATCACCACTTTTAATAATGCGGCCTTTATCAAAACCCACAGCCTGTTGCAGACGCAGGTTAAATTCGGTTTCACCTAATGCTAAATGTGCCTGTGCTTGTTCGTGAGGCATACACCAAACCAGTGCAAACCGATTACCCTGCATCGGCAATAGCGCCAATGGCCCACCACGGGTAAAGCGCTCAAACGCCCAATGGTCATGTGGGCGATCAAAACTCACATTACAAACCAGCGCAGTTTGGCCGTAATCATGGCGACGCTGAGCAATGCCTAGCTGCTGGCAACCCGCGCTATTCACTCCATCCGCCAGCACCAATAGCCGACCGGTTAATTCAATCGTTTCACCCGCAAGTTGTAACTGTAAACAGGCACCGTCTGAGTTTATTTGGTAGTGCTCAACACTGGCTGGCGCAAAAATAGAAAGCTGAGGTGACTCCAATAACGCCTGTGACAATACTTGGCCCAATGCACGATTTGGAATGACATATCCTAACGCCGCGACCGATTCATCTTTTGCATGCAAACGCACGCGACCAAATTGACCCTGCTGACTCACTTGAATATGTTCAATAGCACAGCTAGCGCTCGCCAAGCCTGACCATAAAGACAGTGCTTCAAAAATACGCTGAGTGCCTAACGATAACGCGGTTGTTCTATCATCAAAGCTGGGCTGCTGGCCTTGCGTAGCATCAATTTGATGGTCATCAATCAACGCAACGGATAACCCTTGAGCCATGTATTTGCGTAGCAATAAAGCCAAACTGGCTCCCACCATACCCGCGCCAACAATGATCACATCAAACGAATTTTTCATGCCTTGCCAGCCATTAATGCCTCAATATCGGCAATGGTCTTAGGTACTTCTTCACTTAATACGCGATGCCCTTTAGCCGTCACCAATACATCGTCTTCTATGCGGATGCCAATGCCGCGCCATTTTTTATCCACAGACTCATCATCAGGCGCAATGTACAAACCTGGTTCAATGGTTAACACCATGCCCGCTTGCAGCACTCGCCACTGGCCGTCAATTTTATAGGCACCTACATCATGAACGTCCATGCCCAACCAATGGCTGGTGCGATGCATATAAAAAGGCTTGTAGGCTTCGTCTTTGATAAGTTGATTAACATCCCCTGTCAGTAGACCTAAGCCCACCAAACCTTGCGTCAGCACTTGCAGAGTCGCTTCATGTGGATGGTTAAAGTGATTGCCCGGTTTTACGGCATCAATGGCCGCAAATTGTGCGTCGAGCACCAACTGATACAAGGCTTTTTGCTCTGGGCTAAATCGGCCGTTAGCAGGAAACGTACGAGTAATATCACTGGCGTAATGATTCACCTCACAACCGGCATCAATTAAAATTAGATCGCCGTCTTTGATCTGCTGGTCGTTATGGGTGTAGTGCAGAATGCAGGCATTTTCTCCTGCCCCCACAATACTGGTATAGGCATCAAACCGAGAGCCGTGATCTGCACAGTAGTGGCGAATAGTGCCTTCTAACTGATACTCATACATTCCCGGCGTCACTTGTTTCATCGCGGCCATGTGCGCATGAGCACTGATGCTCGCCGCTTTGGCCATGGTTTCGATTTCAGCATCGTCTTTGATTAAACGCAGCTCATGCAATAAAGGCTCAATGGCTTGCATAGCGGTAGGGGCTTGCACACCCGTGCGGGCTTTGAGTTTCACTTTTTCAATAGCGTCGATTAGAGACCTGTCCCAAACCTTATCACTGCCCCAGGCTGCGTATACCTGTTCACAATCACTCATTAATACGGGCAATTTAGCCGCTAACTCCGTGATGGCAAACGCTTCATTAAGGCTCAACTTTTCAACAGCGGCTTCAGGGCCAAGACGATAGCCCGTCCAAATCTCCATCTCTTTTACTTTGGCTTGGCAAAATAGAATAGTGCGACACTCACCGCCTTTCTTTTGCAGCACCAAACACGCGCTGTCTTCGGTGAAGCCAGTTAAGTAGAAAAAGTCGCTACTTTGGCGAAACGGAAAGTCCGCATCACGATTACGTAAATGAATATCAGCCGATGGAATAACAGCCAAGCTGTTATCGGCCATCTTGTTGAATAATGCGTCTCTATGCTGGGTAAAATTCAACGTAACCACCTTATTAAATTAGTGCAGTTTAGGTTCTTGCTGTGCTTGATTAAAATGATAAAACATAAACAGGGCTGTCACGCGTGCGTGTTCGACTAATTCTGTGAATAAACGCTCACTGCCCTCGTCAATGTCCTCTTCTTCAATACCATAACTGAACGCATCGTAATGCTTCAGAATTTCCATGACATCTTCATCTATGTCGTCTTCTGCAATTCGCCCGGAAGCACCAAAACCATCTAAAAATCCTTTAGACCATTCTGAAAATGCTTGGATGCGAACATCAAATTCTTCTTCATCACTTGGCAGTAATAGCTTAAAGTCTAGATCTTGGCCTTGAATCTGTTTTAACTCATCCTGATAAAAGCCTAAAATAGGCAGCTTACTTTTATCATTCCAAGCATTTGGTAAAGCAAGGTATTCTGCGCTTTCTGCCAACCATTGTTCTTTGCTTAAGCGTGCACCTGTGCATAAGTAACCGGTTAGCCAGCCTTGCATGGCAGAAGGCGATGCCAATGCTCCTTGGCTCAAGGCAATATTGCTATAAAGATCGAAGCGGGAAATTTTGACAGGTCGATTATCAGAACTGGACATAAGCAGGCTCGTACTAAAATATGCCATCGTATCACGGCTGTATTTGACCCACCAAGGCCACAAGATTATATTTAGCCCAACTGCCAAATAGGGTGCACAATGGATTCCCCAAGTCTTAAAGACATTAACAAAAAATTGGATGAGCTGATTACTGCCTATCAGCGCACCAAAGATGAAAACCGCAAGCTCAAGACTGAGACGGAATCTTGGCAACATGAGCGCCAGCGTTTACTTCAACAAAATGAACTAGCGCGCAATAAGATTGCCGAAATGCTTTCTCGTTTAAAGCTGCTGGAGCACGAACCTAATGACTAAACCTAATTCGACTGTCAACGTTGAGATATTAGGTAAAGAGTACCTAGTGGCCTGCCCGGCTGAAAATCGCCAAGACTTAGAACGCGCAGCGCAACTCCTTGACCAACGAATGAAAGAAATTAAAGGCCAAGGCAAAATATATGGCTCAGAAAGAGTGGCCATTATGGCGGCTCTCAATTTGGCCTATGATTTCCTTAATGCCACTTGTGGCAGCGAAACGACACAAAGCCAAATTAAACAAATAAACAACAAGCTTGAAAGCGCCTTAGCGCAAGATCAGCAAATGGATCTTGAAGAGTAACATCGCAAAAACAAGTAAAATGCAAGGGAATTAGTACAGTTTAATTCTAGAGAATGTGCGGCAAATACCAATTAACTGCGTTATAATTTGCAGGCTCTCTGGGGTGTTTGCCAGTCGTTGAAGTCCTCGAGCCTTAATCATTATTTTGGAGGTTCCTAGGCATTGAGGGAGTGCATGTCCGCCTTGAGCGGAAAGCCCGATTCAGTACTGGAACCGCCACCTTGGACCTCTCGGTTCAAGGCCTTTCTCTGACAGCGGCACAGTGGAGAGCCCTATTTTGAAAACCGAATACGACCTATTAGATCGCGCCAGTATTCGTCAACACATGCGCAAGATGCGCAATCAATTGAGCCCGCAGCAACAGCTGCAAGCGGCTCGCAGTTTAAGCCAAATCGTTTTTACCCAGCCTTGGTTCCAGCGCGCGCACAATATTGCGCTGTATCTCGCCAATGATGGCGAAATGGATCCTATCGTGGTCATGGAAAAAGCACGCTACCGCGGTAAACATATTCTATTGCCCTGTTTGCACCCCACTAAAAGTGGGCACCTGTGTTTTGCCGACTATTCTGGCCCAACCATTAAAAACAAATTTGGCATTATTGAGCCTGACCCAAAACGCAATACGCAGATAGCCGCAAAACAATTAGATGTGGTCTTTATGCCTTTGGTAGCATTTGATGAGAACGGTGGGCGCTTAGGAATGGGAGGTGGTTTTTATGACCGCACTTTTGAGTTTTTAAAACAAAGTGGTTTTAACAAACCAAAACTCATTGGGCTCGCTCATGAATTTCAAAAGGTAGCCACGCTACCCATTGAGACATGGGATGTGCCACTAGACGGCATCATCACCGAAAAAAGTTCATATACGGTGAAGCGTTAATTCTTAAAACACAAATGCTGGTTAGCGAATCATATGCTGAGAAATTTGTGGGCGTATATTCCGGTCATCGCTATTAGCCGTTAAACTTGTGGCTACTGCACCCAATACAAAAATAACACTGATGATTACCATTAGGTCAGGACGTTGAGATTTCATGTTTTAAACTCCGGCAGTTACTCTACATCCTGTAAAATTTAAGTTGCCTTAAGAGATATCCGTAAATGTGATTGTTATTATTACTTTAGGCTGTTTAGTCATTAATCACCGTGACAAACGTCACAGCTTTCAGTGCACGGTTGTTATGTCTTAAGCAATAATTGTACACAGTTGTAATTAATGTAACGCCGAGCGCGCAATATGTATCGAAACCCTAGTTCTTGTAAAGGTGTGAAATGACCTATTGGTTATTAAAAAGCGAACCCGATGAATTTTCTATCCAAGATTTGCGTCAAAAAACGACAGCACGCTGGGATGGTGTTAGAAATTACCAAGCGCGTAACTTTATCGGCACGATGGCACCAGGAGATTTAGCCTTTTTTTATCACTCCAGTTGTAAGGACATTGGAATTGCTGGTGTCATGAAAATTGTTAGCGAGCCCTACCCTGACCCGCTCGCTCTTGATAAAAGCAGTGCTTATTTTGATGCAAAGTCACTCATAGAAAATAAATGGCTAGCCATTGATATGTCGTATCAAACGACTTTTAAGCAGGTTGCCACGCTGGCTCGTATTAAAGCCCTTGCATTAAAAGATGATCGTTTAAGCGATTTAAAGTTAATTCAAAAGGGCAATCGTCTTTCGGTGATGCCCATTTCAAATGAGCAATGGCAGTGCTTAATTTCTCTATGTGAACCAAATTAGCGCCCATTATTGAAACGGGGAAATGTTTTCTAACGGTAGGGTGATTTCAAAGCGCGTACCTTTGTTTAGCTCGCTAATACACTGTATGCGACCGCCTAATGCTTGCGTCACCAGATTGTAAATAATGTGCGTCCCCAAACCACTGCCGCCCTGGCCACGCTTCGTTGTCACAAATGGATCAAATAACCGCTTGAGGATACTCTTATCGATACCTTGACCATTATCCTCATAGGTAATACTTAAAACTCTGTCTAAAAGACGAGCTCGAATATTAATGACTCCGGGCTCATTCGCCGAAAAAGCATGGTGCAACGAATTCATAATGAGATTTGTAATGATTTGGGAGATGACCCCCGGGTCACAATACAAATCAAGATCCTCTGGGATATCAATTTGTATGTCATGCTGTGTACGCTTGAGTGTTGGTCGTAATGAGGTGAGGATATCTTGCACATAGGCGCCCAGTACAAACAGCCTGGGTTCGGCACTCGATTGATCCACCGCGACCGACTTAAACGCTTTTACAAGATCAGCTGCACGGCGCAAGTTACTTTCGACAATACCTGCACTTTCGAAAATGGCCGACAGCATGTCG
Source organism: Oceanicoccus sp. (assembly GCA_047621325.1). Lineage (GTDB taxonomy): Bacteria > Pseudomonadota > Gammaproteobacteria > Pseudomonadales > Oceanobacteraceae > Bermanella. The sequence continues at coordinate 375,267 of JBLHLT010000001.1, forward strand.
GCGAACTGTTTCTTAGTAAGCGTGCCGCCATTAAACGCCTTATTAATACGTTCGATACTCTCGACTAAATGACTGACCGCTGTAATACCAACACCAATAGGGGTGTTAATCTCGTGAGCAACCCCCGCCACCAGTGCGCCTAACGACGCCATTTTTTCTTGTTCAACTAATTGCTGCTGAGTCACCCTCAGATTGTCTAAGCTGGTCTCAAGCTCTTTCGTTCGCTCATATACCTTATTTTCTAAATCGGCATTAAGTTGCACTATTTCGGTTTCTTTTTCGACTCGAAAGGCGTCATGTTCCGACAATTTAGACAGCATTAAATTAAATGCACGGCCTAACTCACCTAATTCATCATCGCTGGTGATCTCAACCTGACGCGCATAATCTTGATTATAAGCTACCTCATGTACGGCTTTTGTTAAGTCATTTAAAGGCGCGGCTAACTTTGATTTCAAACTGCGCGCTAACAGCCACACAACCAATAAGCTCATAAGCAACACTGGAACCATATATTTTAAAATATTGAAACCAAAGCTCGCTAGGTAGTTATCATCTTCGGTTATAGTTAATCGTCCAACCTCTTCACTATCGACTAATATGGGTAATCGCAAGACAAACTCGCCATCGCGCCATTCCTGAACTGAACCGCGCTCATAGCTAAAGTCGGTCTGTGTTAGGCCTGTTTTTTCATAATGGGAAAAATATCGATAGTCGGCAGGGCCATATTTTTTATAGACAATAACGGTCTTCACCCCCTCATCGACAGCAAGAGAGCTTAACAGCATATTCACAGATTCCGGCTGATCAAACACCACGCCTACCGCTACCGCATCGGCCAACAGGTTACTTTTTTGTAACACTCGGTGTTCAAGATTGCGCTTGAATTCACTGTAAAATCCAAACCCAATCACTACGATAGCCAGCGTTAGTACACTGATACTCACCACATTAATGATAAGTTGGATTTTGCCGCCAAAACCAAGCCGGGCATACCACTGCCTCATCTAAGCCCTCTTATTTTTCATACGTATATTTCCAGTTTAGCCGTGTCAGCTAAAAAAACTCATTTTCTTAACTAAGAGTAGCAGCAGACTTCTAAGACAGGTCTAAACTGATAGTAAACAAGGAGTCAGCATGTCCGATTCAGATCTATTATTTGGCGAAGACGACGCATCAGAGCACGTCGATACCCTGCCGGCATCTGAGCGCCCTAAGTGGCGCATATTGATCGTTGATGATGAAGAGCAAGTGCACAAGGTCACCTCATTAGTGCTTTCAACGTGCACCTTTGATCATGCAAGCATCGAGCTTACTCATGCTTACTCGATGAAAGAAGCCAAGCAGCTGATAACGGATGAGCCGCCGTTTGCATTAGCCCTAATTGACGTGGTGATGGAAACCGATAATGCCGGTTTACATCTTGTGCAATTCATTCGTGAAGAAATCAAAGATAAAGACATACGCTTAGTATTAAGAACTGGCCAGCCCGGCCAAGCCCCAGAAGAAACCGTCATTGAGCGATACGACATTAATGACTACAAAAACAAAACTGAGCTGACCTCCACCAAACTTAGAACCTTGCTTTACAGTGCACTGCGCAGCTATCGAGATATTCAAACCATTCAAGCCAATCGCCAAGGTTTGTATAATCTGATTGGTGCGACCTCCAAAATAGTCGACACCCATCAGCTACCTGTTTTTGCCAGTGCCGTATTGGAGGAGATTGGCACACTGTTAAATTTAGAAGGTGGAGCAGTCTGCACCCACATCCCAGTAGACGCCGTCGCGGCAAAAAGTTTACCCCATCACTATGCTATTTTGGCCGCCACTGGAAAAATCAAAGAGTTGCTTGAACACTCTCCCGACGCCAAGCTGCCGAGTGAAATTACGCACTACTTTGATCAAGCCAAGCTCGATCAAAGTAGTATCCATAACGAAGAGGTCTACATTGGGTACTACAATATTCAAGCAACCGGTGAGAACCTGCTTTATGTCCGCCCCAACGCCAAGCTCAATAAGATTGGCTGCCATTTACTAGATATTTATACAAAATGCGTCGCGATTACTCACAACAATTTGCATCAAAAGGAAGGCATTCGACAAAGCCGCCAAGAGTTAGTCTATGTATTAAGTGAAACCATAGAACGCCGCATACCAAACGAAAGTAATCACGTGCGACGGGTAAGCAAAATGGCCTTTTTATTAGCACAAGCAACCGGTTTATCTGCGAATATCTGTGAACGGCTAAAGTTAGCAGCACCATTACATGATATCGGCACCATAGGTATTCCAGACCATATTCTTACCAAACAAACCCGTTATAACGAATCAGATAAAGCGATCATGGCGCGACATACTGAAGTTGGCGCGAATATATTATCCAAATCAGAAAGACCGGTACTGCAAATGGCCAGCCGTATTGCAGCGCAACATCACGAGCAGTGGGATGGTAATGGCCACCCAAACAAGCTCAAGGGAGAGGAAATTGATATTGCCGCCAGAATCGTCAGTATTGTCGATGTAATAGACGCCCTTGGCTGTCACAAAGCCTATCGACCTGCGTTTTCTCAATCCGAAATTATCACGTTTGTGAAAGATGGCAGTGGAACGCTGTTCGACCCTACTTTAGCCGCTACCGCATTAACGCTCATGTCTGAGTTTCAAAAAATGCGACTCCGCTTTCCTGATGAAAACTAACCCTATTTTTAAACATGCAAAAAAAAACCGTTATCTAACGATAACGGCTTTCATATTTATTGACTGTTGAAAAATACTTAGTCGATTTTAGCAACGAAGCTTTTCGCTAGCTCTTGACCAAGCACGCCAGCCAAGCCTTGTACTGCTTTGAATTCAGCTTGCTCACTAGAAGCGGCACTTACACCTTTGGCCTCACGGGTAAAACTGTTCAATGTACGACCGTTCGCATCTTCGATACTCACCTTACCTGACGCAAATACAATAAAACGTCCGCCCTTTTCTACTGGGCGTAAACTGGCGGCATAGCGGAATGTTAAATGCGGCGATTGGCTGCTGATGCGCAGTCCTAAATTTGTTAACGATTCTACCAAGCCATCGCGCATTTTACTGCCATCGGCATTGCTAGGCGTTAAGTTCACCACTAGCGCATCGAACAATGATTTAATGCGATCTTCAACCGCGACTAACATCTCATCTTTTGGCACGCTGCGATTATTAACATCCACTAACTGCATCTGCTCAGATAAACGCTGACGCTGCTCAAACCATTTCAGAGCAGGCATCAAACCCTGTAGTTGCTTTAACGTATCTTGATTAGTGGCCACTTTATCGTTCAAAGCGGTTATTTGCATATCAAGATCACTGATGCGTTGGCGTAACTTACTCGCGGCTTTTATTCGATCAAGATGCACTAAGCTGTAAGCCACTTTGCTTGACTTATCCACAAAGTTTTCTTCAACTACCACGTTGTCCAGCTCAGCATTTGGAATGCTGCTGCTAATGGTATTACGCACGGTTTTCATTAACTGAGTTTGCTGACCGGTTTGACGCACTTCTTGTGTGTCCATGGTCAACGTACCCGATACCGTCACTTTCAGTTTTTGGACCATCGTGACACGCGCAGCATCTTGCGCTTGTTGTAAAGCACGGGCGGCATCACCATAAACTGGCGCACTGCCCACGCCATACACATGGCCACCTTGCACAGGCTCGCTCACCACCCAGTGGGGCGTGCCATCGGTTTGTTTTTTACTTGGGCTGCTTACGCAAGCCGTTAACAATAAACTTGCCGTTACAGCGGCGACCATTAAACGCATACACTTCTACCTTGAAGGGAGGCTTTATTAAACCGTTTTAAACAAAAATACTTACCAGCCGTAGCTAGACTTCTCTTGAAGTTTTTTAAGTTTTTTCTGCCCGTTCCAAACTTCTTCGTTGGTTTCCATGTTGATCAATTTAAGATCCACTTGGTAGGTGGTCACGCGATCGCCATCTAATTGATCAACGAACGAGTTAATGCTGCCAGAAAGTGCAAAGTCAGCACCGGTTTCATTACCCATGGCTTTTGCTTGTTTCGCGTTTAACTCTTGATCGGCACGTTCTTCACGTACATCTGCACGCTCATCAGAGCTGGCAACAAAGCGAGCATCACCACTGCGAATAATCGCGCGCTTCAAATCGTTTAAGAAGGTTTCGGCTGAAATATGCTCGTGGCTCTTATTGCGCACACGCTGAATAATTACCGTCGGCTTATCACCACCATTACGTTTAAAATCACGAATCCAAGGGAATGACAGCATGTCGCCAATCATCTCTTCACTCACTAATTGTGAGTCTTTGTCGTTCCATTTATCGGTTAATGCAATCTCTTGACTGGCGTCAACGCGATTAACTCGAGTACTACCACAACCACTCAATAAGGTGGCACATAATCCAGCCATTACGGCATAAGTCACTACTTTTTTCATCGCGGCTTCCTTCGTGATGTTTATTTTGAATCGGTTTCTATTTTAGTGCAGTTAGCACTATAAACCCACTTGTTGTGTGGTCTGATTGGCTTTTACGGGGAAAGTTCTTACTTTCCACAGCGTCATTTCACCGGGCTTAATTTCAACTTGCTTGGTTTGAATTCGTTTTTGCCCTTTTACCGGCTCACTATTCAATGTCACGGTATGAGTACCTGATGTTAATGGGATTCGTGTCACTTTAATTTGATCAGGTAGTAGTAACCAATTTCGGGTTTCTGCAACGGAACTGGCATTGGCGGCAATTTTACCTAAAAAGCCAAGTACTGCGCCTGCGTCTCCACCAACAGACGCCGCCTTCGCAGCGGTTAAGTTTTTAAACGCTTCACGGGCCATGGCTTCTTGAATATCGACACTGGCATCTAACAACTGCTGCTGAACCGCAAGGTGAGCCACTGACTGACCTGAAATCAACGGGTAATTACTGCCTCCCACACTCAAGCTAGATTCACGCGCACCGGAATAAGAGGTAACACGGTAATAAGGTACGGTGATACGCATACCTTGTTGCAACACTTCAACCAAACCAAGACCGTCAGCTACATCCCATAACGGGCCTAAATATTCGCGCTTCACCATAGAGTATTGCAGCAAGGCCGGAATCACGCGGCCTTCATAAACTGCGCTCATGACATCGGTAATACCTTTATCAGCATAAAGTGCATAAAACCAAAAGCGTTGATCAAGCTGGCGACTCGGGTCACCGGTTAAAATTGGGTGTATCACCATTTGGCGCGTACGCGGGTCGGCGGTCAGTAACATGTTCATCTCGTCACGCTCTGGCACCATGCCAGTGTGCTCAAGTACAACTAAGTGACCCATTTCGTTAAAATCTTTTAATAGCTGACGTTTATCTTTGCTTAATTTGCTTTGGCTTAATTGCGGCCACTCATTACGCCAGCCGCCCGCTTTTTGCATCATTCGAATGGTGTCGAACCAAGCTTGCTCAGTCATTTCGGTTTTTAAACCGTATTGCTTTTGATAACCGTCTTCATACAGTGAGGCTGACTTCTGATACGCCACGCGCGCATCATCGTATTCTTTATGTTGCTCGTAAATCATGCCTGCTAGGTAGTGACCAAACGCATCATTGCGGTAAACAATTTTATCGCGATCAATGATCTCGCCCGTTAACTTGTTAAAAATTCGCATTAACTTTGAAAACATGGATTTTTCACGATCGGCTTGTTCTTGGTAGTCGCCTTTTTGCGCTTCAATATCGCTTAACACAATATCCATGCGACGGCTTTCAATACGCGCACCTTCTAGCGCGCCCTCACGCATTTTTGCATCACTACTATCTAACGCCAGCATCAGGTAATTCAAGGCTTTGTAGTAATTGATAAAAACACGTTCGAAATTAGCAGCGCGATATGGCCCTTGACGCGGGTTAGTCATGGCTGTGGTCAGCATGTCACTGACACGCTTGGTGTATAAGTCTTCTGAAATACGTTCGGCGGATTCTAATAAACGATTGGATTTTTCATAATCACCGGCAAGGTGATAAACCATGCCTAACTCTGTGTAATACAGCAGGCGGTCATCCCCTTGAGGGTCTAACGCTTTTTCAAACGCCCCGGCTGCTTCTTTATAATTGCCTTGCTGGGTGAGATCGAGACCTTTGCGAACATCTTGTCCATAAGTGGCACAACCCACTAACCACACGCTGATACATAGCAGCGTTATGAATTTTAACGACCTAAGCATAACTACTTCGCTCCGTGAATTTCTTATTAAAATTATTATTAGGCCCGCAGTTTAGCGACTATTGATTGCAAGTACTAGGTTTCAGCTATTGAGGCTAAATTAGAGGCGTCATAGCGGCCAATACTTGCTGTAATTTGATAGGTTCTTCATTGGCGAGATGGTGACGACCTTGCTCTACAAAGGTCACATCAAAACCACTAAATTTCTCTTCAAGCACCAACATATTATGGCGGTAATCTACCGTGCCATCTTGTGTGCCTTGAATCACATGAATCTCTAAATCCACAGGCGTGCTGGCTTCAATAAAGCGAATCCATTTTTTTAGGGCACCTACCCAGTTAGTTTTCAAAAACAACGGCTGTAATGGGTCCGATGTGCTAATAAAAGAAAGGAAGTCGAGATTATGGGAGTTTTGTGCAAACTGACGCTTAAGCTGTTTTACAAATGGCTTGGCGAGATAGAAAAAGAGTTTAGAAATTGTCCAATCAACCGGACGCACCAACGGTGCCATTAAAAACACATTCGCAAACGGGTTATTGGTTTTATTAATACTACGACTCAGTAAGTAATTAATGATCACCGCGCCGCCAGTGCTTTGACCAATAACAACTAAAGGAGACGGCAATTCTTTTTGCACCCAATTGAGTGCCGCACAAAACACATCATCGTATTGGCGAAACGATTGAATCGCCGCACGCTCTCCACTGCTTAAGCCATGTCCTGGTAAGTCATAACTAAACACACTGTAACCCTGCGACAGACAGTGCTCGATAATATGATGATACAACCCCACGTGATCATAATAGCCGTGAACTAGCAGTACCGTCCCCTTGGCTTGAGGCAAAACAAATACATGGCCACTAATGGTGAACTCAGCCGCGTTAAAGCTGCCAACGATATGCTGCAAGCCAATAAATTTGGATTCTAAATCGAGCCCATAGTATTGGTTATAAACATTGATGGTCTCAGGCATATCGGCCCCCAGAAGATCAATGCTTAACGGCGGTATTTGCCCTTGAACCTGCTCAGGGGTCCAATTCATTTTCACACCTGATTCATTCATAGCTGGCATTCTAACGTCCTAAGATCTTATATTGTCATTCAGTTTAGCCGACAATTCTTGCAACTTGGTGAACTTTATTCACTCGCTTGGTGCGCCAACAACGCTTTTGCATGAACCTCGATAAATTCCTGAGGCATACGTGCAGGGCGACCGCTTTTTAGATCAATGCAAGCATAAAAAGATTGGGCTTTTATAATGGGTTTATGATCGTTTAAACGCACTAATTGAAATTTACGTGACGACGTTAAACGCTGATCACTTGCGCTGATCCAAGTGGCGAGCATTAATTCATCCCCCTCGTAAGACGCAGCAAGATAATCGATTTCAGTACGCGTAATCGCCATGGCCCGAGACAAACGCTCATGCATGGGCCAATCCATGCCTAACGATTCAATATGCTGCCAGCTAATTTGTTCAAGCCATTTTAAATACACTTGGTTATTTGTATGGCCTAAGCGATCCGTTTCATCGCCTTTAACGGTTATAGGCATTAAAAAAGGATTGGCTAAATCCCACTGTATATCACTCATAACCTTCCTATTATTAGACGGTATAGCAATTGATGTACGTTTTTCATGGGTTACACTCGTACCTCGCTAACCCATCCTACTGCACTATTTTGTCCGATCATCCTAAGCCTGTCGAAGGGCCTAAACGTAAAACGCCTGCAATGGCAGGCGTTTTTATCGTTCGATCATCAAATCGGGATTTACTTAACTTGTGGGTTAAGCTCACCAGACTGATAACGATCAAACATCGCATCTAACGACAATGCTTTCATTTTATGTGCATTACCAGCGGTACCAAATGCTTCGTAACGTGCCACACAGATTTCTTGCATCGCTTTAACAGACGCAGAGAAATATTTACGTGGGTCAAATTCACTTGGGTTTTCGGCCAAGAATTTACGAATCGCACCGGTAGACGCCAAACGTAAATCGGTATCAATGTTCACTTTGCGCACGCCGTGCTTGATGCCTTCAACGATTTGCTCAACTGGCACACCGTAAGTCTCAGGGATCTTACCGCCAAATTCATTGATGATCGCTAACCACTCTTGTGGCACAGACGATGAACCGTGCATTACAAGGTGAGTATTCGGAATACGCTTGTGGATTTCTTTAATACGGTCAACCGCAAGAATATCGTCAGTAGGTGGACGAGTGAACTTGTAAGCTCCGTGAGACGTACCGCAAGCAATTGCCAATGCATCTACGCCAGTTTGCTTAACAAAGTCAGCGGCTTCTTCTGGGTCAGTTAGCATTTGGTCGTGAGTTAAAATACCTTCTGCACCAACGCCATCTTCTTCACCAGCTTGACCCGTCTCAAGAGAACCTAGCACTCCTAGTTCGCCCTCAACCGACACGCCACAACCATGCGCCATTTCAACCGTGCGACGAGTCACGTCTACGTTGTACTCATAAGACATTGGCGTTTTGCCGTCTTCACCTAGAGAGCCGTCCATCATCACAGATGAAAAACCTAACTGGATAGAACGCTGACAAACCGTCGGCGATGCGCCGTGATCTTGATGCATACACACAGGAATATGCGGAAATTCTTCAATGGCCGCTAAAATAAGGTGACGCAAGAACGGCGCACCTGCGTATTTACGCGCACCAGCCGATGCTTGAACGATAACCGGGGAGTCGGTTAAGTCTGCAGCCATCATAATGGCACGCATTTGCTCTAAGTTGTTTACGTTGAACGCTGGCACGCCATAACCGTATTCGGCTGCGTGATCCAACATTTGGCGTAGGGAAATAAGTGCCATTGTAGAACCTCATTATTACTTAATTTAGATTGGCCGCTATTCTAACGACTTACGGCCAGCATGAAAAATATCTTTTTACACCACTAACCTCAGTGGCTTAATCTTCTAACGCGACGGAAGCAAAGAAACCAATCAGGTCAACCGCTGCTTTTATCCGCGAAACGGTTCGCTTGGCTTTGTCGTCGCTATTCAAATCAGATATATAACTAAACTGATTCTCTGAAGAACGGTTATTAGAGCTCGAATGTGCAGCTTGACGGTAGACCGTTTGCTGTAAGCTTTTGATATCACTACGTAGCCCCTGCATTTCAGATTGCAGTGCAATACGTTGCTTATACAATGCGCCAATACGCTCACCCTTATACATCCTACATTCTTCGAATGCCCCTTCGAATCGGCAAACCCCTTCACCATGGGGCTCTCCCAATGAAAACGGACCATCAAAGAGTAATTCATTGTTAGCGATCAGCTGGCCATATTTACGCCAGCCTTCAAAAAACTCACCCTTAAATGTTTGGCCGTCTGATGTAACCGCTTCACCTTGTTGATGAGCAAGTCCATGCTGGCATTCACCAACAACGTAGAACCAGCCTTCATCTTTTAATTTGCACGGCTGGTTGTCTTCCAGCCTAGACATAAACGCTTGTTTTAATGCGTCATACCTTTGTTGTGCTTGAGACTTAAACATGCCACTAGGGTAGTTTTGAAGGTATACATCATAGGATTGGTAGGTATCTTCATTCATAGCCAATTCCCACGCATCGCTTTCTTCAGCAAAAGTAGCAAATATCGATATCGCCTTATGTAAATGACAATCTATCGCCATTTCATAAGGGTTGGCATCTTCGTACTTTTTAATATTGCCGCGAGTACAACCAAAACGCCCCTTCATTGCGATGGACACATCCGCGCCACTGATCAATAACATCCGTATCACATCTGGATTGTGCTTGGCCGCAAAGTGCAACGGAGTAAACCCATATTTATCTTGGGCATTCACCTGAGCACCTGCATTCAATAAAATAGGAACCGCGTCTGGCGCACTGATAGCCGCCATGTGCAGTGATGTGCGTCCATGACGATCACTCTGATTGACATCCCCACCGGTAGCAATAAATTGCCTAACCTCAGTTAAATTTGTAAGGTCATAAATATGCGGCGATTTGATTTGAGTAGACGCACAACCTGCTAGTAATAATGGGAGTATTAAAAACGCAAATCGCTTCATTCGTAAATCCTTTTACAATTTAATATTGCATCGCAAACCATATGACTGGAATACAAAAGTGACTATTAACAAAGCAGCCACTTTTGAATCACATCAATAAACTGATTACTTCGCGCGCTCTTCTAAAATCGCCACGGCTGGCAATACTTTGCCTTCAACAAATTCAAGGAAAGCGCCACCACCTGTTGAAATATACGATACTTTATCGGCGATATCGTACTTATCCACAGCCGCTAATGTGTCGCCGCCACCGGCAATTGAGAAACCTTGGCTTTCAGCAATGGCCAGTGCGAGCGCTTTGGTGCCTTCACCAAATTGATCAAATTCGAATACGCCTACTGGGCCGTTCCAAATAATGGTTTTGGCTTCTTTTAGCTGTGCGGCTAATGCCTTGGCAGAATCAGGGCCAATGTCGAAGATCATGTCGTCTTCGGTTACATCGTCAGCTGACTTCAACGTCGCCTCTGCGTCTTCGGCAAATTTCTTCGCACATACTACATCTGTCGGTACAGGAATAGACACTTTGTCCATCAATGCTTTTGCTTGTGGTACTAAATCTGCTTCGTACAAAGACTTGCCAACAGGCTTGCCAGCCGCGGCCAAAAAGGTATTGGCGATACCACCACCAACGATGATTTGGTCGCATAAGTCAGACAAGCTTTCTAATACTTCAAGCTTGGTCGATACTTTTGAGCCACCTACAATCGCCACTAATGGACGCGCTGGTTTATCCAATGCTTTACCCAGTGCATCAAGTTCTGCCGCTAATAACGGGCCTGCACATGCAATTGGTGCAAACTTAGCAACACCATGAGTAGACGCTTGTGCACGGTGCGCGGTGCCAAATGCATCCATTACAAACACATCACACAGTGCGGCGTAGGCTTTGGCTAGATCGTCTGCGTCTTTTTTCTCGCCTTTGTTAAAGCGTACGTTTTCTAGTAAGACTAACTCGCCGTCAGCAACTTCGATGCCTGCTGCAAAATCTTTGATCACAGGGACGTCTTTACCCAGCGCATCGCTTAGGTAATTAGCCACAGGCTGCATGGAGAATTTCTCTTCATATTCGCCCTCAGTAGGACGACCAAGGTGAGACATAACTATCACTTTTGCGCCCGCTTCAAGGGCGAGTTTAATCGTTGGCAATGACGCACGAATACGGGCATCGGATGTTACTTTGCCATCTTTAACCGGTACGTTTAGATCTTCACGAATTAAAACGCGTTTTCCTTTAAGGGTTTGATCGGCCATGCGTAAAACTGTCATATTATCTCCTTGCTCGAAGCTAGCTGACGCTTCTAATAATTTAAATTTTAAAGCTATGTATGTGGGAGGGCGCTTGCGCGCGACTCTTTTTTCAAAGATTTATCGCGCGCAAGCGCCCTCCCACAATATATTTACAAATTCTGTTTGAATTGAGTATTTTGCAGCGCATCCACCATGCGATTAGCAAAACCCCATTCGTTATCAAACCAAATTAATAATTTTAATAAACGCTCGCCGCTCACTCGGGTTTGTGTGCCATCAATCACACCGCTGCGTGCATCATGATTAAAATCCACAGAGGCGTGAGGCTCGTTGGTAAAACCAATCAAACCTTTTAAATCCGCTAAACTGTGTTGTTTTAATAACGTATTAATTTGCTCAGCGCTGATTGCGTCTTTAAGTTGCAGCGTTAAATCCATGGCGGATACGTTTAACGTAGGCACACGTAAGTGCAAACTTTCAATGCAGCCATCTAGCTGGGGCATAATACGCGCGATGCCTTTTGGTAGCGCGGTATCCACCGGAATAATGCTCGCTACCGCTGCGCGGGTGCGACGTAAGTCGCTTGAATACGCGTCTATCACGGGCTGGTCACTCATGGCTGAATGTATGGTCGTGCTCACACCACTTTCAATACCAAACTGCGCATCTAAAATAGCCATTACCGGCAATACGCAGTTGGTTGAGCACGAACCCACTGACACAATTTTATGTTCCGCTAATAATTCATTTTGATTCACGCCCGCTATTAATGTGAAATCCACATCAGGCTCACCGGGCTGACTTAGCAATATTTTTTTTGCGCCTTGGTCTAAATGAGGCTGCAATTGTTCTTGGTTTTTAAACTGGCCCGTGCATTCTAAAACCACATCGGCGTTTAAATTTTTCCAAGGTAAATGTTCAATGTCGGCTTCATGCAATATTTGAATATGACGCGCAATACCTTGGCCATCGGTGATGGTCAGCACATCGTTTTCAACGGTGACATCAAACGGAAAACGACCATGGGTGCTGTCGTAACGCAACATGTAGCTAATGGTTTCGCAATCCGCCAGCTCGTTGATGGCTACAATATCAAACTCACTTTGTAAATTGCGCTCATAGATGGCCCGCAGAACACAGCGCCCGATACGACCAAAACCGTTGATTGCAATTTTTTGTGACATAAGAGTAAGTGATTACCTAAAACAAATTCTGAAATTTAAACCGTCATCCCGCACAGGCGGGGAACCAATCATTTATTTAAATTGGATTCCCGCCTTCGCGGGAAAGACATAAGTTCTATACATCTACATGGATACATTTGTGGGAGGCTGCTTACAGGCGATGGAAAACGTCGTTTTCCCCATCGTCATTTCGACCATAAAATTGGTCGCCTGCAAGCAGCCTCCTACCATTGAAATCTACTTACAAACAAAAACTCTCATGTGTTATCACAAGAGAGTTTCAGTAGGAGCGAGCCTGCTCGCGAAGTGTTTTATCCAAATAAGATAAAACCATTAGGAGTAATCACTCGCCATAAACAAACCTATATCTAAACTAGGTCTCTGATATCGCGAGCAGTGCTCGACTCCTACAAAGTACCTTCTACGGCGGCAACAACCGCTTCAGTGGTAAAACCAAAGTGCTTCATAAGGTCAGCAATTGGTGCAGACTCACCAAAGGTGTCCATGCCCACAACCGCGCCGTTTAGGCCTACAAACTTGTACCAGTAATCTTTATGCGCCGCTTCTACTGCGACACGGGCCGTAATGGCCGCTGGCAATACGGATTCAATATACGCTGCGTCTTGTTTACAGAAGATCTCAGCACATGGCATTGAAACCACACGCACTGGTGTGCCTTTGGCTTCAAGAGCCGCTGCTGCATCCATGGCCAAACCAATTTCAGAACCTGTGGCAATGATGATGGCTTTTGCGTTGGTCGCATCTTTAAGGATATACCCGCCTTTGGCGATGTCCGTAACTTGCGCGGGCGTACGATCTTGGTGTGGCAAACCTTGGCGCGAATAAATCATGGCGGTTGGGCCATCGGCACGCTCAACGGCGTTTTTCCAAGCGACTGCGGTTTCAACCGCATCACATGGGCGCCATGTGTTTAGGTTTGGGGTAGTGCGCAAACTGGTTAGTTGCTCAACTGGCTGGTGCGTTGGGCCATCTTCACCCAGACCGATAGAGTCGTGGGTGTAAACGTGAATGGCACGTTGCTGCATTAATGCGGCCATGCGAATCGCGTTACGAGCGTATTCCATGAACATTAAGAAGGTTGCGCCGTAAGCCACAAAGCCTTTGTGCAATGCTACGCCGTTCATGATGGCGCTCATGCCGAATTCACGCACGCCGTAAAACATGTAGTTGCCAGATGCATCGTCAGCGCTCACGCCTTTGGCTTGTGGCCAAAGTGTTAGGTTAGAGCCTGCTAAATCAGCAGAACCACCAAGAATTTCAGGCAGTGCTGGGGCTAACTCACAAATGGCATTTTGTGAGGCTTTACGTGATGCAATGCTTTCGCCTTTTTCTTGGCATTGTTGAATGAAGGCATCGGCTTTTGCAGAGAAGTCTGCTGGCAAGTCGCCTTTCATACGGCGGGTGTATTCAGCAGCTTCAACAGGGAAGGCTTTGGCGTAAGCCGCAAACTTGTCATTCCAAGCTGCTTCTTTCGCTGCGCCTTTGTCTTTCGCGCTCCAGCCAGCGTAAACGTCGTCAGGTACTTCAAAAGCACCGTGATTCCAGCCTAAACGCTCTTTGGTTAATTTGATTTCGTCGTCACCTAATGGCGCGCCGTGGCAATCTTCTTTGCCTTCTTTGTTTGGCGAGCCAAAACCAATGATGGTTTTACAGCAAATAAGCGTTGGCTTGTTGGCTTCTGCTTTACCGGCTTGAATGGCCGCTTCCAATGCCACTGCATCATGACCATCAACCGCAGGTATAACCTGCCAGCCGTAAGCTTCAAAACGTTTAACGGTGTCGTCAGTGAACCAGCCTTCAACTTCACCATCGATTGAAATACCGTTGTCATCATAAAACGCGATCAACTTGCCTAGGCCTAATGTACCGGCTAGCGAGCAAGACTCATGCGAAATACCTTCCATCATGCAGCCATCACCTAGGAACACATAGGTGTTGTGGTCAACGATGTCGTGACCTGGTTTGTTGAACTGTGCTGCTAATATTTTTTCTGCTAACGCCATGCCCACGCCGTTCGCAATACCTTGGCCTAATGGGCCAGTGGTGGTTTCGATACCCGGCGCGTAACCGTATTCTGGGTGACCAGGGGTTTTAGAGTGCATCTGACGGAACTGTTTAAGGTCTTCAATGCTTAGCTCGTAACCCGTTAGGTGCAATAAAGAGTAAATAAGCATAGAACCATGGCCGTTAGACAGTACAAAACGGTCGCGGTCGAACCAATCAGGGTTGGCTGGGTTGTGATTCATATGGTCATTCCATAGAACCTCAGCAATATCCGCCATACCCATTGGGGCACCTGGGTGGCCTGATTTAGCTTTCTGTACGGCATCCATACTCAATGCACGTATCGCGTTGGCCAGCTGACGACGGTCTGTCATGAAATGACTCCTGATCATTTGATCTTTAAAAGGCAGTAAGAAAAAGCTTACTACTGGGCATAATAATAAAGGGGGCGTATTATCCCTGAGAATAGCCCATTCATCAATGAAGGATGGGGCATATCTGGCTTTTCATTACGGAATCAGTCAGTGTTGGCAGCGGTATAAAAACAATAAGGGAATGTCCATGAAATACTCAGTCGTACTCGGTCTACTCAGCATTATTAGCGCGGCCACGTTTGCCGATAGCGAATACGATGAATGGCTGAAACAAAACGCCATGGACATGGGCGAAGCCAAGCAAGAATTCCAAGATTACATGGATGCAGAAGATAAGGCGTTTTTAGGATTTTTAAAGCAGCAATGGAAAGCGGTTGAGGTTAAAAAGCCAGTTTTTCTGGATGACAAACCCAAACCAGTATTACTGCCCAAAGCGCCTAAACCGGCCGATGAAAAGCCCATTGCCGATAACACACCCGTCATAAAGCTACCGGTTATAGAACCTATTATTATCGCCAAGCCATTTAAACCAGAACCCGCGCCTAAACCCCAACCCGCGCAGCCTACGGTCAATACAATTGAAGTGAATTTATTTGGCCACAGCCTTAATTTAATTGAAGACAAAAAGCTCAAACAAAGCTTTAAAGGCAAAATGAGCAGCGACAACATTGCCGATTTTTACAGCGCACTGGCTAGCTCACCTCACGACAAAGTGGTTAATGACTTAACCACTACCGCACAGCGACTCAAACTCAACCCTTGGGGCACCGCGGTTTTATTCCATCATTATGTACAAGCACTGAATGTAAACGGCCGCAATGCACAGCAACTCACTACTTGGTATTTATTAGTCAAAGCTGGCTTTGATGCTCGTATTGCCTACAACCAAAATGCCTTCTTATTAATGCCATCCAAACAAGCATTATTTGGCGTGACGTATTTTACCTTTAGTAACACCCGTTTTTACGCCGTTAGCCTAGACGGTGAAAAACTCAGCACCGGCCGCGCATATACTTATGATGGCAAGCCGTCGGGTGCCAATACCCCCCTAGATTTTGATAATAACCAACAATTACTGGCCTCAAGCCAGATCAAACAAAAAGACTTGAGCTTTAAGTACCAAGGACAAACACATAACATCCAATTGCACTACGATTTAGGCCAAATTGAATTAGCAAAAACCACCCCACAATTAGCCATCAGCCAATACGCACACGAAGGCCTACCTAAAAGCACGTCAGACGAACTACTGTTGCAACTAGCACCATTGGTACAAGGTAAAAGCGAGCAAGACGCAGTGAACTTATTATTGCGCTTTGTGCAAACGGCATTTGAGTACAAAACCGATGAACAGCAATTTCGCGAAGAGAATTATTTATACCCAATCGAAACTCTGCACTATCCATACAGCGACTGCGAAGATCGCGCTGCGTTATTCGCATGGCTAGTGAAACGTTTGTTAAAACTAGAAGTAGTATTGCTGGATTACCCAGGCCACATTGCAGCAGCCGTTGCATTTGATGGTAACACTCAAGGTGACAGCTGGATGCTCAACGGTCGACGCTACACCGTAACCGACCCAACCTATATCAACGCAAGCGCAGGCATGACTATGCCGAACTTAAAAGCGTACAAACCTAAATTACTGACTTTTTAAATGATCTAACATAAAAAACGCCTCTTTTGAGGCGTTTTTTTCATCTGTTAATCAGTCTATCAAGCATGGACTATTGACGTTCACTGGTCAGCGCTGGAAATCCACGCAATTCATACTCAGCGGTTTGCGGCTGCACCTTCTCTGGCTGCAAATAGATCATACCCACCAGCACCATAGCTAAAAAGCTGGCTAAAAATAAAATGCTCAATGCGTTTTTCTTGTTCATGGCGATCCCTCGTTTGTTATTTTTATTATCGGCCTTTAGCGGTATAACTTGATGTATATCACACACTTATCATCCAAGATAATGACTTTTAGCTATACCCAGAACACATAAACCAAGAACCATCAGCCTTTCACGCCATACCCTAATGCTATTAGCCCACCAATATCTATATTAAAATATTTTAATATAGATATTGGCAATGCCTGCCCAGAGTGATACCTTAGCCAGCCTGTTAATCATTAGGTGTGCGGCGTGCCTGTCAATGACCCAAGCACAAACATCGACAACCTTGCTCTGCTTAATAAAGCGACGGGCGACAGCCTGCGTCTGCAAATTCTGCAATTATTAGAGCAAGACTCATTTGGTGTTTTAGAACTGGCCGATATTTTTAACGTCAGCCAGTCACGTATGAGTCATCACCTTAAGATTTTAGCAAGCGCACAATTGGTGACGACACGTCGTGAAGGCAACTCGATTTTTTATCGCCGCACCCTGCTAAACGGGGCCGAGTTTGATGCCATCAGAAGTAGTATTTTTAACGCCATAGATGCTATGCGCTGGCACGCTGAACTAGAAAACGGCTTAGCCAAAACTTATGCCGAACGTGGCCAGCAAAGCCAAGCGTTCTTTGAAAAGCACGCTGGCAAATTTACCGAGGTTACCGATTTAATTGCAGGGTACGAGCACTACGGTGAGAGCCTCGAAGAAGTTTTAAAAACAATCGAATTACCCTCAAGCGCCCAAGCAATGGAAGTAGGCCCAGGCCAAGGTGGATTTTTAAAACCACTAAGCGAACGCTTTGCCTGTGTTTATGCACTTGATAACTCGCCAGCCATGCTGGAATTAGCCAAACAACACAGCCCTTTAGCCAACCTTGAATTTGTTTTAGGCGAACCAATGGATGCTGTTACACGTAACATCAAAGTGGATTTATTGGCGTTTAACATGGTGGTGCATCACATTCCATCACCTGCTGAAGTATTAACCGCTTCGGCAAATTTATTACATAACCACGGTTATTTGCTCATTACCGATTTATGCCCACACGACCAGAACTGGGTAAAAGAAAGCTGTGGTGATGTATGGCTAGGCCTCGACCCAGAAGAAATTAAAAACTGGGCGCAGCAAGCAGGTTTGATACACCAGCAACAAGTATTTGTTGGCTTACGAAACGGATTCCAAATCCAAATCCAATTATTTAAAAAACCTTAGAACAAAAATCATTTTAGGAGAATCATTGCATGAGCGAATATTCTATTTTTACATCGGAATCCGTATCCGAAGGCCATCCAGACAAAGTCGCCGACCAAATCAGTGACGCAGTACTGGACGCTATTATTGCACGCGACCCATATGCTCGCGTAGCCGTTGAAACACTCGTAAAAACGGGTATGGCTGTTGTGGCTGGCGAAGTCACTACCTCTTGCTACGTTGACCTAGAAGACATCGTACGTGATGTCATCACTGGCATTGGCTACAACAGCTCTGATGTCGGTTTTGACGGTGCAACTTGTGCGGTATTAAACGGTATTGGTAAGCAGTCTGTGGATATCAACCAAGGTGTTGACCGCGCCAAGCCAGAAGATCAAGGCGCTGGTGATCAAGGTTTAATGTTTGGTTACGCCACCAACGAAACCCCTAACCTCATGCCTGCGCCTGTTTACTACGCGCATTTATTGGTAAAACGTCAATCAGAATTACGTCGTAATGGCACCCTGCCTTGGTTGCGCCCTGATGCAAAATCTCAGGTGACAATTAACTACGAAGGTGGCTCACCAAAAGTAGATGCAGTTGTTCTATCAACTCAGCATGACCCTTCTATCTCTTTAGACGAATTACGTGCTGAAGTACTTGAGCACATCATTAAACCCGTATTCCCAGAAGGTTGGTTAACGTCTGATACGTTATTCCACATCAACCCAACGGGTAACTTTGTGATTGGCGGCCCTGTTGGCGATGCCGGTTTAACCGGCCGTAAGATTATTGTTGATACTTATGGCGGTATGGCGCGTCACGGTGGCGGTGCATTCTCTGGTAAAGATCCTTCAAAAGTTGACCGTTCGGCTGCGTACATGGGCCGTTATGTTGCGAAAAATATCGTCGCTGCAGGCCTTGCTGATCGCTGTGAGATTCAAGTGTCTTACGCCATTGGTGTCGCACAACCGACCTCTATCTCTGTTAACACATTTGGTACTGGTACATTAACCGACATCGAATTAGCCAAAGTGATTCGCACCGTCTTTGATTTGCGTCCTTACGCCATTCAAAACCAGCTAGAGTTATTGAACCCGATGTATCAAATCACCGCGGCGTACGGTCACTTTGGTCGCGAACCGTTTGAAACATCTTACACCTATGTGGATCGTGGCGAAGAGAAGACTAAAACCTTTACCGCGTTCACTTGGGAACGTACCGATAAAATTGAAGAGCTAAAACAAGCAGCCGCCAATATTTAAGTGGCTTACTGCTTACAACCTTTTTAAATGAAAACGCTTCGCCGCTGTATGCGCGAAGCATGAACCAGCAAGCTGAGCCTAAACATCAGCTTCAAGTAAGGATCTAAAAATGTCATTCACAGACTACAAAGTTGCAGCCAAAACCCCAGAGCAATTTGCACTAGACGCAGCTTATGGCCGTAAAGAAATCCAAATCGCCGAAGGTGAAATGCCAGCTTTAATGGCACTTCGTCGTAAGTACAAAGACGAGCAACCTTTAGCGAATGCTAAAATCATGGGTTGTATTCACATGACTATTCAAACTGCGGTTTTAATCGAAACCTTGGTTGATCTTGGTGCTGACGTGCGCTGGTCTTCTTGTAATATTTTCTCAACACAAGACCACGCAGCAGCCGCTATCGCAGCAGCCGGTATTCCTGTGTTCGCTTGGAAAGGCGAAACAGAAGAAGAATTCCTTTGGTGTATCGAGCAAACCATTCTTGCTGAAACCGGTAGCGACAAAATCTGGGATGCCAACATCATTCTTGATGACGGTGGCGATCTAACTGAAATGGTACACAACAAATATCCTCAACTGCTAAAAGACATCCACGGCATCTCTGAAGAGACCACCACGGGTGTTCACCGTTTATTAGAAATGATGGAAAAAGGCGAGCTTAAAGTACCAGCCATCAATGTAAACGATGCGGTAACTAAATCGAAAAACGACAACAAATACGGCTGCCGCCACTCTTTAAACGATGCCATCAAACGCGGTACTGACCACCTTCTTTCTGGTAAAAAAGCATTGGTTATTGGTTACGGTGACGTAGGTAAAGGTTCTGCAGCGTCTCTTCGTCAAGAAGGCATGATTGTTAAAGTGACCGAGGTTGATCCTATCTGTGCAATGCAAGCGTGCATGGACGGTTTTGAAGTGGTTTCTCCATTCATAGATGGCATAAACACTGGCACCCTTGAAGGCATCAACAAAGTTGTATTAGGCACCACCGATTTAATCGTCACCACCACTGGTAACGTGAACGTATGTGACAAAAACATGCTGCAAGCGCTTAAAAATCGCGCTGTAGTTTGTAACATTGGTCACTTCGATAACGAAATCGACACTGCATTCATGCGCGAAAACTGGGAATGGGATGAGATTAAACCTCAGGTTCATAAAGTGTATCGTGACAAAGCCAGCGATGATCATTTGATCCTGCTATCTGAAGGTCGTCTTGTTAACCTTGGTAACGCCACTGGCCACCCTAGCCGAATCATGGATGGCTCGTTCGCCAACCAAGTATTAGCACAAATGTATTTGTTCGAGAAAAAATTCGCGGACTTACCAGAAGCTGAAAAAGCACAAAATGTTTACGTGAAAATTCTGCCTAAAAAATTAGACGAAGAAGTAGCAAAAGATATGGTTGAAGGGTTTGGCGGCGTACTAACTAAACTCACTCAGACTCAGGCGGACTACATCAGCGTACCTGTTGAAGGCCCTTACAAACCAGAAAGCTACAAGTACTAATAGATCACGCTAGAAGCTTGAGGCCTGAAGCGGTAAGCTTAAGCCTCAAGCTCATTGATCCTGATGCTTGCCTGTAAATACATTAATACCGAGACGCCCCATGGACAATTTCCGTTTAAGCTTTGAATTCTTCCCTACCAAAACGGAAGAAGGTACAGCTAAGTTATTCGCCACTCGCGACAAGCTGGCCACATTGAACCCAGATTTTTTCTCGGTAACCTATGGTGCGGGCGGTTCTACCCGTGACCACACTATAAGCACCGTGACCGGTATGAATGCAAAAGGCATTGGTACTGCACCCCATTTATCATGTGTTGGCGAAAGTAAAGCCAACATTAAAGACTTACTTAATCACTACGCACAAAACGATATCGAGCGCATTGTTGCTTTACGTGGTGATTTACCTTCTGGTATGGCTGCTAGTGCTGGCGAACTAAAATACGCCAACGAATTAGTAGAACTTATTAAAGCTGAGCATGGTGATCGCTTTCATCTAGAAGTAGCGGCTTACCCAGAAATGCATCCTCAAGCCAAAAACTTTGAGCAAGATTTATTAAACTTTAAACGCAAAGTGGATGCCGGTGCAGACAGCGCGATTACTCAATACTTCTTCAACGTAGATAGTTACTTTTACTTTTTAGATCGCTGTGAAGAAATGGGCATTGACGTTCCAATCGTGCCAGGCATCATGCCAATCACTAACTATACCAAGTTAGCCCGCTTCAGTGACTCATGTGGCGCGGAAATCCCACGCTGGATTCGTAAGCAACTAGAAGCCTATGGCGACGACAGCGAAAGCATTATGAAATTTGGTGAAGAAGTCATTACTCAAATGTGTGAAGACTTAGTTGAAAACGATGTACCAGGTTTACACTTTTATACATTAAACCAAGCCGATCCATGTATGAATGTTTGGAAAAACTTAGGGCTTTGGTAAATCGTTAGATGTGAAACGGCAGATTGAGCTCCTAACCTCTCTCTGCCTCACTTCTCTTCTCTAGGAATTACTATGCACCAACCAATCAGAGTCGAACTAGAAGCCGGTAAAACTTATTTCTGGTGTGAATGCGGTCGTAGCCAAACCCAACCGTTTTGTGATGGAAGCCATAAGGGCACACCTTACCAGCCTATGAAATTTACCAGCGAAAAAACCGAAGTGAAATTTTTATGTGCGTGCAAAGACACAGAAAATGCACCTTTTTGTGATGGCAGTCATTCTAGATAAAACTGCGGGAGGACGCTCAGCGTACGCCTTCCACAAAGCCGATGTTTTGGGTATGCACGCGACAATTCACTCTTATACTAATCGCGCGCAAGCGCCCTACCACACATTAACCCAGTTCACATGGGCTTATCTGCTTGCAAAAAGTTTTTTCAAACTGCGATTCAGAAAACCCATTCATCCTTTTTTTGCCCACAAAAATAACGGGCACCCCTGTGGCATTTAAACGCGCAAATTTCTTTTTCGCCAACGTACTGGATTCAACTTTATATTCTTTATACTCAATCCCATTACGAGCAAAAAATGCCTTGGCTTTATTACAATAACCACAAGTAGGCCGTGTATAAATCACCACTTTATCAGCATGGGTAAACAGACTTTCATCATAAGTAACCGCTTCATAGGCATTCACCGTACCTTTAACATCTTGCAGCTGTACACCCTCTTGCTTTTGATCACTGTAATGAACACGGCCATTGCCATCAACCCACTTATAAAGTTGAGCCTGAACTGAAAGCGTTAATGCTAATAAGCAAATACCCAATATCATTACAAATAGTTTGCTCATGATTACTTGCCTCATCACATCATTTCAACATACATAGAATATTATAGGCACGATACTATATAATTGGCCCACTGAATCCTAGGGTTTAACACCAACATGAGAATTCCTCGAATTTATACTCCACAGCCACTGACTGAATCCACCCTAGTCGATTTAGATGACAGCGCGGCAAATCATGTGGGAAAAGTGCTACGCATGCAGGTAGGCCGTGAACTCATCTTATTTAATGGTGAAGGCTCATGCCACTTCAATGCCGTCATTGAGCTCAATGATAAGAAACGAGTTACGGTACAAATTAACAACAAAGTCCAATCCAATAATGAATCCCCCCTTTCTATCCATGTTGGCCAAGCCTTATCTAAAGGCGACAAAATGGAATTAGTGATTCAAAAATCAGTAGAGTTAGGTGTAACTGAAATCACCCCACTATGGACAGAACACTGCGATGTGAAATTCAACACAGAGCGCATGGAGAAAAAGCACAAGCAATGGCAAGGCATCATCATCAGCGCTTGTGAACAATGCGGCCGTGATGTGTTGCCTACATTAAATCCTGTGATTAAATTTCAAGACTGGATTGGCAGCGCTAATGGTGATGAAAAATGGGTATTAGACCCAAGAGGTAATGCAGTTCAATCACCACCTGAATTGGTTACATCAGCCGTAATTGCTATTGGCCCTGAAGGCGGTTTATCTCAAGATGAGATCAAACAAGCTTGCACTCAAGGCTTTAAAGCAAAATTAATCGGTCCTAGAGTCTTAAGGACAGAAACAGCGGCATTAACAGCAGTAACGTTATTACAAAGCAACTGGGGAGATTTTTAATCCACTAATGCTTAGGCAAAGAGATGATCGATGTCGCTTTATTACAAGAAAGACAGGTGCTACTTACTGACAGCTTATAGTCTACCAACAAACTTAGAAATCGATACACACCAAATCCAATGCCATAAAAAGAGAGAATAAATGCCATCTCAGGTGCTAACGCAGTAAAACCTGAAAACTGACCTGTTGTGTACATATGCAAAAATAGATTAAAAGTCTCAACGATGATCATCAATGTCGTATACGAATAAATGTAAATCATATCTTTTTTAAAAAGGGATATGGCAAGTAATAAAAATGAAAATCCTACCGGTAACAAAGGTTCTAAAACACCCCATATAAATGCTAAAAAACCAATCGGTGCCGCCAACACAATACATAAAACTATAAAGCCAAAAGTATCTTCTTTGGCTATTTTGAAATAGAAATTATATTTTTTTACCTTGCTTCCGCAGCTATCACAATTCTTCATTCACAATTATCTTATTAAATTCTTAACACATCATTCAGAAGAACAGCACCCATTCATCACAATACTGCTCGGTACACATCCAAATCGTAGTTCAAATTAGATTCACTATTTGTAGGCAGTCACAATTATAACTTGCGCCATCCCAGACGATAGATTTTTTTGTATTTATCACAATCAAACGGTCATTGAACAATGAAAAGAACAAAGCCCCAGTATCAGACTTAGCAGGGCTTCGCATACGAAGCAGGAGCCTAAGGAGGACTTGCTCAGTCTTAGCTTAAGGCTTGTGTACGGGTTTTGAATAAGATAAAGCTATGACCAACAATGAGTCCAAAGCTTCGCTTGGGTTGAGGCTGTTAAACAGTCTGTGACACAGCAGAAGTTAATAACTGTAAGCGTAATGCCTTTCTTTCAAGCA
>JBLHLT010000002.1:0-229545 GCA_047621325.1 Oceanicoccus sp.
AGCTTAACGCATTTACCTATTATCGTAATCGCGCGCAAGCGCCCTCCCACATTGATATATTTAAATCATTTTTTAACTGGACGCTGCCAATTCAAATTCACTTGCTTGCCACGGGCAACGGCTAACTTATCCGCCTCTACTTCTTTGGTAATGGTAGAGCCTGCCCCAACGGTTGCACCTGCACCTATTTTGACGGGCGCTACTAATGATGAGTTTGAGCCAATAAAGGCGCCATCACCAATTTCTGTTTTAAATTTATTCACGCCATCATAGTTACAAGTAATCGTACCTGCGCCGATGTTCGCGCCTTTACCAATAATCGCATCGCCAATATAGGTTAAGTGGTTAACCTTGCTGCCCTCACCTATGATGGATTTTTTCACTTCACAAAAGTTACCCACTTTTGCGCCGTTTTCTAAAATGGCACCTGGGCGTAAACGTGCATAAGGGCCGATATCACAGCCTTGTTTGACGTCGGCATCTTCTAAGTGGCTGAACGCTTTTACCGTTGTACCTGCTGCAATGGAAGAATTTTTAATGATGCAGTTAGCTTCAATTCTTACGCCATCTCCTAATACCACTTGGCCTTCTAAAATGACGTTAGCGTCGATGACCACATCGCGGCCAACGCTTACACCCATTGTATTGGCTGGACGAATATCTAAACGGGCTGGGTCTAATACGGTTACGCCTTGTGTCATTAAATCTTCAACTAGGCGTGCTTGATACCAACGCTCAAGTTCGGCTTGTTGTGCGCGGTTATTCACCCCAAACGTTTCTTCAGCGAATTCAGGCTGTAACGTTTCAACAGCAATGCCTGCGGCCACAGACATGGCAATCACGTCTGTTAAATAATATTCACCTTGGGCATTATCATTTGAAAGCTTTGGCAACCATTCGTGTAGTTTTTCAGTGGGCACTGACAATATGCCAGTATTCACTTCTTGAATGGTGAGTTCTGATTCGTTAGCGTCTTTATGCTCAACAATGGCTTTAACCTTGTGATTGGCATCACGTACGATGCGGCCATAACCACTTGGGTCGTCCATATTGACCGTCAGCAAGCCCACGTTACCTTGCTGGGTAATTTGGATAAGGGCATCTAACGTATCACTTTGAATAAGTGGTACGTCGCCGTATAAAATAAGGGTTACGCCTGATTGGGCAAGATTTTCAAGGGCCATCATCACAGCATGGCCGGTGCCTTTTTGTTCGCTTTGCAAAGCAAACTGAATATCGCTTTCTTCGCCAAACTGGGCTTTTACTTGCTCAGCGCCATGTCCCACTACGACGTGCATGGCGTTGGCGCTGACTTTGCGGGCGCTATCAATCACATGGCCTAACATCGGCTTACCAGCAATTGGGTGTAACACTTTCGGTAAATCCGATTTCATGCGGGAGCCTTGCCCCGCGGCTAAAATCACAACATCTATCATCTGAAAATCTCTATCTTCCGTTAATGGCCGTTTCTAAAGTCTTATTAATCTGAGCTTCAGGGAGTCCATTTTATTAGGCCACATGTCAAACAATGCCTGACACCAAATAAAAAAGGTTGCCCAGTCTATTGAGTTTGTTAAGATTTACAATCCGCTTTGTCACAAAAAAAATGACAACAATGAAGTTAAACAGTCTGACACAACTTGGCTTAACCGAACGAGAAATCACCGTTTATCACAGCTTGCTCACTCTTGGCCCCGCCTCGATCCGTGATCTGGCGGTCAAAGCACAATTAAACCGCGGCACTGCCTACGAAACACTCAAAATTTTGGTCAGTAAAGGCATCGTCAACTACCTACCCAAAGGCAAACGCCGCGTATTCCAAGCAGAAGACCCTGAGCGATTATTAGACCTTGCCGAACAAAAACGCCAAAGTTTAGAGCAGACGTTGTTAGAACTTAAAACCGATATCATCCCAGGTCTTAAACACTTAAAAACAGACTTAGTGGCCGGTAACGTACGCTTTTATGAAGGGGATGATGGGGTAGAACTGGTTTTGCGGGATATTTTAAGCAGTGTCGATAGAAGTAAAACAAAGCAATACTGTGTGATATCAACCCAAGCGCTACGCGAACATTTGTATCGACCATTCCCAACGTTCACCAAACAGCGAGTGGCTAAGAATATTAAAGTGAGAGTAATTGCCATTGGTGATGGTGGCGATGAAGCCGAGCTGGCTGAACGTAAATGGCTGAAAGGAAAGGGCGATGCATCGTACATTGCGATTTATCCGCCTAAAGTGGCCATGATCTCTTTGGCTGATAACAATTACCCTGTGGTCGTTGTAATTGATAGTGATGCGATCGCAGGCACTCAGCAGATGATGTTTGATACTTTGTGGGGGGCGTTGTAAATCTTAGTCTTTCTGGAATAAAAAAGCCGCTCAATGAGCGGCTACACATCAATCTGATGACTGAGCAAATTCAGGGCAGGTTTCATCCTGTAACTGCTTTAGATCGTACTGCATAAAACCCGCCTCACCAAACACATCTGTACCGTTTAAGTAGTATTTACCGGCTTCTTCGTTCGGGTTGTTGATCTCATATCCCAATACCTTTGCTACTTGCTGGCTAATTAGATAATGGTTCGGCATACAGCCTAATTCGGTTTTGATTCTTGTAATCTCGGCTTGATCTATATTGACCCCGTAAAACATGAAGGGCACACGAGCCATATCAATATCCACCCCGTTATGCCCAAAACGCCCCCCTTGACCCAGTAACTCGCCATGGTCAGGCGTGAAATAGATGTAAGTAGGTTTATCTGAGTCTTTAAAAAACGCATAAATATCGGCGATGACTTTTTGTGTATACAGCACCGAGTTATCGTAACTATTTTTCATGTACGTCTCATACGGCTGACCGTCAACAGGGAACACCTCTTGCGACTTAGGGTAGTTATCCACATAAGGGGCATGGGCACTGCGCATATGTAGAGTAATAAATTGCGGTTTGTCGTAATCAAGATTCATCGACTTAAGCTCTAGTAATAAGCGGTTGTCGTATTCACCGTCATAATTCAATAAATTCTTATTTTCTTTCCAGCTATCAATATCACCTAAAGAAAATGCATAGGTTAAGCCACCTGCATTTTCCTGCGTAGTAATGTAGTGAGTTTCAAAGCCTTGGCGCTTGGCTAAACGAAACAGGGCGGTATCCATTTTACTAATATGCGCTGTATTATTTGGTTCGTACACCGTATTAAAAAATAGGGTAAGTGAAACTCGGGTTGAAACGGCACTTGAAATAGCCGGTACATAAAAGAAATTAGGGTCATCTTTATAGGGCATTAAATCAGGTGTGGTATTACGTTCATAGCCATACAACGCCATATTGTAATAACTTAAGCTCTCGCCCATTAACATCACAATATTTGCATTTACTGGTTTTGATTTTGTAGTCTCATAAGGTAGATATTTAGGCATCTCTTTTCTTAAACCAGCCAAAATCTTTAACTGTCGAGCACTAAAAAAAGACACGCTGTATAAACCATTTTTTACAGATGAATGTGCAATGTTTGGTTGATACTTTTGCGAAGCTTCCGATCGAAGTGATTGCAGAAATGGCAGCGTCAAGACTAGTACAAGTAACACCCAGATATAAGGCACTGTCACGCTGGTTTTGTGGTACTTGTTATACGTGAAATATGCGAGACCATAAAATGCCATTGATAATAAAAATACTGGCAACATGAACTTCAAACCATCAGCAAAACCAATCAGCGCGTCGTGCATTTCACCCATCATCAGTACCATATCAAAAGCACTGTAGAACCCACCAAAATACTGGAAGTACATCAGCTGTGTCGCCTGCATTAACGCCAACACCAATAACACCGCTTTATTCAGCTTAGGCGTGCGACTTAACAACAAGAAGACCATCAACACTAATGTTATGGCAATGCTCTTAAAGTCATAACCCGCCAAATAATTATGGTTAAACAAGCCATATATCACATCCGGCATGATGACAAATGCCCAAAGGGCTAGAAGTATTAAGAAAGTGTGTTTGAGTTTTTGCACAGTAATAACTCTAAATAAATAAATAGCGGCGTGGATTGTAATCAAAATGCAGCATAAAAGGCAGGGAATAGAGGATCTCAGGCAAGCAATTAATTTATATGTGCAGAAAAAAGCCCTGCCCAGTAATAGGCACGACTAAAAAAGGGTAGATTTATAACTTAGCGAAAGCTCACGCCGAACATTAACAAATCCATATCACCCGTTAGGTTCATATACGATAAGTTCACAGCCGCGCCAATCGGTAAAATAAACACTTCTACACCCAAGCCAACTTGCATTTCAACATCTGACGAATCCCCTAAGGCACTGGAGTCTAGATTCACTTGAGCCACATTCGCTTTAACATACGAGCTTACATTGTCGATAATTTTGTAATTGCCCCTAATGCCCACTAAATAAGATGTAGCTCGAACAGAGTTAGGGTTACCCAAATCGGTCTCTCCCTTAACGGTTCCTAAGTTTGCATATGCTCCGTCTATGGCCATAGACGTTCTACCCGTGTCACTCACTAAAACGGGCACGCTAAGCCCCACATAAATTCCACGAGCTTTGGTGTAGTTATCTTCCACATAATTGGTATTGGTTAAAAAAATTTCCAAGCTTTCATTAGCGATTGAGCTTACCCGCTCATTTAACTGTTTAGCCTGCATTAATACACTAAAGCTCAATGCCAACACGGCCAGTATTATTTTTGATTGCATCGCTAATTCACCTTTATCTTGGATAATTATTACCAAGCATCATGCAGAAGCTTTTTATGATAAGCACTGATATTCATCAGCTTATGCCCATGATGTCTCATACTGACTAACCACCTGTAACGCAAAACATCTTTAAGACCTTATTAATCAACTGTATTATGCAGCCGCACTCGAAAATGAGTTTAATTATGAAAATTTTTATATTGGCTGCATTTTGCTCAGTTGTATTAACTGGCTGTGGCTCAAGTGATGAAAAAACAGACAACTCTCAAGGCGAAAAAGAAAAACCTGAAGTGACTGTCGAAAAAAATAATTGGGACGAAGGAAACTGGAATGATTTTGAATGGAAATAAGCTAGTTACTGCATTGTTTGTAACGATTGTAACGATTGCAACGAGCATCGCTCACGCTGACACAGTATCAGCACCAGAACTAGTAACGTTTACTGCAGGTACACCTGCAAAAGCAGCTGAAGTAAATGCAAATTTTGATGGCCTTAAAACATACGGTAGCGCTTTAAATGAAATCGTGACAGCTCAGGCTGCCCTTATTGAAGCACTTGAAAATAAAGTAACGGCACTAGAAAATGAAGGCTCTAACACTAATGACGAATTTATAATTCCTGTAAAAGGAGATGACCTAGTTATTGGCTACACAAACAGAATTCCAACACTTAACGATTCCACAATACTAATAAAAACAAAGTTTGGCCTAGCAATTATTGATAATACCGAAGATGGTAATTATGTAATTAAGGGATATAACGAAGCTAAATCTGAATTGTCAGAAAATCAAATATATTTCACTGACGCTCAATGTCTAAATGCCCATGTGCTAACAAGCGGTGGTGAGTATGGCAAATCATTTACATTTACCAAGAATGGATCTCCGGCTAATGGCAACCTAATTGTTACTTCCTCTGGTGATAAAACTTCATATTTACTTTCTAAGAATGCACAGATAGATACTACTACAGTTAATTTCATCCAGAAGTCTTGGGAAGGAGTATGTGGTGAGTCATATACAGCTTCTGCTGATGTAGTTTCTTTTCCCGTGGAAAAGTTAACAGTAGAAACACATGGACTAAAGAGTTTTTATACCGCAATTACTGTAGGTGACTTTATAACCCACTAAAACAGCATTAAAAAAACCGCTCCTGTTACCAGGAGCGGTTTTTTTTGGTTTAGCATAGCTCTAATTAAAGAATTAACGCTTACCCAATTTTTCACGGATATGCTGCAGAGTGCGAATCTGTGCAATGGATTCCGCAAGCTGAGAGGCGGCACGAGAATAATCAAAATCACCGCTTTGATTTTCTAGTGCTTGCTCAGCGTGTTTTTTCGCTTCAAGCGCGGCTGCTTCGTCGATGCTGTCTGCACGTAACGCTGTGTCTGCCAAAACAGTCACAGAGTTAGGCTGAACTTCTAAGAAGCCACCTGATACGTAGAAGATTTCCTCTTCACCGTTCTGCTTTTTAACGCGAACGGGGCCTGGCTCAAGTGCAGTCATCAGAGCGGCGTGGCCAGGTAATATACCTAACTCACCGCTTGCACCTGATGCAACTACAATTTCAACCAAGCCAGAGAAGATAGCCTCTTCAGCGCTAACGATATCGCAGTGAACCGTCATTGCCATAGCTTTCTCTCCTATTAGAAGGTTTTAGCTTTCTCGATTGCTTCATCGATAGTACCAACCATGTAGAACGCTTGTTCTGGTAGGCTATCAAATTCACCTTCAAGAATACCTTTAAAGCCACGGATAGTTTCTTTCAAAGAAACGTACTTACCAGGTGCGCCTGTGAAGATTTCTGCCACGTGGAAAGGCTGAGACAAGAAACGCTCAATCTTACGTGCACGAGATACAGTTTGCTTATCTTCTTCAGACAGCTCGTCCATACCAAGGATGGCGATGATGTCTTTTAGTTCTTTGTAACGCTGCAATACAGTTTGAACGCCACGAGCGATGTCGTAATGTTCTTGACCAATTACTAGAGGATCTAACTGACGAGAGGTAGAGTCTAGTGGGTCGATTGCAGGGTAGATACCTTTAGAAGCGATATCACGAGACAGAGATACAGTTGAGTCCAAGTGAGCAAACGTGGTTGCTGGGCTTGGATCCGTCATATCATCCGCAGGTACATATACCGCTTGGATAGAGGTGATCGAACCCGTCTTAGTAGACGTAATACGTTCTTGAAGTACACCCATCTCTTCTGCAAGAGTTGGCTGGTAACCTACCGCTGAAGGCATACGGCCTAACAGTGCAGATACTTCGGTTCCCGCAAGGGTGTAACGGTAAATGTTATCTACGAAAAGTAGAACGTCTTTACCTTCGTCACGGAATTTCTCAGCCATAGTCAGACCAGTCAACGCTACGCGTAAACGGTTACCAGGAGGCTCATTCATTTGTCCGTAAACCATCGCTACTTTTGATTTAACTTTGTCGTCTAGATCTACAACCCCAGACTCAGCCATTTCGTAGTAGAAATCGTTACCTTCACGAGTACGCTCACCAACACCAGCGAAAACAGATAAACCTGAGTGCGCTTTTGCGATGTTGTTGATCAGTTCCATCATGTTTACAGTTTTACCAACACCAGCACCACCGAACAAACCTACTTTACCACCCTTAGCGAATGGGCAAACTAGATCGATTACTTTGATACCAGTCTCTAGCAAATCAGAAGACATGGATTGTTCTGCGAATGTAGGCGGCTTACGGTGAATAGAAGCAACTTCTTTCTCACCGATAGGGCCACACTCATCAATTGGGCGTCCAAGAACGTCCATGATACGGCCTAGCGTTTCAAGACCTACTGGTACTTGAATTGGGCCGTTAGTGTTTTCAGCTTTTAAACCGCGCTTTAGGCCTTCTGTAGAACCCATGGCGATGGTACGTACAATACCGTCACCTAGCTGTTGTTGAACTTCTAGCGTGATTTCTCCGCCTTCAACTTTAAGCGCGTCATATACTTTTGGTACTGCATCGCGTGGGAATTCCACGTCGATTACAGCGCCGATGATCTGTACGATCTTTCCGCTACTCATTGTTAAATCCTCTTATAAACCTTTAATCTGCAAGCCTATACCGCTGCTGCGCCACTACAGATCTCTGAGATCTCTTGTGTGATCGCTGCCTGACGAGCTTTGTTGTATAACAAGTTTAGCTCTTTAATGAAGTCACCCGCATTGTCGGTTGCGGCTTTCATCGCCAACATCCGCGCAGCCATCTCGCACGCTGTGTTTTCCACAACAGCTTGATACACTTGTGATTCCATATAACGAAGAAGTAAATCGTCAAGCAATTGCTCGGCGTCTGGTTCGTAGATGTAATCCCAATGGCCACTTAGTGCTTTGTCTTGCTTAGCTTCAAGCGGTAAAAGTTGTCTAACGGTTGGTTTTTGCGTCATGGTATTAACGAACTCATTACCCGCTATATATAAGCGGTCAATTTCGCCGTTATCAAATGCATCAAGCATCACCTTAACACTACCGATTAAATCACGAACTGCTGGCGCATCACCTAGGTGTGTTTTCGCAGCAACAACATTGCCACCGAAGCTTTTGAAAAACGAAACACCTTTTTGGCCAATGGCACAAATATCCACTTCGATTTTATCGCTGTGAAACTGCTTCATTTCTTTTATCAAGCTACGTAACAAGTTGGTGTTCAAACCACCACATAGGCCACGGTCAGAAGTAATTACGATATAACCTACACGTTTTACTTCACGCTCTTGCAGATAGGCATGACGGTATTCACTGGTAGCACTGGCAACATGGCCCACTACCGCGCGGATTTTTTCCGCATATGGACGGCCAGCTGACATACGACTCTGCGCTTTGCGCATTTTCGAGGCGGCTACCATTTCCATTGCAGATGTAATCTTACGCGTATTGTTAATACTGCCGATTTTCTGCTTAATCTCTTTTCCGACTGCCATATGACTGCCCCTATTATCTACTCGGCGAACCGACTAAGCCGAAGCTTAGTAGGTTTGAGTTGCCTTAAATTTCTCAAGTAAGTCTTTCAGACCATTCTTCTCGTCGTCGCCAAATTTACCGGCACCGTTAATAAGATTAATTAGGTCTTTGAACTCTGCGTGGGCGTAAGAAAGAATAGCAGACTCGAAAGCAGCAATTTTTTCTACGGCTACGTCTTTTAGATAACCTTCGTTTGCAGCAAATAGCATGATAGCCATTTCAGCTACAGACATTGGCGCGTACTGTTTCTGCTTCATTAGCTCAGTAACAGTTTTACCGTGCTCAAGCTGTGCACGAGTCGCGTCATCTAGATCAGATGCGAAGGCAGCAAACGCTGCTAGTTCACGATACTGAGCCAAGGCTAGACGGATACCACCACCTAATTTAGAGATGATCTTAGTTTGTGCTGAACCACCAACACGCGATACCGAAATACCCGCGTTCATCGCAGGACGAATGCCTGAGTTGAATAAGTTAGTTTCTAAGAAGATCTGACCATCAGTAATGGAAATAACGTTAGTTGGTACGAACGCAGATACGTCACCACCTTGAGTTTCGATGATCGGTAACGCAGTTAAAGAACCGGTTTTACCTTTCACTTCACCATTGGTGAATTGCTCAACGTAGCTCGCATTTACGCGAGATGCACGCTCAAGTAGACGAGAGTGCAAATAGAATACGTCACCAGGGTATGCTTCACGACCAGGAGGACGTTTCAATAGCAATGAAATTTGACGGTAAGCCCAAGCTTGTTTCGTCAAATCATCATATACGATTAGTGCGTCTTCGCCGCGGTCACGGAAGTATTCACCCATTGCACAACCAGCGTATGGCGATAAGAACTGCATAGAAGCAGGATCAGATGCAGAAGCGGCAACGATAATGGTGTTAGCCATTGCGCCGTGCTCTTCTAGTTTACGAACAACGTTCGCAATAGAAGATTGCTTCTGACCGATGGCTACGTATACACACTTAATGCCAGAGTCTTTTTGGTTGATGATTGCATCGATTGCCATCGCTGTTTTACCAGTCTGACGGTCACCGATGATTAGCTCACGCTGGCCACGGCCAACTGGAACCATTGCATCAACTGATTTATAACCAGTTTGTACAGGTTGATCTACCGATTTACGAGAAATTACGCCTGGAGCAATACGTTCTACTGGAGAAGTCGTTTTTGCTTCGATTGGGCCTTTCCCGTCAATTGGGTTACCAAGAGCGTCAACAACACGGCCTAATAATTCAGGGCCAGTTGGAACTTCAAGGATACGACCAGTACAACGAGCCTTTTGGCCTTCTTGTAGTGGTAAGTAATCACCCAATACGATTGCACCTACAGAATCGCGCTCTAAGTTAAGCGCCATGCCGAAAAGGCCACCGTCAAATTCAATCATTTCGCCGTACATTACGTCGGCTAGTCCGTGGATACGCACGATACCGTCAGCGACGGATACAATGGTACCTTCGGTGCGAGCTTCAGAAGACATATCGAGTTTCTCGATACGACTTTTGATTACATCGCTAATTTCGCTAGGATTTAGTTGCTGCATGCTTTATCCCTCAAACTCAGGAGTTCATCGCTTCGGCTAACTTGGCCAACTTGCCTTTAAGACTTCCGTCGATCACCATATCACCCGCACGGATGATGGCGCCGCCTACTAATGTTGAATCAACAGAAGTAGTAACACGAACGTCTTTTTCAAGTTTGGCTTTGAGAGCTTGAGTCAATTTTTGCTTAGTATCGTCCGCTACTTCGAAAGCTGAGATGATTTCTACATCTACGGCTTTTTCTAGCTCGGCCTTCAAGTGCTCAAACTGTTCGAAAATTTGTGGTAGCAGAGAAATACGCTTGTTTTCTGCTAAAACGCTGATCAGGTTTTGGCCTGCTGCGTTCAATATATCACCACAAACATCAACAAAAATTTGAGCTTGCTGTGCGCCGGTAAGAGCAGGGTTAGATAAAACTTCACCTACCTGATCTTGCTCGGCTACATTGCTGGCAACTGAAAGCATGGTAGACCATGCTTGCAATTGGCCAGCGTCAACAGCTGCTTGGAAGGCTGCTTTCGCGTATGGACGTGCCAATGTTGAAAGTTCAGCCATGGTAAACCTCGCTTATAGCTCTTCTGCCAATTTATCAAGAAGCGCATTGTGCTTCTCAACATCAATTGAGGTTTCCAGGATTTTAGAAGCGCCGGCTACTGCTAATGCTGAAACTCGAGTACGTAGAGTTTCTTTCGCGCGGTTAACTTCTTGATCAATTTCTGCTTGAGCTGCGACTTTAATACGATCACCTTCTTGACGGGCCGTATCTTTGGCTTCGTCAATTATTTGGTTTGCGCGCTTGTTCGCTTGCTCAATGATCTGGGCAGCTTGCTCTTTTGCTTCACGCATTTGAGAAGTGGCTTTTTCTTGAGCCAATTTCAAGTCACGTTCTGCACGATTTGCTGCGTCCAAACCATCCGCGATTTTCTTTGCACGTTCTTGCATAGCATTGATTAGCGGAGGCCAAACAAATTTCATGCAGAAGGCAACGAAAACAGCAAAGGCGATGATCTGGCCGATCAGAGTCAAATTAATATTCACGCCTTAGTCCTCTAATTCGTTGTTTTGAGTTGTAAAGTTAAAAATTAACCTGCAACAACGAAGATAAGGTACATAGCGATACCAACACCGATCATAGGAACAGCATCTAGTAGACCAGCCATTAGGAAGGTTTTAGTTTGAAGCTGTGGACCTAGTTCAGGTTGACGTGCAGTAGATTCTAGAAGCTTGCCACCTAAGATAGCGAAGCCAATGCCTGTACCTAAAGCACCAAGACCGATCATAAGCGCAGCTGCGATGTAAATCATTTCCATAGTAGTTTCCTATTTAAAGTTAAGGTTAAGTAAAAATTAACGGTTAAGTTAAAGGGTTAAAAAATTGTTTTTCATTTCAGCTAAGTAAATTGGCCGCTTTTAGTCACGGCCAACAACTATAGCCTAGTGATCTTCGTGAGCCATGCTCAGGTATACAATTGTTAGCATCATAAAGATGAACGCCTGCAATGTGATTACTAGGATATGGAATACTGCCCACGCCCATTGTAAAGCACCACCAAATAAGCCCATAAATATACCCGCTGAGAACATTAGCGCGATCAAGATGAAGATCATCTCACCAGCATACATGTTCCCGAACAAACGCAGCGCCAATGAAATTGGCTTAGCGATGAGTCCCAATACTTCTAAAGTGAAGTTAACTGGTATAAACAGAGCTTGAACAAATGGGTTCTTAGCATTAAATGGGTGCAAAGTTAATTCACCGATAAAACCACCAATACCTTTTACTTTTATGCCGTAGAAAATCATTAAAGCAAATACAGAGATCGCTAAACCTGCTGTGATATTAGGGTCAGTAGACGGTACAATTTTCATAAAGGCATGATGAGGGTCATTGCCAGCCGCAGCCCAAGAAAGCTCAAAAAGTTTAGGGATGATGTCTACTGGAATCAAATCCATTAAGTTCATCATGAATACCCAAGTAAAAATAGTAAGAGAGATAGGGGCCACTAACGGGTTACGGCCATAAAAACTTTCTTTCACTGTGTTATCAACAAACTCTACTAGTGTTTCTACGAAATTCTGGAAACCAGAAGGCACGCCTGTCGTCGCTTTACGCGCTGCACTGTAAAACAAGGACATAAGTAAAATACCTAGCCCGATAGACCACGCCAAGCTATCAACGTGAAGAGCCATGAAGCCCATATCACCTGCTTCTTGTGCTGTTTGCGCAAGAGTCCAAGAACTCTCGGTCATTACTGTACCATCTGCACGCTCATAACCAGCTGGCAATTCGCCATAGGTTAGATTGGTTAGATGGTGCTTTATGTAGTCGGTAGAGGAAGTACCTGCCATATGTCACACTCGTTTATAAGGTTTATAAATTTGCAATCTTAGATGCGAAAACATTCATAGCCTGAACAGCGATATACACACTAAACAACGCTATATAATCCAATGGGTGTATTAACTTAAACGCCGCTGCAAAGCCTATTGCGGTCAACACCATTTTCCATGTACCACCTTGATACAAGGCTGCAAGTACAAGATCTACTTGCCGTGCCCCCATGTGTGAAAATGCTTTATGTATAAAATAAGCATTGGGGATTGTACTAATCAATCCACCTATTAATGCTGATATTGCAGCATCTTTACCCTCTATCAAAAACAGCAGGGCACACACTATTGTTAGGGCTAACTGAGCTAGGATAATGTTATATACAGGAGGTCGAGAAATGGTTTGTCTCAATCTATTCTCCAGCTGTTACAACTCTGAACAGCGATTAAACACTAACATTAGCCTAAATAAGTCGCGCCGAATTATATTGGCTATACCGCTTAGCTTCAACCAGCCATTCACTTTATTCGCATTTAAATTCGGTATTATTCTTTACCAATAACTGACTATTGAACGAAAATCAGTCAATGGTGGGGCAGTGTAGATGGCTTAATGGGGTTTAGCAATGAAATAGGGCGGCCACCCCGAATAAGATGACCGATTTATGTGCGCTTATTTAATGTGGTTCAAAATCCCGTCTAACTCATCAAGACTTGAATAGCTAATGACTAACTTTCCTTGGCCTTTTGCATTATGTTTTAACTCAACTTTAGCTCCTAGGCGCTC
Organism: Oceanicoccus sp.; assembly: GCA_047621325.1. Taxonomy (GTDB): domain Bacteria; phylum Pseudomonadota; class Gammaproteobacteria; order Pseudomonadales; family Oceanobacteraceae; genus Bermanella. Next base: position 13,368 of record JBLHLT010000002.1, read on the forward strand.
ACCTAGACTGCCCTCGAGGCGCTGAATATCTGGGTCTGTTTTTGGCTTAGCCGGTGCCTGTTTTTGTTCATGCCAAGTACGTACGAGCGCTTCGGTATGACGAACAGTTAATGCTTTTGCTACAACCTGGCGAGCCGCTTCACTTTGATGCTCACCTTGTAAGCCTAACAAGGCACGGGCATGGCCCATTTCAATATCGCCATGCTCAAGTAACGTTCGCACATCATCATTTAAATTCATTAAACGTAATAGGTTCGTCACTGTCACTCGGTTTTTACCGACCGCATCCGCTACTTGTTGTTGCGTTAATTCAAATTCTACCTGCAAACGATGAAGCGCTACGGCTTCTTCCATTGGGTTGAGATTTTCACGCTGAATGTTTTCGATTAACGCCATAGCAATGGCAGCGTCATCTGCCACATCACGAATAATGGCAGGCACTTCATGTAAACCGGCCATTTGCGCAGCACGCCAGCGACGCTCACCGGCAATGATTTCGTATTTGGTTTTATTGGAGTTAGGACTAATGGCACGAACCACAATGGGCTGCATGATGCCTTGTGCTTTTATTGAAGCCGCTAGTTCTTCAAGGCCTTCAGGGTGCATGTCTTTACGCGGCTGGTATTGACCAGGCTGTAAAAATTCGACCGCGATTTGCTTAAGAACATCTTTGTTAAAAGTGGCTTCAGCTGTGGTGTTGTCTGTGTGTGTAGTGCTTTGGCTAGCCGCGCCTGCCAGTAGGGCATCCAACCCCATTCCACCTAATCCACGTTTTTTTGCCATGTTCTTGTTGCCGCTTATATAAAGGAATTATTTATGTTCTACCGATTTATTCTTACGATTCACTTCACCTGCTAAGGCTAAATACGCCACTGCACCGCGAGAGGTTTTGTCATAATGCAATACAGGGGTGCCGTAGCTTGGGGCTTCAGCTAGGCGAATGTTACGAGGGATAACCGTGCCGTAAACTTTATCGCCAAAATGATTGATCAACTGCGCCGAAACATCTGTGGTTAAACTGGCTCTTGGGTCGTACATGGTACGCAGTAAACCATCTATTTCTAATTCTGGGTTGATTTGTTTGATGCGCTCAATGGTGCTCATCAAAGCACTTAACCCTTCCAGTGCGTAGTATTCGCACTGCATTGGAATAATAATGCCATCGGCCGCGACAAATGCGTTTACTGTCAGCATGTTTAATGACGGAGGACAGTCGATCAATATGTAATCGTATTGATCTTTTACGGCATCTAACGCGATCTTTAAACGACGCTCTTTGTTATCAAGTTCCATTAGTGCAACTTCTGCTGCGGTTAAGTCCCCGTTTGCAGGTATCACATCGTAGCCTGCAGGATCGGTCGCGACTCTTACTTCGCTGACGGGCGTGCCTTCAACTAACACATCATAAACCGATAACTCGAGTTCATGTTTATTAACGCCACTACCCATTGTGGCATTGCCTTGCGGGTCTAAATCTATCACCAATACTTTACGTTTGGTGGCCACCAACGACGCAGATAAGTTTACCGTGGTCGTGGTTTTACCCACACCGCCTTTCTGATTGGCTACTGCAATGATTCGACCCACAAAACACCTTTATTATTGTCGAGCGTCAAGTGACGCTATTTATTCTTTTATTTGTGGGAGGGCGCTTGCGCGCGACTGTTATGAATGTTCTCGTCGCGCGCAGCGCCCTCACACATGAATTAAAAAATCATTCGACTCTGCGTTTTAGATTTTCTTAATTTTAACCAAATGACGTTCACCACCTTCACCGGGAACGTGCAAAGCAAAACAGTCTACCACAGTCACGCGATCATCCAATTGCTGTATTTCACCCTCTGGATAAATGCCTTTCATGGCGTAAAAATAGCCGCCAGGCTTGAGCAAATGAATACTGCCATCGACCATATCTTTCAATGTGGCAAACGCTCGACTGGTAATGGCATCAAACAAAGGCGCATCGAATGACTCAATACGCGCCTGCACTGGCGTCATATTTTCAAGCTTAAGTTCGATTTTGCTTTGCGTTAAAAAGCGCGTTTTTTTACCGTTACTATCCAGTAATGTAAATTGTTTTTCTGGAAAATAAATCGACATGGGAATGCCCGGTAAGCCCGGCCCTGTACCCACGTCTAAGATTCGCTCACCTGTGATGTGCGGCAAAATGCTTAAGCTATCTAATAAATGACGGCTAATCATTTCTTGGGGGTCGCGCACCGCGGTTAAGTTATAGGCTTTGTTCCACTTAACTAATAGCGCGTGGTAAGCCAGTAGCAGTTCGATTTTTTCATCGCTGAGCGTAAGACCTTGTTTGATTAGGCCAGTTTTTAGAAGAGCTTTGTACATGGGGTTTCCAATGATGGGTTACGCTTTTCGTGTGACTCAAAGCTAACCCATCCTACAAGCTTTGGTTGAAGTAGGTTGGGTTAGCCAGAAAAATGAATACTATTAATTAAAACGTTCACGGCGTAACCCAACTGTGTTTTAGGCTGACTGCTTTTGCACGCTGTGATGCTTTTTCAAATAGATTAACAACTGGCTTAATGCCGCGGGCGTCACCCCTTGAATACGGCTGGCTGTACCTAATGTTTCGGGCTGCAGGGTAGACAGCTTTTGCAGTATTTCGTTACTTAAGCCACCCACTTTCGAATAGTCTAAATCTTTAGGCAGTAGGGTGTTTTCATAACGACGCATCTGCTCAATTTCTTCAAGCTGGCGCACGATGTAGCCTTCATATTTCGCGGCTATTTGTACCTGCTCGGACACTTGCGGGTCACTCGTCGGCTCACCTTTTAAGTGGGCTAAATCTTTGTATTCAATCTCTGGGCGCTTTAACAAATCCATTAAACTGTATTCACGGGTTAATGGTGTTTTCACCAGATCATCTAACTGCTTACTTTCAGCGGTATTCGGTTGAATCCAAGTGGTTTTTAAGCGCTGGGTTTCTAATTCAATCGCTTCACGCTTAGTACAAAACGCCGCCCAACGCTCATCGCCAACCAAGCCAAGCTCACGGCCTTTTTCGGTTAAACGTAAATCGGCGTTATCTTCACGCAGAATCAAACGGTATTCGGCACGAGAGGTAAACATGCGATATGGCTCTTTTGTGCCCATGGTGATTAAGTCATCCACAAGCACACCTAAATAGGCCTCATCACGACGCGGATACCACGCGTCTTTTTCCATACTGCGCAGCGCAGCGTTGGTGCCCGCTAATAAACCTTGTGCACCGGCTTCTTCATAACCGGTTGTACCGTTAATTTGCCCAGCAAAGAATAAACCATTCATATACTTGGTTTCTAAGCTGTGTTTTAAATCCTGTGGATTAAAATAATCGTACTCAATGGCATACCCTGGGCGGGTAATATGCGCATTTTCAAAACCCTTCATACTGTGGATAAGCGCTACCTGCACATCAAACGGCAAGCTCGTGCTGATGCCATTTGGGTATAGTTCATGGGTGGATAAACCTTCTGGCTCCACAAAAATCTGATGCGAATTTTTATCCGCAAAGCGCATGACTTTATCTTCAATAGAGGGGCAATAGCGAGGACCCACTCCCTCTATAACCCCTGAATACATTGGGCTACGATCTAAACCACCGCGAATAATATCATGGGTTTTTTCGTTGGTATGGGTAATAAAACAATCAACCTGTTCAGGGTGATCCGCTTGACTGCCCATAAATGACATCACCGGCGTAATCGCATCACCCGGCTGGCGCTGCATCACTGAAAAATCAACACTGCGCGCATCAATTCGGGCAGGGGTGCCGGTTTTTAAGCGGCCAACGTTAAATGGCAACTCACGTAAACGCTTAGCCAGATTATTCGATGGCGGATCACCCGCACGGCCACCTTGGTAGTTATCCAAACCGATGTGGATAACACCACCTAAAAACGTGCCTGTGGTTAACACCACTGAATCGGCATAAATTTTAATACCTGCCTGCGTCACAACACCTTTAACCGTGTCGCCTTCTACTATTAAGTCATCACAGGCTTGTTGAAAAAACTCAAGGTTTGGCTGGTTTTCCACAATGTCACGAATAGCGGCTTTATATAATGCGCGATCTGCTTGCGCGCGCGTAGCACGTACTGCAGGGCCTTTTCGACTATTAAGCGTACGAAACTGAATACCGCCTTTATCGGTGGCACGGGCCATGGCGCCATCAAAGGCATCTATCTCTTTCACCAAATGTGACTTACCAATACCACCAATGGCTGGGTTACACGACATCACCCCAACCGTTTCAATACTGTGGGTAATTAACAGGGTTTTACACCCCATGCGTGCAGCTGCCAAGCAGGCCTCGGTACCAGCATGGCCACCGCCCACTACAATCACGTCATAACGCTTTGGAAAATCCACGTAATTACCTCTGCACATACCAAAAAAGCAATAGACTTGATTATTTATTGCTCAAAAATTCACCAGGGCGGGCATTATATAGATAGGCGCGGCTCTACGCTAGACACAACGGGCTACAGATAGTGGTTATCTGGTGTGGCACTGGTCTTTAGCCAGCATAACTGACTAAACTGGCTTGGCATCCCACTTTAATAGGTAAAACCACATGAAAAAAATCGTACTTTGCACAATTATTATTGGCTTTTTAGCTGGCTGCTCAGGTCTGCGCACCACAGATACCACCTTTATGGTCCATGCCGAAAACTTTAATTTCTTATTCTTGCAAATACCCGGCGGTGATAGCCAAAAAAGAGCCATGGCCCTTATGCCACAAGACGCTCAAATCGACACCTTAATCAGTACTCCAGATGACATGACCAGCTTACTTGGTGTCTTAAATCGCATTATCGGCTTGGATTACACAACGATTAACGGCCGAATGCCACTTACCCCCAGCTTATCCACAGCCGCATCTGTGGATAAATAATTCCTAGTACATTATTAACAGATAAAAGAATCCACAACGGATCTTCTTTTTTTCTCACTAATCACAAATTGTTAACATCTTCTAATTATTAAGGTTACCCACAATTTTGAGGTGACCTTGATTTACAGTGCTTAAAGCCATTATCCACAACTTAGTTTCAAACTTACCCACACTAACTAACAGCTTATACACAGGCTGTTTTTTCGTATTATTTGAAAAATTTTGAATCGTTGTACCCTAAAAAAATGGCGATGAGTTGAATTCTATCCAGACGTTGATAAAAGGATAACTACATTTTATTAACAGACTTTAATCTGTGGATAGATAAACGTTGGTCTAATATTCATTCATCTGCCGTATAACAATAATGAAATTAATTATGCACAACAAACAGTTGTTATCTAATTCAGCACGATAAAGGTTCTATGATTTGGGATGCGGGCTTAATGGATGCAATTGGTACTGAAGGTGTTGAAGCATTTGATGGCAAATTAAAACTGACGGTGACCAAGCCTTTAGCTGGTCAACTAACCGATCTATCAATCAACCCAGAAGAAATTGATTACATTGGTATTTCGCATTTTCATGGTGACCATACAGGCAATGCTAACTTATTTGATAATGCCTCTTTGTTGATTCAGCAAGCGGAATACGATGCGGCGTTTGGTGAAGACCCTGCTAAATTTGGTTTTAATCCAACAAGTTATGCGCAATTGGATAAAAGTAAAATTCGAGTATTAAACGGCGACCATGATGTGTTTGGTGACGGTAGTGTCGTTATTAAAACCGCACCAGGACATACTCCTGGTCATCAAGTGCTATTTGTTGATTTAGCAGAAACAGGGCCTGTTGTGCTTTCAGGGGATCTTTATCACTTCACAAAAAACCGCGAACACAGACGTGTGCCATCGTTTAATTTCGATAAAGAACAAACCCTTGCGGCCATGGAAGAAATTGAAAACTTTGTAAAAATAAAAGGCGCGCAATTTTGGATTCAGCACGATAAAGAACAAAACGTGAATATCAAACATTCACCTGATTTTTATCAGTAATCATTTAATAAACGTGAAATAAAAAACGCAGCTGTGGCTGCGTTTTTTATTGGCTATTGATATTCGGTTTTATTTTCCAATACAAAAGCTACCAAATATTTTGCCCAGCAAATCATCACTGGTAAATTCACCGGTAATTTCATTTAGCGCGTTTTGCGCCATGCGTAAATCTTCGGCTAGCAACTCACCGGCACTGGCACCGAGCAATTGATCTAAGCCGTTATCTAAAAATTCTTTTGCTTGATTGAGCGCATCGATGTGGCGACGGCGAGCGATAAAACCGCCTTCACTCGCGGCATCAAAACCCATCACGGTTTTTAAATGCTCACGTAAAGTTTGTATGCCGACACCATCTTTGGCTGAAATACTAATGACTGTCGATGCTGCACTTGGCATGAAGCCAGATGCTTCACCGGTTAAATCGGCTTTGTTACGAATCACCGTAATGCGCTCAGGGTGCGGTAAGCGATCAACAAAATCAGGCCAAATCTCATGGGGCTCGGTAGAGGTGGTTTCGGTGCCGTCGACCATCAGCAATACACGATCTGCCTGTGATATTTCATTCCACGCGCGCTCAATACCAATGCTTTCTACTTCGTCAGGGGTTTCACGTAACCCAGCTGTATCAATAATGTGCAACGGCATGCCATCAATGTGGATATGTTCACGCAGTACATCGCGTGTAGTACCGGCAATGTGCGTCACGATGGCGGTATCACGACCTGACAATGCATTTAACAACGACGACTTACCCGCATTAGGGCGCCCAGCAATGACCACGTTCATGCCTTCACGTAACAAGGTTCCTTGATTGGCTTCTTGCATCACATTGGCAAGATTGGTCATAACGGATTTTAAATCGCCTTCTACTTTGCCATCACTTAAAAAATCGATTTCTTCTTCAGGAAAATCAATGGCCGCCTCAACATAGATGCGCAAGCCAATTAAGCTTTCAACTAACGCATGCACACGCTTACTAAACGCACCTTGCAGGGAGCGCACCGCACAACGGGCTGCTTGCTCCGATGCCGAGTCAATTAAATCGGCAATGGCCTCTGCCTGAGTTAAATCCATTTTGTCGTTTAAAAAAGCGCGCTCACTGAACTCACCAGGACGCGCAGTTCTTGCACCCAGCTCACATACGCGCTTTAAAATGAAATCCAATACAACTGGGCCACCATGACCTTGCAGCTCAAGCACATCTTCACCCGTGAACGAATTAGGCCCTTCAAAGTACAACGCCAAGCCTTCATCAAGCGTCTGTTGGTTTTCATCATTGAACGAACAGTAATGCGCATAGCGGGCTTTAGGCACAAAACCCAGCATACTATCTGCAATGGCTTTTGCTTTAGGCCCAGACACGCGCACAATGCCAACGCCACCTCGACCCGGAGCAGTAGCAATCGCAGCAATGGTATCTGTGTTTAATTGACCTAATTCCATAATTCTCAATCTATTTCGTGTAATAAGAGCGTAATGCAAAACGGGAGAGGAAGACGCTTATTTATCATAGCGCTTTCCTCTCCCGCTCAAAACTCTCAACTAAAAAAGTTAAGAGTATTTTTTGTTACTTCGCTTCGTTTTCGATTTGCTTAGTGATGTAGTACTGCTGAGCAATCGATAACAAGTTATTCACTACCCAGTAAAGTACCAGACCCGCTGGGAAGAATAAGAAGAACACGGTAAAGATTACTGGCATTAACTTCATAACTTTCGCCTGCATAGGATCAGGAGGCGTCGGGTTAAGCTGCATTTGTACAAACATGCTCGCACCCATGATCAACGGTAGGATGAAGTACGGATCTTTAATCGATAGATCTTGTAGCCAGAACATGAACGGCGCTTGGCGCAATTCAACCGACTCCATCAATACCCAATACAAAGCAATAAATACTGGCATCTGAACAAGAATCGGTAAACAACCACCTAGTGGGTTAATTTTCTCTTTCTTGTATAAGCCCATCATTTCTTGGCTTAGTTTCTGACGATCTTCGCCGTATTGTTCACGAAGAGCCGTCAGCTTAGGCGCCACTCGACGCATGTTCGCCATTGAACGGTAGCTGGTTGCGGATAATGGGAAGAAGGCAAGCTTCACTAAAATAGTTAGGAAGATAATCGACCAACCCCAGTTACCCACAATGCTGTGAATCATTTGTAGCAACCAGAATAATGGCTGCGCTACCCACCATAACCAGCCGTAATCGACGGTTAATTCTAGGTTTGGTGAAATCTTAGCTAATAAATCTTGGTCTTTCGGTCCAAGATATAAGCTTGCGTATGTGGATAATTTTTCACCAGAGGCAACATTCAAGGCTTCATCATAATAACCAACAATGTAGTTATTACCGGCTTTACGAGTGTTGTAAGTATGCGATGAGTCAGCATTTGGCACCCAAGCGCTTAAGAAGTAATGCTGAAGGAAAGCGGCCCAACCCCCTTGAACGGTTTCTTTAAAGCGAGCTTCTTCCATATCATCAAAATCAATTTTGAAATAACGCTCAGAAGGGCGAGTAACAGCTGCGCCTAGGTATGAAGCCATTCCCATGGATTCCATACTGGACGGGTCTGCACTTTTATCACGCTTAAATTGCGCATAGAAATTCGCTTTCCATGCATTAGCTGATTGGTTATTTACCTCATAACCCACATCTACTAAATAATCACCACGTTTGAATTTAAATACTTTATCAATAGCTACATTGTTTTTAACAATCGATAACGTCACAACCAATTCATTTTCGCCATCAGCCATTTCAAACTGTGTGCTGGGTGCTGAAAACAAAGCACGGCCATTTTTATCAATACCGTCTTGGCCAACTAAACCACTTTGTGCAACAAAGGTGCGCATATTGCTTTGTTCTAGCAATACAAATGGAATGTTTTTATCTTGAAGAGACTGAGGAAAGGCCTTTAACGCCGCATAAACGATATCACCACCTTGTGGATTGATACGAATATCCAAAACATCCGTTTGCACTTCGATTAAGTCAGTGGATATCACTTCGTTAGGCTGCTCTAACGTAGGTTGATCATTGCTTACATCAGGAATGTCTTGATTAACAGACTGCTCTGGTGAGATATCCGGTGTTGTCGATACCGAAGACTGAGATGTCATGACGTTTTGAGTAACGGGGCGTTTGCCGTAATCGTCACTCCACTGCAATATCAGCAAATACGAGATTACTGCTATGCCGATCAGAATGATTGCTCTTCTTGCATCCATTGATAATTAGCTCTTATTAGGTAATTTTTTATGGGGAACTGGGTCGTATCCATGGGAACCCCAAGGATGACAGCGACCAATTCGCTTAATACTTAGCCATAGACCACGGAAAGGACCATGCATTGCTAGTGCTTCGAGGGCGTATTCTGAACAAGTAGGGAGGTATCGGCAACGACTTGCTAACAAAGGACTGATACCAATGCGGTAAAAACGGATCGGTAAGGCAATAAAATGGGTTAAAACCGAAGTTTTATTGCTTACGAGGTTTTTGTCTGGAACGGTTGCCATTTGGTTTTTGCCTTAACCGTGTCCAAAGTTGGTCGACCATGAGTCTTAATTCGGTTTTATCCAAATCTTTTGCACCGGCTCGCGACAGTACAACACAATCAAAGTTTTCTAACTCGAACTGATGATGACGAAAACTTTCCCGTACAATACGTTTAATCACATTACGATCAACGGCTCGCTTGGCATGTTTTTTCGCCACAACTAAGCCCACTCTAGCAATTCCTAATTCATTGCGTCTTGCAAGAATTAAGAACTGTTTTGATTGGGCTTTGGCGTCTGCTTGGTCGAATACCCTTCGATAATCCCCTGCCGTCAGAAGTCTAACGTGGCGCGGGAATACCGTGCTGGTCATTGCGATTAAGCAGTAAGTTGCTTACGGCCTTTGGCACGGCGACGAGCCAAAATTTGGCGACCGCTTTTGGTTGCCATACGTGCGCGGAAGCCGTGGGTACGCTTGCGCTTTAGGACGCTAGGTTGAAAAGTACGTTTCATGCCTTGTCTCTCAAACTGATTATCAAAAAAATTAGGGAGCGGATTGTATTGAAAACAGCCAATGTATTCAATCAATCTTTTGGTTAATTTGTATTTATTTCGTTTATTTGTTTTTGAATATTTCTTATGTGTTTAAGAATATAAAATAAATATATATGTATGTTTTATATGTTTTTTTATGATTAGTTATTATTAATAATAAGCCTATTTTCTGTGCATAACTCACTATAGCCCTTTAAATTCAAGGCATTACAGAGATGATAACGCGTGTATATGAGTCGTAAAAACTGAGTAAAAGGATAAGATAACTTGTTGATAGAAAGTCGGGTTATACACAGGTAGGTGGAAACCACTACTTATTCACATTTCTGTCCCGACTATACACATAGGTAATCCACAGTAGTTTTCCTGACTTTCTGTGGATAACTTTAATAATATTGGTACAATGCCCTGCTGTTTAAAGATGGAGTCCAGCCGTGCTGGCATTATGGGATGAATGTGTCAGGTGCTTACAAGATGAGTTACCGGCACAACAATTTAATACTTGGATACGCCCACTAAGAGCCAGTGAATCTGATTCTGGTCTTGTGGTGTCTGCACCTAACCGATTTGTAAAAGATTGGGTTAAAGATAAATTTTCTAATCGCATTCAATCTTTACTTGAAGAATTGAATGGCGGACAGGTTTTATCGTTTCAGCTGGATATAGGCGCTCAATCAAGTACGCCTGCTTTTATTGCTCCAGCCCCGTCAAACAAGCCTGAGCCTAAAGAAGCAACTAGAACGCCAGCTGCTTCTCAAAAAACGCAACTTGCACCGCGTACCAGATCTGTGCCTGCTGCTCTTAAAGAGCCTAAGCGTAAAGTGCAGGTAGAAGGCAGTATTCAGCATCAGAGCAGTCTTAATAAGCGTTTTACCTTTGATAGCTTCGTAGAAGGTAAGTCGAACCAGCTTGCCCATGCAGCGGCACAGCAGGTATCACAGAATGCAGGTGGCTCTTACAACCCACTCTTTATATATGGTGGTGTTGGCTTAGGGAAAACTCACTTGATGCATGCGGTGGGTAACCATATTCAAAGTGAAAACCCGAATGCTAAAGTGGTTTATTTGCACTCAGAGCGCTTTGTTGCGGATATGGTTAAAGCTTTACAGTTAAACGCAATCAACGAATTTAAACGCTATTATCGGTCGGTTGATGCATTATTGATCGATGATATTCAGTTTTTTGCGGGCAAAGAGCGCAGTCAGGAAGAATTCTTCCACACCTTTAATGCATTATTAGAGGGTGGTCAGCAGATGATTTTGACCTGTGATCGTTATCCTAAAGAAATAAATGGCTTAGAAGATCGTTTAAAGAGTCGTTTTGGTTGGGGGTTAACGGTCGCGGTTGAACCGCCTGAGTTAGAAACGCGCGTGGCGATTTTAATGAAAAAGGCTGAACAGGAAGGCATTGATCTTCCACATGAAGCCGCTTTTTTTGTAGCACAGAAAATTCGGTCCAATGTGCGTGAGCTAGAAGGTGCGTTAAAACGTGTAATTGCCAACGCTGCGTTCACTGGATCTAAGATAACGTTGCCATTTATCAAAGAAAGCTTAAAAGACCTATTGGCATTACAAGACAAGCAGGTCAGTATTGATAATATTCAACGCATAGTAGCCGAATATTATAAAATTAAAGTGTCTGACGTATTATCTAAGCGTCGGTCTCGTTCGATAGCCAGGCCAAGACAAGTGGCCATGGCATTAAGCAAAGAATTAACCAATCATAGCTTGCCTGAAATTGGCAATGCTTTTGGTGGACGGGACCATACGACGGTTCTGCACGGCGTTCGCAAAATAAAAGAACTGCGTGAGACCAACGCAGACATAAGCGAAGATTATAAAAACCTATTGCGGTCACTGACCAGTTAAGAGTGGGAAAGGCATGAAATTCACAATCACTAGGGAAGCCCTACTTAAGCCACTACAGTTGGTTGCCGGCGTTGTTGAACGTCGTCAAACATTACCTGTGCTGTCTAACGTTCTGCTTGAAGTTAGAGGCGATCATTTATCACTGACAGGTACAGACCTTGAAGTGGAAATGGTAGGTAACGCGCAATTGTTAGAAGCAGGTATTGATGGAGAAATCACAGTACCAGCTAAAAAGTTAATGGATATCTGTAAGTCTTTGCCTGATCAAAGCACCATTGTGATCAGTCAAGATGAGCACCGTGTACAACTGCAAGCCGGTCGCAGTAAGTTTGTATTATCAAGCTTACCCGCTAACGAATTCCCTAACGTAGACGACATAGAAGCGACTATTGTGGTTAACGTGCCTCAGGCTCAGCTACGTCGTGTAATCGACCGTACTGCGTTTGCTATGGCGCAGCAGGATGTTCGTTACTACCTAAATGGTTTATTACTTGAAGTGAAAGCCGACCAATTGCGTGCGGTTGCAACAGATGGTCATCGTTTAGCGACGTGTGGTGTACCGGTAGAACTAGAAATGGAAGGCAAAACGCAGGTGATTGTACCGCGTAAAGCCGTACTGGAATTAGCCAAGTTAATGACTGACCCTGAAGCCACAGTTGAGCTGATGCTAAGTAATAACCATATTCGCGCCAAAGTGGGCGAATATACGTTTACGTCTAAACTGGTAGACGGCAAATTCCCAGATTATGAGCGTGTTATCCCGCGTAACGGTAATAAAGTTCTGATCGCAGATCGCCAAGCACTTCGTCATGTTTTTCAACGTACTGCAATTTTGTCGAATGAAAAATACCGAGGCGTACGTTTATTACTAGATGAAAATTCTCTGCAAGTGGTTGCCAATAACCCTGAGCAAGAGCAGGCAGAAGAAAGCATTGGTGTTGATTACCAATATGATTCACTAGAAATCGGTTTTAACGTCAGCTACTTACAAGATGTATTGTCGGTACTGGATGGTGACGATATGAAGATGACATTGGCAGACGCTAACTCTTCAGCGGTAATGGAAGAAGTAGAGGGCGGCGATTCCCTTTATGTTGTAATGCCGATGCGACTTTAAAGTATAAATGCCGGAAGAATGCTTTGGATGCCATAACTAACAGCGTCCTCTGCATCACTAAAAGGACTGAACTGCCAATAGTAACTTGTGCACTTCAGTCTTTTTTTTGCTCTGAATTTACAGTTTAAAAGTCTAGTTTATAGAGATTTAAATGAATAATATTTTCACTCACCAATGACTTTGATGATGTATCTAACCGATAAAAATATAAATAGATTCAATGACTTATGAGTATTAATAGTCTGATGCTACAAGGGGTTCGCAATCTTGCACCGCTTACGATAGCCCCAAGCACTCAAATAAATCTGATATATGGTGAAAACGGTTCGGGTAAAACTAGCCTGCTGGAAGCCATTTATTATCTAGCGTATTGCAAAAGCTTTCGCACGCATAAACAAAAGAACCTAATCCAGCACGGCACAGAATCTTTTACCGCATTTTGCAAGCTCGAATTTGATAAGGCACGTTATCAGCTAGGTGTTGAGCGTAATATTAAAGCAGAGCGCCGGATAAAGTTGAATGGAGAGTGGTTACAGAGTGCCGCGGAGTTGGCTTCTATTCTGCCAGTTCAGTTGCTTGACCCTACTATGTTCCGCTTGCTTGAAGGCAGTCCTCAGCTTAGGCGAGAGTACATTGATTGGGGAGTGTTCCACGTGGAACCTAACTTTATTAGTGTTTGGCGTAATTTTAAGAAAGCACATCAGGCTAGGAATGCATTATTGCGTTCTGGTGGTGCCAGCGAAGGCGAGCGGTTAATTTGGCACGACTCACTCGCCAAACACGCCGACTTAATCAATGCTTCACGCCAGTCTTATATTAAGCGACTAAAACCCGTATTTGATGATTTTATGCAGCGTTTAAACCCAGACCTAGGGATTAGCATGAGCTTCTATCAAGGTTGGGGTAAAGACAGAGATTACTTAGAGCTACTAGAAGAAAGTTGGTTAAGTGACCTTAAAATGGGATTTACTCAACTTGGGCCACAGCGCGCAGATTTGCGCATTAAAGCGAATAATCTACCAGCTATGGAGGTTCTATCTCGTGGCCAACAGAAAATGGTGGTGTGTGCGCTTAAATTAGCTCAGGCACAGATATACAGAGAGGTGTCAAATCGCCCCTGTATATTCCTTGTAGACGATTTGTGCGCAGAACTGGATATTAACCACAGAAAAGCTTTATGTAGCCTCCTAGAAGAATTAGAATGTCAGGTCTTTGTTACCGCTGTTGAAGCAGATCAAATAGCGGATTGTTGGTCCCCACAAAGCCTTATCAAAACGTTCCACGTGGAACATGGGACCTTAAATCAAGAATAAACAGTTCTGCCAGGAGTCTGATCCATGAGCACTGAAAACACCTATGATTCTACCAGTATAAAAGTACTGAAAGGCCTAGATGCGGTTCGTAAACGTCCCGGTATGTACATCGGTGATACCGATGATGGCACCGGTTTGCATCACATGGTGTTCGAGGTTGTTGATAACTCAATTGATGAAGCCCTTGCGGGCCACTGTAGTGAAATTAAAGTTATCATTCATCCTGATGAATCAATTAGCGTAAGCGATAACGGCCGTGGCATTCCAGTTGATATCCATAAAGAAGAGGGTGTATCAGCTGCAGAAGTAATCATGACGGTACTACACGCTGGCGGTAAATTTGATGACAACAGCTATAAGGTTTCGGGCGGTTTACACGGTGTAGGTGTTTCTGTAGTAAATGCTCTGTCAGATAAGCTAAAACTGATCATTCGCCGTGCTGGTAAAGTGTGGGAACAAAGCTATACCCATGGTGTACCTGATGCTCCGATGGCTTCTGTGGGCGATACAGATACAACCGGTACCACCATTCACTTCCATCCGAGTCCTGCGACATTTACCAATATTACCTTCCATTTTGATCAGCTGGCTAAACGTGTTCGTGAGCTTAGTTTTTTGAACTCAGGCGTGCGCATTGTATTAAAAGATGAGCGTAGCGATCGCGAGGACGTGTTTGAGTTTGAAGGCGGTTTAAAGAGCTTTGTTGAATACTTAAATACCAATAAAACCGCTGTAAATGATATTTTCCATTTTCAACTAGACGGTGATACTCGCGAAGATGGTATCGGCGTTGAAGTAGCCATGCAGTGGAATGACAGTTTTTCTGAAAATATATACTGCTTTACCAATAACATCCCTCAACGTGACGGCGGTGCTCACTTAGCAGGCTTTCGTGGTGCATTAACACGTTCATTAAATAGTTACATTGAACGTGAAGGCTTGGCCAAAAAACATAAGGTAAATACAACCGGTGATGATGCACGTGAAGGTTTAACCGCCATTGTTTCTGTGAAAGTGCCTGACCCTAAATTCAGCTCTCAAACCAAAGATAAATTAGTATCATCAGAAGTGAAAACCGCGGTAGAGCAAGAGATGTCTCGTTGTTTCAATGATTTCTTACTTGAACAACCGCAACAAGCCAAAGAAATTGTTGGCAAAATGATGGATGCCGCCCGTGCTCGAGAAGCCGCGCGTAAAGCTCGTGAAATGACTCGTCGTAAAGGCGCGTTAGATATAGCTGGTTTGCCAGGTAAGTTAGCGGATTGCCAAGAAAAAGACCCTGCACTTTCTGAAATATATTTAGTGGAAGGGGACTCGGCCGGCGGCAGCGCCAAACAAGGCCGAGCTCGTCGCACACAAGCGATTCTACCGCTTAAAGGTAAAATCCTAAACGTTGAAAAAGCCCGCTTTGATAAGATGTTATCGTCTGTTGAAGTCGGTACATTAATCACGGCTTTAGGGTGTGGTATTGGTCGTGAAGAATTTAATCCTGATAAGTTGCGTTATCACAGCATCATTATCATGACGGATGCCGACGTCGATGGTTCTCACATTCGTACGTTGTTACTGACCTTCTTCTTCCGTCAAATGCCTGAAATCATTGAGCGTGGACATATCTTCATTGCACAGCCACCGCTTTATAAAATCAAACGCGGTAAACATGAGCAGTACATTAAAGATGATCCAGCGCTTGAGGAATATTTAACAAACACAGCACTTGATGGCGCAGCATTATATGTTAACGCACAAGCCCCTGGTATCGGTGGTGAGAAACTAGAAGAACTGGTTAACAACTACCGTAGCGTGTTGGCAAACATTGACCGTCTAGGGCGTGTTTACCCTGAGCGCGTACTGAAAGCCATGATCTATATGCCTAAGTTGTTACAAGAAGACTTAAAAGATCGAGCAAAAGTAGAAGCTTGGAATGCTCAATTACAAAGCCGTTTTATTGACCCTAAAGGTAATGACTCGCGTGTGGTACTCGAAGTTGTTGAAGACAAAGAGCGTCACATATATCTGCCCGATATTAAAGTAATCAATCATAGTATTCCTACGGATTACATTTTGAGCCATGACTTTTTTGACTCAAATGTTTACAAAAACATTTGTCTTTTAGGAGAGCGACTACAAGATTTGGTTGAAGACGGTGCTTACATTCAGCGTGGTGAACGCAAAGCCCCTGTATCAAGCTTTGAAGACGTTCTAGCTTGGTTAATGAACGAAGCGCGCCGTGGTTACAGCATTCAGCGCTATAAAGGGCTGGGCGAAATGAACCCTGAGCAATTATGGGAAACCACCATGGACCCAGAAGCCCGCCGCATGTTACGAGTGACCATAGATGACGCGGTAGCTGCGGATCAAATCTTTACCACGCTAATGGGTGATGAAGTAGAGCCTCGTCGAGCGTTCATTGAAAGCAATGCGCTACTGGTAGAAAACTTAGACTTTTAATATTTAATTTAAATACTAAAAAATAAAAAGTCCGCTTAGGTTTAGATCTAAGCGGGTTTGTTTAAAAATACCAAGCCATTTGAATATTAATGTTATAACCCATATGTTTATAATCGTGGCTAGAGCTGCTACTAGAACTGTCTGAATGAGATATTTCCTTAATATAAAGAGGGACTAACTGACTGATAGAAAGCTTCAAAGAAGCACTATTCCAATTATACTTAGACTCCCATGAAACTAGGCTTATATAAGCATAGTCAATATCAAGGTCATCTTCACTTTCAAGGTTAGGTAAACCAATTAAAATTAAGCTTTTATATACTTTTGAGTTTATATAAGGCGATACCTTATTAACGCCTATCCCCCATTGATGCTCAGTATTATCTGTCTTCCAGCCCCTATCTATTTTGACCCCTGTTGATTTTACAGAGCCTTGTAGCCCCCAAAACCAATTAGCCCCGGCTAAGTTACTAGATTGTCCCAAAATATTGAATAGAGAAGCCTGGCCAACATTCGTAAATGTAAGTTTTTGATTAACGGCACTAACAGACCAAAAATCAGATTGATTAAAATTAAAGGTAGACCTCCATAACCAGAAAGACCCTTTATTTATCCATTCCATTTCCCCATATGAGTAGTGATCATCACTTAAATCAATGAGGCCATAATTGAGGTCTGTATTTTGGAATGTAAGTAAATGTTTAAAATCATTAAAGTTGTAGTTAATGGTAAGCCCATGATCATTATTTTGCTGTTCTCTAATATTAAAATAGATGCTGAACGCTTCAAGGTCATACTGTAATCGCCATAGGTGATCACGCCAGTGGTGGTTAAAAATGAATTGATCTTCACGAGGATCATCTAATTCGTTTTGTACATTTAAATAGAATGACTTATTGATTCGTTCCCTTGATAAGGTTGCACCGAAAAAACCTATGGATTGCTTCCGATTCCCTACAAGAATATTCCAGTGGCCAGAAGAGGTCGACAATGACCATGCATCATTATCATCATTTACCTGAAGAGTATTATGGTCAAAATCATATGTGATCTCATCTTGTTGTGAGCTAGCCGTAATTACAGTGGTGAATTTATCGGTACTAAACGTTCTCTGAAATGTATATATATCAGTATGTTGCTTTAAACTTTTGGTTTTTTTATCTAGCCAAACAGAGTACTTACTTTCAAAGGTAAGGCCATCATCAAAACGGCTATAACTTCCCTCTGGCCAGCCTACTATCAAGCCACCTAGTGAGGTGGATGAAAGGCATATTGATGAATATAAGAAGAATAAAATTAATAAGTAGTAACGCACGATAGCCTTAGCATAATAGTGATTTACAGCGAATCCAGTATCTTTATAATGGCGCCTTTAATCTAACTGATCATACATCAATGGAATGTAAATGAATAAATTTAAGCTTTTCACATCAATATTAGTTATCACCAGTTTAGGTTTGGTTGGCTGTAGTTCTAGTTCAAGCTCGGATAAGAAAGAGGACCCAAGAAGCACTTTAACAGACCTTGATCTGGCTAAAGACTATACAAAACGATTCGTTAAAGTAGAGCAAGCAATCATAGATATGCAGCAGCCTATGATTAATACCACTGAGCAATTCATCAAGGATGCTCAAGAAGTAAATAGTGATGAAGTCGAGGCTTCTTTGGTGGCTCTATCATCTACATTATATCTGGCATTATCCGTCGTTGATGATGCCATTATGCGTGATAGCAGTAATGACGTTACAGGTGTTGATTATAGTAAACTAAATTCAAGTTATGCTCTTTCTGAATTACTTAGCGATGTTTGTAAAGATAAAGCCCCATGTATGCCAAGCGCCGACCTATCAACTGGCGGGAGTGTAACTTACTCAAATAACACACTTAGTGTTTCAAACGTTCAAGTTAGTACTGAGTTGTTTTCATATCATACTGAATGGAAGTTAGTTAATAGTGGCTATTATGAAGAAGAAAACATACGTGATGAGTCAAAAGGTACATTCACTAATACAATATCTTTTGATATTAACCTACCTAAGCCTGATTTAAATGGCGCTAATGAATTAGCTTTTGGAATTAGTAATTTAAATCTTCAAACAGCGTCGTCAATATTTGCAGTTACAATGGATAATTTTGATATTAATGGGAAATTATCCTCAGTTGATATTTTGACATTAAATCAATTATTAACGTCTGATGAGCAAAAATTAAGTGCTATAGGTGCAAACTTAACAAATATAGTCATGACATTTGGCTCTGCAACCTTCAAAGGAAGCATGCAATTAAATGCTTCATCTGTTGATGGTATTGATTTCAATAATGCAAATGCAATGGTATCTGGTGCATTAATAAACTCTAATGGCGATAGCATTAAAGCTAATTTAGATTTAGGAATTTCCGAGTATAAAGAGAAAGAAGAAGATAGCTATTCACAATCAAATAATGGCTTTACTTGGAAAAGTGCAGAGTCTGGTTCAGAGTCTTTCAATTTTGATTTTAATTTAGAGTTAATATATACATCTCAAGAGCACGGTGAGCTATCGGTTAAATTAAGCGCATTAGGTGAGTACGCTGATGATTATGCATCTAGCTATTCTTCAAATTCTGCCAATGACTATAGTTATAGTAGCTCTGAAAATGAGTATAAATATAACGATCATTTTCTTGCATCTGGCAATATCGAAGTAAACGTTGCAGGCGAAATATTGAAATTAACATATGGAGCAGAAGGTAAAGATGAAGAGAGCAGTAAAGGTAGTTATTCGCATAACCCTGACGGCTCTTCTTCGTCGGAGAATGAACGCAATGAAAGTCGTATTAATTCCATAAAAATTACTGACGCAAGTTATACCGAGCGTAATCTATATATTAAACTTAATATTGACTCTATAAGTACAACCTCATATTCCCATTCAAATGGTGAAAATAAAAATGCTAATAAGGATACCTTTGAGGTGAAATCAGGTGTATTTGTAGGTGATGTACAGTACGGTGACTTTACGTTCGATGCTTTAGAAAATACGCTGATAATTGAGTTTACTGACGGTGAAAAAGTTAACTTAAGCCATTAATTTATGACGTAATAAAAAAGCCCGCTTAGATGTTAATTTAAGCGGGATTTTTATTTTTAGTAATCTACTAAATATTAAATAAACTGGTTAAAACTTAAAAATAAGCCGTTAATGGCTTCATCTGAACTTCCATCATTGATTTGCTGTAATTCAATCGCAAGTGATGTTTTTAAATCTAAACGGAAGTTTATGCCTGCCCCTGCGTAATAATGGGTAGTTTGATTTTTATCAACCTCTCCACCAATGGTTTTAGATTCACTCCACGTTTTCCCCATGCCACCACGTAGAAACGTTGAGGTATTCGCCACAGGATCACTTGATAGTTTTATTCCAGTGAAGAGTGATTGGCTATTAAGTTTCGTATCCCTATATTTCATTTCACCATTATGACTGTAGCCGAGTTCAAACCATAAAGTACGAGATTGATTTAAACGACTGCCGGTTAATATTTTTAACGATGGTGAGATTGAAAAGTCACTTAATGAATCATTGGTTTCACTATCGAAGGAGAATAACTTACTGGCCCCTAAGCCCATTTCAAAATAGTTATGTACAGGGGAGGCGTGACTGAAAGAGGCACTGAATAAACAGGCCGCAGCAATAGTGGGTATTTTCATGAAGTATCCTTACTCGTATTTTTCAGTGCGTAAGATTACTATATTTAGCGCATAAAAAAAGCCTCAAATAAATATGAGGCTTATTAATGGGGCTTAATTTTAATGTAACCACCCACTAACCATCGGCGGTGGTTAGGGTTGCTAAGTTTTTATAGGGCTTTACGGCGCGTAACTACTACAGGCAAAAGCATCAATAACCAAAATAAGTGCAGAGAGCCGCTAGAGCCAAAACCTTCGTCTTCTTTTTTGGTTTCTTCTTTTACTTCTTTGCTGCGTTTCGGATCAAGCGGGAATAAATCCGAATTATCACCTACGCGGTCGCCGTCAGAATCTTTAGTTTCTTTTGGGTCTTGTGGGAAAGCATCCGTATTATCGCCAACGCCGTCACCATCCGCATCATACTGCTCATTGGCATCATTAGGGAATATATCTGAATTATCACCTACGCCATCGCCATCGCTATCAACTTGCTCGTTGAAGTTAGTTGGAAACGCGTCTTTTTTATCGCCTACACCGTCATTATCACTGTCCTTGGTTTCAGTCGGATCGTTATCAAACGGGTCTGCGTTGTTGCCTGTGCCGTCATTGTCATCATCAGCATGTTCTGTGGCGTCTTCTGGGAAGCGATCTTCTTCTTCGTCACCAAAACCATCACCGTCATTGTCTGCCCATTCCTTAGGGTTGGTAGGGAACTTATCTAGGTTATCCGCTACGCCATCGTCATCACTGTCACCGTAGATATAGTTTAACGTAAAAGTAGTCATGGTTGACTTAGCCGGTAAGCCGTTATCCGTCACGGTGAGCCTAATGGTATAAACCCCTGGTGTGATCACCTCAGGATTAATTGCGACAGTATTAAGTAAGCTACTACCAAGACCCAAAGAGCTTAGGTCCCATAGATAGGTATGTGCATCTTTATTATTGGCATCTGTTACGTTTGAGGAAAGCGTAATGATGCCACTGATATGATCAGGTGATGTCGTTTTGGCTCCATTTTGTTCACTTTCAATACGGACTACAGGTGCTTCATTTACATCAACAATGGTTAAAATATGCGTATTTTTAACTGGATTAATCGTCCAAGTGTTCACCTCAAACGTATCAGCGATACTTAACGTTAACGTTTCATCAGACTCAGCAATGTCATCATCTAATGCACTTAACGTCAGTGTTTTTGTCGTTTCGTCGTTTTCAAAACGAACGGTTAAGTTGGTCGTGATATCTTCGCTTACATCGCTGTTATTTGCAGAATGAGCAGTGACTGTAATCTCTACATCAAAAGGGTAAACAGGTGACTCACCGGATAGCGTTAATTCAATTGTTGAAGACTGTTCTTCACCGATGGTAGAAGTACTTTGCGTAAACGCAATACTTGGGTAGAGGTTTACGATCTGGTTAGCAGATGTGATGTTGCCTGCGTTATCGGATGCTTTCCACAAAATAGAATGACGGCCTGACGCTAAATCAATTTCATATTTATCAGCATTCATATTTAATGGCGTGCCATTTGTAGATGCCGAAATGAATATGTCTGTACCGTTATGATCATCAAATACGTCCGTAGCGCTAGGAGCAGCAAGACTGATGGTTGTTAATACGTCAGTAGAGGAAGTATTAACGGTATCAAAAGTACTGGTAAAAATAGGTGAGCCGTTATCTGAATCGTTGCTTGGATCAAAGTCATTTTCAGGGTTGTTATCTGGATCATCGCCATCTAGGACACCGTCATTGTCGATATCATTTAATGATGGATCTGGGTTATTACCTGTTTGATTATCACCTAATGAATCTTGATCATTATCCTCCCACTGGGTCTTATCGTCAGGAAATACATCCCTGTAATTAACTTTACCATCGGTATCTGTGTCATCACTTAAACCTTTGTTTAGGGTTAAGCGTGAAAATTGATTTTTTAATAAGGTAAATAAATGGGTATTGTCGTCACTTGTAGTGATGGATATCAATTTGCTATTAGAGGTGTCAGCATTGCCTAAATCAGTATTAGCTAAAGGGTAGAGTGAGTAACCAAAATCAATGTTGGCGGTACTATATTCAAGTACCCAGCTTTGTAATGTTTGGCCACAAATCGAAAATGCTACATGGGTATTGTTATTAATTTCAACAGAGTGAATGGCAGAAAGTTCAGTGTCACAGGCTTTAACGGTTGCCAAAATATCAAAATCTTTGGGCTCAATGAAATGCAACATGCCAGCTGCATCCGATGCCAAGGCATATTCATATGGGCGGTCAGCCAGTGTAATTGGCGAGAATTGGTCTAAGTCTAAATTACTTAAATTATATATTTTGCTATCTAAAATACTGGCGCTTAAATCTATTGACGCTAGTTGTGAATGCAATCCTAAAACTTCAAAATCATCCGTCCCTTTAATATTGGCAGATATAAGTTTTTTAAATGACGTATCACCACTGCCTGGTGCAAACCAAAAACTACCACTTGGAACAGAATCAATTACAGGGTACACACTAATAGCAGTTTCTTCAGTGTATTTACCGGTTGCAATCATGTCAGTGGTATTTGCATTGTTAACATTACCTACAAACAAAGCGGTAACAGATTCAATGTATGGAGTTTCAATACGCGCATAATCACTACCGTCTTGTTTCGATGATAATACAACGCCTTTTGTATCGGTATAATTTGCGGCACCCCCAAAATGGAGTTCATCAATTCCATCTGCATTGAAATCAAAAATTTCAAATGAATTAACTGAAACTATTTCATCGTCTAAAAAGTCAGGCACTAAAGCTGAGTCGAAACTTAGAGTGTTAGAATTCAAATATTTTACAGCGTATTCATATAGGTTCTCACCTAAAGTAACCTGTTCAATTTGAGTGATCTTGTAATCTGCTATGTTATTACTTACTTGAGATTTAGCGATACCCTCAAAGCCGCGAGAGGCTGTCGAGGTTAACCCCGACCATTGGCTTACAAGCGTGTTTGGATTCAATTGTGACAATAGTTTAGCGGTTGGGTTAGCCGTTTTGTCATTTGATACAAACAGCACAAAGTTCTGTGGTGTACCTGCGGTAAGGTCGGTTGCAACTAAATGCGCCGTAGATAAATTTAAATGTGGAGCCGACGCAAATATTTGTTTATGCGTGTCACTTGAGGTATCCCAGCTGACAAGGCTTATATTTGCTGCATGTGGTTGTTCAGTTGTATAAATATAATCAAAAATAATTTCTGAGATGCCATCGTTATTGATGTCGACAGTATTAAATTTGGTCGTTGATCTTTGAAGGGATGAAATATAAACCCATGAACCGGTACTAGCAGGAGCAAACGATTGTAGCTGGCCAGGTGTTTGTGACAGAATTTCTGCTGCATCGTCATCATCAATATTGGCAACTTTAAAATTATCACCAAAATTTGCAGTAGATAACCCCGTTTTTTCGATGAAGCTAGTACCATTATAATTAAAATACTGACCAGCTGCGGTAATTAACTCTTGGTCGTATTTGGTGTTATCAATAACTAATTTTTCGTAATCAATATTACCCGTTTGGCAGTAGCCACCAACGGCAAGTGATGATTCTAATTGATCGTTGTTTAATATATGCAGGTAATCTTCAGTACATAGCACTAAGTAATTATTGAGATCGGTGCCTTGCAAGTTTACGATTGATTTTATGTTTTGATCAGCATCGATACCTTCATCTAACTGATTAGTTAAGCTAGATAATAAAAATTGATCTTCTGTAAGGATATGCTCAGAGGCTTCAGTGTCATCAGTAAACGCAATTTTTGAAACTAAGCCGTTTTTATGACCAACTATAATCTCTTGGAAAGAAACCTGATAAGAAGACAGGTATTGCTGATCTTTGGCTTGCAACTCGCCAGAGCGGATAACTTTATAATCAGCGCCGTCCCAGTCTAATAATAGCCAGTGATCATTAGCTTGATCAATTTGGCTTGAAGCCGTGGTAAATATTTCAGCGCGGTCATCATCATCTGCTTGCACAGAAAACATGGCCGCTTCGCCGATACGGCCAGCTAATGTAATGTGGGAAGCTTCTTTGGATTTGACTATATTATTATCAACAGCACTGTAAGCGGTTGAGCTAATTAGCAGAGAGCTAATTAGAGCTATCCTTAGATCCATGACGAATTCCTTATTTAGATTGCCATGGATTCTATAGTTATGAGCTTTGTAGCTCAAATATTTACGTTACTTAGAGTGAATAAAAAATAAGTAATTAATGCTAATTGATTAAACTATCAACAAAATCAAGCAAATCCTGTTTGATTATAACGTCCTCTAATCGGAAGCCTTTATCCAGTGTCCTTTCCCCTTTACCCGTTTTAACCAATACCGGTTTCATTCCCGCAGTAACACCGGCTTCTAAGTCACGTAAGCTGTCACCTACCATGTAACAATTTTTAGCGCTTATGTTTAACTCGGCTTCAATTTGATGGATCAAGCCTGGTAACGGCTTACGGCAATCGCATTTGTCATTAGGGCCGTGAGGGCAGTAGGCGATGAAATCAAAATTACCGCCGTGCACGGCTGCTAGGGCGGCCATTTTACGGTGCATGGCATCTAATGTTTCGACGCTGAAATAACCGCGCGCAATGCCTGATTGATTTGTTGCAACAGCAATTTTGTAACCCGCTTGGGTTAGTTTACCTATGGCTTCCATTGAGCCGGGTAAGGGTATCCATTCATCGACGCTTTTGACGTAATCATCGCTGTCGTAATTAATGACGCCGTCACGGTCTAGAATAATAAGCTTAATAGGATTTTCCACAGGTAGTCCGGAGAATATAGGCTAATGTGGGAGGGCGCTTGCGCGCGAAAAGCGGTTTGGTAATAGCTTATCGCGCGCAAGCGCCCTCCCACAGGAGGTGCTTAAAGCGTTGAAATATCGGCAACGTTTAAAAACAAGTTACGCAGTTGATTTAACAGCGCTAAACGGTTTTGTTTAACCGCTTCGTCATCCGCCATAACCATTACGTTATCAAAGAAGGCATCAATACTGTCACGTAGCGTGGTTAAGCTGGTTAGGTATTCAGCATAATTACCACGATTGAAAATAGGCTGCACTTCTAGGCCCTTAACACGTAACTCTTCAAAAAGCGTCTTCTCTGCACTTTCCTGTAATAAAGCAGTATCAACCTTTGCTTCATCGTTAGTCATAAAGGCATCGTTTTTCGCAAGAATATTCGATACACGTTTATTCGCGCTAGCCAGTGCTTCGGCGCTGTCTAATTTAGAGAACGCATAAACCGCTTGTACACGTTTGTTAATATCCAGCGGTTGTGTAATGCCTTTAGCGCGAACCGCTTGGAAAACAACCGTAGGAATGTTTTGGTCTTGGTACCAAGCACTGAAACGATCCAGCATGTATTCGGTTAGTTTGCCTTTGTTCTCTGCGTTTAATTCGGTTGGCCAGTTGTTATCAATGGCCCAGTCGATTAAGTCGCTTAAGTCGATGTTGATTTGTTTTTCAACTAACAAGCGAAGCACACCTAAAGACGCACGACGCAGTGCAAATGGGTCCTTACCGCCTGTTGGTATTTGGCCGATACCAAACAAGCCCACTAGGCTGTCTAGGCGGTCTGCTAACGCAAGTGCGGTACCGGTTACGGTTTCAGGTAAGTCGTCACCCGAGAACGCAGGCATGTATTGCTCGTTCATAGCCGCACACACTTCAGCGTGTTCGCCGTCGTGTTGTGCGTAATAAGAACCCGCTAGACCTTGTAGGTCAGTGAATTCAAATACCATGTCAGACAGTAAATCGGTTTTACACAATTTAGCGGCGCGTTCAGCGAGTTTTACATCACCGCCCATTGCAGAGCTGATTTGTGCCGCCAACTTCATTAAACGCTCAGATTTATCTTTAAGCGTGCCGAGTTTTTGTACCCACAATACGGTGTCTAATTTTTCAAAGCGACTTTCTAGGGTTTTCTTACGGTCAGTATCCCAGAAGAATTTTGCATCACTTAAGCGTGGACGAATGACTTTCTCGTTACCTTCGATCACTTGTTGTGGGTCTTTCGATTCAATATTACAAACCGTGATGAAGTTAGGCATTAATTTGCCGTCTTTTGTTTCCACGTGGAAATATTTTTGGTGCTCTTTCATCGAGCTGATTAAGGCTTCAGATGGCACTTCTAAAAATGCAGTGTCGAACTTGCCCGCAAGGGCGGTTGGCCATTCATTCAAAGAAGCAACTTCGTCTAATAGGTCTTCATCAATGACCGCAACGCCGCCCAGTTTTGCGCCTTCGGCTTCAACTTGTGCGCGAATCATGGCTTTACGTTCTTCGTAATCGGCCAGTACTTTGCCTTGGTCTTTTAGAATGCCTTCATAAGCCGCAGGGCTTGTAATGGCAATTTCACGGTTTGCGTGAAAGCGGTGGCCCTTGGTAAAGAAGTTTGATGCAACACCTAGGATGTTGGCCTCAACTACTTTGTTATCAAGCAACATTAAAATCCAGTGCACAGGGCGCACAAATTCAATACGGCTTGAACCCCAACGCATGCGTTTAGGGATCGGTAATTTATTCAGTGAGTCTTGAATAGCAACCGGTAACTCGTCAGTGGCTTTAGCACCGGCGACGTCTTGAGCGTAATAAAGGCGCTCACCTTTTTCATCCGTAATACGGCCCACTTCATCAAAGTTAATGCCGTTTGAGCGGGCAAAGCCTTCCGCTGCTTTTGTCGGTTTACCGTCAGCGCCAATGGCCACGTTGGTATAAGGGCCAAATTTTTCAACTTTGCTGTCTTTACCTTGGGCTTCTAAACCTTCAAGGCGCAGCGCTAAGCGACGCGGGGCCGCAAATAATTTACTGCTCGCAAATGAAATTTCTTTGGCGTTTAAGTGCGCTTCGATACCGGCTTGAAATGCAGCCGCTAGGCTTTTTAATGCCTTTGGTGGTAACTCTTCGGTACCAATTTCAACTAAAAAATCGTGCTTAACAATATTTGAATCAGTCATTACTTAGCTCCCTTTTTCTTGGCATCTTTTGCGGCTTTTTTAGCAGCGGCATCAGCGGCCGCTTTTTCTTCTGCAACCACATTGGCGATTACTTCATCGCGAAGGGCGGCAGGTGCCAGAGGGAACTTAAGCTGATAACGGGATTTAAAATACGCTTCTGCCACAGAGCGTGCCAAGGTACGTACACGTAAAATATAACCCTGACGTTCGGTCACAGAAATCGCGTGACGGGCATCTAACATGTTAAAGGCGTGGGATGCTTTTAGTACTTGCTCGTAGGCAGGTAAAGCAAGGCCCGCTTCAATTAAGCGCGCGCAATCGCTTTCGTGTTGGTTGAACGCTTGGAATAAAAAGTCCACATCGGCGTGTTCAAAGTTGTAAGCCGATTGTTCCACTTCGTTTTGATGGAACACATCGCCGTAAGTGACTTTTGAGCCGTCTGGGCCGTAACACCAAACGAGATCAAAGATGCTGTCTACGTTTTGCAGGTACATGGCAATACGCTCAAGACCATAAGTAATTTCGCCTGTCACTGGGTAACATTCAAGGCCGCCTACTTGTTGGAAGTAGGTGAACTGTGTGACCTCCATGCCGTTTAACCAAACTTCCCAGCCTAACCCCCAAGCGCCCAATGTTGGGCTTTCCCAGTTATCTTCTACGAAACGTACGTCATGGACGCCCGTATCGATGCCGATGACTTTTAAGCTTTCAAGATACTTGTCTTGGATATCCAGCGGTGATGGCTTCATCACCACTTGGAACTGGTAGTAATGTTGTAAACGGTTTGGGTTTTCACCATAGCGGCCGTCAGTTGGACGACGACACGGTTGCACGTATGCGGCGTTCCAAGTTTCTGGGCCTACGGCGCGTAAAAAAGTTGAGGTATGGAAAGTACCGGCACCCACTTCAAGATCGATGGGTTGGTTGATAACACAGCCTTGCTGTGACCAAAAGTTTTGCAGGGTAGCAATAAGCCCCTGAAAGGTTTTTACGTCGTAATTATTTGAGGACACTGTGGCCTACCGAATCTGGAAACAGAAAAGCACACGATTATACGGGCCTAGGGCCTTAGATACTAGGGCGTTTCATGGCGTGTAAGTATAAACAGATTTAAGGGAATATCAGGCGTAACTGCGCCCCTTGTGGCGGCTGGTTGCAAATGGTTATGGTGCCGGTTTTGCCGTTTCGTTTGTGGGCTTTAAGTGCTTGTTCGATTAAATAGAGTCCTAAGCCGCTGTCGGCTCCGCTAGGGTTAAAGTCTCCTTGATCATCAATTTGGTTGGGTTCAAAACCTGGGCCATTATCGCTGACAATCACAACCCAGTGGCCATCGGTGTGTTCTTCAATTTCAATTAGGGCTTTATTGGCCCCTGCTTGTAATGCATTTATGCAGGCATTATGCAGAGCAATGTTAAGTAATTGCTCGTCATAAAATTGGTTAAAGTCGTGATCAAAATTGGCTTCTATATTGAGGCCATGCAACTCAAAAAATTCTTTTGCTAAAGGGGTGACAGTGTCCATTAACCAATGCTCGTCTACATTGGGTTGAAACGCTTGGTTTTGGATTTTCAATATAGACAGTAATTCAACTAAGCGATGGCTTAAGTTATTGCTGTGTCGCTGCAGTTTATCCATTAACGATTGCTGCTCAGGGTTGAGTTGCAGTGCATCATTAAGTTCGGATTCTACGTCGAGCAACGCTTGCATTTGATTTTTTAGATCATGCAGTTGGGCGCTTAATAGGGTGTTAATATCAAAGCTCATGGTTCGCCTATATCATCCTTGTTAGCCGCTCTTGGCTTTTTTTCAGTAGCAGCCAGCGTTGGTGTCGATCATCATTGCTTGGTATGTCGCCTACTCGGCGTAAGAGCTCGTTGACTTCGTCTAGCATTTCGCGAGTGGCCGCGCGTTGATCCATATAGGTGATTTTCACTTGAATGGCATTGAGTAAAACCGCTAAACCCGCTTCTTTATAAGCGGTGGCTTGATCCAATAATTCGATCGCTTGTGATAGCTGTCCCCGCTCAAAGAAGCTAATGGCTTTATCGTTAATTTCGGTGGTGTATTGGCGCACCACTTGTTCACTGATTTCGTTTTTCGTGCGCTCTAATTCGCGCTCTTCAGCACGGGTTAGCGTTTTCGATTTAGATAGTACACCCAGCAAGTCTTGTGCTTTTGCATGTTGTTTAGTGGCGATGTAAATATTGGCCATAGACAATAACGTGGCGTTGTTTGGTTCGTTAATGCCAGCTAATAGTTTTTCAGCTTTATCGGCACAGGCTTTTGCATCGGCGTCTTTACCTAAGTTGGTAAACGTGGTGCTTTCAATCATGGTGGCTTCGAGCACATATTCTGGGCTGTCTGAGTAAATGGCTTTTACTTCTTCAATGGCTTTGAATGCTTCAGCACTGCCTGCACGGGTATCTCGGTTATTGGTGGGCGATATTTTATGTTGTACGGCTTTGGCAAACGATAAATAATTTTTAACCGAGCGATAGCAGCTGTATCGTGCCAGCTTAACGGATTGCTTAAATGCGGTTTCGGCCACAGCTAGGTCTTTATTCGCAAAGGCAATACGGCCCAACTCCATTTGTCGTAATACTTGTTTGGGTGAAACTTGGGTGGCCGATATTAAAATATTTTGCGCAGATTGAAGGTCTTTATGTTTCAAATGAATTTTGGCCATTAGGTCATAACACTGCACATACTTAGGGTGTTGTTTAATGGTGTATTCGAGTAATTTCTTTGATTCTTTGTACTCACCTTTATGGAATAAACAGGTGGCTTTACCCAGTAGCGCCCAAGTAATTTCGTGGTCTTCTAATATACTGTCGTATAAGGCAAGGGCTTCATCATTGCGCTTCATTGACATGAGCGTGCGTCCCTTGATCCGCTCGACCCTGTTTTTAAGTCTAGGTTTGGATTGGATGTATTCGTCGCAAAGCTGCAACACTTCGTTTTTGGCTTGCCGATCAATGGCATCGTTGATGGGCCGTAAAAATTCCTTGATGGTTAAAATACGGGTTAATCTTTGGCGCATAATGTCGATTGTAAAAGGCTTGGTGACATAGTCATCTGGCTCATACTCAATCGCGCCCATTACCATATCCATCGCATTTTCGCCGGTCAGCATGACAAAGGTCGCGGTGGCCTTTAGGCGACGTATAAACCGAGCTTCTTCTAAAATTTGTTGACCATCACGGCCACGACCCAAGTTGTAATCGCTGATGACTAAGTCATAGTCATTATTAAGAATAAATTCAGTCGCTTCGTCGCCATCCATGGCCACATCCACTTTTGTGGCGCCAAGTATGACCAGCATTTTCTTCATAGCACTGCGTGACTCAACCAGGTCATCCACTGCGAGAATGCGCTTGCCAGCAAGCATGACATCTAAATTGGCCATAAATCATCCCTATTACCTGATCTAAGAATAGTCAAAGATAGATAATTCGCAGGCGGTAGAGAAAAATATCTAAAATCAGCGTTGTGACGGTGGTGCTAAAGTGCTGGCTGGCACTGGTGAAGGGGAGCGGTGTTTTCACACACCGTATTCATTTTAATTGTAGGTCATCAGTATGAGCAACTTTAAACCTTGTACCATTGAATAATGCCTTGTGAGTTGGTGTGTAGTTGCCATTTATCTTGGTTTCCTAGCCCGGTGTTTTGTGTGTAAAACACGTCACGGCCGTCATGACCAAAGCCATTCTCACGAATGGCATTTAAGACCTAGGGGTTTCCTTTTCAACAACCTTGGCTTGGGCGTGGCCCACTTCATGGAGGACGCGGCCTTTAATATGGCCATCTCTTGCTGAGTTTGAAATCCAGACAACCACCTCACCATTTTCACCAAAGCCAATAATTAAATATGGGTCAGGGTGTTCTTCAACTCGTTTGTTATGAATTACTTCAAACGTAGGTAAATTCGTGGCCAGTTCATACAACTCATCGCTTAGTGCCACCGTGGCTTCAAAATATCGCTTGGGTTCGTAGTCGTACCATTTTACATAGACGCTTTTTGGTGCAGGGATGTCGTAGATGCTTTGTGTCCCTCCCCCCCACTCCCAGCAGCAGGTCATGATGCCGCCAATGGCAGACCATTTACCGTCAAATTCAATAATACCCGCATGCACTTTATTGCCTTGATGCGTGCCCGTACCCACCACCATATAGTCGATGGTTTTCATGCAGCCCATTAGGCTCAACAGTAAGGTGCTGAGTATGAGTAATTTTAAGCCTTGTACCATTGAATAATGCCTTGCGAGGTGGTGTGTAATTGCCATGTGCCTTGGTCCCCTAGCCCTGTGTTTTGTGTGTAAAACACGTCACGGCCGTCATGACCAAAGCCATTCTCACGAATGGCATTTAAGACCTAGGGGTATCCTTTTCAACAACCGTGGCTTGGGCGCGGCCCACTTCATGGAGGACGCGGCCTTCTATATTTCTTTCATCTGTTGCATTAGAAATCCAGACAACCACTTCACCATTTTCACCAAAGCCAATAATCAAATAAGGCCGAATGTTCGTTTGTTCTTTATTTGATGAAATCCATCTGTAAGTTGGCAGGTTCGTAGCCAGCTCATACAACTCATCACTTAGCGCCACCGTGGCTTCAAAATAGCGCTTGGGTTCGTAGTCGTACCATTTTACATAGACGCTTTTTGGTGGGGGGGTGTCGTAGATACCATGCCCGCCTACTGCCCATTCCCAGCAACAGGTCATTGCACCACCAGTAGCTCTCCATTTGCCATCAAATTCAATAATACCGGCATGAATTTCATTGCCCCTGTGGGTGCCTACACCCACCACCATGTAGTCGATGGTTTTCATGCAGCCCATTAGGCTCAACAGTAAGGTGCTGAGTATGAGTGATTTTAAGCCTTGTACCATTGAATAATGCCTTGTGAGTTGGTGTGTAGTTGCCATGTGCCTTGGTCTCCTAGCCCGGTGTTTTGTGCGTAAAATACTTCACGGCCGTAATGACCAAAGGCGTGTTTGGGGTTGCTCTCTGGGCTAAACGCGATGGTGTCGGTCAGGCCCGTATGGCGGTGGGAATGGTGTATATAATGCTCGGACAAATCTTTATACGCTTGGCTAGACACCCCTTGAGTGACGGCATGTTGGCAAAGTTGTTCAAGCGCAGCGGGTGTATCATATTGATATAGGCGCTCATTGTTATGCGAATGTCTAAATAAATCTAATGTGTTTAACGGTTTAAAAGGTACGCCATATTCCAATGCTTTTTTGTGCATGGCGGCTAGGTGAATGAGGGCTATTTGGTTGCTTACTTGTCGTTGCCAGTAAGGTTTAAGGGCCATTTTTCGTGAAGTGCCTTCTCGGCTATTTTGATGATCAACCCAGCTGGTTGTTTCAAATTCTATATGAATCCCCGGACGATAGTAGGCTGATTCTAGTGCTTGTTTTAAGCGTTGTTTGTCTGCATTCAGTCTGCTGGGTGTGGCTTCACGTTTTTCATAGTCCAATTTTTGTAAAGGGTAGTGAATGGTGCTGGCACCATTGCCATAACCGCCGCCCACGTCAGCGTGGGCGCCGGGTACGCCTTCTTC
This sequence comes from Oceanicoccus sp., assembly GCA_047621325.1. Lineage (GTDB taxonomy): Bacteria > Pseudomonadota > Gammaproteobacteria > Pseudomonadales > Oceanobacteraceae > Bermanella. Next base: position 46,331 of record JBLHLT010000002.1, read on the forward strand.
TGTAAAGTGTGTCGGTAAGGTACTGTTTTCACTGGTTTTTAAGGATGACAGCGGGAAGTTTTCCCGTTGCTCATCCAGTGCCGCCAAATGGTGTACTGCGCAGGCGGCGGTTGCGGCGATGTCCAGTGTGGCGGTTGTCGGTGAACCGGGCAGCTCACCAGTGGCAAAACACCATTCATTATCGTTGTCGCCCCCGACGCCAACCGACCCCACGGTGTCATAAATACCCACAAAGCGCACCACCAGTTTGGGGCCACCCCAGTAATCGGGTTCTTGTTCGTTTAAATAATGAATAATGTTCACCATCATGCGGGCTTGAGTGGCACCGCGGCTAAAACCAAATACATCAATGAAGCCTACAGTGCAGTTCTTGAATTTTTGAAAGTAGTCCTTAACTTCAATCAGTGCTTTATTGATATGCTCATTTAACGAATAAGCCATGCCCATATCCGTTGCGGAGTCTTGTTTATGGGCTTGGGTACCGATGCCTTCCTCGTAATAAGAATATGAATAATGATCTCTAAGATACAGCTCCGATAACTTCGCAACATTGGTGGGCTCTTTGTCGTCGTTTACGTCTACATTGTCGTTGGTTTTGTTGTTGCCGGTGCCATCAAAAAACAACCCAAATTGGGGGGGCTGCGGGATCAATGTGAGTTGAGGAATATGACCTTTTTCTAGGCGGTAATCCAATAACTGTGGCCCACCTTTGCTGCCAATGCCATGTTCTCGTAATTTGTCTTGATCTAACCAATCTTTTAACGGGATGTTTGGGATGATTTCAACGGCGGGTAGGTCGGCCTCTATGCTGTTAAGAGAAAAGCTTTGTGTGCCATCTAATTGATCAAAGCGTAGTGGCGCTTTGGGTTGCTCGTTGGCTGCAATTGCGTGGCTTACGTCTGCGCCGCCTTTTAATTCAAAGCGCAAATCATTGCCGTGGGCGCTTTGCATGCGAATTTGAATCTCACGTTTAATATCTACGTTAACGGGGGCGTAATGCAGGGTGTTCCCTTTAGATGTGATGTCAGAGCCTTGTAAGATGACTGGGCTGATTAACCCATCGCTGACAGACTGCTTTACGTTTCGGTTGGTTTCTAAGTCATCTAGTACCGCCTGCATATGAGGCGCGATAAAATAGGTTTCAAATTGCTCGCTGTTGGTTAATGTAAAGGTTCGACTGTGCGTATCATGTGCCAAGTTGTGAGTTTGTTTGCATAGGTTACGGTCTTGGTTTACCCCATATACCAATAAGGTGGCGCGGTAATCTATGGGTATTGGCAGTTGGTCTTTGCATTCTGGTTGCCATAAAACACGATGTGGCTTTTTAGCCGGTTTTTGAGGCTTTTGCTTGGCAGGTTTTGGCTGTTGGGGTTTTAAGTTATCTTCAAATTCAATGCCGCCATCAATAAATGTCCAAATAATGTTTTCATAAATAAACTGAACGGATTCCATTAGCACCGAATTGTGTGAGTGCGTTTCATTGGTTTGTGTATTTTGCGCATGCTGTTGTACCGAAACATCAATGCCTGACACGTGCACATTGTTTAACGTTTGGCGAAAGTAAGCCTCCGTTTGGCTGGTTTTTGTATTGACCCGATACCAATCAATGACTATCTCTTTAAGTCGATCGCCACGATTAAGGTATGAGTGAAAAACAGGAGTCGTACGATCCACATGCTTGTTTAGGGTTAGCGGGAGGTGTACCCGTTTTCCATTGGGTAAACCAGAGTTCGATGTCGGCAGTTGAACACCATGATGACCGCCCCAAATGGGGATCCATTGCTTATGGCCGTCAATGCAGCAGTCGCCTTCAAGCATAAGGCCTGACGCATTGGTCACGCGTAAATATCCGAATAAAGCCAAGACACATTCCTTGTTATCAGCTTATAAAAAGTGGCAAATCATGCCTAAATAACAAGAAGGGTACAATAAACCTAAGCCATAATTCAGGCGGGGGTATGAGGTTGTGAGAGTGATTTAAACGCCTTTGTGATTTACGTCATAAAAGGCGTTTTTTGAAGTTTATTTATTGTCGCCAAAACACAGGGGTAAATAACACCAGCAATGTAAAGATCTCTAAGCGTCCAAGTAACATGGCAAAACTTAACACCCATTTAGCAAAGTCACTGATGTTCGCGTAATTAGCTGCCACGTCACCTAAGCCAGGCCCTAGATTGTTAATGCAGGCGCCCACCGCTGAAAAAGCCGAAACAAAGTCCATGCCTGTGGCTAAAAGTAAAATGGTCATAATCAAATACAGCATCAAATACACACTGAAAAATCCCCACACGGCGGCAACCACTCGGTCATCAATTGGGCGACCACCAATACGAATGGGGATAATGGCATTGGGGTGAATTAAGCGTTTCATTTCACGGCTGCCTTGCTTGTAAATCAGCAGCACTCGTATCACTTTTAAGCCGCCACCGGTACTGCCAGCACAGCCACCCATAAACGCTAAAAAGAATAATAAGAAAGGCAAAAAAGCCGGCCACAGCGAAAAGTCAGCAGTGGCGAAACCCGTTGTGGTAGCAATACTGACCAGTTCAAATAAACCAAAACGCAGCGCTTCGGCTGAGTCATAACTGTTGCTCATTATGAGCGTCACCACCGTAGTTACCGCGGCAATGGCCAATACAATCAAGAGGGTTTTCACTTCAGGGTCCGCAAAGTAGTGACGTATGGATTTGAAACGCCATGCATAAAAATGCAGCGCAAAGTTAAATGCACTGATGATCATAAAAAATATGGCAACCGCTTCAATTAAAGAACTGTCAAAATAACCGATACTGTCATCATGGGTACTGAAACCGCCAATGGCGATGGTACTAAAGGCATGGCAAATGGCATCAAACAAATCCATGCCTGCCAATAAAAAACCGATCGCACAAGCCACTGTAAGTGCTAAATATATGTACCAAAGGGTTTTGGCAGTTTCGGTAATGCGTGGGGTCAGCTTGCTGTCTTTCATTGGCCCTGGTGTTTCGGCACGATAAAGCTGCATCCCCCCGATCCCCAGCATAGGCAAGATGGCTACGGCCAGTACGATGATTCCCATACCACCAAGCCATTGTAATAATTGGCGATAAAACAAAATGGACTCAGGCAGTGCATCAATGCCTGTAATCACCGTGGCACCGGTTGTTGTCCAGCCTGAAAGGGATTCAAAAAATGCGTCGGTAAAATTAAGCCCTGGGCTTTCTGCCAGCATCAAAGGCAGGGCGCCAGAGACGGCTAATACTAGCCAGAATAAAACCGTGACCACAAAGCCGTCGCGGGTTTTTAAATCTTGTTGACGTTTGCGCACCGGAAACCAGCATAAAGCCCCAACCGCAAAGTTAATCCCTAAAGCCCCAGCGAAGGCACCTAACGCGCCGTCTTGATAAATGACACTGATCACCATGGGTGGCAACAGCGCAAGGCTGAATACCATGAGTAAAATACCCAAGATGCGAAATATAATGGCTGGATGCATAACGTTTTGTTCTCATTAAAAATGGCAGCCTGCCATTTTGAGCAGGTATAAGGTCGCCCTTATATTCAATCTTTTTAAGGCTCTATTTAAAAGAAACCTAATTCCACTTGGAATAAACGCTCTATTTCTGGGATGCGTTTTTTATCAAGCACGAACAAAATAACGTGATCTTCACTTTCAACCACCACGTCGCCGTGAGCAATTAAAACGTGTTCGTTACGAACGATGGCACCGATGGTAGCGCCTTCAGGTAGAGCAACTTGATCAAGGCGACGGCCAACTACTTTCGAGGTGTTCTCATCCCCGTGCGCAATCGCTTCGATAGCCTCAGCGGCACCACGACGCAAGCTGTGCACATTGGCGACATCGCCACGGCGAACATGCGTCAACAAACTACCTATCGTTGTTTGGCTTGGGCTGATGGCAATATCAATCCCTTGCCCTTGCACTAAATCGACGTACTGGGCTTTGTTGATAAGTGTCATCACCTTACGCGCACCAAGCTGTTTAGCTAGCATGGACGACATGACGTTTACTTCATCGTCGTTGGTGAGTGCACAAAATACATCGGTGTTTTCGATGTTTGCTTCAAGTAATAATTCTTTATCCGTGGCGCTGCCATTCATAATGATGGTTTTGCTTTTCACTTTTTCGCTCAAGCGTTCACAGCGTTGCAGGTTATGGTCGATTAATTTCACGTTATAAAAAGGTTCGAGCACCTGAGCCAAACGCGCTCCGATGTTACCGCCGCCGGCAATAATCACACGTTTGTAAGGCTGCTCACTGCGACGCATTTCTGCCATGACAGTGCGAATATCTTTGGTAGCGGCAATAAAGAACACCTCATCATCGACTTCGATAACCGTATCTGCTGCGGGCAAAATGGCTTGGCCGCGACGGTAAATCGCCGCCACTCGAGTGTCTACACCACTCTTTAAATGCTCTCGTAGGTAACGCAGTTCTTGGCCGACAAGCGGGCCACCATAATAGGCCTTAACACCCACTAACTTGGCTTTGTTATCGGCAAAGTCGAGTACTTGTAAGGCACCGGGGAACTCTAACAGGCGCTTTATGTAGTTAGTAACCACTTGCTCAGGACTAATAAAAACATCAATCGGCACGCCTTGAGTACCAAACAGCTCTTGCGATTGAGTGTATTCTTGCGCGCGGATGCGGCTAATCTTGGTGGGTGTTTTGAATAAAGAATGGGCTACCTGACAGGCAACCATGTTCACTTCATCACTATTGGTGACGGCCACTAACATGTCGGCGTCATCGCCGCCTGCTTGGGTCAAAATATGAGGGTACGATGCCTTGCCACGAACGGTGCGAATATCGAGACGATTTTGCAGCTCTTTTAATCTTTCGCCATCGGTATCCACCACGGTAATATCATTACCTTCAGTGGCTAGGTGTTCTGCTAAGGTGCCGCCTACTTGGCCCGCACCGAGAATGATGATTTTCATTCTTCGTCTCTCTTAGGCTTAAGCCTGCTTTTCTAGTAGCGCGTAAAAAAAGCCATCATGACCCAGTTTAGTTGGGAATAATTGCCAGCCAAAGTGGGTATCAATCCCTGTGGATAAACGCATGGGCGCTAAGCGTGCATCAACCTGCTCGCTTAGAAACGCAGCGATGTTATCACTGTTTTCCACGGATAAAATCGAACATGTGGCGTAAAGCAAAGTGCCACCGGGTTTGAGTAAGCCCCATGCCTTTCTTAAAATCTGACCCTGTAATTGCGCAAGGTTATCAATATCTTCTTTTTTACGCAGTAACTTAATGTCTGGGTGACGTCTTATTACCCCTGTGGCGCTGCAAGGCACATCAAGCAAAATGCGGTCGAAGGGTTTACCGTCCCACCAGTTTTCAGGATTTTGTGCTTCACCTTGAATGACTTGAGCCGATAATTTGAGGCGCTCAAGGTTTTCTTGAACGCGGGTTAAACGTTTTGCGTCGGCATCTAATGCCAGCACATCGGCTTGGTTATCACTGAACTCAAGAATGTGACACGTTTTACCACCAGGCGCGCTGCAGGCATCAAGGATGCGCTCGCCTTTTTGCGGGGCTAATAACTGTGCAGCAAGCTGGGCGGCTTCGTCTTGTACGCTACAGCTCGCATCACTGAAACCGGGCAACTGGGTCACGTCGCAGGGGCGCTCTAAATAAATGGAAGTAAGTGCATGCTCACCAATAGACGCTTTTATTTCCTGATCTAATAGTGTTTGTAAGTAATCGCTTCTGCTTTGCGAACGTACATTATTGCGTAAGCAAAGAGGTGCTTGCTGGTTGCCTTGCTCACAGATATCTTGCCATTGCTCAGGCCAGTTTTTCTTGAGTAGTTTGATGAACCATTTGGGGTGTTCATAACTCGGCACTTCACTGTCTTTTAAACTGGCCATCAGTTCGATTTTTTCACGCTGAAAGCGACGTAATATGGCGTTTAACACGCCTTTAAATTTGCCTAAGTTGAGTTGTTCACAGGCTTGAACCGTTTCATTGATGGCGGCGTGTTCAGAGATGTCACTGTGAGCCAGTTGATATAACCCAACCCATAACAGTGCCTGAATCGGACGAGCGGATTCGGGCAGAGGTTTAACCAATAAAATTTTACTCAGGGCATTAATAGAGAAAAAATAACGGCAGCTACCAAAGCATAAATTTTGTAAGAGCGGCTTATCTTGCTCCAAGCCTTGTTTAGCGAAGTAAGCTAAGGCAGAGGTTAGACTTTTTTGCTCGTCTACCACATCAAGCATGGCCAGAGCCGCAAGGGCTCGGCTGTTTAAAATTGCTGGCATTTAAAGCTCGCTGGCTAACACATATTGTTCATTGAAGGGGTGCTTGCCGTTTAATATGTCAGCGACTTGCATCGGCTTTTTACCGGGCAGTTGAACTTGCTCGAGAGATACCGCCATTTTTCCGCAGGCGATAATAATGCCCATTTCGTTCACCGATAAAACCGTACCTGCAATCGCGGTATGCGCTTTAGGGTAAACCTGCGCTTGCAATATACGAATGCGGTTATCACCTAATACGGTGTAACACATGGGCACAGGGTTAAAAGCACGAATTTTTTGCACAACGTCGTGTGCGTCTTGGCGCCAATCAATCAACGCTTCATTTTTATTTAGTTTGTGCGCGTAAGTCGAAAGCCCATCATTTTGTACTTCGCCTAATACGGGGCCTTGCGCATATTTATTCACCACATGGACAACGGCTTCACTGCCAATCTTAGCTAGGCGGTCATGTAGGCTGCCACCGGTGTCGTTGGGCATGATCGGCGTATCAACTTTATACAACATTGGCCCTGTGTCCAAACCAAGTTCCATTTGCATGACGGTGACACCGGTTTTGTCGTCACCCGCTTCGATGGCGCGCTGAATAGGGGCTGCGCCGCGCCAGCGTGGTAATAATGAAGCGTGGCTGTTGATGCAAGCAAGGGTCGGGATATCCAATACCGATTGCGGCAACAACAAGCCATAAGCCACGACGATAAATAGGTCGGGCTTTAAATCGGCCAGTTGTTGTACGTCTTCAGCAGCTTTAAAGTTTAATGGCTGAAAAACTTCGATGCCATTATCAAGCGCCAGCTGCTTTACCGCACTAGGCTGAAGTTTTTTACCGCGCCCAGCAGGACGGTCGGGCTGAGTATAAACACCAACAATATTGGCAGACGTCTTTAATAAAGCCTCTAAGTGTCGTGCGGCGAAGTCGGGCGTGCCTGCAAATACAATTCTCAAGGGAATATCCTTAGGGTAAAAATGATCATGCCGAAGAAGACTTCGGCATGAAAGTTACGCGTTTTTAGCGGCGATTCGGTGCTGCTTTTCTAATTTTTTACGAATGCGATCACGCTTGGTGCTGGATAGGTAATCCACAAACAGCTTACCGTCTAAGTGGTCCATTTCGTGTTGGATACAAACAGCCAATAAATCCGTTGCTTCAAGTTTGAATTCTTTGCCGTTTTCGTCGATAGCTTCGATTAAGCAATGTTCAACGCGTTCAACATCTTCATAAAATCCAGGAATACTCAAGCAGCCTTCCTGCATTGTTTCTTTGTCACCCTCTAATACAGTGATCTTAGGATTAATGAAAACAAGCTGTTCGCTTTTGTCTTCACTGATATCAATAATAATCAATTGCTCATGTACATCCACTTGAGATGCTGCAAGGCCAATGCCTGGCGCGTCATACAAGGTGTCGAACATGTCTTTAATGAGTTGGCGGTGTTTGTCGGTAACCTGTGTGATCGGCTTGGCTTTTGTGCGCAAACGAGGGTCCGGAAACTCTAAAATATCTAATATAGCCATAAACTTGTGATGCCTTAGTAGTCATCAGGGCATACGCCCTGCTAATATTGTATGTATCTATTATATCCAATGTAGCAGCCGGTTGTCTCATAACCGCAGTATACAAATAAAAATAAGGGATTAACCCATGCTCAACCCCTTGCTCAAAAGCATTATTTTGGCGTTATGCGTTGCCAGCAGTATTGGAATCGCACATGCCGTTGAATTAAAACCGGGTCATCCTGTTGAATACGTAGTGAAAGACGGCGATACCTTGTGGGACTTATCACAAACGTTCTTAGAAGATGCTTGGTTATGGCCAGAAATTTGGCAGGTAAACGAGCAAATAGAAAACCCACATTTGATTTACCCAGGTGACACTATTGGCTTGGTCTACAAAGGCAAGCAAATCAAAGTCACAGTGACCGAACGTTCCGCGGCGGCAAATGAGGTGATTAAGCTCACTCCGACGGCCCGCATTAGTGTTTTAGCCAGCGCAATTCCACCTATCCCGATGACCGCCATTTCAAGCTTCATGACCAACAGTCGCATTGTAAAAAGTAAACAATTAAGCGGCGCACCTTATGTGGTGGCCGGTGATGATAATCGTATTTTGGCGGGCGGCGGCGGTAAAGTGTATGCCCGCGGGTTTGATAAAGGCGAAGAGCCACAAAGCGGTTACGGTATTTTTCGTAAGGGCCAAGTATTTGTAGACCCAGATACTTCAGAGGTTTTAGGTCTTGAAGCGCGTGAAGTCGGTGCTGGTTCTGTGCAGGCGTGGGATGGAGATGTTGCCACCTTGTCGCTGTCGAATTCCCGTGAAGAAGTCATGGCCGGTGACCGCTTGTTAGCCACCGAAGATCGCCAAGTGGTGGCTAACTTTGTACCAAGTTCTCCGCCAGATAACGTATATGGTCGAATGATTGCAGTATTAGGTGGCGTGACTCAAATTGGCCAATACCAAGTAGTGGTGGTTAACCAAGGTGAGCGTGACGGCGTAACCGAAGGTAATGTGTTAGCGGTATATAAAGAAGGCAATACCATTATTGATCGCGTTACACGTCAAAAAGTGAAACTGCCGTCTGAGCGTGCTGGCCTTATGATGTTATTCCGCGTATTTGATAAAGTGAGTTACGGCCTTATTTTAAGAGCAAAAGTGCCGTTATCCGTCGGCGATGAAGTGCGCAGCCCACAGTAATTATAAGAGTGAGGGCTAATATTTAAGCCCATCGCCTGATTCATTCAAAAAAGCCTTTGGTTAAAGTAACCAAGGGCTTTTTTTTGGCCCAATCACAGTCAATACAAAGGAATCTGCGGGCCATGGAATGGACGTCTCAACAATTAGCGTGGATCAACTTAGCGCTAGTGCCCGGTATTGGGCCGAAAACATTACAAAAATTATCAGCAGCGAATGTGACTTTAACGCAGATTTTTCAATTAGAAAAAGCCGAACTAAAGCACTTAGGCGTCAGCGAAAAAAGCGCTCAACATATCGCGCAATACCCACCAAATAATCCCAGTAAAAGTGTAGAAGCCGCCTTAACGTGGGCACAAATACCGAATCAGTATTTATTGACTCTAGACTGTGACGAATACCCCGATCGCTTAAAGCAAATTGCAACGGCACCACCGTTATTAATGGTGCGCGGTAACCTAAATGCGTTAAACCTCCCGCAGGTGGCCATAGTGGGTAGTCGATATCCCACCAGTAGCGGAGCCCAGCAAGCGTATGATTTTGCGCAGCAATTGGCGCACTTAGGTATTACCATTACCAGTGGATTAGCCCGAGGCGTGGATGCACTGGCCCATCAAGGCGTGGTTGATGTAGGCGGCACAACGATTGGCGTGTTAGGCACAGGCATTGACGATATTTACCCCAAAGCCAATGTAAAGCTAGCGGAGCAAATAATCGAAAAGGGCGCATTGGTTAGCGAATTTGCGTTAGGCGCAAAAGCCATGAAAGGGCATTTTCCTCGTCGTAACCGTATCGTCAGTGGTTTGAGCTTAGGGACATTGGTGATAGAGGCCACGCTAAAAAGTGGATCATTAATTACCGCCCGCCAAGCGTTAGAGCAAAACCGCGAAGTAATGGCGATTCCCGGTGCAATCCATAACCCGCAAAAATCAGGCTGCCATTATTTGATTCGCCAAGGGGCTAAATTAATTGAATCACCTGAGCAGATAATTGAAGAATTAAGTTTACAAATAACCCAGCAAAATGGGGCACAAACACACGAAAAAGATTGCGGGCAACAAAATGATGCGCAGTTGGACTTGCAAGGTGAACAGCTAAAAGTGTACAGCGTGCTTGATTATGATGGCCTAGATATGGAAAGTTTAGTCAATAAAACAAGGCTGGATGTGGGTCAACTTTCTATGGTGTTAATGGAATTAGAACTGGCCGGTATATTAACCCATGAGCAGGGAGTATACGCTCGCCGTTAGGCTAACCCTTGCATGAAAGCCTGAGCTTAGGTAACTTGCGCATTCTGTCCTTCAAAGCACACACTATGCGCTGGCCAATATATCAAGCAAGTAAAATTCTTCATAACGCAGGCGTCATCGCCTATCCAACTGAAACCGTTTGGGGTTTAGGTTGTGACCCGTTTAATGAGAGCGCATTAGCCCGTGTGATTCAAATAAAAAAACGCGATGCCCATAAAGGTTTAATTTTAGTTGCCGCCAGCATCGAGCAATTTGATTTTTTACTGCACGACACTGATGCACACACCATTAAAACGTTAAAAGCCAGTTGGCCAGGTGCGGTTACATGGTTAGTGCCTCATAAGTGTCGTGTATCAACGTTAGTGCATGGGCAGTTTGATACCGTTGCTATACGAGTAAGCTCGCACCCAATGGTGCAGCAGTTATGTAAAGAATTTGGCGGCCCGATTGTTTCTACATCGGCTAATTTTTCGGGTAAACCAACGGTAAGAAGTGCGGTACAAGCGCAGGCTGTACTAGGTCAATATTTAGATTTTATTTTGTCAGGCCCAGTAGGGCTAGCAAATGCACCCAGTCGCATTATAGACATGCAAACTGGGCGAGTGATTCGAGGGTAACCATGATTAATATAGACGCGGTAAAACAGTATTTATTAGCGCTGCAAGATAGTATTTGTGAGCAACTGGCCGAAGAAGATGGCGGTGCTACGTTCACCGAAGAAAATTGGTTACGTGAAGAAGGCGGCGGTGGGCGTACTCGCGTGATGGCCAATGGCACGGTGATTGAAAAGGGTGGCGTGAATTTCAGCCACGTATTTGGTGATACGCTTCCGCCCAGTGCGACAGCAAATCGCCCAGAATTAACCGGCCGTAGTTTTCAGGCAATGGGTGTGAGTTTGGTTATCCATCCGCATAATCCTTATGTGCCAACCAGCCACGCAAATGTGCGTTTTTTTGTAGCCGAAAAAGAAGGTGAAGAACCCGTTTGGTGGTTTGGTGGTGGTTTTGATTTAACCCCATATTACGGCAATGAAGACGACGTACGTGCTTGGCATCAAACAGCCAAAGACGCGTGTGATCCTTTTGGTGATGGCGTCTATGAAAAATATAAAAACTGGTGTGATGACTATTTTCATCTTAAACACCGAGATGAGCCACGCGGTGTCGGCGGCTTATTTTTTGATGACTTATATGAAGAAGGCTTCGATAAAAGTTTCGCTTTTATGCAAAGCGTAGGTGATCACTTCATCAAAGCGTATCGTCCAATCATGGCGGCGCGTAAAGAGATGCCATTCGGTGAGCGCGAGCGTAAATTTCAATGTTATCGTCGTGGCCGCTATGTGGAATTTAATTTGGTATTTGATCGCGGAACCATCTTTGGTTTGCAAACCGGAGGGCGTACAGAATCGATATTGATGTCGTTGCCGCCAATTGTGCACTGGGATTATAACTGGCAGCCAGAAGCTGGCAGTCCAGAAGCCAAGTTATACACCGACTTTTTAGTGAAAAAAGATTGGTTAGCGTAACCTTATTCACATTTTTTTAGCCACAGAGGCCAGTTGAGTGACCGACTTATATGCCGTAATGGGAAACCCCATTAATCATAGTAAAAGCCCGAGCATTCATGCTCAGTTTGCCGAGCAATCAAAACAAGACTTGGTCTACAGTGCCATGCTTGTACCAACCGAAGGGTTTGAATCCGCTGTAAAAGCTTTTTTTAAGGGTTCAGGTAAAGGGTTAAACATCACCGTGCCCTTTAAAGAGCAGGCTTTCCAGCTGGCAACAACCCTCACCCCGCGCGCACAAACCGCACAGGCAGTGAATACCTTAAAGCTGCAAGAAGATGGCAGTATTTTGGGTGATAATACTGACGGCGCAGGCTTGGTGCGTGACCTAGTAATGAATCAACATATCGAAATTACAGGAAAGCGTATTCTTGTCATTGGCGCAGGCGGCGCGGTAAGAGGTATTTTACAGCCGTTTTTAGAGCAAGACCCATCGCAGCTGGTAATTGTGAATCGCACCGTTGAGAAAGCAGAATTATTAGCCGACAGCTTTAAACAATTTGGCAATATTGAAGCAAAGGCATTTGACGAATTAACCGCTTCATTTGATGTGATTATAAATGGCACATCGGCGAGTTTGGCAGGTGAGCTGCCGCCGTTACCTGATGTGGTAGTGGCTAACCAGACAGCCGTATACGACATGATGTATAGCCGAGAGCTGACCCCCTTTTTAGGTTGGGCACAAAAGCTAGGCGCTAAAAAAATGATTGATGGTTTAGGTATGTTAGTCGAGCAAGCGGCGGTTAGTTTTGAGTTGTGGCGCGGCATTAAGCCAGACAGCATTGCAGTGCTCACAGACTTGCGTGAACAAATACAGGGTAAATAGACAAACCTGTTATTACAAAGATGCAGACATAAAAAAAGCACCGAAGGAAAACCCTAGGTGCTTTTTTATTTAGCTGTCTAAATCCCAGTAATCATCGAGCTGCATTTTTTTGCGCTCAAGGTGTGCTTCAATCGCACGTCGTGCAACAAGCTTGGCCGATGCCTCGCTCTTTTTGCACACCACGATATTTCCTTTCTTATCAAAATTAACCAACTCTTCGCTTGCTTGGTCTTTGATGACTGCAGTTGCTTCCATGGATCACCCTTTTGATTACCTGTCTTAAGACGGCTTATTGTTATTTGTAAAGGTGACAACAGCATGACAATAAACGGCTCAAAAAACAATCATTTAACCTCACCAAAAGGAGTAGATGAACATTTATAAGAGTATATTATTAGTTTTTTGGTTGTTATTTGGTCGGTTTTTCGTTGTGGCGAAGGGAACTAATGCTCTTTTTTACTTTAGCTAAGTGTTCATCAAACTCAGGGCCTTTACGTTGCGCAACGCCTACGGCTAAACAATCAATCACTAATAAGTGGGCAATACGTGAAGTCATAGGTGTAAAAACATCGGTGTCTTCTTTGATATCCACATGAATGGGCAGGTCTGCTAGATCACTAACCGGCGTATTTGGCGGCGATAAGCTAATCACATGAGCGCCCTGTTGCCGCGCAATCTCCATTGAATGCAGTAAATCTTTAGTGCGGCCACTTTGACTAATGGCGACCACCACATCGTCTTTTTGTAGCGTAACCGCCGACATACATTGCATGTGCGGGTCAGAATAAGCCACCGTGGCAAACTGTAATCGGAAAAATTTATGCATGGCATCCATGGCCACGGCACCGGATGCACCAAAGCCATAAAATTCGACGCGCTTGGATTTGTTTAACGCGCCAATAGCCGCGGCGACTTGTGCCGAATCTAAAAAATTACGGGTGGTAATAATTTGATTAATGCTGGTGTCGAATATTTTTTTGATGATGTCAGAGCTAGTGTCATCTTCTGCAATGGCGAATTGGCCAAGGCTATGATGCACCGTGTTACTTTGCGCCATGCGCACTTTAAACGCTTGGAATCCGTTTAACTCTAATGCGCGGCAAAAGCGGACAATAGTCGGCTCGCTCACCATGGCCTCTTGCGCTAAATCTACAATGCGCATGTGAATCACCGCTTCCACATTATTGAGCACGTACTGCGCAACCTTAACCTCAGACTTACGCATCTTGGGTATGGCTTGGCGAATTTGATCAAAAAAGGGGTTTTGATGGGGCACTGTAGGCTCACTTCATACTTTGCCGAGAGTATAGCCTAAAGTCTTTTGTGACCAGAAGTGTTAATACAATACACTGTAAGGATGGACAGTAATCACTGCAAGCATCGCCATGCTCAGATATAATGCCCGCTCATTTGCAAGACACCGTGTTATGGACGTTACCGAACTTTTAGACGGGTTAAATCCCGAACAGCGCGAAGCAGTTGCTTCACCGTTAAATCATCAATTGGTTTTGGCCGGAGCAGGCTCGGGTAAAACACGCGTGTTGGTGCATCGTATTGCATGGCTGATGCAAATCGAGCACATCAGCCCAGGCTCAATTTTGGCGGTAACGTTTACCAATAAAGCCGCCAAAGAAATGCGCCATCGAGTTGAAGAATTAACCGGTATTAGTCCGCGTCATTTATGGATTGGCACATTCCACTCGTTGGCACATCGCTTACTGCGCACTCATTGGAAGCAAGCCAGTCTGCCAGAAAATTTTCAGGTTATTGATAGCGACGATCAACTGCGTTTAATTAAACGTATCGTGCGTGCTATGAACATTGATGAAAATACCTATCAGCCCAAACAAGCCCAGTGGTACATCAACGAACAAAAAGATGAAGGCTTACGCGCCGCGCACATTCAACCGTTTAACGACGAATGGGCACAAACCATGGTCACTATTTACGGTGCCTACGAAGAAGCGTGTCAGCGTGCGGGCATGGTGGATTTTGCCGAGTTATTATTACGCGCACACGAACTATGGTTAAACCAGCCTGCCGTTTTAGCGCAATATCAAAATCGATTCCGTTACATCCTAGTTGACGAGTTTCAAGATACCAACAGTATTCAATACGCATGGTTACGTGTATTAGCGGGCAAAGTGGTGCCGGTGATGGCAGTAGGTGATGATGACCAATCTATCTACGGTTGGCGTGGCGCGCGTATTGAAAATATTCAGCAATTCACCAAAGACTTTAGCGGCTCGCAACAAATCAAGTTAGAGCAAAATTATCGCAGCACCAGCAATATTCTTAATGCAGCCAACGCCGTCATTGATAACAACCCATCGCGTTTAGGGAAAAAATTGTGGACCAATGGCGAAGCGGGCGAATTGATTTCACTTTACAGCGCCTTCAATGAACAAGACGAAGCACGTTTTATTTGTGATGAAATTGAAACATGGAAAAAAGCCAACCCCAATAAGCGTTACGAACACTGCGCCATCTTGTATCGCTCAAATGCCCAGTCTCGCGTATTAGAAGAAGCCTTCATTCGCACAAGTTTGCCGTATCGTATATATGGTGGCCAACGCTTCTATGATCGCTTAGAAATTAAAAACGCCATGGCGTATTTACGTTTATTACTTAACCGTCATGATGATGCCGCTCTTGAGCGTGTCATTAATGTACCCACGCGTGCCATTGGTGAAAAAACCGTACAGCAGTTGCGCTCGTTCGCTCGTGAACATGGCACCTCGCTTTGGCAGGCACTAGAACAAAGTATTCGCCAAAAACTATTAACCCCTCGTGCCATTACCTCACTAAGCAAATTTGAAGAACTGCTTGATGAAATGGAAGTGAGCACACAAAACATTGAACTGCATGAACAAGTAGATCATGTGATTCAAAACAGCGGCTTGATCGAACATCATCAAAAAGAAAAAGGCGAAAAAGCCCAAGCCCGTTTAGAGAACTTAGACGAGCTAGTCACTGCCGCCAAAAGTTTCGACCCAGAAGCCATGCAAGAAATTCCACCAGAGGGTGAAGAAGCCGTTTCTTACTCATCACCCATGGCCGCGTTTATTGACCAAGCAGCATTAGATGCCGGTGACTCACAAGCGGATGAATTTGAAGACAGCGTACAAATGATGACGCTGCACAGTGCAAAAGGCTTGGAATTCCCATTGGTATTTTTAGCCGGTGTCGAAGAGGGCTTATTCCCCCATAAAATGTCGGCAGATGACCCAAACCGTTTAGAAGAAGAGCGCCGATTATGTTACGTGGGCATTACCCGTGCCATGGAAAAACTGGTGATGACCTACGCCGAAAGCAGACGTCTACACGGCCAAGAAACCTTCAATTCACCATCGCGTTTTATTCGTGAAATTCCAAAAGAATATTTACAAGAAGTGCGTTTAAAAAGCACCGTGAAAAAACCAGTGTCGAATTACTTCAGCACCCAAAGCGCCAAAGAAGCCACAGGCTTAAACATTGGTCAGCGTGTATGGCACGACAAATTTGGGGAAGGTGTCATCTTAGATATGGAAGGGCAAGGGCCACAAACGCGCCTACAAGTATCGTTTGATTTTGATGGCACCAAGTGGCTTGTTTCAGCGTATGCAAACTTAAAGCCTATGGATGAATAATTTTAAATTGTAGAAGTCGCGCCCCGCGCGCGATACCAAGTAACTAATTAGAATCCCTACGAAACGATAGGCAGTGATTGCTCTTATATCCACATAAATGGTTTTAGAAAACAATCAGTAGTGCATGTCAAACAGGGAAGTGCATATGAAGATAGAAAACATAAAAACCTTTGTTGGCTTGAGTTTATTGGTGGGTGGTATTTGTGTGCTTTAGAATTGGTAGTCATTTTTTCGAAAAAGACAATCAACTTTAATTCACTGATGGGTGGGCATGTAGGCGGATCAATTCGCCATGACAATGACTAATACATGCGTGGGAGGGTGCTTGCGCGCGAAAAAATTACTCGACCAAACTTATCGCGCGCAATACCCAAAGCATACGCATAGCGTAAGGGGCACACTGGCGCCCTCCCACAAAAAAATGATTAAAAATATAACACTAAAATAAAAAGGAGATTATTCAATGAAATTAATTTTGATGGGTGTATTGGCAATCTTGCTAAGCGCCTGCGGTGAAAAATCCAACGAAGTAGCAACAAAAAGCGCAGAGCCTCAACAAACCTTTGAGTGGAAGCTGGTCACCAGCTGGCCTAAAAATTTCCCAGGGTTAGGCAC
The DNA here is from genome assembly GCA_047621325.1 of Oceanicoccus sp. Classification (GTDB taxonomy): domain Bacteria; phylum Pseudomonadota; class Gammaproteobacteria; order Pseudomonadales; family Oceanobacteraceae; genus Bermanella. The sequence goes on from JBLHLT010000002.1 coordinate 63,171, forward strand.
CGGCCCAGAAAAATTCTCAAAAATGGTTGAAGAAATGTCAGCTGGGCGATTAAAAATTAAAGTTTACGGTGCAGGGCAACTAGTACCGGCACTTGAAGTGTTTGATGCGGTTTCTCGTGGCACCGCACAAATGGGTCACAGTGGTGCGTATTACTGGAAAGGCAAAGCGCCTGCCGCACAGTTTTTTACATCCGTGCCGTTTGGTCTAACCGCACAAGAAATGCATGGCTGGATTCACTACGGCGGCGGTATGGAACTATGGCAAGAAGTCTACGCGCCATTTAATCTAATTCCACTGGCAGGTGGCAATACTGGCGTACAAATGGGCGGCTGGTTTAATAAAGAAATTAACAGCCTAAAAGATTTAGACGGCTTAAAAATGCGTATCCCCGGTTTAGGTGGTGAAGTATTGCAACGAGCAGGCGGCACACCCGTAACCTTACCGGGTGCTGAATTATTTACTGCACTGCAAACCGGTGCCATTGATGCTACCGAATGGGTGGGGCCATACAATGACTTAGCCTTTGGTTTATACAAGGCTGCGAAATTTTATTATTACCCAGGCTGGCATGAGCCAGGTTCAATGATGGAATACACCGTCAACAAAGAAGCGTTTGATGTCCTACCTAAAGACCTACAAGCCATTGTGAAAGTAGCATCCCGTGCTGCTAATCAAGACATGTTAGATGAGTACACATCACGCAATAACCAAGCCCTACAAGACCTGATAAACAAACACGGTGTCGACGTACGTGCATACCCAGATGATGTATTACAAAAACTCAAAGGCTTATCGTATGAAGTGCTAGAAGAACTTGCGGCAAAAGACCCAATGAGTAAAAAAGTTTACGAGTCGTTTAAGGCTTATAGAGATAATGTGGTGGAATATCATAAGATTTCTGAGCAAGCGTATTTGAATGCGCGTAGTTCGGATTAATTTAGGTAAGTCGAAATCTAGACTATAAAGATGAGCCTAGCTTCTTATATATTAAAATAGTTTTATTGAACGCTATTAACAAGGATGTAAATTGATGTACCCGATAAGAAAAATATGGTTTGTTTTTTTATTATTATTAAGTTTTAAAGTTGTTGCAGACAGACCTGTCAATAGTCTTATTCTGGAGAATAAGGCAGCTTTTATTCCTTCTCAGTGTTATGTGAAAACTGAGGTGAGTGGGAAGATTTTTAATACATGCTATACATGTCACACCAATAGCAAGGCCCCTAATTTCATGAATGATGGGGATACACAATTGGAGTACGGTTTTAATAATTATGCGAAACGTAATCGTTGGGAGAATCTATTTAAAGATCGTACAACTGAAATAACGGATATCACGGACAAATCAATTAAAGAATATGTTCGTAAGTCAAATTATGTGACAGGAGGCGATATATTATTAGCAGGCGATTTAAGAAATTTACCTGTTGAATGGGATGCTAATAAAAATGGTAAATGGGATGGCTATGTTCCAGATAGCTATTTTAATTTTGATGAGCATGGCTTTGATAGGGCGCCTTCGGGTCAATATACAGGTTGGCGATCCTTTGTTTATGTACCTTTTCCAGGGGTATTTATACCAGCTGCAGGTTCTGTTGACGATGTTTTAATACGTTTACCGCATGTCTTTCAACTCAGCGCAGCCGGTGAGTTTCATATTGATACCTATAAGCTAAATTTATCTATTGTAGAGTCTTTAATGAAGCAGAAAGATGTACTAGTTCCTGAATTTGATGAGCGAAATTGGGGAATAGATCTAGATTTAAACGGTAAGCTTAATGTTGCTAATAGAATTAAATTTACAGCAAATGCGGTTGATGGTAGTGGCATGGCATACGTTGGTATGGCTGGCGATCAGCATAAAAATGGGAAGCTTAAGTTAGCTGCTGGCTTATACCCTGTAGGCACTGAGTTTTTGCATTCTGTAAGATACTTGGATATCGAAGATGGTGTCGTTAAAATGGCACCCAGAATGAAAGAGCTTCGTTATGCAAAAAAAATAGGCTGGGCATCAGTAACATTTCAAGAGCAATTTGCTTTAGCAGAAGCGCAAGAGAGAGAGCTATTTCCAGAGCAAGTGCCGGTAGTGTCCGGTAATCATGAGAAAGGCGTGATGAATGGCTTAGGTTGGCGCTTTCAAGGTTTTATAGAGTCCGCTTCAGGTGAGTTGAGGCCACAGAATTATGAAGAGCATGTTTTTTGTGTAGGCTGTCACTCCGCAATAGGTGCATTACACGATTCAACGTTTTCATTTGCCAGAAAAAATAACATTTATCAACAAGGTTGGGGTAGCTGGGATAATATCCCGATTAAATTAATTTTTAATGAGCTTAGTGTAAAAAATAAATTCCTAGACTATCTTCAGGGGGCCGGATCAATAACCGACTTCACTGAAAAATTATTAGGTGAGTCTTATGACTTAAGTTTGTTAATACCGGGCGATGAAGATGTTTGGCAATTGAATAAAGCTTATAAAGTGATTGTTAATGAACAAAGCTTTGTAAAAGGTAGAGATGCAACATTATTACCGATGAATAATGTTGTGCACAGGGTAATTAGAGATGATCATAAAACAGGCATTACTAGTGTGAAAGTCAGTACTTTTTAAAAAGTACAATGACAATAGTATTAAGAATAGAGAATTTTAAAGGTAAACAATTGTTTACCTTTTTTTATATCTGTAAACTCGCGCCTCCTAAATTTTCTGAATTGCCATGGAGGCCCGCGTGAAACATATAGTACTATTTCTAATTACTGCGGTTGTATTTTTTTCCACATGGGCGTATGCCGATTCAGAAAAAATCGAAAAAGGCATTGATTGGCTTAAAAGTCAGCAGTCCGTAGATGGTTCTTATTATTCAATCGGTGGCATTGCCGATGCTTTACAGGTTACAGCAGAAACAGTTTCCACATTAGATAAAAGTGTAAACGCTAGCTTTGACAAGGCTGCCGCAACGGCATTCGTTGTTCAGCAGCGGCAGAGTCATACAGAGGCCCTGTATTGGAAGGTTTTACTAAAATCATTATCTAATCAAGATGCCAATTTAGAACTCAGGTCTATTTTACTTAATCAACATAGTGATGGAGGCTTTGGATCATACGAGGGCTATGATAGTAATCCATTAGACACCGCCTTTGCTCTTAAAGCTATTTCGATAGTCGATGCCTCAAATTCGGCCGTAATTTCTAAATCAATCAGTTATTTATTGCAGCAACAACAAGCCAATGGTGCATTCAAGCTAAATAATTCTAATAATAATTCAGTATATGTAACCTCTTTAGTTCTTAGTGCTTTAAATAAACTTAAATTTCATTTCTCTATCTCTTCCGAAATTGAAAAATCCACAAAGTATTTAGCATTGGAGCTAAACTCAGACAACTCGCAACTGGAGTCATGGCAACAAGCATTAGCCATCATTGCTATTAGGCAAACAACCGTTGATGCGACGGGTTATAAAACCGCATCAGATGTATTATTTGATAAGCAGCTTAGTAATGGCTCTTGGCAGGATGATGCATACACAACAGCCTTAATTTTAAAATCATCACAATCTGTAGCCGCTATAGATCCTCCTGATAGTGTGACTCAAGCATCTGTTTCGGGACGAGTGTTGGATCGTAAGAGTTTAACGGCATTAACATCAGCTAAGGTAATACTTCAGTCCAGCACCGACAGCTCAAAACGTTTTGAAGTAAATACTGACGGGCAAGGTTTTTTTAAAGTTCTTTCGATAGTAGAGGGCGACTATTCATTAGAAATTAATGCGATTGGCTACTTATCAATTTCAAGCCAAATTAAATTAAAGGCTAAGACTAATATTGCCCTAGGTAATGTCACTTTAGAACAAATTCCCGATAAAGGGATTATTAAAGGGACTGTATACTCAGCAGAGGACGGTATGCCGCTTTCTGGAGTAACTGTTTCAAGTTCAAGTAGCACTGTTGTAACAAACTCTTTGGGATTTTATCAGCTGAGTAGTGCTCCAGGGTCTATTAATATAAGTTTTGGCCTGAATGGTTATAGAACAATTTATTCAGCTGTAAATATTCAGGCCGGTACAGCCAATACTTTCTCACCAGCTTTATACCTTAATAATACACAAAATAAGACTAATTTGAGCGGGAGGGTGCTAGATTTTGACACTCTCCAGCTATTACCTGGTGTTAGAGTAATCTTTAATGGAAAAGAGGCTGGTATAACTGGTGTAAATGGCGAATTTAACTTGCTGAATATTACCTCTGGCTCGGCGCAGGTTGAATTGGTGCTAGAAGAATACGAAGGAGTCTCATATGAAATTAGTTTGGTAGAAAATGCGACTAATAACATTGGTGATATTGTTATTCGTAAAAATAAAACAAACACTTTAACAACAGTAATTGGGCGAGTAATTACAGATACAGATAGTAATCCGATTACTGGTGCTGTAATAAAAATTCCTGAGCTTGGCTTAAATGCTACATCAGATAGCAATGGTCGATATAAAATTGAAGGAATAGCCAAGCGTTCGTTTTTTGTAGAAATTAGTGCAAATGGTTTCAAAAGTACAAAAAATGCTTTGAATTTGGATATTGGAAGTGTCACTACAATAAATGCGGCTTTAGGCGAAATTTCTGATGATGAGCCGCCAGAAGATGAAAGCACAGCATCGGTTTCAGGCAGAGTTATTGATGGTCAGAAATTAACAAATTTAAGAGGAACTCAGGTAAAGCTGGTCTCTCATGTTGATCAATCAGTTGAGTATCAAGTAAGCACCAATGAACATGGCACATTTCAAATTTATGACATATTAGAAGGTGAATACAAAATAGTATTTAACTCGATAGGTTTCTTAGAGGCATCAGCCAATGTAGAACTCAAAGCGGGTATAAATTACGCACTCGGAAAAATTAAACTAGAGGCTGAAACTGATAAAGGTTGGTTCCAAGGGACGGTAACGTCTGCAGTAGATGGAACTGCTTTAGAAGGTGCGTTAATTAGCCTATCTGGAGTATCAGCTGCAACTACAAGAACTGACGAAAATGGTAGATATCAGCTTACCACCACTCCTGGAGATATTTCGATCAATATAAGCTTGGATAGATATCAGACAGTAACGGCAGCAGCAACAATAGAAGCGGGTACGAGGGTTACATTTTCACCATCACTATACATAGATAATGAAAATTCATCCAAGAAAACTAATTTAAAGGCAAGGGTTTTAGATTTTGACACGATGCGCGCGGTAGCGGGTGTTGAAGTTAAATTAAATGATGTTGTGGTAGCAACTACGAATGAGGAAGGGGTATTTGAAGCGTTAGACGTTACCGCGGGTGACGTCATAATTGAACTGTCAACAAGCGAATATTTTACTAGTACTTATAAAGCAACATTGGTTGACAAGATAAATAACAATTTTGGTGATATTACTATACGAAAAGAGCCTCCCAATTCACTAACAACCGTCACAGGTCAAATACTGGATGAAATTGACGGTTTGCCAATAGATGGTGCTGAGATTCGCATACCAGAATTAAACTTGATAGCAACTTCAGATAATGAAGGGCGATATAAAATTGAAGGAATCACAAAACCCAAATTTTTAGTTGAAATAAGTGCTGTTGGATATTTTGGAGCCAGTAGCAGCGTAGACATTACTTTGGGGTCGACACTCGTAGCAAATGCAGAATTGTATCGAGCATCGGCTAGTGGTATAGAAATAAATGAGATGCGTGCCTCAACGGGTGAAGAGTATGAAGCTTATAGTGAGGTTGAGTTAGACGTAGGGTTTTTAAATACCTCGGATAACGCTATTCAAGTGCGTCTTTATTTAAAAGTAGTCAATAGTAATGGTGACTTAGTTGAGCAATACCCAACAAGAACTATTCCAATGGGCGGCTCAATATCAGATGCTTTTGAAATATTAGAACCCGGAGTACAAACAGAGAAAGAAGTTGAGTGGCACATTACTGATCATGAAGCAGGCATATATAATTTAATTGTGCAAGCGTATGGTCAGACGGGAGAGTTATTAGTTGAGCGTGGTGAATTAATAAAAGTATTGGCGACAAAACGTATCAGCGGTCATGCAGAATTTTCACCACCTATTGCGCAGTTGGCTGATATGACACCAATAAATATAGGGGCGACTATTGTTAATCGTGGCAATACAAATATTCCCAATCAGCAGTTGACTGCGACAGTTACTTTAAAAAATAAAGGTTATGGGGCACAAAAGCGAGACGTAAGCATATCGTCGTATTTGTCAAATGATGATGTTAAGGGTGTTTATGCATCAACCGTCGATAATAAAGGTAATTATTTTTATTTAAATAATAGTGGCAACGAGCTTAAAAAACGTTCTGTTGATGGTTTAATTTCAACATTAATAAGCGGAATACCATCAGGTAGAGATATGGTTTCAGATGAAAATGGTGGGTTAAGTATACTGACATCCGATAATATCATTCATCTAAATAGCCAAGGTGAACAAAAAATATTTTCATTAGATATTTATACCCCTATTAAGTTTGCATATAAAGGTGATGGCAAGTATTTAATATGGAGTACTACGGGTCTTTATGAATTTGAAGGTGGCCAATCAAGCAAATTGTTAATACCGAGAGGTTTGAATCAAGCTAAATCAATAGTAAGCACTAATTCCGAAGAGCTGCTAATTTTAGATGAAAGCGGAATTGTGTATTTATTCTCAGAAGGGAAGTTAACTACTTATAATAATTACGATAAAAGATACAGTAAGTTAATTTTAGTTGATGGCCACAGATTAATAGCGGTTGAGAGTCAAAAAAAATCTATCTACGAGCTATTACCAAATGGTGAGGCAAGATTAATTGTAGATGGTTTGAATGTAATCTCAGATATTCATGAGTATATGGGCGGTGTACTGATATCAGATGTTGGAGCTAATAAAATTTGGCAACTTTCTTTGGATGGTAATTTAAAGCTACTTGCCTCTGCAACTTATACCGGCATTAGTCACTTTGCTGAGCAAAAAGGAATACTTTATGGAATCCGAAATGCTAGAGAGCTAGTCAAAATTAATCAAGATAAAACAGTTGAGTATATTTCTACTTTACCATCCGGAATGCGATCTTTTGTGGCTAGCAGTGATGGAGGCTTTATTAGTAGTCATTTCAATACAATTTATCGTGTCCAAATTGATGGAAGTTATGAAGAAGTATCAAAATCCAACTCAATAATTTCATTAGCTAAAGAATCTAAGAGCGGTATTATTTATTTCAATACAAAAAATAGCCTGCCTATTAATAAGCTGAATTCAACAGTAGAAGCACCTTTAATTAATGAGCAATTCTATCGACCAACTGCCTTTTCTAAAGTGCCTAATAGTGATTCGGTATTAGTACTCTCTGGTAATGGTGATGTTTTTAGAGTAACAGCAGATTTACATTACCAAAATATTGGTCGAATTCCATTTGTTAGCTATGAATCACTATATGCATTAAACCAAAGTGAATTTATAGCAGGTGATTATAGTGGCCAGCGTTTGGTTAAATTTAATTCCGATGGATCAAATGAGACGCTGGCAGATCTGGATTTTAGGCCTAAACATATAGCATCGGATTCTAATGGTAATTTGTATATATCGGAATATTCGGGAAATAGGGTTTATAAATGGAATAAGAAGTCAGGTTTATCATTATATAAAACGTTATCAGGGACTATTTACTATGGGTTTACAGTAAATCCTGATGGTGAAATTTTCTATGCCAGAAGTAATCGTTATATATATAAGCATACTGATAAAGATGAATCTTTAGGTCGGCCAATAGCTGATCTTAATAAATTAAGTTGGTCAGAAAAAGGTTTGCTTGCTACAGGTAGAGGAGAAATAAAGCTTTTAGAGGTTGATGGATCTTTTACAACTTTAGTTAATTCTGGTGCGATTGAAAATGAGTCAACCATCTTTGCTTCATATTTGGCAGATAAAAATATAATCGCATTTACAGGCGCTTCAGATGTGATTCTATATGATACCAATGCTAAAGAAAAAATGGTAGCTAGTATGATGGATAATACTATTCGTGATTTTCATGTTAGAGATGAAGGTACTTATGTTTTGGATAGTAGTGGTCGAATTGGATTGTTTGAAGAATACGGAAAGTTCGCCAGGCTGTTATATAGTAATTCAGCTTACAATAAAATTGATGTTTTGGATTCAAATTTAATTTTAGCCCATCACTCAAATGGAGTGGATAAAATTAACGTATTAAGCGGAGAAAAAACACAATTACTAACCAGTATTGATTCAAGAGGTGGGTCTGTTGTTAGGACAAATGACACACTTGAAGTGTTCGACATTAATTCAGGGTTATATGCTTCGGTATCTATATATGACGGAGAGCTAATTGAGAGTTATTACGATGTAAAATCGCCATCTCTAATTGCTGCAGATAATCAAGGGAATATTTATGCTTATCAAAATACAGACAATATTTATCGTTTAATCGATAATAAATTTGAATATGTAAATAAATTAGCATCACCTAATTCATTTAAATATTTGAATGGTGAATTTGTAGTTGTTAAAGATTCTGTTATATATAAAAGTAAAGATCTTGGATTATTTACTAAGGTCGCTGATCTTAGAGCTAATGAGCAAAAATTTAAAGACATAGCGACTGTTTCTGAGTTTGGTTTTGAAGCTATCACTAGTAATGATGTAGTTATTAGTGATGGCACAATACCAAAATACTATGGATTTAGTCTTGGTGATGTCACAGATATTGATGTAGCAAATACAGGGGAAGTTTTATTTTCCACTAAAAAAAGATTAGTCGGATTTAGCCTTGATAATAAAATAAAATCTTATCCATATGCTTTTTCCGATGTAAAAGCTCTAGAAATTATGATGGATGGATCGATTGCGCTATTAGATAATAAAATTTTATATAGTTTAAATTTAGATAAAGGGACGTTTGAATACACAGATACGAGCTTGATTCAGAGTGGCTCTGTTTATTATGATGAGCTTTATCAATCGGGTAAAGGATTGATTCTTCAGTCTTATAATTCGATTGACTATCTTAGTATTGATGTCATTCCAGATTCAATTGATGAAGGTGAGGTAGTTTATAGGGCTTCTTTACAATATCCAGGAACATTAAAAGGTTCACCAGCCTTGAAAATCAAATTTGATGACTGGATGCCAACACAAAGCGGTGATTATGAAATTAATATTTCTAGTGATGATCCAACTATCGGAGGGAAATTAATAAATAAAATACACGTCGGACCTCTAGCAAAAGCAATAGTTAGCACCTCTCAAGTTGAAATAATGCCTGGTAATCAAACATTATTGGGGCGTTTAAATATTCTGGGTGCGGATACCTCTTCAATTACAACCATTAATGAAAAAGCTACGTCACTAGCGGCCTCATCGTACACTTATGGTAGGGCTATTGCGGCCGATAGTTTCGGTAATATTTATGCTGGTGATAGCTCTCGAATAAAGATAATTTCGCCAAAAGGTGATGTGAGCGATTTTGTGACTGGATCACTGGGCATCAAAAATGGAATGGCTGTAGATGACCAAAATAATATTTATGCAGGCACTGCAAACGGCATATTAAAAGTGACACATAATAAAGAGATTAGTTTCAATAAATCAATAGGTGCGGTGAATGCAGTCACCATATCTAAAAATAATATGATGTATGCAGCTACAAATTTTGGAGTATATAAACTAGAGGATAGAGAGACTCCAGTATTGATGGCGACAACTGGCCTTAAGAGACCTCAAGCAATAGCGGTAGATGCTTACGATAATGTATATGTTTTAAATAATGATCATCGTATATCAAGGATACACCAAGATGGGTCGGTTTCAGACTATTATACTGAAGCTACTTTTGAATACGAGGGTGTTAATTTAGTTGCCGATTGTTCACGAAATCTAATATTTGCACCTATGACAGACCGAGTTGCCAAGCCTAGATATAGCGAAGAAGATTCAATCGTTCAGTTAATGGCAGACACACGGGAGTCTCGGTTGGTTTTAAAGGGTGACTTGTACGATCGGGCTCTGAACGATATTGATGTGCTGTATTATGATCGTTTTGGTGACCGTTTTTTAATATGGACAGATCAGAGCGCAGGTAAAATATTCTCATTCCCTGTAATCTGTGGTGGCATAAATGTCGAACTACACGTCACTACACGGACAGATGTGGATGTGGTATTTGAAGATTTATTGCCTGATGAGATCGTAGAATTGAATGGTAAGCAAGAGTTGAAGTGGACATTGAAAAATGTCGATGTGAACGGAGTAGAAATTCCAATTCAATTTGCATTGAATAACATGAAAGAAGGTGAAACACGCCCAGTATTTGAATCTGGATTCTTACGCTTTAAAAACAGTTTTGATGCGGATAATCCAATAGACTTGCCACTAAAAATTCCAACTATTCACTCCATTACTAGAGTAGTGCTTACTGGTAATACAGATAAGGCAACATATCTTGCAAATAGTGATGTCAATATATCATTGGATTTTATTAACCAAAGTGCAGGTTCGCTTTCTGGTGAAATACACTATGGTATTTATGACAAACAAGGTAACACAGTATATGAATACCCCTCTGTTATCGTTACCGATCAAGTTCCACAAGACAATAAACTAATTGAAAGCAGTTGGAATACAGCGAATACGATTGCGGGGGGTTATCTATTAAAAGCACACTTCAACAACTCGCAAGGTGAGCTGGTTGAAGCCATTGAATATCCGTTTGCCATTGTTAATAGCCAGCAAGCCGGCTCACTTGGGTATAGTAGTCAAATCAGTACAGATAAACTGCTTTATAACAAAGGTGAAACCGCGGTGGTAAGTACTCGTATTATTAATACTAGTGTTAACACCATTGCTGAAAAATTAATTGCTGAAATTCGGTTGCAAGATGTAAGCGGCAATATCATTGCCAGTGTACAGCAGTCTGTACAAGCGCTTTATCCAAACGGCATTCATGCGAAAGAAACACCCGTTGTTTTGAGTTCAGTTGCTGCTGGTAATTATCAGGCAAAATTAATTGTTATCGATAGTACTACCGGATTGGTTCAAGACACAAAAACCTACGAGTTCGTAGTTGATCAGGGCGGTGTAGCAGGTAGTGGTCTTAGCTCTACTGTGAGGGTCTTACCGGAAAAAGTAACCAAGGGCCATGTCTTTAGTTGTCAATATACTGTGAATAATATTGGTACGGCCGCCACGGGCGCGACAAATATTAGAAGCTTTGTAGTGTATGCAGCCAATGACAATATGTTTGCAATACATGAGCAAAGTATAAATTTAGCGGCAGGTTCTTCAGAAAATTTATTGTTCGAATACACTACCCAAAATTTAGAGTTAGGCGGTTATGCATGTGTTTTACAAGCTAGCTTACAAGGGCAATGGACAACCCTAAGTTCGAATGGTGTGTTAGTACGGGAAGATCCTGTATTAAGCTTGTTGGATGCAAACGTGCAAGCCGCCAATGATGAAGTGTACTTTGGTGAGTCTGCTAGCTGTATAGATACCGTTAATTATATAGCCGATAGCGGTAATGTAGACGTTAACCTGATTCAAAATTTAGTGCGTATTGATACGGCTATGATTCAAGATTCAGCAACATCAGCGGTTATGTTGACTGCAAATCAAACGGAAATACTTTCAAGACGCTACAGTGCACAGCAATTGGCGCTCGGCGAGTATCGTTGTGAATTAATCGCGCAAAGAAATGGCAGTGAAAAATTAATTGCCCATGATACCTTTGCGGTAATTGAGCCCCCGGTCAAGGTATCCACAAGTTTAATAAATGGCGAGCAAGGCCGACTATTAGTGCTAACGGATGCTGTACGCCAATGCTCCGCCCTTGAAGACATTCATGTAAAAGTGAATTGGGAGGGCGAGTTTGCATCCGATGCCAATCTTACAATCAAGGTATTTGATGAGGACGGTGCACTGGTCGATACCGAGGTTGTGAACCAATGGGGCATTCAAGTTAATGCAAATCAACCTATGGATGCAGACCTAACAGTACAGGCTAGCCATGATGGCAGTGTGCAGTTGTCCCTAAGCTCGCCTAATTACAAGCTAGGTAAACACTATCGTGTGGAAGTCAAAGCTGAATGGGGCTGGTTAGGTCGTAAGACCAAATCTTGGGATGTGCAAACGGATTGTGATCGCCCATTTACCTTGGGTGAAATCATCGAGGATGTCCACTTACTTGGTTACAAGTGGCATCTAGATCCTAATGATAGCGTGAAAGATATTGATCCTTATGGCCCGTTGGATGCGCCAAAAGTAGAAGATCAAAATACATTTATTCAAGAGCAATTCGATAGTCGTGGTTGGAACTATACCTTGGTGCATTCCGCTGCGCGCTTCACTGATGAAATGCGCAATGGTGATTACGCTGCCTATGTCATCTTATCCGAGCGTGCGCATTTGCCTATATTGGCACAAAAAGAAATCCGTGAGCATGTATTTGCAGGCAAGGGTTTACTGGTGGGTGGCAGCCACGATAAACGTAACCTATTTATTGAACCTGCTTTGGGTTTAACGGTAACCGCACGTCACCCATGGGCCAGCGGACTACTCGATGAAACCAATGCGCAGTCAGAAGCCTTCCCATTCGTACATCTTGTACAAACGGCAAGCTTACACGGGGCGCAAGTAGAGGCTCAGTACAGCTTGGCGGCGGATGATTTGTCAGATGCCGATCTACAGCAAGGTTGGGAAAACCTGCATGATGCTATCCCGTTGTTTGAGACGATGCGCAACTATCGTCGCCGTGCAGTTATGACCATGGACTATGGCCTAGGTCAAAGTGCTTTCATGGGTTATGACATATTAGCGGTGGCCACGCAGTTAGGTGAAGACTCACAATCGGCTCAGTTATTATTTGACCAAATTGATCGTGTCGCCAGTGTGCAACCACAAGCCCTTGCTTACAAAGAATGGCCACTGATAGTCACCATCAATAATGAAGGTTCAGCAATTTCAGGTATTGCAACACTCGCCTTGCCAGCAGGCATGGAGCTGGTATCTAGTGGTGACTTTGAGAAAGACGGACAAGTATGGACCATGTCATTTGCTTTAGATGATGTGGCCAATACTCATAATCAATATCAAAAAACGGTATACGTGAGACTCCCTGAAGGTGATGGTGCTCAGCTGATTAACTTATATGTAGATGCCTACGGTGCTAACGGTGGCCAAGCTAATGTAGAGGCCAGCCTATCTGTCAGCTCTACTGCGGCTGCAAGCGTAAGTGATTTAACGGGAATGGCCCATAACGTTAAATTAAGCCATTGGTACGAACCGCATTTTTATATCTTGTATGCCGATTTAAAGCTGGCAAAACATGCAATTGAAAATCAAAACTGGCATTTAGCACAAGCTTTATTAATTGGTGCCACAAACTTGATATTGCTTGATACAAGAGACGATGTGGTGGCATTGCGGTTGGCCATTGATGAGCAAATCCGTTTAATTGGTAAGCAGCTTTAAGCGCGTAAAAAGGAATTTCGAAAATGTTTTTATCTATAGATACCGTAAGACGCGCAACTATATTAATGCGCGCCACCGCCGCCACCGTGCTGCTGAGTTTTAACTTTGTATTTATTTTCAGCCCAACCGCATTAGCGGTTGACGTTGAGATGAATAAATACGCCGATGTTCAAGCCAAAATTGAGCAAACACTTGAAGCCACGCCCGCTAAAAAGCTGGCGCATCGATTACAAAAGCTAAAAGAAAATTTAACGCAAAAACTGCCGCAAGCCATTGAAAAACGAGAATCTGAAAAAGGGATTTTAGATCAAGCCCTAAACTTCTTTTTATCGGACTTACCGGTAGAGAGTTCAGAAGTGTCAGAATTAGAAGCACTTAAGCAACAGGTTGCATCCGCTTATCAAGAAGCCATACAAGGCTTTGAAGCCGAAGCGCAATTGATTACGGATAAAAACCTGCCTGATATTGCCAAGCAAAGACACCAAGCCGCGGTTGAAAAAGTGAAAACTCAATTCAACACCATGATGGTTCAGCTCAATGTTTTAGTGACCACCGAAGATGCAGAACAGCAACAGCAAGCATTAGATGCGTTGACCGACATGCTGCTCAACACCCAATTTAAACGAGGCCACACAGCAGAAGACCCTAACAAACTACCTTGGGGAACACCTGATTCAAATGTTCGCAAGCCGGCACAAAGCAAAGCTGACCTACAAGCGAATTTAGGCATTAACCCTCTTGAAAATACATTACAGCTGGCGTCGTTAAATTTTAACCCTGCCATGTTAAAAGCAAGCCTAGCCAGCTTTAATTTACCAGCCGAAGCCGACTTACAACCTACCATTGATGCACCCATTACCCTAGAGATTCAAGCGCTAGCTAATCAGTTAAATCACAACGTTGTTGAAATTTATACCTGGGTACATAACAACATTCGCTTTATACCAAGCCATGGCTCCATTCAAGGGGCACAAATGACCCTAGAAACCAAACGCGGTAACGCCATGGATACAGCATCATTAACCATCGCATTATTACGTGCCTCAAATATCCCAGCACGCTATGCCTACGGCACCGTCGAAATCCCAACAGAAAAAGTGCAAAACTGGGTGGGCGGTGTTAACAACGCCAATGCGGCCGGTAATTTATTAGGTCAAGGTGGGATACCTAGTACAGGCATCGTTAAAGGAGGTGAAATTAAATTTCATCAACTTGAACACGTATGGGTAGAAGCCTACGTCGACTTCATACCATCGCGTGGCATGAAAGACGGACAAAAAGATTCATGGGTTCCCTTCGACTCAAGCTTTAAACAATATGAATATTCTCAAGGCCTAGACCTTGAGCAACAAGTGCCATTTGATGCACAAGGTTTGGTGGATGATATCCAAGCCACCGCCACCATTAACGAAGATGAAGGCTGGGTACAAAATGTACCCTCTCAAGCCATTGAACAAAAACTAGAAGAATATCAACAAGCCCTAACCGACTACATTGAAAACACTAATCCCCAAGCTACCGTCGGTGAAGTACTGGGCATGCAACAGGTTAAAATCCTCGAGCCGCGCCCACTAGCCGCGGGGCTCCCATACAACCACATTGTCACTACCCAGCAGTTTAGTGAAGTACCCAATAACTTACGTCACCGTTTTAAATATGAGCTAAGCACAGAAGCCAATGAGTATTTAGCCTCCCCGTTCATCACCATTAATGAACCCACGGTAAAACTGGCGGGTAAAAAACTATCGCTTTCATTTGCCCCGGCCACTGAAGACGACGCTGCCATTATTGAAAGCTACCTGCCCGAGCCAGATGAAAACGGAGAGATCAACCCAGAAGATATTCCCGATACTTTGCCCGGTTATTTAATTAACTTAAAAGCGGAATTCGCCATTGGTAACCAAGTAGTAGCTACAGAGCGTGCAGGCACCATGGGCACCGAATTGTATGAAACCCTAGGCTACTGGGACCCAAGGTTCGGTTGGGACTTATCACAAAACAAACCCACAGCGGGTGAGTACCAAGCTATTGGTTTAGACCTGCAAGGCAATAGCCCAGAGTATGCGGCAAAGCTACAAGCGGATTTAGAAAGTACCAAGGCAAAATTAGAAAGTGCTGATGAAACGCAATTAGCCGACCTAACCAAACAAGACCTTGTTGGCGACATGCTAGAAGCCACTATCTTCAGCTACTTCGCCATGAACAACATCCAAGACGATATCGCCGCCCAGCAGGCCGGTATCGTCAATTACCGTGCACCGTCTTACGGTAAATTCAGCACCAGCCTAACCACCAGTTACTGGTTTGGAACACCGCGAAATGTCAGCGCCAGCGGATTATCCATGGACGTGGACAAGGTCTCGTCGACGACCGTTGATAAAAACAACAACGCGCAAGCCTGGGTTAACTTCAATCAAATGATTGGTAATCGCTATAGCGCCATGGAGCATCTAGTACCAGAGCAAATGTTTTCTACAGAAGAAGCACCTGCAGAAGGCATCAGTGCTGTAAAAGCCATTGCTATAGCAGGAGCACAAGGCCAAAAGATTTGGACCATTACACAGGATAATGTTGATGTGGCTCTTTCTGTAATCAACCTTGATGCGGATACTGAAAACGAGATCCGTAATAGTGTCAATGCAGGGAAAGTTGTTACAACCCATGAGCAGTCTATTAACTATAATGGTTGGGTAGGCGAAGGTTATATTATTCTAGACCCAGAAACCGGAGCGGGTGCGTATAAAATTGCTGGTGGTGGGAATGGTGGATTTGGTGATTACTTAGATAGCTTTGGTGTGTCGAGTATATTTGGATTGGTTTTAAGCTTAATGGATTTTGGTCTGGGTTTACTAGATACTACTGAACATGGTGGTAGTGCTGGATCGTCAATAGGAAAGGTAATTGGTAAAATATTCTCCGGCCTAGGAGGGATTTTTTCTGTAGTTGCTGATGTAATTGATATTTTAATAACGTGTCCTAATTTACCGTCGGAATTTTGGTTGTTAATCATTCCAATTTTAATGTTAACTATAGTGACGATTGGTTTTCAGCTTTCCCCTGTAGGAAGAGTTGTAACAAGAGTGTTCGAATCATTATTTTCTTCTATGATTAACGTATTGAAAACTACAGTCCTGAATGAGCTTAAATCATTAGATGAATGCAAATAATTTAAATATTTTAATAGCCTCTAGTTTCATACTATTTGTTATCGTTGTTGTAATTTACTATATTGTATATATAAGTTATTTACGACGTAAGCGATTAGTCAATAAGATATCGAAAAAAATATTGCTGCCTAATAAATTTATTGAAGGTAGCTGTTTATATGGAAGCTCAAGGTTGGATGTTGTTTCAGATCATATCGGTCTATATAAACAGGAAGGATATTCATCTGTAGTTTATTTTATGGTTTTGTCTTACCCATATAAAAGTGAAAAAATATTTTATAATGATTATGGGATTAAAAATAAGGAGTGGGACTGCGTAACTTCAAAAACTATAAACTTCGAATATAAAAATATATTCGATAAAAGCTGGTATTTCATTGAGTGTGATGGTGAATTCATAAGGTTTTATTACCATTTACCAATTTTTCTAAGTAGCATGGTGATTGATCGAACTTATAAAATTCATTGTGAAAATTTAGAAAAAATTAAGCTTGTAAGTAAAATGCGTATATAAAACAAATAAAAGGAATCAGAGCCTTCAATTTAGAAACAAGGGGTGAGAGTCATGGATTTAGATGCTTAAATTATCCTGTGAAATTTAAACCCTAGCAGATGAGTCAAATAACAAAGCGGTAACGCTATGGATACCGCGTCTTTAACCATTGCCTTATTACGTGCGTCTAATATTCCTGCACGTTATGCCTACGGCACCGTCGAAATTCCAACAGAGAAAGTTCAAAACTGGGTAGGCGGTGTTAATAACGCCAATGCCGACGGTAACCTAATGGGGCAAGGTGGCATTCCTAATACGGGTATTATCATGGGTGGTCAGGTTAAATACTTTCAGCTTGAGCATGTATGGGTAGAAGCCTACGTCGACTTTATACCATCCCGTGGCATGAAAGACGGGCAAAAAGATTCTTGGGTTCCCTTCGACCCAAGCTTTAAACAATATGAATATTCTCAAGGCCTAGACCTTGAGCAACAAGTGTCATTTGACGTACAAGGTTTGGTGGATGATATCCAAGCAACCGCCACCATTAATGAAGATGAAGGCTGGGTACAAAATGTACCCTCTCAAGCCATCGAACAAAAACTAGAAGAGTACCAACAAGCCTTAACCGATTACATTGAAAACACTAATCCCCAAGCTACCGTCGGTGAAGTACTGGGCATGCAGCAAGTTAAAATCCTTGAGCCGCGCCCACTAGCCGCGGGGCTCCCATACAACCACATTGTGACCACTCAGCAATTTAGCGAAGTACCCAATAACTTACGTCACCGTTTTAAATATGAGCTAAGCACAGAAGACAATGAGTATTTAGCTTCCCCGTTCATCAGCATTAATGAACCCACGGTAAAACTGGCGGGTAAAAAACTATCCCTTTCATTTGCCCCCGCCACTGAAGACGACGCTGCCATTATTGAAAGCTACCTGCCCGAGCCAGATGAAAACGGAGAGATCAACCCAGAAGATATTCCAGATACTTTGCCCGGTTATTTGATTAACTTAAAAGCGGAATTCGCCATTGGTAATCAAGTAGTAGCTACAGAGCGTGCAGGCACCATGGGCACCGAATTGTATGAACCCCTAGGCTACTGGGATCCAAGATTTGGTTGGGACTTATCACAAAACAAACCCACAGCGGGTGAATACCAAGCCATCGGTTTAGACCTACAAGGCACCAGCCCAGAGTATGCAGCAAAGCTACAAGCGGATTTAGAAAGTACCAAGGCAAAGTTAGAAAGTGCAGATGAAGCTCAATTAGCCGACCTAACCAAACAAGACTTAGTGGGCGACATGCTAGAAGCCACCATCTTTAGTTATTTCGCCATGAATAATTTGCAAGACGATATTACAGCCCAGCAGGCAGGCATCGTCAATTACCGTGCACCGTCTTATGGTAAATTCAGCACCAGCCTGACCACCAGTTACTGGTTTGGAACACCGCGAAACGTAACAAGTAGTGGCTTGTCCATGGACGTGGACAAGGTCACGTCGACTACCGTTGATAAAAACAACAACGCGCAAGCCTGGGTTAACTTCAATCAACTGATTGGTAATCGCTATAGCGCCATGGAGCATCTAATACCAGAGCAAATGTTTTCTACAGAAGAAGCACCTGCTGAAGGCATCAGTGCGGTTAAGGCCATTGCTATAGCAGGAGCACAAGGGCAAAAAATTTGGACGATTACTCAGGATAATTTGGATGTGGCTCTTGACGCCATAAATTTAAGCTTAGATACAGAAGCCGAGATTCGAAACAGTGTCAATGCAGGAAGAACCGTGAATACTCATGAACAGAGTATTAGTTTAAATGGCTGGGTAGGCGAAGGTTATATTATTCTGGATCCGACTACGGGTGCAGGGGCTTATAAAATTGCGGGTGGGGGGAATGGTGGCGATTTGTATCAGGCTATGGTCGGACTTGTGGAAATAATAGGTCTAATATCAATTAATAATGGCTTGGCGCTTGGAGGTGCTTCTAGATTAATTCCATTAATGGTATCGGGTCCAATTGGCTGGGGGTTTACAGCTGTTGCTGGTATTGCTGTGCTGTTGTTAGCAATTCTAAACGCAGCAACAGGCCCAAGTAGATGGGATCCAGATAGTTCAGCTAATAACTTTATGGAATCAATGCTACTTGCTTTAACCTTATCTATTCTTGGTGCATTAGCCTTTGGTGGCGGTATTGCAATATTAGGTTTCATGATAATGATTATTATGCTTGCTAGATTTATTGTATTAGAATCAATGATAGGATAGAGGTGCTAGTGTGAAGGTAAGTATATTTAAAAATTTAGTATTCAGTCATCTTGTCATTTTTTTAATATCTTATTATTTATATTATATAAGTGAAAATATTAGATCTTGGAGTATTTTTTTTATGTTGATTACTTTTGATGTCCTGCTAATTATATATATTAAGTACAGAAGAAAGTATTAATTTCCTATCGATTTCGTTTTAGGATAACTCCCCCGCAGGGTTTTATCTTTTAAGTATAGGTAAACTTCTTTTGGGATTGATCTTTTTAATGCTTATTCACTTTAAGAAAAATAAAAAACTAACCAAGGCTCGTCACCATTATTTGAATTTTAAGCAGATTTATAAGTCGCCAAAGAAAAATTAGAAAGTGCAGATGAAACTCAACTGGCCGACCTAACCAAACAAGACTTAGTAGGCGACATGCTAGAAGCCACCATCTTCAGCTACTTCGCCATGAACAACATCCAAGACGATATCGTCGCCCAACAGGCAGGCATCGTCAATTACCGTGCACCGTCTTACGGTAAGTTCAGTACCAGCCTGACCACCAGTTACTGGTTCGGAACACCGCGAAATGTCAGCGCCAGCGGATTATCCATGGACGTGGACAAGGTCACGTCGACTACCGTTGATAAAAACAACAATGCGCAAGCTTGGGTTAACTTCAATCAAATGATTGGTAATCGCTATAGCGCCATGGAGCATCTAGTACCAGAGCAAATGTTTTCTACAGAAGAAGCACCTGCAGAAGGCATCAGTGCTGTAAAAGCCATTGCACTGGCCGGTGAGGCAGGGCAAAAGATTTGGACCATTACTCAGGGTAATTTAGACGTAGCACTCGCTTCAATTAATCTTGATAGAGATACAGAAAACGAGATCCGTAATAGCGTCAATGCTGGTAAGGTGGTCACAACCCATGAGCAGAGCATTAATTTTAATGGTTGGGTAGGCGAAGGTTATATTATTCTTGATCCACAAACAGGAGCGGGTGCATATAAAATTGCTGGTGGGGGGAATGGGGCTGTGGTTCCTCTAACACAAGCAATTTTTTCTTCGAGTTTTTCTTTGCTTGGTTTGTTGGTTGATTATAAAGAAGCATTATTGAAAAAAGAAAATCCACTTAAGGCTGTATTGAGATTGCTTGGTAAAGTTGTTGGTACGGCGGGTGTAATAATCGAAAGTATTTTTACTATTTTTGATTTATATGAGAAGTGTGGTGGTTTTGCGAGTATAGGTTTTTGGTTGATGGTTTCTTTCAGTGTTGTTTCTATTCTGGGATTTGCCTATGTATCAATTATCAGTGGTGGAAGTGCCGCTGTTTTGTTTAATTCTGTTTTAAAATCAGTGCTTTCTTTAGTTAAAGATTTTGCACTTAATATTGTGAGTAGTGATGTGGGATGTAAATAAATGGAAATATTTTATCTGTTGGCGATATTTTTCGTGCCAATATCGTTAATGCTGTATTTGGGTGTTATAAAAAAAATAAGGTTCAAAAAGTGGCTGAAAGAATTTGACTCTAATTTAACGGAATATGACTTATTTCAGGTCTGTGAAGATACTGGTAATTATAAGTTCCCTGATAGTGTAACCAATAGCATTATGGGTGAGGGTGGTTCTTCTATTGATGCATTATATGAAGGTGATAAATACTCAATAGCAATGGTGACATTTGGTATTGCGTCAGCACTGTTACGAGAGTTATATGTGGTAATTATCTTGAATGATGATATTAATAAAAGTGGAGTTTATGGGAATGGCGTTGTTAAAAGAACTGTTTTGAGTGACGGTAAAGTAAAAATTAAGCATAGAAAACTAGATTTTATTGATCGTTTTGGAATTGGTGAGTTTTCGAGTGAAATTGAAGTTGTTAAAGATTTGGCTTATTTATATATAAGAAAAGATGTTATAGAAAAACGTGAAGCTAAGAACAAATTAAGAAAACTGCTGCAGAGAATATAGCTAATAGATATTTTAAATCGATTCGATCAATCGATCAAAGAGAAGAATAATTAAGACACTCAGTGAGCCAAGCAAAACTGGCGTAAGATCAAGAGGTGAAAGCCCTGGTGCCCCCATAAAGTTGGACACTATTATTAAGCGGCCAGTAAGGCCTGATTTCGATGTTCTATCGGAGTCAGGCCTTTTAGTTTTAATCCTGCGGCACCTGACGAATACGTCCATTTTCATCCATCGCCACATAGATAAACGTGGACTCACTGACTTTTGTTAGCTCATCGTAAAAGGTATTTTGGCTCCATACTTCTACCTGTACATGAATCGACGAGCGGCCAATTTCGTTTACTTTTGTGTAGCAGCAAATGGCGTTGCCAGATTTTACCGGCGATAAAAACGCAGTGGCTTCACTCAAATGATTGGTAATCGCTATAGCGCCATGGAGCATCTAGTACCAGAGCAAATGTTTTCTACAGAAGAAGTACCCGCTGAAGGCATCAGTGCGGTTAAGGCCATTGCTATAGCAGGTACACAAGGCCAAAAGATTTGGACGATTACTCAGGATAATTTAGATACAGCACTCTCAGCAATTAATCTTGATAGAGATACAGAAAACGAGATCCGTAATAGTGTCAATGCAGGGAGAGTTGTTACAATCCATGAGCAGTCTATTAATTTTAATGGTTGGGTTGGAGAAGGGTATATTATCCTCGACCCTGAAACCGGAGCTGGAGCTTATAAAATTGCGGGTGGGGGGAATGGTGCTTTTGTTGCACTGGGATACATCATTGGCGTATTAAGTTTTTTCATGAGCTTACTGGATTCATATGCATCATCTTTTGGGTCAGTCATCCCTGCTTTTGCAACAATAGGACGCTTTTTAACAGTGGCAACTTTTGTACATAGTATTTTAAAAACAGGAGGGAGTTGTAGTGGAGGCGGATTAGGGGGATTAATTTTTGCGATGACTCTTTTTTCAATCATGGGAATGCTTATGGTGAATTTAATTAGTACAATAACTAACCCACTTTTAGCTTTTGCAAGTGGGTTGGCGATTGATCAAGCGCTTGGGTGGCTACTCGGCCAGTCTAAGAATTGTAAATAGGATATTACCATGGGTTTAAAAATAACGTTTTTATTATTTTTTATTATTTTTTTAATAGTTTTTATTTTTAGAGTTAAAAATAAACTGTCTACAGAGAAAGTAATAGGGAGGTTGATAGAGGTTGATGAGGGTTTTATAAATATAAAGCAGCAGTACTATAATATTAAACATTTTTATCCGATATTAAGCTATGAATACAATTATCAAGGAAGATGTTATAGCGGAAAAACAAGCAAGTCCGATATTAGGAGGTATATGATTCCTGAAATTGATAAATGGGGCATGCTGAATAAGGATAAGGTTTTTTTTTGGCGAGAGTTAAAGGTTGGAGAAGATATACCTATTCTTGTGAAAGTAAATAATCCAAATTACTCCATTATAAATGTTAGTGAAGAAAAGAGATTTAAATCAGAGAATTTAGTGTTTTTAATGTTGTCATTATTTTTCTTTGCATTATTTTGTTGGGTTTAGACCTATTCAGCAAGGCATTCAATTGTGTTTGCCATCAAACGTGGTAACGCTATGGATACTGCGTCTTTAACCATTGCCTTATTACGTGCGTCTAATATTCCTGCACGCTATGCCTACGGCACCGTCGAAATTCCAACAGAGAAAGTGCAAAACTGGGTAGGCGGTGTTAACAATGCCAATGCGGCTGGTAATTTATTAGGTCAAGGTGGCATTCAACTTTATTAGGAATGGTTGATGGTTTTCTAGGCTATCTCAATCGTACAGGAGATATTTGGTTTTCAGAGAGCCTCAAGTACGGTAAACAGTTACTTAGAGCTAGTTTTGCTGCAGGACTGGTAGCTATTTTAGGTGTGCTAGCTTCAGTTGTGTCTGATGGTGATATCTCTTGGAATGATACAGGAAAAATGTCAGTGGCATTATTTGCATTTTCTGTTACTGCTTACATTGTTGCGGGTATTGCTGCATCTGTTGCTATAGCCCCAGTTGTTGCAGCTGTTCTTGGAGCAATGGTTGCAGGATCTATTGCAACATTAACAAATGCATTTTCTAAGGAATATTTCTAGGATGATTACTAACTTAATACTTGTGTTTCATTTTATATTTGCAATATATATATTATATGAATATATGTCTTACTTAAGATGGCCTAAGGTAAAAGGAATAATTACTTCTACTTTGGACGTTACGATTGATAAAGGCTTAGTAAGTCCTAAAAAAAATCATAGATTATTATGTTATGAATTTTTATTTTTAGAGAAAGTATATAAAGGAAGTCAACAAAGTAGGTGGTTACCACTTCATTTTAGGCCTCGATTTCGAATTGGCCAAAATGTCATCATAAGCGTTAATAGAAGTGATCCTAGAAAAAGCTGCTTTTATAGGCCGATAGTTGAGTTTTTTGTGACACTTACGATCATAGCTATAGCTTTTATTTCTGGATTTATTATTTGGTGGTTTTATATCTTTTTAGTTTGAATTAATACTCTATTTCTCCTGAGTATGCAGCCAAGCTGCAAGCGGATTTAGAAAGTACCAAGGCAAAGTTAGAAAGTGCTGATGAAGCTCAATTAGCCGACCTAACCAAACAAGACTTAGTGGGCGACATGCTAGAAGCCACTATCTTCAGCTACTTCGCCATGAACAACATACAAGACGATATCGCCGCCCAACAGGCCGGTATCGTCAATTACCGTGCACCGTCTTATGGTAAATTCAGCACCAGCCTGACCACCAGTTACTGGTTTGGAACACCGCGTAATGTCAGCGCCTCTGGTTTAGCTATGGACGTCGACAAGGTCACATCAACTACCGTTGATAAAAACAACAACGCGCAAGCCTGGGTTAACTTCAATCAAATGATTGGTAATCGCTATAGCGTCATGGAGCATCTAGTACCAGAGCAAATGTTCTCTACAGCAGACGCACCGGCAGAAGGCATTAGTGCAGTGAAAGCCATTGCACTGGCCAATGCAGCGGGGCAAAAAATTTGGACCATTACTCAAAGTAATGTGGAGGTTGCCTTAGAAAATATAAATTTAACCACCGATACAGAATCGGAAATACGCAATAGTGTGAATGCGGGTAAGGTCGTTACCACGCATGAGCAAAGCATTAACTTTAACGGTTGGATAGGTGAGGGTTATATTATTATCGACCCAACTACGGGAGCAGGGGCTTATAAGATTGCGGGAGGGGGGAATGGAGGAGCTCTAGCTGTTGCATTCATGTTGGTGCTGACTACTGTAGCGATATTTTTTGGGGGGTCACTCTTAATTGCTGGAGGTCTAGGCAAAGCTATAGTTGGCTTAATCATAATTGGCTGGGAGTTTGAGAATTTTAGGAGTTGGGTTGAAGGTATTGCAAGCTCCGAAAATGAAAGAGATTTTAATGAAAATAGTTTTATTTCTATTTTAGGGGGATTCATGGGATTCTTCGCTAGTTTAAAGACTAAGGCTGGTGCAATAGCTTTCATTGGTACTGTATTTGCTTATTATTCAAGCTATCTTTAGGGTTTAATATGGTTGTATTTTTATGGTTAGTAGTGTCTTTATTTTTCGGCCAAAGTGCTTTATCAATTAATTTGTATTCTGGCTTTACAGCAAATATATTGTCTTCTGTTGAGGGTGTGGTTTATATGGCAGCTACTTGGATGTATTATCTTCACTGGAAGCAAGTACCTAAAAAAGGAATACTATTTGCTTTGTTTCGTTATATATACTGGCCATTAACTCCTTTAATTTGCGTTATTAAAAACGATTCCTTTGTTATACCTTCTCCTCATATTTATATTTATATATTTTCTTCAATCTTGTTATCTTTTTTAATGAAGGATAGAGCTTTTCGCGTATTTGAAAGAATTATTAAAACAGATTTGGATGATGACAAAAGGTTTAAAGAAATAAAGACAAGATCCGATGTTATTCCATATGATATTTTATATTGGTGCTCGGTCTTGATAGTAATTTTGATTTTTTAAAAAATTAGAAATTAGTGTGCCACTACATACCCTGTCAGGTCGGAATCGTAAATTATCGCGCACTGTAATACGGTAAATTCAGCACCAGCCTTACAACTAGTTATTGGTTTGGAACACCGCGTAATGTCAGCGCCAGCGGATTATCCATCACCAACTAATAGAACAACTAATAGGACAGTCATGTTAGAAGAATAAAAAAATTGTGATTCTTAGTTTTTCTAATCGGGCATTATCAATTGATTTAGATGGTTTTAGGTCTGGCAGGGCAGGCAACTAATAGGACAGTCATGTTAGAAGAATAAAAGGCAACTAATAGGACAGTCATGTTAGAAGAATAAAAAAATTGTGATTCTTAGTTTTTCTAATCGGGCATTATCAATTGATTTAGATGGTTTTAGGTCTGGCAGGGCGGGAATTCGGCAACAAATATGGTGTGTTTTACGGTTAATCTTGAAATGCAGGCACAACAGTCCACTCGAGTGCTTAAGTGTTGTTTATTAAAGTGTAAGTGCTAAAGAAAGAGCGCTAAGAAAGCAGGCTAT
Organism: Oceanicoccus sp.; assembly: GCA_047621325.1. Classification (GTDB taxonomy): domain Bacteria; phylum Pseudomonadota; class Gammaproteobacteria; order Pseudomonadales; family Oceanobacteraceae; genus Bermanella. The sequence continues at coordinate 89,156 of JBLHLT010000002.1, forward strand.
GGCTAGCCTGCATACAGGATCGTCGCTGTCGGTTGAAGTGTGGCATTGAATGTTTTAAAGAATCAGGGTTGCCAACAAATCCTTTGAAGTTAGTTTCAATGGTTTGTGTTAACTCAATCCAATTATCCGCGTTAATGTTTAATCGTTGCAAAATAGGTGGTAGCGTTCTAGGAATCACACCGCGTTTATCCTCTCGAATGATTCTGCCAGTCCAATCTAATAATTCTAAATAATCGGTTAATTTAAAGGGTAAACCTACAGGCATGTTTTGTTTGGGGTTGCCCGCAAATACTAATAAGCCTTTCACTTGTTGGTGCGGATGATTGGAAGCGTGGGCTGATTTTGCTTTTATGATTCGTTTTTTAGCAGAAGTGTAATCTGATTTCTCTGGTGATCTAGCCATATTGGCGCGAATAGGGTTTAAATCAACATAGGCTAAACAAGCCGCAAGGGCTTTTTCATCAAGCAGCGCCTGTGATTTAAATCGACCTTCCCAAAAGTGGCCAGTACAACCATCTTCTTCATTGGCTTTTCGAGAAATGGATTCATTTAAGCGCCGCATAAACCAACTAATGTCCATTAAACGCTCACGCCATACTTCAACATACTCTGTTAATTTGTCTTTTTCTGCTTGGCTAAAGTTAGGTTCAACACAATAGCGCTGACTCAAAACATTGCCTTTATATAATGTATGCCAGCGTTCAATCACCTCATCAAACGACCAGCTATCCGCTTGCTGTTTATTTATGTGTAAAACCACATGATAGTGATTAGACATAATGGCATAGGCTGCAATATCAATGGCAAAAATTTGAGCTTGATTGATGAGCTCAGCTTCAAGCCAACCACGGCGATGTTCAAAGCTTTGTTGTGTATTGGTGTCGGTACCACATAAGAAAGCACGGCGCACACAGCGTGATACGCAGTGGTAATAGGGTGTAGCTGCTAAGCTAACTTGTTCCTTTCTAGGCTTAGGCATATTGCAATCCATGCAAATGTTTAATTTATAATGGATGCAAAATAAACAAAGTGCGATAAGAAGATTGTATGAGAATTTTAAAGTTCATACTTTTCTCTTAACATGACTGTCTTGATAAATGTTCAAAAAGATCCAATGAGCAAAAAAGTCTACGAGTCGTTTAAGGCGTACCGCGATAATGTAGTGGAATATCACAAGATTTCTGAGCAAGCGTATTTGAATGCGAGAAATCAATAAATTAAAAAATATTAGGCGCAGCATGATGCTGCGCTTTACTTGCTAAGGAGCAGCAGGCATGACGAACACCTCTGAATTTTATTCAAGACAAACCATTGCTTCATGGGATGAAGCGGCAGGACGACACCATAAAATCAATAACGATTTATCGGATCTAGTTATTGATAATAACTTCAATAATTTAAATTCAGACTTTAACAGTTTGATTGATTCAATTGATTTAAGAAATAAATCAGTTGTACAGCTTTGTTGTAATAATGCTATAGATCTCCTATCTCTTAAGAAAAAAGGAGCCGGACGATGTGTTGGAATTGATGGCTCTCAATCTTTTATTGATCAAGCAAAGGCTTTAGCGAGTTCGGCTCATTGTTCAGATATGGAATTTGTTTGTTCGAATATTTATGACGTAAACAAAATAAAGTTAGAAAAGTTCGATATAGTGCTGTTAACGGTAGGTGTAATTTATTGGATGCCTGATCTTCCTCGATTCATGCAAATTTGTGCAGACTTTTTAAACGAGGGTGGTTTGTTATTAATGGAAGAAATTCACCCCATTCTAAATATGTATGACGAAGGTTCTCCATCATATTTAGCATCATCTTATTTTGATACAGCTCCATATGAAGATAATTCAGGATTAGATTATTTTACCAACAAAAAATACATATCTAAGCCCAACTATTGGTTCAGTCATACATTATCAGATTTATTTATGGCTGCGTTAAATGCAGGTTTGATATTAAGAAGCTTTAAAGAGCTAGATTATAATGTGGGTAATTACTGTGAAGACCTTGCTAGTAAAACTGAAAATCCTCCTATGGCTATGAATGTACTTTGGCAGATATAAATCATTCCCGTGACACCTACTGAATATACTATTAATTATCAATCAAGGTGTCATTAGAGCAAGGCAGATCAAGCTTTTAGGTTAAACTAACCACTTACTGAGTGCATTGACGAGTCGCTCTTCTGTTAGGGGCTTGGTTAAATAACCATTCATACCGGCATCAATGCATTTTTGGCTGTTACCCTCTAGGGCATCGGCTGTTAATGCAATAATGGGCAAAGATGTTGATGAGTATTGATCGCCCATCTTACGGATCTCTTCAGTGGCTTCATAGCCGTCCATGATTGGCATCTGACAATCCATTAGAATCAAATCTACTTTGTTGTCCTTAAGATAATTAACAGCTTCTTCTCCGTTCTCGGTAATATCGCACTTTATGCCTAAGTCTGAAAGCTGTTCGGAGATAACAAGCTGATTAATCTTATTGTCTTCAACCACCAAGAGTTTTTTGTTGTGAAAGATTTCATTTGATTTATTAGCCTCAAACGTCGATAGGTAATCTTTATTAATAAATTCATCAGAACGTTCATCTAATAAAATATTAAGGGTATCTAAGATATCTTGTGAGGAGGCGGGCTTAGAAAAATAACCATGAAAACCTTTTTCTTTGAAGTAGCTTGCCTCATTCTCGTTATTCATGGAAGTCATCAATACACGTTTGATATGTTGTGTATCTGAGTCATTCATTAGTTTCCCTGCGAACATTTCACCATCAACTTCTGGCATTTGCATATCAATGAAGGCAATCTTTATATCGGGTTGCGCTTTAGCAATATTAAAACCCTCTTCGGCGGAATGAGCTTGTATTGCTAGTGCCCCCCATTCAGTTAACTGACTTGACAAGATTTCACAATTCATCTGATTGTCATCAACAATCAATATTTTTAAGTTGTCTAGGCTATGATTTGGTTTAATGCTTTTCTTTTCATCGGATTTTTTAAGTGTTAAATGAAATGAAAAAGTCGATCCTTTTCCTATGGTACTGCTTACATTAATATCACCACCCATTATATTGCATAGTTTTTTAACGATCGCCAGTCCAAGTCCAGTACCGCCAAATTTACGAGTGGTGGAAGAATCCGCTTGAGTGAATTTGTTAAATAATTTCTTTTGTTGTTCTGGTGTAATGCCTATTCCTGTATCACTAATAAAACCCGAAACTCGCCAATGTGAATCATCTTGGCTTTCTAGGCCGACTTTAAGGACGATCTCCCCTTGTTCGGTAAATTTAATGGCATTGCTAAGTAAATTAGAGAGTATTTGCCTGAACCGATTTGAATCACCTATTACCAGTTGTTGATGAATATTAACGCAATCAATGATGAGTTCAACGCCTTTATTGTGGCTCTGAAATGCTAACGCCTCCCCTGCTTGATGAATGACTTTGCGTAAATCGAATGTATGGTGTTCAAGGTCAAGTTTCCCAGCATCTATTTTTGAGAAATCCAATATATCATTAATTAATGTCAGTAATGATTTGGCGCTGGATTCTGCTACTTCTGCTTTGTGTCTTTGGTCTGCATTTAATTGAGTTTTCATCAGTAATGACAGCATACCCAATACACCATTCATAGGTGTACGAATTTCATGACTCATAACCGCAAGAAATTCACTTTTTATATTGGCGGCTGCTTCGGCGTTTTCTTTGGCATCAATTAACTGCTGATTGATTTTTTTATCATTCGATAAGTCACGAAGAATACCTAAATACAAACGTTGACTTTCGGAATTAACTTCAGAAATAGAAAGCAATAACGGAAATTCTTCACCGGTTTTTCTAAGGCCTACTAATTCTCTTGACGTCCCGATGATATGACTATTGCCTGATTTTAAATACTGCATCATATAGGCTTGATGGCTATGGCCATATCGTTCAGGCATGAGCAGACTGATGGGCTTTTCCATGGTTTCTACACGGGAATACCCAAAAATAATTTCAGCTGCTTGGTTATAACTGATGATATTTCCCTTAGTGTTGATTGTAACAATTGCATCAGCGGCAGAGTCAAAAATGGCATCAATAATTTTTTGATTTTTTCCTGCTTGTTTTTCAAAAACCACTTTTTGCTGCTTAATTTGATGCTGTGCATGCAAATCCGTTTTAATAGCAAAATACAAAGCCACTGCATAAGCTAAGAAGCGGAGTACATGCCAACCCCACCATGGTAAATCCCATAAAGAAGATTGCTCAAACATAATGGCGGCAGCGCCAAACAAGAAGCAATGAAGACAAAATAAAAGATCATCAATATTTTTATTTTGTAGATAGGTGAGCACCAGTTTGATAGATGCAATAAGTAAAAAGACCCCACCGGTAACGTTAAGTGATACGGCGGTAGATGTGAATTCGCCATTGCTCACCATGCTCGGAATCCACTGTGGGAAGATGAATCCAGATAAACCAATGACTAAGGTGATGCCAGCAGTGAATGGTAACCAAACACTATTCAATCTTTTTAATAGACGTTTAGGTGCCCACACCATCATAAATAGTAATCCACCAATAAAGGTGGCATTAGTGTGTAGCCAAACAAATGAGATACTAGGTGGTACGATGGCGTGGAGGCCATCCAAAATACCCATGGCAATAATGGCCCCAGCAATGGGGATATTAAAGCTGGTGCCTTCGTTACGTTTTTCTAAAACAATCAGTAAATAGGCGACGAAAAGGGCAATAATTGAGCCAGCTGTCTCCATTGCGCTGTGAACAGGGATATTCGGCCATCGCCAGTCTTTGAATGAGGTATTACCAAGCCAAAGGGCAGTAACATGCAATGTAAGGCTGCCAATAATGATGGCAATTAGGATGGACCTAAGACGATTGGGGTTTTTAAATGCGCTCACATGATGCTCTCTGCATTCTCTTATTGAGAGTATAGAGCACCATGGTTAAGTTGCAGGGAGTAGCGGCTAATCCTGCGGCACTTGACGAATACGCCCATTGTCATCCATGGCCACATATACAAATGTGGAATCACACACCTTAGTGAGCTCATCGTAATAAGTGTTTTGGCTCCACACTTCTACTTGTACATGAATTGAAGTGCGGCCAATTTCTTTTACCTTGGTATAACAGCAAATGGCGTTGCCGGATTTTACCGGCGATAAAAACGCAGTGGCTTCACTGGCGACCATGGTGACGCGGCCTTTTGATATCATGCGGGCGGTGTCTTCTGCGGCGGCATCCATTTTACCTAACACCCAACCACCACTGATGTCGCCGTTGGCGTTGCAATCAGCTTGAGTAGGAATGATGCGCAGGGTTAATCTGCCGTTTGGTAATGGCGTGTCTTCGGTGTAGTCAGTCATGAGAATCTTATTATGTTTATTAATGAGAGCCGTTTTACTCCTATTGGTTTTGCAATACAAGTGAACACATTGTTGCCGGTCACAAACCCATGAGTACGCGATTAATCATGGGTGAAACGGTGACCAAGCACCCGCTACTGGGTGTGTTGTTTAATTATAAATTTGATCAGGCAGCCAAGTGGCCAGCTCAGGAATACAAGCCAGCAATATCAATACCAGTAATTGGATGATGATAAACGGCATGACCCCTTTGTATATATCAATGCTCTTCACCGTGTCTCCCGCCACGCCCCTTAAATAAAACAGGGCAAAGCCAAATGGGGGGGTTAAGAAACTGGTTTGCAGGTTAATGGCGATCATAATGCCAAGCCATACTGGGTCTAGCCCCATGGCCAGTAGCACGGGCGCGACAATGGGCACCACCACAAAGGTGATTTCAATAAAGTCTAAAATAAAGCCTAAGAAAAAGATCACCACCATGACGACGATGGTCGCGCCAATCACGCCACCTGGCATATCTTGGAAGAAGCTTTCAACCAGCTCGTCACCGCCGTAACCACGAAACACCAATGAAAACACCGCTGCACCAAAAAAAATCATAAACACCATGGCACTCACATTTAGAGTGCCGTCCATGGTTTCTTTTAGCTGCTTGATGCTTAAACTTTTGTTTAAAAACGCGAGCAAAGTCGCGCCGATGGCACCTACGCCAGCGGCCTCGGTTGGGGTGGCAATGCCACTTAATATGCTGCCCAGTACAGCGATAATTAATAATAGAGGGGGAGCCATTTGTTTGATGGCTTGCCCCCAGCTGGCTTTGTCATCGGTTTGGGCCATGGCCGGTGCTACTTCAGGTTTCAACCATGCCAGCACCAGTACATACACAATATATGCGAGCACTAGGATTAACCCTGGAATCAGTGCACCCATGAATAAGTCAGCCACAGAGATAGTCTCTGGGCTGAATATGCCCATTTTTAGCTGAGCTTGTTGGTACGCACTAGAAAGCACGTCAGCCAGTAAAATAAGGGCCATGGATGGGGGGATAATTTGCCCCAGCGTGCCGGTGGCGCAAATGGTCCCAGTGGCTAAAGAGGGGCTGTAATTGTTTTTAAGCATAGTCGGTAGTGTAATCACGCCCATGGTGACTACAGTGGCACCAATAATGCCGGTGCTGGCAGCCAATAACATGCCCACCAGAATCACCGAGATCGCTAAACCACCGCGCATGGAGCCAAACAAGCCGCCCATTGTTTTAAGTAGGTCTTCGGCGATCTTGCTCTTCTCTAGCATGATGCCCATGAACACAAACAGCGGCACGGCAATCAATAGCTGGTTGCTCATAATGCCAAATAAGCGGTTAGGCAGGGCTTCTAAAAACGCACCATCAAATTGGCCTGTGACAGTGCCCAGTAGAGCAAACATCAAAGCCACGCCAGATAGTGTAAATGCCACGGGATAGCCCAGCATCAATACGGCACATACAACAATAAACATAATAAAAGGCATAAATTCCATTTATTTGCCCTCCGTATTATTAGCCAGTTGTTGCAAGGCGAGGCCGTGACGAATCAAGTTGGCGATGCCTTGCAGGGTCAGCAAAATAGGCAGGATTAGCAATAAGCTTTTTAGTACATATAAAAAGGGTAAGCCGTTGCCCTCGATACTGCGTTCACCCATGGCAAAACTGCTGCTGACATAAGGCAGGCAAATCATAAAAATAAAACCGCATGTGGGTAGTAATAAAAATAGGGTGCCAAATACATTGACCAGATGTTTTTTGCGCTCACTCATGTGTTGATAAAACACATCCACGCGCACGTGACCGTCTTGCTGCAAGGTATAAGCCGCGCCGAGCATAAACAAACTAGCGTGGAAGTAAGTCATGGTTTCTTGCAGTGCAATGGGCGACCAATTAAATAGATAACGCAGGGCCACAACCAGTGCCGTGTTAATCACAAGAATTAACCCCAGGTAGCGAGTTACCAAGCCAATACGGGTAATAAGAGTTTCGATATAAAGCTGGATGGATGTCATATAAGCAGCTGATTAGTAAAAATTGCTCGGCATTATAACCATGTTTTTGAGCAAGTGTTGTCATTAAAGGGGGCTAAAGCTCAGTATTCATGCAGGTTTGCGGCCAAAGTGGAGAAATCCCGCCAATTTGAGTGGTAAACGCTTGTATGACAGTCTGTAATATTACTGTCACATATGTGAAATATATTAGGCGGCGTACTTAAAGTGAACTACTCCAAAAGGAGAGAGCAATGAAACTAACAAAACTACTTGCATCTATTAGCCTAGTGGCCAGCACAATCAGCCTACCAGCTATGGCCGCCGTTGATACAGATATCCCAACTTATGCGAAAGCGAGCGGTGTATCCGGTAACGTATCTAGCGTGGGTTCTGACACCCTAGCTAACATGATGACTTTATGGGCTGAAGAATTTAAACGCCAATACCCTAACGTTAATATTCAAATTCAAGCGGCTGGTTCTTCAACTGCGCCACCAGCATTAACCGAAGGTACTTCAAACCTAGGTCCTATGAGCCGTAAAATGAAAGACAAAGAAATCGAGTCTTTCGAAAACAAATTTGGTTACAAGCCTACAGCGGTTCCAGTAGCCATTGATGCGCTTGCAGTATTTGTCAACAAAGATAACCCAATCAAAGGCCTAGATATGAAAGATGTCGACGCTATCTTCTCTCGCACTCGTAAATGTGGTGTGGCTAAGTCGATTGATACTTGGGGCGATGCTGGTCTAACAGGCGCGTGGAGCAGTAAAAAAGTTGAGCTATATGGTCGTAACTCAGTATCGGGTACTTACGGTTATTTTAAAAAGACTGCACTTTGTAAAGGTGATTTCAAAAACACTGTTAAAGAGCAACCAGGTTCAGCTTCTGTCGTGCAAGCGGTATCGTCTTCAGTAAACGGTGTGGGCTACTCAGGCATGGGTTACCAAACTTCAAGCGTACGTGCTGTACCGTTATCTAAAAAAGGTGGTGACTATATTTCAGCTACGCCTGAAAACGCCGTAAACGGCAGCTACCCACTTTCACGCTTCTTGTACGTTTACGTAAACAAAAAGCCTAATAAAGAGTTGGCACCAATTGAGCGTGAATTTTTGAAAATGATTTTGTCTCAGCAAGGTCAAGGCATTGTAGCGAAAGACGGTTACATTCCATTACCAGCAAAAGTTGTTAAGAAAACGTTACAAGGTCTAGGTTTGTAAGCAGTTAGCTGACAATCATGTTGTAAAACGCGAGGGGGATTTATCCCCCTTCAGCGTATTTGATTAACCCGTTATGTATATAACCTTCGGCAATGCCGTTACAATGGCCAGCCGTTTTAGCTAACAAAGTGATAACGCGAATTATGAGTACGCCTTCGACACCCGAAATTAATTTTGATACGCCCGCCTTACGTCGCCATCGTAAAGGTCGCGCGGTTAAAGACCAGCTTGCAAAAGGTGGTATCGCCGTTGGTGGCCTAAGCATTATCGGTGCTGTGCTATTAATTTTCTTTTATTTACTTTATGAAGTGGCACCTATGTTTGTGCCAGCCGATGTAGAGCAGCAGGGTCAATATGCTATCCCTGGTGAACAATCCACAGCGGTATCACCAACCCTTTTATTAGCCATGGAAGAGCAAGCCGAAGTAGCGTTGCGCATTCAAAGTAATGGCGACTTTACCTTTTTTGCCGTAAGCGATGGCAGTATCATCAAGCAATATCGTTTACCGTTACAAGGTGATATCAGCGCGTACGATATCAACACACAAGCCTCACGCGAGATGGCGTTTGTGAATCAAGATGGCGAAGTGTTTATCGCCAAACATAATTACCGCATTACATATCCAAATGATGTTCGCTTAATTACTCCAAAAGTGGACTTCCCTTATGGCGAAACGCCGTTACAAATTTTTGATCAACCGACCAAAGTAAACAACATCACCCTGCGTGATGGTGAAGATGCCTTAGTACTGGCTGCAATTGATATTGACGGTTTATTACATGTCACTCGTTTTAATAAAGAAGTGGATTTTTTAAGTGATGAAGTAGTACTGGAATCTGAAAACGTAAATATGCCAAAAATTTCAGGCCACATTAATCAAGTGGAAATTGATCAAGGCATGAAATGGATGTTTGTATTGGCCGATCAACGATTATTACATGTTATTAATTTAGAGCGTGGCACATTAGAACAAACGGTTGCACTTGATGATGTTGGCGTTATTACCAGTTTAGAAATGTTACTGGGTGAGAACTCACTATTAATAGGTACAAGTACTGGTCAAATCAGCCAATGGTTTATGGCTCGTAAAGATGAAAAGTGGCGCTTACAGCAAGTGCGCGAATTTGAAATGCAACATGGCGAAGTAAAAGTTATTTCAACTGAGCAACGCCGTAAAGGTTTCTTTGTGGCAGGCGTTGAAGGTCAGGTGGCTATTTTTCACAGTACCGCACACCGCACATTATTTAATGAAAAATTAGTCGATAGCGAAATTGTTAATTTAACCATCAGTCCTCGTGCTAAAGATTTATTAATCGAAACCGCTGACGGCAAGATCACACACTTTAAAGTGGATAACGAGCACCCAGAAATTTCTTGGACATCCATGTGGGATGAGGTTTGGTACGAAGGTTATGAGAAGCCAGCTTACACTTGGCAGAGTTCATCTTCTTCGTCTGATTTTGAGCCTAAATACTCTTTAGTACCACTTGCGTTTGGTACATTAAAAGGTGCTTTTTATGCCATGCTTCTGGCAGCGCCTTTAGCCATTGCAGGTGCTATCTACACGGCTTATTTCATGGCACCGGCACTGCGCCGTAAAGTGAAACCGATTATTGAATTAATGGAAGCCTTACCTACAGTAATCTTAGGTTTCTTAGCGGGTTTAGCATTAGCGCCATTTATTGAAAATAATTTGTTGGGCATTTTCATCATGATGATAGTGGTGCCCATATCCATGCTGGTGTTTGGTTTTACGTGGGTCAACTTACCCGCAAAAATTCGCCACGCAGTACCTGATGGCTGGGACTCAATTTTATTAATCCCAGTCATTATTCTTGCGGTTTATGTGGCCATTCAATTTAGCCCTGCACTAGAAAGTTTCTTTTTTGGTGGCTCAATGACCACGTGGTTGAATAATGATTTAGGTGTGAGCTTTAGCCAACGTAACGCATTAATTGTTGGTTTAGCCATGGGTTTTGCGGTTATCCCAACCATTTTCTCTATTGCAGAAGACGCCATTTTTAGCGTACCTAAATCACTTAGTTATGGCTCATTAGCGTTAGGTGCCACCCCTTGGCAAACCATGATCAAGGTTGTATTGCCAACAGCAAGCCCGGGTATTTTTTCTGCACTGATGATTGGCTTAGGTCGAGCAGTGGGTGAAACCATGATCGTACTCATGGCCACTGGTAATACACCGATCACCGATATGAATATTTTTGAAGGCATGCGGACCTTGGCTGCAAACATTGCAGTGGAAATTCCAGAATCAGAGGTGGCCAGTAGCCATTATCGAATTCTGTTCTTAACGGGTTTTGTATTGTTCTTGTTTACCTTTGTATTTAATACCGCAGCTGAAACCATACGTCAGCGTTTACGCACTAAATATGGTCAGTTGTAGGAGATCGATTCATGAGAGTTTCAGTTAAAGAATGGGTTAAATCAGGGTCGCCGTTTATTTGGTTAAACGCCGGCGCGGTGGCCATTAGTATTATCATGGTACTAGGTTTAATTGGCTTTATTGCTGCAAAAGGCTTAGTGCATTTTTGGCCAGGCAAAATTATGGAAGCCACTTACACGCTGCCAGGAAATGAGCCTGCCATTATTATGGGGCAAATTAGTGACAGCGAAATGGTGCCGCAATCTCAGTTGAGAGCCATTGGCTTAAACACCGAAGATGGTGCTGCTGAAGCCAAACGTATCTTAATGAAAGTAGGTAACCGTGATGTTTATGGCGGTGATTTCCGCTGGGTACTTGAACACCATTTAACGGAACAAAATTACCCAGAAAATGCCATGGCGATTGAACGTCGTGAGTGGGGTAATTTTTATGGCTTCCTAGATAAAGTATATGAAGGTGAGCAATTAGTTGCGGATGGTAAGCAAGACCACGCAGCCGCATGGGCGCATTTTCAAACCTTGATCGAACGTGCACTTAAAATCCATGAAGACATCATGGATATTCAAAAACATGACATTGGTGCCATCAATTACGAAATCGAACGCTTACGTTTGCAGCAACGCTCTTACGAACTAAATAAAAATTATGGCGACGAACAAAAAGCCGAATTAGAACATGCCCGCGCAGAATTAAACGCCGAGTACGAAGGTTACCAAGGTGAGTTAAGTGAATTATATGAGGCGCTAGAGCGTGATCATTTCACTGCAATCGAAATGGGTGGTCAAAGTATCCACATAAAAATGTCAGAAGTGGTGCGAGCATTTGAACCTAACAGCATGAGCATCGTTGCAAAAATTGGCCATTACTTTTCAAAGTTAGGTGAATTCCTAGGGGATGACCCTCGTGAAGCCAACACAGAAGGCGGCGTATTCCCAGCGATCTTCGGCACCGTATTAATGGTAATTTTAATGGCGATTATGGTGACGCCACTGGGTGTCATTGCCGCGGTGTATTTGCGTGAATACGCCAAGCAGGGTGTGATAACCAAAGTGATTCGTATTGCAGTAAATAACTTAGCAGGTGTGCCGTCGATTGTTTACGGAGTATTTGGTTTAGGTTTCTTTGTTTACTTTTTAGGGGGCACGATTGATGAATTGTTTTTCCCTGAAGCCTTACCATCACCAACCTTTGGTACATCGGGTTTGTTGTGGGCATCTATCACCTTAGCGCTATTAACTTTACCAGTGGTTATTGTGGCAACGGAAGAAGGTTTGGCGCGTATACCACGCATGATTCGTGAAGGCTCGTTAGCGTTAGGTGCCACCAAGTGGGAAACCCTAACGCGCGTTGTATTGCCAATGGCAAGCCCTGCGATGATGACCGGTGTGATTTTAGCCGTAGCCCGCGCAGCCGGTGAAGTGGCCCCGTTAATGTTAGTAGGTGTGGTTAAGTTAGCACCAACGTTGCCGTTAAATGGTAACTACCCATTTTTACACCTAGATCAAAAATTCATGCACCTAGGCTTCCATATTTATGATGTGGGTTTCCAGAGCCCTAACGTTGAAGCCGCGCGTCCGTTGGTTTACGCCACCGCGTTGTTGCTAGTACTGGTGATTGCGTTACTGAATTTGTCAGCCATTTATATTCGTAACCACCTGCGTGAAAAATATAAAGCATTAGAGATGTAACGTCTAAGACGTTAAGCGGGAGACGTAAGGCGCCATTTGCGCTTACGCTCCAGCATCAAAATTGAACCGAATTAAAAAATTATAGTGAATAAAATTATGACAGAAGCAACAGAGAAAAAAGGTCACAGCATTAGCATGTCGGCTATGGGCCGTGAATCTAAACACTTAGATTTATCGAAAGAAATTCCAGCGCTAAAAGTAAACGATCTACGCCTTAGCTACGGCGACAAAGAAGCCCTACATGGCATTAATATGATTATCCCGAAAAAACGTGTAACGGCGTTCATTGGACCATCGGGTTGTGGTAAATCCACATTACTGCGCTGCTTTAACCGTATGAACGACTTGGTTGATGGTTGCAACATTACCGGTGAAATTTTATTAGATGAACAAAACATCTATCAAAAAGGTGTAGACGTTGCCGAGCTACGTCGTCGCGTTGGTATGGTATTTCAGAAGCCAAACCCATTTCCAAAAAGTATTTATGAAAACGTCGCCTATGGTTTGCGTATTCAAGGTATTAAGAAAAAGCGTCAAATTGATGAAGCCGTAGAATGGGCATTAAAAAGCGCGGCCCTTTGGAATGAAGTAAAAGATCGCCTACACGAAAGTGCATTGGGCATGTCAGGTGGACAGCAACAGCGTTTGGTTATTGCTCGTACCATTGCGGTAAAACCTGAAGTGCTATTGTTAGATGAACCCGCGTCAGCACTTGACCCAATTTCTACATTAAAAATTGAAGAACTTATTCACGAATTGAAAAATGATTTCACCATCGCCATCGTAACCCACAACATGCAACAGGCCGCACGTGTCAGCGATTACACCGCATTTATGTATATGGGTGACATGGTGGAATTTGGCGATACCGACCAATTGTTTACCAACCCACAGAAAAAGCAGACCGAAGATTATATTACCGGTCGCTACGGCTAGAGTTGACTAAAGCTATAAATAATATACGTCGTAATAAGTTGGTAAACGAAAAAGCATTCAGCTAGACATAGCTAAAGGGGAAGACCATGGATTTAACAAACGATGCCCATACTGACCACATAAGTCAGCAGTTTAATGACGAACTAGAGCGTGTCAAAAGCCACGTACTAGAAATGGGTGGCCTAGTTGAACAGCAAGTAGGCGATGCAATTAAATCGTTAATCGAAGCAGACAGCGAGCTTGCCGTTAACGTACGGGCTACCGATAAACGCATTAACCAAATGGAAGTCGACATCGACGAAGAATGCACTCGCATCATCGCCCGTCGTCAACCTGCAGCAAGTGACTTACGTTTAATCATTGCCGCCACAAAAGCGGTGAATGACCTAGAGCGTATTGGCGATGAAAGTGCCAAGATTGCTCGTCTTGCTATGAAACTATGTGAAGAAGGTGAATCGCCGCGTGGTTACGTGGAAATCCGCCACATCGGCGATCGTGTACGTCGCATGACTCAAAACGCATTAACCGCGTTTGCCCGTCTAGATGTAGACACCGCACTGGCTGTTGCACAAGAAGACAAAGACGTAGACCGTGAATATGAAAGCGCCATGCGTGAGATGGTGACGTACATGATGGAAGACCCGCGTTCAATCAAACGTGTAATGAACGTGATTTGGTCACTACGTGCACTTGAGCGTATTGGTGACCACGCCCGCAACATTGCCGAAAACGTTATCTATTTAGTAAAAGGCAAAGACGTGCGTCATATCAGCATTGATGAAATGGAACGCGTACTAGACCAGTAAAAAGCCGGATATTGGTTATTTAATCAGCGGTTTTAGACAGTGATCGTGTCTAAACCGCTCAAAAAACCTAAGCCTTTGAAAGTATTTGAAAAAAATAGAAAAACAGACAGTAAAAAGGCTTGACGCTACCGCGACTTACCCATAAAATGCGCTCCAATTCGTGCCGACATAGCTCAGTTGGTAGAGCAACTGACTTGTAATCAGTAGGTCCCGAGTTCGACTCTTGGTGTCGGCACCACGAATTTTTAAAGCCCGCTTAGTAATAAGCGGGCTTTTTTTTGCCTGTCTATTTTTGATTTGGTTACCCTTATGGTCACCTTAGCACTGAGGGAGATAGCTTCGTAAAAGGTCGCGTGGCTGAATTTTGGTTAAAGATTTGCGCCTCAATCTGAAAAAAAGATGACTAACTGAAGAAAAATTCGGCCTAAAGACCGACCTACAATGTTAGAAAATCGAATGACGTAGGCGGGATTTTACTAATAACCATTATGCGAAGAATGCAGGTCGGGATTTATCTCGACAATAAAGTCGTCGAATAAAAAATGCTGATTCAGAGTTGCTGTTTCATACAGTCCCGTTAGCAAGCTATTTAATACTTAGGTCCTACCCACTTGATGTGATAATTCCTGAATATCTCCTAATTCATTAGCATAATTTTAAGTTGTATTATCAATGGTTTCTTGACCGCAATAATTAGGACTAATATTTTTTATCACCTATTAAACGGATTTATAATGGTATGTCAGATACAGAAAGAGCAAGAGAAGTTATAGATGCTTTCTTTAAAGAAGCAGGATTCACTCATGGTTGGAGTGGTCAGGTTAATGAGAATGTAGCCAAAGTATTTGGAAAGATGCTAGAGGCAACACGAGACTGTTCAGCTGCGTTTGTTTGGGTGCCAAAACCAACGGGTGTTCCGAGTATTAGCTGGATTGCTAAAAGTTTAGGTCGTGGCTTCATAAGAGATATACAAGGTAAACGATCATTTGTATGTGCTCAGCGTGCGGTTTATAACGTTAAAAGAGAATTAGATATGGCGGCAATGGGTTTATGAATAAACTAATTTTGTACATGCTATTTGCTGCGTCAATGAATGTTTATGCTGAGCAGCTTAATCATTGTAAAAAAGATGAAGCGACTTTTGAGGTGAGTGAGCTTGCATTTAAATTTGAATTGAGGGATTTAAAGTACCTTAATATACTTAACGGGAGTGCGGCTTCAGCGTTTCTTCAATTTAAACATGACGCTTTTCCTGATTTAAACATTATAACGACTAGCGAGGGCTTAGTAACAGGAGGCGCAAGTCATAATAATGGATATAAAAAGCTGGGTGTTGATGACTTAAATGGCTTTTTTAATAAATTAAAAGAGGAATCAACGGAAGGTGAGTACCTACATGATATTAAGGCTGTTTTTAATGCAATGGATGCTAAATCTATTGTGATAAAATCGGTTAATAATATGACAACCTATACTCTGATAAATAATATGGATGGCAAAGATGTTATTTACATTCAGAGGAAGGAAGACCCCAGAATCATGATGCTGGTGTCTGACTTAGATCCGCAAGAATTAGACAAGCTTTACAGTCAAATTTGCTATTAAAATAATGATGACGGTTTTTGTCTCTGATAAGCGTCAGGTTATTCAGGACTTAAAACCGCACACTTAGACTCAACGAAACCCCTTTTTCAATGCCGTCACTGCTCAAGTTCAATTGCACAGGCACATCCGTTAGCTCTCCATCATTGATTCCGCCTTGCGAGACGTACCATAGAGCGGCTGTAGCAGCTTGTACTACGTCAAGCTCTACAGTGCTTGTGTCAAAGCCATAGGCACCCTCAGAGGCATCAAAAGGGCAAGGACTTTGGGCCACTTGAGTGTATGAATATTCAGGTAACAGTTCTATTTCATTACTACCGTGACAAAACGACAGTGGGGCCATCACTAGCGTGGTAACCGCAGCAAGTCGGCGTAACCAATGCTGTTTAATTAGGGTACGATGCACTTTAGAGCGTTTAATATAGCCTAAAGCGACTAACGCCTTACCTAAAGTTAGCTGGTGTTGTTGCTGATAAATGAGGGCTTCATCTAACTGACCTTGAGTGATAACACCTCGGCTGGTCAGCAAATCTCCCAAACGATAATTTTGCTTCATGCAACAGTCCGTTTCAATTTCTGGATAAGACCTAGTGTGACAGAACTCTCAAATCTCACTAGTGCACGGCTATATTATTCGGATCTAGAAACGTAGAAATCATATAGCTAGAAAGCATCCATTACTGAATGTATCTCAC
Organism: Oceanicoccus sp.; assembly: GCA_047621325.1. Lineage (GTDB taxonomy): Bacteria > Pseudomonadota > Gammaproteobacteria > Pseudomonadales > Oceanobacteraceae > Bermanella. The sequence goes on from JBLHLT010000002.1 coordinate 105,890, forward strand.
GACCAAAAGATTAAAATGTCATTTAAAACAGTGACTTGTGAGGTGTGTTTGTTAAGGGTTTAAGACGAGCCAAAAAAATGCATTACAAAATGAAACATGCTTCAAGCGCTTAGCTCGGCTTTTGACCTAAGGTTAAACCAGATCAACGGGAGATGGATATGAGTTGGATGACGGATTTATTGCTGCAAGCCAGTGGTTGGCTTAAACCTTATAGCATGCAGTTGGCTGTGGCGTTTGTGGCGACATTATTAGTGATTTATGGTGATGCCATTAATAAAACGGTGAGAGTGTTTGTGAAGCCTTATCCGTTCCTTATTCGCATCACTGCATTTGTTGTACTTTGCACCCTAGGATATGGCGCGTTGACGGTATGGGGTTCCAGCCAAATACATCAATTTATGCAGCAGATACCAGCGACGTTTTTTGCTCCTGTGGTCTTAACTGCTTTTATTATATTGGGTGTATTGGCCGAACGGTTCCATAAAAAAAGCTAGGGCGCTTTCAAGCCCCCTCGTCTCTCTCTATACTGGCGGTCTTAATAAAAACAATAAAAAGATGCCATGAAAAAAATTCTATTCGTTTTATTTCTCATATGTAGCCAAAGCGTGCTGGCCTTTAGTGATCTTGGCCACAAAATGGTGGCCGCCGCTGCCTGGCAGCAGCTGACCCCATTTGCTAAACAAACCGTTGAGCGGTTACTGGGTTCGGGTGAAGCTAACTTTATCGAAGCCAGTGTCTGGGCCGATCGCATAAAAAGTAATGAAGAATTTAATTACCTTAAGCCCCTGCATTACGTCAATATGCCAAAAAACGCGGCGAATTATCGCCAAGCTCGCGACTGTAAAAAAAATAAATGTGTGGTTGAAGCAATTAAAGATTTTAGCCGAATCGCCAAAACGGGCAGCGAGAAAGAACAAACCCTTGCCCTTCGGATGTTGATTCATCTTATTGCTGACGTGCACCAGCCGCTGCACGCAGGCTTATTTGAGGACAGAGGCGGTAATTGGTACGAAATTAAATACGAAGGCAGCAGCATGACCCTACATAAATTTTGGGATAACCATGTGGTGAAACGCTTTGATCAAGATGCGTTTGCGGGTGCCCAGAAAATCATTGCGAATGATGTGGCTGTTGACGTGAGTAACCCTGTGAAGTGGGCGGAAGAAAGTCATGTAATTGTGGTGGATTCTGTGTATTTAGCAGAAGAAAACAACGTATTGAGTGATGAGTATTTGCTAATGGCCGATACCATTATGCAACAGCAATTGAGTCGCGCATCTTGGCGGTTAGCCATGTGGCTTAATACGCTGTGGTAAGCGTTAATCAACAGAGTAAATAAATAGAGAAACGTTTTAAGAGGGGTAATTCAGCAGTTAACCAATCCTTGGTTATAAACGCATCATGCGTTGCTGAATTTGTCTTCCGTGAGAAGCGCCGTCCGGTGGCTAATCATCCTGATCATAAGCATCATCCGTTGATGCATTCCTGCACTTACTTCATCCTAGAAATAAGTTTTTAAATTAGGTGTGTCTGTCCGTTAGACATAGGCTCTTCTTCCTGAAGAGCGAGTGGCATGAATACCATCCTAGGTATATCAAGCAATCTACTTTTATTGAATCCGTTCTAATTAACGCTTTTTAAATCCGTAAAAAGCTTTGGAGGCTAAAGTGAGTATCAATATCGATCCTAGATATTTTTAGTCACAGCACCCTAATGGGTGAGTACCGTCCAATTGAATCCGTTCTAATTAACGCTTTTTTAAATCCGTAAAAAAGCTTTGGAGGTTAAAGTGAGTATCAATATCGATCCTAGATATTTCTAGTCACAGCACCCTAATGGGTGAGTACCGTCCAATTGAATCCGTTCTAATTAACGCTTTTTTAAAATCCGTAAAAAAAGCGGTGGAAGCTAAAGTGACAGGAAATATCAATCCTAGTTATTTCCTGTCAAAGCACCCTAGGTCCACCGTCCAATAGCGGTCTATCAATCCTTCGTCACACTTCCGTGTTAACCAGTGGTCCGTAACTGGCATCCTTATTCGGTTCGTCCTGAACGGGCTCTAATTTAGCAAAAAAAAGAATTTTGTCTGGCGAATTTTGTCTTAAAGTTAAGAGTGTTATTTGAACGGTTTTAGCAGGGCTACGGATAATGCAGGCTGTAGCGGTGTTTGAGTCGGTTTGGCGCAATGTCGCGTAGTAATATATTCTTATTTCGCACAATTCGTGTAGGAAATCTCTTACAAGCCGGATGGGCTTTTGCTTACCGTGTGCTTTCATATATTTCGAACTACACTAAATAAAAACAATTGAATGCTTATGTTTGTCTTTATATCACTACAAAACCTGTCTCTACTAAAACAACTGCGCCTGCCGTTTTGTACGGCTATTGAGCTAGAAGATCCCTTTCTTGAAAATAAAAGAGTGCACATGCCTGGTGCAAATCAACCATTAAGTGATGGTGAATTTACTGAGGCCATTGAAAAAATGTACCAAGCGCTTGAGCCGCATATTCAGGCGATGGTGACGTTCGAATATTATTTAGAGCAAACCCTGCAAAAACGAGATCAAATCGAACCACAAATTAAGCGCCCTAAAACACCTCAGCAGTTGGGTTTAGCGTCGCTGAATCAATACGCAAAGGTGGCTTGTTTACGCTTGTATAAAAATATTTATCAACATGGGTTATGGCAAAGTGCATCAGCTCATGATGGTATTGCGATTAAGTTAGACGATGAACATGAGTACTTTCGCAACGCCAGTTTTCATAATAAGCCGCAGTTATTGTCACCGGTTGAATACGATGACGCTCGCCCAGTTTTGCCATCAAAACAGCAGCCCTTCCCCGCGTTATTTCGCCGACCAGAGCATTTTGCCTATGAGCAGGAATGGCGTTTAGTACGACCTTTAAACGTACTGGATCAAAGTAAAGACGGTGTGCTTAACAATAAAATGCCTAAAGGCTTAGTGAAAGGTATTTATGCCGGCCTTAATTGCGCTGATGAGGTTTTGCATTCGTTACAAACATTGGTGCAGCAAGACCTGCATTTTAGAGGTGTGGATTTAAAGCAGATTGGTGTGAGCGAAACACATTTAAGATTAGTGGCCACAAATATTAATTTATAGCGGTTTAATAGCATAAGGTTATTAGTCTTTATTGGACAAGTAGCTGAAAAATCCTGTGCTACGCTGAAGTGAAGAGTCATTTTTGGAGTGGGCATGAAGGCACTGAACATTCTAGTTGTCGATGATGCACGGTTTATCCGCGATCTGGTGCGTAAAGCGGTAAAAGCTCAATATCCAACCGCTCAAGTAGATGACGCGGCCGATGGCCTGCAAGCGCAAAACAAGATGAAATCGGGTACATATCATGTGCTGTTGTGTGATTGGGAAATGCCCAACATGAGCGGTTTAGAGCTATTGCAGTGGATGCGTAGTGACGAGCGTTATGAAAAAGTCCCCTTTTTGATGATCACCAGTCGGTCAGAAAAAAGCCATATCGTGAAAGCGGTTGAGGCAGGCGTGAGTGATTACATTGGTAAGCCTTTTAACAATGAGCAATTAGGCACTAAGCTTGCGCGCTTAATATATAAGTTTTATAAATTCAGTCCTAAGCAAACGGCCCGTCAGGCGCAGCAAAGTAATGCCAACTTATTAGCAGGGGCAAGCCCCGCGGCGCCATCAGCTGTTGCAAGTCCAAGTAATGCAAATTTACTAACGGGTGCCAGTGCGCCTGCTAAGCCCTCTGCCTCTAGCCCAAATAATGCCAGTTTACTCACTGGCGCGGCCCCTGCGGCCAAGCCTCAGGCCAAAACAGCCGACGCAGCGAGCTTACTAACCGGAGCATCGCCCTCAGCTGCCTTGGTGGATAAAAAACCTCAAGCCAAAAAAGGCGCTAACAATAAAAGTGTGGCGCTTGCCCATGTGCGTACATCTCAAGGGCAAGAGCTGCGTTGCATTGTCAAAGACATCAACCTGAATGAAATGATGCTGGTGGTAAAGCGAGACCAAGGGGTGCCAGGGTTATTTGATCAAGTGGTGGTCGATATCGTGAGCAAAGAAGAAGACATTGTGGCGCGGGTGAATTGTTTTGTATGTTCGGTGAGTTCACCAGACAAGCGAATTGATAGCGAATTGTTTAATTTGCTGGTGCGTTATGAGGATGAAGACCCAGAAAAGCTGGCAGCACTTTCGAAATTTGTTGCGAAAGTGCGCTGACGAATGGGTAAATGTTAAGCGTTGATCACCTTGGGCTGAGCGACTTTACGCGACACAGGAAAGTGACACGTAAAACAGCTGCCTTTGCCTAGTTGGCTGCTAATGTGCAGATGGCCGTCATGCCTTAACAGGGTATGTTTTACAATGGCTAAGCCTAACCCTGTGCCGCCGGTATCACTGTGTCGGCTTGGGTCTGCCCGATAAAAGCGTTCGGTTAATCTAGGAATGTGTTTGGAGTCGATACCTAAACCATTGTCTTTTACTTCAAGGTGTAAGCCTGATGTATCCTGCCACCAGCGGACATTGATTTCACCGCCTTGAGGTGTGTATTTAACGGCGTTAAAAATCAAATTACCAAACGCGCTGACCAATTCTGTTTCAACACCTAATAAATCAAAATCTTCACATTGCAATGTAATGGTATGTTGCTTGTCACCGCTGAGCGACTTTGCGTCAGCGACTAATGCATTTAGCATGGAGGCAACCCCCACCTTTTTTTGTTCAGAGCCTTGGCTGGTTTCTAAACGACTTAACACCAGCAGGTCATTAATCAAATTTTGCATGCGCAGGCTCTGTTCGTGCATTTGCTGCAAGGCACGGCCCCAGCGCGCGGGCAGGGTCTCTTTGTATTCTATAAACGTTTCTAAGTAGCCAGATATAACGGTCAGTGGGGTACGTAATTCGTGGCTAGCATTAGCCACAAAGTCTTGGCGCATGGCTTCAAGTTGATGCAAGTGCGATATATCGCGGCAAACGATTAAACGATCTTTGCGCCCAAATAAGGTGATGTGGAACTCTAAAATGGCGTCGTTATTGATTGGGCTGGTGATCTCAAGCGGGGCATCATAATGGGTGCGTTCAAAATACGCTTTGAAATCCGGTTGGCGCACAAGATTGGTGATGGGCTGACCAATATCTTTGTTATTTTGTAACCCCAGCAAGGTGTTGGCGGCTTGGTTCCACCATTCTAAGTTACCGTGGCTGTCGACCATTAACACGCCGTCTTTTAACGCGCCGGTACTGTCTTGTACTCGCTTGAGCATGGCTTTCAGTTTGTTTTTTGATTTTTCTTGGCGGCGCTGTAGGCGATAAACGTCATCAAAAATACTGCCCCACAAACCATGGCTGGTAGGGGGTTCATCAATGTCTTGACTGGTGAGCCACTGCTGTAACTTGTGTAGTTGGCGTAAGTGCCACACAAGATACAAGCCTAGCGTGAACATTAGGGTGTAAGCCAAGACATCTAGGCTCCAGCCGATGACAAATGCGAGAGCCAGATTAAAAATCAACCGGCGAATGGCGGAGCGCCAATCATGCTTCATATAAACTACATACCAAACAAAACTAAATTAGAGTTATGACGCTTTAGTCGAAAAACGATAACCCGTACCGCGTACGGTTTGAATTAAATGTTCGTGATTACTGCCAAGCGCCTTGCGTAAGCGACGAATATGCACATCGACGGTACGCTCTTCAACGTAGACATTACCACCCCATACTTGGTCCAGCAATTGGGTGCGACTATAAGCACGCTCTTGGTGGGTCATAAAAAACTGTAATAGGCGGTATTCGGTGGGGCCAATATCGAGAGGAGCTTCGTTAGCGCTCACACGATGGCAAACCGGGTCGAGTATCAAACCTTCAACTGTAATTGGGTCGTCCATGCCTTGCGGTGTGCTGCGACGCAGTACAGCTTTAAGACGCGCCACTAGCTCACGAGGTGAAAAGGGTTTGGTGATGTAATCGTCGGCTCCGGCTTCAAGGCCGAGAATTTTATTATCTTCTTCGCCTTTGGCGGTGAGCATAATAATCGGCGTTTCTGCGGTGCGGTCATCGCGTTTAAGGCGACGAGCAAATTCAAGCCCACTGGTGCCTGGTAGCATCCAGTCGAGTAAAACCATCTCTGGGCTTTCATCGACGATAATGCTGTAAGCGTCTTGAGTGTTGCTGGCTTCTAAGCATTCATAGCCGGCCATTTCTAAGGCCACTGCAATCATTTCGCGGATAGACGCTTCGTCATCTACGATTAAGATCTTTTTTCCCTGCTGCTTCATAGAGGCTGCTCTAATTTACTATTTAATGACAGGCATATTACACAACGTAAGTATGACAGATATGTGACAAGTGCTGGCACACATTGTAATTAAGTATTTTTAGATCGTTAAAAAATGAAAGAATACACCGGCAAATAGCACCGCACCTACCCAGTGGTTGTGCAAAAACGCTTTAAAACATAAGTCCCGATCACGATTCTTAGTGAGCATTTGGTGGTAGCCAAACAGGCCTGCGCTTACTGTAATTGCTAGGTATAGTGGCCAAGTTGCGCCGATATTATTGGCGATCATCAACCAGCTAATTAGCGTGATGATTTGTAAAACCCCAATCATGAGATTGTCGCCCTCGCCAAACAAAATAGCGGTGCTTTTAACGCCGATTTTTAAATCATCATCGCGGTCAACCATGGCATATTGCGTGTCGTAAACCACGGTCCAAGTGACGGTTGCGGCATACAGCAACCAAACCACATCGGGTAGCGCATCTTGTTCCGCGGCAAATGCCATCGGCACGGCCCACGCAAACGCGGCGCCTAACACCACTTGTGGCAAGTGGGTATAACGCTTCATAAAAGGGTACATGAACGCTAAAACGAGGCCGCCAAAAGACAGGTAAACGGTAAAACGATTGGTGAATAACACGAATATAAAGGCACAAATACACAGGCTGGCAAATAGAACCAATGCTTGTTTTTCACTAATTATTTTTTGCGCAAGAGGACGATGCTGGGTGCGCTTTACATGACCATCAACGTGGCGGTCTGCGTAATCATTAATCACACAACCTGCACTGCGCATTAAAATCACGCCAGCGACAAAAATAAACACATTACTGACGCTTGGGTGGCCATCGGCGGCAATCCATAGGGCAGACAGGGTTGGCCATAACAATAGATAAATACCAATGGGTTTGTCTAAACGCATCAGCTGAATATAAAAAGGCAGTTTAGGGAATCGATCTGTCAGCCAAGTCATGATGTCGCCAAATTCAAATGTATCATCAGTCTACCTTATTCAGTTTTAACCTGTAGCAAGCTGGGTAAGAAGTATTCGCAAACCAGCAATGGTTTATCGTTCACATAGAAAATAGAGCGGCGCGCCCACACGGTGATGCCGTTCAATTGCCCTTGTTTGATTTCGATGGGGCCACGGCGCATATTTTTATGGGCGAATAAAAATTCACCTAACGGCTTGGTATTGAGCTTTAGCAGTTGCCGCTCGCTGGCCGTTAAGGTGCTTCTAGGAATAATACTGCGCGCGTAAATATGTGGTTTGCCATCAATACATAAGGTGACTTCACGAATATACGCTTGATGGCGTGGTTTCATGTTTAACGCTTTGCATTCAGATAAAGATGGCATCGCAAAGCGGCGGTCCAATAGCGTTAAGCTGAAGCGCCCGGGGGCTAAATTTTTTACGTTTTGAGTCAGTGATCCTTTATCTAACAACCAATTACGCCAAGGCTTATCCACAACACTACGGGGCATAGGCGCTAGCCCTTGCCAAGATTGCATTGTAAAAGCGGTGGATAACGTCAGCATACTGCAGCCTTCATGTTAGGTCGGCGCACAATGGCTTAATCCGATACTGAAATCAAGTAAACATGGCTGCCGCTTGGTCAAGATTAGGTGGATACAATTGGTCATAAAGCGCAGAGATTAATTGTGTAGGACAACAGTTTTGGGTAAGGTTCACAGCTGAAAAATTGGGAGAGAATGTATGGCTCAAGATTATAAAAAATGGCAGTGCATCGTATGTGGTTGGATTTACGATGAAGAATTAGGTTGCCCAGAAGAAGGCCTAGAGCCGGGTACAAGCTGGGGCGATGTGCCTGAAGATTGGTTATGCCCAGATTGTGGCGTGGGCAAAGACGATTTCGAGATGATCGAAATTTAACGGCTAAGACACATTTCATACAAGCTAGCGTTGTTAAAACGTGCCAAGCACGCGTGATGGTTTCATTCTATACGTAATGCTCGACACGTTTATCCTCGCTAGGCAATCGTGCGCCGCGCCTGTAATCGAAAGTTGATTGCTTCAGCGTCTCAAATAATAAAAGGCTCCTCATGACAGCACCGTTAGTGGTAATTGGAACCGGTTTAGCCGGTTATAACTTGGTAAAAGAATTCCGCAAGGCTGATGCCGAGCGTCAAGTGATCATGATTACCGCCGATGGTGGGCGTCAGTATTCAAAGCCAATGCTCAGCACCGGCTTTAGCAAAGGCAAAGACGCCGATGGTTTAGCCATGAATGATGCAGGCGCCATGGCAGAGCAGCTTAAAATTGAGATTCGCACCCATCAAACGATAACCGCCATAAACCCTGCTGAAAAAGTCGTGATGCTAGGGGATGAGTCGCTAGCGTATGGCGATTTGGTGTTAGCCTTGGGTGCCGAGCCTTTTCAGTTGCCCATTGAAGGCCGTGAACACCTTTATCATGTGAATGATTTAATGGATTACGCCAAATTCCACAGCGCGGTACAGGGTAAAAAGCGCGTATTGGTAATGGGTGCAGGCCTAGTGGGTTGTGAATATGCCCATGACCTTGCCAGTGCCGGCTTTGCAGTCGATTTAGTCGCGCCAGACGCTCAACCTCTGTCGCGTTTAGTACCAGCCGCTTGCGGCGAAGCATTAATACCAGCGTTACAAGCGCTGGGGGTGACATTGCATTTAGAGAAAGCGGTAACGTCGGTGGTCAAAGAGGGCGAGCAATACGTAGCCCACTTATCTGATGGCACGCATTTACAAGCCGATGTGATGTTAAGCGCGGTGGGATTGAAGCCACGCGTCACGCTGGCGCAAGCGGCAGCCATTGAGGTGAATCGTGCCATTGTGGTGAATCAGCAATTACAAACCAGTGCTGAGCACGTTTATGCCATTGGCGATTGCGCCGAAGTGGCCGGGCTAAATCTGCTGTATGTCCTACCTTTAATGAATTGCGCACGTGCCTTGGCAAAGACCTTGTCTGGTCAACCTACCGAGGTTAAATACCCGGTTATGCCAGTGATGGTGAAAACCCCAAGCTTACCGATAGTGACCTGCCCACCCATTGAAAATAGCGTAGGTGATTGGCAAATAACTGGACAAAGTCCACATTTCAAGGCGCTTTTTAAGGATTCGAGCGGTAATTTGCTTGGTTATGCCTTGACCGGGGACTGTGTTGCTGAAAAGATGGCTTTGAACAAGGAATTGCCAGCAATGCTGGCGTAATAAAAACAATAAAAAATCGGATCGTAACATGCGTAAACCTGAATTAGCTGCCTACGTAGCAGACCAAGCTGATATCAGCAAAGACAAAGCCGCTGAAATCATCACTATTATCACTGACCAAATTACTGAGTCATTGCGTAAAAATGACCCAGTGAGCCTAGTAGGATTTGGTAGCTTTGTGCAGAAGCATCGTGCTCAACGCCAAGGTAAAAATCCTCAAACAGGTGAAGCAATCACCATTAAAGCGAGCAACTCTGTTGGCTTTAAACCGGGCAAAGCGTTAAAAGACGCCGTTAACGGTTAATCCCTTCCTTGTTCAGGCCTTGTTTTTAATGACAAGGCTGGACAAAACCCCTCCTAAGATTGATGTAGCCCTTGACCGTGATATGATGCCGCGGCGCTTTGCGCGTGTTTGTTACATTCTCATTATCAATAATAAAGTGGCTAACCATGTTGAAGTTTAAGTTTTTACTGTGGATTTTTTCCCAATTACTAAAAAAAGCAGCAAAGAATAATCCTGCCTGTGCTGAATACATTGCGGGTAAAGATTTGGTTTTCCAAATCCAGACCGAAAGTGGCAGCGGTCGCAACTTTACGGTGAAAGATGGTAAGGTGAAATCTTCTGCTGGTTTAACCAAAGAGCCAACCTTTACCCTAAGTTTTAAAGATGCTGCCACAGGTATGGCGATCTTAACGGCCAAAGATAAAAATGCATTCATGGCCGGTATTCAAAGCAAAGACTTAGTGATCAGCGGTAACTTTGCTGAGGTAATGTGGTTTCAAGGTTTAACTAAATACCTAAAACCTAATAAAAAGAAATAATCATGAAACAACCTCACGGGCTGACACAGCAAATATTGATTGCCATGGTATTTGCCATCATTTTGGGTGCATGCGCGCAATTCATTATTGGCATCAATCCTTGGATCGATATCGTACTGAACGATTGGCTCGTGGGGGGATTATTTTTCATTGTCGGTAAAGTGTTTGTTGCCACGTTGAAATTGTTGGTGGTGCCACTGGTTTTAGTTTCTTTAGTGTGTGGCGCCGCAAGCTTAGGTTCAGGCAAACAGCTTGGTCGTTTAGGCGGCAAAACCTTATTGTTATATTTATTTACCACCGCCGTGGCCATTTCTCTTGCCATGGGTTTTGCGTGGTTATTTGAGCCCGGTGTTGGCGCGAACTTGTCTAGTAATACCGCGCTGACCATTAACCAAGGCAGTTCGTTTGCGCAGGTAATGATTGATATCTTTCCGAGCAATCCTATCGCCGCTATGGCGGAAGGTAAGATGCTGCAAATCATTGTGTTTGCTTTGCTGTTGGGCATGGCGGTCAACCACAGTGGCGAAGCTGGTCAGCGTATCCGCCTTAATTTTGAAGATTGGAATACCGTGGTGCTGAACCTTGTCACCATGTTGATGAAATTAGCCCCTTATGGCGTGTTCGCTTTATTGTTTACTTTGTTTGCTCGCCAAGGATTAGGGGCGATTCAAGAGTTGTCGGTGTACTTTGGCACCGTGGTATTTGTGTTATTGCTGCAAGCATTCTTAATTTACCCAACCATGCTCACAGTATTGGCGCGGTTAAACCCGCTCATATTTTTAAAGAAAATGCGCAACGTGCAGTTGTTTGCGTTTAGTACGGCATCGAGTAATGCAACCTTACCAGTGACCATGCGTACCGTTGAAGAACGTTTAGGTGTCGATAACCGTGTCGCGTCATTTAGTTTGCCATTAGGCGCAACCTTAAACATGGATGGCACGGCCATCATGCAAGGTGTCGCGACGGTGTTTATTGCACAAGCTTACGGTATCCATTTAGATGCGATGGACTTCTTAACGGTGATCGCGACGGCGACGTTGGCCTCTATTGGTACTGCCGGTGTGCCGGGGGTGGGATTGGTCATGTTGTCCATGGTGCTGACTCAAGTTGGTTTGCCCGTTGAAGGTATTGCCTTGATCATTGGTGTGGACCGTTTATTGGATATGATGCGCACCGCGGTGAACGTAACCGGTGATGCAACTGTCACCTGTGTGGTGGCGAAATCAGAGCAGCAGTTAGATGAAACCGTATTTAATGATCCAGACGTTGCGCTGGTGGATGAAGAGCATGATTCAGTAAAAGGGAAGTCCTAAATGCGTTGGCTGTTATTTGTATTATTTCTGGCTCCTAGCGGGTTATGGGCGGCAACCCCGAGTGCCAATATTGAATCGTTGGTGGCGCAAGTTTCGCCGTTTTGGAAAACCCTTCGTCCTGCGTGTGTCATGGGTTTAGAGCCAGCGCTGCAATCGGCTGTTATTAATCGCGTGAACTTTCTAGATGAGCGCTTAATTGGCAGCGAATTAGAAAAGTCACTAGCGGCTCAAAGTAATGATCGCAGCGCGCAGTGGCGCTCACCCACTTGGGCTGAGCGCGACAAGCTTGAAAAAAGTGCGCTTAAGTTAAAAGACAGAGAGCCTTTACGAGAGTATTTTTTCAAGCTGCAAACCCAAACACCTAATCCAGAACGAGCAAAGTTGGTTGCGGATATCCAACAGGTGTCTGAACAGCTTAATTTTACGTTGCGCAAAGAATTATGGAAAACCTGTCACGGGCTTGGTTTAGCGCAAATTCCAGTTTCACAGTTTGAAACGGCGGTAGAAAAACGCTGGCAGGCACAAGAAGAAAAAGTGCGTGTGCAACTAAGGCGTGAATTAGCGGCGTTCTATTTTTATAGTTATCGTCAAACCAGTAACGCCCAGTTGCAGACATTTGTTGATGTGGCCACGGCATTGACGCCGTGGGTAGATGCAACATCGCAAGCGATTAGTGAACACTTTGCACGCTTACGTGCCCAGCTTTTGGCAGTACCGTTATTCGTTAGTTCTGATGAAGCTGGCGAGCCATTTCCTGCAGATCGTCCTTGGCCGCCATCACCTTCTCCAAAGCGGCTTCAGCCTTAGTCATATCTAAACCAATTCGTGCAATGAGCGCATCTGGGATGGGCTCGAGTGGCGCATCATTCACTTGATGTTGACGCAATAAGCGTGCGGCAATGAAAAGCATGGCACTGAGCACGTGATGATCGCCATCGTAATTAGGTTCGTTTTGATAGCGAATCGCAAGGCATACCGGTTCCGGTAAATTCCATTGTTTGAGCAAGCTGCTGCTAATTTGTTCGCGGGTGATCCCTATAAGGTGTTGCTCAATGAAATAGCGATTCACGTTAGGGTTGGCATCAATATGCAGATTGATCATTTTAAAGTGAGGCGGAAAAACATGCCCCAAAATCAAATAACCAAAGTTATGCAGCAAGCCGCACAGGTAGGCGATGCCCTGTGTGGGGCGTTTATCCACAGGCACTGCGCGGCACAACTCAGCCATTAACGCGGCACTATAGACACTTTGCTGCCAAAACGGCACGTAACCTTTAGGGCCATTTTTAGGTACCGATAAGGTCCGGCCAAGAGATAACCCCAGCGCTAAATTAATCACAAGATCAAACCCTAATACACGGATAACCGCTTCTTCAATATTAGTAATAGAGCCACTCACACCGTAATAAGGGCTGTTGGCCCAACTGATAACTTGTGCGGTTAAACCAGGGTCTTGACTCACAAGCTTGGCCAGCTCTTCGGTTTCGGCGTTGGCATCCATACGTAATTCTATGATTTTTTGTGCGGTCTCAGGCATGGGTGGCATGTCGAGGGTTTCTTCTAAGCGTTGGTTGACTCTCAGCTCGGTAAAGCTGGTGATGGCGTTATGAATGTGGGCTCGATCTGCATTGTGCCATTGATCCCCTGGAATCTGCATAGGTGGAATTTCCACACAATAATCCCCCACTTGGGCGCTGCTTACTAACGTTTGAAAATCGTTTTTATCTATGTGTAATTCTTGATCATTGCCCAGCGCCATGACGATCTCTTTTTCTTTTAATAGCGCTATATCAACAAATGTTTCTAATCCGGTCACTTGCGGCAAAGCAGGTATGGCGTCTAACTGGAGCCCTTGTTTAATTTTATCGACTTGGGCTTTGTCGATAGGGAAAAATTCACGGGTGGTTTGAGTGAACATTTTGTTCAAATCTAAAATACGGTTTGCTAAATGAATGACCTGAATACGCCCAAGCGTGTCTTCAAGAATGGTTAGCTGAGTAGTGGCGGGTGTGCTTGTAGGGGGTGTTGACATAGACGAACTCGGTTGTGATACAGAATAAGTAATTTGCCATTCATCTAGTACTTGCTGAACGCGGCTGGGTAGTGTCATGAGACTGCCTGTAATTCATGGACTCTAATAATAACTATAGGCAATGCTGCTCAAACTGGCAGATTAAATTACAGCGCTGAGCCTGTTTTGTGAGGCGCGTAACAGCAGGGAAGGAGACAGGGGATGGATATCAACTTAGTGTGATAACACAGCCTGTTAGACTGATAATAGGTTATAAAGGCAGATAAATTTACCCGTTTAAATCGGCGTAAAACAGAATGTTTTCAAACGTGGAACGGGTGTGGCTTACAAAATGTAAGCACCTAGGCACGCCTGCTTAGGTGCTTATTAGGTTATCGGCCGTAGCTGCGTTCGATAATATTAATTTGGCCCGATGAGCGAACCTTTTCAAATGCGTCGTTAATCCTTTTCAGAATGCTAGGGTCTGTTTGGTTATTAAAAGCCAAATACAAGGGTGTTTGCTTAAACGATAAAACGGGCGTTAAGTCATCAATGTCGGCACTGTCCGATGCCACATACGGGCCGGATAATTCATCGGCAATCCATAAGTCAATTTGGCCTAATAATAGGCGTTTAGGGTTCACACTGTCGTTGCCGATTGGTGACACATTGAAGTTATTTTTTTGTAAAAATAATGTCATGACGTCATCGTTATAGCCGCCAATGCGATACTTGCGCGCATCTTCAAGCGATTCTAATTTAATATCCGAGCCGGGTTTTGCAAATAAGGTCCAGCGTATCTCGGTGAGTGGGCCTACCCAATAAAAACTATCTTCACGTTCCGGTGTGCGCACCGTACAAAATAAGCCGTGGTTTTCTTTTTGTTTGACCTTGCTGATGCCGTATTCCCAGTTACGCAACTTTATTTGAGTTTTGTAAGGCAGGTGCGTGATCATTTGCTTGACGATATCGGTGCATAAACCGGAGATATTCTCGGCTTTGTGCGCAAATGCTTTGCCGTCAGAGGTCATGTTGTACGGGGGAAACTGCTCAGTAAGAAAGGTGATTTTTGTTTCGCCTTGAGCAAATGCAGCGAAAACGGCATTGGCTAAAATAACAAACAGGAAGATCTTTTTAACGGTCATGGTGAGTCCATTGGGTGTCGGCGAAAATTCGGCGAGGTATTCTAACCAATTGATCAATCTTTTTACACTTGACCGTAGTGTATATTTTCACCTAACCAGCGCTCTATTAATGCATTTATGATGTAAGGCGCTTTGTGCTGGCACAATTGCGCCCAGTTTTTAATGTCATCAAGCAAGTAGCCATCACGCTGTAAATCGGCAATACGCATTTGCATCAAACCTGTTTGGCGGGTGCCTAAGACCTCACCTGGGCCTCGAATTTGTAAATCGATTTCGGCAATTTTAAAGCCATCAGTGGTATCGCGCATGGCTTGAATGCGCTGTTTACCGGTTTGACTGAGCGGCGAGTTATACATGAGCACACAGTGGCTTTCTGTGGTGCCACGACCAACGCGCCCGCGTAATTGATGCAGTTGCGCGAGGCCTAGGCGCTCAGGGTTTTCAATGATCATTAAACTGGCGTTAGGCACATCGACACCCACTTCAATCACCGTGGTTGCCACTAACAAGTGAATATCACCTTGTTTGAATGCGGCCATGATGTCGGCTTTTTCTTGAGACTTTAAGCGGCCATGCACCAAACCTACCGTTAGCTCAGGCAAGGCGGCTTGCAGCTGTTGTGCGCTGACTTCAGCGGCTTGGGCTTCTAATGCTTCGCTCTCTTCTATGAGTGTGCACACCCAGTAGGCTTGGCGGCCTGATAAGCAAGCCCCACGAATACGCTCGACGACTTGGTCACGGCGCAGCTGATCAATGGCGACGGTGTTGACGGGCGTGCGCCCCGGTGGCAATTCGTCAATGATGCTGGTATCTAAGTCGGCATAGGCGGTCATGGCCAATGTACGAGGAATCGGGGTGGCCGTCATGATGAGTTGATGGGGGCTTACGTCTTTGCCTTTTTGTTTTAGGGCCAAGCGCTGATGGACACCAAAGCGATGTTGTTCATCAATAATGGCTAAACCCAGTTTGGCAAACTCGACCTCATCCTGAAACAGTGCATGGGTGCCGATCACCAGCTGTGCCTCACCATTGGCGATTGCCTCTAGGGTGGCCACACGAGCCTTACCTTTTACTTTGCCCGCCAGCCAAGCCAGTGAAATGCCAAGGGGCTCAAACCAGCTTTGAAAATTCTTTAAATGTTGTTCGGCTAAAATCTCGGTAGGTGCCATTAGCGCCACTTGATAACCCTGCTCAAGCGCACTTAGGGCGGCCAGTGCCGCGACTAGGGTTTTGCCAGAGCCAACATCCCCCTGCACCAAGCGCAGCATTGGGAGGCCCTTGATTAAGTCTTGTTGAATCTCGTTGGCCACGCGCTGCTGTGCGCCGGTTGGGCTGAAAGGTAATCCCGCCAGAAAGCGCGGCTTTAGTTTGATTGAGTTAGGTAGAACCGGCGCACGATCTTGTTGGATCGTAGCGCGCATTTTTAGCAGCGATAAATTATGGGCCAGTAGTTCTTCCATAATTAAACGCTTTTGCGTGGGATGTTGATTGTTTTCTAATTCATCGATGTTTGCGCCAACCGGCGGCTGGTGTAAATATAGCAAAGCGCTGCGTAAATCCGGCAGTTGGTAAGGCTCTAGCAATGCTGGCGGAATGAGGTCATCAATGGCGCGCCCTTTTTTTAATAGTGCGATCACCTGCGCCATTAGCTGACGCCAGCGAGCTTGGGTTAAGCCCTCAGTGCTGGGGTAAATAGGGGTTAAGGTATCTTCGGTAGGAAGGGCCGCTAACTCTTCGACAAATTGATATTCTGGGTGGTAAAGCTCAAGGCCAGCTCGACCTCGGCGCACTTCACCATAACAACGGATGCGCGCGCCTTTTTTTAAGTTGTTTTTCTGAGCGCCGCTAAAATGATAAAAGCGCAAGGTGATGGTGCCGGTGCCATCTTGCACGCGAACGGCGAGGGAGCGACGTTTGCCAAAGACCACGTCGGCCAGCATGATTTCCCCTTCGATGACCACATCCATATTCGGGCGCAGACTGCCAATAGGGGCAATGCGGGTGCGATCTTGATAATGCAGCGGCAAATGAAATAACAAATCTTGCACGCTGTGAATGCCGAGCTTGGCCAGTTTCTCGGCAAACTTATCCCCAACATTTTTTAATTCAGTAACCGGTGCTCGGCCCAGTGATTGCTCTAAAACAGTTGGCATAAGCTGGCTGCTTGGGTGATTAAATCCACCGCTTTTGGTCGAGGAAAACTGGCGCGCCATGCAATCGCAACCGTACGCGAAGGTGCTGGGCGCACAAAAGGCCGCGTTTCTAGCCAACCGTTGGCATACAAGCCGACACCGGTGGCACTTTTTGGTAATACGGTGATACCAAGGCCAGATGCCACCATATGGCGCAGCGTTTCAAGTGAGCTGCCTTCGGCAATGGATTTTAATTGCGTGTTCTGGTTGCGATGCAGCGCAGGGCACATGTCCAAAACTTGGTCACGAAAGCAATGGCCTTCACCTAATAATAATAAATTGCTGTCCGGTAATAATTCGGGGCTGATGGCTTTATGTTTTAGCCAGTCATGGCCTTTTGGTAACAGCACTTCAAACGCTTCGTCATATAACGGTTTGGTGAGTACATCGACCTCAGTAAACGGCAGCGCGATGATGATGACATCAAGCTCGCCTTCTCTTAGTTTCTTACGTAATACGCGGGTGTAGTTTTCCTCAATATACAAAGGCATCTGGGGTGCCAATTGCTGCACTTGGGGAATCAAATGCGGGAATAAATAAGGGCCGATGGTGAAAATAGCGCCGATTTTAAGTGGGCCTTTTAGTTGGTCTTTACCGCCGGTGGCAATGTCTTTAAGTGCGCGCACATTCTCTAACACTATCTGTGCTTGGTGTACCACTTGCTCGCCTAGAGGGGTAACTTTCACCGCATTTTTAGAACGCTCAAATAAGCTAATGCCTAGCTCGCCCTCAAGTTTTTTGATAGCGACACTTAAGGTGGGTTGGCTCACAAAGCAGCGCTCGGCCGCTCGGCCAAAGTGACGGTCTTGAGCCAGCGCGACGATGTATTTTAATTCTGATAACGTCATATTTCGATTACCTTATGAATCCGATATAGTGCGCTCAAAGCCTAAATGCAATTATCGTCTAAGCTTAACGAGAGCGGTGACGTAAATAAAGCATGATAGTCGCTTTCTATCATAAGGAGTAGATATGTCGCGTATTCTAATCGTAGGCAGTGGTGATATTGGTGGTGGTCTTGCCAAATCGCTGGCCGCAAAAGGTCACACAGTATGGGGCATACGCCGCAGTGAAAAGCCCATCGGTGAGGGTGTTACCACGCTCAGCGCCGATGTGTCTGACATGGAAACCTTAATAGGACAAATCCCTGAAAAACTCGATTACGTCGTGTATTCCATTGCGAGCCCTGATTTTTCAGAGGAAGGTTACGACCAATACTATGTGCATGGCTTAGTGCATATTCTTGCATTGCTTAAACAACAACACGAGCAGCCTAAGCGAGTGATATTTGTTTCCAGCACCAGTGTGTACCCTCAACATGACGGCTCGTGGGTAGATGAGACCACATTAGCCGAACCCACCGCGTTTGCAGGGCGTAAAATGCTCGAGGCTGAGTCCAAGCTGCAAGGCAGTGATTACCCTCATACCACGGTGCGATTTAGTGGCATATATGGCCCAGGGCGTACACGCTTAATCAATCAAGCCAAAGGCGGTAGCCATTGTGATCCCGAACCTGATTTATGGACGAACCGCATTCATCGTGATGATTGTATTGGTGTATTAGAGTTTATTATCGAACAAGACATGGCAGGCAAGCCGCTAGATGAGCTGTATATCGGCACCGACTCGGCGCCCACCACGTTTTTTGAGATTTTAGAGTGGCTGAAAGACCGCATTAATGATGTCGAGCCAGACCACGATGTACCCGAAGCCAGCCGTCGCGGTAACAAGCGCTTATCCAATAAACGCTTATTAGACGCAGGTTATCAATTTAAATATGAGCAATACCAACAAGGGTATGAAGAGATTTTAACGCAGATGGGTTATTAGTTTTAAACAGGCATAAAAAAGGCGTCTAATAAGACGCCTTTTTTGTTACAGCGATATGATTAATCGTCTTCGTATTCAACTTTACGGCCACTGCTTGAACAGCCTAGGCAGCGAATAAATGTCGCTTTAGCTGGGGTAAGAACAAGCACTTCTGCCGCGTCTCCTGCATTACCGCCCAATAAGCTAAACGGCAGTGTAAAAACCCATATAACCGTACCAACAGCGGTTGCCACTAACGTCAAAGGGCGCACAATTAAGCCATCAAATGCCATGGCCGCAGCAGAAGGGGTTTCGTCTATTTCTTGTGCTTGAGCATGCATTGGTAATGCAAACATGAGCATGGCAGCAAGAATCATCATGCCGTTTTTAAGTTGGCTAGAAAGGTTTAGCATTGTTATTGTCCCTGTACATGACGCTTATTATTGAGCGAACTATATCAGCTTTTTCTGGGATATGGCGAGCACATCATCACTTTTGACAATTACTGCAATAAAATGTGCTGCGTTGCCCTTGGGTTATTTGTTTAATGGGTGTTGAGCATTGTGTGCAAGGCGCATCTTTGCGGCCATAAACATGCAGCTGCTGCGCAAAATACCCCGGTTTCCCATCACTGCCGACAAAATCTTTTAGGGTCGTCCCCCCTTGAGCGATGGCGCGTGTGAGCACGTGTTTTATTTGCTCAGCAAACACCTGGTACTTGGCTTTGCTGATTTTACCGGCCGCTTTTGTTGGGTTAATGCCACTTAAAAATAGCGATTCACTGGCGTAAATATTCCCCACACCCACCACAATTTTTTGATCCATGATGAAGGTTTTAACGGCACTGGTACGTTTGCGACTTTTGTTAAATAAATACTCACCATTAAATGCGTCGCTTAACGGCTCTGGCCCTAAATGGTCGAGCCATTTATTGTCGTCACTGTCGACGTCTTTCCATAGGCAAGCGCCAAAACGTCTTGGGTCGGTAAAGCGCAGCATGAGTTCTTTTGAAAAGACTAAATCAAAATGTTCGTGCTTTAACGGCTCGGGCGGCGCGCCTTTTACAACACGCAAAGAGCCCGACATCCCAAGGTGAATAATCACGGTGCCTTTAATTTTGCTTTTACCGATATCAATCAAAATATATTTCGCGCGACGACGAACACCTAAAATAGTTTGCCCCTTGATCCACTTTTCTAAGTCATCAGGAATCGGCCAGCGTAATTGAGCTTGGCGCACCACAAGTTTGGTAATGGCTTTGCCTTCAATGTGGGGGGCGATGCCACGACAGGTGGTTTCGACTTCAGGAAGTTCAGGCATGTTAATGCTGTACGCTAGGTAGAAAACGGGAAAGCCAGTTTAGCATATTGTTGAGATGGGAGAGGACCCTTCTACTGCTCGTCCCTCGCGCTCAGAATGATCGGGGCTGCTTTGATTGCTTTTGTGGGAGGGCGCTTGCGCGCGATAGAGAAAGAGTGTGCCTGTTATATCGATGACGTTTATCGCTAACAGGTGCGAGCTCGTACATTTTTGCAGAGCTATTAAGAGAGTGAATCGAATAACATAAAATTTTGACAAGAAATCGTACAACAGGTTGCCCGTTCAGCGTCTAAAATTTAATCACAACACAGGCTTAAATAATTGAAACGCAAAATGTCCCCACATAGCCCAAAGAACAAGAGTGCCTAGGACATACACTAAAAAGCGCTGGGTTACTTTGTTGTAAGTTAGTGCGATAAAGCTATGCATGTAACGCAGAAATACGAACACAAAGGCGGCAAATACATTGAAGTCAGATACTTGTTCTGTGATCAACATAAAACCAATTAACACGTAAAACAGAATAGGAACTTCAAAGATATTGATGAAATTTTCAGCTGGAATGTTAGCGGCTTCTGGAAGCAAGGCTTTTGCTTGCTGCGATTTCATTTTTTCAGGATGAAGCCGAATCTTTTTCATTGCAGCTACTCTGACTTGTAGCATACGAGCCCAAACGATGGCGGTTAATAACACCATGAGAAAGACGGGAATAAAAATTATTTTATCTTGCATTGGATCATCCTTAATCGTTTGGGTGAACTGTTACATGTTTCGTGTGCAATTTGAAGCGAGTTTTGATTGGTAGGAACCCGCACCTGCGGGTGAATCGGCTTATCGCTCGCAGGTGCGAGCTCGTACATTTTTGCAGAGCTATTAAGAGAGTGAATCGAATAACATAAAATTTCGATAACAACTCTTAAAAATAAAGCCCAACGTGCTGACGGCTAGAGAGTGGATCGAATTTATTGCTTTCTAGTAGGCACAAAAAAAACCGACTCGAAAGTCGGTTTTTTCTTATACAAGACTCAAAAATCAATTACTTGATTTTAGCTTCTTTGTACATAACGTGCTGACGGATAGTAGGATCGAATTTCTTCATTTCCAACTTGTCAGGCATGATGCGTTTGTTCTTAGTAGTGGTGTAGAAGTGACCAGTACCAGCAGAAGAAACCATACGGATTTTTTCACGAATTGCAGCCATGGTAGGACTCCTTAAACTTTCTCGCCGCGAGCACGTAGTTCAGCTAGAACTGTGTCGATGCCTTTTTTGTCGATGATACGCATTGCTTTAGTAGTAAGGCGTAGTTTTACAAAACGATTTTCGCTCTCAACCCAAAAACGGTGTGTTTGAAGGTTTGGAAGGAAGCGACGCTTAGTTCTGTTGTTAGCGTGCGATACATTGTTACCTGTTACAGGGCGTTTACCCGTAACTTGACAAACTTTAGCCATTGTTATGCCCCGATTTATCGAAATATGCGACTAATTAAAAGAATTCGTTCGGGGCTAGTGTTGACGCGCCTTCCAAGTCAATTGACTTGTTGAAGCGGCTACCCCGTCTAAAAAGAGCTGCGTTTTATATCAAAAACTCAAAGCAATAGCAAGGAGATTGAGTAAAAAGTGAACGTGCAGATTTTGGATCTGGTTGAAATCCGGTGACTGCCATGAATGGTTCTATACTTAATAAGTGACGCAACGGGGCGCATTATAACAGGCTGATATCTTGGCGCTATTCGTCTTTGCAGTTTTGTCTAAAAAAACAGCAATTAATCTTGGGGTAGGTGGTTTTAATATATGGCAGATTTAACCAAAGGCGAGAAGAGGTTCGATCAAAACCTCGCCATGACTGTGGTTAAGCGCTTTCAGGCCTATAACCAACACCGGTTAGAGCGCACTCAGCTGGCGCTGACTGTGCGTCAGCGGGTGTTATTCGACACCATCGGACTGCTTTATCATGTGAATCACGAGAAATTGCCGGGGTTTGTGGGGTATGAGTGCCCTTGCGGGGTGGCGCGGTATACGCCAGATAAAGACACTCTTAGGGCGGCGGCTAGCATGGCCACGGGCTTTCAATTTTCACAACGCCGTTCGGGCGGTACTAAAATAAAAAGTATGTTCATCATGGGCAGTTGTGGTTCGTTAGGTCACAGCGGCGGGAGTGATTTGGATATTTGGCTGTGTCACGAGCCCGATATCGCGCAGCATGAGCTTGAACTTTTACAAGAAAAATCCAATGCGATCGAGAAATGGGCGGATAATATCGGCCTTGAAGTGCACTTCTTTTTAATGGATGCCGAAAAATTCGTCAAAGGCGAGCGCAATGATTTAGACGGCGAAGATTGCGGCAGCGCCCAGCATCATTTGCTGTTAGATGAATTTTATCGCACCAGTATTTTATTGTGTGGTTGCTACCCGCTGTGGTGGCTGGTGCCCGTCGAGCATGAAAACAACTACGACGACTTTGTTTATCGCCTGCAAAAACAAGGGTTTGTGCAGCCAGAGGAGGTGATCGACTTTGGCGGTATCGGCACGATTCCGGCGGGAGAATTTGTTGGTGCGGGCATGTGGCAGCTCTACAAGGCCATTGGCAGTCCGTACAAATCCATTCTTAAACTTTTCCTAACCGAGGCTTATGCGAGCAGTTATCCTGATGTGCGCCCTCTTAGCTTGGATCTAAAAGCACGTATTTTTAACGAAACCACCAAGCTAGAAAAATTAGACCCCTATTTGCTGCTATACGATCGCTTAGAGGCGTACTTGCTCACCCGTGATGAGGTGGCTCGTTTAGAGTTGGTGCGCCGCTGTATTTATTTTAAAGCCAATATTCCCATGGGGCAGTCGACACGACGCAAGCATTGGAAGCGTGACTTTTTAAAACCAGTTATTGCCGAATGGGGTTGGACAGAAGGCTTATTGATGCACTTGGATAATCGCCCGCAGTGGCAGGTGCATACCGTGGTGCAAGAGCGAAAAACCTTGGTGAATGAACTTATCCACAGCTATAAATTTCTCTCTCAGTTTGGGCGAAACAACCAAGAAGACACGATGCTAACGGCGAAAGATATGACCTTGCTGGGGCACAAACTGTACGCCACATTTGATCGCAAACCGGGAAAAATTGACTTGATTAACCCGGGCATTAGCAAGGATATACAAGAAGAAAAACTCAGTTTGCATCTAGATCGACAGCATATTCGCCAGCGTATTCCGCAAATGGCATGGAGCCTTTACACCGGTATTGCGCGCCCCGGTGGTGCACAAAACCCCATAAAAAAATCCGCTAGTTTGATTGACCTGTTGGCATGGTGTCATGTGAATCAGGTCATGGCCAAGGGCACCAATGTGGTTATGTATCAAGGCAACCAACACGGGCAAGATTATGAACTTAAAGAAATCATTAGTAGTTTTTATCAAACGCCATTAACGGAAAACATCGGCGTTAATTTTGATGAGCCGCCTGTGCCTCGCCACGTTAGCTTGTATATCAACGTATTTGTTGACCCCATGAGCCACTACACTCGACGTGGTATTCATAAAATATCGAATCGAACCGATTCGTTAGGTTATAGCGCGCTGAAAGAAAATTTAGTGCTGACTATTGATCAAATGGTGTTTAACAGCTGGCGCGAGGTATTGGTTAATCGTTATGAAGGACAAAATGCATTGCTGCGAGTGATCGAGGATTATCTGATGTCATATCCTCCCCATAGCACTCAATCGGCACCTAAATTGAAAGTCTATTGCTACTGCACGACACGTCCAAAGGCCATAGCAGAACGGGTTGAAAAGGTGATGGATGAAATACGCGAGTGTTTTTATGGCGCTAAATCCAACCGCAGACGGCGTTATATACTACAAATATCCAGTGACTATCATCTGATTCAATTTAACGACGGCAGGCCGGTTATTTATCATTTCGATAAGCCGCTGCATTTGTTTCGCCAGCTATCAAAACCCCAGCAATTTTATAGTCAGATTATGCTGGATAGCCATGCTCTGCGCGGCTCGGTTGTGAAAATGATTTGTGAGAATGCGCGCCCTGGCATTTTGCATGTTTATTATTTAAAGCAAGAACAGCGGGCGCAAATTTATGTGATCGATGAGCGCGGTTCGCTCATTCAATGGCGCACGCCCATCTATAATGAAGCGGCTTTGATTAATCCGCTTAACCATTTTTTGCGCCAAGTGGAATATCGTCAAAATCGATATCGTTATGAAAAAAACGAGTCGGTGCAGCAGCGCCAGATTGAGTATTTTGAAGTCATGCTGCCCTCCAAAGACATCCCATTAACAATGCGCCCAATTCGCCCAAAAGAGGGATTGGGGCAAGGGCGCTATTTTGATGTGCACGCCCAAGTAGACTTTGACGCCAACGACAAGCTGGGGTTTATTTTGCAATGTGAGCAAGAAGATTTCAGCCAAATGGAATACGGCGATCAGGTGTATAAAGCCTTAGTACGACACTTGGTGAATTTGCGTCAACACAATAAACCGTACCCTGTTTATATCACGGATATCGCGATATCCGATCGCTTACATACTCGCAATGGCAACAAGGTGCTGCAAACCTGTAGCTACCTAGATTACAAATACAAACTAGAGCAGCGTCTTAATCAGGCCCTTGCTGAGCTTTATCCCGAAGGCGATAAGGCTAATCCCTAGCGTGATTCCTGCGTTGCGGCCTATTCAGCCTGCTAGTAAACCCCTATAATCGACCCCTTTATTTTAATGAGCCATCGACATGCGCTATTTGATTATATTGGCTGTGCTCACCCTTTGTGGGTGTGGACAAAAAGGGGCCTTGTACTTACCACAAGATAAGCCACAAACCACGCCAGAATCAGAAACCGCCACGTCAACCACACAGGGCCAGCCGCAAGGCTAAGAATTGTTATGACAGATGTATTTGATTATCAAAATGGCGAACTATTCGCCGAAGGTTGTGCTGTTAGTGATCTAGCAGACAAATTTGGTACACCTTTGTATGTTTATTCGCGCAAAGCGTTTAGCCAGCATTACCTTGCCTATGCTGAAGCGTTAAAAGATCAAAACGCATTAGTGTGTTATGCGGTTAAAGCCAACTCTAATATTGCGGTACTTAATGTACTGGCTAAGTTAGGTGCTGGTTTTGATATCGTATCGGTTGGTGAATTAGAACGCGTATTAAAAGCCGGTGGCTCACCGGACAAAATGGTCTTTTCAGGCGTGGCAAAAACCGCCGATGAAATGCGCCGTGCATTAGCAGTAGGCGTGCATTGTTTTAACGTAGAAAGTGCCGCCGAACTAGAACGCTTAAATGAAGTCGCCGTAGAGATGGGCGTAAAAGCGCCGGTGTCTTTACGTGTTAACCCAGACGTAGATGCGCAAACTCACCCGTATATATCAACCGGTCTAAAAGAAAATAAATTTGGTGTGGATATCGACACTGCTAAAGATGTATACGCCCGCGCGAACGAATTAGACGGCATTACCATTAAAGGTGTGGATTGCCACATTGGCTCACAGCTAACCCAAATTGCACCCTACTTAGACGCGGTTGATCGCGTACTAGCATTGATCGATGAATTAAAAGCGCAAGGCATTGAACTTGAGCACATCGATTTAGGCGGCGGTTTAGGCGTTACCTACGATGATGAAGTGCCACCAACACCACAAGATTTTGCAGATGCCATTTTACCAAAACTGGCGGGTCGTAATTTAAAATTAGTATTAGAGCCGGGCCGTTCAATTGCCGCAAACGCGGGTATTTTTGTAACGCAAGTTGAGTACCTTAAAAACAACGGTGACAAGCACTTTGCCATTATTGATGGCGGCATGAACGACTTAATTCGTCCATCTTTGTACAGCGCTTGGCAGCGTATTGTTGAAGTGCAGCCGCGCACCAATACCCAAAAACAATCGTACGATGTGGTTGGCCCTGTGTGTGAAACGGGCGACTTCTTAGGTAAAGACCGTGAGCTTGCCTTGCAGTCAGGTGATTTGCTGGCGGTGATGAGTTCTGGTGCGTATGGTTTTGCCATGGCGTCTAACTACAACACGCGTAACAAGCCAGCTGAAATTATGGTGGATGGCGACAAAGTACATTTAATTCGTCGTCGCGAAACCATCTCGGATCAGTTAATGTTAGAAACATTAATTTCAGAATAAGGCATTCGGCAATGTTATTACGCTTTAGCAAAATGCACGGCCTGGGTAACGACTTTATGGTGGTTGACCTTGTCACCCAACATTTTGCGTTTCGCCCTGAATTGGTTCGTCAGTTAAGTGATCGTCAATTTGGTATTGGTTTTGATCAACTATTAATTGTTGAAACGCCATCGAATCCAGATGTGGATTTTCGCTATCGCATATTCAACGCTGACGGCAGCGAAGTTGAACAATGTGGCAACGGCGCGCGCTGTTTTGCGCGCTTTGTTCATGACGCCCGCTTAACGGCGAAAAACCCTATTAAGGTTGAAACCAGTTCTGGCATCATCGAATTAAACCTCGAAAACGACGGCGACGTGGTGGTTAACATGGGGCATGCGCGTTTTGACCCAGCTAAATTGCCGTTTGAGGTGCCCACGCAACAAGATCAATACACGCTTGAAGTACCGTTAAATGAGGGCAGCTTACACGTCACCGTCGGAGCGGTTTCCATGGGGAATCCTCATTGCGTTATGCAGGTTGACGATGTGCACAGTGACCTAGTGAACCAGCTGGGCCCTGAACTTGAAAAGCATGGGCAATTTAGCAAGCGTGTAAATGCTGGATTTATGCAAATTAAAGATCGCGGCGAAATGGATTTACGCGTGTATGAACGTGGTGCCGGTTGGACGCTTGCTTGTGGTACAGGCGCATGTGCGGCGATGGTCATTGCTCACAAATGGGGTTTGGTCGACAACGAAGTGCAAGTCAATTTGCCAGGCGGCTCCCTAACCATTTGTTGGGACGGCGAAGGTGATGTGATTATGAAAGGGCCAGCAGAACGAGTGTTTGAAGGTCGTATTCAAGTTTAAGCCGGTGCCAATATTTATGTAGGTTAAGCATTGCCTGATATCAATAGTTGAAGATGGCAGTTCTAAAACTACAAAAAAATAAGTTTATAGCTAACAGCAAAGATATTACGCAAGCGAACCAAATGTCTCTGTTTTATATCTATCTTCAAAGCGATAAGAAAACGGAAAAAGCGTTATGGAAAAAACAAAACAGGATAAAAGCGCGCTTAACGAGCGTGAAGTAGCGGCATTCTTAAAGAAGCGTCCTGACTTTTTTCGTCACTATCCTGAAATTGTTTCCCAGCTAGATGTGCCGCACGAAACAGGTGCTTCTGTGTCGCTGGTGGAATACCAAAGTAAAATCCTGCGTGAAAAAAATAACGAACTTCACGAGCGCCTACAACAGCTGGTGGATAATGCCCGCCGTAACGATCGCTTATTTGAGCAAACCCGCCGCTTAACCCTAGACTTACTTGACGCGCAATCCATAGAAGAAGTTGAGCAGTCATTACAACAAGCCATGATTGCACTGTACGGCGTTGATCATGCGTGCATTACCTTGTTTGTTCCCGCTATGACCATGCAATCGGTCACCGAGGTTGAAGCGCAGGATCAGCTTGTGCGCCACTTTGGTCGCAGGCAAGCATTTTGTGGGCAGCTAAGTGATGATCAAATGGAATTATTCTTTCATGAGAAATCGAAAGTCGGGTCAATGGCGGCCTGCTTACTAAAAAATGACCTAGGTATTTTGTCGATTGGCCATAAAGACGATGATTATTTTAAAAGTAATATGGACACATTATTTTTAGACTACCTAAGTGAAATCGTCAGTCGTCGATTAGATATCCTCTTATAAGCATGTCTGATATTGCGATTCCTCAATCGGTTAAAATCATCAGCTTTGATTTAGATGATACTTTGTGGAGTGGTAATCAAGTCATTGCTCATGCCGAAAATACCATGCTGGCTTGGATGCAAGCTAATACGCCAGAGGTTTTAGCAAGCCTCTCACAGTTACAGCTGCGTGACAAAAAAATCCAGTTTATTCAAGCCAACCCGCACCTGAGCAATAAAATCAGTTTGGCTCGTCAGCAATTCTTACAGGCATTGTTTCAAGAGTTTGGCTATCACAATGCACAGCAGTTAGCCCAAGCATGTTTTGATGCGTTTTATGAGGCTCGTCAAAACGTTGTGTTATTTGATGATGTACTTGAAACGCTTTCAGCATTAAAAAAAGTATACCAATTGATTGCCATTACAAATGGTAATGCAGATATTCACAAAACAGGCTTGGGTCATTTGTTTGAATTTTGCCTACAGGCGGAATCATTTGTTCGCCCGAAACCTCACTCTGATATCTTTCATCATGCACTTGAGCGTTTAGATTGTTCAGCACAGCAGGTTTTGCATGTGGGCGATCATCCTGTGCATGATATGCAAGGCGCGTTTGACGTGGGTATGAAAACGGTTTGGTTGCAAGACGGCACTCGTGCTTGGGACCAAGTCTTTGAGCCTGACTTGATCATTCAGCACATCAGAGAATTGGTCTAATTATTTCATCATCGATCTATATAGTCTGCTATTATTGCGCGCCAAAAAATTCACTTTTAAATTAATAACTATGAAAAATATATTCCTTGCGTGCGCCTTACTGGCGGCATCTTTGTCAACTTTAGCAGTAGAAAACGCAGCTGAAGCGGTCACTAAAAAATCAAATCCACTTGATCACCATACTTGGGGTGTTTCGTTGCAAACCATGTCCATTGACGCAGACGTGGCTGCAAACAATTATATTGGCGATAGCATGCAAAGCGCTAGTTTGTTTTGGCAGGGTAAAAAATCAAACTTATTGATTGGTGCAGGTGTTGGCATATTAATAATGGATGATTACGGCTCATATGAAGTGGATGTGATAGAGATCGGTGGTGGCGATGACACAAGAAAAGCAGAAGCCGGTGGTTTTAATTTATATGTTGAAGCAGGTTATCGTCATCTTATTGAAAAGTTAAATTTAGATTTGTTAGTCGGTGTTGAAAAAATCAATGCGGATCGGTCTGTGGATAATTGCAGTAATTGCCCAGAAGAAGATATTGATATTAAAGCCGGTATGTATTTCAAACCAAGAATTGGCTACCAATTCAATGATAAATTCTGGATGGATGTCAGTTATTCAAGTTATCTAGGTGGCGATATTAGTAATAACATTGGTTTAGTGTTTACCTTTCAAACCAATTAATACATTTTAATAACGATGCGCAAAGTCGGCCATTAATGTCTCAGGATTTGCCTGTAGGTGTTCCATTGGCGGATTGGCTGTGGTGCCAGCGTTTACCTGTGGTTGGGTGTTGTGATGACACCCAAATAAACATGCCATCAATATAAATGAAATAATAATTTTCATCATATGCTCCTGCTGTGTTGATGTAGACAATGTAATCTAAGCGTGACGTTTTTACCGTTTTTTTCTTCTAGCTTGCGGGCCAGCCCGCAATAATTCGTATTTTAAATCTCTTCTGTATTAACAAAAGATCAAATTATTCACTTGAGTTATAAAGATTAAAGCATAGGGCTTAGGGTATTGCCTATATTGGTAATAATAAGTTGAGTGGATATGCGAAAGGCGTTAGAAAATGTATTCAATAATGGCTCTCAGTTCACTGTGAGTCATAACCGGTTTGAGGTGGCATCTTACTTAATTTTGTATTCGCTGGCTTGAGATTGAATCTATCTTGCAGTTGTATTGGGTACGTCTAGATTCATACATCTACAACACTATTCTGTATATGCACTTAGCAATGTTAAGACGAGTGCATAGAATTCGACTGGTTTTAAGTTGGCTATGATTTCAGCCATTGCCATAATTGACCCACATATTCATAAATAGCACGTTCTGTTTTTAATAAGCCTGACGCATCAAATCGCCAGCTTGGTGTGCCTGCATTTTTTGCTAAGTAAAAAGTGGGTGCGGGAATCGCCTGAATATTTTCATTATAAAAAAACTGAATTGCTCGCGGCATATGGCTGGCACTGGTGGCCACCGCAATGGTTTTATCGTTAACGATTTGCTTGATCGCTCTGGCTTCCTCTTCGGTGTCTTTTGGCCAGTCGATAGGAGTGATGCGCTCAGGGTTTAGCCCTAAGCTGATGGCCACTTCTTTATACACCTGCGCGCAGCTTTTTGAATTGTCACCGGCATAGCCGGTTACAATGAGCTGTGATTGCGGGTTCACATTTAAAATACGCAAACCTTCTAATAAGCGTGCCGTGGCAGAACTCGATAAGTGACTGCTTAGCGGCACACTTGGATCACTGGTGGCGGTATTACCCAGCACGACAATATAGTCGACAGCTTGGCTTAAATCGAAAGGCGTGTTGCTTTGTTCAATACCGCGCAGCAAAGGTGTTGAGATTGGATTCCAGCTGACGGCAATTAACAAAAAAAGTGAACAACTGGTGAGTATTTTACCAATAGACGAGTGTGGTTTTTTCCATAATAAAAAAACAGATACAGTCAGTAACAGTACAACAAGGCTTAATGGCATCAGCCAAAAAGCAATTGTCTTTTTAAGTAAAAATCCTAGTTCTAACATAAATGCTGTTTCTATCCGTTATGGCGTTTGCACTTGGGCTTGGCCCACTGCGCGTTTGTCTGATGCAGCGGTCACGTTACCAGTTTGTTTATCGAGTAAAATGGCCTGCATGTTACCGTATTGACGGCCCACATCTTTTAATTGATGGCCTTTAGCGATGAGTGCTTGTTTGACCTCGCTCGAAAATGCATCGGGTTCATGTTGGATAACATCGGGTAAGTATTGATGGTGAAAGCGCTTTTTATCAACCCAGTTTTCAACGGGTTGATGTTGTAAGTGTTCTAACATACCTAAAAACACCATGGTAATGATTCGGCTGCCACCTGGTGTGCCCAAAATAGCAATTTGATTCTCACTTTCTATAAAACTTGGCGTCATACTTGATAGCGGGCGTTTTTCTGGGGCAATGGCATTGGCTTCGTTACCCACTAATCCATACGCATTTGGCACGCCGGGCTTGGCAGAAAAATCATCCATTTCGTTATTCAGTAACACACCGGTGCCTGCGGCTAAATAAGCGCTGCCAAACGGTAAATTAATACTTAACGTTGCGCTTACACGATTACCGGTTTTATCGAGTACGCTTAAATGCGTGGTATGAAACCCTTCTAGTATTTGAACTTGGCTACCGAGGCTTTTGCTGTCGGTGGCTTTATCCATATCAATGGTTTGGGCTAACAAAGCGTTATAGTTTTTATTCAATAGTTTGACTTGTGGTACTTTTACAAAATCAGGGTCACCTAGAAAATGGGCGCGGTCAAAATACGCACGGCGCATGACTTCACTTAATAAGTGAATTTGATCGGCGTCATTTAAGGTTTCCCAGTTTAATTCAGGCTGTAAACTTTCTAACATGTTCAACATTTGTGCGATGGCAATGCCACCAGAGCTGGGCGGTGGCGCACTGATGAGTTTAAATCCGGGGTATTGGCTTACAATTGGTGCGCGTTCGATGATTTGATATTTTTCGAGATCGGTTAATTGCCAAATACCACCGTCTTGTTGCACTTGTGTCACTAATTTTTGCGCAACCTCGCCTTTGTAAAAACCATTAAATCCGTTATCGGCAATGGCTTGCAGTGTGTTGGCAAGATCAGGTTGTTTAATGATGAAACCCGCTTGCGGGGCTTGGCCTCTATCTAAAAATATGTTGGCTGCGGCAGGGTATTGATTGAGGGCGTTTTTGCGGTAGCCCGCGAGTTTTTCATAATGGTGGTCGGTGGCAAAACCTGTGTTTGCCAGTTTGATAGCTGCGCTTAATGTGTTACTCAGTGGCAGTTGGCCGTATTTTTCTGCAAGGTGTGCAAACGCAGCGGCTTGACCGGGAATACCTGCCGCCATTGGGCCGTTAATAGATAACTTAGGGATGATGTTGCCTTGTTTGTCTAAGTACATATCTCGATGCGCTTTAAGAGGGGCTTTTTCGCGGGCATCGACAAAAATATTCTTTTGCGTTTCAGCATCATGTAACAACCAAAAACCGCCGCCACCCATACCGGCACTATAAGGTTCAACCACCGCTAATACGGCGGCGGTTGCGACGGCTGCGTCAAACGCATTGCCGCCTGCATTTAAAATGTCCATGCCCGCTTGCGTGGCGAGAGGGTGAGCAGATGCTACTGCGCCTTGGTGAGTCGTAGCATTGACTGCTTTTTCATTGCTGCACGCGGCAAGCAATATTAAACAAAAGAGAATGTAAAAAATTTTCATGGCGCACCCCAACAATAAACTGGTTTGTATCTAAGCATAATTAAATGGATTCGTCAGGTGGTGAGACAACGGGTGAGGCAAATATAACGGGCACAAAAAAACCGTTGGCAGTGACGGCAACGGTTTTTAGGATTTTGAAGCTTTTAAGCCGTGAGCTGTTCGTATTTTTCCATGAGCTCTTCTTGGGTTTCTTCGTTGGCTGGGTCCAGTGGAATACAGTCAACAGGGCACACTAATTGGCACTGGGGCTCATCGTAGTGGCCAACGCATTCGGTGCATTTTTTAGGGTCGATAACATAAATTTCGTCCCCTTCACTGATTGCTTCGTTAGGACATTCAGGCTCGCAAACGTCACAGTTAATGCAATCATCGGTAATGATTAAGGCCATGTATTACTCCTTAGAATCTTGGACTCTAAACAACAGCTTAACGCTAGACGCCAAATTTCTCTAGCAGATGTTTTTCTACCACAGGGTGGACAAATTTCTTCACGTCGCCATTTAAGCGAGCGATCTCTCTAATCAAAGTAGAGCTGATGTAAGAATGACGCTCGTCGGGTGTTAAAAACACCGTTTCAACATCCGGTGCTAAAGCACGGTTCATGTTGGCCAGTTGAAACTCGTATTCAAAGTCCGATACCGCGCGTAAGCCACGTAGTAATACTTGCGCATTCTGCTCTTTTACAAAATGGGCCAGTAGCGTATTGAAACCAACCACTTCGACGTTCTTCACGTGACTGAGCACTTCGCGAGCAAGCTCGCAGCGTACCTCAAGGTCAAACAAAGGCTTTTTGTTTGGGCTCTCGGCAACGGCAACCACAATTTGATCGAACATACGCGCGGCGCGTTCGATAAGGTCGGTGTGACCATTGGTGATTGGGTCAAACGTTCCGGGATAGATCACTTTAATCATGAAATCTGCCTTGGGGCGGGATACTAGGGCGGCATGGTAATCAATTTAGCCACGGCACTCAACAAAATGAGTACCGTGACACATTTTAGCCTTGTTTGATGTTAGCGGCCAATTGGCTGGATTGTTTAAGTGCGAGGCCATAAATTGAGAGTTGGGGGTTGGCGCCAATACTGGTTGGAAACACCGAACCATCAATCACATACAGGTTGTCAGCGTGGTGAAAACGGCTTTGACTGTTCACAACCGATTGCGTCATGTCTTCACCCATGGTGCAGCCGCCCATGAGGTGGGCGGTCATTAGGCGCTGGCGGTGCAGCTCTTGTGGCAGGGTATCAATGGCGGCTTTACACTCTTTTAATGATTTATAGAACGTTGCGTCATGGTGTAAGGGCATGACGCTTTTAGCACCTGCGGCAAATTGGACGTCAGCCATCACATGATGGGCTTTGCGTAAGCCTTGCCAGATGTAATCGGTCAGCGGGTAATCCAAAATCGGTTTGCCGCCGCCGTCTAACACGACGGTGCCACCTTGGCTTTGTTCATGAAAGCCATCTCGCAACAAGGCGATGGTGCCTTGTAGATTGGGTAGGGTTTCCATGGTTTCAGTAAGCTTTAAGCCATGAAAGCCGACAATCTGTGCGCCCATGGCGGGTTGCATTGGCGGCACTTCGAGTTTAAAGCCCATGCCGCCATCGGTATTCCACTGGAAGTGGTCTGAGTAAATACTTTGTGGCGCCCCGTAAAACGCATTTACCGCTGATCCCATTTTGGCAAGGCTGGCGTTTACAGGATGAATCGTGGTGCGCTTACCAATGCGTTTGTGTGGGTCTGGCGCGTTTGAGCGCAACAATAAACCGGGGTTATTAATCGCACCGCCTGCCAGCACGATGTGTGGCGCTTTGAAGCTTAAGCGTACGCCGGTAGGGGTTTTACCATCCGCACCGAGGGCCAAACATTCAACGGATTCCGCCTTGTGCTCAGAAAACGTAATACGATCTGCGCTACAGCGATAAAACAGCTTAGCGCCGTTTTTAAGCGCCTCTGGTACGGTAGTGACCAGCATGCTTTGCTTGGCGTTGGTTGGGCAGCCTGTGCCGCAATAACCTAAATCCCAGCAGCCAGCGACGTTACGGGGGATCACCGCCCAGCTCAAATGGTTAGCTTCACAGCCGCGTTTTAAAATATCGTTATTGGCGTTGGGTGGCATAGCCCATTTAGCAACGTTTAAGCGTTTTTCCATTTGTTCGAAATACGGAGTCATCTCTTCTGGACTTAAACCTGTGACGCCATGGTTTTGTTGCCAATGCTCTAAAGTGCCGTTGGGCGTGCGAAAACTGGATGTCCAATTGACCACGGTGGTACCACCCACTGCGCGCCCTTGAAAAATATTAATAGCACCATCTTTTGTGGTGCGCCCCGCGCCTTCTTGGTAAAGATCACCATAGGCTTGCAGTTCGTCCATATTAAAATTGTCTGAGGTGAATAAACCCCCTTCTTCAATCATCACCACGTTTAAGCCTGCTTGGCTTAATACTTCAGCGCTCACACCGCCGCCAGCGCCAGTACCAATAATGATGACGTCGGCTTCAATGGTTTGATTGGTTTGTAATTGGGCCGCGTCGGTTATATCCCAGTTTTCACTTAGGGCACGCTGCTTAAAAATATCAGGAATGGCCATTTTGCTTATTGTCCGCCAAGTTAAAAATTAAGACTTTGTAATTAACACATCTGGGTATAACGGGCCTGGGTAACCCACATTCTGCCAAGCGGCAGGTTGGCCAAACCAAGTGGCGCACATGAGTTTATTCAAACCGTTGAACCCCATATTGAACAAACTCACTGAGCTATCTCGCCAGCGGTTTAAGAAATTATCAATTTCATTTTCGGATGCATTTTCCCATTTGCTCCACACACCTGTGGTCAAGCCACGGCTCAAACCAAAGTTGAGTAAGGTAAACAAATCAGAAATTTGTTTTGTGTTATAAGGCCCCAGTTTTGAAATACCAATATCCATGTTTTTTAACATGATATTAATACCTTGCTGACGCGCTTGAGCGTCTTCGGGCAAACTGCCTTTAAGCATCACAGGAGCAATGGCCGCCAAAAGAATACGATCTTTTTCGCGCAGTACTTTCCATTGGCTATTAGCCGGTAACGTTTCAGCGCAGCCGGTGAGTGTGGCCGTAAAGGCCGTCGCGGTGAGGGCCGCCGAACTGGCGGCACCTAGTTTTAAAAAATCACGTCTATTCATAGGTAATATTTTATTAACGAATAATAAATTTATAAATTAAACGGTGCACTAAACGACCGTGAGGCGCGTGAATAAATTTGCCGCTATTGAAGCGCCCTTTTTTATGCACAGACTTCGCATGGCTAAGGGATAAGAACCCTTCTTTGCCGTGGTAAGCACCAATACCAGAGTCACCTACACCACCAAACGGCATATCATCTTGTGCAAGATGGGTTAAACAATCGTTAATGGCGACACCACCTGCGTGGGTATTTTCTAGCACGTATTCTTGTTGATTACTGTCGTGGCTAAACAAATATAACGCGAGCGGGCGAGGGTGCTCGTTAATGTGATCTAGCGCTTCATTTAAATTGTCATAAGTTAAAATGGGTAAAAGCGGGCCAAATATTTCATCTTGCATGACCACCATATCGTCAGTGGTATTGGTGAGTAATGTTAATGGAATTTTACGAGTGCCAGTGAAATCTTCATTAGCATTATTAAGCGCTTCTACATGTGCGCCTTTTGTCTTGGCGTCGGTTAAATAACCTTGCAGGCGATTAAATTGGCGTTCATTCACAATGGCGGTGTAATCATTATTATTGCGTAATGTTGGGAATGATTTTTTATATGCCGCTTTTAATTGTGTTTTTAAATCATCAACCATATTGGCTGGGCACAATACATAATCCGGTGCGATACAGGTTTGGCCTGCGTTGGTTGCTTTACCAAAAATGATGCTTTCAGCCGCGCCTTTTAACGACGCTTTGTCGGTGACGATACAAGGGCTTTTACCGCCCAACTCAAGGGTAACAGGCACAAGATTTTTACCCGCTGCACTCATTACATGGCGAGCAACCGCCGTCGAACCGGTAAATAATAAATGATCCCAATGTAGGTTTGAGAACTCCGCGCCCACTTGTGCTTCGCCTAATACCAGCGCCACTTGATTTTCATTAAAGGCTGATGCAAACATGCGCTGCATCACTTCGTTGGTGGCGGGTGTGAATTCAGATAACTTAATCACCGCACGGTTACCCGCGGCCAGCGCCGCAGCAAGCGGTGCAGCCGCTAATTGAATGGGATAATTCCACGGCACCATGATGCCAATCACACCTTTAGGTTGGTAATGCACTTTATTAGAGGCAGGGGCGAATAACATGCTCACATGGCGGCGGCTAGGCTTCATCCATTTTTTTAAATTTTTGCGGTTATATTTGATGCCTTCAAGGGTTACCAAAATCTCAGCTAATAGGGTTTCATCTTTAGAGCGACAGCTGAAATCGGTGTTCATGGCCTCGGCTAATTCATCTTTATATTCACGTAAAATAGCCGCCAACTTGTCTAGGTCGTTACGACGCTGGTGCACACTTGGGTAAGGCGCCTTAGCATAGGCCGCTTTTTGCTTGGCAAATACATCATGTAAATACGCAATTTGTGCTTGTTCATCATTCAATTGAGCAGCTGTAGCGACCATACGAGTATCCTATTTAAAGTGGGCAGGGAAACAAATTTGAGTTATTATTAGAGTTAATACTCTACAGGTCAAATGTTTATTTGCTACACACTTGGCCGAATAAGACACTTTGGTCAATTCTTCAATTGCGTATAACGGGTAGGATTGCGAAAATGCATATCCCAAATTCAGCAAGCTGTGACATAAATCGCTCACAGAACGACGGTGATTTGAACGCCTCAATAGGAAAGCAGTATGAAAACACGTGATCGTATTATTCAAGCCAGCCTAGACCTGTTTAATGATCAGGGCGAACGCAACGTCACGACTAATCACATTGCATCCCACCTTGGTATTAGCCCGGGTAACCTGTATTACCACTTTAAAAACAAACAACAGATCATTTTTGATATTTACCTTGAATACGAAGCCAAGGTGGATTCAAACTTGCAGTTACCAGAAGGGCGAGACCTCACCGTTAACGATAAGTTAATTTACCTGCAGGCTATTTTCCAAGGCTTGTGGGACTACCGTTTTTTACATCGTGACTTACAGCATTTACTGCAAAACGATCCTGATTTACATAAACGCTACAATGCGTTTTTTAAACGCTGCTTAAGCCGCACTGAAATGATTTTTATGGCATTGCGCAGTGCCGACATTATCGACGCCAATGACGAAGAGCTGCGCTCCCTCGCGTTAAATACGTGGATCTTAGTAACATCATGGTTTGGTTTTATGCACACCAATTTATTGGTAAGCAATGCCCAAGAAGAAAGCCGTGAATTATTAAATGCTGGCGTGTATCAAATCTTCGCCCTTGAGCGACCTTTCTTAACTGAAAAATACAAAGAACCAGTCGCTGCCATTGCCGCGCAACTGGGTAAGTCGTTGGATCAGCTTTCTGCGCTGCCTTAAAGTTTTCTAGTAATATAGTTTGAGAAAAGCCAGCGATTGCTGGCTTTTTGGTTTATGAGATTGGTTAAGCGTAGGTCGTGTTTTATCGTGGAGTTTCGCCATAGTAATGCATCCTTATTAACCCTAAATCCTTTTTCACTGTATTTATATGCATAGGATTATCAAGGTTCAACCCGTATAACCAAATTTTAAGAGATCTCTTACAAATCGCTGCAGCCCTTGTTATTAAAGGGTCGCAGCGCAGTTCAATAAATTAGATGATGATATACGGGGAGATATCAATTTATTTGATTGACGTATTTTTTCGGTTCGGTAGTATTCGCCAGCAATTAACATGGACGTGATAAACCACTGACAGCAAAGGGAAAGTGCTGGTCACCTTCCCTCTTGTATATAGATGGATATCAAGATCCATCCGAATAACCAAATTGTTAGTGTTACAGGAGGTGGCATGTTATCCAAAATTTGGAATTTTCTGAATTCGCAACTAGTACTTTTATTAGTTGGCTTTGTCTTGACAGGGGTTGTTGGTCATTACCTAACAACAACTTACCAAGATGCCTCTTGGGAGAGAGACAAAAAATATGAGGTTTTTAAGCAGGAAATTGAAGAAGCCAAGAAGTCTCTAGAGGAAGTCAATCTCCATATATCATCTAGAACCTATAGCTTGCAAAAGGTCCACTGGGAACTTGAGAGTCACGATCTTAATGGTGCGGAAAAGCAGTATGAGAATTACATTAAGGTTAAGGATTCTTGGAATAAAAAAATTAGAATCTATAGAAATAAGCTAAAACGCTTAGTTGATGAAGATCTTGCATTTCAACTACTGGACTCTGAAAATGCTGTCAATGTTCCAAAAAAGGAAAGTGTTCACGCTCATTTTGCATCCGCTCATGGAAAAACTAGAGATTGGATAAATTGCTTACGCGGTTCATGTAAAGACCTTAAGCAAAAAGAGAAATCAGCCTACAGTTCACTTCGCGAGCTATACCAAATAACTGATACATTTATTGATGGGTCGTATTCCGTATTTCTTATGAAATATAAAAACCTACAACACTCACCCACTGAGTCTGCACTAACAAACGGCTCAAAAACGACGCGATAAAGACCGCGCGTTTTAGCCGGGCGTTATGTGTAGGAGTATAAATTGAAATCTATAATTTTTAGTTTTATTTTGGTGTTGTTAAGTAGTGCCAGTTCATTTGCAGCTTCCGTTTCTGGGAAAGTAGATCAAGTGTTTTTAAATGTTGGTGATGATTCATCTATCTACTTTACGCTAAAGGCTATGCCATCTGACGGTACTAAATCATTTCTGGTTCGATCTAATAGCAGTAGTAACCCTGAATGTAGTAACACTCTTTCTTCAGATTCGCTTAATAGAATATATTCAATGATTCTATCAGCCAAGCTTTCTGAGAAAGATATTGAATTTAGCTATTGCTTAAGTGCTACTTATCATGGGCTTATAGGCCCTGCAATATATTTAAAATAACAACATAACAAACTCATGCATCCCATACGGGATGATGAGAGCCGTTATATTTTCAAGATTATAAGGATCATCTCAATGAGCAAGTTTTTTGTTTTAATTTTATTTCTTATTTCATTACCTGCTGCAGCAACTCATCATTGTATTGGCAATGTAAATAATATCTCTGTTTCTGGCAATGGGGATGTTTATGTAGGCATTAGCTCAATAGGTGATAGTAATGTCATTTGTAATGCTGGTGGGACAAAGGGGGAGTTTAACCAAGAAGCCTGTAAAACAGCTATTAGCATGATTTTAAGTGCTAAAATGGCACAAAAAAAGATTAGGCTCTATTTTAAAAATGATGAAAATACATCATGCACTAAAGGAAATTGGAATGATTTTTCAACATCTGGCCACCAATTATATTTCATCGAGTTAACAAATTAATATAACAAAGCCTTGCATCCGATACCGGATGAAGGCGATGTTATATAAAGTATACGAAGAATTTTTTTATTACCACTTCTGATATTTTTTTCGTGCATTAGTTTTTCTAGTCAGATCTATAAAACTATTAGCGGCACTGATATCACAGGAATTAAAGTTTTTTCAGAGGCCCATTCTGACCCTCAAATTCAGAAAATTGCTCTCGTCTATACAACCCTAATTCCAGGCTGCTCACGAGGTTTATTCTTTGATCCAACTAAAGATGCAACCATCTATTCTGAATCGACCTGAGTTTTCTAGACACTCAACATCTTCACAAAATTGTTCTTTTCAAAATCCACATTGTACTAATGATCATTGAGCCTCCTATGAAACTAAAACCATGGCGTATAGCGCGCGCACTTTGCATGATGTTGCTAACAACGAGTTTGTTTGTTCACGCGCAACAATCCGATGAATTAATGAGCAAGGCGGTTAGCAAGCTTGCTTCTGATTGGTCCGTTATTAAAGCGACAACCGATTTGAGCCCTGCCGTAACGAATAGCTGGTTGCCTGATAGCGGTATTAGAGGACGTTATCAGGTGGCTAAAAAAGAACTGAGTATTCGGTTTTTAGAATATGCATTGGATGAGAATGTATTTTTAAGTGGCCCGCATAGTGAAGATCTTAACCTAACCAGCAAGCACGACTTTGGTCGTTACAACCCTGCATTTTTGGATAAGCTTCATAGCCAGTTATCGGTACTGGCGGATAACCCAGCATTAGTGGGGAGCCTACAAAGCTGGTACGACCGCGAGCTGAAACAATATCTTCGCTTATATTTATTGGCCTATAACGAAGTGGCGAATGATCAAGATGTAATGGCTCAATACTTAAGCGTCATTAAAAATAAACCCACTGATTGGGAAGCATTAGGCAGTTATTTTCTACAGCAGCAGTATCATGCTTTTTCAGAGCAAGCCATTAAAGATGGTTATGATATGTTTGAAGCGTCAGCGGTTCCCGGATTTTGGATTAGGCGTTCAATTGATGGCACTGAAGATGAATTTCTTACATTATTAAAGCTGGTAATATTGACGTTTGATTATCAATTTTTGGTAAAACAACACGCTATTAAAAAAACACCTAAACCAAGCTGTTTGCAAGAGTCACAAACCCTGTTCGAGTTTATGCAATGCCCAAATTTAAATTACAATATTGCCGATACTGAATTAAATCGTGTATACGGACTGCTACGCGATAATCTGAAAGCAGACAAAATATTGGGGGAGAAATTAAAAGCGTCTCAACGATTGTGGGTCAAATTAAATCAGTCAGATTTAGACATTGATCAAGCCAAATCTTTGGCAACGCCCCACGGTATTGCGGCACAGCCTGATTATCAAACGATGATGACGTTAAAGCGCTTGGCTACATTAAAAGAATGGTTATCTCGTGCGCAAGATAATCATAAAAAAAATGAAAAAACGGTTGAATGGAAAAAAATTCCAGATGTTGCTCAGTACAAAGGGGCTGATTGGAAAAATGAAGTTCTAAGAAAATCAAACTTAACTGTTGATCAAGCAAAAATAATAGCGGCGTCAAATTCTGATATTACCTTTTTCTTTTTCATGAAAAGTGGGCGGATGTATTTAGAGGGTAAAGGCGGCGCAGATGGCTGGAATGCCAAAGGCACATTTATTGCGGGTGATGCTGTCTTTTTTAGCGGGCAGTCATGGTATGGGAGTGCGCCAGGATTCGCTGACGCTTATGAGAAAATTAACTAGATTTTTTTATTAGAAGTAAAGCTAATTTAAGTCAGTTGTGAAATACACGTCACTATAAATAGATTACTTATTTATAGTGACGAAAGCCACTCATAATAAACACACTATTTTTTATGCCAGCTAAACACCGCTCTATTAGGCTCGTGATCGCTTACCCCATTAAAATCTAAAATCTCATAAGAATCTAATATTAGTTCGTATTGGCGGTCGCTGTTTCGATAAAGTATTTGATCGGTATCGGCTTTAAAGTCGTATGCACAATTGCTGATAGAATCATTATTGCCGTTGATTAAGTCTTGGCAGGCAAGCCTAAGACCTGTTGTTGCTAAGAAGTTTTCCCAGATTTGTTGGTATTCTTCTTTGGCTGAATTGTCTTCCCATTTCGCATTAAAATCCCCACCTAAAATAACGCTTGCGTCATGTGAATAGGCATTTATGAAATCGGCTAGTTGATCAAATTGTCTTTGTTTGACTTTGATATCTGCATTTTGTGAGCCTGCCTCCATGTGAGTATTGTAAATATGCACATTGAACGTCTTAGATATTTCGTGCACGGCAACGGTAAAACCTTTTTCCGTAAGGCAATCGGTACTGCCGCCAAAGAAATTATTATTGCAGTCGTCAAATTCTTCTGATTCGAATGTTTGGAGTGAGTAGTCGTTGTCGTCTCGATTCTCCATATCAAATGGATAATCTGATAGTCGCACTAGGCCATCGCCAAATGAAAGCATACCTCCGCGCCAATGTTTTGAGCGGTATGGGTATGTACGTTTTGAAATCCTTTTTTCATCTCTTAAAAACCGATGTTTGTCAGCGGTAAACATTTCTTGCATCAAAACGATGTTAAAATCTGATGACTCTAATTTAGACAGTAGGCTTTTGAATTTCGAATTGGAATTGCCGCCTAAGCATTTAGGGAAGCCATCGACATTGTAGGTGATGGTATCAAACGTACCCGACGTGGTGGTATATTCTGGCGCCCCCGATTCATTATAATCATAGCCTCTTGTGCCTTTAGTACCCGTCTCGCCTACTTCATAGTCCCAGCAAAAATAGGATGCGGCATGGACTGATTGAATGCCGAAAATAATCAGACACACACTGCCAATCAGTAAAATTTTAGCCATAAGCCTTTCAATTATTTTTTTCATAGACGCACCTTTATAAAAATAAACGTTTTACTATTCATTGCTTTTACAAGCATTGATCAGTAAAAATTAGCCTAATTTATAGGCTAGTACGCACAATGTGAAAATCGGCCGAATAGTAGACATTGCAGAAAAATTATTTTTTACGCATCATAAAATTATTAAGAAAAGGTAATGCAGTTTTGTATTTTGTCAGTAGTAGTATTTATTTAACGCACAAAAACGGCGAGAGAGTCTCACCGCTTTTATGTGTTTAAAAATGATTAATCTTTAATGATCAATCGCACGATCCGGTAGAATCCATAAATAATCCGTACGACTTAATCCTTTAATACAAGACGTTTCTGGCGTTAAGTACGTGAGCAAGCCTGGGCAATCTGGGTTTTGATAGCTTGCGGTGCCTGCACGAAAATCAGGGGCCGTTGGCCAGCCTGCACGCACGTGACAATTGCGACAACTGGTGGCAATAGGGTGAATGACCCCTTCAATGTAGGGGTTCACTGCTATGTCCATTTCGCCTTTATCGTTGGGTGGCACGGCGTATGAGTCGGTTAATAAATAATGCTGCCACGGGCCTTGAGTGTGCGGCAGTACTGGGCGGTTTTTTCCGTATGGGTTGTTAGGGTTATTTATTTCGTCATCATCGGCCCACCATACACTTTGTAATGTCCAGCTTGGTAATTCTTTTGTATTCACGTGCATGGCCACGGTGACAAGGTAATCGCCAACGTTAAAGGGTTGGTTGTTAGCCCAATAGCTTGCTGATGTAATGATGGCTTTATCATTTTCATTAAAGTTATCCCAATCGGCTTGGGTGACTTTATGAAAATAGAAGTTGTTGATGTCATATATTTTTGCGGTTTGTTTGACGCTTGGCATCATGGCTGGGCCCTTATCTTTGGGAATAGCGCCTTTCGGGCAGTACCAATCCTTTTGATGCTGACGTACGCCATATAAAAATTCTACAGCGGCTTTTTCGCCTGCTTTTTTACCCGACGGGTCAACTGCGACTAGATCATTCCAAATTTCATAGCCCGCATAATTTGGGTTGCTGGGTTTGATTTGGTT
This sequence comes from Oceanicoccus sp., assembly GCA_047621325.1. Taxonomy (GTDB): domain Bacteria; phylum Pseudomonadota; class Gammaproteobacteria; order Pseudomonadales; family Oceanobacteraceae; genus Bermanella. Next base: position 149,672 of record JBLHLT010000002.1, read on the forward strand.
TTTCCAAACCGGAATCGCGGTTAGCCCATTTGCTTTTACAGGCCAGTACATGTGTTTAGTGACGATAGAGCGCTTATTCACTTCTATATCTTTTTTCTGTTTGTATTTTTCATCGAGCGTAGATTGTAAATACAGTTTGTCGTTGCGAATGCTATCAAGCGCTTCTTGGCTAAGGGATTCGGTGGCAATCATAATATCGCCATTATTTTGAAAGTTATTGCCGTCTGCAATAGCGGGTTGGCCGTGGGAGTCGGAAGTAATGGCACTTGAAAAACGTGTTTGCACTTCATCGGGCACACAATAAATAGGGGCTTTTGTATTCACGTTTGGCACATTGGCGGCGTTTAAGTGACGCAACGTTTTGGGGACAAATGGCTTGGCGGGAGCAGATGTTGGATCGGATGGAACTTTTTTAAAAGCAGCCGTGGTATTTTGCCAACTGAACCAAATGGGCCAGCCGGTGCTGGTATCGGGTTGCATAATACCGGCCCACATTTTCCAGGCATGGTCGCGAATGACCGCTCGATCACCGCTGTCTGTTGCTTGTTGTAATGCATCGAGTTTTTCCATATAGCCGTAGCCATCAGGAAAAGGTTGATAATTTGTAGTGTTGGTCTTGGCTTTGTCTGGCGAGCACGCGGCTAGGCAGGTCAGCAAGATTAATATGGGGATTGTTTTCATCTCTCATCCTATTAAGTGTGATCAATCTTTAAGTTGATTACAGCCAAGACAGATAGGCTAAGAGAATAGTAAGGGTAAGTGCGTGGATAGAATAAGTTTAATATCTTTTACTAGTTCTATTGTATTAGCCTAGAGCGGCCTTTGTTTATTTCAATAATACGTGTACATAAAAAAACCTGCTTAGCAGGTTTTTTATTTTATTTATTCATCACTTCAAACAACCTCAGCTTAACCCCACCCGCTTTTTTCTCGCGATGTAAACGCCAGTAACTTGGAATATTTAGCTCAGTCAGTTCTAGCTCGCTTTCGATGTAAACCCAACCACTGGTTTTGATTAAATTATGTTGTTCAATGAGTTCGATGCATTTTGGCAGTAAGCCCTTACCAAATGGCGGGTCTAAAAAAATAATATCGTAGGGTGTTTGCAGTGTAGTCAGTATTTGTAATGAGTCACCCATGTGAACATTGCAGTCGCTGGTATTTAAGGTTTTTGCGTTTTCTTGTAATTGCTTGGCCGCTTTTTGGCTTCTTTCTAAGAGGCTAACAAAACCGGCTTCTCTTGAGAGCGCTTCAAACCCCAATGCACCTGAGCCTGCAAACACATCTAATACTTGAGCGCCCGGTAAATACGGTTGTAGCCAATTAAATACGGTTTCGCGTACGCGGTCTGTGGTGGGGCGTAAACCTTCAACATCAGGGAAGGGCAACTGGCGCGAGCGCCATTGGCCGCCAATAATGCGTAAACGATTGCCTGTGTGCTTAGCCATGAAATACCTGTTACAAAATACTAATTTAGTGGTGTTTGTAACCACTGCTGTTTAACCGTCTGCCAGTCACGTTGTTGCCATTTTTCAATTAAAGAAAAATGCGTGTGTAAAAAACTACTGGGCAGGTGATAACGATTTAACCACACTAATAATTCACTTAATGCGGCGGCTGTCTGAGTGCGCGCGATGGCGTCTTTTATGCTCTGGCGTTTTGCTTGGCGCATAATATCGGAATCTAGGTCTGTGTCTATGCTGCTGAGTAAACTGGGCCACTGCTCGATCAATAAACTATTGTTGCTGTTCGCGCTTATGAGCTGCATTTGAGTGGGCTGGATTAGCTTAAGTATGTTGAGCATCATCAGCTGATGAGTGATGTGGTCGATTTGTTCGTAACTGCCAGGCATGACAATTAAACCAACACTGCCTTGTTGATATGATCCATTTGCCTGCGACTCATGGGTGCGAGTGGCATTGGCCGTATAAGCACTTTTAGGCAGCAATAACTCCATAATGACTTGGGCTGCTTTTTCATTGATATTCCCGGAGATACCGCTAAATAGACGGCTTGGATGTAAAAACCCTTGTTGGTATTTTTGCAGCGCTGCGCGATGAATCGCACTTACACTCTGCGTAGTGCCATGTTTTGGCCCTTGGTATGAATGGCCTAAATAAGCTTGCTGCCAAAGCTCATCAAAGTGATTGGGCAGAATGTTTTTTGCGGTTTGTAACACGCTATCATCAAGTGTTGGCCGATAAAGCAAAGCCTTGAGTGCCTTTATTTGGCTATTCATTAACAAGGCATCAGTACTGAGTTTGATGCTAATTTCTATGAAGTCAGGGCTTAATGCGAATTGGGCCGGTATATTTTGCTGGCGCGCTTGATGGTTTAACAGACTGACTAGCAGCTGGCTGGTACCGGCTGCAAAGGGGGGGTGATTAAAACTAAACCCCGCCAAGTAATGGAGCTGAATGTAAATATGGTCATCGAGTTTTGGGTTAAACCATACGCTGGCACCACTGTCGGTTTGCCAAACGCGGATATCTAATTTTGGTGCGGGTGGAAGATCAATTTGTCCGTCATCTTGTGAGGCCTGCCCAAAAATCAGAATCAGGAGCACGCAAACTAAGATGAGAATGTTCAAACTGGTTCGACTAAAAGTAGGTTGCTGGTCTGTGGGCATGTTCCGTCCTTAGAGGCCTAGTTTTTATTATGGCGGGCTTAACTCATAGCGGTATTTAAAGGCGACTAATGTTAGGATAGCGCTTTTATAGCATTAGGTGGAACTAGGCAGATGTTTGGCTGGGGAAAATCGAAAAAAAAGGCGGAAAATGCCGCCAAGACTCAGCCTGCACAAGATGCCGCTGAGCAAGAATTAGTCAATGAGACGCAAGCTGAAGCACCCGTTGCCCAAGTGCAACCTGAGCCCGCCCAAATTGAAACACCCATAGAAGCACCTGCCTCTACTCAAGCCGACATTAAAACCGAAGCAAAAGACGAAACAGCCTCTACAACCAAAGCCGGATTTTTTGCACGCATCAAAGCCGGTTTATCTCGTACGCGTTCTGGTTTAGCCGGTGGTCTGGGTGATTTACTGCTGGGTAAAAAAGAAATCGATGATGACTTATTAGAAGAAATCGAAACCCAGTTATTAATGGCAGATGTTGGCGTTGCTGCCACCCAGGAAATCATTAACGATTTAACCGCCCGTGCATCTCGCAAAGAGTTAAAAGATTCCGGTGCGTTATACGAAGCGTTAAAAGTGAGCCTCACAGAACTCCTTGAGCCGTGTCATGCGCCGCTCCAAATTCCAAAATCAGATGGCCCATTTGTGATTTTAATGGTGGGTGTTAATGGTGTGGGTAAAACCACCACCATTGGTAAAATGGCTAAACGCTTTCAAGCCGAAGGCAAGTCAGTCATGTTAGCCGCTGGTGATACCTTCCGTGCCGCTGCGGTTGAGCAGTTACAAGCTTGGGGCGATCGTAATAACGTACAAGTGATTGCGCAGCACACCGGAGCAGACAGTGCCTCGGTTATTTTCGATGCCGTGCAAAGTGCCAAAGCTAAAAAAGTCGATGTATTAATTGCCGATACGGCTGGGCGCTTACAAAATAAAGCGCACCTTATGCAAGAGCTTGAAAAAGTCGTACGCGTGATGAAAAAAATCGACGAAAACGCACCTCATGAAGTGATGTTGGTATTAGACGCAGGCACTGGCCAAAATGCGTTGAGCCAAGCCAAGTTATTTCAGCAAGCGGTGGGTGTGAACAGTATTAGCTTAAGTAAATTAGATGGCACTGCAAAAGGTGGTGTTATTTTCGCCATCGCCAAAGAATTAGCCTTACCAGTGCGCTTTATTGGTGTGGGTGAGCAGATAGATGATTTACGTCCATTTGATCGTGAGCAATTCATTAACGCATTATTTGCTGACGATTAATCTGGCTAAGCCAAACACATACAATAATAAATAGCAGGATGGTTTGTGGCACACGTTCTCTTTGATCGAGTCAGTAAAAGTTATCCCGGCGGACATCACGCCCTTTCGGATTTAAGCTTCGAGCTTGCCCAAGGGGAAATGGCCTTTCTAACGGGCCATTCTGGCGCTGGTAAATCGACCCTGTTAAAGCTCATCATGTTGATGGAAAAAGCCAGTAAAGGTGAAGTGCTGGTTGACGGCGTTAACCTTGCGCGTGTTGCCAATAGCCAAATTCCTTATCACCGTCGCCGTGTCGGTGTTGTATTTCAAAACCACCAATTACTTTTTGATCGCAGCGTGTTTGAAAATGTGGCGTTGCCTTTGCGTATTAGCGGCTATACCAGTCGTGATCTTGAGCGGCGCGTGCGTGCGGCACTGGATAAAGTCGGCCTACTAAGTAAAGAAAAACAAAACCCAATTGAGCTAAGTGGCGGTGAGCAGCAGCGGGTGGGCATTGCCCGTGCGGTGGTGAATAAACCCAGCTTAATACTCGCCGATGAGCCAACCGGTAACCTTGACCCTAAACTTTCTAGTGAAATCATGGGTTTGTTTGAGCAGTTTAATGGCGTGGGAGTGTCGGTATTGGTGGCGAGCCATGATTTAGGTTTGATCAACCGTATGGGTAATCGTGTGATCGGCTTGAACAATGGCCGTTATGCGGGTGAGCGTGCTGCTGGTGCGGGAGGTGAGCGTGACTAAACCCTCGGCAAAACCTTCAAATCAACAAAGTCGCGTCACTATTAAAAGCCAGAGCTCTGCTTATTTCCAGCATCATAAATTAATGGCGGTAGATAGTCTTAAGCGCTTACTAGCGGCCCCTGGCTCAAGCTTAATGACTTGGTTAGTACTTGCTATCGCATTGTCACTACCTATGACTTTGTATGTATCGTTAGAAAACGTGAAGCAACTTAGCCGCAATTGGGATCAAACCAGCCAGATCAGTGTGTATCTAAAAAAGGGCGTATTAGCCCGTTTTGCCGACGACATGACTCAAGATATTGCTAGTTGGCCCGAGGTGAGCTCGGCGGTGTATATCGCTCCAGATCAAGCCCTTAAAGAATTCAGCGCAAGCACTGGTTTAAGTGATGTTATTTTCGGCTTAGGTGATAACCCCTTACCCGGCGTGATTAGTGTGATTCCCAAGTTAGCCAATCAAGATGAAAACACCTTAGAGCAATTGCAGCTAAAGCTTGAGCAGCAGCGCCATGTAGACGCCGTACAGCTTGATTTAATGTGGGTTAAACGCCTGTATCAGTTTATGGAGCTAGGCCAACGCTTAGTTTGGGCGTTAGCGGCGTTATTAGGATTGGCGGTATTATTGATTATCGGCAACACCATTCGACTATCCATCGAAAGCCGCCGTGATGAAATTAGGGTCGTAAAGCTAGTGGGCGGCACCGATGCGTTTGTTCGCCGCCCGTTTTTATACACAGGTCTGTGGTTTGGCTTAGGTGGCGGAATAATTGCTTGGATACTGTTGAGTATCGGGCTTTTTTGGCTATCTGGACCGGTTGAGCAACTTATTAGCCTGTATGGTAGCGACTTCACCTTAAAAGGCTTGGGTTTTGTGGATAGCTTATTACTGATTATTGACGGTGTTGTGTTAGGTTGGTTAGGTGCTTGGCTGGCGGTTTCAAGGCATTTAAGCAGTATAGAGCCTTAATACTCAGCCATAAAAAACGGGTTGGCGATTAATGTCCCAGAGATGCAACAATTTATTGCTAACATATAAATAAATGGAACTCGATCAGCTCTTGGCGCTCAAAAATACCGATGCTACACTGCATGACGTTAATTGTGCTGAATGAACAGAAATAGGAGAGCACCCAAACAATGAACACAAGCTTGATGGCCCAAAACATCGCTAGTCTTACTCCAGGTCGTGACCTCGATGGCTATTTGAATGCGATCGGCGGCATTGCTGTGTTGACCGCTGATGAAGAGAAAGAAATCGCGGAACGCCTATATTACGAAGACGACATCGACGCAGCCCGTCACCTAGTTGTCTCACACCTGCGCTTTGTTGTGCACATTGCTAAAAGCTACAGCGGTTATGGCTTGAACCAGTCAGACCTTATTCAAGAAGGCAATGTGGGCTTAATGAAAGCCGTAAAACGCTTTAACCCAGAAGTAGGCGTACGCCTTGTGAGCTTTGCGGTTCACTGGATTAAAGCCGAAATACATGAATTCATCCTTAAAAACTGGCGCATCGTAAAAGTGGCCACCACTAAAGCACAGCGCAAGTTGTTCTTTAATTTGCGCAGCGCCAAAAAGAAAATGGGTTGGTTAAACGAATCAGAAGCACAAACCATTGCGGATGATTTGGGTGTATCACTAAGAGAAGTGAAAGAAATGGAAGGCCGTTTGACCTCCCACGACACCGCTTTTGATAGCCCAGTAGCTGACGATGACGACACTGCTTACCAAGCGCCGGTTAACTACATCGAAGACCACAGCTTTGATCCAGCCGTAGCGGTTGAAAACGCGGACTACGAACAAGACAGTACGGCTCGTTTGCAAGACGCCATGCTTGAGCTAGACGACCGCAGCAAAGATATTTTGATGCGCCGCTGGTTGCACGAAGAAAAGGCGACGTTGCACGAATTAGCCGCAGAATATGGAGTCTCAGCTGAACGTATTCGTCAGTTAGAGAAAAATGCCATGAACAAGGTGAAAGGTTTAATTGAAGCTGACGCTTAACTAACCTCTTTCATTAAAAGGCCCGCTTAGTCGGGCCTTTTTCGTTTTTAGACGCTCTAAATAAACCGCCAGTAATGCCTATGATGACCTCACTATTCAACTCAAAAAATATCCTCATTCTTGCAGCCTTAATTGGTTTTTGCAGCGTGGCCATTGGCGCGTTTGCAGCTCATGCTCTTAAGGGCTTATTACCCAGTTATGCTCTTATGTGGGTAGATACCGGTGTTAAATACCAAATGCTCCATGGTGGTGTGTTATTGATTTTGGCGTTTGCGCTCAAACAATGGCCACAATGGCGCGGTTTAAAATGGGCAGCAGTGAGTTTTCTTGTTGGCATCCTACTGTTTAGCGGCAGTTTATATATAATGGCGGCCACCCAAATTAAGGCCTTGGGCATGATCACGCCAATTGGTGGTTTTGCCCTATTAGTTGGCTGGCTGTGTTTGCTGGTTGCAGCATTCAAACAGCCGGAATGAGAGAGCTATGACAGATAAACAAATTCCTGTGTCCCCTGAGGTCACGGAAAAAGATGAATACGGTGCACCTAAAGACGTGGCATTCGCTAAGCGTATTAAGAGCTTCGTGGTACGTGCAGGGCGTATGACCGAGTTGCAACGTGAAACCTATGCCCAGCACATGACCGAAAAAGGCTTAAGCCTAGACATGGGCATGCTTGATTATGCGGCTGTATTTGGTAACGATAACCCTGTGGTCCTTGAGATCGGTTTTGGCATGGGCAAAAGCTTGGTCGAGATGTGTCAGGCGAATCCAAATCTTAATTACATCGGCATCGAAGTGCATACACCTGGTGTTGCTAAGTTATTGCGTGATGCTGAAGACTTTGGTGTTGAAAATTTACGTGTATTCGAATGCGACGCGATTGAAGTGCTAGAGCAATGCATAGCGGATGGTTCGCTGCAAACTATGCAGTTGTACTTTCCTGACCCTTGGCATAAAAAGCGTCACAACAAACGCCGTATCGTGCAGGCAAAATTTGCACAGGATATCCGCAAGAAATTAAAACTGGGCGGCACGTTTCATATGGCAACCGATTGGGAGCCTTATGCAGAGCACATGTTAGAAGTGATGGAAGTCGCAGACGGTTATGAAAATACCGCAGGCAAAGGTAATTATCACCCACGCCCAGATTTTCGCCCGCTTACAAAATTTGAAAATCGTGGTGAAAAATTAGGCCACGGTGTATGGGATTTAATCTACGCCCGTATTGAATAATTATTTATAACGTATTTAATTTAAGTAGGAACACGACATGTCATTGAAAAAAGATAAAGAAAAAGTATTTGGTGGTGATTTTACCGAAGCAAGCATGCGCTTCTTTTTAGAAAGCAAAAGCTACGACGGCACTGATGTTGATTACATCAACATCTTAAAAGCTTACCAACACATGACCCCAGAAATTTTTGCCCAGTTTGTCGCGTTCTTTAAAGAAGAAGGCCATAACGTAAGCGCAAAAAATCTAGAAGGTGAAAGCGCTTTGGCAGTGATTGCCTCTCATGAGCCGGGCAAGCCTTATGCAGAAGCATTGAAAGCGGCTGGTGCTGAGTAATTAATTACTCGAATATTTAGAATAAAGGGAGCTTATGCTCCCTTTTTAGTATGTCCTACTCATAATAGACTAAACTAATAAATACTGACTTTTAAGGTGGTATTAATGGATTGGAGTGCTCGATATACTGTAGGCTGTGTTATTTCAGGAATAATTATCTTTTTTTCGAGCTGGATATACTGCATCTCTGAGTATGGGTATTTATTAGGTGTAGGACTTGGCTGGTTACCCTCAATAATATCAGCATATGTATTATGCTGGTTTTGGCCTATCTATTTATTAGCGATAATCAGCTTGATCATATATGTTTTTCAATTTGTATAAACTACAAAAAATGTTCCAACACCTCATTCAAAAACAACTGCCCTTGAGTGGTGGTTTTTAATTTATCTCCAGCTTCCAGCAAACCTTGTTTGACTAAACCATCGACCTTTTCTTCAATTTTTTCATAAGCCAAACCAGTGCGCTCACTGAAAAGCACTTTATCCACACCATGAAATAAGCGTAAACCATTCATTAAAAACTCTAAATCACGATCTTCCACTTCAATATTGTCTTGCGTGACCAAAAAGCGTTTTGCTAAATTTAAATAATCTTTTGGTAAGCGAGTTTTGGCGGTGCGGTAAATTTTGCTTTGGTTGATGTCAGCGTGAGGTGCGGTTAACTTGCCATGGGCGCCAGCTCCTATGCCTAAGTAATCACCAAACTCCCAATAATTTAAATTGTGTTTAGCTTGGTTGCCTTGTTTGGCATACGCGGATATTTCGTATTGATCATAACCGTGATCAGCCAATAATTGCTGGCCAGCTTCTTGGATGGCCCATAGGGTTTCGTCTTGCGGTAAAACCGGCGGGCGTTTAAAAAATTCAGTGTTGGGTTCAATGGTTAATTGATACCAGCTTAAATGCGTGGGGTTAAGCTCTATGCCTTGTTTTAAATCTGCAAGCGCGTCTTCTAAGCTTTGATCTGGTAGGCCGTGCATGAAGTCTAAATTAAAATTATCAAAGCCAGCGTCTTTGGCCATGTTAACCGCGTTGATGGCTTCTTGGCCTGAGTGAATACGGCCAAGGTGTTTAAGCTGATGATCTTGAAAGCTTTGAATGCCTATGGATAAGCGGTTAATACCTAGCTCACGATAACCTTTAAATTTTTCAGCTTCAAAGGTGCCAGGGTTTGCTTCCATGGTAATTTCGATGTTATCAACAAACTCTAAACGTTGCTTTAAACCGCTAAATAATTCTTGATAAGCGTTAACACTTAATAACGATGGTGTGCCGCCGCCAATGAAAATACTCTGTAATGGACGCTTATTTAGACCTTGTTGTTTTAACCAAGTAAGGTCGATATCCAGGTCATCTAGCAGGGCTGCAATGTAATCTTTCTCAGGTAGCGTGCTATCGGCTTTGTGGCTATTAAAATCACAGTACGGGCACTTGCGTACGCACCAAGGCACATGAATATAAAGCGATAGGGGTGGTAGCTTCAGGTGACTCATTATAAGCGAAACACTGTCTTTAATTGCTCGATGGCTTTGCCACGATGACTGATTGTATTTTTCTCGTCTTTGCTTAGTTGTGCCGAGGTGCAATTAAGCGCTTTAATGAAAAATAATGGATCGTAGCCAAAACCGCCTTCACCGTCTAATTCTGTTTTGATTGAGCCTTCCCATGCCCCTTGGCAAATAAGCGGGTTAGGGTCTTTGGCATGACGGACAAAGGCTAGTACGCAATGAAAGCGTGCAGTGCGATTATCAGGGTGTACATCTTTTAGCGCGGCCAATAATTTTTGATTGTTTTTTTCGTCACTGGTAGGGCCAGCTTCGCCGTCCATGATGCTATAGCGTGCGCTATAAATGCCTGGTGCGCCATTGAGTGCGTCCACTTCTAAGCCGCTGTCATCTGCAAGAGCAGGTAAGCCGGTTGCAAGGCTTGCGTGGCGCGCTTTTAATATGGCATTTTCGATAAAGCTTAAGCCAGTTTCATCGGCGTCGGTGACGTTAAATTCATTTTGTGCGATGAGCTCTACATCAAACCCTTCTAAGGCATTTTGTAGTTCAGCTAACTTGCCTTTATTGCCACTGGCGAGAACGATTTTTTGCTTAGACATAATGAGTGCTTTCGATATGTATATAAAAGAAAAACCGCTGCTTGAGCGGCTTAAACATTAAATGTGAGAAGGTATTATTCGCCGCGATAAAAACGTTGTGAGAATTTCACATCATACGCACGGGTTTCACCGTCGGGGGTGACTTTTAAATGAAAGCGATACATATCTTGGTCGTAAAAATCAAAGGTGCTGTAAAAATACAAGGCACTGGTTTCTTGCACGCGGGTAAAGCTGAGTGCTTGGCTTTGGCCGATTAAATTAAACATGGAGCCTTCAATTTTGGCGTTCCAAGCAACGGGTAGTGGGCCTTGGCCTTTTTTAAGCACGCTCACATTTAAAAACCCAATCGCGCGGCTACGAGTGATGCCATATAGTTTGGCGACATCTTTGTCTAATTCGTTACTGGTCAGCCCCATAAAGTGAACTTCATATTCGCCAAAGACTTGTTTTTGCTCACCTTGAGTATCTGCAAAACTTAGGCTTGTCAGTAATAAAAAACAACTAGCTATGAATAAACGCATTTTAACTCCTAGCGGGTGACGCGATACATGGCGATTTCACCTAATAGGTTAGGCCATAAACGGGTGGATAGCGATTCTGTGTGACGACTATCAACAACAGTACGGTCTAAAATAGTGAGGTTTTTCTCACGGCATAGGTTTTCAAAATCATGGAATGTACACATGTGAATATTAGGTGTGTCATACCAGTTGTAAGGTAGCGTTTTTGACATGGGCATAGCGCCTTTTGTCATAAGGTAAAAGCGGGTGCGCCAGTAACCAAAATTAGGGAAGGTGATAATGGCTTCTTTACCGACCCGTAACATGTCATCAAGTAGAACATCTGGGCGGCGGACGGCTTGTAATGCTTGGGTCATCACGACGGTATCAACACCACCGTCTTTAAAATGTTTTAGGCCGTGGTTTAAATCGTGTTCGATTACGTTTAAACCTTTTGTGACACAGCTTACGATGCACTCAGGGTTGATTTCTAAACCATATACTTTGCATTGTTTTTCTGCTTTTAAATAACACAGTAAATCGCCGTGCCCGCAACCTAAGTCTAATACTTGGCTGTTTGGCGCAATCCAATCTTGAATGATGTTTAAATCACTGCGCAGCTCAGTTTTCTCATGAATCGTCATAGCGCGAGCTCCTTAGCAATGCGCTCCATGTAGGCACTAAACAGGTCTACATATCTTGGAATGGGAATCAAAAAGGCATCATGGCCTTTTTCTGATTCAATGCGCGCATAGGTCACTTCTTTGTCGGCTTCGATTAACGCATCGACAATTTCTTCACTGCGCTCAGGGCTAAAACGCCAGTCGGTGGTAAAACTCACTACCAAAAATTTACACTGAGCGTGACTTAAACAGGTTGCTAAATCATTGTCGTAATATTGTGACGGGTCAAAGTAATCTAATGCTTTAGTCATCAATAAATAGGTATTGGCATCAAAGGTGGTGGAAAATTTCTCACCTTGATAATGCAGATAACTTTCGACTTCAAATTCGGGTGAGTAGTCGTAACGAACTTCATTGGCTTTCATGTCTCGGCCAAACTTTTCACCCATGGCATCGTCACTTAAATAAGTAAGATGCGCCAACATGCGAGCCTGCATTAGGCCAGCTTTGGGAATAGTGTTGTGTTTTAAATAGTGACCGTCATGGAAGTCAGGGTCGCTCATGATGGCGTTACGCGCGACTTCGTTGAAGGCAATATTCTGGGCTGATAGTTTAGGCGCAGACGCAATGACCACGCTGCTGTGTAAACGTTCTGGGTATTGAATCGACCAGCGCAACGCTTGCATACCCCCTAAGCTACCACCAACAACGGCGGCAAATTTATCAATACCAAGGCGATCAGCCAAGCGCGCTTGGCTTTCTACCCAGTCACGTACGCGCACCATAGGAAAGTCACTGCCATAGGGCGCGTTGGTTTCTGGGTTGATGGAAGTTGGCCCAGTACTGCCGTGGCAACCACCAAGGTTATTAAGTGCAATAACAAAAAACTTATTGGTGTCGATGGCTTTGTTAGGGCCAATGCAACTGTCCCACCAACCGGGTTTTTTATCGTCAGCGCTGTGGTAGCCCGCAGCATGATGATGACCACTTAGTGCGTGGCAAATTAAGACCGCGTTAGACTTGTCAGCGTTGAGCGTGCCATAGGTTTCATAGACAAGTTCATAGCGCTCAAGGACTTTACCGCTGCGCAGTTCTAAGGGTTCGTTAAATATGGCAATTTGAGGCGTGACTACGCCAACTGAATTGGCAGGTATTTCTTGCGGCATTCAATTGGTCCTGACATGAAGTAGAGAGAAATTGTGGAAGGCGCAGTGTACGCCACTGCGCGCAATAAATCCGCTATAAACTTGCTTATAAGCCGATAATAAAACCAGGAGCGCCCGCTTGACGAGCGAACGAAATCAATAGAATTTCAAAAACATTGATGCTTAAAAATAAAACGATTGGGCTGATATCAAAACCGCCCATGTCCGGTAATATTTTACGAATAGGCGCCATGACTGGTTCTAGAATTTGGCGTAACAGCATTAACGCAGGGTTGGCACTTTGCGGTGCTAACCAACTTGAAATCACGGTGATCAGTAAGCCCCAAAAATATAATTTAAGGAATAGGCCACAGGTACCCAGTAACGCCCACACTGCAATACTGCCAATCGGCAAGCCATAGCCTGCAATCAACAAGCTTAATGAAATGGCCACCAGCTGAACAATAATAAGTAATACAATGGCGGCCCAATCAAAACCGGCAAAACCCGGTACGACTTTACGCAAAGGAATAATCAAAGGATTGGTCGCTTTTACGACAAATTGGCTGATAGGGTTATAAAAATCGGCTCGTGCGGCTTGTAATAAAAATCGCAACAAAACGATGAATAAGAAAAATCCTGCCGCTGCGTTGACCAGTAGTAAACCAATTTGCGCTGGCGCTGATTCCATTTGATACTCCTTTTTATATTTTGTTATTGAGCTAAAGCAGCTTGCTGAATTTTAATTAAATCAGCGATACCGTTTTTAGCCAGTTCTAACATTGCCGTCAATTCAGTTGGCTGGAAAGGCTCGCCTTCAGCGGTGCCTTGAATTTCAATAAAACCACCGTTGTCAGCCATGATCACGTTAAGGTCGGTCTCGGCATTACTGTCTTCGGCATAGTCTAAGTCGAGTACAGCTTCACCGTTGTAAACGCCCACAGAAACCGCGCCAATCATATATTTCATTGGGTTCTTTTTAAGCTGGCCTTTTTCAATCATGTGATTGATCGCATCAACGAGTGCAACGCAAGCACCCGTGATAGACGCGGTACGAGTCCCACCGTCGGCTTGAATAACATCGCAATCGATAGTGATGCTGTTTTCACCTAGTGCTTCGAGGTCAATGGCGGCGCGTAAAGAGCGACCAATTAAACGGCTGATTTCAACAGTACGGCCTGCCTGTTTGCCTTTAGCGGCTTCACGCATCATGCGCGAACCCGTAGAGCGCGGCAGCATGCCGTATTCAGCGGTTACCCAGCCTTGGCCTTGGCCACGTAAAAAGCCAGGTACGCGGGTTTCGACACTGGCAGTACAAATAACTTTGGTATCACCAAATTCTACCAATACTGAGCCTTCTGCATGCTTGGTGAAGTTACGGGTGATTTTAACTTCGCGCAGTTGATCTAGGGAGCGTCCGCTTGGTCTCATGGTGTTCTCTGTCTGGTAAATTTGAGGCCATTATACTGGCCTTGGCCATAAGACCAAGGCAGATTTTGCTTTGTTTACGCTTAAATACATTTGTAGTGATGGTAAATTAGGCGGCGGCCTTAATCACAGGTAAAATTACCGGTAAATATAAACAGATAGGAAGTTGCCATGCACAGCATGACCGCGTTTGCGCGTACCGACTTGCAAACCGAAACGGGTAGTTTTACTTGGGAAATTCGCTCGGTGAATTCACGCTATTTAGAGCTTCATTTTCGTTTACCGGATACCTTGCGCACAATAGAGATTCAAGTGCGTGAGGTTTTGCGTAAACAGCTCAGCCGCGGCAAAGTCGAATGCACCCTGAAGTTCACGCCTCATGCGCAGTCTCAGGGTATGAGTGTGAATGAGACACTGGTGAGCCAGCTGAATGCCGCCGCCGATCATGTGCATAGCATCATTGGGCCGGGCAACGCATTAGATGCCTTAGAAATTTTAAAGTGGCCCGGTGTACTCATGCAGCCAACGCTGGATAACCAAGCTGTTGAGCAAGACGCCATGCAGTCGTTTCAAGCAACTTTAGCCCAGCTGATTGAAATGCGTGAGCGGGAAGGGGCGGCGCTTGCCCTGTTTATTGAACAGCGTATTACAGGCATTGGTGAGCAAGTCGAACAGGTTAAAGCCTTATTGCCGCAAATATTAACGGCGCAACGCGAAGCGTTATTGACGAAGTTGGCTGATTTAAAGCTGCAAGTAGAGCCTGATCGCTTTGAACAAGAAATGGTCATCGTGCTACAAAAAGCCGATGTAGACGAAGAACTCGACAGGTTAGACGCCCATTTAGCCGAAGTATCACGCATCCTAAAGCAGCAAGGCGCGGTGGGCCGCCGCCTAGATTTCATGATGCAAGAGTTGAATCGTGAGGCGAACACCTTGTCGTCTAAATCCATCTCATACCTCACCACCCAAATTGCGGTCGAGCTGAAAGTGCTGATCGAACAAATGCGCGAACAGGTGCAAAACATCGAATAAGCACGATTTATCTTGGTTTGATCGCCTTTGTTTAAAGGCGATTCATTTTGCCAAGGTTAAAACCTTGCTATCATTCAACTATTCATTCTTTAATTTCTATAAGCTGTAGAGAACCCATTATGACAGTTGGAACCTTATACATCGTAAGCGCCGCGTCAGGCACAGGTAAAACCAGTTTGTTAAATGTGTTGCTACAGCAAACCTCGAATATTGCGGTTTCTGTTAGCCATACCACGCGCAATAAGCGTGAAGGCGAAGAAAACGGTAAGCATTACCACTTCGTTGAAAAAACCGAGTTTGAGTCGCTTATAAATCATGGTGATTTCCTAGAGCACGCTCAAGTGTTTGGTAACTACTACGGCACCAGCCAAAGTGCGGTACAGCAGCAACTGAATACAGGGGTTGATGTGATACTTGAAATTGACTGGCAGGGGGCCGAGCAAGTACGTCGATTAATGCCCAATGCTGTGAGTATTTTTATCTTGCCGCCTTCACGCCAAGCTTTACTTGATCGTTTAACCGGCCGTGGCCAAGACAGCGAAGAGATCATTACAGGCCGCATGAATGAAGCCGTGAGCGAAATGAGCCACTTCCACGAATACGATTACGTGGTGATTAACGACAATTTTGAAGTGGCTTTAGGTGAGCTTAAATCGATTTTTCAAGCCGAGCGTTTACGCGTTGGCAGCCAAAGTGAGCGTCACAAAGAGATGATAACCAATCTCTTAAGCTAAAAGCCTGCAAAAACAGACATAATAGTGAAATGAATCCACTGCGATAGGGTTAAACAATTGGCGTAAACCAGCGGCTTTTTGTAAACTAACCCATCAAACTTTGTAAACGGCAGTTCGCTGCCCCATAGATAGAGATTAAATCATGGCTCGCGTAACCGTAGAAGATTGCCTAAACAGCGTAGATAACCGCTTTGAACTTGTAATGCTAGCCAGCAAACGTGCTCGCCAAATCTCTATGCAAGGCGCTGAGCCATTAGTTGCACCAGAGAACGATAAAGTAACGGTGATTGCGTTACGTGAAATTGCTGAAGGCAAAATCACTCAGGCGTCAATGGCAGCAGCAGAAGCCGCTGCACTCGCTGCTGAGCAAGACTAAGTATGAGAGCATCCTTACTTTGCCAGCAAGTATTAGGAGGTAAAGGGTGCCAACAATAGATGCATTAGCCGAGCGCTTAAGCAGCTATCTCGAACCCGAGCAAATCAATCAGGTTTGCCGGGCATACTATTACGCCGAACAGGCCCACGAGGGTCAGTATCGTCGTAGTGGTGATCCATATATTATTCACCCGCTGGCGGTGGCCAATATCCTTTCTGAAATGCACATGGACCCCCAAAGCCTAATGGCTGCCATGTTGCACGACGTCATCGAAGATACCGCAGTACCCAAAGATGCTTTAGTTGAACAGTTTGGTGAAACCGTGTCTGAACTCGTGGACGGCGTTAGTAAGCTGACCCACATTAAGTTTGAAAGCCAAGAAGAAAAACAAGCGGGTAACTTTCAAAAAATGGCTATGGCCATGGCCCGTGATATTCGCGTGATCTTGGTGAAGCTAGCTGACCGTTTACATAATATGCGCACGCTGGATTCCATGCCGCCAGAAAAGAAGCGCCGTATTGCTCGTGAAACCCTCGAAATTTATGCCCCAATCGCTAACCGTCTGGGCATCAGTAACATTCGTATCGAGCTAGAAGATTTATGCTTCAACGCTAAGCACCCAATGCGCAGCAACATGATTCGCAAAGCGGTAAAGGCAGCGCGTGGCAATCGCAGCGAGCTGGTGGATAAAATCAGCAAAGCGGTTAAAAAGCGCATAAAAGAAGAAGGCTTAGATGCCCGCGTGATTGGACGCGAAAAACATTTATACAGTATTTATCGCAAAATGAAGGAACAGAAAAAATCCTTCAAACAAATTATGGATGTATATGGCTTCAGAATTATTGTGGATAGCGTTGACAGCTGTTACCGCGCGTTAGGGTTTATCCACAACCAGTACAAACCAGTACCGGGCCGCTTTAAAGATTACATCGCCATTCCAAAATCCAACGGTTATCAATCATTGCACACCTCGGTAGTGGGCCTAGGTGGCGTGCATATTGAGATTCAAATTCGTACCGAAGAAATGGAAGCCATGGCCCATAACGGCATCGCGGCTCATTGGTTATACAAAGACGACGAAGATGAAACCGAAAGCAAAGGCAATAAACGCGCGCGCCAATGGGTGCAAGGTTTATTAGAGCTGCAACAGCGTGCTGGTAATCCACAAGAATTTATTGAAAGCGTGAAAGTGGATTTATTCCCAGACGATATTTATATCTTCACGCCAAAAGGGCGCATTGTTGAAATGCCCAAAGAAAGTACCGTAGTGGATTTTGCCTATAGCGTGCATACCGATGTAGGTAACTCGTGTGTGGGTTGCCGTATTGATCATCAACTTGCACCACTAAGCACCAAATTAGTGAGCGGTCAAAGTGTTGAGATTATTACTGCACCAGGCGCGTCGCCTAACCCATCATGGTTAAACTTTGTGGTTACCTCAAAAGCGCGCAGTAACATTCGCCATTATTTGAAAAACCAAAAACAAGATGAATCGGTTTCATTGGGACGTCGTCTATTGGCCAGCGCCATCAGCATGTTTCATATCAATCTTGATGAAATTGATTCAATTCATCTTGAGCATTTATTAAAAGAATTTAACGTAAAACAGCTTGATACCTTATTAGAAGAAATCGGTTTGGGTTCACGAGCACCACAAGCCATTGCACGTCGTCTTGCCGTATTTGTATTGGGCAAAGAAGACGGTGTCAGCTCAATCAGCAGCGAAGGCGTGTTCAGTATCAACGGCAAAGAAGGTGGTGTAGTTAGCTATGCCAAATGCTGTAGCCCGATTCCTGGCGATCAAATTGTGGGTTATTCAAGCTCCGGTCGTGGCTTAGTGGTGCACACTAATACCTGTAAAAATATGTTAGAGCTGATTGATCAAACCGATAAGTGCTTACCGCTTATTTGGGATGATAAAATCAAAGAAGATTTCTCGGTCACATTGCGCGCGTGGGTTGAAAATGGCCGTGGCTTAGTTGCACAATTAGCATCAGCGGTGACCGAAGCAGACGGTAACTTAGAGCAAATTAGCGTTGAAGATAAAGATGCACGATTAAGTGTGATGAGCTTACGCATTGGTGTTAATGGACGTAAGCACTTAGCGGATGTGATGCGTAAACTGCGTAAAAATAAAGCCGTTAATAAAATAACGAGACTTAAAAACGCAGGTTAATGAACGCTTATATCGTAGCTTAAAAATAAAACCCATATGTGTTTTCACATATGGGTTTTTGTTAATTAGACGAATCAAACTGACGATAAAATAAATAGAGACAGGTAGGATTTTTAAATGAAAGAGATCATCAATACAGAAAAAGCCCCGCAAGCCATTGGTACTTACTCACAAGCAGTAAAAGTGGGTAAAACCGTTTACCTTTCTGGGCAAATCCCACTAGTACCTGAAACCATGGAAATGGTTGGCGGTACGTTCGAAGATAACGTACGTCGCGTGTTTGATAATCTAACCGCAGTCTGTGAAGCCGCTGGTGGTTCACTACAAGACATCGCAAAATTAAACATCTTCTTAACAGACCTTGGCAACTTTGCCAAAGTAAATGCGATCATGGCGGAATATTTTGAACAACCTTATCCTGCTCGTGCTGCTGTTCAGATTTCTGCATTACCAAAAGATGCTGAAGTTGAAATGGACGGTGTATTGGAGCTGCCTTGATTTAGATGGGGTAGGGGTGAGACTGAAGTCATCATTACTGTTTTAGTAGTATGAGATTGCCATAGACCGATTGAAGCCCTTGTGAGCAATCATGGGGGCTTTTTTTGATAATTATAATGTGTAAGTCTCACTATTTTTAATTTACACCACGACTAATTTCCTCTCTTATTGGTGTAATAAAAATGTAATAATGCTCTAAAAAATATATGGAGTGTTATTTGATATGGATTTAAGATTTTTTACTAAGAGTTTATTGCTAATTCTCTTCCTTGTTTTAAGTAATCCATTTATGTGGAAGAGAATATGTGATATTGAGTCAATCGTATCTCTTTTTGTATTTTTGCTTGTAAGTTTGATTTCAGTTCTTTCATTTCTATTTTTAGCGTTCCATGAGAATTCAAAATCCAAGTTAGTTTTTTCGATACTGATAATAGTTCTAAGTTCAATTTCACTGAATTACTATCAGGTAACCAATCATTACCTGGAGTTTTATGAATTAGAAACAATGCTTCATGCTATCAATAATTGGTCAGATGCTTTATTTGCGTTTGATGGGTTGTGGTATGGGTTAATGGTTGCACTCCTGGGAGGCTTAGCTATTTTTATGCCTCTAAATTCCCCGATATTGTATAACAAATATTTGATGATCTTTCCTAGTATATTGACTTGTGTAATATTAATTTCAATTTTATATCTCAGGGAAGGAGATGGTACAAAAGGAATGCCGACACAATATACGGGTCTAGCTTATTCGTTAGTGATTATAAAAGATGAAATATTTAACCCATTATCGGATGACTTACCTGAAATTAATGTGGCTCATACTAAATCATCTTTTAATGGTGATTTAATTGTTGTTGTAGATGAAAGTATTCGAGGGGATTTTTTAGATATTAATAATGCTAATGGTGTAGCGACATCGTTACTTGAGCATTCTATGAAAATGGTTAATTTTGGCATTGCAGCGTCGGCAACGAATTGCAGCGATACAACAAATTTATCATTAAGAAGAGGTGTTAGACGCAGCACATATTTACATGATAAGAATCATAATCCAAGTTTATGGCAATTTGCTAAAAAAGCAGGCTATAGAACAGTGTATTTAGATGCACAGTTAACGCAAGGGCGGCTGGGTAATCATATGACTGAACCTGAAAAAGAAGATATTGACTATTTTTATCAGGTTTCAGATAGTGGCTATCAGTTATTTAACAAAGATAATATTTTGGCGAATCAATTAATTGAGCTACTAAATAATGAAACTAGAGATTTTATTTATATAAATAAAATGGGTGCCCACTTTCCGTATGAGGGTAAATATCCAAGTAATGCCACGGTATATTCACCTGTTATGCAAAGCGTTTTATTTGATAAGAGTTACCCAGAAGAAGATGAATTGCCTCATCCTGATGATTACTCTGAATTAATGCGCTTGAAATTTATTAATTCTTATAAAAATGCGGTCTCTTGGAATGTTACTAACTTCTTTAAAGTATTTACTGAAAGTAATAAGAGTAATCCATATGTGATGATGTATACATCGGATCATGGACAGAGTTTTCATGATGATGGCCGTGAAGGTTATGGTACGCATTGCTCAATTGCAAGCGCTGACCCTGAAGAGGGTGTTGTACCATTTTTAATTTTAAGTAATGAGGCATTAATTTTAGACAAGCTAAAAATCGCGCAAAAAATTAACAAGAACAAAGTCAGCCATTTTAATATGGCACCAACGTTATATGACTTGATGGGTTATGACTTGAATTTGATGGGTGTGCAGGAAAAAACTATTTTTGAACCGTTAGATGGTAAAGATCAGCTATTTTTATCAAAATATTTTGTTCGATTTGGCTCCCAGCCTATTTGGAACTCAATAGATATGCAGGGCCGTGACAGCTTAGAGGTTTGGAATATGGCAGCTAATTAAGTTTATTACATATAAAACGGGTTTTTGGTCGTAAGCGAAGTGTCATCCGAGAAATTGAAACGTATAAAAAACCGCTGGTGTTGTCACTAGCGGTTTTTCTAGTTTCTAGTTTCTAGTTTCTAGTTTCTAGTTTCTCAGCCGCACGTTTAGCCGCTGCACGAACTTGATTCGGTGCAGTACCCCCTAAATGATCACGAGCTGAAACCGAACCTTCAAGGGTTAATACTTCAAACACATCTTCAGTAATCATGTCGCCAAATTGTTGTAATTCTTCCAGTGACATTTCACCTAAATCTTTACCGGTTTTAACACCATAACCCACTGCGCTGCCTACAATTTCGTGTGAGTCACGGAAAGCCACGCCTTTGCGTACAAGATAGTCGGCTAGATCGGTTGCGGTTGAGAAACCACGTAGTGCCGCTTCACGCATCACGTCTTTTTTCGATACTACATGAGGCATCATGTCAGCGAAGGCGCGTAAGCTGCCGCCCACGTTATCGATGGTATCGAACAATGGCTCTTTGTCTTCTTGATTGTCTTTGTTGTAAGCCAATGGCTGCGACTTCATGAGCGTGAGCAGGCTCATTAGGTGACCAAAGATACGACCTGCTTTGCCACGTACTAATTCTGGTACGTCAGGGTTTTTCTTTTGCGGCATGATTGATGAGCCCGTACAAAAACGGTCTGGTAAATCAATGAAGTTAAATTGCGCGCTGGCCCAAAGTACTAATTCTTCGCTGAAGCGGCTTAGGTGCATCATGATAGTGGCACAAGCGGCGGTGAATTCGATGGCGAAGTCACGGTCCGACACGCTGTCTAAGCTGTTTTCAGTTGGAGCATCAAACCCTAGTAGTTCAGCCGTCATGTGACGGTCGATTGGGTAGGTGGTGCCAGCAAGTGCGGCAGCGCCCAGTGGCATGACGTTGGTACGCTTACGGCAATCTTGTAGGCGAGCAAAGTCACGCTCTAGCATTTCGTTCCATGCCAGTAGGTGATGACCAAACGTCACAGGCTGTGCAGTTTGTAAATGAGTAAAGCCCGGCATGATAGTGTCGGCTTCTTTTGTGGCTAATTCAATTAGGCCGGCTTGTAGTCGTGTTACTTCGCTTGATAGATGGTCAATTTCGCTGCGAAGGTACAAGCGGATGTCAGTAGCCACTTGGTCGTTACGAGAGCGGCCAGTGTGTAGTTTTTTACCAGTGATGCCAATCTTAGCCGTTAGAGCTGCTTCGATGTTCATGTGTACATCTTCAAGAGCGATGGACCATTCAAAGTTGCCTGCTTCTATGTCAGCTTTGATTTCGCCTAAGCCTTTGATGATGTCATCGCGTTCTGCGTCAGTAAGAACACCAACCTTGGCCAGCATGGTGGCGTGAGCAATTGAGCCTTGGATATCTTGTGCATACATGCGCTGGTCAAACTCGACCGATGCGGTAAAGCGTTGTACGAAGGCGTCAGTGGCTTCTGAAAAACGGCCACCCCATGCGGAGTTAGTTTTCTGGCTCATAATATTCTCACTTTTACTCAGGCGGGCTGAGGACGGCTAAACGGGTAAAAATTGCGCGTATTATACAGGATATGCAACGGTTCAACACTTAGCATAGCGCCATGAGTGCCACTTATCCGTAAATAGGGCCTCCCAAGCTGAATAGGCTTGAGCGAAAGCCGTTAATGGGACAGACTTTGCCCATAATAAAAAGGACTCCTCGTGGCCTCACCCAAACAACGTATCAATGCAAAAGAGCTGATTCCCGACTTATGCCAAGTAAGGGCCGTGCTGTGGTTGATTTTGTTTAGCCAAGCATTGGTGATTGTGCTGATTTTGTTATCAAGCGGGGCGCAGAATTTTAGCTGGGAGCAATTTGGTTTGTTGTCGTTTTATGTGCAGTGGGTGGTGTTGGTGAGTGCAGCCTGCTTATGTCGTTTACGGTTATATATTCCTGCTCTGAGTTTGAATCAATTAACCGCCATGAGCTTTGTGTTGATTCAGTTGGTTAATTTATTGATCAGCGTGATTACATTGTATGGTATGAACGAGTTACTATTTGAGAATTATGGTTGGGACTGGTTGATACGAAATCAGTTGATCAGTGCCATACTAGGGGCTCTATTACTTCATTATTTTTATATTCAAATGCAAAGCCGTTTACATGCCCGCAGTGAATTGCAGTCACGAATGCAGGCACTACAAAGCCGGATTCGCCCGCACTTCTTATTTAATAGCATGAATATTATTGCCAGCTTGATTCATGTGGACCCAGACAAAGCCGAACAAGCGGTTGAAGATTTAAGTGAATTGTTCCGTGCCAGTTTAAAAATGGCGGGTACACAAACTACGTTGCAGCAAGAAATTGATTTATGCAAAAAATACACGAACATTGAACAATTAAGACTGAGTGATCGGCTAAGCGTGCAGTGGCAAGTGAGCGCTCCAGAGCAAACGAGCATTCCGTTGTTAACCTTGCAGCCGCTGATTGAAAATGCCATTTACCATGGCATTGCACCGAGTGAAAAAGGCGGTGTTGTTAGTATTATTATTTATGTGGAGCAGTCTCGCTTGCATATTAAAGTGAGTAATCCATTGTGTACGGCACAGCATCAGCGTCATGAAGGTGGTAATCAAATGGCGTTAGAAAATATTCAGCATCGCCTGCAAGCGCTGTATGGCCATGATGCGAGCAGCACCACAGAACAAGACGAGAAAACCTTTACTATTCACCTTCACTATAATCATCAAACCCAAGTTGCATCATGAATGTATTAATTGTCGATGACGAAGAACTCGCCCGTAGTCGTTTACAGCGTTTTGTTGAAGCAGAGCAACTGGGCGATGTCATCGCCGTGGTCAGCAATGGTGTACAGGCGATAGAAGCGGTTGAAAAATATATACCAGACGTGGTGCTGATGGATATTCAAATGCCCACAATGGATGGCCTCGAAGCCGCCCGTCATATTGCACAGTTTGATACACCGCCTGCTATTATTTTTTGCACAGCCTATGATGAATTTGCCATCGAAGCCTTTAGCGTACAAGCGGTAGGGTATTTATTAAAACCCGTGCGTAAAGAAGAATTAAAAGCGGCGTTTTCCCGGTTAAATAAAATCAATAAAGCACAGGCCGTTTCATTAAATACAGAACATAGTCGCTCACATATTAGTGCCAAAACGCATCAGGGTTTAGAGTTGATAGCGGTTGAAAATATAATATTATTCCGCGCCGAACAAAAATACATATCGGTTATTCATAAAAACGGTGAAGTGTTAATTGATGAACCGTTAAAAGAATTAGAAGAAGAATTCAGTGATAAGTTTATTCGCGTACATCGTAATTCCCTTGTGCGTAAAACCGCCATACAAGGCTTAGAAAAATGCGAGGATGGCAGTGTTGCTTTGCGCTTGAATGGCTTTAAAGAATTGGTGGCCATTTCGAGGCGGCATTTGGCAGAAGTGCGAAAGCTTGTTAAAGCACTGTAAAGAATAAAGTAACAATTGATAGGATGGGTTAGCGAGGTACGAGTGTAACCCATCAGTTGAAGTCGGTGATGGGTTACGATTTCGCTGCGCTTAATCTAACCCATCCTACGGCTCTAAAACTGTTAAAGCCTAACTTCAATCCCTTGCGCTTGCATGTGCTCTTTAGCTTCTTGCACGGTATGCTCACCAAAGTGAAAAATACTGGCGGCTAATACGGCATCCGCTTTGCCTAGGGTTACACCATCAGCAAGGTGTTGTAAGTTGCCCACACCACCAGAGGCGATTACTGGTACGTTTACCGCTTCTGAAACAGCGCGGGTTAATTCAATATCAAAACCAGTTTTAACCCCGTCTTGATCCATTGAAGTTAGTAATACTTCACCTGCACCAAAGCCCGTCATTTTTACCGCCCACTCAATGGCGTCAATGCCAGTTGGTTTACGGCCACCGTGGGTGAAAATCTCCCACTTATTTTCTTCGCCTTCTTTGCTGACTTTTTTAGCGTCAATGGCGATAACAATGCATTGGCTGCCAAATTTTTCGGCGGCTTCACGGACAAATTCTGGATTAGTAATGGCTGCGCTGTTGATAGAGACTTTATCAGCACCGGCATTTAACATGTTGCGAATGTCTTCAATGGCGCGAATACCGCCGCCTACTGTTAACGGAATGAACACTTGCTCAGCAATGGCTTGCACCATGTGAATAGTGGTATCACGGCCTTCGTGTGATGCGGTGATATCTAAAAAGGTAATTTCATCAGCACCTTGTTCGTCGTAGCGCTTGGCTACTTCAACTGGGTCGCCAGCATCACGAATGTCAACAAACTGCACGCCTTTAACAACGCGGCCGCCTTCGACGTCTAAGCAGGGTATGATTCTTTTTGCTAATCCCATGGTTCATTTTTCCCGCTTATTGGAGTTTGTTAATACTGCGTTATAAATATTTTTTTACTCGTTACATAGCGCTGCTATGCGCCTCGCGAAAAAATATTTATGCCTTGTCTTAACTGCATCCAATACAGCTTATTATAAAATTATTTCGTAGGATGGGTTAGCGAGGTACGAGCGTAACCCATCAAGTTTAAAGTAAAAATTTTCCATGGGTTGCGATTTTCGTGCTACTCAATCTAACCCATCCTACTGGCTTTCGCCTCCCCGATCATCCTGAGCGTGAGGGGCAAGCAGTCAAAGGGCCAGCTTACGCTTGCCCATCCCAATTTAAAAAGTTTTCTAGTAGCTGCAAGCCAGCAGTGTGACTTTTCTCTGGGTGAAACTGCACGGCAAATACATTGTCTTCTCCAATTGCCGCGGCAAAATCTTTGCCATAATGGCCGTGGCCTTTTATGTGTGCTTTGTTTTCGGCGGTGACAAAATAGCTGTGTACAAAATAAAAACGGGTGTTGTCTTCAATGTTGTTCCACATTGGGTGAGCAACTTGTGATACTTGATTCCAACCCATGTGGGGGACTTTCAATTTTTCGCCGTTTTGTGTGCCTTGGGTTTCGAATAAATCGTTACCAAAAAACTGCACTTTACCTGGGAAATATTTTAAACACTCAACGCCACCGTTTTCTTCACTGTGATGCATCATGGCTTGCATGCCGACACAAATACCTAATAGTGGTTTTGTTTTGGCGACTTCAGCCACGACTTGATCGACACCTAAGCGTAGAATTTCCCCCATACAATCGCGCATAGCACCAACGCCAGGTAATACCACGTGATCGGCTTTTAGAATAACGTCTGGGTCAGAGGTGACGATTACGGTTGTATCGTTGCCGGCGTGCTCGAGTGCTTTAGAGGCGCTGTGTAAGTTGCCCATGCCATAGTCAATGACTGCACAAATTTTGCTTTTCATTGGGTTTCTCTCGTTTGCTGGAGCTT
This sequence comes from Oceanicoccus sp., assembly GCA_047621325.1. Lineage (GTDB taxonomy): Bacteria > Pseudomonadota > Gammaproteobacteria > Pseudomonadales > Oceanobacteraceae > Bermanella. The sequence goes on from JBLHLT010000002.1 coordinate 175,769, forward strand.
GCCAGTATTGCGTTAACAATTTTTGGCTTCGCCCAGTACTATTTTAAAAATAGCGAGCTGGGCGATCAATGAAGTTTAAAAGGTTAAAAGCGTGTTGCTCGAAAATTATAAAGAGCCTTTGGTAGAAGGAATCATGCCTTCCATTCGAGGGTCAACTTCCATTGCCATGCGCAGGGCACGACCAAACGCTTTGAACACGGTTTCGATTTGGTGGTGAGCGTTGTGACCTTTTAGATTGTCGATGTGCAAGGTTACGCCTGCGTGATTTACAAAACCTTGGAAAAATTCATAAAATAATTCGGTATCAAAACCACCCACGCTGCCACGGGTAAATGGAATTTTATATTCCAAACCAGGGCGCCCAGAGAAGTCGATTACGACACGGCTAAGGGCTTCATCCAATGGCACATAAGCGTGGCCATAACGACGCAGACCTTTTTTATCGCCAATGGCTTTTGCAAACGCTTGGCCGAGGGTGATGCCAGTGTCTTCTGCACTATGGTGATCATCAATGTGGTTATCCCCTTTACAGACGATATCTAAATCAACAAGGCCGTGACGTGCGATTTGATCAAGCATGTGCTCAAGAAAAGGCATGCCAGTATCAAATTGAGCCTTGCCTGTACCGTCTAGGTTTACAGAGACTTTAATTTGGGTTTCTGAGGTATTGCGTTCAACCGACGCCGTACGCTGAGCCATGGTCTAAATCCAAAGGGTAAATAAAAAACCGAGTATACCTTAAACATGGCGTAGGGGTTAGAGTTGCCGCTATCAATACGAGGTGAATGGGCGTAGCGGTGGGCGCTAATCATAGATAGAATGGCGCCCCTTATTAAGGTGGGTATTGGATTAAGACGTTGCCTATTCATTTGCAGTGGCTCGATGAGCCAAATCAACAAGATTGTATCGACTTAGACAAATTGTATGCCGATGCGCCTGAGTCTTGGGCGGTGAATTCAGTATGCGATAGCGGCTCAGAATGGGCGCTTGGGCAGCTGGGTTTAGGTGCATTAGTCGCGCTGGGAAGGTTTAATGACCGAATTGTGTGTGCTGCGTGTGTGATACGGCAATCGGATGTATCAACTCAACCGTACTTGTATGACGTTAAGCAAGTATGTGTTCGTAGTATTACACGGGAGCGTGGCGTGGCGAAACAATTGCTGGTGCGCTTATGTCAGTGGGCAGATGACACGACGTCATCACTGTTTATAACTGATGAAGCAGGTAAGCTGGCCAGCTTGTATGAGTTGGGATTTACGCAATACTTAACAGGTTGGCGTTATTTGCCGCGTTAGTATTGTTTGTAATGTGAAACAATTAGTTGGTTTTTATGGTCTTTATCTATTTAAGACTAGGAATTAAACTACGATCATAATTAATGGAGAGAATCATGTTTCGTTTATTCAGTGTATTAAGCCTAATGCTGGCTTTGATGTTACCCGTCCAGGCAGGTGAGCCTAACCCACAAGTGATGGTTAAAGCGGTTTCAGATGTGGTTTTGTCTGAAATATTAGCCAATAAAGAGCAGTTAGATAAAGGGCCTGAATTTTTATTAAATCTCGTTGAAACTCGTATGCTGCCTATTATCGACCAAAAGCGTATGTCGCAGTTAGCGCTCGGTAAATACTGGCAAGAGATCAATGATAAACAACGAGCTGACTTTGCTGAAGGATTTAAGCGCTTATTAATCAAGACCTATGCAGGTGCCTTCAAGGCCTACACAGGGCAAGATGTCACCTATGGTGAAACGCGTTTTAATAAGTCTGGCGATAAAGCGATTGTGAGCTCAGATATTCATGTGGCTGGCGGTAGCCCAGTTAATTTGCAATATCGCTTGTACCAACCAAAACCGGGGCAGTGGCTAGTATACGATGCGACAATTGCTGGTTTGGGTTTAATTCGTACTTACCGTGCCCAGTTTAGTGACCAAATCGCCCGCGATGGCATTGATAAGACCATTGCTCAGCTGCAATCTGTTCAGCTTTAAAGTCTTCCTTTTAAATTTTTTCATAACCGCAAGCTCTATTAAGCTTGCGGTTTGCGTTGAAACACAAATCAGCCTAACCTGAATATTATTGGTGCATTATGTCACCATCCTCTATTCATTGTGGAAAATGTCTTAGATGACAAAAGGTTGGCGTCATATATGGTTTGTTTTGGTGGCTACTGCATGGCTTGCTGGTGGGTCTAGTAACGCCTTGAGTGAGCTCAATACCAACCAAATTAAGTCCGCCTACCTTTATCAAATCAGTAAGTTTGTATTTTGGCCCCAAGAGCGCAAAGAGCTAGAGTATTTTAACGTGTGTTTATTGGGTTCAGACACCTATCAAGGTAATCTTCAAAAGATGGTCGGTAGGACGGTTTTTAGCAAGCCAGTGCGCTTACAGCCCGTTTCCAGTTTATCTCAAGCAAGTTTATGTCATTTACTATTGCTCTCATCTCCCAAAGCCGTCGACACATCCGAATTACAGGCATGGCTAAAGCAGCACCCGGTACTAACGGTCGCTGATGGTGCTGATTCCATTGAAAAAGCCATGGTGGTGTTTGTATTAGAAAACCAAAGAGTGCGCTTACACATTAATGTGGGGTTAGCCCGGACGTCTGGTTTGTCATTTGCCGCTAATTTATTAGAAGTGGCCAGTAAGATTCAAAAAGGAGCCCAGTAATGACTTGGCTTCCGCGTTTGCATATCAAAACAAAGTTGATTGCCAGTATCGTTCTTACTAGCGTATTTGCAGTTGTCGCCAGTTCGGTCACGCTGGTTTACTACGATCGCACCCAAGAAGTGGCTAATGTTTCTGAGGATATGAAAATATTGGCGGGTATCGTGGCCAATCGTAGTACCGCTGCACTTATTTTTGGTGATACCAAGCAAGCAGAGGCCAATTTAAAGGCATTGGGTGAAAACCCTAACGTGCTTATGGCCTGTATTTATGACAGCGGTCAGCAAGTATTTGCGATTCATCACTTTACGCATTTAGATCAAAAAAATTGCCCAGAAAATCCAAAAGAAGATGAGCTGAAAATTAATGGCACGATTGAAATTTATGAGCCTATTGAGTTAGACGGCCTGCCTGTCGGCACATTATATATGAGCTTAAGTTTGGATTGGTTGAACGAGCGCTGGCAGCAGCAATTATTATTTATTGTTTTGGTTGCATGTGTTGTGTTGGTACTGTCCATGTTATTGGCTAAATATCTGCAATACCTATTACTAAAACCCATTCAAAAGATCACAAAAACCGCACGCGATATTACAGAGCAGCAAGACTATAGTTTGCGCGCAGAAAAAGAAGTCAAAGATGAAATTGGTGATATGGCCGATGTCTTTAATGGCATGCTTAGCAAAATTGAAAACGAAACCGCACGACTGTACGCCAGTGAAGAAAAATTTAGGCAGCTAGCCACGCTATCACCTGTTGGTATTTTTCAAATCAATCTGCAGCACGATATAACGTATGTGAATAGTCGCTGGTCGGAAATAACCGGCATTCATCAGCCGTTGGCAAACTTAGAGCATTGGTTAGGGCGTATTCGTTCAGAAGACCGTCGCCGTACATTAAAAGCATGGACAGCGCTTATTCAAAATCATCAAGAATTTGTGGTAGAAGTGGGTTTTGAAAAACAGGGGGAAATTACTTGGACCATAATCGAAGCCAGTGTGCTGCATGATGGTAAAGGCGAAATTTATGGTTATATGGGTGCGATTAGCGATATAACCGATTTAAAAAATGCCCAATTGCAAATGGAAAATCTTGCGTTTTATGACCCATTAACAGGATTGTCGAATCGTCGATTATTCCAAGATCGCTTAAATAAAGCAGTGGTTGAGAGCAAGCGTCGTAATACGTTTGTGGCGCTTTTGTTTTTAGACCTTGATCAATTTAAGCGCATCAACGACAGCTTAGGCCACGATGCAGGCGATCAGTTATTAGTTGAAACGGCTCAGCGCTTACGTGAAAGCGTGCGCGAGACAGACACGGTTAGTCGAATTGGTGGTGATGAATTTACCGTGTTGTTAAGTGATGTTGATTCTACGCATGGTGTGCGTCACATTGCCGATAAAATTTTAAAATGTTTAAGCCAGCCTATTACTTTAAAAAACCAAACGGTTATTAATACAGTGAGCATTGGTATTACTATGGCACCAACCGATGCAAGTGATGGTAATAAACTTATGCGTAACGCCGATATGGCCATGTATCGCGCGAAGGCTATGGGCCGAAATAACTTCCAGTTTTTCTCGGAAGATATGAATAAAGAAATGATGAGTTACCTAGAGATTGAAAAAGATCTCAGGAATTCCATCGTACATAACGATGAATTTATTATGTACTTCCAGCCTAAAATTGATCTATTAAGTTATCGCTTTATTGGTGTAGAAGCATTAATTCGCTGGAAGCCAAAAGGCAAAGAAATGGTGCCGCCTGATCGGTTTATTCCTATCGCTGAAGAATGCGGGTTGATTATTCCAATCGGTAAATTTGTTTTTCGCCAAAGCTTGATGCAAGTGAAACACTTAATCGATCTAGGGATTTGGCCTGAGCATGCAAAAGTAGCGGTGAATTTATCGGCGCGACAGTTTAGTGACCCTAACTTGATTCACGACCTAAAAGACACGATTGACATGACGGGGTGTCCGGTGGACCTCATCGAATTAGAAATCACCGAAAGCACGTTAATGGATCATGTCGAAAATGCTATTTTCACCATGCGTCAAATTAAACAAATGGGTATTTCAATTGCCATCGATGATTTTGGAACGGGTTATTCATCATTAAGTTATCTAAAGCGTTTCCCTATTGATGTTTTAAAAGTTGACCGCTCATTTGTAATGGATATTCCAAACGATGTAAGCGACATGGAAATTACCGCTGCTGTGATTGCGATGGCTCACAAGTTAAATTTACGTGTGGTGGCCGAAGGTATTGAAACCAAAGAACAGCTCGATTTTTTACGTTCAAACCGTTGTGAATATGGACAAGGCTATTTAATCGCACGGCCTATGTCTGCAGATGAATTGGAGTCATACATTCAGCGCCCTATCGAAATTGGTCAGCTTTCTTTATAGTCACTTTTGCAGGTTGTTTTCTACGCAGCCTTAAATTTGAGGGATTACGTGATTATAGTCGCTGACAGGTTCTTACATCAGTGGGGCCATTCAGGTAGGCTTGCCATCTTTATTTCTTACTAGTTAATCCAATGACCCCATCTTCTGCTTTCAGCCAGGCTGTTTTGACCTGGTTTGATGATAATGGACGCCATGACCTTCCTTGGCAGCACAATAAAACGCCTTACCGTGTCTGGGTATCCGAAATCATGTTGCAACAGACTCAAGTTGTAACCGTGATACCGTATTATCAGCGGTTTATGAAATCGTTTCCGACGGTTCAAGATTTGGCTAACGCCAGCAGTGATGAGGTGCTACATCACTGGACGGGCCTTGGTTACTACGCCCGCGCGCGCAATCTACATAAGTGTGCGCAAACCGTTGTGAGTGAGTTTGGTGGTGAGTTTCCACAATCGGTGGCCGAGCTTGAATCCCTTTCTGGCATTGGGCGCTCAACGGCAGGGGCCATCGCGAGTATTAGCATGGGGAAACATGCGGCCATTTTAGATGGCAATGTGAAGCGTGTGCTCAGCCGCTTTCATGCAATTGAAGGCTGGCCGGGCAATAAAAAAATAGCCGATGAAATGTGGCTGATTGCTGAGCGTTATACACCTGCCAAGCGCACCGGTGATTACACTCAAGCGATGATGGATTTAGGCGCCACCCTTTGTACCCGCAGTAAGCCACAATGCCAGATTTGCCCACTGGTGAATCAATGCGAAGGTTACGCACAGGATAGAGTGAAAGAATTCCCCAATAGTAAGCCTAAAAAAGAAAAACCGGTAAAAGCGGTGCGTTTACTTATGTTACAGCACGGCCATGAAGTACTGCTTCAGCAGCAACCTAATAGCGGTATTTGGGGTGGTCTGTGGATTTTCCCGCAGCAAAGCCTTGAGCAAGAACTGTTTGATCACGAGCTGCTGCTACAGAGTAAAATAAAGGGCGTCGAACATGGTGACGTCTTTCGTCATACCTTTAGTCATTACCATTTAGATATACACCCAATTCGTGTGCAGTTAAGTGCCAAAGTAGAGCAGGTGGCTGAATCGCCCATGCTTTGGTATAACTTAAAGCAACCAGCCAGTGTGGGCTTAGCGGCCCCTGTTAAAAAATTATTGGAAAGTTTATGAGTCGCACCGTTGTTTGTCGCCGTTACCAAAAAGAACTTGAAGGCTTAGCAAAGCCCCCATTCCCAGGACCTTTAGGGCAAGACGTGTTTGAGAATGTGAGCAAACAAGCTTGGCTCGACTGGATGGAGCATCAAACCCGCATTATTAATGAGCAACATCTTAATATGATGGACATGACCAGCCGTAAATATTTACAGGGTCAAATGGCTAAATTCTTCGCTGGCGAAGAAGTCGACCAAGCCGAAGGCTTTAAAGAAGAAGATAAAGATTAAGTCGCTGATAACTAAGCGAAATTTATTGGGTGCGAGGGTTGACACTAATCTGGATTACAGGTTTAATACGCCACCTCGACAGGCCTTGCGCTCGTTGATATGCCCAGATAGCTCAGTCGGTAGAGCAGAGGATTGAAAATCCTCGTGTCGGTGGTTCGATTCCGCCTCTGGGCACCATCCAGAATTCTTAAAAACCAGCTCTTCGTAGCTGGTTTTTTTATGCCTGAAAGAAAGTAGATAGGCGGTTCGAACTCTCTCTATACTCGGTGGTTAGATTGAGCGACGCTGCGCTTGGTCTTCGACTGCCTGCGGCACTCTATTGCTGCGCAATGATCACGCCTCTGGGCACCATCCAGAATATTTTAAACCAGCTCATGTAGCTGGTTTTTTTATGCCTGCGAAAAAGTAGCAACTACGTCTCTTGTGAAGGCGCTTCGATTTCGGCTTTCACCTCAAAGGGCACCATTCAGAATTTCAACTCCTCGAACTAGCGGGGATTTTTTTAGCCAAGCAACTCATCTATATCGTTTTCTTGATCAAAGCTGGCTGACATCTCTATAAGGTCTTTAATATATTCCCAGTCAGCGAACTGCTCAGATCTAGTTTTACAGCGATGAAGCCAATCATATAGGGCTTGATTATTACTAAGGTTTCGATCAAACCAGTCATTGGAATGATTCATTGGAGTTGCTCTACCTGAATTTAGGTCTGCTAGTTGTTGCGGTAAATCGTTGAGAATTTTGAAAGATTGGGTAATTAATTGATGTGTTTGAGGTATTTTATTTGCTGGCTCTATTGATAACCAAGAACACTTTAGATTGTTTTGTAATGAAATATATTCTTTACCCTGTGTCACATCTGGAATGTAGGGTAAACGCTTGTATATCTCAATATCACGCTGATGGATAATAATTCCATGTATTAGGCATATGATATTAATATTAATTTTCTTTTCTGAGCTTTTTATATATCTAAAGCAAGCATTCAGTTTAGCAGTGAGTTTGTCTATATCTCTTAATTCTAAACCGTAGGCTTGAGTGATAATGCCCAATAGCTCAGTTAGGTTTTCTATACTTTGCTCTTTTAATGGGTGGATACTGAACCGCTTAAGTATATTGTTATCAGATATGCTGTTTTTTGCTTGTAAATATTGCAGATTATCGGGCTCAGGCAGTTGAAATGAACGATCAAAAAATCGGGTTAAGTACTGGCCTGAATTAAAACCCGAACCATATACTGCTTTTATTGAGTGTTTTAGTTGTTCTGTATCGGTGGCAATGACGAATATAAAATTAGGCAATTCAAACATATGCTTAACGGTTTCAAGCAATTCGATAGCGTAAGTGGGGCGACAGCGGTCTAACTCATCAACTAAAACGAAAATAGAGGTATCCGATTCCAAGTGTTTATGTGATTTATAGCAGTCAGCCCAATTTTGAATTTCTGCGTGAAACTCACTAATAGCAGAAATCTTATTCCGATAGTCAGAAAAATGCTCTTCTGGCTTAGAGCTCCCACTTATTAGCTTTTCTATTGCCTCATATGCATCCCCACTCAAGTTACTATCAATTCCAATCATAGAGGCAGAAACAGTCACACCTTTTTTAACTATAGGTTTGAAGAGTTTGTATGCGGCACCCATAATCTTTTTTTCTTGCTCAAAGGTGTCGCCGCCTGAACCAATTTTTAAGTGTTCGATGATGCTATTTACAACTACCAAAAGCGGATCATCCGCAAAATCCGTTTTCCAAGCGTCGATGTAAACGACAGGGTAGTTTTCTGAAAGCTTATTCTCCCAGCTCTTTAAGAAATGAGTTTTCCCGACACCCCATGAACCATTAAGATTTAAGACAAAGCCTTGTTTCTCTTCTAAAAGGTACTCCGTTAAAAAATCAGCTAATCTTTCGCGCTTTGGACTAAATGCGCAATCTTCGAAAGAGTATTGTTTAGACTGTGCCATGGCATTCCTTTGTTGATATGCGTTCCAAGCAGAATACGTATTTTATATTTCACCATCCGGTAATGGCTTGTCACAAAATAACATAGAAGAGACTGAAAGATGTATTTCTGTATAATTCTTGTATCCAGCTGTGAATACCTATCATTATTATACCCAGCGTCCGTCTAGTCATTTCTCAATTTTTTAAGCTGCTTCTGATACTTTAAATATCGTTCTTCATCACCTTTTTGATAAGCCAGCTTAGCGGCTTCTTCTAGCTTCAAGCGCACATAATATCGAGCAACAGATTTGTAGATATCTAAAGAAGCCATACTAGAACAAACTCATATTTCCATACCTTAAGCATAGAAGATAAAGCAACTTATTGGGCGTCTTGCATGTGAGTATTAGTGGCCTTTTGCTGTCTCATATACCCAACAAGCTGACCCAAAGTGGAATTCTCTTTCAGGCTTAAACATGGCAAGCTGATGAAAACATAATAAAAAGAAGGTGAGATATGTCAGTAGTTTGGATTACAGGGGCGTCTTCGGGTATTGGTGAAGCGCTTGCTAAACAATATGTTAAACAGGGATGTCAGTTAGTTTTATCGGCTCGCCGTGAACCTGAGCTTGAACGTGTGAAGCAGGCCTGCATGAAGTTAGGTGCAAAGGAGGCCGACGTATTGGTATTACCAATGGATGTGACGGAACACGAAACCATGGCGGAGAAAGTGTTTGCGGTGACTGCTCATTTCAAAACCATTGATGTGTTGATTAACAACGCCGGCATCTCACAACGTTCGCTATGTTTGGATACCGATTTATCCGTATATAAAACTCTGCTCGATGTGGATGTATTGGGGCAAATCGCGCTCACTAAACAAGTATTACCTGTAATGGTCAAACAAGGCTCAGGTCATATAGCAGTGACATCAAGTGTGGCCGGTAAAGTGGGCGTTAAATGGCGTACAGGTTACTGCGCGGCAAAACATGCTGTGATGGGTTTCTTTGATGCATTGCGAGCTGAGGTTGCCCAGCATGGTATTCAAGTGAGTACGATTACGCCTGGATTTATTAAAACCGATATTTCTAAAAATGCGGTAACCGCTCATGGTGAAAGCTTTGGCGTCGACGATGAAGACATCAAGAGTGGTATGGATGTGGATAAGTGCGCGCAAGTGATTGTTAAGCAAATGAACAAGGGCACAAAAGAAATTGCGGTGGGCGAAGGTTTGTCTATGCTGGCGCTGACACTTAAACGCTTTTTGCCTAATTTGGTTTTTAAAATGGTTGAGAAAAAAGCCCTTAAAGAATCATAAAAAGGCTCTCTAGTGTGAACTAAAGAGCCGTTTTTATTGATTGTATTTACGGCTGTTTATTCTGGTCTGGGTGCGTAAGCAAATACATCGCTTAGCATCTGAGACTGGTGAAATCCTTTTTCTTCTAAACCCGTTAATACTTTGTAAACAAAGTTAGGGCCACCGCAAGCGATGGCTTTAATGTTGGCAAGGTTGCCCAATTTACTGGCGATTAAAGTCTCAACGGTTTGTTCATTAAAATGCGGGCAGCTAGTGGTTTCGCCTGTCATGGCTTGATAATGGATTAATCCTTCATCAGCCCACTGTTGTGGCGTGTCAGAGTAAAAACCACTGGCATCGCGGTTGATCCAATATAGGTGGATCGCGCTGTGTTGATGCTTTAGTTGCTCTTCAATCATGGCCTTGGCTTGTGCAAAGCCAGTACCGGCGACGATAAATACCAATGGGTCATGTAGGTTAAATTGATCCGCTTCGGTTTTCAGCCACACATCCCCTTTTGGTAAGCGTGCGCGAACCGTTGGGTTGGTTTGCAAATAGTGCAAAATAGTTTGGCTTGATTGATTGTCTCCACTTACCCCTAAGTGCAATTCTACACGGCGGCCATCTGGGGCGCTTGCGATCGTGAAGGGGTACTCGGCATCGTCAATTAGCAATTCTAAATACTGCCCTGCATGATAGCTGGCAGGCTTACCTGCTGGGGCAAGTAAGTCGACTTTATAGACGCTGTCATTAAAGGCTGTCACGCTTTGCACTTGAAACGCAATATGCTGCAAAGCAATTTCTCCGGGTCCTAGCACCTTGTCTAGCTCCAAAATTAGGTCACTGTGTGGTTTTGATACACAGCAAAGCAATGGGTTAACATCAGGATGATCTGCATTCTTTTTACCTTCAGGGGTATTCACTACGCCTGCCAGTAAAGTGGCTTTGCAAATCTCGCAATTGCCATTGGTGCAACTTTTACGAATCTTAATGCCAGCACGTGTGGCGGCATCTAGAATGCTTTCATCTTCGCGGGCTTGAAAGATAAGCCCTTTGGGCTGAATGATAATTTGATGGTTCATATTAGAGTTTAGGACTCTTCATCAAATATATTCAATTCATCCCACATATCGTCTACTTTTCGTTTCACCGCTTCATCCATGACAATGGGTACGCCCCATTCACGGTCGGTTTCACCAGGCCACTTGTTGGTGGCATCTAAGCCCATTTTGCTGCCAAGGCCAGAAACCGGTGAAGCAAAATCGAGATAATCGATGGGTGTATTATCGATGAGCGTAGTATCACGTGTTGGGTCCATGCGTGTGGTAATGGCCCAAATAACATCATTCCAGTCTCGTGCGTTCACGTCATCGTCGGTGACTATGACAAATTTGGTATACATAAATTGACGTAAGAAAGACCACACTCCAAGCATCACGCGTTTAGCATGCCCTGGGTATTGTTTTTTGATGGTCACAATCGCCATGCGATAACTGCAACCTTCGGGTGGCAAATAGAAATCTGTGATTTCAGGAAATTGCTTTTGCAAAATCGGCACAAACACTTCATTTAAAGCCACACCTAAAATGGCAGGCTCATCCGGTGGGCGGCCGGTATAGGTGCTGTGATAAATCGGGTCTTTTCGATGTGTAATACGTTCTACGGTGAAAACAGGGAATTGGTCCACTTCGTTGTAATAACCGGTGTGATCACCAAATGGCCCTTCATCGGCCATGTCGTCTGGGTAGATGTAACCTTCAATAATGTATTCTGCGCTAGCAGGTACCATTAAATCGTTACCGATAGACTTCACCACCTCGGTGCGGCTGTTACGCAGTAAGCCTGCAAAGGCGTATTCAGACAGTGTATCGGGCACCGGAGTGACGGCGCCTAAAATAGTGGCCGGGTCAGCACCTAATGCCACCGATACTGGATACGGCTTGCCTGGGTTTTGTTCTTGGAACTCACGAAAATCTAATGCACCGCCACGGTGGCTTAACCAGCGCATAATCAGTTTGTTCTTCGCGATAACTTGTTGGCGATAAATCCCCAAATTATGACGATCTTTATTTGGACCTTTGGTGATGACTAATGGCCAAGTGACAAGCGGTGCGGCATCACCCGGCCAGCAATGCTGAATCGGTAGCTTACCTAAATCGACGGCGTCCCCTTCAATAATGATTTCTTGGCAAGGGGCTTTTTTAACTTCTTTGGCGCTTAGGCTTAATATTTTTTTAAAGATAGGCAGTTTTGACCATGCGTCTTTTAAACCTTTAGGCGGCTCTGGCTCTTTTAAAAACGCCAGCAATTTACCCACTTCACGCAGTGCTTCAACACTGGATTCGCCCATGCCCATGGCAACACGTTTAGGTGTGCCAAATAAATTCGCTAGAACGGGGACATCAGAACCCACTGGGTTTTCGAATAAGAGAGCAGGGCCACCAGCACGTAAGGTGCGGTCGCAAATTTCGGTCATTTCCAGCTTAGGGTCCACGGGCATGCTAATGCGTTTTAGCTCGCCTTGTTTTTCTAGCTGATGAATGAAGTCGCGCAGATCTTTATATTTCATGTTTGATTTGTAAGACGCTGGGTGAGAGACGTAAGATGTAACCGTAATTTGATGCCCTCAATCTTCGTCAAGCTTCCTAAATTTTTTGCCAAATTTAATAAACAAAAAGCAGTCAAAGACTGCTTTTTTAAAATCAACTAAGCACTTAATAGGTAAGTGCTAGAAGCGTTTGCAGGGTTATGAGAACGTCGTTATAACGATGCATTCACAACCTGCGGGCTTCGAATTAACCTTTCATTGTAAGGAAGAATTCTTCGTTGGTTTTAGTGCCACGTAAACGGTCAATCATAAATTCAACCGCTGATAGATCTTCCATTTCGGCGATGATTTTACGTAGAATCCACAAACGTTGCAGTTCTGCTTCAGGCATCATTTGGTCTTCACGACGAGTACCAGATTTACGGATATTCATTGCAGGGTAAATACGCTTCTCAGCGGCTTTACGGTCAAGGTGTAATTCTTGGTTACCCGTACCTTTAAATTCTTCGTAGATGACTTCGTCCATTTTAGAACCTGTATCCACAAGTGCGGTTGCGATGATGGTTAATGAACCACCTTCTTCAACGTTACGTGCTGCACCAAAGAAACGTTTTGGTTTTTCTAGGGCGTGTGCATCAACACCACCGGTTAGAACTTTACCGGATGATGGAATAACCGTGTTGTATGCACGAGCCAGACGGGTAATCGAGTCTAATAAAATCACCACGTCGCGCTTGTGTTCAACTAAACGCTTCGCTTTTTCGATGACCATTTCAGCGACTTGTACGTGACGTGCTGGTGGCTCATCGAACGTCGAGGCAACCACTTCGCCGCGTACACTGCGCTGCATTTCGGTTACTTCTTCTGGACGCTCATCAATCAGCAGAACGATCATTTCGCATTCTGGATTGTTGTGTGTAATCGCTTGGGCAATGGTTTGTAGCAGCATGGTTTTACCCGCTTTAGGCGGTGCTACGATCAGGCCACGTTGACCTTTACCAATTGGCGCGATCAAGTCGATGATGCGGCTTGATAAATCTTCAGTACTGCCAGTACCTTGTTCTAGTACGAAACGCTCGTTAGGGAAAAGCGGCGTTAAGTTTTCGAATAAAATTTTGCTTTTTGATTTTTCAGGGGCTTCGCCGTTTACTTCGTTCACTTTTAATAGTGCGAAATAACGCTCACCATCTTTAGGTGGGCGGATTTTGCCAGATAAGAAGTCACCCTTACGCATGTTGAAGCGACGAATTTGGCTAGGGCTTACATAGATGTCGTCTGGGCCTGCAAGGTATGAGCTGTCTGCAGAGCGTAAAAAGCCAAAGCCATCTTGTAATATTTCAAGTACGCCATCACCGTAAATGTCTTCGCCGCCTTTGGCGTGACGTTTAAGGATAGAGAAAATAAGGTCTTGTTTACGTGAGCGGCTCACGTTTTCCATGGCCATGCCGTCTGCGATTTCTAGCAGTTGAGCAACGGATTTTTTCTTGAGTTCTGTAAGATTCATATGGATCTGAGGATTCTATGTGAAGATTAAGTGAGGGAATAACTTTGTTTGAATTAGATTTGAGCGGAACCGCTCGATACTTGCTTTGAACTAACTATAGTCGCTTTTATTTTTTGAGTCCAGAAACTAGCTAAAAAACACTCAATAAATAAAAACCCAGCGTATGGCTGGGTTCTTCATGCATTGATTAGATGGTGCTATCAATGAATGCAGTAAGCTGAGACTTAGAAAGCGCGCCAACTTTAGTGCCTTCGATTTGGCCACCTTTGAAGATCATCAACGTTGGAATACCACGAATACCAAATTTAGGTGGTGTGGCATCGTTTTGGTCAATATTCAATTTAGCGACTTTTAGTTTGCCAGCGTACTCTTCAGCAATCTCTTCAAGAACTGGCGCAATCATTTTACAAGGACCACACCATTCAGCCCAGTAGTCAACAAGGACAGGTACGTCAGATTGTAAAACGTCAACGTCAAAAGAATCGTCAGTCAGGGTAGTGATGTTATCGCTCATGGGGTTAATACTCGTTAAGTGTCACAGGAATGTGCAGTTTTCAATGGGGCCAATAATAGCATCTCGCCCTCTTGGTTCAAGTAATTACTGCGTCCTAGTATTTTCAGCTTTTGACTGATTAATACTCAGAAATGGCATATTGCATCTATATATGGGTGCATTGGTGTGGATTATCAATGGGCGGGGCGGGGTTTCGCTGGCATCTTAAGCGTAAGCGTGCAAAATACCCACTTGCTTCCTATCAATAAGATTCAGTGATTTATGGAACACAGTGTTCAGTCCCAGCAGGTGTTAGCGGCCGTCGATCTTGGCTCTAACAGCTTTCATATGATCATGGCGCGTTTTATTAATGGTCAGTTACAGATCATTGATCAGCGCGGTGAAAAAGTACAATTAGCGTCTGGCTTACACCCTATTACCGGTATTGCAGAAGACGCCCAAGAACGCGCACTTGCGTGTCTTGAGCGCTTTGGTCAACGCCTAAGAGGCATCGACCCCCATCTAATTACCATTCTCGGCACCAACACCCTACGCGCAGCGCCCAATAGTTACGGTTTTATGCAAAAAGCCAATAAGGTATTGGGCTTCCCCATTGAAGTGATTTCTGGCATTGAAGAAGCGCGCTTGGTGTATTTGGGCGTGGCACATACATTGGCGGATGATGACGGCAGACGCTTAGTCATCGATATTGGTGGTGGCAGTACCGAATTCATTATTGGTGAGCGATTCGCACCATTAAAAATGGAAAGCTTGAGCTTAGGGTGTGTCACTTACACCGACCGATTTTTTGCTGATGGAAATTTAACAGAATTTGCCTTTTTACAGGCCATTGCCGCAGCTAAGCGTGAGCTGTTTCAAATTAAAGCGATGTACCGTCGCATTGGTTGGCAAAATGTAGTGGGCAGTTCGGGCACCATGCGTGCAACCAGTCGTGTATTAGTGAATTATGGTTTTGCAGAAGAAGGTATTAACTTAAAAGCGCTGCTGGCATTAAAAAAATTAGTGATCCAGAAAAAGCATGTTGAAAAATTAGAACTACAGGGTATTAAAGACCAGCGCTTACAGGTTTTTCCGGCGGGTCTTGCGATATTAATCGCTATATTTGAAGTATTAGAGATAGACCATATCACCTATAGCGATGGCGCATTACGTGAAGGCGCGCTTTACGATTTAATTGGTCGCGTGAATCATGAGGATGTGCGAGAGAAAACAGTAACGGCCATGCAAACCCGTTTCGTTGTCGATACAGCACAGGCACAAAATGTAAAAAACACCGCGTTGTATTTGTATGAGCAGGTAGCCGAGCGCTGGAAAATCAATGAGCCCATTTGCAAAGATTGGTTACGTTGGGCGGCTGATTTACATGAGGTTGGTTTAGCTATTGCTCATAGCGCTTACCACAAACACAGTGGATATTTAGTCCAGTACTGCGACATGCCTGGTTTTAGTAAACAAAATCAAGAAACCCTCGCAATTTTATTAAAAGGTCACCGCAAAAAATTACCCATTCAAGACGTTGAAAATATGAGCAAACGGGCTGCTAAAACCCATATGCGCCTTTGTATTTTATTGCGCTTGGCGGTGCTGCTTCATTTTGGGCGAGGCATTGATGAGGTGGTTGATCCGACGATTAAAGCGTTTAAATTTTCGATTAAGCTGAACTTCCCCGAAGGTTATTTAGATAAAAACCCAATGACGGTAATGGATTTAGAGCGTGAAAAATCATTGTTAGAAGAAGGCATGTTTGATTTTAGCTTTCAATAGTGTGTTTCGTTATTAATAAAAAGCCCTCATAACGCTATTTTATGAGGGCTTTTTTGTGTCCGTTTATGAAAAAATTACACGGCTAACGTATCGAGTAAGAATTGCTGGGCGTTTATGTGCTCTTCACCGTCTTTAGGTTCTAATTTAATGTAACTACCATCGCGTTGTAATATCCAGCTTTGACAGTTATCGCTTAAATATAATTCTAAATCAGCTTTCATGCGAGCGGCCCACTTTTCATTATCAATGGGGAAGCAGGTCTCGATGCGGCTTAATAAATTACGCTCCATCCAGTCGGCACTTGCGCCAAATATTTTTGATGCACCATTGTTTTCAAAATAGTAAACACGGGTGTGTTCTAAAAAACGCCCAATAATACTGCGTACACGAATGTTTTCGCTTACCTCAGGAATACCCGGCACCAGTCGACACATACCACGAACGATGCAGTCAACTTCTACCCCTTGTTGGCTCGCATGATAAAGGGCTTGAATGATTTTAGGCTCGGTTAATGAATTCACTTTTACAATAATACGAGCAGGTTTCCCATTGGCGGCGTTATCGGCTTCTTTTGCAATCAGCGCAAGTAAGCTTTTATGCAAGGTGAACGGCGCGTGATAAATCTTTTTGATACTGAGTGCTTTACCCATGCCAGTAAGTTGCTGAAACACTTTGTGGATATCTTCGGTGATATCTTTGTTGCAGGTGATTAAGCTGTAGTCGGTATATAAACGGGCGTTACCTGCGTGATAATTACCGGTACCTAGATGTACATAACGGCGCAGTTTTTTATTTTCACGACGTACAATCATGAGCATTTTGGCGTGGGTTTTATAGCCTACCACGCCATATACCACCACGGCACCGGCCTCTTGCAAGCGGTTAGCTAGATGTAAATTTTCTTCTTCATCAAACCGCGCTCGCAGTTCGATTACCACGGTGACTTCTTTGCCTTTGCGTGCCGCGTCGACCAGAGCATCGACAATTTCGCTGGTGGCACCCGTGCGATAAAGCGTTTGTTTAATTGCGAGTACGTCTGGATCTTTTGCTGCTGTGCGCACTAAATCGACGACAGGCGTAAAACTTTGAAACGGGTGCAATAGCAGCTGGTCATTTTTCTTGATTGCCTCAAAGTAGTCTTTTTTGCCTTGAAAGCCTTTTGGAATACTGGCAGTAAATGAGGGGTAGCGTAATTCTGGGCGGTTAGCACCAGCGGCCACCGCCATTAGCCGATGTACGTTTACGATTCCATTTACACAATATAAATCTTGTTCGGTTAAATTGAATTTATCGAGTAAAAATTGCCACAAAGCAGGAGGACAGTTGTCGGCTACTTCTAAACGCACCGCGTCACCAAAATCGCGCTCATGCAGTTCGCCTTCTAGGGCGCTTGCAAGATCGGCCATGTCTTCTTTATCAAAGGTTAAATCCGCATTACGGGTTAACCGAAATTGATAACAACCTTTTACCTTCATGCCGGGAAATAATTCTGGGGCAAATTCATGAATCATGCTGGATAAGAAGGCGTAATTATCACCGCCATCACATATTTCATCAGGAAAGCGTACGATTCGTGGTAATGAACGCGGTGCGGGAATCAAGGCTAAACCCGTGTTGCGGCCAAACGCATCTTTGCCATCTAGCTCAACGATAAAGTTTAATGATTTATTAACCAGTCGTGGAAACGGGTGCGCGGGGTCTAAACCAATTGGGCTAATAACCGGTTGTATTTCGTCGTTGAAATACTTTTTAACCCAGTTTTTTTGTTTGGTGGTCCAATCGGCACGGCGAATAAAGCGAATATTTTCTTCTTCTAGTTGCGGAAACAATTGCTCGTTCAATATATTGTATTGACGCTCAACAGTTTGGGTCACCAGATTATAAATTTGTTCTAATACTTCAGCCGGAGGTGAGCCGTCAGGCCCTGGGATTTCACGACTAAACGCCATTTGCTTTTTAAGCTCGGCGACACGCACTTCGAAAAATTCGTCTAAGTTACTTGAGAAAATACATAAGAACATTAAACGATTTAATAATGGATGAGCAGGGTCCAGTGCCTGCTCTAACACACGGATATTAAACTGCATGTGGCTAAGCTCACGGTTGAAATAAAACTCCGGTGAACTTAAGTCGATGCCGTTTTGGTTATCCGTGGTGTTCATGATTATCCTTATTATAAAAAATTCGAGATGCTAACTGCCTTGCATGTCTAAAATATGACGATGTTTTATTTGTTCATCTCAAGGGCGGCGGCTTTAGCGAAATAGGTCAAGATCCCATCGGCACCTGCACGTTTGATGCACATTAGGCTTTCCATCATGACGGCTTTTTCATCTAACCAGCCGTTTTGCACCGCGGCCATGTGCATGGCGTACTCGCCACTTACTTGATACACAAAAGTAGGTGCTTGGAATTCATCTTTCACGCGACGCACGATATCAAGGTAAGGCATGCCCGGTTTGATCATGATCATGTCGGCGCCTTCTGATAAATCCATGCTCACTTCGTGCAGCGCTTCATTAGAGTTGGCAGGGTCCATTTGATAATTAAATTTGTTGCCCTTACCAAGGTTACCCGCACTGCCAACCGCATCGCGGAATGGGCCATAGTATGCAGAGGCGTATTTTGCGCTGTACGCGAGAATACGCGTGTTTATGTGCTGGGTTTCTTCGAGGGCGGCGCGAATCATACCAATGCGTCCGTCCATCATGTCGCTTGGGGCGACAATGTCGGCACCGGCGTCTGCGTGACTAACAGCTTGCATCACTAAGGTTTCAACGGTGCGGTCATTTAATACATAGCCGGTTTCATCGATGATGCCGTCTTGGCCGTGAGTGGTGAACGGGTCAAGGGCTACATCGGTGATCACACCCATTTCAGGGCAGGCCTCTTTGATGGCCTTTACTGCGCGCTGGGCTATGCCGTCTGGGTTGTAGGCTTCTTCAGCGAACTCACTTTTGTGCTCGGCAGGTGTAACAGGAAAAAGCGCCACAGCCGGAACACCGAGTGAGCTAAGTAATTTGCATTCTTTTACTGCTAAATCGATGGATAAACGCTCAATGCCGGGCATTGAGATAATAGGCTCACGCTGATTTTTACCGTCTAAGATGAACATAGGGTAAATCAGGTTGTTCGGGCTTAGCTGGTTCTCGCGCATTAAACGGCGACTAAAGTCATCAGCACGCATACGGCGCATGCGGGTTTCAGGAAAAAAACGTTGGCTATCGGAAAATGCCATGATGGGCTCCCAGCTATTCTTAATTTGCGCGCTATTGTACTGCAAGCCATCGTTTTTTGCTTATGATTGAGGGCAAGCAAACTAAAAACAACACCGTTGCGTATGACAAAGGAAGATCAGAATTTAGTATAGCGCTTAAACACGATCCTAGCGGTACGCATGGCCCACTTACGTATACGGGTAGAAATTTTCGACCGTCTAGGGTGTATATCTGAACTAAGCCCTGCATACTGGTTCAAAACCAGATACTTACTTTTTTAAATGGACCCAATATGAAAAAGCTCCTCATTATTGCTGCACTGGCGGCCATCATCACTGCACTGGTGATATTTGATGCTCAGCAATACCTCACGCCTGACTTTTATCAACAATTGTTCAGTGAACAACCGTTGTTAACGGGGGCGATTTTCTTTGGCGTATACGTCGTGGCCACCGCGTTATCGATTCCGGGTGCTGCAGCATTAACCCTAATTGGTGGTGCGATTTTTGGTTTAGGTTGGGGTTTGTTGTTGATTAGTTTTGCCAGCTCAATTGGTGCGACGTTAGCATTCTTAATGACACGATTATTATTAAAAGACTGGGTACAAGCGAAATTTGGTCACTACTTAAGCACGATTAACAAAGGCGTTGAAAAAGACGGCGCGTTTTATTTGTTTACCTTACGCTTAATTCCCGTGGTGCCATTTTTTGTGATTAACCTTGTCATGGGTTTGATGCCTATTAAGGCACGCACATTTTACTGGGTAAGCCAGCTAGGTATGTTGGCGGGCACGGCTGTGTACGTAAATGCAGGTGCACAGTTAGGCCAGTTAGATGAGTTGTCATTTGCAGGCATTATGACACCCGGTTTATTAGGCAGTTTTGTATTGTTGGCGATTTTCCCTTGGGTAGCTCGTACATTAATTAACAGAGTGAAAAAGAACCTCGCGTTAAAGGCTTATCAAAAACCAAAAACATTCGAGGATAACTTATTAGTGATTGGCGCAGGCGCAGGCGGTTTAGTGAGCAGCTACATTGCGGCGGCCACCAAAGCCAAAGTAACGTTAATCGAAAAACATAAAATGGGCGGCGACTGTTTAAACACAGGTTGCGTGCCATCAAAAGCGATTATTCATGCGGCCAGTCTTGCTCATGAGGCTCGCCACGCTAAAAGCGTTGGGGTGAATGTAGGTGAGGTAAACGTAGACTTTGCACAGGTTATGCAATCGGTGCACGCAGGCATAAAAGAAGTAGAACCTCACGATAGTATCGAGCGTTATGAAGGTTTGGGCGTTAATTGCATAACGGGTAGTGCAACCATCGTGAACCCATGGACGGTAGAAATTGAAACCGCACAGGGCAAACAAACACGCACCGCCCGTAATATTATTATTGCCGCCGGTGGTCGCCCAAAAGTGTTCCCGATCCCCGGAATTGATGAGGTTGGTTATTACACGTCGGATACGCTTTGGGAAATTAAAGAACAGCCAAAACGATTATTGGTAATAGGTGCAGGCCCTATTGGTTGTGAGCTTGCACAAAGTTTTAATCGCCTTGGCAGTGACGTCACCATGGTTGACCCAGCCCCTCATATTTTAGGCCGTGAAGATGCCGACGTAGTGGAAGAAGTGACGGCGCAATTTAAAACCGAAGGCATGAATTTGATGACAGGTTGTAAGCCAAAATCATTTGCGCTGATGAACGGTGAAAAACAGGCCGTGATTGAAACCCCTAATGGTGATCAAACCATCATCTTTGACGCCATGATCATGGCCGTAGGTCGTGAGGCAAATGTAAAAGGTTATGGCTTAGATAACCTTAATATTCAGCTTGATGAGCGTGGTAATATCTTGGTCGATGAATACCTAGAAACCAGCATGCCGGGTGTGTATGCCGTAGGCGATGTGATCGGCGGCTATCAATTTACCCATGTTTCGGCTCATGAAGCATGGTATGCCAGTGTAAATGCACTATTTGGTCATTTAAAAAGATTCAAAGCCGACTATTCTGTTATCCCTTGGGCGACGTATACCGATCCACAAGTTGGGCGAGTCGGTTTAAACGAAACGGATGCCAAAGCGAAAGGCATTGCGTTTGAAGTGACCAAGTTTGAAATCAAAGAACTGGATCGCGCCATTGTTGACGGCCAAGCCCGTGGCTTTGTTAAAGTGCTCACCGTACCGGGCAAAGATAAAATATTAGGTGCGACGATTGTGGGAGCCATGGCCGGTGAGTTGATGGCTGAGTTTGTATTAGCCATGCGACATGGCTTGGGTTTGAATAAAATTCTCGGCACTATTCACGCCTACCCAACCATGATGGAAGCCAACAAGTACGTAGCCGGCGAGTGGAAACGTAACCACGCTCCACAAGGTTTATTAAAATTAGTCGAAAAGTTTCATGCATGGCGACGAGGTTAGTCGCCAAATTTTATTTGTTTATAAAGGGTTAGAAGAATGAAAGCAGAATTTACCGAAACCGAGCTCAACCTAGCCCTTAACTTCATGAATCAAATTCCCTTCAATCAACACATCGGTTTAGAAGTGCATAAGTTCGACGCTGATGTAGCGATCTTTAAAATTAACATGCGCAAAGAACTCGTGGGTAACTGGCTGCAAGGCATCTTGCATGGCGGCGTGATCGCCAGCGCGTTAGATGTTGCAGGCGGCACCGCTGCGCTGGTGGGTGCGTATAAACAGCGTTTAGACTTACCACAAGAAGAGCGTGCAAAAAGCCTCGCTAAGTTAGGAACAATCGACATGCGTGTGGATTACCTACGACCAGGTAAGGGCAAAGAGTTTTTTGCTAGCGCGTCTATTTTGCGTATTGGCTCAAAAGTAGCCGTCACGCGAATGGAATTTAAAAATGAAGAAGATGAATTGATTGCTGTGGGCACTGGCACGTATATGTGCGGCTAATGGCTTTATTTTTAAATGTAGGTCAGGCACGGCCTGACGCAAAGAATTGTTGGCGGGCAGTGCCCGCCCTACGACGTAACGGTCAGCACATGGATGTCTGGATGATTTATGAGCATAAACTGTTTATTTAAGAGTAAGTGGATAACCGTCTTTATATTCTTAACTCTCACGGTTGTCGCGATAGGCACAATTGATTTTAATAAAAAAATCACTAAAAAATACAGGGCCTTGGCGGCAATTGAAGACGTTCGATTGAGTCTAGATGCTTACGGACCGTCTACAAAATTATTGGTTTTGAAAGTAGAAGGTAAGGATCAGCGTATTAACGTTAGGCTGCCCGATCACGCTTTAATATTCAAAGATAAACGAGTGGTTCTAGAGTGCATTGAATTTAATACAAAAGAGGCGTTATGTACTTTTTTATCTTATGAACAGTAAGGCGACAGCATAAATAATGATTTTTAGCCGTTTTTTACTGCTTATTTAGCGTTTTAATTAATGCCGTTAACCATTCAATAAACAGCGTTAGTTTTTTAGAACGATTTCTGCGGGACGGGTAAAGCAACCAAACAGGTAGCTGTGTGCAACGATAGTTTGGTAATACCTCAATCAGTTGGCCATTTTCTAAATATCGGTTAATAGTCATATCAGGCACCTGAATAATACCCAACCCGGCCAAGCAAGCATGTAAATAAGCGTCGGTACTGTTAACCGCCAGTTGGCTTTTCATCGGCAATTGGTGAGCAAGGTCACCGTCTAAATATTCAAATAATGCTCGGCTATTACCTAATTTAGGCGCGTAATCAATTAACATATGTTGCTGTAAATCGTCGATGGTTTTTGGTTCGCCATATTGCGCTATATAACTTGGGCTCACACAATTAATCATGTTGTAGGTGGTTAATGGTTTTGCGATCAAGCTGCTATCTTGTAAGTCTCCTGCGCGAATAATGCAATCAACGCCTTCTTTGATAGGGTCAATTTTAAAATCTGTCGTGCTCACTTTTAATTGGATATTGGGGTGTGTTTCTAACCACGTTGATAAATGTGGTAACACAATATCACTGGCAAAACGGCTTGGCATATCAACCTTTAATACACCGTGCATATTTGCATCACTTTGATACTGGCTTTCAATGGCCTCTAATTCAGACAATAGCCCATGGCATTGCCCAAGATAGCTTTCGCCGTCCAGTGTGAGCGTGACGCTGCGGGTGCTACGGTGTAGCAAGCGAACCCCAAGTTGTTTTTCGAGGCCCTGTACCGCGGCGGAAACACTGGATTTGGGCAGGTCTAAGATATCGGCTGCTCGGGTAAAGCTACCTGTTTGAGCCACCATCAAAAAGCGCTGCATGGCTAAAAATTTATCCATAGTCTCGATCACTGTTTGGAATTAACGAACAATCTTGTCAGTTTTAGCGTGTTTATTGCTAACAATCAAGTGACTACTCTGGCTAGGTCAGTCACATCACACAGGTTGGAGCGAGACATGAAAAAAATAGTATTAGTAACAGGTGGTAGCCGTGGGCTGGGTAAAAGCATGGCGCTGGCTTTGGCCAACAAGGGCATGGATGTTGTTATTACCTACCAAAGCCAGCAAGCGTCGGCATTGGATGTCGTTGCCAGTATTCAAAAAACCGGAAACAAAGCATCGGCATTGCAGCTTGATGTAAGCGATAGTCGTAGCTTTAAACAATTTACGGCAGCGTTGAGTCAGGTATTAAAAAACGAATACCAAAGAGAGGATTTTGATTATCTCGTTAACAATGCAGGTATTGGCATTAATGCACCGTTTACACAAACAACAGAAGATCAATTTGATCAGTTGGTAAGCATTCACTTAAAAGGTGCATTCTTTTTAACTCAAAGCTTGTTACCGCTTATGCGTGATGGAGGCAAAATTCTAAATGTATCCTCTGGTTTAGCACGCTTTAGTCTGCCCGGATATGCGGCTTATGCCATGATGAAAGGCGGCATTGAAGTCATGACTCGTTATTTAGCTAAAGAGCTTGGTGAAAGAGGAATACAAGTAAACTGTATTGCACCAGGGGCCATCGAAACGGATTTCGGTGGTGGTGCGGTGCGCGATAATGCCAGCATCAACCAGTACATCGCAAATGAGACGGCACTTGGTCGAGCGGGCTTGCCTGACGACATTGGCGCGGTTGTTTCGATGATGCTAAGCAATGACGCAAATTGGATTAACGCGCAGCGGATTGAAATCTCAGGCGGTATCTTTATTTAGCTCAATAAAAAGGCTCTGTAAAAAGAGCCTTTTATCTTAAATAGCATGCGTTTACTTTTCCCAGTTTCCCCAAGGGTTCGAGCTATTAGAGGCATCATTTTTAGGGCTTTTAGGTCGCGGTGTTTCGCTGTTGCTACGAGGCGTATAACTTTTATTCGAACTTGCACGCTTACCAAAATCACCCTTGTTAAATTCGGCTGCTTTTTTTGCTCGCTTCTCACGTAGACGCTCGGCATCTTCTAATGATAATTCTGCAGGTTCACCCACTTGGTGATGCTCTGGCACAATACGATCACGGGGCGAAATATTAAATTGGGTCGATGACGGCTTAGGCAGGTTCTTATATTCGTACATATAGAATGATTCTACCTTCTCGCGAGCCCAATCGGTTTTCTTCAAAAACTTCACACTGGACTCAATGCTTGGGTTGGTTTTAAAGCAGTTGATGTTCAAATAGGCGAATAAGATTTCAAAGCTGTAGTGATCAACCATCTCAATTAGTAGGCTTTTAAGGCTGATCCCGTGTAGGGGGTTGTTTTTGAAGTTAATATCATCAGACATGGCAGAATCCAGCAAAAGCAGTAAATGGCGCGATTATACCTAAAATATAGCAGTACACCTGATTTTTACGAGAATAAGGTTAATTGGATTGTCTGGTTGATATTTATACAGGTGGCTCGGTTTGGTGGGGAAAGGCATTGGTGCTAATGACATTCAAGGGTGGCTGGCTTAATCTGCATATATTGAAAAAATCGGATTATTGATAAGGGTGTAATTTATGAGCGATAAAGTGGTTAAATTTGAATTTGAAAAAGAAACCAAGAACAGCGTGCGTTATAAAGAAGTGCCAGAAGATGGCCAGCCGCCGATCATCGGTTCGCTGTATGTGCAAAAGTGGTATGTGGGTAATACCAAGAACTTAGAAGTAACGATCAGTAAGAAAGATTAGGTTGTAGATATTTTTGGATAGGTCGGGGTTTGCCCACCCTGCATTGTGCCGTTATTTACCAGTTGATGATGCACATAGGCTGATTTCTTGTGTCATTCGGAGTAAATAGCCATCTGGATCTGAAACAATGAACTGCCTTTGTCCGTATGGTTCTCCGTGCTCAGTTTCATACCATACATCATATATAGGCTCGAAGAAATCTAGCCCAAACTCGATGACTTTATTTTTTGTGTGTTCAATATCAGGGGACCGAATAGATAGATTAATACCGCGGCCATAAGGTTTGATTAATTCGCCTGCAAGCCAGCTATCATGCCGTACTTCTTCAATCATTAACTGCGATTCATTTAATTCTAAAAAAGCAAAGTTTGGTTCTTCACGTTGATATTTTATTGTGAATCCAATAATGGATGTATAAAAATCTAGGCTTTTTTGAAAATTGGAAACATTAATTTCAGGGATTAAAGAATTATAGTGCATTGTAAATAATACCAAATTTAATATTGTATTTATTCTCATCGCACAAGGTTAAAGATGCTCCACCTTAAAACCTTGATCTTTCAGCTGACTCAGTAAACCTTTTTCACCGTTAAGGTGTAATGTACCCACTAGGATAAATTCTTTGTTTTTGTCTTCGATAAATCTGGGAATCTGTGTCATCCAATTGTTGTTTCGGTTAACGATAAACGAGTGATAAACATCTGGGAATTGGCTTTTCATTTCGATGACAGGCTGCATGTTAGTAAAGTCTTCAATGTTGCCTTTACGCCAAGCGGTTTTCATTGCTTGAATCCACTGGGGTAAGCTCTCTACATCTCTAAGGGTGTATTCGATTGTAATATTTGGGTCTATTTTTTCTAGGGACTGTAAAAAGCCTAACTGTTCATCAATGGTTTCTAAGCTGGCGATTTTTTTACGATTGGCTTTGCCCTTGTCGTTAAAATGTTTATCGACGCCAAACTCGCTGATCATGCCGAGTCTTTGATATTCCATCACGGTGATGATCAAAGACAATCCCCAAGGCTGATATTTTTCAAAATGGGCAATGGGCATTTGTCGTGTGGCTAAAAACGCTTTAAGGGCTTGGTAGGTCTCAGGTTTAAGCTCGTTGCTGAGTGTGCGCTGATCATGGTAGGTCATAGACGTCATCATTTTAGCTTGTTGACTCGGATGATTACTGGCGTCTATGTCTGTTTCAAATACGAGTGTGTCAGCATCTTGGTAGGCGATGTTGAATGCGTCAGGTAGCGGGTAGTCTTCTTTATTTAAAATATGAATGGTGCCGCCTACATAAAAGTAGTTGTCGCCTTTACTCACTTTCCATACTGATGTTTCAGCAATGGCGTGACTGATAACGATGGTGAGTAAAAGAAAAACAGAAAATAGATTTTTTATAAAGTTCATAGCGTAAAGTCGATGGCAGTGCCGCTAACGATGGCAACACATCGTCAGCGGTTAGGTTAAAAGGTCAGTTAGTGTTCGGCCTTAGGCAGTGGTAAATCTGGCAAATCTAACCCCAAGCCTTGTCTTAACATGGCGATGGCTTTTTCGTTTTCATTGTTGGCTAGGTATAAACGGCTTAGCTCACTGCGCACTTCTGCGCTGTTTTCTTGGGCAAGACTTGCTTCAAAATAACTTTGTGCATCTTCAAAAAGCTCGTTCATTAATGCGATGCGACCTAATGATAGTAATAGTACGGCATCGTTAGGGCGGTGCTTTAACTGATCTTTAGCAAACAGTAATTGGCGTTTCACTTCTTTGCCTTTTACCCAGCCGTATAAGCTCATGAGCTCATCACTAAAGTGATGTTGTAATAAATAACGCAATTGCGCTTCGGCTTCTTGTTGGGCGCCTAGGTGAATCAGGTGTTCGATAAATGCGTGGGCCAGCGGTAAAAAATCCATTTGTTTAATGGTACGGGTAGGGATATTTTTCCATACTTCTAATAATGCTTGTGGGTCTTTGCTTGCGGTATTGCGAGAACGAATCATGTGCTCGATGAGTTTGCCGTAGGCTTCAACTTCAAGGTCTTGGAATTTTTTATTGGGTAATAATTTATGTTTGTTTAGGCTAGGCAGTAGCTCAATAACGGCTTGCCAGTCTTCGAGTGCCATGTGGGCTTTAAGTAGCATCTTGTTGACGTATTGATGCTTGGGGAATTGTTTTTGTAAACGTAAACAGGTGGCTAAGCATTGCTCGAATTGCTCACGCTCCAACTGTAGTTGCGCTTGTTGCAAGCCAACGGCCAGCTCTGCGCCTTTGGTACTTTTTACCGCTTCAGCCATGAGTTCGTCACTGCGCTCGTAGTTGCCTGCCATTTGGGCGGCGCGGGCGGCGGCTAAATAGTTGATGATTTTGCCATTGCCGTGCGCACCAGCCATCAATAATTTTTCACTCTGTTTGAAATTGCCTTCTGCTAAATAGATTAAGCCTTTTACTGTTTTGCCAATGGCGCTTTTAATGCCACGCTGTTCTCGCCAGTTGCTTAACAGTGCAGGACTGCCCAGTAATGCCACCACTAAGTTTACTGCGGCGTAAATAGAAATTACGGTGGCCGTTATGATTAAAATAAACACCCAAAGGCTGGTTTCTAATACCCAGTTTTGAAAGCTTACTAATACATAGCCACTGCCTTGTAACATGTAGTGGCCCAGTAACGTGCCGGCCAGCAATAATAAAATAATAAGGAGTAAGCGTTTGCTCATTAAGCTTGCTCCCCTTTCTTAGTAGTTAACTCAGGTGTCTCTTTTAATGGCGCGGGTGTGGGTTTGTTTTCTATTTTTTTAGGTTCTGCTTTTTTTGTCGCAGGCATGTTTGCTGAGTCTTTGATGCTGCTTGGTGCGTAGGTGCGATCTTGCAATATCTGACGTAATAATCGCAATGAGCCACTGACCTGTGGTGCTGTTTGTTCGACGTTGATATTACTTAACGCATGGATGCTGTCTTGCAACACTTTAGCGTTATTGTGGCGAATGTTGCTGCTGATCCACTGGTGGGCGTTGCTCAAGCTGCTTTGATAGGTGCTGTTGTCCGCTTTTAATAATGCCCACTGCGCTTGTTCTAGCATGAGGTTGACGTTGTGTTCTAACAATTGGTATTGGCTTGCACTTAATGGTGCGCTGAAGGCGTCGTTACGGTGACGAATGCTCACCAGTGATAATAATTGCTGCCACAGGCCAGAGCTGGCGGTTGGTTGCTCGTTTGTGGTGTCGCTTGCGGTGTTGGCCGATTCGGCTGGGGTAAATTCAGCAGGAGGTTGAATGCTGTCGTGCACTAACGCTTTTAACGCTTGCAGTTGGCTGTAAATCCCTTGGCGATCTAATTGGCTGTGTTGGCCCAGTAGTAACATTTCTTTAGCGATTTGTTCGCGCACAACTAACAACGCAGGGTCGTCTAGGTTTGCCAGTACTTGGTTGGCGGCATCGAATAATCCGTGGGCGCCTTTGAATTCGTTTTGTAAATACACGCGCTGATTCGCCAGGCGTAATAGATATTCGGTTTCGGCGAGTTTCCAATCGTCTAAGCGGGCCCCCGGAATTTGGTTCAAGGTGTGCTGCATAAACGCGAGCTGGCCTTGCATTTCGATAAGCGATTTTTGACTTTGCTCGTATAAGCTTTGTTGCTTGCCGTTTTGCATGGCTTGCTGTTGGCTTTGTTGCGTCACGCTTTGCAGTTGTTGTTCTAGTGCGCTTTGGTTACGTAACAGAATTTCAATGCGATATTGCGCAAACACAAGTGCTGCAATGATCAGTACGGCCACCAATAAAAACCAAGGTGTGCGGCTACGATTGCTTTTAGTGTCTTTATTCGGCAGAGCTTTGTTGCTGTTATTTGGCTGCTGATCACTCACAAGATGAATCCTTTGCTATTGCCTGCGGTTAGTTAGCTAGAGTGCGTTATCTTACGTAAACAGTCTAGCAACCCCTGTGCATTTATTTTGGGGCATACGTGGATGTTTTGAATGTGAAGGGCAGGTGCCATGTTGGCGATGCGTTCACTGGGGACCAAAACATGCACGTTTTGTTTTTGTTCGGTGGTTAGTTGGGTAGCCAGTTGATGCAGCATTTCACCACTGGTGAGCAGCGCATAGTGTATTTGATGTTCACGCAATAGTGCGGCCAGTTCACCTTGTGCAAAGGTGACGGGCTCGCGCTGGTATAGCTCACAATATTCGACGGTTGCACCGCGTTGGGTGAGCGATTGCGCGAGATGCTCTCGGCCCCCGACGCCACGAAAAATCAGTACTTTTTTATGGCTTAAATCTTGGTTTAAGCCGGCCAATTCAAGCAAGCCTTCGCTGTGGTTATGCTCCGGCAGCTGCATATCAATGCCCAAGGTTTTAAAAGCTAAAGCACTACTTGGGCCCACTGCATACCAGTCGATGCCCTCGGGCATTTGTGGCCAGTATTGGTCGATTAAATCCACCGCTAAGCTGGATGCGTTACCGCTAACGGAAATCACCACATCATAAATATCTAAATCCATGATGTGCTGCTTCATGCGATGAAACGCCGCGCCGTGCTGTTCATTAAACGGGGCAATGCGCAACAACGGTTGATGCACACAATGCCAATTGGCTTGCGTGAGGGCATTGATCAGTTCGTCCGCTTGGCCTTGGGGCCGCGTGATTAAGATGGACTTATGCACAGCTTGCCTTTTGTAGAGAGAGTTACTTGATCTGACGACCGTAAACTTCCGTTAAAATTTCGCCAGCGCCTTTGGCTAAAAGATTCTCAGCCGCTTGAATACCCAGTGTTTCAGCATCATCTACGTGACCGGTAATTTCTGTGCGCACGATGGTTTGGCCATCTTCACTGCCCACTAGGCCGCGTAAAAAAAGCTGATCGCCATCTAGTGTGGCGTAACACGCGATAGGCACTTGGCAGCCGCCTTCTAAGCGACGATTAAGGGCGCGCTCAGCGGTGACTCGGTATGCGCTTTCTTGGTGGTGCAGAGGCGCTAATAATGCCTGAGTGGCGGTGTCATCAATGCGACACTCTATTCCCACCGCACCTTGGCCACCAGCCGGCAGGCTGATTTCATCATTTATAAAGTCAGCGATGCGCTCTTGCAGTTCTAAGCGAATTAAACCGGCGCTGGCTAAGATGATGGCGTCAAATTCGCCGGCATCTAGTTTGCCTAAGCGGGTTTGTACGTTACCGCGCAAACTGGTGATGTTTAGGTCTGGACGAGCGGCTAACATTTGGCACTGACGACGCAGGCTTGATGTGCCTAAGCGTGCACCTTGGGGTAAATCCATTAAGGTTTTGTATTGGTTGGATACAAACGCATCGGTTGGGTTTTCACGTTCACAAATCACGCTTAAACCTAACCCTTCTGGAAACTCCATTGGCACGTCTTTCATACTGTGCACGGCGATGTCGGCACGGCCATCGAGCATGGCGGCTTCTAATTCTTTAACGAATAAACCCTTACCACCAATTTTAGCCAATGGCGTATCTAGGATAATGTCACCTTGGGTGGTGAAGGTAACCAGTTCGACTTCTAGCCCTGGGTGAAAGCGCTGTAATTCGGCTTTCACGTATTCTGCTTGCCATAAGGCCAGTTTGCTTTTACGGGTAGCGATGCGCAGCGGCTTGCTGATCTTGGCAGAGGAAGTGGCAGACATAGTGGCCTCAATGAGAATGTAAATTGGCCGTATAATACGGCACATTCAATTAATTTTCAGGCTGTTTTGCTGATATTAGTCAGGCTTTAGCGTTAAACTGCCGCCTCGTTAAACAGTTTCGATTTAATTTTAGAAATAGGGCAACCATATGATTACGACTTCGCTTGAAAATCGTGTTTTAACTATTAGTTTCGATCGCGCTGATAAGAAAAACGCCATCACCAATGAAATGTACACTGCAGCCGAGCAAACGTTATTAGACAGTGCCGACAACAAAGATGTACGTGTTGTCTTGTTTAAAGGCGAAGGCGGCAACTTTACCAGTGGTAATGATATGGCGGCGTTTTTGTCCATGTCGGCCATTGCTGAGCCACCGGTGTTAAAATTTTTGTTGGCGTTGGCGCGTTTTCCTAAGCCAGTTGTGACGGCGGTAAATGGTTTGGCCATTGGTATTGGTACAACCATGTTGGCCCATTGCGATTATGTAGTTGCCGCAGATGACGTGCGTTTTAAAATGCCGTTTGTGGATTTAGGTTTGTGCCCTGAAGGTGGTTCAAGTTTGTTGTTCCCGCGTTTTATGGGTCATGCCTTGGCCTCTGAGTTATTAATTTTGGGTGACTTTTTTGATGCACAAAAAGCGTTGCAGGTGGGCCTTGTGAATAAAGTGGCCTCTGTGGATGAAACCCTAGCGCAAGCAACGAAAGTGGCGACTACCTTAGCCGCTAAACCTCCTGCTGCGGTGCGTAACGCTAAAGCCATGTTGAAAAAAGAATATTTGAAAGAATTGGATCAAGTTGTGATTGATGAGATCAAACAATTATGCGCCATGGTGACCGGTGAAGAGTGCCAAGAAGCCCTTGCCGCGTTTGCGCAAAAACGTGCACCTGATTTTTCAAACTTCTAATCACCGTAATTTAGACTAAAGCATAAGTGACCCTAGGGGGTAAGTGATACATTCTAGGGCACTTGTGCACAGTTTCTGTGGATAACATGCTGGATAACTTAGGGACACATTGCTACAGCAGGTATAGGCAGTGTTAAGTTCTTAAATTGGTTAAAAACACACCATAAATCAAACACTTAAAAATTGTGGGCAAAAAGTTACACACAGTTTCTGTGGATAAAAATAGGGATAACCATGGGACACTTGTCTACAGCCCTAGAAGCCAGTATCTATGGGGTCAATTGGTTAAAAAACAACAGCTTAGCAAAGTGTGATGACCGGTTAGTCCAGTAATACAAATAAAGGTTATGCACAGTTTCTGTGGATAAAACATTGAATAACGTTGGGACACATGTCGCTACCCCCCGTCATGGCCCAACTTCACTTAAATTGGTTGAAAACAACACATGCTGTACGGACTCATAATATTGATCGCCTTTTTGCTACTGGGCGATTTTTTAGCGGCACTTTTAGGCTGGCCTGTACCGGGTTCAGTGATGGGCATGTTGTTGTTATTTGTTGTGCTTGTGATTCGTGGCGGCATTAGTGTGCCCTTAAAACAATCGAGCCAAGGATTACTGCCTTACTTACCGTTATTCATCGTGCCTGCGTCTGTGGGTATCGTTAATCATATGGATGTCGTCCGTGAAGAAGGGGTGTTAATTGTCACGGCCATGATTGTCAGTCTTGCGATTGGGATTCCAGTGTGTGGTTGGCTTGCACAAAAAGCCATTAGCCTTAAGGCAGGTGGTCGTTCATGAATCTGCAATGGCAAAGCGCTTGGGACACCATCTGGTTAAGCCCGTATTTAGGTTTGTTTTTAACGCTGCTGAGTTTTCAGTTTGGTTTGTGGTTGTTTCGCATTAGTGCACAAAAACCATTTTTGCACCCCGTCATGGTGAGCGTAGTGAGTTTGTGTGCGGTGGTATTACTCACCGATTTAAGTTATGCGCGCTACATGGACAGCGCGCATATGATCAGCCAGTTTTTAGGCCCGGTGATTGTGGCATTGGCGATTCCGCTTTATGAAAACTTAAAGGCTTTGCGCCAATACTGGTTGCCGTTTTTATTAAGCAATGTATTGGGTGGGGCTGTGACCATCTTGGTGGCGGTGGCCATTTTGTATTGTGCAGGCGGCTCGGACATGAGCGTAAACTCCATGTGGACAAAATCCATTACCACCGCGTTTGCTTTACAAATAGCCCCTCAAATCGGCGGCATGGCGGCCATT
Source organism: Oceanicoccus sp. (assembly GCA_047621325.1). Taxonomy (GTDB): domain Bacteria; phylum Pseudomonadota; class Gammaproteobacteria; order Pseudomonadales; family Oceanobacteraceae; genus Bermanella. The sequence goes on from JBLHLT010000002.1 coordinate 208,979, forward strand.
GCTGCTGCAATTATTATGTTTACCGGTATCTTAGGTGCGTTGATGGCACCGGCTTTGTTTCGCTGGTTTAATATTACAGCGGCCCCCGCGCAGGGTTGCGCGTTGGGTGTGTGTGCCCATGCAGTTGGCACAGCCAAAGCATTAGAATATGGCAGCGAACAAGGCGCGTTTGCCGCATTAAGTATGAGTTTTATGGGTATTTTGTGCGCGTTTACCTTGCCGTTTTTATTGGCGGTGTAATGCATTTAGTTTTGAAATAAAAAAAGCGCAGTCGAGCTGCGCTTTTATACTTGCATGTAACCCTTATACGTCTAGATAACAAACGTTATTATTCTTTTTGTATAAAATATCACGGTCTATAAAGAGATACTCATGTATTAAATAACGTACACCTTCTGATATGGCGTCAGCGTCGTAAGAGAAGTTTCGAAAGAAACTGTCTTCATCCCACAATTCCCCGTTATCGCCATAGTTAGCGAATCGTTCTGATTCTATCTCGAATATGCCATCATAGTCATAGTCTGTTTCACGCGTAATGGAAGCAAGTCCAGAGTCGTTAAAACTGTTGATAATTCTAAGTGCGAAATCAATATTGGTATCGCCATTCGTGTCTTTTTTCGTGGTACAGGATGCTAAGCGACCGGAATCGTCATATGTATAAGTGATATCACCTAGACCATCTAAATACTCGTTTGTTTTTTCAGAGCGGGTTTTTGTAAGAATCTGCCCTGCATCGTTAAATGTTTCTGTAATGACTTCCGTGTAGTTACCAATTTGTTCAGTTCTAGTGATGCTGTTGGTGATATAAGCAAAATGAACCGTGTCTATAATTGGCGTATCGCCACTGTAGTCATGGTTATAAACTTGCTTAGAAATTTGATTGTTTTCGTTGTATTCATATGAATATAGGTAGTTTAGCTTTAGGCGATCACCATTTTGATCAACATTTTCGTGGGTTTCACTTATCTGTTGATTGTTGTCATTGAACCCATAGCTTTGAGCTAAAAACGTTTCAAACGAACCATCACCTGTTTCATCAGACTTAGTTTGTTTCTTAGTCAGATAAACGCGATCATTTAAATAGCTATATTCATCCACTGTTCGGGTGATTTCTGCATTACTTGGATCTATGTCGCGATCTTCTGTGTACAGTGTCTTTTTACCGAAGCTATTGTATTCATAAGTCTCTTCGGTGTTTCTGGTGAGCACATTGTTGCCGTCAAAAGTACTGCTAACTTTGGTTTCAATATTGTCATTATCGTCATAGCTGTACGTTGTTACAGATGTTCCGTTGCCTACAATGGTTTCTTTTGTTAAGCGTTGCTGTGCGTCATATTCATAAGTGACGGTACTTCTTGGTCTAATGGTTGGAGTCGTATATCCGTTACGACGATGTGCCAATAAAGGGGTATTGGTGAGCTCATACAAAGCTGCTAATGGCGTGGCTGGATCCATAGAAATAGATACTTCGTATTTTTCTTGGAAGGCAAGCATGGCTTGTGAGTTTTCAAAATTAAACATGTTGTCCGTAAAATTTAATGTTTCATCGGACTCGTTGGTTAATTTTGTTTGCCAGTCATTTGTTAGCAGATCAAGGCCGTTGTCGGGGTTGTTATCGCTATCAAGTGCAACAAGTAAGCGCATGATGTTAGACGCTTTATATAGCGTATTACTTGGGCCTTGGCTGTTTGCTATACCTTGTGCTCTTGACGATGATTGTAGGACTTCCTGAGAAAATTCAGGGTTTCTTAAGCTTGTACGAAACGCTTTTTCTGAGGTTGGCAAGTCAGGGAAGAAATCCATAAGCGACATAGTGCTATTGACGGTAGCCGTTGCGATTTCGGCACCACCTAAGTAAAGCGTAATGGTCTTGGCTTCTTTATCTTCAAAGGTGAATTCATTATCGGCATTAATCACACCGCTGTTCTTTTCAGTATTATCAGCTAGAAATGTTTTATAACCTAAACCTGAGATACCGCTAATCACACCTGTTGCAACAGGTGTAACAGGTGTAACAGGTGTAACAGGTGTAACAGGTGTAACAGGTGTAACAGGGTCTTTGCCACCCTTACCGCCGCCGCCACCACCACTGCAGGCAGAGAGTAAAGCGAGAGACAGTGTGCTTACTATGATTTTGTTCATTATTGGATACTTCGTTCATGGGAAATGAACAAGATAGTAAAATCAGGGCGGTTTTATACAATAGTGCAATTTAGGGTTTTCAGTGATTTACAGAGCAAGCGTGGTCTGTTGACCACGCTTGGGGAAAGACTATCTTTCGCAATTAGAGGGAGATTGTAAGTGGCAAAGGGCAGGGTAGCTGCTTTGCTCACCAGGCATAAGATCAACCAGTATTTTAGTGCCTTCTTGGGTGCCGTCGCTGACCCAAATCTCACGACCGTGAATACTGTCGTTGGCAATAAATAAGAGCGAATCATTTAAAGCAGTTAGATCAGAGAAGCTGAATTGTAATTCTGGGTTAAGGTTATCAGGGGAATAAACAGTGGTTATATGATCGTCCTTAAGGGTGAAAAGAGCAGAACCTTCTTTGCTTGTTCCTTGAAAATAGAGTGTGTTATTCACAATGGTGAGGCTGCTGTGCGTGAATTCACTGGTGAATTTCTTGGCGCCATCTTCCACGTTGTAGCTAAATAACTCGCCTCCTGCTGTGTAGTACAAGGTATCATCTAATACCTGCATTTCATTTATTCTATTATTGTCAGTCAATGTGTTTATGTAAGTCGTGCCTTGGGTTGTACCGTCACTAAGCCATAATGCAGAAGAATGGTGTCCGTTAGATCTTCCACGAATTACTAAATAATTTTCAAGCTCAATATAGCCAGTGACATCTGATGGCCCATTGCTTAGTGAAAATTGACTGGTACCATTGGTTGTGCCGTCAGTGGTATACAATTGACCGCTTTCAGTGAAAAATACTTTGTCATTAAATACATAGAAATCTTTGATATTAGAACCATAAAATCCTGGGTTTAAATCTTTAAACATATATGTGCCGGCATGGGTTCCATCACTGACCCAAAGCTCTGTGCCGTAAATTCTGCTGTAGGCCGTAAATATTAATTTGTTATTAACGACGCTAAGATGATTAGGTGAACCGTTAAATGGTTGGCCTTGAGCTATGTTTCCAGGCTCTAAGTCTTTTACCAAACGAGTGGTTTCTGCTGTTCCTTCTGTTACCCATAATTCGCGCCCTTCAATAGGAGTGGTCCCTGTGAAAAATACTCTGCCTTGAAACTTTGTGAAATTAGCAGGATGCATATTTTGATAAATTGTATTGACTAAATCTGTGCCTGCTTCAGTGCCATCTGTGGCGGCCAATGTATAGCCATGATCTTTTGTATTAACGCTCATTAACCATTTTTTATTATATTTTATTGTTGATACGATCGCGTCGCGGTTGTCACTAAAATTTTTAAGGGTAAACGTACCATCAGGTGTCCCGTCTGTGGCGAGGGTCACTCTTTCGCCACCAGTGATGTTTGCTGTAAATGGAATAAACTGACGTAGTTTGGCGGTAATTTCATTTGATAAAGTCGCATCGCCTTGTGTTGTGCCGCTTGTTGCAACAGGCGTTACTTCTAAGGTGATTTTTTTATCGGCATCTTCTTTTTTTATGGTATAGGTTTCTGATGTGTCTTTGACTTCGCCGTCCACTAACCAGCGGAATTGTGTATTGCCTTCAGGGTCGTTTTCGTTGTCGATGTATTCATAGTAGCCTTCTAAGGTGTCCCCTGTATAAAGTGTTTGATTGTTATTAAATCGAATACTGACAGCCTTTGCCGTAGGTTGTTTATTCTCTACTTTATCGGTGGGTGCAACTGGCTCTGTAGGTTCAACTGGTTCTGTAGGTGCAACTGGCTCTGTAGGTTCAATGGGTGTAATTGGAGCCTTAGGGATATCGTTTTCTTTTTTTGAGCTGCCGCTGCCGCAGGCGGCTAGCAGTGAAAGAGTAAGGATGGTGATGATTTCTTTTTTCATGATACTTCCATTCATTCAATAAATAAAAATGGCAGTCTATGTTTCATGAGTGTTTGTGCAATAGTGCATTTTAGGGTTTTAGATGGGTTTTAAATTGGTAGTGCAGGCCAGATAGCGCTGGCTAGTTGTGATTGGTTGTTAATGTTTAATTTAGCGTAAATAGCTTTTAAATAACTGTAGACGGTATTGGCACTAAAATTTGTAATGCGTGCGATTTCTTTTGCGCTTAAACCAAGGCAGGCATGGCTTGCAATAATGGCTTGTGATTCAGTCAGTGAAAAAGCATCCATTAGCCAATTTGGATTGGGCGCATACCTGAGTGGTTGAATGATCAACAAATAACTTTCTTCAGAGATATTCCAGCTTGTTCGGTTTAAGCCATGTTGATGTATCTGACAAAAAAATCGAGCTGTGCCTATTTCCCATTCAAAGTAATTGGATGTGTCATCGTTAAATAAATGAGTGACAAGTTGATCGCCTAACATTAGGCGTTTATTGGATTGAATCGTGAGTGTTTGTGATTCTATTAATGAATTTGCAAAAGAATTAAAATGAATAACGTGGCCAAATTTATTTAACTCTAATACCCCAAGGTTAAGCGCACTTAAGCTTTGATATTGTAATTGCTGATATTGATAAGATTTATGATGGGTAATACCTAAGGTTAAACAGACTTTTATGATGTCTTTTAATTGCAGTAATGATTCTTTTCCTTGGGATAGTGTTTCAGGGGATGCATAGTTCAGTGAAACCTTGCAATCATAGGTCTCAAGGTTAAATGTGACTTCCAAGCTATTTATCGTGTCATGTTGTTGTGACGTATACTGCCAATCTTCTTGATACTGTTGTTGTGTGTGAGTGCTTGTTAGGTAAGCATTTGAGGCAGAGCAAAGTTTACACAGACATTGTAGCCACTGCTGGAAATCAGTATCACGAGTCTTTTTAATATTAAGGGATGCCGTTAGTGTTTCTATGTTTTGGCTTAATCTAATGGCATCCATCATGTTTAAGTAGCCTGCTATTTTGATAGGCGTATTAAGTTACATACACCTGTGTTGTTTAATCCAGGGTGATGCAGCTGGTATTAAATAAGTGCTGTACCAGTTCAGATTGATTATTAACATTAAGCTCTTGAAAGCAAGCGGCTAAATTGTTGCGCACCGTATTGATGGATATATTCAGGTGTTGTGCGGCGTCTGAAGTTGAATACCCCTCCATTAATAATAGACATAATTGGGCCTTTCTTTGGCTTAAGCCGTGAATACGTTGAATTAAATCGACTTTAGGCAGAGGCTTTCGCCCTGTAATAAGCGCCACGCTGGTGGTTGGATCTTGGCAATTTGGTAATGGTGTTAGCCAAAAACATTCATTTTGTAAGGGCGTACCAAGGACTATTTTGCCATGGGTGTTGAACTTGTTAATGCCAGCCCATAATTTGGGGTTATGGGGTAACTCGATTGTAAATTTTACCTTTTCGGCCAATTGATTGTGCTGCGAAGGCAATTTTGTCACCAGTTGATTTTGGTGGCTGGATAAATAATTGCCCTGCTGCATCCACTGTTGTGCGTCATGATTGTGAAAAATGATCTCAAGGTTTTCGTTCACGATCCAAACGGGACGATTTAAATCCAATAACATTTGGGCAATATTACTTTGCTGTTGCTCTTGAAAAACGGACGATAATTGTACAAATTTTGAAAGGTGAGGCTGAAGTAAATTTAAAAAATCCTCAGTATTGTCGTCAAAGTATGTGTGGTCGCTGTGGCGTTGAAAGCTCACTTTGAGCATGTGGCTGTGGTTAATTTCAAAGCTGGAACCTATGGCGTAGCGAACGCTATTTTGCCTGCCCCAGTCCTGATAAAATTCGGTATTAATGTAATCTTTATCACGTACATGTTTAATGCCAGATGAGAACATACCGTAGAGTTTGTTTTCTTCTAATAGCTTAATGGTCCATGGGTCTTTCGTGGTGTAATTTTCGGCATAGATGGCAATAGCGCTTTCGTCGTAATTGATTAGGTGTGAGTCACCTAACTCATGGGTATGTAAGTTCTCAATTTGAAAGGCCGCGTAGGGCGCATCAATGTAGATACGGACATCATCAATCAGCTGGTGTATGTCATCTGGGGTTAATGCCGCCTCGTATATTCTTTGAATAAACCCGCCCAAAACCTCAGGCTTTACAAATGCATTCATAATTTAACTTCACGGGTTACGATATCCATATCTCTTGCAAGCCATTAGCAGGCAATGATTTATTGGTGTGGATTCTAGGGAAGCCCTCTATTATTGTAGTCCGGCTGTGTCCAGACGAACTTAAAATCATCATTTAGTATTAGAAACGGCGAAGTAATAGCCAGTTCGTTGAGCTAAAATCAATCAAAGCAACATTAGCGTTTAATCAGGGGGTTATCATTGGAATGGGTTTATGGTTTGTTGGCGGTGGCTTGCTTTAGTCTTGCGTGTTTATTATTGGCAGTGAACTGCCGTTCACGTTATTGGCTGTCTAGCTTTATGTTGTTCCTATCGTTTTATTTAGGGCTGATTTTATTAGATGCTCAAGCTTTTTATATATCCCCACCCTTATACTTTTTATTACTGACTAGCATTTTCTTACCTGGGCCGTTATTACTTGGATATATCAGCCATATATCAACTGAGCCTCATGTGACTGCCCGAGATTTTATTCCCGCTAGCTTGCCATTGCTGATCGTACTGACGTGCTCTGATGCACTAGCAGGGGATGTTGTTTTTGGGTTTTCTGAGCAAGCCGCTTATCAGTCAGGCACTTATGTGGGCCTGTTTAACTTGATCAGTGCTATGGCTGGTTTGCTTATGCTGGTGTACATCGTTAGCTCAGTGAGATTACTGTTAAAGTTAAAGAGTAATTGGGCGGATTATCAGAGCCAGACTCTTCCTCAAAGTTGGCACAAAATGGTACAGGTAATGGGAATAACGTTATTAGTGACATTGTTGCAGGTGGTTAGTGCGTTTGGTCACCCCTCTGGTGACAGTGTTTCGATTGGTGATTTAGCATTCATTGCCTTTGTGGGTTATTTCATCTGTTTGACGATTCAAACAGCTATTCTGAATATGCGTTCTGTACCGCTTAATTTTGACCTTTTTGATGAAGGTGTTTTATCAGGGCGCTATCCTGAGGAGGGTGATACCTCTGAATTGCAAGCGCTTGCAGAAGTGAAGGGCGAATGTGAGAAAATGCGCTTACAAGTGATAGAACAGGGCTTGCATCTTAAAAATGATTTAACACTGCCAAATTTGGCCGTTGCTTTAAACATGACGCCCAATAAACTATCCAAGTCGATTAATAACGGCTTGGGCATCACCTTCTATGAATTTATCAATGACTTAAGAATTGCCAGCGCAGCTGAGTTGTTAACTAAGTATCCTGAAAAGTCCATCACAGATGTCTTTTTTGAAGCCGGTTTCACAACCAAGTCCACTTTTTACAGCCATTTTAAGAAAGTACACGGTGTAACGCCCACTCAGTTTCGTCAGCAGCCCTAAATTAAGTCTAGTAATAAGGTAAACGAAATAGCCTGTATGGGTAAGTGAACTATACTGGTTGAATATCTTGCCAAGGATTCGGCCATGAAGCTGCGACTGGCGATCGTCAATATCGTCCTTCCCTGTATTACCTTACTTGTTTTGGGTTTTTTGCCTAAGCATGATTTTTTCTTGCCTGATTTTGTCTCTACTGCCCTGATTGCTTTCACTCTTGGTCGTGCCTTTCTGCTGTTGCAGCAACAAGCGGTGTTCAGTGTATTACCTATGTTGCTGTTGTCGTTGCCGCCTGCGTTTCAATTAACATTAGATATGTTTGCGCCTTTCGCGTTTCCAAGCTTTTTACTTTATATGACGGTGGTGAATTTGCAGTGGGGGCAGCGTCCTTGGCTTCACCCTATTCATTTAATCAATCTCGTACTATTGGTGCTGTTTGTGTGTTTTGCGCTTAGGTTGTTACCCATACCCGCCGTGGTGCTGCCTTATGCCTATATATCATTAGATTGGGCCAGCGTGTTACTTGCGGCGTTACCATTATTGTTTGTGCGTTTTTGGGTGCGCATCGGTCGTTGGTCGAGCTATTGGCCATTACTGGTGGTGGTGGCGTTTAACTTTAAATGGGCCGATGAAAATTATTTGATTTTATGGGTATCGTTTGCCGCACTGTTCTCTTTAACGATAGACAGTTATTTGATGGCGTTTGTAGATGAACTGACAGGAATACCAGGGCGGCGTGCCATGGAGTTCAAGCTTAAAACACTGGGTAGGCATTATTATTTGGCCATGGCCGATGTTGATCACTTTAAGAAATTTAACGACAGTTATGGTCACCAAGTGGGTGATGATGTGTTGAAGGTGATCGCTAAATTGATAAGTGCAACGCCAAAGGCGAATGGTTATCGCTATGGGGGTGAAGAGTTTTGCTTGGTATTTGCAAAAAGTGCCCAACAAGACGTGATGGAGGCATTGGAATTAACCCGTAAAAAGATTGAAGAATATGAGTTGTATCCTAAAAGCCTAGAGCGGAAAAAAAACAAGCGCGGTGAAAAGAGCAAGCAAAAACCGCTGCACATTACTGCCAGCTTTGGTGTGGCGCAACAAAGTGCCAGCGAAGGGTTCGAGTCTGTTATTTCTCGGGCAGATAAAGCGCTTTATAAAGCCAAACAACGTGGCCGTAACTGTGTGAGTGTGTCGAAGTAGGCTAAGCTAATTAAAGCAAACAAAGGAAATATTATGGCCAGTATTTTAGCAATAGACGACAGCGAGCCGATTCGTAATCTCATTAAATTAGTGTTAGAGGATGCAGGGCACATGGTCTTTCTTAAAGAAAATGGCCGTGATGCACTAGAGTTTGCCATGAAGCATACCGTTGACTTAGTTATCACTGATTTGAATATGCCCGAAATGAACGGCATGGACTTAGTGAGTAACTTACGTCTTATTGACCATTATAAAAACAAACCCATTTTAGTCATGACCATAGAAACCGCTGACTATAAAAAGGAAAAAGCGAAGATGGTCGGGGCCACAGGTTGGATCTCAAAGCCCGTTAGTAAAGATCGCCTGTTACAAGCGGTGGAGCGAACAGTTGGCTAGTTGCTGCATTTACTTTGTTTGATGTAGCTCGTATCCCATGGCACACACTACGTTACGGCTGTTGTGATTTAAGAAATTAAGATCGCTTCTTTTTTATCGTTATTCTTACCTTTTTTAGCACTCAGTAATGCCACGAGTTCTTGGCGAGTACGAATCATTTCCCGATAGTTGTGCAGTATGGCGGGGTTGTTCATGCCCATACGTTGTTGTGCGTTACGCATGTGACGCTCGATGGTTTTAATTTCATGCTGCAAGCGATAAATCTTTGGGTGAACACTGTAAGTCATCATCCGTTTTCTTCTTAATTAACGTTAGGTTAATCATAGTTAAAAACGGAGGATGGTTGGTGAAGATGAAGGATGATTTTCGCATTAAAAAGAACGTTAAATAACGCTCTGGCTATTAATCAAAAATAAGGCGTTTTAAGCCAAAAAAAGCATGAATATTGACGTGGAATGATGCACAAAAGGTAAAAATAATGGCAGTTTTTTCGGTTTTGAAAAATATAAAGAGGGATTAAAAATCCCCCGTTATATTCAATCATCATATGGGACTATGGGACTATGGGACTATGGGGTCACTAAGACAACAAAAGCGTGCGCCAATCAAAGTCTATTTGGCCTACCGCAAAAAAGCCCGGCACAATCATTGAGGGTTTGTGGCCGTAGTAAATACGCTCGTATTGCAGCGATACAATATCGCCTCCCACACACCGTAAAATGGCATGGCCTGCGGCGATATCCCATTCACTGACATTGCCAAAGCGAGGATAAACCTCACCTTTGCCACTGGCGAGATAAGCTAATTTCAATGCACTGCCAACCGCGATACGTTGGACTGACGCAACTCGGTGCTCTAACCGATCGCATAAACGACTCAGCGCCTCGGTGCCGTGGCGTTTACTGGCAAATACACGCAGTTGTTTAAGGCCACCAATCTGTTCATTGGGATTGCTGGCGTGTAAGCGCACGGCATGACCGTCGCCGATTTTACAAAACGCTTTACCATTGCCACCGTAAAAACATTCATCGGTCACAGGGGCGTAGATTAAGCCAAACACGGGCTCACCATTTTCGATGAGCGCAATGTTGACAGTAAACTCACCGTGGCGATCAATAAATTCTTTCGTACCATCTAGTGGGTCCACTAGCCAAAATTGTTTCCAATGGGCGCGTAGGGTTTGTTCTGGGATGTCGGCTTCTTCACTGATAATCGGCACGTCTAAAATTGTGGGTAAACCATCATTGATAATATGGTGGGCGGCAAGGTCTGCCTCGGTTAGCGGACTATCGTCTGCTTTTTCAATAATGGTGTATTCACTGCGATTGTAGATGTCTAAAATCGCCGCGCCCGCGGTACGGGCTAACTCAATAATCGCTGCATAATTTGGTTGCATAGTGGCTCTGCTGAGTTTAAAAAAACGATTAGCTACGTGCTGCTAGCCAAGACTTTGCCATATAAAGCGCGGCAATGGCACGACCTTCTGTGACATCTGCGCGCTGCACTAATGTGTCGATATCATCAAGGGGCCAAGCTACGACGTCTAGTGGCTCTGGTTCGTCCCCTGGTAGTGATGCTTCGTATAGGTCTAGTGCAATAAGGACATCAATGCCACTTTTCATGTAACTGGGGCTCAGGCTCATCTTTTTTAGATGGTGCAGCTGTTTAGCACCAAAATGAATCTCTTCTTTTAGCTCACGATTAGCGGCTTGTTCTATGGTTTCACCTAAATCCATGGCTCCTTTGGGCAGGGTAAGGGTGTAATCTTCGATGCCTGCTCCGTATTCACGTATTAAAAGAACGTCGCCTTTTTCATTGATAGGCACCATCATCACGGCGCCAGAGCCACCCGGTACCAGTCGTTCATAGGTGCGCTCTACACCATTAGAAAATCTTAAATCCATAGATTCGATGGTAAATAGGCGACTTTCAGCCACAATGTGACGATCTAATATTTGCGGTTTCTGAGCCATGGTCAACACACTATAATGTAAGAAGAAACGCAGTATGAACCCTAAAAGGCAGCAATTAAATGATCCACTGGAATGAAATAGACACCGTTTTACTGGACATGGACGGCACCTTGCTCGATTTGCATTACGATAATTATTTTTGGTTAGAACACCTTCCTCAAAAATACGCCGAGCACCACGGCATGGATAAAGCCCAAGCGTTGGCCAAATTAACCAAACAAATGGCGGATAAACAGGGTCAGCTAGAGTGGTATTGCTTAGATTATTGGAGTGAATTAACCGGCATGCCCATCAGCGAACTAAAACACGATGTCTCGCACAAAATTCAATTTCGTCCCCATGTCCCTGATTTTCTTGAAGCCGTACGCAAGGCGGGTAAGCGTAGCGTGATTGTCACCAATGCCCACCGCGACAGCGTTGACTTAAAAATGCAGCACACAGGGTTAGATGGCATGGTTGACCGGATTATAAGTTCCCATGATTATGGCTACGCCAAAGAAGACCAGCAGTTTTGGCACAGTCTTTCCCAAGACGAAGACTTTGAAAAATCCCGTGCCGTCCTCATTGATGACAGCCTTGCTGTGTTAGAATCCGCCAAACGCTACGGCATTGCGCACCTTATGTGTATTCATGAGCCTGATAGCCAAAAGCCAAAGCGCGCCATCACAGATTTCCATAGTATTGATGAGTTTACTGACGTCATGCCTGCGCCAAAGGATACCCGTAGTGAGTGAAGTTAAATCGGCAAAAGTTCGCCTAGATAAATGGTTATGGGCAGCGCGTTTTTTTAAAACCCGCGCCATTGCCAAAGCCGCCGTAGAAGGCGGCAAGGTTTTATACGACGGCCAACGCTGCAAAGTGAGTCGTACGGTGGATGTGGGCGCGACCCTTAAAATTCGCATGGGGCTGGATGAAAAGACCATAACCGTATTAAAAATCAGTGAACATCGTGGCGGCGCGCCAGTTGCTCAGCTGTTATATGAAGAGTCTGCTGACAGCATCAAAAAACGCATGGATGAAGCGGAACGTCGCCGTAAGTTTGCCAATGCGAATCCATTGTTTGATCACAAGCCCAACAAAAAAGAGCGTCGCCAAATTCACAAATTTCGCGACGATACGGTTCTTTAAAACCGAGTACCCAAATGAGTGAGCCAAGCTTAGGCTTGGCCAAGACAGAAGAGAGCCCAATGGCCAGTAACGACATATTGCAACGCTTTACCTTTGATAACTGCCATGTACGTGGTGAGCTGGTGGGTTTAAAACAAACCTTAGCCGAGATCTATCAACGTCAGTCTTATCCTGCACCAGTGAACAACCTGCTAGGTGAATTACTGGTCGCCGCGGCATTGTTGAGCGCAACCGTGAAGATAGAAGGTCTGCTGAGCATACAAGTGCAAACCGACGGCCCAGTGCGATTACTACTGGCCGAGACACGACATGACGGCAAGCTTCGTGGCATTGCTCGCATGGATGAAACAACCGATTTAGGCGAAGCCAATTTACTGGGAACAAAAGGCCAATTAATCATCACCATCGAGCCGGATAAAGGCCGCCGTTACCAAGGCATTGTTGCATTAGAAGAAGGCAGTATTACTAAATCATTAGAAGGATACTTCCGACAGTCTGAGCAACTGGACACACGCTTGTGGATAAACTGCGAAGACGGTGTAGCCGCGGGATTATTGCTGCAAGAATTACCGGCACTAGGTGAAGTACAAGAAGCCATGGACGTCGATGAAGACGCATGGAACCGTTTAACGCAATTATCCCAAACCCTGCGCCCAGATGAGCTAATGCATTTAGGCAATGACGACATACTGCATCGCTTGTTCCATGACGAACAAGTGCGCCTGTACGAAGGCCAGCCACTATCCTTTAACTGCAGCTGTTCGAAAGAACGTTTATCGGTTGCGCTAACTCAGATTGGCTATGCCGAATGCCAAGATATTATTGATGAACAGAAAAAAATCCGCGCCGACTGCCAATTCTGTGGTCAGCATTACAGCTTTACGCAAAGCGATGTAAATGGATTGTTTCCGCTAGAAAGTGCTAAAAATGGCAAAGGGTTGCACTAGTTTTTCGTCATTTAAAACTGAAGGTATATCTTTGAATAATTAATCACCAATAAGGTGGTTAATTATTTCATTCACGACGTATGTCTCATCCTCTTGATCATTTATGTGATTGATTTATTTGATTTTCTCTATAGCATTCGCTGCCGAAAAAAGATTAATCAAAGATAAGGATGTTAGATGATGACTACTCCCTTTAAGGGAATTGCTTTTGCTGCGTTTGTTTTATTGCTAACAGCGTGCGGCTCGAAAAGTGATTCCTCTTCCCAAAACAATACCGCCCCCAAAAATACCGGCAATGTTGCCGTTAATGATTCCGTCATTTCTTTACAACGATTTGAAAGTACATCGTGTGCCAATGGCACCGAAGTTCAAATGGGTATTGATGCCAATGCAAATGGGCGCTTAGACCCTGATGAAGTAGACCATGCAAGAACAGTGGTTGTGTGCAATGGAGTTGATGGCGTGAGCGGCAAGGACGGCTCTAACAGCTTAATTAATGTCACTGACGCCGACAAATTATTATGTGAGTTTGGCGGTAAAACCGTGTCAATTGGTTCAGATACGAACAACAATAACACCTTAGAAATATCAGAAATTAATCAAACAGAAAGCATTTGTAATCAAAATGCGCCCACCTATACCTCATTAATCAATACCAGCGATGAACCGGTTGGCATTCACTGCCCGGCAGCTGGGGTTAAAGTCGAAACAGGTTTAGATTTAAATAAAGATGGTCAACTGGCATCTTCAGAAGTACAAAATACAGATTATATTTGTCATGGTGAGAATGGCGTGGGTACTGGTGATTCGGACCTATCAAACTTATTAATTGAAACAGTGCCCGAGCCATGGGGTGAAAATTGTTTTCATGGTGGCGAGAAACACCAGATTGGACTGGATGAAAATCAAAATAATTTATTAGATGAGCTTGAAATAATCAGCGCAAGTTATAGTTGTAATTTTAATTCAGCACCTGAAATAGAGTTCCATACAGATTATCAATTTCAATCAATAAGTACGCCAAAAGCGATTGCCGGACAGTCTTATAGTATTCGTGTTCGTGCTAATGATTATGATGATGCAGATGGGGCGACTTTATCGGTAACCAATAAACCAGATTGGATGACGACCACCCAAATTCAGGCTGACATGCTTGAGTTGTCGGGTGTTGTACCAGATGGTATTGATGTCAAGTATATGATTGAAGTGAGTGCCACTGATGGTAATGCAACCACACTGCAGTTTTATGAGTTTACAGCAATAGAAGGGCTTCTAATCTCAGCATCCGCTGACGCAATAGTAGAAGGTAATGAAGGTACAAAAACAACAAGCTTTACGGTTGAGTTATCAAAGGCGCTAGAGCAGACAGTGAAACTTAGCTACCACTTCGAAGGTTCAAATTCTGTATTTGGCCAAGACTGGCGAGCAGACAACCAGCAAGGCACGTTAGTATTTTTACCCGGTGAAACCAGCAAACAAATAAACATAGAGGTTATAGCCGATACCAAACTAGAAGTTTATGAATTCATAACACTTAACCTCTCTGTTCTAGACAACTCGAATTCAGGGTTAGCCATTCTGTCAGGTCCTGCCTATTTAGAAATAGTCAATGACGATGGCAATGAAGTGGTATTTGGCAGTGGACAAGAAAACAAAATTGAAGTGATGAGTGCCACAAGTTGGAATGATAACTCTATAAGTTTTAATGGTGATGCCCCAAGTTGGATGGGAATAAATCAGATTTGTTTTTCTGAAATCATTGATAACAACTATTTGAACAAATGCTCTTATGTATTAACTGGCTTACTTACTTCTAGCTTAATAGGCGAAACTGGAACTTTTGCGGTCATTATTAATACTCAAAGTGGGCAAAAAGAAGTGGAGTTGACGTATCGTATTACTGAAGGCGATTCCGATAATGATGGTGTCGTTAACTCTGAAGATGCGTTTCCAAATAATGCTGCAGCACACACAGATACAGACCTAGACGGCATTGGTGATGAGTGGGAAATTGCACATTTTGAAAACTTAACCACGACCACTAGCAGCAGTGATTTTGATAATAATGGCGTGACCGATTTATCCGCGTTTGTAAATAATACCCCTGTACACGACCTTACCTTTAGTTTTGAAAGCGGTGAGTTACCTAACGGCTGGGTGAATACCGGTAATGTGAATTGGATTGTTACCAATGAAAGCAGTTATGAGGGGCAATATGCCTTAAAAACTGAGCAGCAATTAGAGCCTGGGCAAGTGGCGCGATTAGAGTTTGATATCAGTACGCAGGCCGGTAATTTAAGAATGTATACAAGATCAGCATCGGATGCTGATTCCTATGTGAACGGACTTTCCATCCGCGTAGGTAATTATACTGATTCTATTTATGTTAATGGCACTAACTGGAACTCAACTTATGATCAAATAAATGCAGGAAATCACCATGTAGTTTTTGAATTTAGAAATGACACGGATTATGAAACCAAACCTCAGGTTTATGTCGATTTTTTCAATGGTCTAAAAGGTATCGTGCCAGCAGACCGTGATGGTGATGGTGTGGTGAATGCTGATGACCTTTTCCCTGATAATGCAGCGGGTGCGGCTGATACTGATAACGATGGCATCGCAGACGAATGGGAAATACAGCATGTAGGTAGCTTGTCACGTATGAATGCTAATACGGATCAAGACAATGATGGATTATCTGATTTAAATGAATTCAAGCTTGGGTCTCGCCCATTCGATTCAGATTCAGATTATGACGGTGTAAGTGACGGTGAAGATTTATATGTCACAGATAAACGCTATGCCCGCGATACCGATAACGATGGTCTACCTGACGAATGGGAACTGCAATACTTTTTAACATTAAATGAAACAGACGGCACGCAAGACTCAGATGGTGACACGGTACTGGATGCTGAGGAATTTGCTCAGTCTAGTGTGCCAGCACCAGACTCAGATAATGACGGCGTATCGGATGGTTTAGATCTTTATCCAAGTAACCCGTTATATGCATTAGATACCGATAAAGACGGCCTACCGGACGAATGGGAGTTGTCATATCGGAGTTCTTTAGACTATTTATATGGCAACAATGATTACGATAATGACTCAAGAAGCGACCTGTTGGAGTTTCAACAAGGCACCAATCCTATCGTTATCAATGTGACTGCCGTGCAAGATGTGCTGGCAGTATCGGCAGGCAAGAGCGTTACGTTTAACCCGCTGGTAAACGATATATTAGTTTCAACGGATATTGCCGTTAGCACTATCGATTCCCCTTCTGCTGGTGTCTTAGTCAGCAATGAAGATGGCACTTATACCTATACAGCACCTGAGAATTTTATTGGTCAGACATCTATTCATTACACAATAGAAGATGCACAAACCATTAGTGCCAGTGTGATTTTAATAAAGATCACCGATCAGCAGTTTGGTCAGGTGGTGAAAATGAAATCTTCATTAAACGGCTGCTCCCATTCAATGGCTTTATATGACGATCAGTCTTTATACGCTTGGGGTTGTAATGCTTCTGGTCAATTAGGATTGGGTGATAATGTTTCGCAAACTTCTCCGCAATTGATTCGTGGATTCGACGGTGTGGTGGACTTTGCATTAGGGTCTAACTTTTCTGTTGCTTTAAAAGAAGACGGGACTGTTTGGGTTTGGGGTGACAACAATGGAACGACGCCAAACGTCATTGCATCGTTAGCCGGTGTTCAAGCAATCGCCGCTGAAAATAGCACCTTGCACGCTTTAAAATCCGACGGTACCGTTTGGTCAGCGTATTACTACAATCTGAGTTATTCTTCTCAAGTGACTGGTGTTAATACCATTACTGCAATTTCTGCAGGAGCAAACCACTTATTAGCCTTAGATGAGAATGGCCAAATGTGGGCTGAAGGTCAAAATAGTTATGGTATGTTGGGTAATGGCACTGAAAGTAGCTCGAACGGTGTATTTGTCCCTGTAAGCAAAATTTCTGATGTATCGTCAATTCATGCGGGCAGCAATCAAAGTTTTGCAATTAATAACGCTGGTCAAGTATATGCATGGGGAGAGAACGGCAGTTACCAGCTAGGCGATGGCACGTCGACAAAACGAAACGTGCCAGTGTTAATTGAGGGTATTGAAAATGTTGTCAGCATTGAAGCTGGAAATAATCACACGTTATTTTTAACAACGGGCCAAGCTTTATACGGTGCAGGTCAGGGCTGGAATGGTACTTTTGGCGGGCACTTTGATTCAGCCACCACGCCGAAAGTTATTTTTAACAATGGAGTATCGGTAGTAGGTGCAGGCTCATATAGTTCGTTTGTTGTGATGAATGATGGCAAATCGTTATCAGCTGGGCAAAATTCATATGGTCAATTAGGTGTAGGCACTAAACAAAACAGTAACGTGTTTAAAGAGATTGATTGGTTAAATGTTGGCGCTGATGCCTTCTTATCCGAGGCTTGGGGCGAGGGTTTTGAGTTTGGCTTTTTACCGCCTTACTGGAGCAATCCAAATAATAACTGGCTGATCAGTGCGGATGCCTTTACCGGTAATTATTCTCTGAAAACGGTGAGTAACTTAGGTGACTATAACTCTGCATCTGTTGGTTTAAAAATCACAACAGGTGTTGGTGATATCAGTTTTTCAGTGAAAACCAGTACAGAAGCCGACTACGACGAGCTGATTTTTTATATTGATGATGTAGAGCAAGCCAGATACAGCGGTGAAATGAATTGGGCAACTACGTTCAACTTTCCTGTAACAGCTGGTCAGCATACCCTTCAGTGGGTTTACCAAAAAGACGGTGGTACATCAGTGGGGCAAGATTCAGTTTGGATTGATGACATTAAGCTGCCATTGGATACAGACGGAGACGGCGTATTAGATTTAGAAGACTTAAACCCTAATAATCCATTAATTATGTGATCATTAAGGTCTCTATAGTTTAAAACTTTTTAACTATTTAGAGCTGTAAAAACTAAACCCACTGCGCAAGCCGTGGGTTTTTTTATGCCTAAACATTCGCTTATTAAAACGACCAGCTGCCCACTAAGCCAAAGCGATTGGCAATGCGCACGTTTTCTGGGATATACACCGCGACTTGGTTGCTTGTTTTGTGTTGCTGTTTTTTAAAGTGATACTGGAAGTCATGCACAAACCCTAACGAAATATCGCTTGTGAGCTTGTACATCAGCGAGCTGATGATTTCAGTGTGCCAACCGCTGGTAGAGTCAAAGTCTAAGTCAGGGTATAGCGAGTTTTCAATGCGGCTGAATAGTGGCATACCACCTAAAACCGATAATCGAAGTAGAGTGTTTTGCGTGAGAGGAAAATGAATAGAGCCTCCGGCTTGGATCGAAAACTCACCAAAGGTTTCTTCAACCACAGTATTGCCGCTACAGTCTCGCTGTGCGGTATCACAGACTAATACGTCATTGTAGTTAAACGAAAATCGCTTAAACGTGCCTAGTGAATACGTGGCACCTACATCCACCGACCACCACAAATCAGGGTGGTAATGAAACAGAAATTGAGTAGACACCCGTGAGTAAGTAAAGCGATTGGTCTGTACGGTTTGCGGTTCATACACTTGAGTGGCGCCTGGGTCTGCGCTGCCGTCACCGTCAAGATCGGCAGGGCCAAGAATAGTGTTGGTCAGCTTCCACGTTTCATCCACATGATTAGGAAATAAGGTTGAGATGGCGTTAATAGAAAAAGACGACTCGCGGCTTACAAAGGTACGCCCGCCCGATAGCAGCACGGTGTTATTGGCTGAGGTATCGGTTTCAAAATTCGCGCCGCCCACGCTGATGCTTTCTTTGTAATTAATGTGTTCGCTGCCGATGGCAAAATAGCTAAAACTTTTGGGCTTTTCTAAGAGATCTTTTGGTAAGTCATCCGCAAATGCGGATGGGTTGAGAATGCTCACTGCAAGCACGATTAAGGCAATGTGTTTTGCCATGAGCCCTCCTTTTGACATCGCTTAAATAGGCATAAAAAAACCCGACTACTTTTAGAGTAGTCGGGTTTTAGGTTTATGGCATAAGCCAGTTAACGCTTACCAAAAATCATTTGGATACCATTCATTAGGGTTTGCGTTTGTCATAGGTGCCGCCATAGTGCTAGGGACATTACCGTCATTAAAGTTTTTATCAAGTACGTCTCCTGCCGTACCTGCATTACCGCTGCTATCTAAGCTTGTTATTTGCAGGTTATCCAAGGCCAGTGGGCTGGCAGCGCGTAAAATCACGCGATAATCGGTACCACCAGCACGACTGACTAAGTCGGTTTTACTTAGCTCGGTCACTTTTGTAAACGTGGTGCCGTCGTCGCTGTAATAAAGTTCGACATTGGTGCCAAATACTTTAATGCGATAACGTTTCCATACGCCGTTAAATAAGGTTGCATGGGTGTCTTTGTCTACCCAGCTTTGTCCGTATTGGGTCCAACCTGTTTGAGCGCTTGAGCTATTAGCGTATTCGAGATTTGACCAGCCGCCTAGGCGGTAATTCACAATCAAGCTGGACCAGTCGTTATCCCAATTACTTTGATTGCTTTCACGTGCAATGGCATTGGCTCTGTCATACACCATGACATCAATACCATCCCAACTGAAGTTTTTCGCGGCAAAGTCCACTTGGAAGTTTGCGCCCACAGTTGCATTGTTGATGTCCCAACCTTTTTTCTCCCAGCTATCAAAACTGGTGGCGTACTTGAGCACTTTATCATCGGCAATACTGGCAGCGACGCTGGTAAGTAGACCTGCGTTATACCAGCCAGTGGATGGGCGAGTGGCGAGAGTTGAGTCAGCGGTGGTTTGTAATTGAAAGCCACTTAAGTCAATGATGCTGCTTTCTTCAAATGCGACTGTGTAGGTTTTTGAGAATGAAAATGGCACCGTGTTAGGCAACAATAGTGGGTCAACGTTATTTGCGGGTTGCTCCAAATCAGGAATCATGTGAAGCGTTTTATACAACCATAATTTAAAGGTTGGAATGACACCGTTGTCACCTTCGCTTGTATCGGCTGAGGTAATACTGATGTTGCCATTAATGGTACTGGCATCAGGGTATTTATTAAAGTCGACACTCACGCTGTAAATATTCACAGGGTCAACGTGCACTTCTTGTACGATGAAGTTACCCGCTTCAACAGGTGGTGCGCTTGGTGCGATGACCTCAATATCTTGTACTTTTGAAGCCGCGCCCGAAGCGGTAGCAGATTCTTGAATGGTTAAGTGTGCTGATAAATCACTGCCAGCGGCGGCGGCTCTTACGCCCAATGTATCAACTTTACCGGTAACAACCGTGTTACTGCCAAGCTCAAGTGCTGAGAAGAACAAAGTATTGCCGCTTAAACGCCAGTTATATATTTCATAACGGCCCGTGGCGTTGGCTTCGTTAGG
>JBLHLT010000003.1:0-212018 GCA_047621325.1 Oceanicoccus sp.
TTCTGTTTTAATGCCTTTGGCCGCTTCGCGGGCAAAGGCTTCAAGTGCTTCTTTGTTCATTGCTACCTATCCTTAGCCATTTCTGGCTCTTATGATAAGCAGTTACACAGTTTTATCTACAGCCTCAGTTACAACATAAAATCCTGACCCCTTTAATCACAATTTTGAGCAATTGTCATAATACTAAGAGGTGTCAGGATATATTATTCGGCCTATGTTATTTCAATTTAAACATTAAAACTTATCACTGATATCATCAGGTGTTAGCCAATTTGCTTTATAGATATCACTGCCACTTAAATGGTAAACATCATTGCCTTGAATTAAGCCTCGTTTTGTTGTCCAGTGGTTTTCTGTTGTTTCAGAATCATGGCTTTGGGTAATCAGCGCGCCTTGTAATGACAGCTTTTTGTTTTTGACATCAAACAAGTGCAGCCCTGTATAGCTCCAATCATAATATGCACTTTCTGGATCTTTCCAGTAGTCACCTGTGGGGGTGTTATCATTCACACTAATGGGTAATGCAAAACGATAGTCGTCACCTTGAGTTAATCCTGTAAACGCATGGTGGTCATACGCTAAGGCAGTATTGCTACCACGCTGTCCAATATCAATCACATCTAACTCAGTCGGGCTCGACATGTCCGAAACATCAAATAAGGCTATTTTAATTCCTTGAAACCAAGTCGTACCCGAGACTCCAGTAACCGCTCCTTTACCAATACCAACCAGTAGATCATCACCTATTGGGTGCAGGTATTCGCTAAAGCCCGGTATTTCTAATTCACCAGCAATTTTCGGGTCACTTGGATCACTTAAATCAATTGCGTATAAAGGATCGACCTTTTGAAAGGTAACTATGTATGCTCGGTTCTGCATAAAACGGACACTGTAAATACGCTCTCCGGGTTTGCCTATCGCTTGCGGGCGTAATTCGTTTGGTAATTGTGAAAGTGTATTTAGTTTGCTGCCATCGGATTTTAAAACACTCAGTAAGTGCTCTGGATTCGCCCATTCATTGGTTGATGTTACAACCGCTAACGTGCCGTCTTCTAATTCACCAAATCGAAAGTTAGCATCGCTACCACCTGAAACACCTTGCAATAAAGCAGAGCCTTTATAATCAAATTTGCCTGCTGCTAATGCGAATTGATGGATATGGCTATTGCCCTTACTCCAGTTCCAGGTAATTGAGTCGTCCGCTTGAGTTTCAAAGCTGTAAAAGCTATTAGCATAGAGATATAAGTTATTCTCGCTCATATAAATGCCATCTACTGGCCCAGACACACAACGGCTATTAAACGTATTTGTTTTGGTGTTAAGACGAGTAATCGTTGTGACACTTACATCATAACTGTGTTTTTTAGGCGTCTTAACCACTAAACATTCATCAATATTAACCAATGATTTTTCTTGGCCGTTAATTCTAATTTTTGGTAATAATTCATCGATATTGATATCCGATAAAAGCGACGTATTCGATTCGATATCTTGCTCCGTAGCTGGATAATTGGTTAACCCCTCAATTCTTGGTGTGAAACGGCTAACAATATAAAGCTCATCACCAATACGACGGGTACGCTGAATATAACCATCGATCTCGATATCATGTAAATCTTTTGGCGCGCTAACATCGGATACATCCCAACTGCGAATACGGGCTTTGCTATCTGCGTGACCAAAATAGGGCTCAATCATAATGTCCATAAAACCATTATAAGCCTGACCTTGGTTCACCATGATTAACTGGTCGTCATTCAAATATAGGTCTGAACCTGATTGCTCACCTAGGCTAATGGTCGCTAATGTTTCTTGAGTATTTTTCACTACACGAATGGATCCCGGTACCGCGACCCACGTTGGATCACACGGCTGCATCTCAACACACGATGCTGTAAGCGTATTTTGATACTGCCATTTCGCTGGGTTTAAAATAAAAAAGTTATTCCCGTCATATTTCCAAACATCGGCTTCGTCAACACCCTCTACCTGTAAGTTTGTGCCGCTAAAACTGGCAGGCTCGGAATCAAAGTTTGTACTATTTACGGATGTTTCGTCCACTTCAGGCAGATCTTGGTAGTCGCTCAATGTGAGATAGGGTTGTATAAGCGACTGCTTAAACTGACTGCCTGACTTTACAGATATGAGTTGAATCTCTCCTCCATCATCTTCATTGGCACCGTTATCCATACAGGCCACGGTAGACATGACTAAGGCCATGCAAGTAGCCAGTTTTTTTAACATCATCTTCTCTTTCCTTAATGAATGATTCACCGTATAAATATATGTGGGAAAAATTCCCACGTCAATTATTTAATAAATAATTAATGTAAAACTAAGTACTTTTAACTAAGCTAGCGCAACATGCAGATTCATTGGTTATATATGTCACAATACAGGGAAGGTTTGGTTCAGTTTTTAGTCATAACTGGACTATTAGTCGTACTAAGCACTCAGGTTTACGCAAAAAGTAATATCAGTCTTGGACACTTTATTGTTGATACGCCATCTGAAGATTATCAATTCACATCACTTTCAATGCGTTACCAATACGCCCGTTTTAAAGCCAAATTGATGGTGCCTTTTATTCAGCGTGAGGGGTTTTCAAATGGACTAGGGAATCCGGTATTGAAGTTTTCGAATGATTGGCATTTTGACGGTAAGGAAAAACAGCTGACGTTAATCTACAAACAAAAGCTTGCGCTTGCTGATAACAATACAACAACGGCTGTTAGTGATAGCGCTTTGGGATTGGAATATAGCCACGTTTTTAGCTGGGGAATCCCATTTTTTGAGATGGGTCACTGGTGGCGTGAATCTGTTTCGTATAATCGAAAAAACAGTATTTACGGTACCTTAGGCTTCATTAAACCCATAAAACGATATGTATTAGCTGTAATTGTTGATAACAAGCCCACGGCTCTTGGAGATGAGGACAGTATGGCCTCTATTTTTGTACGTAAAAAGATAACTTCCACACAAGCGGTTTCTTTTTTATACGGGACAGGATTAAACAACAGCAGCCCTAATCACACATTAGGGCTGCAAATAAATCAATCGTTTTAAGTCTATTCTGGGCGATCTGTTTCGAAATCAATATCGGGGCTCATATCAACACCGTTATCGTTTACAGACTCTAAAACTGAATCAATATCAATCTCTGGGCGCTCTAATAACTCTGGGCGCTCCATGTCATGTAAACCTGTGCCGCCAATGCCGCCTATTATCTCATCGTCTTCGACTTGTTTATTCAATTCATTTTTAGACTGAGTGTTATTATCAGCCCATACACAGCTGCTAAACAATAATGCTATCAATAATATTTTTTTAATCATGATCCACATCCGAAAAAAAGTACGTGCCTAAGCGAAAACGATGTTTTTGCTTGTTGATTTTTTTATCTTGTTTTTGCAGGGATAATGCTTCTTTATTGATATTCTTTAATAAATCAACGGCCTGTTTTTTACTCATTATATTTAAAGCGTGTATCGAATCTTTGGTTAAACCGTTATAGAACACCGCTCTTTCAAGCTCTTTCTTTTTATTAACCAAGTTACCTGTACTTGTTGCCATATGATCGGCAAGATTTTGAGAAAAGAAATACAGCTGATCTTCACCCAATTGGTTACCTAAAACTGCATCCAAATCAAGATGAATAAGGGCATTTTCATCTTTTGTTACCCAGCCCATTTCTAGCCAATTTTGTAATATGCTAGTTGCTCGAATATTTTGTCGGGTGTACGTATCGGCTAGCATTTCAAAGCTGTCAGGGCCTGTCATTTTAAGCGCCAGTGGCTCATTATTTTTGGCAAAAGGCTCTTCCGCCATCCAGCTTGCTAACATCAAAGAATGCACAGATAAGCGCTCTGACGGTTGTTGGGTCTCGTTATGGTCACGTAAACGCTTTACATCCTTGCGATGCACGCCTGTTAATACGTTAATACGACTGTCGGTAGGCGCCTTACCATCAATAGAAAATTCTTTTTCAGCCACTTCAACATAAGCTGATTTTATAATCTCTACTAAACTGGCGAGGGGAATTTGCTTATATATTAAGAACTTAACAAGTGGTTTTAATACTTGTTTGATAGCCTTAATCAACAAACTGTTATGATCTTGTATTTCCATATCTAAAGTGTAAACCAAGTGTGAAATAATCACACTATCTTATTTCTTGGAATATAAGGCCGGGTTTTACCAATCTAACTCTACTAGCTTTAAATAGGATTTGTTTCAACGGTTTACTAGATCGAGGGCAGGGCACCTGCATACGGGTATTAGACGATAGAATGTTAGATATGTTAGGTAGCCTGTTTGGTACAGACCGGCCGATAGGCCAACGTACTGCTTAGCAGCAGTACGTTGAACATAAACAACATTATTTTTTATGTTTATGCTTTGGCTTTTTAGGGCCTGTTGCCTTTTTAGATTTTACAGCTGCGGGTTTACTTGATTTAGCCGCTGATGGCTTTTTAGGTTTGTTCGCGGTGGTGCTAGCTGGGCTACTTTGCTCAGCTTTCTTCTGACTACTTTTATTCGTGCGATTTGGACGTTGTTTTTTGGCAACACTTTTAATTAAAGCGTCACGGTTGCTCACTTCAAAGCCCGGTTGGAATATGCGATTAATACGAGCACCAATTAAACGCTCAATGTTATCCAACGTGCGCTCTTCTTCACGGCTTACAAAAGAAATAGCGTGGCCTTGATTGCCAGCGCGACCTGCACGACCAATGCGGTGTACGTAATCTTCCGCTAGGTACGGCAAGTTAAAGTTTAGAACGTATTCTAAACCTTGGATATCTAGACCACGGGCGGCAACCTCAGTGGCGATTAATACTTGAATGTCACCTGCTTTAAAGTCGGCCAGTGCGCGTCTGCGACTGCCTTGGCTTTTATCACCGTGACAAACCGCAGCGGTCACTTTGTGTAATTTCAAATCGGAAAGTAAACGATCCGCTTGCTCTTTGGTACTGGTGAACACCAAGATTTGAAACCAATTTTTTTCGGTTAACAAATCCATAAATAAATCAATTTTGCTGCGCTCATCGACTGGATACACAACATGCTTTACGGTGTCGGCTGTGGCGTTTTGCTTGGTGACGCGCACTTCTTGGTGATTATTTAGAATTTTGTGGGCCAGCTCATTCACCGCAGGCGAAATAGTGGCGGAGAATAATAAGGTTTGGCGTTTTTTTGCAACGTGTTTAAAAATAGTGCCAACCGCATCGATAAAGCCCATGTCTAACATACGGTCGGCTTCGTCCAACACCACAAATTCAGCACCGGATAGCTCAACATTACACTGGGTAATGTGCTCCATTAAACGGCCGGGTGTGGCAATTAAGATATCCACACCTGCTTTAAGTTTACGCTCTTGGCCGCCCATTTTTACGCCACCATACACAGCTGTCACGCTTAACGGCAAAAACTGGGCGTATGCACCAATGGTTTCAGCTAACTGCTCAGCCAATTCACGAGTTGGGGTAAGAATAATGGCTCGCGGGCTTTTAGATGCTTCAGTGCGAGGTTTGTCGATCATTTGCTGCAATATTGGCAATGCAAATGCGGCTGTCTTACCTGTGCCCGTTTGTGCATTGGCTAATAAGTCTTTACCGCGACGCGCAGGCACGATCGCTTGTGCTTGCACAGGCGTCATCTCGGTGTAGCCGCAGGCCTCTATGGCTTGCAGTAATTCGGGAGCTAAACCTAAAGATGAGAAATTCATGGCAATACCTATCGCTATTAATACGGCTAATAGACAAAATTGCCATGTGTAGCCTAAATCGGGGGCGAATTATAAAGGATTTATAAACAAAACGCTGAACTGATTATAGTTAAAACTATAGGCAGTGCTTGGCTTGGTGATGCCTACTTGGACCACAGTGCAGTATCGCCTAGTGTTTGATACCAATGTAAAGGAGCGCTGTATTTTCACTGCTCATTTGTATTAGTTCCGACTTAATCTGACACATCTCTTGAAAAAGAGAGAGTTACCCGTTTTTCACCGGATTTTTGTCACATTAAATAAAAAAGGGTAAATGCTTTCACATTTACCCTTCTTGTTTTCACCCTAGGTGTCTTCCTGACTTAGCCATCCTGGCTTGTTCCCTATATCGTCCTTCACTTCCTGTTTGCAATCATCCTTAACTGCTTGCTATTCCGTGTTGGTATTCCCTAACCTTTGATCTTAAAAATAGTCCGCTTTATTCCATTAGCAAGTCATTTCACGCCAACTTGAATAATTACGCGGCTTTTTATGCCTTAATGCAAAAATACCAGACAGTTAACGACAAACTATTGCTCGTCGGCAATTTCGCGCCACCATTTCGCATACCACTTGGGTGCACTAATTATCACCCGCTCACCCATTATGGGCGTCTGTACCAATTGTCCTTGCACTTCACCTGCAACGGTTATGTCTTCTAGCGGTGCTTTCCAATGATGAAATGATAATTTAAAGGTACCGTTATGCACAGGTAGCATGGCCTTGCCTTGTAAATCAATGTGCGCTTGAACGGTTTCTGCTGGAAACATGTGTACTTTAGCCCAATCAGGATTGTAGGCGCCGTTTTCCATAATGGTTAAATCAAATGGGCCCAATTTTTCACCGATGGTTTTAAACCCATCAAAATAGCCACTATCACCACTAAAAAATATCCGCTGTCTGGGTGAGTCAATTACCCACGAACTCCATAAGGTGCTGTTACGATTAAATAAACCGCGGCCAGAAAAATGCTGTGAGGGAGTGCTTGTAAAAGTGATGTCTCCAAACTGCTGCGCTTGCCACCAATCCATTTCATGAATATTTTCGCTAGGTACTCCCCAATCTAACAAGTATTTACCGACTCCCAATGGCACAACAAAATGCTTAGTGATATTTGCTAAACGCTTAATACTGCCTTCATCTAAATGATCGTAGTGATCATGGCTAATCACCACAGTATGGATGCTTGGTAAGCTATCAAGATTAATAGGCACAGGATGAAAGCGCTTAGGACCCGCCCATTGCACAGGGCTAGTACGCTCTGAAAACATAGGGTCGGTTAAAATGTATTTGCCCGCAAGCTTCATTAAAATTGTGCTGTGACCTAAGCGATAAACGACGTCATCTTGCTCTGCGTTTAATGCGATTAAATCTATGGGCTGAATTGGGATTAAACCAAACGGCTCGGTATTAGGTTGCTCGTCAAAGAAAAACCGTTTGGCGATACCCATAAACTTCGCAATGCTGAAGTCTTCCTCTGTATTAACGTGATTATAAAAACCTTCACTCGCAAGGTAATGATCACTTTGCCATTGATCACTTGGCTGTGAGGCACAAGCTATAACCGTAAAGCTGAACATTATAAGTAAAACCAAAAACCGATTATTCATGCACAAGCCTATGTAGTGTTTAAATTAGGTCTCAATACTAAAGCAAGCCGATATTTTTTAGTATTAATTGGTATTGAATCAATCCCCATAGCCGAGTGAATAGCATTTAAGGGGGGTTTCTCACAGAATGTTAGGATAAATTCCAACCTGCATACAGGGGTTTCATTTATGATGTTAAAAGCAGCCTCACGGCTAAATATAAACGACTTTAGTATTGTTAAAATAAGCCCGATTTGCATGTTTAATCAAAATTTAGGCGAAAAAAAACCAGCTTAAAAGCTGGTTTTTTTTCATTAGCTGAAATTACTCAGCTGATGCTTCTTTACGTTGTACCGGCTTGCGATCACGAGCCTTAGAACCACTACCGTCTTTAGACTTGTAGCCTTCTTTTTTAACACGCTTAGGTGCATCACTGCTTTTTGCATCGCCACCTTTTGCATTGATATCTTCAATGTTTAAAGGACGACCGCAAATGCGGGTTTTCTTAAGGTGGTTAACCACTTCACTTGGCATACCACTTGGTAAGTCTACTGTGGCGAAGCTATCAAAAATTTCAATGTGACCAATGAACTTACTTTCGATGTTTGCTTCGTTAGCAATCGCACCCACAATATTGCCCGGCTTAACGCCATCTTTGTAACCAACCGCTAAACGGTAACGGTTCATTTCAACATCTGGATTGTCTTTAAGTGGCATTGGTTTTTTGTCCAATGGCTTATCAGCATCACGACCACGACCGTCACGACCACCGCGTTCACCGCCACGCTCGCCACGACCACGACTTTCACGACCACCGCGATCACCACGATCATTTCGTTCGGTACGCTCTTTATATTCACGTGGCTTACGCTCGCCTTCACGAATAAACAAACGCTTACCGTTTTGACCCATTTCAGCAAGTGAAACAGCCACATCAACAGCGGTTAAGTTTTCGTTTTCAGCAATCACTTCTTCAATGATTGATTTGAAAATTTCGGTATCTAACCCACCAACAGTGGCAAGAATACGCGCTTTAAAACGTTCACGACGTTTCGCGTTTACATCGTCAGCACTTGGTAATTGCATTTCAGTGATTTTTTGACGAGTCACACGTTCAATGGTGCTTAGCATGCGACGCTCACGTGGGCGTACAAACAAGATTGCGTTACCACTACGACCAGCACGACCAGTACGACCGATACGGTGAACATAAGATTCAGCATCGTATGGAATATCGTAGTTGATTACGTGGCTAATACGCTCAACGTCAAGACCACGTGCAGCAACATCGGTTGCTACTACGATATCTATTTGACCTTTTTTCAAACGATCAACGGCACGCTCACGTTGTGCTTGTGCTACGTCACCGTTCAGTGCTTCACACTTGTAACCTGAGTTACGTAAGTATTCAGCTACTTCTTCTGTTGCTTGTTTGGTGCGCACGAAAATCATCATGGCATCCATATCTTCGGTTTCACAAATACGTAGCAGACCTTCGTTTTTGTCGGTCTCACGTACTAACCAAAATGATTGAGCAATTTTATCATTCGTCGCTGTTTTGTTTTCGATACGTACTTCAACTGGCGAGTTTAAGTGCTTATCAGCCACTTCTTTAATCTGACGCGGCATAGTCGCAGAGAACAATGCAACCTGACGCTGTGCTGGTACGTGTTCTAAAATCCAGTTCACATCATCAATGAAACCCATACGTAGCATTTCGTCTGCTTCGTCTAATATAACGGCTTTAATATCATCTAATTTCAATGTGCCACGACGGATGTGATCCATCACACGACCCGGTGTGCCTACTACAAATTGAGGGCCATTTTTTAATGCGCGGAACTGAGTCGAAAAATCCTGACCGCCATAGATACATGTGGTTTTAATGCCAGGAATGTGTTTTGCGTAAGACTCAATTGCGGCTGCTACTTGTTGAGCTAGCTCACGAGTCGGCGCTAATACTAAAACTTGTGGAGCACGTGCGCTAGCATCGGTGCGCGCTAAGATAGGTAAAGTAAACGCAGCGGTTTTACCAGTACCGGTTTGGGCAAGACCTAAAACGTCTCGACCTGCTAATAAATGTGGGATTGCTTGTTGTTGGATTGGGCTTGGGGTTTCGTAACCCTGCTCTTCAATCGCGCGTAAAACGTTAAACGGTAGACCAAGACTGGCGAAGCCAGTAGGAGTATCAGACATGCAAGAAACCTGCTTTTTGGGGAATACATCTAGATCGGCACGGGGAGGCACGGGGCACTCAATGACGGCGCAATCAAAATTAATTCACAATTAAATTTTGACCATTGATCCCGTCATCCAGCTACACAGCTTGCCTCGATCGGCAGCTTAATCTGTTAATACAGAAGAGTTGAGGCAAAAAATTTGGCTCACACTCGAATAGGAAATTGGGAACACTCTGGTATCGGTGCACATTCTCGCACTTTTGGCGGCTTTGTGCCAGAGCTAATCTCAAATAGTGGGTATTATTTGATCAGTCGTGCGTAAATTAGATCTGAAAACTGAACTGCCAACCCTGTTCACAGGCGTAACCTTGGCAAACAAATAGCCCTGGAACCGCCACCACTTCGCCGTTTTTAAGCAGCACAGGCCAGAACGGGCGCTGCCAAGGGGGGATATCAAATTCTTGAAACCATTTTTTTAATGCCTTGTTAGGGCGATTAATTGGCCGTGCTTTTAATCCACCTTGATAAAGCGCTAATTGATAATCACCCGGCTTTAACCCTAAACCCGGCTGCCATTTAAGCTTGCCTGCTGGGAGCTGCGGATAACTGGTGCCGTTAAAGTTCTGCATAAAGACACTGGTATCCACCTCAGGCAGCGATGGCATGACATATAACTTGCCGTTGTGACGACGCACTTCATTGTCTTGCCATTTGAATACGGGTTCCGCGTCGATGCGCGCGCGCATCACATCACCTAGTAAGGCTTTAATCTGTTTGTCGGCCAATAATGGATAACGGTTATTTTTCTCTAACCATTTACGAATTAACTGGCATTGAATGCTCCACGTCTGACGAGCCAGTTTATTACTGTCGAGTCGGCCTTGGTTATCCACCATCTGTTGATAAATAGGATCAATCAAATCATTCAGTAAAGCGTGTTCGGTTTGTAAGATACTGATGGTTTTAACAATGCTTTGATTGGCTTGTGGGTAACGCGCATTAAGCATGGGCAGTAATTCATGTCGCCACCAATTACGATCAAAACTCACATCAACGTTGGACTCATCTTGTACAAACGGCAAGGCAAACTCGGTTGCGTAAGTTTCGATTTGCTCACGAGTAATACTGAGCAAGGGGCGTAATAAACGACCATGATGAAATTCGCGCTCGCTGTCCATGGCGGTTAAACCGGTCATGCCCGAACCACGCATTAGACGCATCATAAACGTTTCAATTTGGTCATCTTGGTGATGCCCCAGTAACAGGGCATCCCCTGCTAACACGTATTTTTCAAATACCTCATAACGCGCCAAACGCGCCGCTTGCTCTAAGCTGCCCGACTCTATATTCACTTGTGCACGCTCACTCATTAATGGCACATCAAGTTGTTTGCACTGGGCGGTGCACAACGCTAACCAGTCATTTGCATGACTCGATAAACCATGGTGCACATGAATCGCAATAATAGGCTGGGGAAGGTTGAGTTGCACCAATGCATGTAATAACACGGACGAATCAGCTCCGCCGCTAAAGCCCACTAAAATGCGCTTGGGCTTAGCTTGCGTGATGCAATCCGCCAGCACATCCGAAATTAACGCACTCATAATGGGCGGCCAATGTCTCTGAATTTTTCAAATCGTTTGGCTAACAGGGTGTCTAAATCAATCGGCAACAGCGTGGATAATTGATGCTTAAGAGCTTGTTTTAAAATAACCGCCGCCTCTTCTAGGTTGCGGTGAGCGCCGCCGTCTGGCTCAGCAATCATTTGATCAATCAAACCCAGCTCAAGTAAACGGCTGGCGGTAATCCCCATGGCCGTGGCTGCTTCTTGTGCATGGCTGGCGCTTTTCCACAAGATCGACGCGCAACCTTCAGGACTAATCACGGCATAGGTGCTGTATTGCAGCATCATTAATTGATCACATACTCCTATGGCCAGTGCACCACCACTACCGCCCTCACCAATGACCGTCGATATAATAGGCGTGCGTAAACGGCTCATAAGCGCTAGGTTTTCAGCGATGGCGTTACTCTGCCCGCGCTCTTCGGCATCAATACCTGGGTAAGCACCCGGTGTATCAATAAAGGTGATGACGGGCAAATTGAAGCGTTCAGCCATTTGCATCATACGCGCCGCCTTGCGATAACCTTCTGGGCGTGGCATGGCAAAGTTACGACGCATTTTTTCTTTTAGATCACGGCCTTTTTCTTGAGCAATGATCATCACCGCTTGGCCATCTAATTTTGCAGGGCCACAAATAATCGCCGCGTCGTCGGCATACAGACGATCCCCGTGCAGCTCTTCAAAATCATCAAAGATAAGGGGGATATAATCGGCGCTATGAGGGCGCAATGGATGACGCGCTAGTTGTGCGTTTTGCCAAGGGTCAATTCGTGAGAACACTCTTTGGGTGACAAAGTTTAGCTCTTCTTCTAACCCACGGATTTCGGCCGCGATATTCATATTGTTATCAGCATCGGCAAGATGCTTTAAGTCATCAATACGCGCTTTTAAATCCGCAATGGGTTGTTCAAAGTCTAAATAGTTTGGATTCATGTACCACTCGCGGCCGTATTATTAGTATTAGTCATAGCAGCATTCAACGTTGTCTTCGCCATAGTGATTTTTTAAACGGTACAACAAGTCATCATTTGGCTCTACTTTGTATTCTTGGCCTAATTGCAGATTAGCCTTGGCGGTTTCTCCGTGATAGTGAACCAAAACCGGACTGCCTTCTGTTTGAAACGGTGCCAATGTATCACTTAATTGGCGAATAAAATGTTGTCCTAGTTCATGGTGCTTTAAGGTCAAGCGTATTCCTGAGCTAAAGTTGCTACGGGCTTCACTGATATTCCACATATTTATCAAGTTAGCACCCAGTGAATCGTTGTAATTATCGTGCTTTACTTCAACTTCTAATACAACCAAATGATCGACAATCATTTTGTCTCTGAATTTATCGTAAAGCTCACTAAACAAACGCACATCCAAACGGCCACTGCGATCATCGATGGTGAGTATCGCCATGTTGCCGCCACGTTTGGTTTTCATCACACGCTGGGCCACAATAATACCGGCTATTTTTTGTGGCTTTTTATCCGCTTGAATATTGGCAAGCTTGGTGCGCGCCATTTTACGTACTTCTTTTTCATACTCGTCAAACGGATGGCCTGTTACAAATAGCCCAAGCGTGTCTTTTTCACCTTGCAGTTTTTGCTTTGGGTTCCAGTCTCGTACTTTATTAATGTAGTCATCGTATGGATTAACGTTGGCTTCTTCTTCAACCTCACCAAACATATCCATGATGCCTGCGGCCGCATTTTTGGCATTTTGATCGGCGGCTTTTAATGCGCCTTCAATGGTGGCAAATAATACGGATCGATTGGGGCCAATTTTATCAAATGCGCCACAGCGCACGAGGGCCTCCATCACGCGTTTATTTAATTTGCTCTTATCTACCGACTTACAAAAATGGAAGATATCAATGAACTGCCCAACTTCGTTGCGCGCTTTAATAATGGCTTCGATCGGGCCTTCACCCACGCCTTTTATCGCACCTAAGCCATACACGATGGCACCGGATTCGTTGACCGTAAAACCAAATTCCGATTGGTTTACATCCGGCAGCACTAACTCAAGGCCCATTTCACGACACTCTTCTATGAAGATCACCACCTTGTCGGTGTTCTGCATATCGGAGGTGAGCACCGCCGCCATAAAGGGCGCAGGGTAATGGGTTTTTAGCCAAAGGGTTTGATAGGACACCACCGCATAAGCCGCGGAGTGCGATTTGTTAAAACCGTAACCGGCGAATTTTTCTACTAAGTCGAAAATCTTCATGGCCAGATCGCCATCGACATTAATAGACTCAGCGCCTTCCCTAAAGGTTTGTCGCTGCTTGGCCATTTCTTCTGGCTTTTTCTTACCCATGGCTCGACGCAACATGTCTGCGCCACCCAGCGTATAGTTCGCGAGAACCTGCGCAATCTGCATGACCTGTTCTTGGTAAACGATGACGCCGTAGGTCGGCTCTAGGATTTCTTTTAAGCTGTCGTGCTGGAAATCAGGGTGGGGATACGCCACTTCAGCACGGCCATGTTTACGGTTGATAAAGTCATCTACCATGCCGGATTCAAGCGGGCCTGGGCGGAACAAGGCCACCAGTGCGATCATCTCTTCAATGTTGTCTGGCTCTAGGCGGCGAATCAGGTCTTTCATACCACGGGATTCCAGCTGGAACACCGCCGTGGTTTTCGCTTCTTTTAATAGGGTGTATGAGGCTTTGTCATCAAGGGGAATTTCTTCAATGAAGATAGGTTCTAAATCGCTTTTGGCACGGGTGGCGTTAATGGTTTTTAACGCCCAATCGATAATCGTAAGCGTACGCAGACCCAAGAAGTCAAACTTCACCAAGCCTGCGCTTTCTACATCGTTTTTATCGAACTGGGTGACCAAACCTTTACCTTCTTCGTCACACAGTGTCGGCGAGAAGTCGGTTAATTTAGTGGGTGCGATTACCACACCACCAGCGTGTTTACCGGTTTGACGGGTGATGCCTTCGAGCTTAGTGGCCATCTCCCAAATTTCTAATGCTTCGTCATCTTCTTTTAAGAAGTCGCGCAAGATTTCTTCTTGCTCATACGCCACCGCCAGTTTCATACCGGGGTCGGCTGGGATCATCTTGGATAACTTGTCAGCCAGTCCATAACTTTTACCCAATACCCGCGCCACATCACGCACCACCGCTTTTGCTGCCATGGTGCCGTAGGTGACGATTTGCGATACCGCATCACGGCCATAGTGATCGGCCACGTAGTCGATGACACGTTCACGTTTTTCCATGCAAAAGTCGATATCGAAATCGGGCATGGATACACGTTCTGGGTTTAAGAATCGCTCGAACAGCAAGTCGTATTCGAGCGGATCAATGTCGGTGATTTTTTGTGCGTAAGCCACCAGCGAGCCGGCACCTGAACCACGGCCAGGGCCTACCGGCACATCGTTATCTTTGGCCCACTGAATGAAGTCCATTACGATTAAGAAGTAACCCGGGAATCCCATTTGGATAATAATATCGAGCTCAAAATCTAAGCGGTCGATATATTCTTTGCGACGCTCGTCATAATCACTTTGGTCTTTGTCTAAAATAAACTCAAGACGCTCTTCTAACCCTTCGTAAGAAACCTTACGGAAGAAGTCGTTCTCGGTTAAACCATCAGGAATGGGGAATTCTGGTAGGAAGTATTTACCAAGTAATACTTCAACACTGCAACGCTGTGCAATTTCAATGGTGTTGTCGATGGCACTTGGAATATCGGCAAACAGCTCGATCATTTGTTGCTGTGTTTTTAAATATTGCTGATCGCTGTAGCGTTTTTCACGGCGAGGGTCATCGAGGGTTACACTGTCGCCGATGCACACACGGGATTCATGAGCATCAAAATCGTCTTCTTTGATAAAGTGCACGTCATTGGTGGCCACCACTGGGCATTGCTGCTCACGGGCCAATACCAAGGTTTTTTGCACAAGTAGTTCGTCATTGGGGCGATCGGTACGTTGTAATTCTAAATAAAAACGCCCAGGAAAATAAGCCTGCCATTGTTTCAGGCGGCTTACCGCTAATTCGTTTTTGCCTTTTAACAGCGCTTCACCAATGTCACCTTGTCGAAAGCCAGACAAGGCGATTAAGCCTTCGCTGCGCTCAGCAAACCATTCGAATTTTAATTGGGATTTTTCATGGTGTTGATTTTTGGTGTAACCAAAACTGACCAGCTCTGTTAGGTTGCGGTAACCTTTTTGATCTTGAGCATATAAGGTGACGCAGTAAGGCTTAGCCGGATCATCTTCGCGCTCGATGTACACATCAGCGGCTAAAATTGGCTTAATGCCCGCCCCTAGGCAGGCATTATAAAATTTGACCAAAGCAAACATATTGCTTTGGTCTGTAATGGCTAAGGCAACCTGGCCGTCGGCCGTTGCATTTTTAATCAGGTCTTTAACACGGACGATGCCATTCACCAGAGAGAACTCTGTGTGAATGCGTAAATGTACAAATGAATCGGCCATGTCTTACCCCTTAAAATCTGGGCCTATTGTAACTAAGTCCTCCTCCGCTTGCAGCGCATTCACGGGCTTTTTTAGAAACGATTTTGCAAGGTGTCTAAAAAGGATTCAATCCGAGCAGCGTTAGCCCCTAAATCACTTTTACCCACACGGCTCATGCTGCGTACATCGACTCGGGTCTTGGCCGGTACATCCACATTTTGCTCAGGTGTCGTGAACGCTTCGATACGAATCACAATGTCATCTTTAAAGCCAAACAAGGCACTTGTATCGACGGCCTCAATGGTAAAAGGAGACTGCGTGGTATTGGTGGCAACCACATCCCAGCCCATGTCATGGACGATTTGCTGTGCCTGAGCCACCACAGACTCTACCGGTTGATTTAACTCTAATGTGGTTAAGTCTGGATAACCTGCCACCTGCAACTGTGAATTCATGCTGCTGTCATACTCAACCGGATGATCACCAGCACCTCGCAACGTGGTAGCCGCTTTGAACTGCGGTGGGTTTTGAATGTCGGTGGTAATGTCATGAATAAACGGCAAGGTACGCGCTTTAATAATGTTAGAGCCAAGCAAGCCCAATGGAATAGCCGTACAAACAATCGCGACTAACAGCGCCTTTGACTCACCGTCCTGTCCTTTGGAAAGCTTAAAGATTGACAACACCAACACGGCAAAACCAATTAGCGCGCTAATAATAAAAATCAAAAAACTATTACGGAAATGCATAACCTCTAAGCGAGCCGCTAAAATGGCCAAGGGGTATAGCACTAACAAAATAACGGCTAACCACTGTAATTTATTTGCGGGGATTTTATTCAACATACGTTGCTCCTTAATTAACATTAAAACTCAGATGAACTGCGCCATTGTTAGTTCACTTTTGGGCAAAAACGCTCGTCTCGATTGACCGCTGTTTTATGGTAATTCAAACACATGACCTTAGGCGAAATTGCCTGCCCAACATCGTTATTGCCCCAACAATGAAACCCTTTATGAGTGGTGTTTTCCACAAACTCATAACCTTGGTAAATACTCATGGTACAGGTAAAGCCATTTCCGGCGGCAATGCTACGAATATTGCTTTGCGCGTCTTGTGGTACGTCGAGTAAATCCGCTTGGTTTACTTTATCCCCAAAACAATGCGCTTGCAGGCCACTTTGTTCATTCGTGCGCGCTGTCACTTGATCCAAAATACAAGCATGACGGGCACCGGCTGAAATAAACACGGCATCACTATAAACCATTGGCTCAACCCAATCTTGAGCCGCAGTATTTCCCCAGCACATCACTTGCCCCGCACTAATTGCACAGACAAAATCAGAACCCACAGCAACATGACTCACTAAGCCTAACGCTTCTGGCACATTTCCTTGCCCTGCGCTTAAGTTACCCCAGCACGTGACAGTATCGTCACCGTCGATGGCACAACTGGTATTCCCACCCGCTGCCACCCATTTAGGCTGATCTAATTTAGGCACATCGGTTTGCCCTTGTGAGTTATCACCCCAGCAATACACGCCATAACTGTCCACAGCACAATTATGGTTATCCCCACTGGCCACCACATAAGGTGATTGCAACCAATGGCCTTTGCGACTTACAGCAGAATCGGCCACTTCTGGGTTTAAGCTTTGGCCAAAGGTGTTATCCCCAGCACAACCCACACGGCGACCACCAAAATCACTCAACGTGGTACACACATGGTCGCCACCTATACTCAGCATTTTGTATGAGCCTGTTACATTTTCAGATACGTAATCACCAATAATACGATTACCCCAGCATTTCAAATAACTGGTACTAAACGCATTTAGCACACCATACGCACAGGCACGGCCATTTCCCGCCACCAGACTGTATTGCTCTGATAGGTAACGGTCTAATTGGCCTTCTTTGCCGCCGTTGGTATTTATTTCAAGGTTGGTATTGTCACGGGTAAAACTCATGCTGTCGTCTTCGTCGCCACAGGCGAGCAGACACAGCAGCGCGATGGCTACTAGGTATTTATTCATGGTGTTCACTTGTTATTTTTATTTGATCAGTGAGTGTAACGCGTAAACTTGGGCGAATCTTTGATACGGTGCTCATCCACGATTCGCCCAAGCTGGTTTTACTTTTGTGCGTGTTTTAAGTCTTTTTCTAACTCTTTCATTTTGTATTGGCAATCGGCTAATTCTTGCTTTAATTGCTCGCGCTCTGTCTGTGCATCATCGAGCAAGGATTTTGCCGCTTTTAAATCCTCTTCATATCGATTTGCACGGCTATTTGCAGAACGTGCAAATAGCAGGTAAGCAATCACCAACCCCAAAATAAACGCCCCAGCTGCAATGAATGGCATAACGCCTCCTTTAATTACGTCAAAAATATTACACTTTTGTTTATCCCCAGTTACTGTGGATAACTCTGTGAATTAGTTTGTGATAAAAGCCGCTAAACGGCGTAATATCACAGTGATACTCAAAATGGTTGTTTTTTAAACAACCCCATTAAAACCCTTTAGAATCAACACTTTGTGTATTTTTAATAGCCTTTTTTCTTAGTTTGCACGCATTTTATACACATTCTCATTTCGGCTTTCTATTTTGTGTATAAGATTGGTCAAGTTGTGCCGATGTCAATCATTTTAAAATAAATATTTCAACTGTGTGAAAAATAATCGCCATTCGTCAATTTTTTATTGGTCATTACTCGCCAGTGGAAATCACACGATCAATCACCTTTATAGCACCTTGCACCACTTGATACTTTTGTTGCCATGTTTGTTGTGCCATTGGATGAATATCGCATTGATTGGGTAGTGCTTGCTCACTCTCAATCATGCTCATAAAAGTAGGCACCATGACGTATTGTAACCACTGTTCAAAATTCAAAGTATCCACACAAAATGGTTCCATGCTGGCCAGTGCGTTTGCATCGGGTTTTTCATCCGACCACAAATGCTGACTGCGCATGTGCTCAACGAGTTCAGCTAACGCGATTGCTAGTGGCTGATACCTTACATCACTCAAGTGGATTCTCCGTGCTATTATGGCCGCCGATATTATGCGTGAATCAACATGTTTAGACAGCAGATAAACCGATTTTTTAATGCCCTCACCTTTTATAGCCGCATCCCTGGGCCAAATTGGGTGGACTACAGTGGCGAACAACTCAACCGCGCCAGTGGTTACTTTCCGTTTATTGGCTACCTTTTGGCCGCGTGGTGTTATGGCATCTATCTATTATGCGCCCAAGTACTCCCTCACGACGTCAGTATTCTGATCAGCATGATCTGCGGTATTTTATTCACAGGGGCGTTTCATGAGGACGGCTTTGCCGATCTATGTGATGGTTTTGGGGGCGGCTATACCCAAGCGGATATTTTACGCATTATGAAAGACAGCCGCTTAGGCACATATGGCGTGTGCGGCTTACTCCTCATCCTATTACTGAAATGGCAGGCGTTAAGTGCGTTACCTGCCCATTGGTTATTCACCGGTTTATTAGTTGCTCATGGTTTAAGCCGAGCTTGGGCCATTAGCTTGATCATGGTGATGCCCTATGTTCAGGAAGACGAAGTAAGTAAAGCCAAGCCCATTGCTAAGCAGTGGTATAAGCAAGATATGATCATGGCTTGGTGTTTTGCGTTAGCGCCGCTGATTTTATTGCCCATTTGGGTGGCTATCGGTTTGCTCACAATCGGTTTTTTCGTATTTATACTGACACGGCGCTGGTATCAACAACGCTTACAGGGTTACACCGGTGATGCACTTGGAGCCAGTCAACAAGTGCATGAGGTGGTGATTTATGTGTTTTTACTCGGCGCGCTGGCTTAACAAATCCGCACATTTTATGCCTCACAAATCCGTCATCTTAGGTATAATGGCGGCTTTTATCTGCGGCATATAAAGGGCAATCATGGAATTAAACGAATATTTAGCACAGCTTGATGGCCAATATCGTTTATATGATGTGGGCCGTCGCATTCGCAAAATCGATAAAACCCAATTTCAAAAGTTCGAAGCACTCGAAAGCCCTTATCCACACCCTTATTTGCAGCATGCTTGGTTGGCCCTTTATATCAGCCCACCTAAACAGCCTGACAACGAAACCCTGATGTTTTTAAAATGGCCACTCGATGAGCAAGGTAAGTTAATTCCTTATGTGCGCGATGACTTAGTGCGTCGGCTAATCGAGCTAACGAAAACCCCATTAAAAGTCGACAGCGAAATTGAAGACCCGCTGAAAGATAACCCATTCGCGTTTAAACCCGACAATGTACGCTTGGCCAACTTGCACGCTATGATTCAAGCCAGCCAGCGCCGCAAACCATCTGAACATTTCAACAGCGTTGTTAAATACCTTCAAGCCGGCACGCTAAACCACACACAACTATCTAACTTTGAAGGCTTGGGCTTACAAGGTATTGCCGATGTGAGTGCACGTTTGGATGACCACAAAGCCAGTTTGAAAGCTTGTTTACCGCATATGCCATCAGAAGCTTTATTGGCATTCTCACAATGCTTAGAGCACCACAACATGCCGTTGGATTTTGCTGAAACAGCGGTTAAACGCTTTCAACAAGAAATAACAAGCCCCGACAATGTCATCAATGTTGAAGCCTGCATGCGCATTATCGGCGCCAGTCACAATGACAGCCTGCGCATTGACGCTTGGCAGATGTGGTTTGCCAGTGACTATGCAACCAACATCGCCTGCTTATTAGCCTTTGCCACGCGCAACTATGATGACCTTGCGTTTATGCCTGAGCGCATTGATGCGTTTTTGTTAAACCTAGCCGAGCTGAATCAAGATAACGATGATACCTTTACCGCGTTTACTAAAATCGCGGGGGACTTATTATTTTTACCCGGCATTCGTAATCTATTATTGAACGCTTTGCGCAAAGAAAGTCGCCCAGCCATTTTAGGCGAAGCCTTACAGGCACTCATGAATAGCAAACAATCATGATGTGTCCGTGTCAATTACAGCAGCCAATGCCTAAAACGTATGCGCACTGCTGCGAACGCTTTCACCTAGGTGAAGCGGCCGCTACACCCGAGCAATTAATGCGCTCGCGTTTTAGTGGCTATGTTTTAGGCCTAAACCAATACATCAGTGATACTTGGCATGCCTCAACCCGCCCAAAGAATTTAAACCTATCAGCCGACGCTAATTGGTTAAAGCTTGAGGTGTTAACGGCGCAAGCCGAGCAGGTACATTTTCGAGCGTATTTTAAAGACGAAGATGAATTCGCCGTATTAGAAGAGATCAGTGATTTTGTATTGGAAGATGGTCGCTGGTTTTATGTCAGTGGTAAAACCGAAACCCATACCATTGAACTTCAGCGTAATGATGTGTGCTTATGCGGTAGCGGTAAAAAATTTAAAAAGTGCTGCCAATAAAAAATTGGCATGCGACTTACTGCCTTAAATGCCATTTATGGCACTTCACTTTTTTGCTAACCAATCACTAACAGCGTTACCCGTTGGCCCCGGCCAAGCTTTTAACTTGTGTAACGGAATGACCCTGTAATCGTCTAGTTCATGATTAAGGGTGATCTTACCTTGCGCTTTGACCGCATAAGCAATGATTAACTGGTTTTTTGCATGAAACATGTAATGGCCCACAAACTGCGGATCATAGGCTTTTAAACCCAGCTCTTCTTGTGTTTCGCGTAGGGCGGTTTGCTGTGGTAACTCATGTGGGTCAACATAACCGGTGATCACACTTAACATGCCCTGTGGCCACGTCACATCATGGGCTAATACCACGCCATCAGGGGTTTCAACAATAATCGCCACGACGGGGGTCGGGTTATTAAAAAAACCAAAGCCGCAATGAGCAGCACAAACCTTAACTATTTGATCGTCTATTGTTCGGTCTTTTGTCTTTGAGCCACATTGTGGGCAATAGCGATATTCGGGTGCGGTAAACTCACTCATGGTATCTCAGCTTTATCTCGTTATTATTTTCTTAAGCGGTTGAACCAAATCGGTAAAATTTGTCCAAATAAGCCTGACGATAACACGTTATCTCTTGTTTAACGCTTTCCAACAGGCATTTATCTATGGCAAGGTTAAGCACATCTTTAGTACCGATCGAATTATCCTGAGTCATGAAGTCTGCGTTTCGCTTTACCATTTTACTCAGCCTGCTTTTACACCTTTTGGTTTTTACCCCTTGGTTTTTAAAAGACACTATTGTATTGCCTGAAAAAGAGCCAGATACAACGGTCGAATTTACCCTTCAGCCACCGCCAGCTCCTACACCTGTTCTCGAAACGCCGCCAGAAACAGATATTCCACCACCACCGCGCCACCTTGAAGACGACATAACCAAGTCAAATACCAGTGACGGTCTCGCAGAGACACCCAGCGGTAAACCTCAGCCTTTAACCGACGGCGAACGAACGGCCCAAGATAATAGCCAAGCCCAAGATTTACCTGCTGACGTCTCTCCTAGCCCAACCAGTTCGCGGATAAACCCAAATAGCCCACTCCTGAGTGACTATCTAAAGGCAAAGGAAATTGCCAAGCAGAATATGCAAAAGAAAGGCATTCAACTTCAAGAATTAACCGAGGATGATTTAGCCAGCAACAGCATTGAGTCACCGCTGAATAAAAACGAAGAAGAAAAAGCGCGTTGGTATAACGAAGTGC
Organism: Oceanicoccus sp.; assembly: GCA_047621325.1. GTDB lineage: Bacteria > Pseudomonadota > Gammaproteobacteria > Pseudomonadales > Oceanobacteraceae > Bermanella. The sequence goes on from JBLHLT010000003.1 coordinate 22,244, forward strand.
TTAAACGCATCGGTGAACAGGTTGATTTTGTCTGGGTTAAACCAGAAGGCATAACCAGTAATACGTGGGGCGTTATTCGGCTCGACATTGATGAGTATGGCTACTTAACCGATGCTTGGGTGCATTTACCCAGCGGTAATCAACTGCTCGACCGCTCGGCCATGCGCGCGGTGCGCCAAGTTTACCGCTACGATATTCCACAATCACAAAAACTATCACGCCATTATCGCCACCTTGAATTTCGCTATAAAGGTGACGAAGAACATGAAAGCTAAGAACGAAGGTTAATCTCGATCCTTAGGCGTCGACATGCCTTTAAGAATCATACCCCACGTGCCCATAATCAGACCCACGATAGAAACCAGCATCCCCGAATTCACCCAAAAACTATGACGCGTCATAAACGTAATATATTCATGTTTGCCTTGTTGATCACACAAACCTTTTAGAAAATCCCAACTGCCGCCGCCATCTATGCATCGTGCGACATCTTGAGCTTCGAACATATAAAGGGTAACCAGCACTACACTCGGTAAAAACAATAAAATCATGCCCCAACGCAACATTTTTGACTCCTTTTTTAGCACATTTGAGTATATCGGTGAAAATTAGCACAATCAGTCCGACGCAAGCATTGCATTATCCCATAGGCCTAGGCAATAATGGCCATGAAATACCGATATAAAAACAAAAAACTGAGTATTGCCTATGAGAACCCTATTCCAAGCGGCACTGGCCTGTCTATTCGCGTCAGTGATTTCGAACGCAGCCATCGCTGATGCAAAAACAGATCAACTATTAGCTAAAATTGACGCAGACATCAGCGCAAAGCGCTTGAGCTCGCCCGCTAGTAATAATGCCATCGACAAAATTTGGCAATTCAAATCGATCGCCCCTTATGATCAACGCATTAATAGCCGTGTTTATAAAGTGGGTGCTATCTATGTCGACCTTGCAAATAAATCCATTGAAAGCAAAAATTTTAGCCAAGCTCAGCTTTACCTAGATAACGTATGGATGGTGGCCTACTTAACCCCTGGCCTTGAAGACACACAAGATACATTAGACAAAGTCTTTAGTGGCAGCGCTAACGTTGCTAAAGCAAAACCGGCACCTAAACCGGCCCCCAAGCCAATTGCTGTAACTGTTGCTAAACAAGACGACTCCAAAGCAAAAGCAGCTCAGGCTAAAAAAGAGCAAGCACAAAAAGAAAAACAATTAGCCGCTGCCCGTGTAGCGAAAGAGAAAGCAGAGCAAGAGGCTGCTCAACGTCGTCGCAGCGCTGAAGAAAAAGAACGAAAATTAGCTCAATTACGCAAAGAAGAACAAACCAAGCGTGAAGCGGCTGCAAAACTAGCAACATTAAACGCACAACGTGAAAAAGCAAACGCAGCGGCCAAAGCGATTAAAAGCACGGAAGAAACCGCTAAAGCCATTGCTGACTTCAACCTTGATCAAGAGCTAATTGACGGCCGTGAAACTCGTGAAATTAGAACGGCGCTCCTGCCAATTTGCCAAGAGATCATCGACAACGAAGCATCCGTGGTATTGCATACACGCACGACGCAAGATTATCGCTGGTTAACCGTCCGTCTAACACTGTGTGTACGTCGTATTGATAAAAACTTCCGTCTACGTCACAGCCATCAACAAGTGGCCGACCAAACCCCAAGCATTAGCTTGCACCCTGGTCGTAGCATGTCTTTATTGAAAAAAATTCGCAGTTAACAACTTATAAACGACAAACATAAAAAAACCGGCCAATAAAAGTGCCGGTTTTTTTATGTCCAGAACAATCGTCATTAGAACACGATGGTTTTATTACCGTGGCGCAATACTTTATCTTCAAGGTGTAAACGTACACCACGACTTAGTACCATTTTCTCAACGTCTTTACCTAAGCGCACCATATCCTCTACAGTGTCTTTATGACTAATACGAATCACGTCTTGATCAATAATCGGCCCTGCATCTAAATCTTTTGTCACATAATGGCACGTAGCACCAATCAACTTAACCCCACGCTCTGCCGCTTGATGGTAAGGCTTCGCACCCGCAAAAGACGGTAAAAAACTGTGGTGAATATTTATAATTCGCCCTTCATACGCGCTGCAAACGTCTTCAGGTAATATTTGCATGTAACGTGCTAATACAATGCTATCGGCCTTGTGCTCAGCAATGAGTTGGCTTACACGGTGAAAATGTTCCGTTTTATTAATTGGATCAACAGGTACATGAAAAAACGGAATACCGTGCCATTCAACTAAACTACGAAGATCATTGTGATTCGATATCACGCATGGGATATCGCACTTTAGCTCACCACTGTGCCAGCGGTGCAATAAATCAACCAAACAATGACTTTCTTTAGAGGCAAGTAACACCAGCTTTTTATTTTCGGCGCTATCGGTTACCGCCCACTCCATCGAAAACTCTTCTGCAATAGGCGTAAACTTTTTCTGAAACTGCGCTAATGAAAACGGCAAAGACTCCGCTTTAATCGAATGGCGCATAAAAAACCAACCACTAATTGGGTCAGCATAATGACTTGCTTCTACAATCCAGCCACCATGACTAGAAACAAATTGACCTACTTTTGCCACAATGCCCACACCATCAGGGCACGAAATGGTTAATCGAAATGTACGTTGCATATTGTCACCTTAAAATCGTCAGCACGTTATAAACCCAAAGCGACTCAAACTCAACGTTCACTTGAATATCCATCCTTTGAGTCGCACAATGGCAGCATATTACGTTTAGAAGAACTAACATGCGTCCATTTTTTTTATTTATAGTTATCCTTATTCAAGGCTGTAGCGCAGCCCAACACGTCAAGCTTTATGAAGGCCCCGTGATAGGCCAAGATAAAGAAGTACAATTAATACTGCCCCTTAATTTTGAGTTAATCAGTCTTGATACACAGCCCGTTGCACGCTTCACCCAAACATTCCGCAATCACGACTTAACCATAAAACTCACACCAGGCGAACATACACTCGTGCTTCGCTATAACGATGTATGGCAACTTGATGCCGATAACCACGAAACGCTAAGAACAGGCCAAATCACGTTTACTGACAAATTTACCTCTGGTGAGATTTTTCGTATTCAAACGCCACCCATTGATACTATCAATCAAGCAAAGCAGTTTATCCAAGCGCCAAAAGTCGTACTGGTTGGTAAAGAGCAGACAATTGCAGGCAGCCATTTAGAAAAAGAAAACCCTTTAGTATTTACACAAGATGAAAATATCGACAAAGTTACCTATCCTCATCTTAAGCAATTACAGTTTTGGTGGCTAAAAGCCAGTGAATATGAAAAACGCCAATTTAAGCAATGGCTAACATCCACACCCTAGGAATGTGCTATGCCCTTTATCATGATTGATCAAGGCAGTCCCGCGATACGCCACTACACCATACCAAAACAATCTGGCACGGCTCCTTTAAATGCAACCAATCCTAGCCGTGCAGTTAAAGGCAAACCTGAGTCCGGGCATCAAGCCTATCAACAGGCCATTTCAAATAAACCCAAACAAAAAGTATTCAACGCACTCGATATTATGAGTAAACCCGTGATTAGTCTCGACGCCACCAAGTTAAAACTAAAGGTAGCTTGGCAATTAATGCAGAAACATAACATAAAACACCTACCCATCACCGAAAACGGCACGCTCAATGCAATCGTCACAGAAGGTGACATTTTAAAGGCGCTGGCATTTAAGCACACACAATCAAAATGGTTACAACGTAAAGTATTCGCAGCAACACAGACCACCGATATTCATCAATTGGCTCACGTCATGTTTGACGAACACATTGGCTGTCTACCGATTGTAAATGAACAACATTCTATCTTGGGCATGGTGACTCGCAGTGACATACTTAAGCTCACCAGCCAATATGGCCCAATGGAGTTTTGGGCATAAACAAAAACGACACAAAATTAACGATTAAATATCACCAGTGCTAAACTAATTTAAAACGATAAGAAAAGGGATAATCTATATGGCTGTAGAACAAATTCGAATTACGCCTCGTAAAGCACTTAGAGTGTTATCCCGCCACGAAGTCAATCGCCTCAAAGATGTTAGTCAAGGCGGACTTTACGAAATTTTCAAACGCTGTGCGTTCGCCGTTTTAAATTGTGGCAGCATGAGCGATGACTATATGACAGAACAAAAAGAATATGATGTTTTTGATATTCAAGTCATTCAGTTAGATCGCGGAATCGTACTCGATTTATATAACGCACCAGAAGAAGCCTTTGTTGATGGCGAAGTTATCTTTGGTATTCGAGAGCATTTATTCGCAGTACTTCGAGATATTATTTATACCCACGATGAAATCATTAATAACCCCATATTTTTAGCCAGCGACGACCAAGAGCAAAACAGCGAACAAATCACCAACATGGTGTTTCATATTTTGCGTAATGCCAACATGCTAAGTTACGGCATGACGTCCGATTTAGTTGTGTGCTGGGGCGGCCATAGTATTAGCCGTGAAGAATATGACTATACTAAAGTGGTCGGTTATCAACTAGGCTTGCGCGCATTAGACGTCGGCACCGGTTGCGGCCCCGGCGCCATGAAAGGCCCAATGAAAGGTGCCACCATTGGCCATGCAAAACAGCACAACCGTAATGGCCGTTATGTGGGTATTACCGAACCCGGTATTATTGCAGCAGAAGCTCCGAACCCTATCGTGAATGAACTGGTTATCTTACCCGACATTGAAAAACGCCTCGAAGCCTTTGTACGCTGCGCCCATGGGATTATTGTTTTTCCTGGTGGTGCAGGCACCGCAGAAGAAATACTGTATCTGCTGGGTATTTTGCTTCACCCTAAAAATAAAGATATTCCCTTCCCTTTGGTTTTTACTGGGCCTAAATCATCCAAAGCTTACTTCGAAAAAATTGATGCTTTTATTGCGCAATGCTTAGGCGAAGAAGCGCGTAAAAAGTACACCATCATAATAGATGACCCTGAAAGCGTGGCAGTGTATTTACGCGATAACATTAAAAAAGTAACCTCATTCAGAAAAGAAAATAACGATGCTTTCTTTTATAACTGGATGCTAACCATAGACAAAGAATTCCAAACACCCTTTATTCCCAGCCATGAAAACATGAGCAGATTAAATCTTTCATTAGATCAAGAAATTCATATATTAGCCGCAAATTTACGCCGAGCGTTTAGTGGTATTGTCGCGGGAAATGTAAAGCAAGATGGTATTTTGGCAGTAAGGGAATTTGGGCCGTTTGAAATCCATGGTGACAATAAAATCATTGCCCCGATGGAAGCATTACTGAGCAACATGGTTAAACAAAACCGGATGAAGCTGCCGGGTGGCAGTCAATATGAACCTTGTTTTCGCATTGTGAATTAATATACGTTCACAAATGGCAGGCATAAAAAAACCAAGCGATGCTTGGTTTTTTATGTTCAGGACGAACGGTATAGAGCGATGCCATGGAAGGCAAAGAGCGCATATGCCTGAGTTATTTGATCATTAACGATTAAATAAACGATTTAATTTCTCATCAATACCATCTTTACCAATCTCTTCACTTAAATCAACATCATAAATTCCATCGTATTTACGACGTAATATTTCTTGATTGGTTTCTTTATCAAGAATAATAGAGGGCTTTAATAATACGATTAAATTTTGCTTAACATGCTGTTCACTGGTTGAACGGAATAACCAACCAATAATAGGAATATCACCTAAGAAAGGCACTTTACTCTGACTCTCTTGAACCGAGTCACGAATTAATCCACCCAGTACAATAATTTCACCATCTTCGGCTAAGATTTGCGTAACGATAGAACGCTTATTGGTAATCAAGTCAGACTGACCTTCAACTTTTGTGGTCGATACAGACTCGGTACTCTGCTCTACTTCTAGACGAATAAATTTACCGTTTTGAACATGTGGAATCACTTTTAACGTTGTACCAATATCTTTACGCTCAATGGTATTAAACGGGTTTGAATTACTGGTGCTTGATTGTTGCTGTCCCGTTACAAAAGGAACATTCTGCCCCACAATAATCTCTGCTTCTTGGTTATCCAGTGTCATGATGCTTGGCGTACTTAATAAGTTAGCATTACTCACCGACTCAAGTGCTTGAATCAATACTGCGAAATCATTTGAACCCGCCTTACCAGCACCACCTAAGGTTAAACCTGAACTTAACGGAATAGTAGCCGATGTACCGCTACTCAAACCTGCAATGCCCGCAATAAAATCGGTCATACTCACACCACCATCACTAAAGTTTGTGGTGGTTAATGGTGTATCACTCGAACCATTGGCAATGGCGTTTGCATCAACCAATGCCGTTTGCACCCCTACACGATCATCAATTTGCCCTGTTACTTCTAATATCGCAGCTTCAATTAACACTTGCGCACGGCGAATATCCAACTGTGAAACAATCTCTTTAATTTCAGACATGGTCGATGGTTCAGCACGCACCACTAACGCATTTAAGCCCACATCAGCATGAATGCTCACACCACTTGTAGCTTGGCTTTTACCTTTTTCGTCTTTTACATCACCCATTAAGTTTTTCAAAAGGTCGGCTAATTCTTTCGCATCAGCATGTTGCAAACGAATAACCGATGCCTTACCTGAAAACTTAGACGGCTTATCTAAACTTAAAATTAATTCTTTTACGTTATCACGTGCACTTTTCTCGCCACGAATAATCAAACGGTTAGCACGCTCATCCGCTACCACGCGAATACGTCCTGCAACACCGCTTGCTTCTTTTGTTTTGCCACCTTCGCTGACTTTCTCTGGGTCAAGGCTTGTTAAAATATCAACAATGTCACCTACCCAAGCTTCTTCTAATTGCACCACTTCTAACTCAGATACACCTGAACCATCTAAGCGCTCAATGATTTTTTCTAAACGGCGAACGTTAGAGGCGTGATCGGTTACGATTAATGCATTAGCACTTTTAACACCAGCAAGGTGGCCATACTTAGCCACCATCGGACGTAAGATAGGGACCAAATCAAGTGCTGGGGTGTCTTTAATTTGAATAACTTGAGTAATGAGTTGTTCACTTTGCTTAGTCGTAAGCAAAGCCGTTGGCATACCGCCCTCTTGTTTTGTATCGTTTTGCTGGACGATTTTAATAATGCCGCCAGCAGGGATGGCTGCAAAACCATGTACTTGCAAAACAGATTGAAACATTTCATATACATCTTCTTTCGACATCGATGTATTTGAATCAATGGTCACTTTGCCTTTAACCCTTGGGTCAATAACAAAACTATAGCCAGTGATATTGGCTACTTGAGAGATAAATGCTTTTATATCAGCATCTTTTAAGCTCACTTTCCATGTTTGTTCTTCTTCCGCAAATGCTAGCGTGCTCGGTAGCAGCACTAAAAAAATGACGGCGTGAATCCAATTTTTTATTTTCATTTTCAAGACCATAATTAAAACGCGTGGTTAATAGTCATACGACGACTGCCACGTTCAATGACAATACTGGCACTTCCAGATGCGTAAACTTCATCAATAATTGTTTTGTCCTGCGTGGGGTCACCAAGGGCATGACCATTCACAGAAATTATTTTATCGCCAGGTTTCATACCTATACCCATCAACATAGTCGATGACGGCGTTAACAAATAACCATCACCGGTTGATTGCAAACCTAGGTTTTCCATGGCTTGCTGCGGATCTTCTAGCTGGTCTTTAGCAAACCCAACAAACTGCTCGGCGGTACGAATACCACGTAGCTCCTGTTTAAATTCTTTACGCTCAACGCGGCTTGGTGCTTGCGGTTCTTTCTCTACACTCTTTGGCGCACTAGCCGTAATACCTTGAAGTGCTTTTTGCGTTTCTTCAAAGGTTAGCGTTTCAAATTTACCACTGTTGTCTAGAATCACTTTATCTTCGTAAACTTGTGACAGTAACGCACGACCTTGCACACGATCACCAATTTTAAAGAATTCACCATCACGGCCTTGCTCAGAAATGATCGCGCTGGATTGCGTTTTATCTGTCGCCACAAAAACACCCATTAGTAACAAACGTAACCGTGTCTTAGGTGCATCTATTTCCTGCAGAGGTGCCAACGGCGCTTGGCTCGCGCTGCCAAAAATATCCAGCTGTGCCAACCCATAAGTTTGCGGTAACGCAGATGTTTCGCTGTGCCCTTGAGTCGCTTCTGGCAAAACCACAACTGGCTGATCTATGATCAACCATGTTAGTACTGCTAACTGATAAGACACACATAAACCCAATAACCACTTTGCAGTGGTAATACTGGGTTGAAATGCTTTATGTTCTGTCCAATGCACAAATAAACCTTATAACTCGCGAGTAAAAATACGCTCGGAAATTTCAAATACGATGGCGTCAGCCGATACTTTATTGGGCCAATTTTCACCCACTAAATCGATCATGGCTTTGCGTACCGCGACGTTTGCCCAGCCGTCTTTTTTCAGACTGGCATTAGCTACTTGTACACCATCGGTTGTCGCTACATCCACTTTTAATTCTTTATTTTCGCTGCCAAGCTTAGCAACTAACATCGGTAAGTTAGCCGACGCCATTGCACGTCCTTTAGGGTAATTCACTTGCCCACCCATCCAAACGATTTGGCCATTCGCTTGGCTGCTTTCACCCGTCGCGAAGTTGTATTCTATGTCGGTACTATTTAACTCAATGTCACCATTAATTTGAGTCTTAGACTGGGCAATTATTTGGTTGATAAAACCTGCGGTCACAAGACCTTTGGTTTTTTCTAGTCGCACTGATTGATTTAAACCATTAATACTGACCAAGCTTTTTAAATCGAATACGCTTGAATCAATCGCTAACTGAGCTTTTAGACTGCCCGTTAATAAGCTAAAAGGCTGCAACGACCATTTAGCATCGACTTGGCCTGTCATACTATGTTTGATTACAACATTGCCCTGCCAAATAGTGCCGGACACAGCCAACACTTCAACAGGTAAGTTATTTGGGGCTAGTACACGATAAATGACATTTAATGGCATCAATGCGATTAAACAAACAAGATAAACCGAGATACATGCGGCAATTAAGCGACGATTTCCTTTGGCCTTGGCCACAATTCTACAACCTTGTACAAATCTAAGGGGCACCATTGTAAAGCAGGTGAGGCGTACTGTAACGTGACTCTATGACAAAAAAGTGAAACAAAACGGTAAAAATTCAGAAATTATTCGACTAAGTGAGCCAGCGCACAAAAAATCATCAACTACTGAATCAAATTGAAGCCAAAAAAAAGGCCTCCATAGGGAGACCTCTTTTTAAACAAGTAGTTCTGGGGAATTACATCATTCCGCCCATTCCACCCATGCCGCCCATACCGCCCATATCAGGCATACCGCCTTTTTCTTCAGGGATATCAGCAACCATCGCTTCAGTCGTGATCATTAAACCACCAATTGAGGCCGCTGCTTGCAAAGATGAACGGGTCACTTTCGCAGGATCAAGAATACCCATCTCGATCATGTCGCCATAAACACCTGTCGCTGCGTTATAACCGAAGTTGCCAGAACCCGATTTCACTTTATCAACAACTACAGAACCTTCGTCGCCCGCATTCGCTGCGATTTGACGAATTGGCGCTTCCATCGCACGTAACGCTAATGCGATACCCACGTTTTGGTCATCGTTATCACCTTCAACGGTGATTTTGCTTAGTGCACGAATCAATGCAACACCACCACCAGCTACTACGCCTTCTTCAACCGCTGCGCGAGTTGCTTGTAGTGCATCTTCAACGCGGTCTTTTTTCTCTTTCATTTCAATTTCAGAGCCTGCGCCCACTTTGATCACGGCAACACCGCCAGACAATTTAGCTAGGCGTTCTTGCAGTTTCTCTTTGTCGTATTCTGAAGAAGACGCATCGGCTTCGCTACGAATTTGGTCACAACGCATTTTCACATCAGACTCAGAGCCAGCACCGTCAACAATCACAGTGTGTTCTTTATCGATAACGACTTTTTTAGCCGTACCTAGGTCATCTAACGTTGTGGTTTCTAAACTCATGCCCACTTCTTCAGAGATCACTTTACCGCCAGTCAAAATAGCGATGTCTTGTAACATAGCTTTACGACGATCACCAAAGCCAGGTGCTTTAACAGCAGCAACTTTGAACGTGCCACGCATGGTGTTTACAACTAACGTTGCAAGCGCTTGACCTTCAACGTCTTCCGCTACGATCAATAGAGGACGACCAGACTTAGCAACGGCTTCCAGTAGAGGAATGATTTCTTGTAGGTTGTCGACTTTTTTGTCGGCTAGTAAAATCACAGGATTTTCTAGTTCAACATTCATTTTTTCTTGGTTGTTAATGAAGTAAGGAGACAAGTAACCACGATCAAACTGCATGCCTTCAACCACTTCTAGCTCGTCTTGAAGACCTTGGCCTTCTTCAACCGTGATCACACCTTCTTTACCAACACGCTCCATGGCTTGAGCAATTAAGTCACCCACAGTGCTATCAGAGTTAGCAGAGATGGTGCCCACTTGTGCCCATGACTTAGCATCGGTACATGGTTGCGCTAATTTTGCTAATTCTTCAACAACAGCCGCCGTTGCTTTATCAATACCGCGCTTAAGGTCCATTGGGTTCATGCCCGCAGCCACTGATTTAAGACCTTCGTTGATAATCGCTTGCGCTAGTACAGTCGCAGTCGTGGTACCGTCACCGGCTTTCTCATTTGCTTGAGACGCCACTTCTTTAACCATCTGTGCGCCCATGTTCTCAAACTTGTCTGCAAGTTCGATTTCTTTAGCAACTGATACACCATCTTTTGTGATGGTAGGTGCGCCAAACGATTTATCTAAAACAACATTACGGCCTTTTGGTCCTAATGTTACTTTTACCGCGTCAGCCAGAACGTTAACACCCGCCAGCATTCTCTTGCGGGCGCTATCACCAAAAATTACTTCTTTAGCCATGATTCAATTCCTTAACAATTTACTTTAACAATTTAAAACGTGAACTGAAGATTAAGCTTCAATGATGCCGTAAACTTCGCTTTCGCTCATAATCAATAGCTCTTCACCATCGATTTTCACAGGGTTAGTGCCGTACTGGGCAAACAACACAGTATCACCCACTTTAACGGCTAGAGCTTGAACATCACCATTTTGTAAAATGCGGCCAGTACCGACAGCGACTACTTCACCTTGAGTTGGTTTTTCAGCAGCTGCGCCAGGAAGCACGATACCGCCAGCCGTTTTAGTTTCTTCTTCTTTACGACGAACAACGATTCGATCGTGTAACGGACGGATTTTCATTAACGTATCTCCAAACGAGTTTCAGTGTTAAATGGCTGAGTCAGCCAAATTTTTTATTATTCAGTGGCGAAGTGCCACTGTGTTTAAATTCGTGAACTTAAGATGGGGACGACCAGATGAATTTCAACACCCAGCCTGACATATTTTTCAATTAATCTTCGCGACGATATTGGCCTTCAATCACATTGCCCTGTTCACCTTTTTGACTAGGCTTTGCTCCTGCCGACTGAATAATGACACCTTTTTTCATAATGACCGCAGCCAATCCATTACGCACCACGGGTAATAGACCAATTAAACCAAGGGTATCGGTGACAAACCCCGGAATTAACAATAACGCACCACATACAAAAACCAATAAACCACTTATAACTGTTTCAGCTGGCATTTTTCCTTGCGCTATTTGTTCACGCACGAGGCTTAGCGTGCGAAAACCTTGGGTTTTAATTAAAAACATTCCCAGAAATGCCGTGGCTAATGTCATTAAGACTGCGTTCATTGCACCCAACTTACCGCCAACTTGGGCAAAAGCTGCCACTTCAATCAAGGGTAACAACACCAATAACAATAAAAATCTCATAATTTCTCTCTTTTTTTCCAAGTTCCCTTAATGGTGGTGTTGTTTTTGCTTTTCAAGGATAACCACCGATTTTTTGACGCGGAGTCAACATGCAAGAACTGATCGTCATTTTAGATACCAGCATCAAGGTCACCCTTGGTGCCATGATTGCGGGCTTATCGGGCTATTGGCTATCCGGCATGCGCCTTAAACACAACCGAGCACAACAGCGCCTAGATCACCAGCGTGATTTATTAGAAGGCATAGCGCAACAAGCAGAGCAGGTTCATCACGTATTTATGAAGTATTTTGAGTTAATCAACGAATACATCAACGCAACAAAAAATCGTTATGACTGGCCACAAAGTCGCCGTAGTGAGTTGTATTTGGTTCTTGATGAGCTCGTACACAGCTTTAATGAGCTCACTGCGGCTGAATCCAAGCTACTCTTACTTAATGAAAAGCCTCTTTATAAAAGTCTGCGTAAGTTTCGTAGCAAGGTAATCTTTTTTCGTCGGCATTTTTATATCGACAAAAAAGATTTAAACGAAAAAGAAGCCCAAGATATTAAACGTGAAGTCAGTAAGCTTAGAGAGCAGTTTTTTGATGCCCTAAGTCACCGTTACGCCGAAGTGTAAACTCTCCTGTTCGTAGTGTAGACCGCTTGCCCCGAGGTTTTCCTCGGGGCTTTTTTATGTACAGGATGTACGGTATAGCGCGGTGCCATGGATGGCAAAAAGCGCATATGTTCAGCGTATACAAATCATGTCCCGTTAAGAAACACATTGACACCCACATATCCCTCATTACAATGCGCACCATCTTAAGGGAGTAGCCTGCCAGTTTTTAACTGGTGATGCTGTCAACATAATTAAGCCCACATGGCTTATGGTGGCATCGTGAAGAGTTTCAACACTCTACATCGGCAAGACTTGAGGTAAATAGCAACCCCAAAGGCGGGAGGTTGTTGTTTGCCTTTGGTTCACATTCCCGCCGGAGCCATTTATGGAACCGTTATTCATTTCCACCACTAGCGTGGCACTTGCCGAAATCGGCGATAAAACTCAACTTCTGTCTCTATTGTTAGCCACTCGATTTTCTAATAAATGGGCCATTATTGCTGGCATTCTATTAGCCACTATTATTAATCATGGCTTAAGTGCATGGCTGGGGCAGTATTCCACCCAGTGGCTTGATTCGAACTGGTTACAATATTTGATTTCTGGCAGCTTCATTGTCGTGGGATTGTGGGTTTTAATACCCGATAAACTTGATGACAAGCCAGATTTAATGGCCAATCTCGGGCCATTCATTGCGACTACTGTTTTATTCTTTTTAGCCGAAATCGGTGATAAGACTCAAATTGCGACCGTTATTCTGGGCGCTCAATACCAGAACCTATTATTGGTCACCATAGGCACAACAATCGGTATGCTACTTGCGAACATTCCCGTTATTTATTTTGGTGAGGCATTAATGAAACGGCTGCCATTACACATCGTTCGTGCTATTGCGGCGGCTATCTTCATCAGCTTGGGGCTATTAACCTGTTTTTGGTCAATATAATAAATGCGCTTAAAGCGGGATTGGCGAAGACAGAAGAACACGCTAATGTAATGTCAATTTTTCACTACATAGAGTAATAATCATGCAAATTGAAGACAGTGTTATCGTAATTACCGGTGCCGCTCAGGGTTTAGGCCAGTCAATGGCTCTTTACCTTGCTCAGAAAAAGGCAAAACTGGCATTAATTGATTTAGATGAGCAAAAACTGGCGCACACTCAAGCGCTTTGTGAAGAAGCAGGCAGCCCACATGTAAAATTCTATTCGTGTAATGTCGCAAAAGAAGAGGCCGTAGAGCAAACGTTCAGTGACATCGTAGGCGATTTTGGGGCGTTGAATGGCTTGATCAACAATGCCGGGATTCTTAGAGACGGCTTACTAATCAAAGCGAAAAACGGAGAACTCACCAAACTGCCGCTAAACCACTGGCAAAGTGTGATTGATGTAAATCTAACAGGCGTCTTTTTATGCGGGCGCGAGTTCGCTTATCAAGCGGCTAAGCTCAAACAAGCGGGTTGCATCATCAACATTTCAAGCATTTCTCGTGCAGGTAATATGGGGCAAAGTAACTACAGCGCAGCAAAAGCCGGTGTGGCCTCATTAAGTGTTGTTTGGGCCAAAGAATTAGCGCCATTTAACATCCGCAGCAACGCCATCGCACCGGGGTTCATTCGAACCGACATGACCGCCAGTATTCGTGAAGATATATTAACTAAGATGACGGATATGATCCCAGCAAAACGCATGGGCGAAGCCAATGAAATCGCCCATAGTGTTGCGTTTTTGCTTGAAAATAATTACATGAACGGTCGCATTATCGAGCTAGATGGTGGACTTCGTTTATAAAAAACTGGCCTTCACGTTAGAAAAACTGCACATCCAAAAATTAGGACTAAACTAACTATAAGTAACCGTTTAACCTAATGGAGGACTATTATGTCCATGGGCTTGCGCACAAAACTACTCGCCATTATTGGAACCGGCATTTTGGGTGTCGGTATCATTAGTGGCATTTCTTTTCTCTCACTGTCTAACAAAGTAACCGAGTTTGAAAGTGTTCTTGGTCATGATGTAGCATCCGCTTTGGCTGCTGACGCAATGGTGGTTGAGTTTAAAGTGCAAGTTCAAGAATGGAAAAACGTATTAATACGTGGCCATGATGATGCCAAACGCGAAAAGTACTGGGGCAAGTTCCAGCAACAACACGACAAGGTTCAGGCGCTTGGCGATAAAGTTATTAGCTTATCCTCACAAAACGATATTAAACAACTCACTCAAGCGTTTTTAGCCGAGCACAAAACTCTGCTAGGTAAGTACAAAACGGGTTATAAAGCCTTTGTTGCGGCCAACTATGACCATATTGCTGGCGATAAAGCGGTATCTGGCATAGATAGAGAGCCCACAAAAATGGCCTCAGACATCACCGAACTGGCCTTTAATCAGGCAAAAGAACACAGTGAACGCACGACAGCAGCAGCAAGTGCCACTGTCGTGACAGGGCTGATTATTATAATTATCACCATGATTACGTTTTTCATCATTGCGTCTGTGCTGATTAATCGTTGGATTTCACAACCCATTACCCAGGCCAGAAACTACATCTCTGACCTTTCTAAAGGTAAGTTAGATTTTCACGTTAAGGCTCGTGAAGGCGATGATGAAATTGCGCAAATGTATGCTGCCGTCTCACAACTTCAACAGAATCTTAATGAGGGTACAACCGCTATTAGTGATTCGATTCAACAGTTAAGCGAAGGCGCTCAATCCCTACATGAAATAGCCAGTACCATCCAAAAAGGCACCCACAACCAATATCAACGCACAGACCAAATGGCCACGGCCATTACCCAAATGTCCGCGGCGTCTGCTGAGGTTGCCCGCCACGCACAAGATGCCGCTCAGGTGGCTAACAATGTTGAGAAGTCTGCCTCTAAAGGGGTTGGCATCATGCGCCATGCCATTGCGACTATTAACGCCACTAGCGAACAAATCGCCAGTACGGCTGAAGTGGTTCGAAATTTAGAACTGGATACAAAAAATGTGGGTACAGTACTGGATGTCATTAAAGGCATTGCAGAACAAACCAACCTACTGGCGTTAAACGCAGCTATTGAGGCCGCACGAGCTGGAGAACAAGGTCGAGGCTTTGCGGTCGTGGCGGATGAAGTTCGCACACTCGCTCAGCGCACTCAAGAGAGTACCGCTGAAATTCACACGATTATCGAGAACGTACAAAACGGCGCACAAAATGCGGTAACGGCAATTGAATCCGGGCAGACTCGTACAGAAGAAAGTGTGACTCAAGTGAATCAAGCGGGTGAGACCATCGAAAAAATCAGCCATGACATTCAGCAAATTTTGGGCACTAACGAGCAAATCGCGCAAGCGGCTCAAGAACAAAGCTCAGTGGCAGATGATATCTCTCAGAATGTAAATGAAATTACCAGCATTGCTGAAGATAGCTCGAAATACGCCAAGCAAACATTAGATTTAAGTCAATCACTAAAAGGCATGTCTGATAAGTTACGAACACAAATAGGCAAACTAAAAGCCAGCTAGATTATGCTTGTGATAGTATGCGGGCATGAACTTTGACGATATTATTTACAGCGCCCTTAGCCAAGTTCCATACGGCCATGCCGTCAGTTATGGTGCATTGGCACGTTTAGCGGGTTATCAAAACCACGCTAGACACGTGGGTCGACTCTTAAAAAACTTACCGACTGACACACAATTACCTTGGCACAGAGTGGTTAACTCGCAAGGGAAAATAAGTTTACCTGAGGGCTCTGATAGCTTTAAAGAACAGCACGCTCGGCTTTTATCTGAAGGCATACTCATTAAAAACAACCGCATCAAAAAGCCTTATTTTTTAGGCTAATCAGCGCCCTTCTTTAACGGGGTTTAAATGCAAAGAGCGATTGGCCAATACAATTAAAATCAAGATAGGCAAACCAATCGCGGCCGCAAAAATAAAGAATCCCATGTAACCAATACTGTCGACCATACTGCCCGAATAACCCGCTAAAATTTTGGGGATTAACGTCATCAATGAAGAAAGGATGGCGTATTGCATCGCGGTAAATTGAATATTCACCAAACTGGATAAAAACGCAATAAAGGCTGCACTCGCAACCCCCGCGACTAAATTATCCGCAGCCACCACACCATACAAAATATTTAAATCTGGGCCACTAAACAGCAGTAAAATAAACAATAAATTCGTCACTACTACTAATAATGCGCCAAGAAATAATATTCGCATAACACCAAAGCGCATGGCTAAAATGCCGCCAACAAAGCCACCTAAAATCGTCATGGCCAAACCAAAGAACTTAACCGCATTGGCAATTTCGACTTTGGTAAAGCCCATATCTTGATAAAAAATATTACTCATCACACCCAGTACAATATCACTAATGCGATATAAACCGACAAGTGCTAGCAGTAACCACGCGGTTTTTAAACCATAGTCATCAAAAAACTGTTTAACCGGTGAGACATAACTATTTATTAACATTTCACCACTGACTAATCGACTTGCTGCACACGCCTTACCAATCGTGAACGCGACAAACACACCCAACACCAACCTGAGTACCTCGACAATAAAGCCGGCTAATGGTTTATTAGAAAATAATGCAGCTAGATCTTTTTTCAATTCAATAGACACGGGGCTAGTCAGGTAAAAGGTGAAAATAAAACCAATTACACACAGAAAAAATGCCATCAGTAGGCCAAGATATTCTTGCGAAGAATGAGAGAAATTAGATTCGCGCTTGATAGGCTCTTTAATTAATAATGTAGCCACCACGCCAACGGCCATACAGCCAGCCATAATAAGGTATGCGTTTTTCCAAGCATCAAACACATAGTGTTCTTTGGTCGAACCAAGATAGCTGGCTAAATATAAAACACCAGCACCCGCGACGATCATACCAATGCGATAACCTGCCATATACGCAGAGCTCATTAGTGCCTGCATATCCGCTGTTACCGCTTCGATCCGATAAGCATCAATTGATATATCTTGAGTAGCCGCAGAAAACCCTAACAACACAGCACCAACTGCCATCCATATCAGCTGGCTCTCAACGGCGGGGTCGGTAGTGGCCATAAGATAAATAGCACAAGCAATCCCTGCCTGAGCCACTAACAACCAAGATCGGCGTAACCCTAACAATCGCGTCAATACTGGGATAGGTAAACAATCGACCAGTGGCGCCCAAACAAACTTAAAACTATAACCAAGTGCCGCCCAGCTAAAATACGTAACCGCTGATTTTTCAATGCCTGCCTCGCCTAACCACAGAGACAGCGAAGAAAAAATCAGTAATAACGGCAAGCCCGCAGAAAAGCCCAGCAGCAACATGTGAAACATATGCGGTTTTAGCAATGCAGCTAAGCTTTCTTTCCAGCCGTGTTCGGTTTGAATGTATTTAAGCACGCCGCCCCGTTAATCTTTAAAGTTTTTAAATTGTAACGGCATGATGATGGTTTCATCCCCTTTCCAAAGTGCCATTGCTTCTTGTAAATCATCGCGCTTTTTGCCTGTCACCCGAATGGTATCACCTTGGATAGCCGCTTGAACTTTCAGCTTGTTATCTTTAATCATTTTCACCATTTTTTTGCTTAGGTCTTTATCAATACCTTGCTGCATGGTGACAGCCATTTTGACTAATTTACCCGCGCCCGTCAGCTTGCCATATTCCAGACAGCTTACTTTGATACTGCGTTTAATTAAGCACGCTTCTAAAATCGGTTTCATCTGATCAATATGAAACTCTTCATTCGCTGTCATGGTAATCACGCCTTCTTTCAATTCAAACTCAGCGTTTTTACCCTTTAAGTCATAACGACGCTCAACCTCTCGGTTTGCTTGATCAACGGCATTACTGGCTTCATGGTTATCAATTTCTGAAACGACATCAAACGATGGCATGGCTATCTCCTAAAATGGTCTTTGCAATAGGTGTCAATTCTAACGGGCTACTGAAAAAATTCATGTGTTATTTACGCAGTAGTCAAAAACTGACAATAAAATCACACAAACACGATTAAATTGGTAAAACACACAGGCTATGTCTATTTTTTATATATGAACAGAAAAATAAGCCTCGACTTGGCTCAACACCATTATTACCTGCAAATCCCAAGCGCCCAACAGCAGCCACTGTTTCACTGTGTATTTGCCTATGACGCATTGTTAAAAAGTCTCGAACAGCACTCTGACATAGAACTCTATGGCTATTGTCTATTTCCCAACAGCTTACATCTTTTAGTGCTCAGCCATAAGCCACCCAGCCATTGGCTAGAAGCATGGCTAATGAACTATAACCAGTGGCATCAAGATGCAACCCGTGACACAGGGTATTTATTTGATGACGACAATATTCATCAGGTGTTAATTCAACCAAAACACCTCTGTAAAACCTTACGTCACATTCATTATTTACCGGTTCAAAACAAAATATGCAGTTCACCTGAACAGTTTTTATACACTTCATATCATGATTACATCAACCATCAGCAAACGGGCGTTAATACAACACCGGTGTTGGCGACGTTATCTCCCCATTACGGTCAACGCTTGAGACGGTTTCAAGACTATATGGCGATACCCAATCAAGAAAATAAAGCGTTATTTCAAACAGGTAATCACGATTATTATTTAGCCTATGCTGACGCTTACTTTATTATGCAAGCACGGGCCAGCTATCAAAATACACATAATGTGATACCTGAGAGCGAGCTATTATTACTATGGCAAAATTGCGTGAAGTGTTTAGTTGAACACAGCACGCTAGAGTCAGCATTCTGGCTAGGACAACAGCGTCATCATAGCCTACCTGATGCCCACTATGTTCTATCATGGTTATTTACCAATATAGCCAATGGCCCCTTATATATTGCGGCCAAACAATTAGGTATTGATGAAGCGACCCTCAAATTAAAAATTAATTCGATCCATCTGCACCACCCCGCCAAATATTTACGGTATATTGAGGGCTCTTGGAAAACCGCCACCGTTTAATCAATTAATATGCATGATATTTACATTCTAGGTTCAGGTGCCATGGGTAGCTTATGGGCCAGCTATTTTGACTCAAGCCACCACCTCCACTTTATTCAGCGGCAGGTTAAACACCCAGCTATTTATGAGTTTAATGTTGAGCCCTACAACCGGCAGGTTAAGGGCGATTGCCTCAGCCCAGAAGAAATTCAGACAAGTATTCAATGCTTGATCATCGCCACCAAAGCCTATGACGCCTTAACGGCACTAAGTGGTATTCAAGATCGGCTTGCGCCTGATGCCATGGTCATTTTATTACAGAACGGGCTGGGTTCTCAGCAGGCCATATCAAAGGCTTTCCCGACTCTGCGCCTATTTGCCTGTAGCTCAACTGAAGGTGCCTACAAAAAAGACACTCAAACATTAGTACACGCAGGAAAAGGCATTAATTGCATCGGAGCACTCAATCCGATAGCGACCCAAGCCAGCCTTAAGCAATGGTTACCTAGCGAACACTTCCAGTGGCACAACGAGATAGACAGCGTGTTATGGCGAAAATTTATGATCAACTGTGCAATCAACCCATTAACGGTGCTGTATAACTGCCAGAACGGCGAACTGATTAAGCAGCAACAGTATCTTACCCATATGCAGCAATTGTGTGACGAGATTGACTTAGTCACTCATGCGCAACACTACCAAATAGAAAATGCCTTTGACCTTGCTAAACGTGTGTGTGAATTAACAGCAAATAATTTTAGTTCAATGCTGCAAGATAAGCGTAAAGGTAACCCCACCGAGCTTAGTTTCATGACCGGTTACTTGCTACAACAAGCTAAAACATTAGGTATTGACTGCCCTCACAACCAAGCCGTTTACCAGAAATTGAGCCACCCCTAGTTCTTGGCTCATACTAAAAACTAAGGTAGTCTGAGTGCACTTTTCATTTCACTGATAACCATAATAATATGCGTGAGTTCTTTCGCCAGCTTAAAGTTCGCCAAAAAGTATTTATGCTTCTCGCCATCGCCATGGTGGGAATATCACTTTTAAATGTTGCTAGTAATTTTTGGCTAGCCACTCAAAACCCTATACAACAGCATTTATCAGTATTAACACCGCTTTTGCATGGGCCAAATAAAAAAACGTTCGATAGCCACCAATGGCGTGATTTTTTAAATAAAGAACAAACAGCGTTTACCATCACTCACGCCGCTATTTATAACGCCAATGGCAAAAGACTGAATAGCACCAATGACGATTTCCCTCTACATCTAAGCCAAATACACCTCACGCCATTAGATCATGACAGCGTTCTACTACCGGGTCCTAAATTTACGTTAATGGCAAAAGTAACCGCCCACGTCACTAAAATATTTTTGCTCGAAGTCGTCATTATATGCCTACTTATATTAGTAAGCGGTTTTGCTTTAATTTATGTCATCTTATATTTCATTAACCGACTTATTATTCGCCCTATTTTTTCATTAACCGACACCACAAACGAAATCGCCATGGAGCAAAATTACGGTCTACGCGCTCGCCGTTTCTACCCAGATGAAATTGGCACATTAGCCGAAAACTTTAACTATATGCTCAACCGTATTGAGCAAGATGACCTAATGCTTCGCCAAGAAAAAGAAAAAGCAGAACAAGCAAGGCAACGTGCACTTGAGCTATCAAAAAAGATGCATGACACCAATGCCCGCCTAGGGTTTGAGGTAAAAGTAAGAGCACGAGTTGAACATAAACTCACCGATTTCCAGCACTACTTAAATAACATTATTGATTCAATGCCCAGTGCTATCATTGCGATAGATCATGAACTAAAAGTCACACAATGGAATAAAGGTGCCACCCACATAACCCATATAAAACGAGACGATGCCATATACCAACCGCTAGAAGAATCCTGCGGATTTTTAATTGCATACCTTACGCTTATTACCAACTCACTTGAAAAAAAAGTCATCAATAAAGTAGAACGCATTTCATTTGATTTTAACGGGCAAAATAGCATATTAGATTTAACGATCTATCCACTTGATGACACCACCCACTCCGGTGCGGTAATCCGTATTGATGACGTCACCCAGCGAACTCAAATGGAAGATATGATGGTGCAGTCAGAAAAAATGATGTCACTGGGCGGACTCGCTGCCGGCATGGCCCATGAGATTAATAATCCGCTTGGTGCTATTGTACAAACGGTACAGAATATTAAACGCCGCTTAAACCCTTCGATTCAAAAAAACATTGAGAGTGCAACAGAAGCTGGCGTCAGCATGGATAACATTCGCGACTATATAAATAAACGCGGGATTTTTACATTTTTAGATAATATATCCCAAGCAGGCGAACGTGCTTCGACCATTGTAAATAACATGCTGCAGTTTAGTCGCCAAAGTCCTAAAAAATTACAACCTCAAAATCTACACCACATTATTGACCGTTCAATTAGCATTGCTAAAAATGAATACAGTTTAAGTAAAGGTTATGACTTTAAAGCCATCGACTTAATTAAAGATTTTGACCTTACCTTAGATGATGTGCCTTGTATTCCATCTGAAATCGAACAAGTCATACTCAACTTATTAAAAAATGCCGCACAAGCATTACAAGAGTACAAACAAACAAAAGAATTTGATTTAAATTGGTATAGCCAAATTCAAATCAGTACACGCAAGAATAATCAAATGGCTGAATTAATTATCGAAGATAATGGCCCAGGAATCGATGAAGAAACCACCCGTCATATTTTCGAACCCTTCTTCACCACCAAAGAAGTCGGTATGGGTACTGGCCTTGGTTTATCGGTCTCATTTTTTATTATTACCAACCACCACCAAGGGCAAATGCGTGTGCAAAGCACCATAGGCCAAGGCACACGATTCACCATCATGCTGCCATTTGCTAGCCAAGAACAAACCACCAACAGCACCCCTGTCTAGCGCTAACCCACGTGAATGACCTTGACCTTTAGATCATGCTTTCGTACTATGCCGCCAACTTTTAGGTGCTTTGACTGTTATCTTAGGTCAAAGTTAAACGGGAAACTGGTGCCCCTGTAGACCCTACAGCCATTCCAGTGCTGCCCCCGCAACGGTAAGCAACTTAGATTTAACACACCGCCACTGAGCTTGCTTGGGAAGGCGTTAAATCATTAATCTTAGGATTTGAGTTGTGAGCCCGGATACCGGCCTAATCATTTATGAACTGTAGTTGCGGTGGGCGACGAAGTGGCAGCACATTCTATTTTTATCATTTGCTGATGCTTATTGTTGCCTAACCTTGGTTGGTTAGTGTGAATTTTTTAACACCTTTGTTTGCCGTATTTTTCTGGAGCCTTTCTCTTGCTGCTCATTCGAGTGAGGGTGACGGTACTGTATTAGATACAATTTCAATCACAGCAACTGATTTGCCTGCACAAAATTCACTTAGCAAACAATATTATCCTCGGGAATATTTCATAGGAAAGTTTCAAAGCGTATCTGATGTTTTACAAACAACTCCTGGTGTACAAGTACGAGCCTCTTCTTATGGTACGCCCCCTAAAATATCGATTCGAGGATCAAGCCACAAACAGGTCACTTTCATCATAGATGGTCAAGTGATCAATTCTGCCCAGTCTGGCGGCTTTAATGTAAACCAAATTCCCTTACAACAAATTGAGTCAATTGAAATACATCAAAACAGCCACCATTCCGTCACAGGAGCGATTGGCGGAATAATCATCATCTCAACCATATCGCCAAAAAATAAAAGTAACATCTCTATGTCTTATGGTAGCTTTAATCATCAAGAGATAGGTGCGTCCATGACGCAAAAAATACAGGGCGACTTATTACTAAGCTTTAATCACGTAAAAAATAATGGGGATTATCAATACCCTGTTCCATCTCCTATTGATAACCCTAATGATAAGAACCGAATTGAAGAGATTAAAAACAACCAATATAAACGCAATTCATTTCTTGCAAAATGGAATAGTAAACCGCTAAGTAACATCAACATAGATTTAAAAAGCCAAGTCATCAAATCGGAAAAGGGTCTGCCAAACTTTCAAATGAACAATGATTCCAATATTGCTTCATTAGAAGATACGACCTGGTCGTCTAATCTAGGTATTAACTGGAATTTTAAACATAATATCACGTCACAAACCAACCTTGGCATATCTCAATCTGAAGAAACATACAGTGATCCAAAGGGCATATTCAGCTATAAACCTACGCTAAATAAATACAACTCTGAAGCTTACTATCTGACTGAGAACATTAGAATCGCTGATAATGCTTCGACTTATAATGTGACGTTAAGATCAGACACTGAAAACTTCAAAGAAGACATCACGTTAGTTCCTGACAATAACAAATGCATTCAAAGCACTTCGATTTGTGATGCCATAGCTAGTCAACAAAAAACATCCCTCTCTTTTGTTCACGAGTATATTGGGAAAAATTTTGAGACATCCATAAATATGGAAAGTACCTGGCTTAGCAGAGAGCAAGACAACCATGTCGGTCCTTCCAATAAAATAGAGGATACTCAGCAGCATAATACTTGGAGTGTCGCCTATCAAAACCACATATTCCCAATGGCCAGCTTACGACTAGACCTCAATAAAGGTATTCGCCTGCCTTCTATTTTTGAATTATTTGGTGATAGAGGTCTATTAAAAAGCAACCCGACTTTACTTCCAGAGAGTTCTTTAAACAGCAGCATTGAACTGATATTAAACGAATTCTTTGTTAACAACTTAAAAGTTAACATATCTAGCAGTCTGTACAAAAAAGACATTACTGATGCCATTGTTCCTATTTACTCTGGTTCAATAGGCAGTTATAGCAACACATCATCAGCAACCTTACTAGGTTGGCAAACCGATGTATCTATGAAATACAATTCAATTGGTTTCACATTTCAAAGCTCTAAACAAGATAGTGAAACTGAATCCATTATAAAGTCATTTAACAACAAAAAACTGGCAGGAATTTTTCATAATAAATACATGTATGGCATCAGCTGGTCGGCAAATGAAATATATACACTCTCATTAATTCATCAGGTTGAATCAGAACTATATATTGACATGGCAAACTTAAATCCAAGCATTAACAATGAATCGAGCGGATTAAAATTTCATTTCTTAATGGGAGATAGCGCCCTTAACATTAGTGTCAACAATATTTTCAACAACGAAAATTATGATAAAAATAATCGCCCAACAATGGATCGAAATATTTTAGTAAACGTACAACATCAATTTTAAACGGAGAACCATATGATATTTAATAGCACAAAGCCTTTTGCTACTTTAATAGCAACCATACTTTTATCCGCTTGTGGTAGTGACAGCTCTAATACTCAAGTTGACAATTCATGCAAGGATGATGAATTTAATTTCGCCATTCAAACCGTTTCACCTAACAATCGAGCAAGCAGTGTTGCGCTCGGTTGCTCTACAACAGGAAATCTCACCGACTCCCTACTAATTAAATCCGATAGCGACTATACGGTTTCAAGTGGTAGCGATAGCTTTTATCATATTGGGCGCGATGAAATTGATACTATCGCTAAATATCAATTTTCTACAAGCAGCCTTCAAGACTGGGAGTTTTCTTCCAACAACGCAAACGAAGCAGGCTCATCAAACCCTCATAAAGTGGTCGAAGTAAGCAGTACAAAAGCTTACATCATTCGATATGGAAAATCTGATATTTGGATAATTGACCCTTCAGCGACTGATGAATCCTCATTCAAAATAGGTACCATAGATTTATCTCATTATCTTGGTGATGGAGAAACGACCGTAAACATGACTGATGCCATTATCAGCAATGGCCATTTGTTTGTGGCAATGCAAAGAATTGGTGCTAATTATATCTTCTCAAATGACTCTAAAATCGCTGTTTTCAACACCGAAACTGACATTGAAGTTGACAGCACTCCTAATAATGCCAATGACGAAAAAGCCATTACTCTACTAGGTAAAAATGTTCAAAGCATTACCTCAAAAGACAATTCAGTATTCATAGCAAGCCGTGGGAACTATGGGGATGATTACGGTTTATTAGAAGTAATTAATACTTCTAATTATGCTCTAACAACCGTAATCGCGGGTTCTAGTGAAGTTGGTCATATTACCGATGTAGCGGCTATTTCAAGTAGTCGAATATATGTTCTAGGAGATTTCTCAGGATATGCTGATGGCGCTTACACTTATAAACAAAATGTAATGGACATTAATGTTGATACTAAAACAGTTACAACTGAAATCACAAAATTGAAAGGCACGCATATATCTGAC
Source organism: Oceanicoccus sp. (assembly GCA_047621325.1). GTDB lineage: Bacteria > Pseudomonadota > Gammaproteobacteria > Pseudomonadales > Oceanobacteraceae > Bermanella. The sequence goes on from JBLHLT010000003.1 coordinate 48,002, forward strand.
ATTGAATTAGGGCCTGAAGGAAACCTCTGGATTGCAAGCTCGATTAGTAGCAACCCAGGTATTTATAAAATCGACCCAAGCACAAATACTGAAATTGCATTCATAGAAACCATTTCAAATCCTAATAAAATTGTTTTTAAGCAGTAATATTGATTTTATCCATATAGTAAAAAGCCGAGTTGGATATCCACCCAACTCGGCTTTTTATATTTACAACATCGTTTTATACCTGAAAGCGCTCCAATTTCTCTTGCAATGAATGCGTTAAGGCAACCACTTCTTTAATTGCCTTAACCGTATGCTCTGAATCCTCTACTGTTGCCCTACCTAAATCATTAATTTTTATCACATTCTCATCAATGGTTTTGGCCACCTGCGTTTGCTCATCGGCTGACACTGATATTTGGCCATTGATATCAGAAATGCTTTTAATCATGGTCACTATTTCATCTAGCGCCGACCTAACTTTGGCGGATGATTCTACCGTACTTTGGGCCATCTCATGGCTTTTACCCATGACACCAACCGCATCACTAATACCGGTATGGATGGTGGTCATCACCTCGTCTATTTCTTGGGCCGATTTTTGTGTTCGGCTAGCGAGCGTACGTACTTCGTCGGCGACTACCGCAAAACCTCGACCTTGTTCACCAGCACGGGCGGCTTCAATGGCAGCATTAAGCGCTAATAGATTCGTTTGTTCTGCGATCCCTTTTATCACGGCTAGCATATTCGCAATATTGCTAGAGTTCTCCGACAACTGATTAATAACTTCTGTACTATGAATAATTTCATCTGCGAGATTATTAATTTTTCCAAGGGTTTCTGTCACTACCTCATTTGCACTACCTGCTTGACTGGTAGCACCAGCTGCAAATTTTGCTGCATCGGCACTTTGTCGATTCACTTCTTCTGCAGTAGCCGCCATTTCTGTAATCGCTGATGCTACCTGCTCTGTTTGATGTAATTGTTCATTGGCGGCTTTGTAACTTTGGTCTGCATTACCACCCACCATTTTCATGCTTTCGCCTACTTCCGTAGAGGTTTTATGCACGGCCTGTAAAAGCTCATGAATTTTATCCACCATGATATTAAATTCGCCGGTTAACTCTCCCATTTCATCTTTTGATGCTACCGATACTCGTATCCGCATATCGCCTTGCGATATTTTTCTCGCGGCACTGTGGAACTGTCCCACTGTGCTCCGTACCGACCAAAAAAATGCAGCATACAGGTACACGATGAGTAACATAACTAAAGATATGGCAACCACAACCGTGATTAACTTGTTCATTAATACATTCACACGCACTGACAAAATGCTCTGTATTTCCTGTAACGCCAAATTTTGTACTTCATAAAATGGGGGCAATTTACTAACAAAAAAATCATTAAAATCAAACCATGTAATCTCTACGCTTGCCGCAGAAATAATTTCTTCATCTAACTTAAATTTAATGCTTTCAATATTGGTTTCCGATTGTTTGAATTTTTCAGAAAAGTTTTCGCTAAATTCGGGGTAACTACTTAATAAATCGGTATGCTTTTGCTGTATTCGCTTCTGTTGTGCATCAAGTAGGTCATAGGTTTCATTTAATGTGTCGTAGGTGCCTGTCATGATGTATTTTTCTACAATCGAATAAACACCCATTGTATTGGCAAAACCAAGTACTTCTAATGATTTGGTATAATCCTGTAATATCAATTTCAATAGCAGTTGAACTTTCTCATTGGTATCTTGAAGCACGCCGGAATCTTGCGCGATCTTGGTTGCTAAATGATGCACATCAAGTAGCACTTGATTGTTATTTTTAAACTGGTCGCTAATCGTTGGCTGCTTATTATCACCACTACGTTTTAGTTTTGCCCGCCAAATGGGTTCTTTCCTTTCAATTTCTTGCGCCAGTGGCGTACCAATATATTTTTCTTTAAGCTCAACAATTGCTTTAAACAGCGCTTTTTCAAGTTCTCTTACTTGGTCATTTAATCCCGGTCTTTGATAGAAGGTATCCACCGCTGAAAGATCACGATAATTACCCACCTGATGAGCAACAGCGAGTACATCGTTTACGATAATAAGGGAGTTTGTGGCTTGTTCTGCCTGTTTTATTTGCTCATAAGTTTGATTCACTATGGCGTAACTGAGCAGCAAAAGAGGAACAAAGAAGGTAATACTAATTACACCAAATTTTTTGGCGTAGCTTAGTTTATTCATTAAAGCGATAGCGGGCGCTAACAATCCATTCACAGGCTTACCTCCTAACAGCTGCTCTTATAAAGTGTAGCTGCTATTTTTAAGCTGTCTCATTTTAGCGGCCCTATTACTTACTTATAGGGTTTTCGTTTTATGACCGATGCTTTACAACAGCAAATGCCGTACATCTGTTAATAAATCACATAAGTAACGTGCGAATCGTGCGGCCTGAGCGCCGTCAATTACGCGATGATCATACGACAAGCTAAGCGGTAGCATGAGCCTTGGTTCAAACTCTTTGCCGTTCCACACAGGTTTGATAATGGCTTTAGACACGCCCAATATGGCAACCTGTGGCGCGTTTACTATTGGAGTAAAACTGGTGCCGCCAATACCGCCTAAACTTGAAATAGTAAACGTGGCACCGCTCATGGCGTCCATTGGTAATTTTTTGTCTCTGGCTTTTTTTGCAAGTTCAACACTATTTGTCGCCAGCTCCACCACCCCTTTTTGATCAACACCTTTAATTACAGGCACTAATAAACCATCAGGTGTGTCTACTGCGATACCAATATTAAAATACTGTTTTAAAATCAGCGTATCGGCATTTGGGCCAAGCGAAGCGTTAAACTGAGGAAATTCCTTCAATGCTTTAGAACACGCCTTCACAATAAATGCGAGCGGCGAGACTTTTACCCCTTCAGGTAATAAGGCGCCCATAGATTGTTTGCGGTACGCTTCAAGTTCTGTGATATCAGCCTCATCAAACTGCGTCACTTGCGGGATGGTCGTCCAGCTGGCAACCATATTACGGGCGGTTACTTGCTTGATTTTAGATAATGGTTGCTCACTAATCGCGCCAAATTTAGAAAAATCTTCACTGCTGCCTTTAATTGTCGTGGGTGACGATATCGGATTGTTCACTCTGGTTTTCACGAAATCATGCAAATCGTGTTTTTGGATACGTGCACGCGGGCCACTGCCATGTACTTGCGTTAAATCGACACCCAGTTCTCGCGCTAACTTGCGCACGGCTGGCCCTGCGTGAATATGGCCCGAACTTATTTCAGCCGCTACGGCTGTCGTCACAGGTGCTAAGGGCTGACTGGATGATGGCAATTCGGCTGAAGCTGCTGTCGGTGATGTTACGGCTTCACTTTTTATTTCTTGGGTTGCAACCACCAGCATTTTACCAATCACATCACCTTGGCTGACTTTATCGCCCACACTCACGCTAAACGATAATAATTGACCGGCATAAGGCGCTGGAATTTCCATGGTGGCTTTGTCACTTTCTAGCACCATGAGGCTTTCTTCAAATGCTAATTCGTCGCCAGCTTTAGCTGTCAGCTCAATTATTTCAACCGCATCTACGCCGCCTAAATCAGGTACGATTATGTCCATCTCTTTAGGCTCAGATGCACCTTTTGACGCAGGAGCCTGCGTAGGCACCGGTGCAGGGCCATCTACTTTCGATGCTGCCGTCTCTTGTTTTTCCTCTTTTATAGGCGCTGTTTTTTCTGCGGTTTCCATATTGGCCACATGTGAGTCTGTACTGACTTTATCACCCACCGAAACTAAAATATCTTGAATGGTGCCAGAGAACGGCGCTGGGACTTCCATGGTGGCTTTATCGCTTTCTAAAACAATTAATGCTTCTTCTGCTTCTAAGTTGTCGCCTACTTTTACACAGATTTCTATTACCTCAACTTCATCAATTCCGCCAAGGTCGGGCACGCTTACTTGTGTGTGAGCCATGGTCTATTCCTTAATGATAAAGTGGGTCAAGTTTATCGGGTGAAATGCCAAATGTTTTCATGGCCGCTTTTAATTGTTTCGCTTCTACTTTTCCTTCTTTCATTAACGCGTATAAACTGGCAATCACGACAAAATAACGATTCACTTCAAAAAATTCTCGTAACTTTTCTCGGCTATCACTGCGACCAAAACCATCCGTGCCTAACGTCACATAAGTTTTATCTTTTGGCATGTAAGCACGCAACTGCTCACTGTATTGCTTCATGTAGTCGGTGGCACAAATCACAGGGCCTTGCGTGTCTTGCAAGCACTGTGTGACATATGGCACTTTCTCTTTATCGCCTGGGTGCAATAAATTTTCACGCTCAACCTTGCGGCCCTCACGGGTTAATTCATTAATACTGGTTGCACTCCATACGCTGGCCTGAATATTAAAATCTTTTTCAAGAATATCTTTAGCCGCGATCACTTCCCGCAAAATAGTACCGCTGCCTAACAGCTGGACGGTTAAATCGCCATCGGCCGCGTTTAATAATGGATACATGCCTTTTATGATGCCGCTTTCTGCACCTTGAGGCATCGCTGGGTGAACGTAGTTTTCATTCATGACCGTAATATAATAATAAACACGCTCATGCTCTTGATACATGCGACGCAAGCCATCTTGAATGATCACAGCCAATTCAAAGGCAAACGTCGGATCGTACGTCACACAATTAGGAATGGTGTTAGCCAAGATATGGCTATGGCCGTCTTGATGCTGCAAGCCCTCACCATTGAGCGTGGTGCGTCCTGCGGTCGCGCCGATTAAAAAGCCTTGTGCTTGGCAATCACCCGCCGCCCAAGCTAAATCGCCGACACGCTGAAACCCAAACATGCTGTAAAAAATATAAAACGGCACCATGGCTTTATCATAAGTACTGTAAGACGTTGCCGCGGCTAACCAAGCACTAAACGCACCGGCTTCGTTAATACCTTCTTCTAAAATACGGCCTTCTTTTTCTTCTTTGTAATACATCATTTGACCAAAGTCGACGGGCTCATATTTTTGCCCTTCTGAGCTATAAATGCCCACCTGTCGAAATAAACCTTCCATACCAAATGTACGCGCTTCATCGGGCACAATCGGCACAACACGCTCACCCATTGCTTTGTCTTTTACTAGTGCCGTTAAAATACGAACAAACGCCATGGTCGATGAAATAGCGCGATCGCTCGTTCCTTCTAATTGCGCTTTAAATGAATCGAGCGCGGGAACTGGCAATGGTGCGGTGTTTTCAGTGCGCACAGGTAAGTAACCACCCAATGTTTCACGGCGCTTACGCATGTAAACCATTTCGGGACTGTCTTCTGGTGGGCGGTAATACGGTACGTCTTTCAGGTCGTTATCATTTATTGGGATATCAAAACGATCTCGAAATCCTTTTAAACTTTCGATATCCAGTTTTTTCACGCCATGGGCTTCGTTTTTACCTTCTGCCGCATCACCCATACCGTAACCTTTAATGGTATGAGCCAAAATAACCGTAGGCTGACCTTTATGGCCAGCGGCTTGTCGATACGCGGCATACACCTTGTAAGGGTCATGGCCGCCACGGTTGAGGTTATAAACCTCTTCATCTTTCATGGACGCAACACGTGCTTTTAGCTCTGGGTATTTACCAAAGAAGTGTTCTCTGGTGTAAGCCCCGCCTTTTGCTTTGTAGTTTTGGAATTCACCATCAACCACTTCGTCCATACGTTTTTGCAATAAGCCGTCATTATCTTGCGCAAGCAGTGGGTCCCAGTGACGGCCCCACACCACTTTAATCACATTCCAACCCGCGCCGCGAAATGTTCGTTCTAATTCTTGAATAATTTTGCCGTTGCCACGCACTGGGCCATCTAAACGCTGTAGATTGCAGTTGATCACAAAGATTAGGTTTTCTAATTTTTCACGCCCAGCGAGGTTAATCGCACCCAATGATTCTGGTTCATCACACTCGCCATCGCCCAAAAACGCCCAAACTTTACGGTCAAGTCGTGGCACAAGATTACGCGCAGAAATATAGCGCATAAAGTGCGCTTGATAGATGGCTTGCAGTGGGCCTAAACCCATAGAAACCGTTGGAAACTGCCAATAATTAGGCATTAAACGTGGGTGCGGGTATGAGCTTAGTCCCTCGCCGTCTACTTCACGGCGAAAGTTTTCCAGTTGTTTTTTCTCTAACCGACCTTCAAGAAAACTCCGTGCATAGATACCCGGTGAAATATGACCTTGGTAATAAATTAAATCCCCTAGTGGGCATTTTTCACTGGTTTTATTAGGTGCGCGGAAAAAATAGTTAAAGCCCACATCATATAAGGTGGCGCTTGAGGCAAAACTGGAAATATGACCACCAAGATCATCACCGCTTTGGTTGGCACGCACCACCATGGCCAACGCATTCCAGCGTATTAATGATCGAATGCGGCGCTCTAGGAATAAATCCCCCGGCATTTTCACTTCTTCACTCACCGGAATGGTGTTGCGATAAGGGGTCACGAATGAATACGGTAACGGCAGGCCGTTACGGGTCGCGCGCTCTGAGAGCCTTTCTAGAATATAACGGGCGCGCTCAATGCCCACTTCACGAATCACACTATCAATTGAATCAAGCCACTCTTTGGTTTCGACGGGGTCCTGATCTTGCTCAAAGGAATCCATTGTTCATCCTTGCCTATGGTCAGTAAATAAAGAAGTATTAAAAGAGTATAGACAAGGATTCTATGTAGCTTGCCAAATCACAGCAAGGCAAAACACGCCAGTATGTAATTTTTTTACAAGAAAAGAGGAATGCACTAAAACCATTACAATAAATGGGATTTAGTGCTAAAAATGAGAGCTTATCACTAGGAACTTACGACTTAAATCAACGCGATACGTAAACAGACTATGAATTTTTGTAGTTTTACTACAAACCCATCACACTAACCATGCTTTAATAATTGATAATAATACGGCTCGCCATGATTCACTCCGATTTGAGTCATAGAGGCAAATGGCACGTCTATTCGATTTATATTTGGGTAAGGCAAGCCTAAAATTTCTTTTAGCAGCATACGAATCACGCCGCCATGGCAAATGATCAACTGCCGCTCATCTTGGCGTGACAAACAACCAAACCAATCTTTAAGCACCCGCGCTTCAAAATTGAGCACGCTTTCGCCTTCTGGTGACGCAAAGTGCATAGGGTCATCCCACAACCCTTTAATACGCTCAAAGTCATTGGCAAACACTTGATCCATGGGTTGATTTTCCCACACACCAAAATCAAATTCACGAAAGCCATCCGCTTGTAGTAATTCAATCTTGAGCTCATCCGCAAGGGATTGCGCAAATGACCAACAACGGGACAGGGGGCTGGCGATAATGACATCCCATGTTTGACCCTGTACAGATTCTTGCATTTGTGACCAACCCAATTCGGTTAATGGGTGATCGGTGCGCCCACGAAAAACATTACCGCCTTCTGGCTCGCCATGGCGTAATAAATCAATGGTTTTTCTAGGCGCTGTCATATTATTCCCCCGCCTCACTCACGCCAGCCTGACCAAACGTAGCCATCTCATTATGCAACGCCACTGCACTTTGCATCAGGCTCACCACAACCGCAGCACCACTGCCCTCACCTAAACGCATGCCAATGTTTAACAAAGGACTGGCACCTAAAGCCGCCAGCACTTTTTGATGGCCCGGCTCAAAACTTTGATGACTGTAAAACAACCAAGGCGCAATACTAGGATTAATGGCCTGCGCCATCAGCGCCGCGGCGCTACTGATAAAACCGTCCACTAACACCGGCACACCCATTTGCGCACAACCGATATAAGCACCCACCAAGCCTGCGATTTCAAATCCACCTAGGCACTGCAACTGCGCCAAAGGGGTTTGCGCATTATGCAGGGCAATGGCGTCTTCTATAATTTGCGCTTTCATAGGCAGCTTATCTTCACTTAAACCGGTACCCGGTCCAACCAACTCAGCCGCTGGCAATTTCAAATAAGCCGCCGCCAATGCACTGGCCGATGTTGTGTTAGCAATGCCCATTTCGCCACCAATAAACAAATCACAAGCACTGTCTTTTGCTCGATTGGCCGCGGCCATTCCTTCCGCCAATGCTTCTTCAAGTTGCGCCAATGTCATGGCTGGTACTTGCGAGAAATCTTGCGTGCCGGCGGCAATGCGCGCATCAATAATTTGAGTATGAGGTGCCACCTCAAATACGGTTCCTAAATTCACCACTTCAAATTGCGCCTTTAACTGGCGAGCCAATACTGAAATAGCCGCGCCACCTTGGGCAAAGTTTTTCACCATTTCTGTGGTGACGGCTTGCGGGAACGCAGAAACACCTTGGTTAGCAATACCGTGATCACCGGCAAAGATACTAATAAAGATATTATTTAATTCAGGGTGCAGCTGTCCTTGGCACCCTGCTAAACGCGTTGCCACTTGCTCTAATTGCCCAAGTGCACCAGGTGGCTTGGTGAGTGTTAGCTGATACTGCTGCGCTTGTTGCTCGACATTATTTTGAATACTGGCCGCACTGTTTAAATACCAAGACATGTTACATCCTTAAAAATACACATTATAAAAATCACTGTTATGAATCAGACTTTACAACCATGGGTATGCCCGCCACCATCAGCGTGACATTATCTGCTTGCTTGGCGATCTGCTGATGCAAACGCCCAAGGTTATCCACATAACGTCGAGATAACTCTCCCATGGGTACCACGCCCATGGTGATTTCATTTGAAACTAAAATAACTAAGCCTTTAGCGTGTTTTAATGCCGCTAACACGGCATCAACCGCCTCCGTTAAATCAAGCTCGTGATGCATCACGTTCATTAACCACAAAGTGAGACAATCAACTAACACCACTGAATCTGGCTCGCTATGCTGGGTAATGACATCGGCTAACGCCAAGGGTTCTTCAATGGTTAGCCAGTGGCTAGGTCGATCTAGTTGATGCTGGGTAATTCGTTCATTCATTTCGCCATCAAGCGCTTGCGCTGTCGCCACATACGTCACATTGCAACCAGCTTGCTTCGCTAAAGACTCTCCATAACCACTCTTACCAGAACGAGCGCCACCTAGAATCAAATGCACTAAAGATTGGGTTATTATCGCCATGTTTTTGTCATTATGTGTGAAAGGGCTAATCTTATAAGGTATGAACAGAAGGGGCCAGTCAGATGAAAGATCAACGTCAATTTACCCGTAAATCGTTGCATTGCATGGTATCGGTTTTTAATGAGGAAGGTGCCGCCCTAGGCAACCTTGTGGATTACTCCGATACAGGTGTCATGGTGGCCAGCTACCAAGCCATCGACATTGATAAAACCATTGAGTGCACCATGGTCGATTTACCCAATAACATTGGCCGCAAACGCACAGGCAAGATCACCTTACTAAGTGTCTGGAGTGATCAATTCACCACCACGTTTTTTGGCAGTGGCTTTAAACTGATTAGTGCAGATGAAGAAGCAAAAATTATGTTTGCGAGTTATGATGTTGCGCAAGAAGAGTAACTTGCGACCCAACACTAGCACCTATGACCATAACCTCCCCTCCTGTTTTGCTGGGCATCGACCTTGGCGGCACTAAAATTGAAATCATTGCATTAGATACAAAAGGTCAAAGCCTTTATCGCACCCGTACTCACACACCTAAACACGACAACCCTAGCCAGCAATACGATTTAATCATTCAGCAAATAGCACAATTAGTATCAGACTGCGAAGCTACAATTAATGTTCGTAATTGCCCTATCGGCATTGGTATTCCTGGCAGCGAATCCCTTGCCACCGGTTTAATAAAAAACGCCAACACCACCTGCTTAATTGGCAGACCTTTTCGGCAAGACCTATCACACCATTTACAGCGCCCCATTAAATTAGAAAACGACGCCAACTGCTTTGCATTAAGCGAAGCCGTTGATGGCGCGGGGGCACATCACACCAGCGTGTTTGCGGTCATATTAGGAACGGGCGTGGGTGGCGGCTGGGTCATTAACAATCAACTTATCGTTGGCCCAAACCATATTTGTGGCGAGTGGGGGCATAACCCGCTGCCTTGGCCCAATACAAACGATGAACCCAAACAAACGTGTTATTGCGGTAAAACGGGGTGCATTGAAACCTACCTATCCGGCCCAGGTATGCGCCAACAAGCCGCCCTGCAATTTGAATTAAACATGAGCAGCCATGACATAATGGCGCAACGCAGCACCCACCCAAGCGCGCAAAAAAGTTATGACAACTACATTCACAGGCTGGCAAAGAGCCTTGCAAGTGTGATTAATATCATGGACCCAGAGATTATTGTGTTAGGCGGAGGCCTATCCAACATTGATAGCTTATACAGCGATGTACCCAATATATGGGGAGAATACGTTTTCAGTGATGAGGTAAAAACAAAGTTAGTTAAAAATCAGTATGGCGACTCCAGCGGGGTACGCGGAGCCGCTTGGCTCAATCGTGCTTAAAAACCGGCAAAAACGGTTAAACACGCCACAACCAACAACCAAATAACGGCGCAGCGCTGCATTAAATCATTGCTTTCTTCTAACTCGGTCACCGCCTTGGTGCAATCGAAACTGTCATCTGTGCGCTCATCATGCTTAAACATGGTTTCGTGTAACACACTTTGACTTGAGCGCTCAAAATCCAACATAAACCGGCTGGCCGTAGCAAAACTTTGCACAAAATCGCCCGCTAACGCAATGGTAACGGCCAACAACCGCACCGGCGCCCAAGCCAGTGCATGCAATAAACTTCTTACCCATAACGCTTTAGATTGGGTATAAAACCAAAATGTGAGCAAACACAATAATGCACCACTCACACCCGCCACCAAGAACCAAAACGCAAACACAAAAAAGCGCTTAAACCAAGCCATGACAATTGCCTCTTGCACACTTTGGTGTAATTGCAACGGCGACTGACTTTGAGCTTGCTCTTCAACACTCAAAAACGCCTGAGCACAGTGGTATGCGGCTTGGTAATCTTGACGACCCCAGCAACCCTTATAATCTTTAAAACGAGAGCTAAAATCATCCCGCCCAAGGATATACAAAAACAACAACACCTGAATCACGATGGAGATCACACTCCCCGTAACACCATGCAAGCGAGACAAGCCAAACGCAATCGCCAAACAAGGTAGACCAACCAACACAACGTAAGTGAGTACTTGCGCTTTAATACTCATTTGCTCTAATTTAAAGGGCTTAAGCAAGCGAAGATACCATGCGTTATTACGCTGATAGCCCTGCTGTTTTGTTTGACGCTGCAACAAAACCGTAAACAGCAACACAATAAACTTCATGAATGATCTTCTTTAATCAGTTGTTTAAAATAAGGCCAATCGAAACTTGGCCCTGGGTCTGTTTTGCGCCCTGGGGCGATATGGTCGTGGCCGACAATTCGCTCAGCGGTAATATCAGGATAATGCAGACGCAAACAATCTGTTACTTCTGCCAACCTTTTATACTGTTGCTGAGTATAGGGCACATCATCCGCCCCTTCTAACTCAATACCAATGGAGAAATCATTGCAGTTTGTTTGGCCTTCAAACTCACTCACACCCGCATGCCAAGCACGCTCATTAAAAGGGACAAATTGAATCATCTCACCATCGCGCCTAATTAATAAGTGAGCACTTACCTGTAAGTCTTTTATTTCATCGAAATAAGGGTGGACCGTGCAATCGAGCTGATTACAAAAGAAGTCTTCAATATAAGAGCCACCAAACTGATTCGGCGGCAAACTGATGCTATGCACCACCAGCATAGAAATAGCCTCAATCGGCCTTTGGTTATAATTAGGCGAAGGCTGCCAGCGGGCGGTTATTAACTTATGATCTTCAATCTTCACTATTGCTTTGCCACCAAAATGAAGCGCTAAGCATTGATGAATTCGATCAATTTAGCAAGACATCCGCCAGTACGACTCTTCATTGCCCCACTACTATATGCGCAATAAGTGCACTGAGCCGTTATTCAGTATAAAATCCCCTTCTTTTTGTAACGGCTAGGGTGTTCGCAGAATACCCAACCGCCTTGGCTACAGTCCCTATTAAGTCGTCACGGGGCTAAACCTAAAATTGTGACAGGCTTGTGCCGTAAATAATTAGCAAGCTAGCTTTATAACCCTAATTCGTGAAAAGTAGTAAACCATGAACCTAACACTCAAGCAGATTCAAGCCGACATCACACAAGGCGTACAACTCGCACTGGCTGAAGACATTGGTTCTGGCGACATTACCGCCCTATTAATTCCAGCTGAAAAACAAAGCCACGCTCGTATCATCAGCCGCGACAATGCCACCATCGCAGGCTGCGCATGGGTCGATGAAGTATTTCAGCAGCTCGATAAACAAGTCGACATCATCTGGCATGTAAAAGACGGCCAACACGTTAACGCCAACGACACCTTATTCGAATTAAAAGGCCCATCGCGCAGCTTATTAACAGGTGAACGCACGGCCCTTAATTTTTTACAAACCCTATCAGCGGTTGCCACCAAGTGTTTTCACTACAGCCAGCAAGTGAATCACACCCAAGTAAAGTTATTAGACACACGTAAAACCATACCCGGTATGCGCAACGCCCTTAAATATGCCGTGACCCAAGGCGGCTGCTTTAACCACCGCATTGGTTTATATGATGCGTTTTTGATCAAAGAAAATCACATCAATGCCTGCGGCTCCATAGAACAAGCCATATCACAAGCCAAACTCATTGCACCCGGCAAACCCATTGAAGTCGAAGTTGAAAGCTTTGATGAATTAAACCAAGCCCTAGACGCCGGCGCCGACATAATCATGCTGGATAACTTCTCAATCGCCGAAACCAAACAAGCGGTCGAACACGCAAACGGTAACGCTAAATTAGAAGCCAGTGGCAATATCACTGACACCACGTTAGTCAGCATTGCCGAAACAGGAGTAGATTATATTTCGATCGGCACATTGACCAAAGATATTAAAGCCGTAGATTTATCCATGCGTATGGTTTGAAGTAAAAACCAAAACCATTTAATAAGGTCGCATTAGCGGCCTTTTTTGTATTCAGACAAACAAGGTGGCACATGTCGTCCTTACGTGACAAATTTTGTCACCCCTAAAATCGCCACACTGTATGTTTTACAAACAATAGTGACAAAGCGCACATTCCATGAACAATTCATTGATGAATTTGCGACTATGCAGTCTTTATTTTGACATGAAAATCAGGAATACTGTCCGCCATCAGTTGGCACAAGACCTGCTGTAGTAAAACTAATAATAAAGCTGGTTTCACAGCTACGTTATAAAACAAACTAATAAATAATAAATTAAGTGGAGCGGTCTACTATGAAAGGTCAAAAAGGTTTTACCCTTATTGAATTAATGATTGTGGTAGCAATCATCGGTATTTTGGCATCGGTTGCGATTCCTCAGTACCAAAACTACATTGCACGTACTGACGTGTCTGAAACTCTACTGTCTGCACCTCAGAGCTTGAAAGTTGCTCTATCAGAACACGCAGCATCATACGGTAACCTGCCAGATCCTGCCGTAAACCCAAATGCATTCGCAGTTTTATTCGACAGTGTTAATTACGCAACTCCAGCTGGTATCCCTCATACTCCAACCGACTATAAGCTTACTGAAAAAGTAGCATCTGTAGACTTCACTGTAAGCGCTTATGATCCACTTGATCCTACTAATAGTGTTGGTACCATGATTGTAACTTATGCTCACAAAAACGGTAATATTGCGGCAAGACAGTTTGTTATAGCTGTTCGTGTTAACAACGCTGGTACTGTTCAGTTCCTTCAAGATGATTCTGTAATGCCATTAGCTGATGGCGGCACGTACATCAAACGTGAACATCGCCCTAATAACATGGTTAAGTTAAGCAAATATGTTCCTTAATTAGTTAGATAAAATAAAAACCCGCTACGGCGGGTTTTTTTTACTTTAAAATAAGTCCAAATTCACCGTTATCACAATCAGAAATTCTACTTGTAGCACTGTTTAAATTTACTAAAAACGGTATGATAAACAGCAAATTACAACAAGAATACAAGCATTATGTCCAACCTAAGCGGCATCGCTCGTCAATTCGTTGAACGAGACTTACTCAGTGAACAACAAGCACTAACCTTGATTAGCGAAGCCAATAAAGAGCAGCGCTCTTTCATATTGCATGCTCTATTGTCTGGTAGCTGCAAGTCTAAAGAGGTTGCCCAGTTAGTATCTGATGAATTTGGTCTCCCCTACCTAGACTTAGCCGCCATGGACCCAGAGCACTTTGTTTTGGACTTAGTTAATGCCGATTTATTAGAAAAACATAAAGTTTTACCTATTTTTAAACGCGGTAACCGCTTACACCTTGCCCAAGCAGACCCTTCAGATATGTCGGCTTTGGATGATGTGAAATTCGCCACTGGCATGACAGTAGACGCCACCGTCGTTGAATATGACAAACTGAATATCATTCTAGAAAAACTACAAGCTGGAAGTACCGCATTTGATGACCTCGGGGATGACCTCGATCTAGCAGACGATGAACCACAAAAAAAAGAGAGTGAAGATGACAGTACAGGTGATGAAGCACCTATTGTTCGCTTCATTAATAAGATGCTGCTTGATGCTATTAAAATGGGATCATCTGACTTACATTTTGAGCCTTATGAAAAACGCTATCGCGTACGCTACCGCACCGATGGTGTACTGCATGAAGTAGCCTCTCCTCCTGTTAATCTTTCTGGCAAAATTGCAGCCCGCTTAAAAGTCATGTCACAAATGGATATTTCAGAGCGTCGCGTCCCACAAGACGGCCGAATTAAAATGAAAATATCCAAAAGCAAGTCCATCGACTTTCGCGTAAATACACTACCTACCCTTTGGGGCGAAAAAATCGTACTGCGTATTCTCGACCCATCCAGTGCCCAGCTGGGTATTGATGCACTAGGATATGAACCTGAACAGAAAAAACTATATATGGATGCCTTATCTCAACCACAAGGCATGATATTAGTAACTGGGCCAACTGGTTCGGGTAAAACGGTATCGTTATATACTGGCTTAAACATCTTGAACGTTGAAGGAACTAACATTTCAACCGCAGAAGATCCAGTTGAGATAAACCTCGAAGGCATCAATCAAGTTAACGTAAACGCAAAAGTCGGGTTAGACTTTGCCGAGGCATTACGCTCATTCCTACGACAAGACCCTGACATTGTTATGGTGGGTGAGATTCGAGATTTGGATACTGCAGGTATTGCCATTAAAGCAGCGCAAACCGGTCACTTGGTATTATCCACACTCCATACAAACAGCGCCCCTGAAACACTAACCCGTTTAGCGAATATGGGGGTGCCAGCATTTAACATTGCCACATCTGTAAGCTTAATCATCGCGCAGCGACTTGGTCGTCGATTATGCAGTATCTGTAAAACTAAAGCAGATATTCCCAATGAAGCACTTAAAGAAGCTGGCTTTACTGATAAAATGCTTACCGACGCAACACTATTTAAACCCGTTGGTTGTGATGCCTGCAGTGGTGGCTATAAAGGCCGTGTTGGTATATATGAGGTAGTTCGCATCACTGATGCTATCTCTCGTATTATCATGGAGGGCGGTAATGCGATTGAAATTGCCGATATAGCCCGTAAAGAAGGCTTTAATAACTTAAGAACATCCGCTCTTATGAAAGTTGCTCAGGGTGTCACTAGCCTTGAAGAAGCTAATCGAGTGACCTCAGGGTAGTAGGAATTCAGCATGGCTAAAACGAAAACGGTAACCTTCCAGTGGGAAGGTAGTAATAAACGCGGGCAAAAAATAGAAGGCGAAATGCTAGGTGAAAACTCTGCAATCGTTAAAGCCCAGTTACGTAAGCAAGGTATCATTCCTAAAAAAATCCGCCGAAAATCTGAAGGGTTATTTGGGATTGGTGGCAGTGGTGGTGGGGGTCGCTCCAAAAAAATCAAAAATTTGGACATAACAATATTTTTGCGACAGCTAGCAACCATGTCTAAAGCGGGCGTGCCCCTAATGCAAGGTTTGGAAATAGTAGCGGATGGATTAGAAAACCCCGCAATGCAAAAAGTAGTCTTAGGCATTAAAGATGATGTGGCTGCCGGTAATGACTTTGCATCATGCTTGAAAAAATTCCCCAATCAGTTTGACCAACTGACCTGTGCATTAATTGAATCAGGCGAACAGTCTGGTGCGCTTGAGCAAATGCTAGACCGCGTTGCAATCTATAAAGAAAAGTCAGAAGCCTTAAAGCAAAAAGTGTCCAAAGCTCTTAAATATCCAATTGTGACCTTGCTTATCGCCTCCGTGGTTACGGTAATATTATTAGTAAAAGTTGTACCGACATTCCAAGGGATGTTCGCAAGTTTTGATAGTGAGCTACCTGCCGCAACTCAATTTGTGGTCGAAATTTCAGAGTGGCTTCAAGCTAATTACTTAGTTCTATTTGGCTCTATTGCTGGGTTGTTTTTTGGATTACGTGAGGCCGTCAAACGCAGCCCAAGGATGGCAGAAGAAAAAGACAAGCTAATATTAAAAATGCCTATTGTAGGCGAAATCATGAAAAAAAGTGCCGTTGCTCGTTTTGGTCGAGTTCTATCCACCACATTCGCTGCAGGTGTGCCATTAGTTGATGCACTAGAGAGTGTAGCTGAGGCTTCAGGCAACGTGGTATATCGCGATGCAATTTTAAAAATTCAAGATGAAGTGTCTACTGGTACTCAAATGAATGCCGCCATTCGCGCCACTGGTGTATTTCCAAATATGGTGGTGCAAATGGTTGCTATCGGTGAAGAATCTGGTGCGCTTGATGCAATGTTAGAAAAAATAGCTACCTACTATGAAGATGAAGTCGATAATTTAGTTGATGGTCTAACAGCCATGATAGAACCACTAGTAATGGCCTTTTTAGGTGTGGTTGTGGGTGGTTTACTTATCGCCATGTACCTACCAATATTCTCTATGGGCGACGCAATGTAATTTGTGTTTTCTAGTTAATAAAAATTAATCGACAGTTATAAGTAGTCCATATGTTTCATGTATTTATCCAAAACCCTGTTTTATTTTATAGCTGTGTCTTTGTATTCAGTTTATGCATTGGCAGCTTTTTAAACGTGGTGGCTTATCGCTTACCGGTTATGATGCGAAGACAAGCCAAAGCGGATTATTTTGAAATAACCGAGCAAGAAGCCGAGTACGAAAAACTAACGAATGAACCTGCATTTAATCTAATGCTACCCCATTCAAGCTGTCCAAAATGCAAAGCCACTATTAAACCTTGGCAAAACATCCCTATTATTAGTTATCTTTGGTTAAGAGGTCAGTGTGCAAACTGCAAAGTAGCTATTAGTGCGCGTTACCCAGTTGTTGAAGCGGCAACAGGTTTATTCGGTTTATTGATAGCACTGCAATTCGGCGTCACCCTTCAAACCATAATATTACTCTTAGTCAGTTACTTTTTAGTGGTCCTAACTCTAATTGATTTAGATGAATACTTATTACCAGATAGCCTTACACTTCCACTTATTTGGATTGGTTTAATCGCCAATAGCTTTAACGTATTTACGTCACTAGAAAGTGCGGTATATGGCGCAGTAGCCGGCTACCTTTCATTGTGGTCTATCTTCTGGTTATTTAAGTTAGTAACCGGCAAAGAAGGCATGGGTTATGGTGACTTTAAATTGCTCGCTGCCATTGGCGCATTACTAGGCTGGCAAGCGCTACCTATGGTGATTTTATTATCCAGTGCCGTAGGTGCTGTTGTCGGTATTGCTATGATTGTTATTTTGGGCCGTGATAAAAATATCCCAATTCCTTTTGGCCCATACTTAGCGGCGGCGGGTTTCATTGCCGCTCTATGGGGTCATGATATTACTCAGCTATATTTTTCTTTTATGGGCATCAAGTAAATGCTCATTATCGGCGTAACAGGGGGCATTGGTAGTGGCAAGACAGCTGTTACCAATGCATTCTCAACACATGGTATTGATATCGTTGATGCTGATATTGCTGCTCGAACCGTTGTGGAAAAAGGCTCTGCCGGCTTACAACAAATTCGTGAACACTTTGGCTCCGATATACTATTAGGGAATGGTACGCTTAACCGCGCAAAACTGCGCGAGATTATTTTTAAAGACGCTGACGCTAAGAAGTGGCTAGAGCAACTGACCCATCCGTTAATTCGCCAAGAGATTATAAGCGGTTTACAAAAAAGCAATAGCCCATACACAATTTTGGTATCCCCACTCTTAATTGAATCCGGACAGCATCAATTAGTTAATAGAGTATTGGTCGTTGATGTGCCAGTTGAACTACAAGTACAACGCGCCTGCGAACGAGATGACAATGCCCAAGCGCAAGTAGAAGCCATCATAGCAAGTCAATTAGATCGTAATAAACGATTAAGCTTTGCCGATGATATAATTGTAAATGACAAAACCCTAGAACACTTGCAACAGCAAGTGGCTCAGCTCAATCAGCAGTACGTAAGATTAAGTGAGGAACATCATGAAAGTTAATTGCCCAACCTGCTCTAAGCCTGTTGAATGGAACGAAGAATCAAAATCTCGCCCATTTTGCTGTGATCGCTGTCGCCTAATCGACCTTGGCCAGTGGGCGAATGAAGAGCATGCTATTCCAGGTAAAACAGCCGAAGAAGAGTTAATGAGCGAACAGCTTAAAGACATCGAAAATGGCTCTTTCCATTAAATATCTAGGCAATAAAAAAACCGACCTTTTGAGTCGGTTTTACTTTTGAGCCAATGGTCATTGGCACGGATCAGTGTTTAAGGGGGATATACTCGACACTTTATGATTACGTTAATCTTTCTTAAGTACCGCTCGCCATATAGTTACGACGCTTCTGCTCCCCTTCTATATAACCCAACCACTGTGTGGCTGATTTTTCAATTTCAGGGAACGCTTTTGCTTGCTCAAATGTTATTTTTGCAGCACTTAGATCATCAAGATTAAATTGAACCAGACCTTTTAATATTAGTGCTTCATTTTGCTTTTTAAAATCTTCATCTTTTAAAGATTGATTAACATTCGCTAGTGCTTTATCCCACTCTTGACGCTCTGTATGAATTTGAGCCAGCTTATAAAAATCCTTTCCTGATTGAGTTTCACTCGCGGCTTGCGTCATAATTTTGATAGCTTCATCATATTCTTTCGCGATCATTAACGCGTCGCCCAATAACGAAAGATTTCTACCACTTTGATCTACCACGCCCGACTTAATACCTTTGATTAAAACCTGTGCGGCTTTATAAGGCACCTCTTGTGACAACATGGCTTGGGCAAAACTTACTATATGAGATTCTTTTTCTAACAACCCCTGATCATAGGCAGTCTCAATAATAGATAGTTCTTTTTCAGGCTTGCCCAGTTCGTTATAAACTGCACCTAATTGAATCCAGTATTGAGGTTTAGGGTATAAGGTAATTAAGTCCTTTAACGTGCGTTCCATTGCGGTAAAATCTTTATTTTGATAATACACAGCACGCTCAACTAATAACCAGCTCTCACGAGGCTGCTTGCCTTGTTGCTGAACAATCGCAATGGCTTTTTTCACATCAGGTAAAGCTTGATTATAGTTCTCTAACTGATAATTCATTTGTGCTCGTAAGATGTAAGCCTCAGGACCTGGTTTTTCAACCACTGCAAACCATTTATTTAAAGCAGAAATTGATTTTTTATAATCTTCTTGAATTAAATACAACTTAGCCACGCTATAAAGAGTGGTTTGCTCTAAGCTTTCAGGTAAGTTTTTTGTTGCCAATACATTATTATAAGCACTTACAGCTGCTGAATAATTTTCACGATTAAATTCAACATAAGCCACCATATTCCAAGTCATTGCTGTCTCATACGAGTTACGTGGAATATTCTCTATGGTTTTCACATACTCTAATGCTTCATCATATTTTTTCTCATCAGAAAGCTGACGAACATTATCCAGTTTTTTATAAATCGCTGGCCTCATAGTTTGCGCACGCTTTACACGACGAGGTTTTTTCTCTTCTTCAGCTGCATAGCTTTTTGATACCGAGATAGGAGTGACCGATGTCACTCCAAATATCAGTGATGCTAATAACAAAACTGAAACGAAAGAATGTTTCATAATATCGACCTCACTTACTGCTTTTATCTAATTCAAAACGAATGATGTTACGAATACCCGTTACTTCAACCGCTTCGCCATTTTCTATTTTTGGCTTGTATTTGAATTTCTTAGCCGCACTGATCGCTGCACGATCAAAAATGTTCGGCGGATCTGCTTCAATGACTTTCGGGTCGACTACGGCCCCTAGCTTACTAACGGTAAATTCCAGTACCACATAGCCTTCTATGCCTTTTTGAGCAGCACGGCGAGGGTATTGCGGCGCAACCTTCACTATCGGCAAATATTCACCGTCGCCGCTACTACCAGTAAGACCCGCATCGACGCTTAAATCTGCGCCTAAGTCTAAACCGCCAATATCCATATCACTTGAACTGCGATCAAATTCAGGTTTCGACATCTCAGGTTTTTCTGGCTCTTGTGGCGGAGCCGGTGGTTTTTTAGGCTGACGACTTTTAGTATGAATTTCATCATCTTGCTGAATATGAACAAACTCGACTAATTTGCCAAAATCGTTATCTTCGATTACAGATCCACCTGACGAAATCAAACCCTGCATCATCAGTGCTACACAAAAGGTAACACCTGCTGCAACAGCCATGGCGAATCCAAATCGAGGGGCTGCATTCAACATATTATGGTGACTCCGTTGCCAGTGATACATCGTAAACACCCGCTGCTCTGGCTGCATCCATTACCGCTACTAACGTTTTTGTTTTAGCTTCTTCATCCGCTTGCACAACAACTGTCCCTTGGGGGTTTTCGGCATGTAAGCGCTCGATGTTTGCACGAACTTGGCTTTCTTGTACCTGGCGCTTGTTGATCCAAATTTCACCGTTTTCAGTAATCGCAATTAATATATTCGCACGAGGCTTAGCGACTGATGTGCTTGCATCAGGGCGATTTACTTCAATACCCGACTCTTTAACAAACGAAGCCGTTACAATAAAGAAAATCAACATGATAAATACAACGTCCAACATTGGCGTAATATCAATCTCACCTTCTTCTGCTTCTGGCGTCAGATTTTGAAATCCGCGTCTCATAATGTATTCCTCAAAATCATAACTATTAATTAGTGATCAAATGTTAATTTATCTTCGATATTTGATTTTTGACGTTTGGTGTAGCGTTGGATTAACGACTGTGCAAATAACCCTGTTAACGCACCTACCATGCCAGCCATTGTTGGAATAGTGGCTTTAGATATGCCTGAAGCCATCGCCCTTGGGCTGCCATTACCTATAAATGCCATCACATCAAATACTTCTATCATGCCTGTTACCGTACCAAGTAAACCAAACAACGGACAAAGACCCACTAGCATCTTAATTGTTCGTGTATTGGTTTCTAATCCCATTTCAACATTGGCTACCAAATCCAAACGGATCTGGTGAGCATGCCAGCTGGTTCGTTCTTTGCGCGATTCCCATTCGGCAATCGCTTTAGATACCAGCTCTTTATGGCTTATAGAAAAGTAGGCAACGCGTTCTAAAATAAATAACCAAAGTAAAAATATTAAACCTAAGATGGCTAGAACAACGTCACCGCCACGCTCTGTAAATAAATATACTTGCTCATACGCGTCATAAAACATAATTTAAGCCGCCTTTGCTTGATATTCTTCTTCTGCTTTACGGGCCAAAATACCTGTTGCACGCTCTTGTAATATTTGAATCAACTCACGGCTTTTGTTGTTTGTCATAGTGTGTAAGAACACACATGGAATCGCTGCAACCAGACCTAATACAGTGGTCACCAGTGCTTGAGAAATACCACCCGCCATTAGCTTAGGATCACCCGTACCAAATAAAGACATGGTTTCAAATACATCGATCATACCGGTCACTGTACCCAATAGACCTAATAGGGGTGCAACTACTGAAATAATTTTTATCCAGTTAATGCCTTTACTTAAACGAGGGATTTCATTTGAAATGGCTTCGCCCAAATGTAGCTCTAATGTTTCAGTATCTGCACGGCTATTTGCATGGTATGCGGCCATAACACGACCAAGTGCATTGTCGTCGGACGGCGTATCATTTTCCATTTGTCTTTTAATGCGTTTTGATTCAGCGGTTAACCATGTCATGCGAATAAGTGAAAGCAGAACACCAATAATTGCCAGCACCAAAATAATGTAACCCACTACACCACCTTGCTGAATGCGTTCGGTTAAGCCAGCTGTTTGTCCCATAATTTTAAGTAATTGACCTCGACTTGGGTCAATCCAAAATCCAGTCATTTCAGAATTTGCATACTCTAAGTCAGCCGCAGGACCGTTGTATCGAGAACCTGGTTGAACTTCAAGCTCGACTAGTTTTTTAGCTTCAAGATCCCATACAAGATAATTACCTTCAGCGACTACATTAAAACCACCAACACGAGTAACGCTTTTAGTAATGGTCTCACCATTTGGTAAAACAACTGATGCGTCATACTGTGCAATATCACCGGTTAGTGTCATTTCACGTTGCATCTCGAACCAAAGCTGCTCTAGGTGATCAATACTTGGCAATTCAGAAGACGAACCCGCTAACTTAATTAAATTTGTTAAAAAGACTTCGCGACCCCCTACTTGAGAGCTAATCACAGAGCCTTCGAATACACCTTGCGTATCACCAGCAACTTGTTGCAATACACCAAACATTTCTTTAAGTGAGCCTAAGCGATTATTCAAGCGCTCTTGAGCGACATTGACTTTTTCTTCGTTTTGGGCAAAGCGCTGCTCTTTTTCAGCACTTTCTTTTTCTAGGCGTGCTCGTTCTTTTTTCTCGTTATTTAAAAGATTTTCTTGGTCGTATTTAGCAATATTGAAACGCTTCATACGCGCATTAAATTCTGCGTTATCGCGTGCTTGGCCCTCTTTAACAAGAGTCAACAATGCATCCATATCTAAACCTGATTTAGCATCATTCGCTTGAACAGGCATAACCAAAGAAACAGCAACCGCGCCGATTGCAAATAGATTACGTAATTTCATTATTTCGCCTCCGCAGTTACAGCAACAGGGGCAGCGACCGGCACTTTGATTAATTGTGGTGCTGCTTGTTCACGGGCAATACGAATACCCATCATGATTTTGCTTTTATAAGATGAGTCAAGATCATCAAATTGATTGGTTTTGGTATTCCAAACACCTAAGGTTTGACCATCAAGTGATTGATATACAAGAGAGATTCGACCTGTACGTAAAAAATCAACTTCACGCTCAGAGCCATTAATGACGACATCACCACGATACGATTCGATAGTACGGCCATAATCAATTTCGGTTTGATACGCTTCCATCACCTTGCGGTATTTTTCTGCAACGGTAACATCTGAACGGCCCATCATATCTTTAATTTTAGCGACACGTTGGGTTCGTTGCTCTACTAAGAAAGGGATATCAGCCTTTACAAATTGATCAATGGCATCAATCATACGTAACATTAGTGGGGTAATTTGACGCTCTATAAGGGTTACTTGGCGAATACTTTCATCTATTTTTAACAGTTCATTTTCTTGATTTAAAAGCTGTTTATTAAGCTGTTCGATATAAACATTTAGGCCTTCAACTTCTTTAACGACACTACGATATTCACGTTCTGCTGTACGAGTTTGACCATCTACATTATCGATTTTAACTTGAGCTTGCTGAGCGTTACCAACACGATCAACACCTTTATTAATGGCTTGGTCCATATTGGCGGCTTGAGCATGCATTACGCTGACCGAAAGGAAAGCGCTTGCTAATAAGCAGCTGGCTTTATTGTGAAACGGCATACAATATTTCCTGTTATTTATTAACGCTCTTTAATGAGAGCTAGAGTAATGATTGACAGGAAGGAAGATACGCCGGTTTTGTGACAGCGATATTACATGACAGTCTGATTGCAAAGAATTTTCAGTTTTGTGTATGGGATATTACAATGTCACATAAGTGAAATATTTGGTTTTAAATATAGTAAATCGCAAGCAAAAAAAACGGCACCCTTAGGTGCCGTTTTTAACATTTTTAGATATTAACGGTCTAATGAACCGTCAATGATCCAACCTGCATACCAAGCTGTAGCGGCTGCTTGGCCTGGTGCAACTGCACCTACGTAAGTAGTTGTATCGAACACGAAGTTTGATCCGTTATCCGTTGCAACAGGTGTAGTAGAAGAAACGGTGCCATTACTCGTCAATGCAAAAGCAGTATCAAAAGTAATATCTGCTTCAACTAAATTAACATTTGTATCTGGGTCTTCTTTCTTGAAAGTAGAACCACAATCAGATGCTACGATATTGGTTAAATTAACAACTGACGGAATTTTAGCTGTTGCATTAGGGTTTTTAGTCTTTCCATCTGCTAGGTAAGAATCACCATTATCATCAGAGTCATCAATACGAACACATTGATCAGAAAAACCAGCCACTACTGTATTATAAATATTTGCAGTAACTGAACCACGTAGACGCATACCAGGTTCTTCTTTATCTACAACATTATTAATTTTACTACCTAGAATAGTAACGTTAGCAATTGTTGCAGCTGTTTGTGGAACATAATCAGTATCAGATGAGTTAGCTTCGATTGCACGAGGGTCATTAGAACCGTATGGACCAGTGCGAGCATCATCTTGATCTTTCATGATGATTACGTGCTGAATGTTACCTTGGTAACCTTCATCAAAATCGATATCGTCATCATCATTATTGGTAAGAACGGCATGAGTTACGTTTACAGTACCGCCAAACCATTCGATACCATCATCTAGGTTACCGTGTACTTGCACGTAATCAACAGTGGTACCGTGACCAACGCCTTGTAGTGTTAGACCATTTAGTTCGTTGTTAGGGCCAGCAACTTTACCCGCTTCAGCAATACGTACGTATTTGATAACGCCACTATTATCCGCTTTATCAACACCACCATAGTTACCTACGAAATCACCACCTTCCCCTGCAACATTACAAACTACTGTACCGCATACGCCAGTATTACCTGCACCGTACTGTGGAGCAAAACCTTGAATTACAACGCCACCCCATTCGCCAGTACCGTCATATCCAGCATCTGAAGATGCAAAGGTAATTGGGTTAGCTGCAGTACCTTCTGCATTTAATTTAGAACCACGAGTTACAAGTAACACACCATCATCATTTGCTTTAATTTCAACACCTGGTTCAATCGTAAGTGTTACGCCGGCGGCTTTAACGGCTGCAATCCCTGCTGCGTCTTCAATCGTACCGTTACCTTCACCAATTTGGAAAACATCATCTAGTGTATATTCAACACCTGTTTTTAAAGTGAAGTCTTCTTTAAGTACGCCTTTAAGTACACATTCTGTTGCAGAATCAGCACAAGGTGTGAATGATTTATCAACCACATCATTTGAGTCGCTATCACTGCCACAACCTACGAGAGTTGCACTTAAAATCGCTGTTGCCAATAGAGTTTGTTTTTTCATTATCAGTCCTCTGATTTAGTTTTAACAAATTTATTATGTTTCGGTGATAACTAACTTATCTTTGTTTTATGACAGTTATATTAATCAATATAAAAATATACTTAATTTTTTAAAAAAAAAGCCAGCTTATAGCTGGCTTAATAATTAAAAATTTATGATTTATTAGAATACGTAATCAACGCCTACTGAAGCATCTATACCTGTTTTGTAACTTTCGATCACTTGATCATTTTGAGTAAACTCAACTGGCTCATTAGTTAAGTTACTGGCTTTTCCTTTTATAGTCAGGTTTTCACTTAGATCCCATTTATAAACGAAATCAAGCATCGTACGACCTTTCTCATATTCATTATCAAGAGAGCCCCTTACTACCTTTTCAATTCGATCACCAAAGTGATTAATTAAAAATGTAAAGGTTTGCCCTGTTGCAAGATGATCAAAACCGAATTGAATATTAGCCAAAACCTCTGACTGCCCCTGCAATGCTCGTGTAGTGTTTCCCTCTAAACGTGCAGACTCATCATCTAAGTTAACTTCTGAGTCTATCCATGCAAAGTTACCCGATAAAAAACCACTAAAATTATCTGTATCTAACACATCTACTTTGAAATCTAACTCCACACCTAGTAAATCCGCTGAATCCGAGTTTTCATAAGTATCACCTTTAGAAGCACTGCCTGAAGCATCTGGAACCGTTTTTTCAATCGGCTTATCAATTGCTTTATTGAATAATGCTAGTGATATACTTTCTGAATCCGATAAATAATATTCAGCACGGAAATCCAAATTGGTTATTTTTGAAAGCTCTAAATCTGGATTACCGATAATGGCATCATCTGTTTCAGGATCGTAAAATGTAGACTCTGCTAGCTCCGTTAAACCCGGACGAGACACCGTATTTGATGCACCTAAACGAAACTGCCACTGTTCAGCTGGTTTCCATGTAGCGGACACTACAGGCAATACTTCACTTGTATCTAATGATGAATTAGCGCTTGGCTTTCTATCATAAGTAATTTCTTGAGAGGCATCTTCAAGTCTCGCCCCCGCTAAAAACACCCATGATTCATTTGGCTCGTACTGATAAGATTGATAAATAGCCAACATAGATTCAGATGCATCATAGCTATCCGTTAAGGCTGTATTACCCTTTAAACCAAACGCATTGCTATTTTCAATAACATCTTCAACACTTAAAGATAAGTCAGACGTAATATCTATACCAGATAAACCATAACGCGCCATTTCTAACGTACGATCTTTTTGGCCAAGTAAGACACCTGTTTTAAGCTTAAATATTGAACCACTATCAAATGTTCTTTCGAATGTGTGATCAAGGCCTGCATCAAAACTAATTTCAGACAAATCAGAAAAGCGTCTCTCTAATCCAGTTGAAGCCAACATGCCATTTCGATATTGATAGTTTCGACGATCAGGTTCATATCGACTTGTATGCGACAAGCCCGCTCTCCAATCCAGTGTATTTTCGGCATCTAAGAATACCAATCCACTGAATTGCTGCGAGAAAAACTGACGTTCAACCCATTGAAGTGTCACTTCATTAATGTCCACACCTTCTTTATCTGTACCTTCTTGTTGGCGGGTTGTATCTTCTGACTTACGTAACAAAATAGTTTTACTTAAGTATTCATTACCCGTATTTGTTTCAATACCCGTCACTAAATAACCCGTTAAATCTACATTATACTGACTACGCTCATAGTCAAAATTACCAGATGTGTCTCGAATGTATGCATCTTCACGCGTTGACCATTCACTTTTGTATTCTACTGCACCATAGTAAGCAAGCTCGCCATAGCTTTTTTCCACACGATCACCAAATGAGTAAGCAATTGCAACATCAGGCATGGCTGTTGTATTTTTAGTTGAATATGAATTTTCAAATTCATTTAATAACGCTTTATTACCATTTTCAAAACCGCCGTCAGTTTGACTATCAACGCTGCTCGGTACTTCACGAGTACCATCATCAATACCAATAAAGTCAGTACCTCCACCCTCATACGAAATAACATCTTTACCGGTTACCTGAGTATTAAACCCTAAAGAGACTGAAAATTTACTACTATCATCATCTGGTAAATCTTTTGTACGCATGCGGATAGAACCGCCTGTTGTGTCACCCGGTAAATCGGGTGTGTAACTTTTTTGAATTTCAATACCACCTAACACGCTCGCAGGAAATAAATCTAACGGCACGTCACGACGCATAGGGTCCGTACTTGGCATACCCAAGCCATTGAGTGTTGATGAGATATAGCGGCCTTGTAACCCTCGAACCACAGCATATTGACCACCAATAAGTGAAACACCCGCCACACGCTTAAGTGCAGAAGCGGCATTTGAGTCACCAAAACGAGACATCTGCTCTGAGCCAATTGCGCTTAACACGGCACTCGAATCACGCTGTTGAGATGTGGCCGTTGATGGAATGTAAGACCCCACAGCTACCACTTCTTCAATAGCACTGTCGCCACTTAAGCTCATGTTCACATTCATGGCGGTTGCACTATTACCAAACACGCGCATGCCCTTCACATCACGGTTGCCATAAGATGGATGTGCGATACGCAAATCGTATTCGCCACGAGGCAGTTCTAATTCAAAGTAACCGTCGCCGTTTGTTTTAACTGATGTATCAGAACCTTCTACAGAGATACGCGCGCCTTCAACGCCGCCGCCCGTTTCATCAGATTCGATATAACCTGAAATTTGGCCTAGCACGACGGCATCTTCTTTACCGGGGGTATAAACACTGATATCTGGAATGGCTTCGCCACCAATCATGTCTACTTTGATTTCTGCGTTTTGATCGCTGCTTGCGTCAAATTCAAATTCGCCAGCCCATTCGCCAAATTCGCTAAGCTCTACTTTATGGTTACCGCCTTTTAGGTCAAAGCTGACGACACCATTTTTCCCTACTAGCTTGCGGTTGCCATCAACCGATACAGATAAGGAATCAACTGGCTTACCTTGTTCGGTAACATAAAAAACTGTCTCTCCCGCAAACGCACTCGAGGCACCAATTGCGGCAATCACACCTGCCAACAAATTACGTTTCATATTCGCTCCAACTCTCTTGAATTTAGTTTTTAAGTTGGCGCAGACGATAGTTCTGCTATGTGACAGGCGTATTACATGACATTTGGGTTGCAGTTAGACTGCATTTTTATGGCTGAAATATTACAAGCAAGTACGCTAGACCCCAGCACTGGTAAGGGCTATACCGTTAGGGCGGAAATTAGGCTGATATATGAATTTTTTATGACAATTTGTCTAGCTAGGTCTAATGCTGCTAAGCAAAGCCGTTTTTCATGTTTATCTGCATTCATCTGACAAGCTGCTCGCCTTTGCTGGTCAAGGCCTTTAAAATGCTCTTTCATTCTTCAAGCACCTTGTAACTGTGTCCGATACCGTCAACATCATCGAAACCAAAGACATTACGCCTGCCATTATCACTGCTGACAATAAGTGTGATTTTTGCTCTGCTCTATGTTGTTCATATATCACTCAAGAAATCGATACGCCGCGTACTATGCACGCATTTGATGTATTGCTTTGGCAGGTGGCTCACAAGGGTATTCACGTCTTTAAAGACGGTAACGGCTGGTATTTATTGAGTATGACCAAATGTGAGTTCGTCATGCCTGACAACCGCTGCGGCATCTATGAAACTCGCCCTATGATTTGCCGGGAACACAGCAACAATGCCTGCGAATTTGATGTGCCAATTGATGAGGGTTGTGACCTATACTTCCAAGCATTTGAGGAGCTAGATAACTACTGTCGTAAGCGTTTTAAAACATGGGATAAGCGTCTAGAGAAATTTGAAGCCGAGCAAGCCAAAGAAAGGGCAAAGACTCAATAGTCACCTATTCACCAGAGCGCACCAAGCGCTCTGGTAACTAAATCATTAAGCACCAAGCTTATTCCGCCAATCGTTTCCAAGTAACCCATTGTGTTTAAAAAACTAACGCTCACTAAGCCTGTATACCTCATTCTTTGCAGCCTCTATTTACTCTATTTCAGCGAATATCAACAAGCTTTCTAATACCGCTTTATCATCTATGCTAAGTAATAATGTGATTACTTAAAGAGTCCACCATGTACTGGAGACCGCTGCGGCGCTTACTTTATCCATTGCTGATACTTTTATATAGCCCAATGGGAAGTGCAAAGGCGTTTCAAATACAGTTTATCGACGACGATGATCAGCCGGTAGAGTTTGCAGTCGTTGCTAGCCCTAAAATCCCTGTGTCTACGGCTCATATTCCAACAGAGCCAGCTATTATTGACCAAATTAATATGCAGTTTTCTCCAATGGTTATCGCCGTCGAGCAAGGGCGAGAAGTAAGCTTTCCTAACAGTGACAATATACGCCATCACGTATACTCCTTTTCAAAAGCTAAGCGCTTTGAAACCAAACTATACTCAAATAAACCTGATTCACCTGTCCTATTCGATCAAGCAGGGCTTGTGGTACTTGGTTGTAATATCCATGACAGCATGATTGGCTATGTATTTGTATCCCCTTGGCAGGAATATGCGGTTAGTGCAAAAAATGGCAGCGCCAATATCAAAGCGGACAATCCTCCCAAAGAATTAGAATACTGGCACCCTTGGAGCCTGACCCCAAACCAAGTTCACACCTATAAAGTCAAACAATGGCCCAAAGACGGTCCGTTAATCATCAGGATAATGCTAAACAAGCCACAATCGACACCTACTCTTAAAACATTTAAACGCGGGTTTGGCAGCCCATGAAAATGAGTTTGCGAAATCGAATTACGATGTTCTTTCTCTCACTATTAATCATAAGCACAATCGCTACAATCGGCTCGGTGCTGCTTGCCACAAATAACAGTGTTGAAAAACAAGCTCAAGCAAAATTAAGTGTCGGTAAAAACGTATTCGAGCAACTTCTATACGAAAGAGGTAACCAGTTACTAAATTCAGCAACCGTGTTAGTGGCGGACTTTGGCTTCAAAGATGCGGTCACATCCAATGACACAGCCACTATCGAATCGGCTCTTATCAACAACCGTATACGAATTAATGCCGATTTAATGTTATTAATTACATTAGCTGGCGAGGTCATTAGTAGCCAAAAAGAGTATATTATCGAAAAAAAACTCTTCAAGAGTTTATTGAAATCAGCTCAAGCTAACAATGGAACATCTGGCATAGTACTAATAAATGAGGAAATATTTCAATTTGTTATCCTACCTGTAAAAGCCCCCGTCACCCTAGCCTGGACAGTAGTGGCAACACGTATTAATCAAGATTTTGCACAACAGCTAAAAGACCTTACAAACTTAGACGTCATATTTAGAGCTAAAAACCAACAGAATAATACACAAGCATTTGTTTCAACCATTAAAAATATTTTACCCGAAAAAAGCACATCTATTCCGAATGATACACCTATAGATGTAATACTCAGTACTCAACATGAACAATATTTAACATTGCCAGTAAAATTGGCAAATTCTGATTTTTTTAAAATAAATGCATATTTAAATACATCATTAAGCGAATCATACTCATTATTTTACCCACTTAAGATACAAATAATATCAATCTCAGGTATAACCCTCATATTATCAATTATCAGTGCATTTTTTATCGCTCGTAGAATTTCTAATCCCATAATAAACTTGGCCAACATCACCAAAGAAATTAGTTCTGGAAATTATAAAGAGAATTTATATTCAGATCACTCCACACATGAAATATCAAGACTCAGCAAACACTTCAACATCATGCAAAAAGAAATTGCATTAAGAGAAGATAAACTAAAATTTCTTGCATATAACGATAGTTTAACTGGCGTTGCAAACCGCAGTTTATTAACCAAACAAATTAGTGATTTAATTATCAATAGTCCTAAAAAAGAATTTGCAGTCGTCCGGATTTATATTGATCAATTCAAAGAAATAAATGATACATTTGGTTATGACATAGGTGATCAGCTTTTGATTTCATTTGCTCAAGTTATAATATCTTATTCCTATCAAACACACTATATTGCTAGACTTAATGCTGCCGAGTTTTCTATTGTATTAATCAATATAAACGAAAATACTATAATGGAGAAAATCATTCATCTTCAAACTATTCTGCAATATCCGTTAGTAGTGAATGATTTAAAATTAAAGAACCACATTATCATGGGTATTGCATTTCATCCAAAACAAGGAAATGAAGCCGAGCAGTTACTACGCCGTAGCGAAATAGCCCTCAACCACGCAAAAGATAAAAACATTGATTACTTTATTTACCAAGATGGTCAAGATGAACGTCATTTAAGGCAAATTAATTTAATTAATGATCTCAAAATTGCATTAGAGTCCGATGAATTATGCATTCATTATCAAGCAAAAGTCGACAACCATAAAAACAAGGTCACTCAAGCTGAGGCATTGTTGCGCTGGATTCATCCGAAATATGGGTTTATTTCTCCCGAAGAATTCATCAATCTTGCTGAACAGACAGGGCTCATGCCAACACTAACAAATTGGGTGCTAACCCAAGTGTTCGTACAAGCTAGCAAATGGAAAAAACAAGGGCTGGATATTGTCATTGCGGTAAACTTATCAGCTTATGACTTAACAATCGATTTCCCTCAAAAAATTGAAACTCTTTTAATTAAACACAAATTAAAACCTGACAGTATCATGCTGGAAATAACCGAAAGTGCATTCATGAATAACCCTGATGTTGCGCTTCAGGTTTTACATAATTTGAAAAAAATTGGATTTTCATTATCAATTGATGATTATGGAACGGGTTATTCTTCACTTTCACAAATAAAAAATATGCCCATTGATGAATTAAAGATTGATAAATCATTTGTCTTGAATTTAGAGAATGATAAGAACGATCAAGCGATTGTCAAATCAACCATTGAATTAGCTCACAACATTGGCTTAAGCGTTGTAGCAGAAGGGGTTGAAACACTTCAATCTTTTTCTATGTTAAAGCACTGGGGATGTAACAAATTACAGGGGTATTACATCAGCCGCCCTATCAGCGCTGAAGATTTTGAAGCTTGGTCAAAAGAGTATAAAACTCCCGAGGTATTATAATGAAATATACAGTATTCACTTTAATACTGATTATTATAAACGGCACTAGCTATGCTCAAAATGGCAAGATATTGGCCACCTCTGGTGTTGGTCCAATTGAAGGGGGCGGCGGCGGCGGCTTAATTCCTTGGGCAATTTTAAGTGGCTATAGCACTCAAGATGAAATTGGTTTCAGTGCCACCATGAGCGAAGCAGATGTTAAAGATTACAGTCTTTCTTCACATGGTTTATCTGCAGGTTTTTATGATCGTATTGAGACCTCTTTCACTCAACTTAGATTTGAAAATAAAGTAGGTGGTGTTGACATCAAGCAAAATATTGTCGGTATAAAAGCTAAAGTTTATGGTGATGCTATATACGGTCAATGGCCGCAATTCAGTTTAGGTATTCAACATAAAACATTGCTTGATACAGCCGTTGCTACTTCATTAGGTGCAAGCGACACCAAAGGAACAGACGTTTATATAAGCGCAGCTAAAGTTTGGCTTAACGGACCATTCAATCGTACCGTTTTACTCAATGGCAATATTCGTTACACCAAAGCGAATCAACTTGGGTTATTGGGGTATGGTACAACCGATAATGACGATGCGGAATTTTCATTAGAAATAGCAGCGGCTTTTTTTATTAACCGCCGAATCGCAATTGGTATGGAATATAGACAAAAGCCCGATAATATTAATGGCGTCAAAGAAGATGACTGGCAAGATTTTTTTATTGCTTACTTCCCAAGTAAATCACTTTCTCTAACTTTCGCGTATTTGCAGCTGGGCGAAATTGCAACATCAAAAGACCAGACCGGTACTTATTTTTCTATTCAAGGCGCTTTCTAAAGGATTAACATGAATTTATACCTATTTTTTTCTAAGGCATTAATGGCAGCCTGTTTATTTACTCTTTTTCTCGGCGCGTGTAGCACTATGCAGCCTGCAGATTCACTTTATTCACAACTTGGTGAACAAGAAGGAATTGAACAGTTAACGGATGCATTTATTGAGCACATCCAGTACGACAAAAAAATACTGCCATATTTTATAAAAACGGATATTGTGCGATTTCGAGAGAAATTTATTGAACAAATGTGCATGATCAGTGGTGGACCATGCCAATATACTGGTGATTCAATGTCTGAGGTACATGGTGGTATGAATATAAACGAGCATCATTTTAATGCTCTTGTAGATGATTTAATTACGGCAATGGAAAGTATCAACCTTGCTACTGGTACACAAAATCAATTACTTAATTTATTAGCACCAATGCGTAAAGATATTATTTATCGCTAAAAATCAAACCCTAAGTTTTGTGGTTGATCATCAGCAAGACGCCAGTCGATAGTGCTAAGTTTTTTTTGAAAAAGATATTCATTTACTTTTGAAAAGCAGCCCGACCCTAAAAATGCATCAAACTCTTTGCCTTGTTTTGTCGC
This sequence comes from Oceanicoccus sp., assembly GCA_047621325.1. GTDB lineage: Bacteria > Pseudomonadota > Gammaproteobacteria > Pseudomonadales > Oceanobacteraceae > Bermanella. Next base: position 82,103 of record JBLHLT010000003.1, read on the forward strand.
TCCTAGCGGGCTTGGATGCGAGGTTTTAATCACACAATGTTTTTGTTTATCAACCTTTGAACATACATCATGGGCAAATCGCCCCCAAGCCAGAAACACCACATTCTCTTTGTGATTGTTTATAAAATCGATACACCCTTGAGTAAATTGCTCCCAGCCCTGCTTACTATGACTAGCAGGTAAACCTTCACGTACCGTTAAACAAGAATTTAAAAGCAATACACCTTGTTCGGCCCATGTTTGTAAATTACCCGAATCCGGTATTTCAAACCCTAAATCACGATTTAATTCTTTGAAGATATTTTTAAGCGAAGGCGGAATTTTAATATTATCTTGTACGCTAAATGCTAAACCGTTGGCTTGATTGGCTCCGTGATATGGGTCTTGCCCCATAATGACAACACGTACATTTGTTAACGATGTGAGCTTAAACGCACTCCACACTTGATCATGTGGAGGATAAATTTTTTCTTGTGTATATTCTTGCTCGACAAACGCGAGCAAGTTTTGCATATAAGATTGGCTGAATTGGCTTGAAAAATATTCCTGCCACGATGTATCTAATGCTGTAAGTGGGTTAAGTACTTCCATTAATCATCTGCATCGAAATCAGTATCACTCGCTTGTTGTTCAAACTGATCTTTAGAAACCACAAACAAGCGATAAATAAAGATCGTAAAGTACGGCAACACTATAACATTCACAGCAAACTCTAAAATAGCTTGCGCCATTGGGCCCACTGCCACCATTAAGCTAATTAAAATAACTACAACAATATAAGCAAGCATAATCAAGCTTAATAACATGAAGCTTCTAAAGATAAACACATTCTTTTTGATTAATGTATTACTGGCTTTAAGTGCATCAAACGGAGTCGTACCTTCTAACAAGGTAAAATACACCGCAAAAAAACAGCGGTATAAATAAAAGCTAATTGGCACGGCAACAACCAGTGCCACAAAGCCGGCCTGCAATTGCTCGTTATCAATACCCGATGCCAGTAAACTACCAATAATAGCCGCGGGAATCGCAATCACCATCGCGCCTAGACCAAATATAATGCTGGTTCCAGAAATAGGCAGTACTTTTTTCAAGGTCAAACGAAAGGCATCACCTAGGCTATCGTTTTGATCTTGTGAAAATTGATGAACCAGTACCATCATATACGCCGAAAAGAACATACTCACAGCCATAACTAAAAAAGTACCAACCAAACTTGGCTGACCATCACCCATGCTAAAAAACATCAACAATGGTGATAATGCAGATGCAATGCTTAACCAAAAAACTTTATTGAATAAGCGGCCATAGAAGTTAAAGCTTTGTTTTAAAATATCAACGGCAGTCATAATGGTCTCTATATATCTTAAATATGAATAAACACTTAGCTTGAGTATATCGACAGGAGAAGCGAGATGCGAGGGATCAGGATAATTGATGGGTTACGCTATTCCCTTATGGGAAATGCTAACCCATCCTACTATTAAAAGACATGGTAGGATGGGTTAGAAGTGAGCACAAAGAACTTCGTAACCCATCAAATCCCATAGAGTGCCTTATTTCAAAGGACGCATATGCGGGAACAAGATCACATCTTTGATGGTTGGGCTATCTGTAAATAGCATCATCAAACGGTCGATACCAATGCCTTCACCTGCGGTTGGAGGCATACCGTATTCAAGTGCTTGAATATAGTCTGCATCGTAATGCATGGCTTCATCATCGCCTGCGTCTTTTTCATCAACTTGACGCTGGAAGCGCTCGGCTTGATCGGCTGCATCGTTAAGCTCAGAGAAACCATTAGCTAATTCACGGCCGCCTACGAAAAACTCAAAACGGTCGGTGAAGAACGGGTTGTCATCGCTACGACGAGCAAGTGGTGATACTTCCCACGGATACGCAGTAATGAAAGTTGGCTGATCAAGCTTGTGCTCAGCGGTTTCTTCAAATATTTCACATAACCACTTACCAGGACCCCAAACGCTTTGTTTTGGCTCGTCTTTGATGCCCACTTGTTTTGCGTATTCTTTTAATTTTTCAATGTTATTTTCACAATCTTGAATCACCGCAGGATCAAAACTTGGGTTGTATTTAATAACTGCATCAGCCATGGCTATGCGCGTAAATGGTTGTGCAAAGTCATAAACCACTTCGCTCACCACATTACCTTCGTTATCTTTTGTGGTGTTCACAATATCGGTTGTGCCCATGACATCTTGTGCAAGGGTGCGCAGCATGTCTTCTGTTGTATCCATTAAGTCATGGTACGTGGCGTATGCTTGGTAGAATTCGATCATGGTGAATTCTGGGTTGTGACGGGTTGACAAACCTTCGTTACGGAAACTGCGGTTAATTTCGAAAACACGCTCAAAACCACCCACAACCAAACGCTTAAGGTTTAATTCAGGTGCGATACGCAAATACATTCCCATGTCTAACGCATTGTGATGCGTTTCAAATGGCTTAGCGGTTGCGCCACCTGGAATCACTTGCAGCATTGGCGTTTCAACTTCCATGAAGTCACGTTCGCTTAAATAACGACGAATACCCGCTACCAATTTTGAACGCACTTTAAATAATTCACGTGTATCTTGGCTCATGATCAAATCAATGTAGCGTTGACGATATTTGGTTTCTTGGTCAGCAAGGCCGTGGAATTTATCCGGTAAGGGGCGCAATGATTTAGTTAGCATAACCAAGTCTTCTACTTTGGTTACGTTAACGTATAGTTCGCCTTTTCCTGATTTATGCAGCGCACCGCGTGCACCAATAATATCGCCTAAATCATAAACGCTTTTGTAGTTAATTTCTTTTTGAACGGCTTTATCTACGTAGACTTGAATAGTGCCTGACGTATCTTGGATTTGAGCAAACGGACCACGTTGGAACATGATACGACCCGCAACCGCCACTTGGTTGTCTTGCTCTTCTAGGGTTTCTTTATCGAGTTCGCCAAATTCTGCTTGTAACTTAGCGGCCACGTGTTTTCGATCAAAATCGTTCTTGTGTCCATTAGCTGGGCAGCCTTCGCGCAGTGCATCTAGTTTTGCACGACGTTCAGCGATCAATTTATTTTCATCACGTGGTTCAGTCATTTTCTTACCTTAGTTTAAAGTCTAACGTTAAAGGTCAGACATCTTTTAATTCAATCATTTGTGGGAAGGCGCTTGCGCGCGATATGAATAACTAATCACGCGCAAGCGCCCCCCACAAGTAGCGTTTTTATCTATTTAAGTTTATCGGGTTAAAAACTAGTGTGACTCGTTTTAACCCACTCTACTTACTCGTCACTCCAACGAAGGTGGAAATCCATTTACGCTTTCATTGGATACCTGCCTTCGCAGGTATGACTTATTAATCTGCTTTTAGCTTTACAATTGTTGGGCATTACCCAACCTACTTAACAACATCGTCTCAAAGCGCCCTCCCACAAATTAAGCATTTATCACAGACCCGCTTTAAGTGAGGCCTCCATGAATGGATCTAACGCCCCATCTAATACAACCTGTGTATTACGGTTTTCAACACCGGTTCTTAAATCTTTAATACGCGAATCATCCAACACGTAAGAGCGAATTTGCGAGCCCCAGCCGATGTCACTTTTGGTGTCTTCTAACGCTTTGCTTTCGGCATTACGAATACTTAACTCACGCTCATACAGTTTTGCTTTTAACTGTTTCATGGCTTGGTCTTTGTTTTTGTGTTGCGAACGCTGGTTCTGACACTGTGTCACGGTATTGGTGGGTACGTGAGTAATACGTACCGCTGATTCGGTGGTGTTAACATGCTGACCACCGGCACCCGATGCACGATACACATCGATTTTTAAATCCGCAGGGTTAATGTCGATTTCAATGTTGTCATCAACCTCAGGCGATACGAACACAGAAGCAAACGAGGTATGACGACGGCCGCTTGAGTCAAATGGCGATTTGCGTACTAAGCGGTGTACACCGGTTTCAGTGCGCAACCAACCAAAGGCGTACTCACCCTCAAAGCGAATCGTCGCGCCTTTGATACCCGCGACTTCGCCAGCGGTGACTTCCATTAATTCAACTTTAAAGCCCTTGGCCTCACCCCAACGCAGGTACATGCGCAGAATCATTTCGGCCCAATCTTGCGCTTCGGTGCCGCCCGAGCCGGATTGAATATCTAAATAGGCGTTGGTCGGGTCCATTTCGCCGGAAAACATACGGCGGAACTCAAGTTTCTCTAATAAGGATTGTAGGCTGTCTAGCTCAGTTTCAACTTCAGCTACGCTGTCGGCATCGTCTTCTTCGACGGCCATTTCAAGTAACTCTTGGCAATCGTTAAGGCCGGTGTCCATACCGTCGATGGTATTCACCACCGCTTCTAGGTTAGATCGCTCACGGCCTAGCTCTTGTGCTTTTTCGGGTTCATTCCAGATGGCAGACTGCCCTAACTCTAGTTCAACTTCTTGTAGGCGCTCGGCCTTTGTATCGTAGTCAAAGATACCCCCTAAGCATGTCAGTACGTGCTTTAAGGTCTTTAATCTGATTGATAATCGGTTGAACTTCCAAGGAAACTCCTAGGGGCAAGGCCATAACGAAAAAATAGGGGCGGAATTTTACCCAAATTACGCTATTAAAAATAGATCAAGGAGAAAAGAAAATCAGTTCAATTACCTATAAAAAGCAATAACGGCGGGAGCTAAAGTGCCTTCATCCACCAACAATCCAACCCATCCAATAGCATATGAATCAACAGGCCAATGCCCACCCAACCCACTAGTCGCTCGATTGGCTTAACCTTTCGCCTTAAACCCCGTTTTAGGCATGGCCATACCGTCATAAACACATATAAGGTAATAGGAAGAAGCTGATGCAAAGGGTGAAACAAGATACTGCAGCGATTAGGCGCATAAATGGGCGTCGCCAATAAATGATCGATATCCACCACCATGGTCGCCAGCATAACCAGCAACAGCATTTTCCACCTGTTAGCGGGGGCGCACCAATACGCCACCGCTAGCGGCACTAACCCATGCAGAAACAAGTGGATAACAGCGCGCTGTTCATTAATGAGACTTAAAACAGACTCAGACATAATTAGTTGCGGTAAAGCGTTTTAATTAAGTGATAACCAAACTGGGTTTTAATAGGACCATGTACTTTAAGAATAGGACGCTTAAACACAACCTCATCAAATGCTTTGACCATATCACCTTTTTGAAACTCACCAAGATTGCCGCCATTTTTCTTACTTGGGCACGTGCTGAATTTTTTCGCCAAGGTGGCAAAGTCTTCACCCTTGGCGATACGCTCTTTTAGCTTCTCGGCTAAAGCTTTGTCTTTTACTAATATATGACACGCACTGGCTACCGGCATATTGCCTCCTCTATAAACAAAATCAGAATTATCGGCATTTTACCGTATAATCGCGCAATTGATGATTAACATTTGTAACCGCTTGATAATTAGGTGAACCATGGCTTTAACCGCAAGTATCTTTAAAGTGCAACTGCACATCAGTGACATGGATCGCCACTACTACCAAAGCCACTCTCTTACCCTTGCCCAACACCCAAGTGAAAACGATTTACGCATGATGGTACGCTTAATGGCCTTTGCTCTAAACGCCCACGAAGAACTCAGTTTCACCAAAGGGTTAAGCAACCAAGATGAGCCAGATGTGTGGCATAAAACATTGAGTGATGAAATTGAGCTATGGATTGAGCTTGGCCAGTTAGAAGAAAAACGCTTACGCCAAGCCTGTGGCAAAGCCAAAAAAGTGATTATCTATACTTACCACGACAGGCAAGCAGGGCCATGGTTTACTCAAATGCAACCGCATTTTGAGCGCCAAAAAACGTTAGAAGTATTTCATATTAGCAGTGAGGTAGGCGAACAACTGACCAAACTGGTAAGTAAGAACATGGACATCCAAGTCAGTATTCAAGATGGCGAAGTGTTTGTAAGCAGCGAGCAAGGTGAAGTGACGTTCACACCTGAAAAGCGTTTTCCTGTTTAGGCATTAAGCTGCTTACTTGCCGCGGGTAGCACACGCCTACCGTGACAGTCATTAACTAACAACCACTACAAGTTAATGAATGTCACGGTTGAAATTGTCCCCATTTATTACGGCAAACAAAGACGTCCTATTACTTTAATTATTTCGCTGCCGCTTGCTTGCGAATATCATCCACCAACTCATAACCTATCCCCCAATTTTCTAACTTCACTTCATCAATCACCACAAATGTGGTGGCAGGATTTTTATTCAGTACTTCCACCAACAGCTGGGTCACACCCTTTACCAGCTGAGCTTTTTGTTCACGGGTTACATCTTCGTCTGTAATTTTAATATTAACGTAAGGCATGTTTCTTTCCTTTAAATAGTATTTAACGGCTTATTGCTACATCGGTGTACATCTTATTCACAATGCGCCATTGACCGTCTTCTTTGAGCAACCCTAGAAAATCAATATAAAAGTAATCAAACAACGGACACTCTACTTTCGCCATTGCTTGATCTTGCAATATCTCAAGCGACAACAATTTATAAGCATAAGCACAACCTAATTCAGCGGGTACAGGTCGGCTTGCCACGGCTTCAAGCCATTGTTGTTTATTGCGTCTTTTATTGGGTGCTTTTAGTACGGCATCTGAGTGAAATATTTGGTCGAGTTTTTTTACATCGGCATAATGCAAACCATCAAAATAATCTTGAATAATGTCTAAAACGACCTGAAATTCCTGCTGCATAATGGCATCCTTAAATATGACCTAACTAAGTTGTTAAGCGGCTTGAGCGGCTTCTGCTTCAAGCGATGCGTTTAAACTTGGCAATGATAAAATGGTATCCAGCATAGCTCGCGTGCGCCGGCCTATTTCAATCACTACCGGAAAGTGTTCACCCCAACGAGAGTAAACCGCCAACATAATGTCCGCAGCTGAATAATGTTCCCCACCTAAAAACGACTGCTCAACTAAACGGTTTTCCACCACTTGCCATAACACGTTAATCCATTCTTGCGCCGCTTGGAATGCTTGTTTTTTAGCCGCTTCATTTGTCAGGCTTTGTGCGATGAAAAACAACCGACTATAAGCTGGGTGCATAGTGGCGTTGGCAAACATTATATTTTGCGTTGCTTGAGTTTGCCCGGCCTCATCCTTGGGAAACAAAGCGCTTGGGTGTTGTTTTAAAATGTGCAGCATCACCGCCGCGCCTTCGCGCAAAATTTGCTGACCATCATCCAGTACTGGCACAGTGCCCACTGGGTTCAACGATTTAAAATCATGATGGTCATTCTTATTCACCAGACGCACATCCTGACCGAGTTCACGCAATACCGCTTGCGTCGCTAATGAACACGCCTGTGGTACGTAGTAAAGGGTATACATAATGTGAAAACTCCTAATTTTGGGTCAGCTCTTAATGAACTAACTGAGTAAGATCAGTTTAAGCACTACTCTTGAAATGAAAAATAGCTACAATGAAAACCTAATGTTCTTGATTTGGAAACAATATGGACAAACTAAGGGCCATCAAACTATTTGTCAGATTGGCTGAACTGGGCAGCTTTACTCAAGTGGCTGACGAGCTGAATAGTTCTAAGTCTATGGTGAGTAAAGAGGTTTCCCGACTAGAAGAGGCTATCGGTGCTCGACTGCTGCACCGCTCTACCCGTCACATACAACTTACGCCTGTGGGTGAAGGCTACTTGAAACACTGCCGCGAAATTCTTATTAAACTAGATGACGCCGAAGCCTACGTGCAAGATTTACAAGAAACCCCAAAAGGAAAGCTAAGAATCAACGCACCAATGGCATTGGGGCTAACTGATCTGGCTGAAATGTTTGCCGCGTTTATGATCAAGTTCCCAAACATCGAATTAGACATCAATCTCGATGACGAACCCATAGACTTAATCGAGCAAGGTTTTGATCTTGGCTTTCGTGCATCAAGTAAACCATTTGATTCTAATTATATTGGGCGGCCACTGACGCGCTTTAGTTATAAAGTGTGTGCCTCTCAAAACTATCTTACAAACCATCCAGAAATTAGTGCGCCACAAGACTTAACTAAACATAACTGCTTTATTTATCGATATTTTTTAGGCAAAGATGTTTGGCCTCTGGATGGCCAAGTGCATGTTTCAGGAAGCTTAAAAGTAAACAGCACATTATTTATGATGTCGGCGATTAAAGCAGGTATCGGAATTGGATTGATCCCAGACTTTGTTTGCAAAGACATGCTTGAAAATAAAGAGGTGATTGAGATACTGCCTGACGCTAAACGCCCAGACTTAACCTTATATGCTCTATACCCTGCACGACAGCATTTACCGCCAGCGTTAAAACATTGCATCGAATTTTTACAGAATTGGTTTGAGTAATAAATAGGAGGGATGAAAAGCACTTAAGTATTTGAAACAACTTAAGTGCTTTTGATAAAACTAAACTTCTTTTAAGCGAAGTTCTTTAGGTAAACTAAAGGTAATATTTTCTTCACGGCCTTTAAGTTCCACCGGCAAGGTGCCACCAAGCTCTTGCACACGAGCAACCACTTGACGAACCAGTACCTCTGGTGCGGATGCACCTGCGGTAATACCTACTTTTTTAGAATCGGCAAACCAGTCTGCTTGGATCTCGTCTGCATTATCTATTAAGAAGGCTTTCGCCCCCATACGCTCACCCAACTCGCGTAAACGATTAGAGTTAGAACTATTTGGACTGCCCACCACTAAAATCAAGTCTGATTTTGTGGCTAAATCTTTAACGGCGTCTTGACGATTTTGCGTGGCATAACAAATGTCATCGGTTTTAGGGCCGTGAATTTTTGGAAACTTAGCACGTAAAGCGTTAATTACAATGGCGGTATCGTCCATCGACAACGTGGTTTGACTCACATAAGACAGAGCCGTTGGATCACGTGGTTCAAGTGCCGCGACATCCGCTTCATCTTCAACTAAGTAAATCTCACCACCAGCACTGTGATCATATTGCCCCATAGTGCCTTCAACTTCTGGGTGACCTTTGTGGCCAATTAAAATCACTTCGCTGCCTTTTTTAGCGTAGCGGGTGACTTCCATATGGACTTTGGTCACTAGCGGACAAGTAGCATCAAATACTTTTAAGCCGCGATCTTTCGCTTCGTCTTGTACTGCTTTAGACACGCCATGAGCACTAAAAATAACAATACTGTCATCAGGCACTTCATGCAGTTCGTCTACAAAAATCGCACCGCGATCACGCAAATTATCAACCACAAATTTGTTGTGTACCACTTCATGGCGCACATAAATTGGCGGTTCAAATAAATCCAATGCGCGGTTAACGATATCAATCGCACGATCAACACCAGCGCAAAAACCGCGAGGATTCGCTAACGTGATATCCATATTACTGACCATTGGTTACATTGATAATTTCAACATCGAAGGTTAACTCTTGGCCTGCTAATGGGTGATTAAAATCAACCACCACTAAGTTATCTTCAACGGTTTTAATCACACCAGGTAATTCGGCTTTATTAGCATCAGCAAACGATACAACCATACCCACTTCTAGCTCCATGTCGGCGGCAAAGTCACTGCGCTTCATGTGCTGAATGTTATTTGGATTTGGCTGAGCAAAGGCTTTTTCTGGTGGCACTACAAAACTTTTTTTATCACCCGCTTCAAGGCCAATGATCAGCGCCTCAAAACCGTCAGGTAAATTGCCATCGCCTACTTTTAAAACGGCGGGCTTACGATCAAACGTAGAATCCACTTCTTGGCCATCAGCCAGTTTGAGTGAAAAATGGAGTTCTACTTGGTTACCTTGAGCAATTTGCATAACTTTACTTCACTTTAAATAGGTTTATTTCGACGTTTGATTTTTTTGTAAAAACAAACTGTCGATAAGCAACATGGCAGCACCAACTGAAATAGCGCTGTCTGCAATATTAAAGGCGGGGAAATAACTTGGGCCCCAATGCACATGAATAAAATCCACCACATGGCCGTAAGCTAAGCGATCATATAAATTACCTAGCGCCCCACCAATGACCAACGACAACGCCGCCGCCAGCCATTTTTCATGTTCTTTAAGTTTCATTAACCAAACACACAACACGCCACTAACAGAGATAGCAATTAAGGTAAAAAACCAACGCTGCCAACCACTCTCGTTTGCTAAAAAGCTAAACGCGGCGCCCTTGTTATACAGTAAGGTTAAATCAAATACTGGCAACACATAAACAGGCTGAGCATATTGTAAAAAGTGCTCAGCCATTTGTTTGGTGGCAAAATCTAAAATGATGGTTAGCACTGCTAACCATAACCATTTTAAACGTGACACTTGCAAGCCAGTAAACTGCTCTTGAATCTGTTTTTTAAACATTAAGCAAAAGACCTTTGTTCACCGTCACCCGCTACGTTTTCAACACAACGACCACAAAGTGCCTCATGCTCTTTATGAGCACCGACATCTTCACGGTGATGCCAGCAACGACCACACTTCTCATGTTCGCTTGCTTCAACCAATACACGTAGCCCTTCAATTTCAGTCGCTTGTCCTGCGTTTACATCAAACGCTTTAACATCAGCGGTTGAAGTAATGGTAACAAAACGCAGCTCATCACCTAGACTCGCCAGATCGCTTGCAAGTTGGCCATCAACAAACAGCGTCACCTTCGCCCCTAAACTTGCACCCACTGTTTTTTCGTTACGGGCTTTTTCTAATAATTTATTCACTTCGGTTTTCACCGTCATGATGCGGCGCCAGAAAGCGTCATCGAATTTTTCGTCTTTCGCACTGAATAAATCACCGTACCATTCAGCTAACAGAACGCTTTCTTCACGCTTACCGTTTGCTGCAACCGGTGCTGGCATTTGTTCCCACGCTTCTTCCGCCGTGAAACTTAAGATCGGAGCCATCCAACGAATCATGGCTTCAGCCACATGATACAACGCCGTTTGCGCAGAACGACGGGCTGCTGAGTCGGCTTTGGTGGTGTACTGACGATCTTTAATCACATCTAAATAAAAGCCGCCCAATTCGTTTACACAGAAGTGATGCAGTTTTTGGTAGATGTTGATTAATTGGTATTCGTTGTAGTGCGTTTGAATCTCACCTTGCAGCTTATTCGCTTGGTCCACAATCCACGCGTCTAGTGGCAATAACTCATCTGCTGCCATCATGTGTTTTTGTGGCTCAAAGCCGTTGATATTCGCCAACAAGAAACGAACCGTGTTACGAATGCGACGATACGAATCGGCGGTGCGATTTAAGATCTGATCACTCACCGTCATTTCGCTGGTGTAATCGGTAGAGGCAACCCACAAACGTAAAATATCACCACCTAACTTATTCACCACGTCTTGCGGTGATACCGTGTTACCAATTGACTTAGACATTTTTTTGCCTTCGCCATCAACGGTAAAGCCATGTGTCAGTACGGTTTTGTAAGGTGCTTTTCCGCGGGCGCCAACACTGGTTAGCATGGATGATTGGAACCAACCACGATGCTGGTCAGAACCTTCTAAATATAAATCAGCCGGTACGTGTAGCTCTGGGTGCTCTTCAAGTACAGCCGTGTGTGTTACGCCCGAATCAAACCACACGTCTAAGGTGTCGGTGATTTTTTGGTAATCGCCAGCTTCGCTGCCTAACAATTCACTTGGCTCTAAATCAAACCAAGCATCAATGCCTTCTAGTTCAACTTTTTTCGCAACTTGTTCAATTAATTCGTTTGTATTTGGGTGCAGCTCACCAGTGACTTTATTAACAAATAATGCAATCGGCACGCCCCAAGTACGCTGGCGAGAAATACACCAGTCAGGACGTGTACCCATCATGGCTTCAATACGCGCTTTACCCCAGCTTGGACGCCAATCTACAGAATGCTCAACTTCATGCATGGCTTGTTCTAACAAACCATTTTGCTTCATAGAGATAAACCACTGCGGCGTTGCACGGAAAATGATTGGGCTCTTGTGTCTCCAGCAATGTGGATAGCTGTGTGTAATGTTTTGCTTTTTAAGCAGCGCACCTTTTTCATTCAAAAGGCCCAGCACTTTAAAGTTACCTTTATCGGCAACACTTAAACCGGAAAGCTCTAGCGCGCTTAGTGCTTCGTTTTCAATGAACAAGCCTTCTGCGTTCACCAGCATGGCTTTTGAAGTAATGCCATATTTGTTTGATACCACGTAATCGTCTGCACCATGGAAAGGCGCGGTGTGAACTGAACCCGTACCAGAGTCTGCCGTTACGTGTAGACCGGTGATAATTGGTACAAATTTTTCTGCTGCACCGTCATCGCTCGGCATAAACGGATGTTTCACGCTAAAGGGGGCGCTGTCGCTTTCTTCTCGAACCCAACCAAAGTCCGCACCTTTTGCAAAACCGATAGTTTCGTAACCATCAGTCGCAATACCGTAACGCTCCATTGCATCGCCAACTAAACCAGTGGCCAATACAATTAGCTCATCGGCTTCTTTTAAATATACCAATGCGTATTCAATTTCTGGATGAACCGATACCGCTTCGTTTGCAGGCAGGGTCCATGGCGTCGTTGTCCAGATAACGATGCTTGCGGTTTTTGCTGTAAATTCTGCAGCGCTTTTTTCTAGCTTAAATTTAGCGAGTAAATCCGCTGTGTTTTGAAACGCAAATTTCACATCAATAGAAACGGATTTTTTATCTTGGTATTCAACTTCCGCTTCAGCGAGTGCAGAACCACAATCCATACACCAGTTAACCGGTTTTTCACCTTTGTGCAGGTGACCATTGTTGATGATGCGACCAAGTGTACGGATGATGTTGGATTCAAATTTGAAATCCATGGTTAGGTAAGGTTTATCCCAGTCACCCAATACCATCAAACGTTTGAAATCTTTGCGCTGACCATCAACCTGAGTTTGTGCGTATTCACGGCATTTTTGACGGAAGGTTTTAGCATCCACCGCGACGCCCGCTTTACCAATTTGTTTTTCAACGTTTAGCTCGATTGGCAAACCATGACAATCCCAACCCGGCACGTAAGGGGCATCTTTGCCGCTTAAGGTTTGAGACTTAATGATGATGTCTTTTAGGATTTTATTCACCGAGTGACCAATGTGAATATCACCATTGGCGTACGGAGGGCCGTCATGCAAAATAAATTTTTCACGACCAGAGCGGGCATTACGAATGGCTTGGTATAAATCCATTTCTTGCCATTTTTGCAAAGTGGCCGGTTCGCGCTGTGCCAAGTTTCCGCGCATTGGGAAATCGGTTTCTGGAAGATTAAGTGTCGATTTATAGTCGGTCATTTTGGCTCTTACTGTTCGTTAAAATAGGCCTTGGCCAATTGAATATCGTTGAGAATAGCCGCTTTAAGTTCGTCTAGTCCGTTAAAGCGTTTTTCATCTCGTATTTTTTGCTTGAACACCACTTCAATTCGCTGCCCATATAAATCACCGGCAAACCCGAATAAGTGAGGTTCTAAAATAGGTTTGGTGCCACCTATTGTTGGGCGCATACCTATATTGGCCACGCCATTAAAGTTACCCGCTTGGGTAAATACTTCTACCGCAAACACACCCACCAACGGAATATGATTGCGTTTTAATAATACATTGGCCGTTGGCACACCAAAGGTGCGCGCCAGTTTTTGGCCATGGGCTACTCGCCCAGAAATACTGTATTCGCGACCCAATAACGTTTGCGCTTGGGCTAAGTCGGCATCGTCTAGTGCTTGGCGAATCAGAGTGCTGCTCACGCGCTCGCCTTCTTTTTCAACGGTGCGAGTGTCTTGCACTTCAAAGCCAAATTGCTCACCGCTTTTTTGCAAGTAAGCAAAGTCACCACTGCGATCACAACCAAAACGGAAGTCATCACCAATAATGATGGCTTTTACGTTTAAGCCGTCCACCAGCACTTGTTTTACAAATTGCTCAGCACTTAGGCCGCGAAAGCGATTGTTAAACGCCATACAAGCCAAAGCATCAATGCCTTGCGCCTCTAAAAGCTGTGTTTTTTCAGCCAGTGTGCTTAAACGCGCCGGCGCTGTTTGGGCATCAAACCATTCTTTAGGCTGCGGCTCAAATACCATAACCACAGCAGGCAAACCGAGGTTTTGCGCGGTGGCCTTTAATTTATTCAATACACGTTGATGCCCAAGGTGAACCCCATCAAAATTGCCGATGGTCAGTACACAGCCTTGCTCAAAGGTTTGAATATTATGTAATGCGCGGAAAAACTGCATAGTACAACTGTAAAATAAAAGCCCGCATTATAGAGGAGGCAAGGCCCAGTGAATAGCCATTAAGGGCCTGCCAAGGGTTTCTGTGATTAATTAAACCCGCAAAAGCGTGATTCACGACGCAATCGCAAAACTAAGCACTGGTTCTGGCGGATAAATCTTTCAAGCGCACGCCCATCAGCAAAAGTGTTGCGCCATAACTGCCCGCACCTGCGGATACCAGAGCCAGCATCCACATGGCTCGCTGCCACTCACTAAATACCATCCACAGCTCAATGGCAGGATTAATAGTTAAAATTACGACCACCATCACGCTATTGGCAACGACAATGCGGGTTATCCACTTCCCCCAGCCCGCTTGCGCTTGATAAAAGCCCGCCTTACGCAAGCCAAAAAACAGCCACATCGCATTCAAATAGGCCGACAACGTAGTGGCAAGCGCCAAGCCAGTATGCGCTAACAACAGCACCAGCGGCAGGTTAAACACCATGTTTGCCACCATGGCGCGAATGCCTATTTTTACTGGCGTCTTGGTGTCTTGGCGCGCATAAAAGCCCGGAGCCAACACCTTTATCAACATGAACGCCAACAAACCCGAACCATAAGCCATAAGGCTAAACGACATATTTTGTACATCATAAGCCGTCATTTCGCCGCGATAAAAAATGGTCGCCATTAACGGCGTCGCCAATAAAACCAAGGCCAGCGCCGATGGTAGGCCAATTAACAGCACCATGCGTAACCCCCAATCAAGAGTCTGGCTAAATTGCTGCTGATTTTGTGCCGCATGCTTTTGCGACAAGCTGGGTAAAATCACCACGGCAATCGCAATCGCAAACACACCCAATGGCAACTGGGCTAAGCGGTCGGAGTAGTACAGCCAGCTCACCGAGCCACTTTCAAGAAACGACGCCAACAACACATCCAACAGTAAGTTAATTTGGCTTACCGACACACCGAACAACGCAGGCACCATTAACACCAAAATACGTTTAACCCCAGAATCCGCAAAAGCAGGTTTAGGCAGCGCCAACAACCCAAGCTTCATCACAAATGGCAATTGAAACCCTAACTGCACCACACCCGCCAACATCACACCCCAAGCCAATGCCATGAGCGGCTCATTAAACCAAGGGGTAAAATAGTATGTCGCAAGAATTAAACACAGGTTAAGCAATACTGGCGTTACGGCGGGTATCGCAAAATTGCCATAGGTATTGAGCACACTACCGTAAAAAGCGGTTAGGCTGATTAATAATAAATATGGAAAGGTAATGCGCAGCAGCTCACTGGTCAGTGCGAACTTTGCAGGGTTTGAGGCAAACCCTGGGGCAAACACCCAAGTCAGTAACGGCGCAGCGGCCACTGCTAAAATAGTGAATGGCCCAATAATGGCCAATAACGTCCCCGAAACCGCTTTCACCAACGACTTTACGTCGCGCTCTTGCACCTTGTATTCTGACAATACTGGCACAAATGCAACACTAAACGCCCCTTCTGCGAATAAACGGCGAAAAAAGTTAGGTATTTTGAAGGCCACAAAAAAAGCATCGGCGCGTGCGCCAAAGTATGACGCGACCAAAACATCACGAGCCAAACCCAGCACACGAGACAACAATGTCATGACACTAACAATCGACGATGAGCGTAACAGGCCCGACTTTACTGGTGTTGGCGGTGGATTAACCGGCGTTTCAGGATTACTCATACAAGTAGACTTAAGCCATTGTTTTTATTAAAAGATGGGCGCCATTGTAATCTGAGCACGCCATTGGGACGAGCCTTAAATAAGATTTAGGCTTAAACAGACAAAGGGTTTGACAAAAAGCCCTCCACTCCGGATAATTCGGCACCCTTAAATCTATTGTAAATACACTTTTCGAAGGAGCCTGATAGTGGCAAATTCAGCTGGATCACGTAAACGCGCTCGTCAGGCGGTTAACCGTCGCTCTCATAACGCTAGCCTACGTTCAATGGTTCGTACTTATCTTAAAAAAGTACGTGCAGCCATCGACACTAAAAGCTACGACGACGCTCAAGCAGCACTAACTGCTGCAGCACCATTTGTAGATAAAATGGTAACTAAAGGCATCATGCACAAAAACAAAGCGGCTCGTGTTAAAAGCCGTTTAAACGCTGCGGTAGTTGCCCTTAAAGGTTAATCGCTCAGTGCGGGCTTGTTCGTAAGCCCAATAAAAAAAGCCAGCTTGCTGGCTTTTTTTATGTCTGCAATATCTAAAACTCACTTCCCTTAAGCCATCTATAAAACCGGTGGATTAGAAAAACAAAGCGCCTGCCAACTTAAATATTTAAAAAACGCATCTACCCTAGCCCTGAAGCAACCTCCAACATTCACCCTCCATGCATTCAAAGAACCCCAAGCTATGTACAAAATGCTTATTAGCTTATTTTTATCCTAAGGGCTTTTCTTAGCAATTATCTGCCAAGCATGAACTAGAGTTATAAATAGTCACCCTCAACCTTGGCAGGAGCTGCCTCATGAAAATCATTCTCGCCACCTTAATCAGCACTCTGGCAATGTATGCCCAAGCTTGCTGTGCACAAGATGTGCAAATGAGTGTTTTTAGTCACCAGCAAACATTCAATCAATTTAGTCAGCACACTACTCAACCTACTTGGCTAATTGGTCAGTCCGGCGAACCTCAGTTAATAGGGTTCACCCAAATAACTCGCACCCAACAGCTCACAAATACGACAGGCAACGCTGTAGAGCACACGCTAGGGTTCGGCCTGCATCAGCAAATTACGCCATTTTTATACACGCAGGTAGTTGTCACCGAACAAAATGGCGGCCAATCGGCGGTGAAGCTTGGGGTTGAGTTTTAACGCTCTCGGATGTTAGATTTTGGGAAGCCGCTTACACTGCAAAGTGAGAGCGGTTTTTTTGACTCTGTGCTAATTGCGCACCTGTGCACAATTAACCAATTCTCACCCGCGTGCACCTCTGTACAAGTTGCGCACCTGAGCACGACCAAGTAAGTCAACCAGCCAAAACGCCAATTTACCCACACCAAAAACCGTCAAGAAACCCGACATTTTGACTTATTTAGTCTAAGTGTAATGTATTGTTATTTTATTAGACTATTTTGCAACATAGCGAGAAATCTGACAGATCCTGACTAATCTCACAGTATAAGGACCTGCAGATCTTCGCAGAAATAGCACCAAGGATGCAGGTCGATTCGTAACCATTAGGATGTTGTTATGAAGTCGATTGTAATCACTTTTTCACTTTCACTACTACTCACTAGCGTTACTACTCTCGCCGATAGCTATTCATCTGAAAGAAGCCTAGATGAGATCATATCGAACATGCTGCTAAAAAATACTATAGGCCTGAGATATGGCGCTCCAAGCGCAAAACAAATTCTGCCTATCAACACTAAAGAGTTTTACTTTCAACACCGCTTACACCCCATGACAGGATCATTGATCACACCAGCATTTGAGCTAAGTGTCAGCCAATTAAATGTAGGTGAAGAGAAAGGCTATATTTATGGTTTTGGCCCTGCGATGAGTATTCCCATTGGCGGCTCAAATGGTAATCTTCATTTTACCGCCCACGGTAAAGTGCATTATTTAACAAGAGATGATTTTGGCAGAAAACGTTATGGCGGCCCAGTGCACTGGACCTATGGCTTTGGCGTAAAAACGAACCTCACCATCAATACCTTTGCCAGTTATATGTGGCAGCACATGAGCAATGGCGATGTGTATGAACACAACCCAGCACTGGAAACGCATACGGTAACATTGGGGATAAATTTTTAAGGGAAGGTTAGAGGTAAAATTATTCTTTAATCTATCGCGCGCAAGCGCACTCCTACATATTATATTTTTATCGTACGAACTCGCACCCAGTGTGCCCCACGAACGCAGTGAGTGTTTTAAGTATGCGAGTAAAAAACGTTTACACCACCACGTAAAATACGAATACATTTAAAAATACTATCAATGATCGATACGCACACAGCATTTGAAATACGGCTACTTAAAATTCAACATGCCATGACATTTCATATATTCAATAATATTGTCACACGTAAAGCGAAAATCACAATAAAAGCTGCCATTGATCTGCCCGTGATCTAATAAATAACCCCGAAAGCGATCCGCAAATTCCATGTCCGGTTTTTGTTGATCCAGCCAAAATTCTGCAAGCGTTTTTTGATCCGTTAACCCCGGCATATTAAAAAATGCATTACCCATCACCTTAACAGGGGCCTCATGATAAAACGCTTGCAACGCCGTGGTACTATTAATAGTCACTACGCCTTTACAGGCTTTTAACAAAGTAGGTAAATGCTGGTCGTGTATATATGCAACTTGCTTAGCAATGCCTAATTCTTTCGCAAGCTTATTTATATACCCAGTGTAATTGGTATGACCTCGATCCATTGGATGATGTTTTATCACTAAGCGCTCGGGGCAATGACTTAATGCAAACGACAACATAACCTCTTGAATAAAACATTCAATTGAATCGTAATGACTATGAAACTGGATTTGTGCATCGTTATGTACCTGTAATGGCACTAAAAAAAATTCTCCTTTTTTAGTTATTTGATTCACATTAGGTTCTAGCAGCGTATAAATCAATTTACGAAAGTAAGCACGCGTCCATAAAACCGCATCCATCACTGAACTATAAACACGGTGATGCACATAATGATTAAATTTAAGTTTTTTTAAGACACGAGAGCAATAATACTTAATAACATAACGAATGCGTTTGGCGAAATTCGCGGGCATGATCACTTCATCATGAATGGCATGTATGGGCTGATAGGCTGCAACACCTGCATGCTTGATTGGACTATGACCGTTTACACCACCCACTTCTAGCGTAATATAATTAGGCCTTAAGTAGCCTTCTTCTAACGCGATATATTGCACATCATTATTAATACACACCCGCTTTGCTTCATGGTGATAAAAACGACAATCCCCATACGCCATCACTAATTGAATATTATTTTCTCGCATAAACTGTGCAACAAAAGCAGGCCAATCAGCTGGCGTACCCGTATATGATAGGGCGTTATCTTGATAATAATAAGACTCGTCGCCGCCATTAAAGTGGACTTTGAATACATCTAGGCCCGCACGAATAAACGCATCAGCCAGATGATCAAAAAATGGGCCTAATGGCCCTTGTAGCAGCAGTACAGACAAACCTAGCTCCTAGACCCAAATCGAGAATTGAAAGAACGATGGGGTTTTAATAACGCTTGAGATAAGTAGCCTATTTTACGGGATTGTCGGGCAACCCAGCTGGTTTTAAGTTGCATAGTTTGTGGTCGGTCACATACTAAAGTATTAATAGTGGATTCTACTGTGGTAATTTGACGATTATCCCAATTAACGTAACGCGCGTACAACACTAACGCCACATAGGCGAGCTCCTCAATTGAACGCACACAGGAGCGGCGAGGAAAGTCACACTTATCATCAGTTAAACCCCAGCCAGCATAAAAGGGTAAGCCATAAGTAGTAACACTAATACCTCGCGTCAGCGCTTCAAACCCTGCTAACGAGCAAATCGTACACAGGCGCTGCGTGATGCTAAACAAATCGGTCAAACTGGTATCAGTGACATAGGCATCGGCATACTGATGCACCGCTTGCTCATCTATACGACCAGGGCGCACACCACTGTAAACATCAGGGTGCTCCTTATAAATGATATAAGCCGTAGGAAAATCCTGTTTAACTTGCTGTAACAGGGTTAAATTATCGCGAATCTCTTCAGCACCAAACTGCATGGATAAATCCAGCTGAAACTGGCCAGTAACTAATACAACTTCCCTACCATTAGCTTGCGTGACAAACCGCTCAACATCACTGCTGCTCTCAACATTGTATTTAGTGATATTGGATTCTCGCAATTGTGACAGTAATTTCTTAGCTCGATACTGCTCGTAAGCGTTAAGTTGGTAGTATTCTAATAATGTTTCTAACCGAGAAGACTGTTTGCCATTGTAGTAAATACCCTCGTCATCTAACACCAATGAGCTTGGGCGACGTAAATCAGCGCCTAACCCTACCGAGCGAATAAAGCCATCTTCGATGCGCCATATAGTTTTACCAACGGAAGAACTCTTAACAACTGAATCCTCAGAGCTGGGTAGCCTCCCCCGATTACAGCATTCGGGGATGACGTTCCCTCGAGGGTATGGCGAGTTATCAGTGCCGCTTTCATTGTGCCCGCTCACAACTTCATCATCTGAAGCAACGTTACTTACGGCAACTACATTATTTCCACTAGCAACATCACTACCTGAAGTCACGCATCTATCGCGCAGGCCGGAGTCCTCTTCAACAACACTAATCTGATCCTTCACCACCTGCAACAGAGCAAAGTTACTACTGCCTCCGTCTCTCCCGCGCAGGCGGGAGTCCACATCAACAGCGCTAACCTGATCCTTCATTCCCCACAATAACGCTGTTTCATTTTTTACTGGTACACTAAACTTTATTTTTTTCGCAGAAGCCGCGATAAATTCAGGAATAAAACTACGCTTCCACAAACTCACACTGGGTATTGCCAAAGCATCACACAACATATCACGAGTTAAAAAATGCGCCTGCAGATAATCCATAATATCCTCCGCTTCACACACCTTCTGCGTATCGGGGTGTAAATAAACGGGGGAATCAATCAATGCTCCTTGCAACAGTTGATTCAATGAAACCTGCTTACGCAAATACGTTAAAGGTTGCTCGCACTTATCATGAGTTAAGCCTCGCCCCGCGTAAAACGGCCAAGCAAAACACGTGACCGGTTTATTTTGCCAAAGCGCCTCAAACCCCATTTGGCTACTAACCGTTACAACCTCACAAGACATCAAAATTAAGTCAGCGGGGGCGATATCATCACTCAATAAATGAATACGATTTGCAAGGTCAGCATCAAGTTGCCGTACATTAAATACATCAAACAAATAACCCGTCTTTTTACCCAGCAAAACATCTGGGTGAATTTTAAGAACAAGATTCAACTGCGAATCATGCTCTAAGCGCTCAACTGCCCAAGCCAGCATGCGTTCAAAACTTTCTGCACTACCACCAGAAAACTCAATAGACGCATCACCAAACGTTTGATCAACCAATAACAGGAATTTAGTTTTATTGTTGTGTAAATCTAATAACCAACTAGGCCAACTATCTTGCTGGCAGCGAACTTGATTATATTTACTGATTTTAAGTTTAAGCAGCTGCTCACGCAGGCGATCAATTCGTGCGCTATCAAAATCACCTTGATTATTTAATAGTAAATCTAAACCCGATGGGTTTGAGGCATCGTAATACATACCGACTTTATCAATAATATAAGACAACCGCTGATACGGTTTAGACTGACTAGGATGATTTAACCAACTAATAAAACCATCTTCTAACGCCCAATAAGGCAATTGGTGTTTTTTCGCTAAGGCACGTGTTTTTAAAGTATTGGCTTTATAACCCCAACCCACTAAAACAGGTTTTGATTTGGCAAAAAACTTAGGCGATAAAAACGACAAAAGACGAACCTTGTTCGTCTTTAATAAATGGCTAACTTGAGGGTTATTAGCAATGCCGCGAGATGCTGTAAAAAAATTCATGACTAAGATCTAAATAGACTCATAAATCGTAATGCCTACTCGATTTATATGCTCAATTAATTCATCACTCTCAATATCTTGGAAACGACTTAAATCAAACGTATAGGCCAACATTAAATCATCAAGTTGTAACGCAATTGATGTTAAATCATGGTGAGAAAAGTCATCGCCAAACAAGGCAAGATCAACATCAGAGCCTGTACGGTAATTACCTTTCGCTCTAGAGCCGTATAGCTTGACCTTTTTAATAGCATCAAACTTGCTAAATACAGAGAGGATTTTATTTAACTGGATTTCAGAAAGTCCGACATTTACTACGCTATTGCTCATGAATAATACGCTTCATGGTCGTTTCTAAATCTAAAAATAATGGATAGTAGTTCTCTTTCGTTTTCGATATCACATCTGCAACCGTTGCCGCATTATAGGTATGCACCGCTTTGTTACGGGTAATAATCATCTCCATCCAAGTATCACCATTTTCAATCAAACCATTTTTAAAGGCCCAGCGGGTTGCATCCCTTGAGCCTGTAACCGTTTGATCGCCTTGGTAAATCGAAAAATCCTTTAATACATTCCAAGCTAATTCATGGGTAAACTCGAACGCTTTTATAAATCCCTGCTTTTCGATATTGGATAATTCTCGCAGCTCTAATAACTCAACCGCTTCTTTAAGCTGTAATAGTGCACGACAGTAGTTTTCAAATCTTTGCTGCCAACGAATATCTATACTCATAATATTATCCCTTTTTTGTCGAGCTGTACCCGACCTACAAAGATTCATCGTACGAGGGTATACCAGCGCCCGAAAAACCACCTGTAAGAGGATGCATCTGCGCACGAATGGCTAATGTTCACCCGCAGGTGCGGGTTCGTACAATATATGCCTACTTGCAAAAAACCTGTACAAGGGTGCCCCGCGCCCGAAAAACCATCTGTAACAAACCACCTGTAGGAAGCTGCTCGCAGGCGACCAAAAAGCTTAATCAATAATCACGGGCGCAAATGATTTCACCAGATCATCAACCGCCTTCATTTGTGCGCAGATAAAAAGTTACTCTAGCTTATTCAATGATTACCGGCTCGAAGCTTTTCACCAAATCATCAACCGCTTTCATTTGTGCTAAATAAGGCTCTAACTTATCCAACGGCAATGCACATGGGCCATCACACTTAGCTTCATCTGGGTTCGGGTGGGCTTCTAAAAACAAACCAGCAATCCCCAATGCCATACCAGAACGGGCCAATTCAAATGCTTGAGCACGACGACCACCAGCACTATCGGTACGACCACCTGGGCGCTGCAACGCATGAGTGGCATCAAAAATCACAGGTGCCATCACTTTCATGTCATCCATACCCAGCATATCAACCACAAGGTTGTTATAACCAAAACTAGAACCGCGCTCGCACAGCATAATGCGCTCGTTACCCGCTTCTTTAAATTTGGTAATAATGTGACGCATTTCATGAGGGGCTAAAAACTGAGGCTTTTTAATATTGATGACGGCGCCAGTTTGCGCCATAGCAACTACTAGGTCGGTTTGGCGAGCCAAAAACGCTGGCAGCTGAATCACATCAACCACTTCAGCTACAGGTGCCGCCTGAAAAGGCTCATGTACATCCGTGATAATCGGCACACCAAAAGTGTCTTTGATTTCTTGGAAGATTTTTAAACCTTCTTCCATTCCTGGGCCACGGTAAGAGTTAATAGAAGAACGGTTCGCTTTATCGAAAGACGCCTTAAATACGTAAGGGATGCCCAGCTTTTGGGTCACCTCTAAGTATTTTTCACAGGTCTTCATAGCCAGGTCACGGCTTTCTAGTACGTTAATACCACCGAACAGCGTGAAAGGCTTGTTGTTACTTACTTCTAAATTGGCAACCGTTACTTGATCAATCATATATGCACCTTAAATCGGCAATCTGTTATAAAAATAAAGCCGATATTGTAATAAAAAGTCAGGGGATTGTCTGTATGTAAAACAGACAATAAAAAATGATAAACAGATTAGGTAGTTCAAGCACACACTTAAATTACCCTATCTATTTAATAATAAATTTACGACTGAATAGCCATCTCAGACATTAGTTGACGAACACGATCAAGGTCAGACTGTGTATCGACACCGTGGCTAGGTGCCGACTCAATAGCGGCCACTTGAATATGTACACCATTCCATAGCGCACGCAATTGCTCTAGCTTTTCTAAGCCCTCAACAACGGCTATAGGCAAGGATGCTAGTTGTTTTAATGTTGCTACCCTATAAGCATACATACCGATATGCCTTAACCAAGGTGAGTTAACACCCTGCATTGCACTGGCATCAAACCCATCACGGGCAAACGGAATCGCGGCTCTTGAGAAATACATGGCCCTACCTGAGTGGTCTGCTACTAATTTCACACAATTCGCATCATGAATATCCGCGCCATCATTAATAGGGCAACCCAAAGTAGCCATGCCAGCCGATGGTGAATCGCTGAGTACTTTAGCCGTAAACTCGATTAACGCAGGAGGTATTAAGGGCTCATCGCCCTGTAAGTTGACCACCAATACATCATCAGTCCAGTTCATGATGTCAGCAACTTCTGCTAAACGGTCTGTACCAGACTCATGATCTTCACGGGTCATAACCACTTGAATACCATATCCAACACATACATCAAAAATACCTTGGTGGTCTGTGGCAATTACAATATTTTCAGCACCAATATTAGTTTCTAAGGCACGCTGGTAAACATGCCAAACCATAGGTTTACCATTAATATCTTTTAATGGCTTACCCGGTAACCGAGATGAACCAAAACGAGACGGGATGACAATTTTATACTTCATAAAAATACGACCCATTAGCCACACTCAAAAACAATGGCCAAATTAAAAACTATAAATGAATTATTGATCAAACTCTTTAATCAACGCCAACAGCTCTTGGGTTTTGGCTTGCATCAATTGCGTATCTGCTTTTGACTCTACATTTAAACGCACCACAGGCTCGGTGTTAGACGAACGCAAATTAAAGCGCCATTGATCGTAATTAATACTTAAGCCGTCAGTGAAGTCCACGGCGACTGCATCCGATGCATAGTGCTGCTGAATTTTCTCAATCACCGTGGCAGGGTTTTGCAAACGCTGATTAATTTCACCGCTGCATGGAAAAGCCGCCATGCGCTCACGAACAAGCTCAGAAAGTTTTTTACCAGATTGGCTAATCAACTCCGCCACCAACAACCAAGGAATCATGCCACTGTCGCAGTACGCAAAATCACGAAAATAATGATGCGCACTCATTTCGCCACCATAAACCGCATCTTCTAAACGCATACGTTCTTTAATAAACGCATGGCCAGTTTTGCTTTGCACCGCTTGACCGCCTAAAGATTCAACAATATCTATGGTATTCCAAACTAAGCGCGGATCATGTACCACTTTATTATTCGCATCTTTTTTCAAGAATGCTTCGGCCAGCAAACCGACAATATAGTAACCTTCAATAAAGCCACCTGTTTCATCGAAGAAGAAGCAACGGTCAAAGTCACCATCCCATGCAATTCCCATATCAGCGCCACAGGCTTTTATTGCATCGGCAGTTGGGGCGCGGTTTTCTTCTAACAAAGGGTTTGGCACACCATTAGGAAAGTTACCATCAGGGTTGTGATGCACCTTTACCCATTCAAATGGCAGACTGGTTTCAATGTCGTCGATGATTGCACCCGCACCACCATTCCCAGCATTACAGACAATTTTTAACGGGCTTAATTGCGGTACATCCACATAAGTTAATAAGTGCTGGATATACGCAGGACCTGTGTCTTGCGCGGTTACCGTGCCTTTATTAGTCACTGAAGCAAACGCATTTTGCTCAGCTAATAGTTGAATATCCTTTAAACCCGTATCGCCACTAATGGGTTTAGATTGTTCACGCACAAACTTCATACCGTTGTAGTCTTTTGGGTTGTGGCTGGCGGTGACACAAATACCACCGTCTACTTGTAGGTGAGAGGTCGCAAAGTAAATTTCTTCGGTACCAGACTCGCCAATATCAATCACATCCGCACCGCCATCGGTTAGGCCATCCATTAAACTGCGGCTCATTTCAAATGACGTTAAGCGAATGTCGTAACCTACAACCACCGATTTAGGCTTTAAGTGCTCGGCATAGGCACGACCAATGCGATACGCAATATCGATATTCAATTCATCGGGTATACGGCCACGAACATCGTAGGCTTTAAAACAGGTTAAAGTATCCATAAAAACTTCCAGCCAGATTAGAAAGAGATAAATATTAAAACATAAAAAAGGAAGGTTAATCCTTCCAGTTTTTATAAAAGGAAAATCTGAAAATTAATTAAGCTTTAACTTCAACACGCCCGTAGGTATCTTCTATGCGAACGATATCGTTTTCTTCAAGATAAGAGCCAGACTGAACTTCAATCAACTCTAAATTGAATTTCCCTGGGTTTTCCAATCGATGAGTTGTACCAATAGGTATATCCGCGCCACCATTAATAGGGCAACCCAAAGTAGCCATGCCAGCCGACAGTGAATCGCTCAAAACCTTGGCGGTAAATTCAAAAATCTCAGCTGCTAACAAGGATTCATCCTATTGTAAATTCACCACCAATTCATCATCTACCAAGCTCATTAATTCAGCTACTTCACCCTTTAAGAGATTAAATTCATCACTTTTTCATAAAAATTGCGATTAATATCTCTACAGTCCTGCAAAGCAAAATCATATTGTGTAGCCGTATCTAAAAACGACCTCCAAGTTGAATACTTTGCATATGTTGGAGGGAATTTATAACCATAAAATTTTGAAGAGAATGGGATACATATAACTTTTTTTCCTAAGAGAGTAGCCCAGTAAACACCATGAAAAGAGTCCGTAACGATAGTCTCAGCACTCGCTAGAAAACTTATAATTTCAGAAAAATCTCCACGATTAGGTGAAACAGGCATGCCTTTTAAATCTTTATTTTCAAACTTTGATTTAACGGCATGCGTGTAAAAAGCAATCTCATGCTTAACTGCATATTCGTTGTCAAACAAATCAGACATACAACTAACACACGGGACATATTCTCCTCCATCACGTCCAAACTCCCTGCGCCCGCATAAATCTAAATCATCAATCAAAGCACCTGCATCCTTCATTCCGCTTCGTGAGGTTCCTATACCCCATGCAATTTTATATCGTGCATCTACCTTATCATGTATGCGGTCATTTCTTAAAACAGGCTCAATAGCCCCACCACCATAAATCACAGCTAGAGAAGGGGGAATACTGGATTTTAGATCATAAACCGAAGCATTAGGAAAATAGAAATAATGATAAGGTGCGCACATTAAGTCACCTACATTTGGTGTCTTATTAATATGTGCAAAAGATATTTGTGGGTACATATTTATCCATTTACTATTTAAATAATTTCATTAACTTAGAATCAACAACAAAACCCTTCGGGTTAGCTCTAAGTTTTCTAATTTTACGTTTAAAGATAGACATTTTCTTTTCATCTAGATTTTTTGAGGATTTAACTGAAATAGTACTAGTAATATCTGTATCATTTCGACCATTTATTACAGCATTTGCACCTTCCCTCCACCAGCTATCCTTCAAATAATCTGAGAAATTATTAAAATCAACAAGAGAATATTTTGGAGATGCTATAAGGAATCTTGCATCACTACCACCAAACTGATCAACAAATGAAAGTGAATCAAACATTTCAGCATCTTTAGCATGTGGGTTTTCAATAAACTTAATATAGGTATTGATTGATGAGTTTTTCGATACATTATAGGAAGATATGTCGCCCCCAATAACCTTCATTAGTGTCTCAACATAATCAATTATCCCTTTATGCACATCTTTAATAACTGAAAATCTAGCAGTCTCATCTCCGCCCACATACTCCTCAACAAGGCGGCCACTTTTTAGATTAAACCTCTTAAATGAGTTAATAGCAGGTAAAAATAAAAATTCAAACATACCAATATTTTTACAATAAGGGTGTGAACTGCACTTGCTATCTTCAAAGTCGGCCAAGTATCCTTTGACATCAAAGCCTTGATCATAAAGCTCCGTCGCCCCATGATAAGTCATGAAATAATACCCACCAATATCTTTTCTGTCTCCCATCAACTTACTGAGATATTTCTGAAGTGAACCATTATGACCTATATCAACAACGCTGAATGCATTAGAATTTTTAGTAATCCCCATACTAGAAAAATACTGAATCAATGCTTGTCTTTCAATTGATGCTTTACTAAGTATTATTTCCTTATTATGAGAAAGTAATCTCTTAAATCGATTAAGATGGCTTCTTCTTTTTATGTTCACCAAGTCCTCGAAGCTGGATAGCCCTAATACTTTCAATGTATCTGATTTAAGCTCGGCGGTTTCTACCCCATACCTTGACTCTAATATTTTAGAATATGAGACTTCTGAAAAACTCATTGACAACGAATCCAATAAATCCTGCTCTGTATCCATTGCAGCAGTACTAAAACATCTTCTTGATGCTAGTAAATAATGAGACCTAGGTGCATTTGGATAGGATTTGGATATTTTGTCATAAATTTCTTTTACTAAAAAACCATCACGAGCAAGGAAATATAAGTCTTCAACACCATCACGTATCGATTGCTCTAAAATCCACTTAGTGAAACCAAACAAGATAGAGCCACAAGCTTCGAAACCAAGCCTATAGGGTGATTGATCAAACCAATTATCTGAAAATACACGGTTATCATAAAAACTTCGCGAAATCACACCATGCATAAGGGATTCACCTAAAGATTGCTTTACAGCTGATTCAGGGTAATTTTCCTTAGCTAAAGATGATGAGTGATATGTCTCGTTAATTATTGGTAGATGTTCAGCTTTAATCCCCTTTTCAAGTGGGCGCAGGACATCTGCAAGGTGATTATCCCCAAGGTGCAAAATATCTTTACGTTTATACCGATTTAAAACGATATCAAACAGCCCTCCATTTTTCTTTGTCACACCATAATCACTGGAGACAAAGAAATCAGCATAACCATCTATTCCGTTCTTCTTTAAGATAAATGCAATATCATCCTTCTCAAGATACATATCCGACACTAAAATAACTGTCTTGCCTAAAGATTTAGCAAAGCGAAATAACTCTACACCAAGAGGGCGATGTGTCATTACATCTTTTTCAACTTTTAACTCAAGTTTACGAATTTTTAATGTGGACTCTTTAGTTAACTTTGTAAGCCTTCTTATTTCCTCATAAATAGCCTTGTAATGAATCTCTTCACCACCAGCCCGTTTTACCGATCGAATTATTCTATTTGCAGCCCTTTCACGTAGATTTCTAAACCCACCAAAATCATCTAATGATAAGCCTTCATGTTCAAAAATACGCCTAGCATCAGAATTCATTAATTCAAATACGTGATTTGGGTGCATCAATCTGCGAGTTATCAATGTATCAAAAACATCAAATGAAATTATTTCACTACCTTCAATTTTAGATTTAATTTTATCTACATCAACAATTCTTGTAGAGCTTAAATGTGATGAATATCGCTCCAACTCTTCCGCGGTTTTCGAATGTCTCAAACTAGATTTCAATGCTTTAAAGTAATCATCTTCATTATCAATTTTTGTAAATATGTCCAACCCCTCGACACCATCATTAACTTGATCCTTCATTCTTTTAAAGAAAGAATACAACCACTCTCCATTATGGCAATATCCATCAATTAAAGGACTATACCTAGTGAGAATATAGTAAATTATTGCATCATAATTTGTATCATTCTGGTTCAGAATAATAGGTATTTCTGACAATTTTCCACTATCAAAAACATTCAACTGGGAGTCTCCCACTACAAACACTGGCTTATTCCATAAAGCGGCCTGATACCCAACAGATGAAGATACTGAAACCACTCCGTCCATATGAGGCAACACCCATTGAGAACACCAGCGCACTCGCTGAACATCTTGATCAAATAATAAATTGGAATAAATAGCTTGAAGTTTCTCTATACTTTCTCTTGTTTCTATATCTGATTCTGCTCCATGAAGCGTAACGTAAACTCCAATATTTTCATCAATTAAGGGCATAACATGCTTAATAAGGTCTATCTGATTTGTTACATCCCAACCTTTTGGCAAGCACTCATCATAAGCAAAATAGCCTGATACCTGCATTGGTAATAATACGCACTTCTCAAACCCTGATCTTACTGATTTTCGATCTATTGGGTTCTTATCATTTATAAATTCACGATAACAACTTCGAAACGATTCAAGTCTTATCGACTGCTCTTTAGTCATACGTAAAGATTTTAGCTTATCGATATTTTCAGCTAAGAAACTCTTACCATATAAACCTACAGGGTCATAAGCTCCCATTTCAGGGTACGGGGCTCTAGATAACATTCCAAGCATGCTATTTAATATTAACGAGTCAGGAAAAAGTGATTTAAGGTAAGGACATGAAGATTCATAGCAAACAATTACATCAGGTACAAAGCCTTTCAGTACTTTGGAGTAAATGCGCTTCGCCTTTTGCATCTCTCTATCGGTATACTCTTTTGAATACCACAAACCACCCATTTTATCGTTTCTTTTAAAATTTCTATCTAAAGTTGATTGAGGAACAGTTAAAAATAAATCTTTGCTTAATAATCCTTCTTGCAAGGAAGCCTTGGCTACTTCTTCACTTGCAAGTAGCCTTACATCCACATCATCGACTAGAGATAAATCTTTTATCTCATGAACTAAATGATTTCTAACAGAGCCCAAACGAAATAAAGGATTTCCTAATTCTTTTCTTGGCTCTAAAAAATATAATACATTCATACTCATCCCCTGATCTTACAGCGCCAATACAACAGCAGCCGATACCGCCACTTGATAAATTACTTGCATGATATCTTTGGTTAATTGCAAAGACTTCACATCGGGTTTTGCTAGCACAAAAACTTCATCACCTGGGTGAATCTCATCTTCGTTACTTAAATCTGAGTTCACATCAATAAACGAGCCGTTTGGTTTCATGATCAATACGTTCATGTCGTCCACATCGGCGGTGCTACCGCCTGCTTTGTTGATGTAATCTTGAGTATTAAATTCGGCATCGTAAGTGATAGCGGTTGGGAATAATACTTCACCGTGTACCATAATTAGGCTTTGTTTGGCGGGTACTATTATGCGGTCGCCTTGTTGTAAGGTTACTTGCTTAGCATCGTAACCATCGGCTAATAGTACTTGGCCTTTTGGTTGTACATTTTTTGCTTTCTCAATCCATTGTAAGATAATTTCAGATTCGGCTTTTCTAAGTTGTGCGGTTTCATTAGTGGCCGAGCGAGCGGTTAGTACACTTTGCTCCAATGACGATAACGATGCCATTAACATGTCTTTTTGACGTTTCGCTACGGATTTACGATACAGCTGAATAGCCGTTTGATTTGAAAACTCCGTAAACTCTACTTTGGCCAATAAGTCTTTAAGGGTTGCACCCCAAGGTAATACCATTTCATATTGGGAGTTATGCTCGCCTACCACCTCAACACTTATGCTATTGGCACGTAATTGGGACGATACTTTTACGGTTGAGCCTGCTTGAATGTTTGTGTTGTTAATTTCACGTAATTCAAGCTGCTTTGCGCTGACTTCTTTCATGCCGTTTTTGTTGAACGGTTGCACAAGGGTCACATGGGTGGCGTTTTCATTAATGGCCACAGCCGCTAAAATTTCACTTAGATTGGCTTGCTTGTCTTTTAGCTCGTACTTGCCTGCAAAACCCACTTCACCTTCTATGGTGATGTCGCCAGTTTTTGGGGCAACAAAAATCACGTCACCTTCGTGTAGCTGCACGCTTGGCATGGTGCCTTCTTGTATAAAGGCGTATAGGTCGATCTCTTTTACGGTTTTGCCATTACGCTTAACGCTGATGTTACGGTAGCTACCCATGTGCTTACGGATACCGCCGGCTTTATCAATAAACGCTAATACGCTGTCAGCGCTTTGACCTTCGTATAAACCTGGGTTATTCACCATGCCCGATAAAAACACTTTTACCGTTTGGCTTGAAAGTAATGTGACATAAGTTTGTACGTTGGCTTTATAAACACGCTTAATGGATTTAAGTACCACGTCATTAAGCTTTTTGTTTTCAACGCCTAATACTTTTACTGGGCCAACTTTGGGTATAAAAATATTCCCTTGAGCATCTACTTGGGTTTCTTGCTGGTAATCTAACCCGCCCCATAATTGCACCAATAAGGTGTCCCCTTGGTTAATGCGGTACTCTGGGTTTACCCCGCTAAAACCCTGCTTTGTGAACGCCCCACTGAATAACCATTGAGCAAATTCTGGCGTATGATTATTTTCTGCCAATACGCTTTGTTTTTCTGCATTTTGGTCTTTTTGGATATCCAGCGCGTATGTATTTGTCGCTAACAATAAGCACGCACTGACTAAAAACCCTTGTAAAAATTTCATCATGATTATTCCTTGTGCTCTTTTACAATTGCCCACACTAAGCGGCCCAATAAATACATTAATAACAACGACACAAACCACGTGAAAATGCTGTAAATGCGTCTTGGGTATTGGTCAGTTTCGGGTTGTGCTGGGTGTTGTACGATTAATAGGTGTTTTAGTTTGCGATACGCGTCAGCGCGTACTACTTCCATGCTGGATAAACCCGCTTGGTATAAGCCTGTGGCCAGCTCGGTGCTGAGTTTGATTTCTTGAAAGTTGGCGGTTATTTGGTTTAACGATTTTTGATCGTCTGAGGTGAGCTTGCCTTGCTCTTCGTTTAGCTGCTGCTGCAGTGACTTAATTAAAATGCGCTGGCTTTTTACCTCTGCTGCATCATCACGCATCACCGCTATCATTTCTTTTAGTTTAGCTTGTGCGGTAATAATATTACCTTGCAAGTTACCAATGGCCGCTAACATGGCACTGCCTTGCTGTTCTGGGTTGTATAGCTCGTTATTGTTTTGAAAATGCACCAACAATTGCTGTTGGCTTTTCATATTAGTATATAAACGCTCAACTTCTTTTTGCGCGTAGGCAAGTTGCTCTTTTGCCATTTTATCGCCGAGCGAATTGATAAATTGCTCGCTCAGCTCTAATAAGGTTTGCCCCAATAGCAAGCTATATTCTGGGGTAAACGCTTGCACTTCAATGTGCACAATATCGGAGAGTTCATCATGGCGTACGCTAATATGCTTTTTATAAAATTCCACATAGTCTTCAACCGTGGCGTATTCACTCAAGCTACTTAAAACGTCCCACTCGTTATTTTGATAATGAGCTTTTAAACCAATGGCTTCATCCAATGAAACTGCCATTTGGCGAGATTCCACATACTCTTTAATAATTAACGCATCGCGCATAGCTGATGAAGTTGTACCCAATGCAGCTATTCCCATCAAAGCAGCTTCGTTGCTGCCTGCTTCTTTCACCACAAACTGAGTAGAGGTAGCATAACGAGGTGACGCTACGACTGTGTAGTAGCCCACTACCAAAATGGAAGTGAGTAACACCAACGCAAATGAGCCAAATTTGGCCCATGCAATATAAGCCGCTTTACGTGTACCCACATAAGCTTTGCTATCAACCACAAATTGTTTTGGGTCGCGTTTAAATTTACGTACTTTACGCTGCAACGGTGAAAGTGATTTTGCAACCACTTGCTCTGCTGGCGTTTGTTTATTTGGTTGTGACATAGGTATCTTCGTATTCTTGTATGGCATCTTCCAAGTTGGGGAAGAATTCTAGGTTTTGGTTTTTAACCACAATACCCGCTTGACAATACTTGCGCAGCTCGCCCATTGAGTGGCTCACCATAATTAACTTTGTGGTTTCAAATTTACTTTTTAATAATGCTTGGCTTTTATGGCGGAAATTAGCGTCGCCAACTGCACCAAGCTCGTCAATAAGCAATACATCAAAATCAAAATCGAATGCCATGGTTAATCCAAACGCCACACGGGAACGCATACCGCTTGAATAACTTTTTACTGGCTCATCAAAGTAAGCACCTATCTCGGCAAAGTCGTATACCTTTTGTTCAATCTCTTTGGTGTCTTTGTAACCATGTATGCGCGCTACAAACCGGCAGTTTTCACGACCACTCATGCTACCTTGCAAACCGCCTTGTAAGCCTAATGGCCATGATATTTTTTTATCGCTATTAATATCGCCTTTATTGGGATAATCAGCCCCACCTAGCATGCGTACCAAGGTAGATTTTCCCACTCCGTTTGGGCCTAAAATGGCAATGCTTACATCTGTGGGCAATGTGATATTTACGTCTTTAAAAACGTAACGTCGCCCTTGTTTAGTTGGGTAATATTTACTGACGTTTTCAAACTTAATCATAAGGTGGCAAACCTTATACGGTTGACGCGGTACAGCATCAAACCAACCGTTACAAAACTGAGCGAGGTTAAAGCTAAATACCCCCAGCTGCCAACAGGGGTGGTATAGCTTGCAAAAAAGGCATCACGGCTTAATTCAATGGCATGGAAAATTGGGTTCCATGTAAATAAATACCAATATTTTGCAGGGATCATAGTGGCACAAAATAAAACTCCCGATATTAAAAAAAGAGGTGTGGTAACAATGCCCATTAACTTATTGGCATCCTGCCAGTATAAAACTGCACTATTCATGCATAAGCCAATACCTGAGGCTAAAAGAATCAATAACAAAGAAGCCCCGATCAAGGCTAATAAATCTTGTGGCCAAACATCTAAACCCAACCAAGCCATGACACTTAAAATAATAATATAAACAATAAAAAAAGTGGCTAGCTCTATTAACAAGCGGGTGAGTATCGGGTCAATTGGACTCACTTGGCGATACGCAAACAAGGCAGTATTTGAAGAAATACCGTTGGATAGCTGTGTTTTGGTTTTGCTAAATGCTTTAAACGGCATGACACCAGAAATTAAAAACAGGGCAACTGGTACACCAGCCAAGCTACTTCGACCAATAATTGTAAATATAATGGCAAGAATTGACGCTTGAGCAACAGGTTCCGCAATTGCCCAGAAATAACCAAGCTTTGACGAACCAAAACGGGTTTTCAGTTCACGCATTAATAATGCATGAACGGTATCTATGGTAATTTGAAGTGAGCTACGCTTTGCATCTGCCATAATAAATTACTGGAAAAACTCCAGAACTCCGGTGACGCAGTCTTCGCTATTTTTAACAATAATTTGTTTTATTTGCGCAGCTCTCATTTGCTCTTCACCATCAGCGACCATTGCTTCTTCATTGATTGTGATAGGCGCAATTGACATAGTTTGACGTGCGGTAGCAACTTTTAAATTAATACCCTCTGCTAGTGCGCGGCGAAGATCGCCATCTGTAATGACACCAATTAACTCATCTTCATCCATGACCATTGCTAATCCCAATCGGCTATTTGTCATTGTCATAATTACGCTATGCATGGTGTCATTTGGTGACACAAACGGTAAGTCACTTTTTACCATAACGTCTTTTACTTTCGTGAGTAGCTTTCGACCTAAACTACCACCCGGATGGAACATTGCGAAATCCATCGGTTGAAAGTCGCTCATATATATAAGTGCTACTGCTAGGGCATCACCCATTACTAAAGTGGCGGTGGTTGACGCTGTAGGCGCTAAGTTATTTGGGCACACTTCACGCTCAACCGAAACATTAAGTGTAATGTCTGCATGCTGAGCTAACGTGCTGTCCATCTTGCCCGTCATACCGATAATAGTATTACCAAAGTTTTTTAATGAAGGGATAAGTTTAATAACTTCATCCGTTTCACCACTATTGGTTATTAATAGAACAATATCTTCAGGACGGATCATCCCTAAGTCACCATGGAACGCTTCACCTGGATGAACATAAAATGATGAGGTACCAGTAGAAGCCATAGTCGCTGCTATTTTTTTACCAATTAAACCTGACTTACCCATACCAGAAATAATCAAGCGACCTTCACAGTTATGAATTGCCTCTACAGCTAATTTGAATTGCTCATCAATTAACCCGGCTAATCGCTGAATTTGGCGACTTTGCTCAAGAATCGAGTCATGCGCTTCAATTACTGATTGCTTAAGCGTTGGTAGGGCTTTAATAGGATCTGAAACAACTGCCATGTTATATCTCGGTAAAGTGCTGAATCCGCAGCGCTCTATTATCAATTTGAGACTGATATTGCGGATTATCTACAAATGAACAAAAGAATTTTTAAACACCAATTTTCATCTGCACAGCATCTTGTGCCCTGAAAAGGAAATCTATTTTGATGCGCTTAAAACGAAGCTGGCATTATAGTTTCAAAAAATGACACTTCAAATGAAAACGTAACAAAACAACAACACTTTTAGCATATTAATAACTTGACCTATAACCGTGTAAGAGAATGCTTACACTAATGCACATTTATTAATCAAATCTGATTTTATTGCTCTTTTTTTGCGCTTCTTTCATACATCAACTTATTTTTTTTAGTGCAGGTATCCCACTTAAATTTTTAATTTTCTGCTCCTTTATTGATCATAATGATTATTTTTTGTGATTTGCGTCATACTTTAAAAACATAATTGTATGTTTTATGCACTAATAAATACGAATTATAATTTTTAAAGTAAACATAATACCCGCATTAAAGTTGTTTAATTTACGAACAAGGTGATCATGCATGTAACAAAAATAGATCATGCTTCCTAATTGAATTTGGTCACTATATATTCACAACGTTACATTATTAGTTGTTATTTTTGATCTTTAAATAGCCAATTTTAATGCTGTGATTCTTATATCGGTTCGTGGAAATTGACCAGCGTAATATTCATTACTCGTCATCGGTTTGGTTTTAATTAAGTGTGACCTTAGGGTCGCGAGCAAGCTCGACTCATACAAGTAAGCAGGCGTAGATGATCATATGGTTTTTAATCATAAACAGCAGACAATAAAAAAGCAGCCATTGGCTGCTTCATTATCATCTCTCATTTGATTACTTATTTAAACCAATACTAAATTATCACGATGAATAAGTTCTGGCTCATCCATGTAACCTAGGATATTGATAATATCTTTACTGTCTTTTTTCAGGATTTTTTGCGTTTCTAGTGCACTGTAATTACTTAATCCTTTGGCGATAATTTGCCCCGCTTGGTTTACACAAGCAACAACTTCACCGCGACCAAAGTGTCCGCTCACCGCGACAGCCCCAACAGGCAATAGACTTTTACCGCCTTCGCGTAATGCTTTTACTGCGCCGTCGTCTATGGTGATTTCACCACGTGTTTGCAGGTGTCCTGCTATCCATTGCTTACGCGCGGCCATGGGCTCTTGGTCACTGACTAATAGCGTGCCTAGGCTTTCGCCTTGGTATAAACGAGTTAATACGTTTTCAATGCGACCACCTACGATGACAGAGCATGCGCCGCTGCGTGCGGCTAATCGGCCTGCGCGTACTTTTGTTATCATGCCGCCGCGCCCAAGTGCTCCGCCGTCTCCGGCCATGGCTTGTATCATTGGGTCTTCTGCGCGAGCGCTTTCAATTAAGGTGGCGGTTTTATCAATACGAGGGTCGGCGGTGAATAAACCGTCTTGATCGGTAAGGATGATTAACGCGTCTGCTTCGATTAAATTGGCGACCAAGGCACCTAGCGTATCGTTGTCACCAAAGCGAATTTCATCGGTAATCACGGTGTCATTTTCGTTAATGATCGGTACGACACCTAGCTCTATCAGGGTACGAATGGCAGAGCGTGCGTTTAAATAGCGGTTGCGGTTACTTAAATCTGCGTGGGTTAATAACACTTGGGCTGTTAGATATTCGTGGCGAGCAAAGTTGCTTTCGTAACATTGCACTAACCCCATTTGGCCCACTGCGGCTGCGGCTTGTAATTCATGCAATGCGCTTGGACGTTTTTTCCAGCCTAGGCGTGTCATACCTTCAGCTACTGAGCCTGATGATACGAGAATGATTTCCAAGCCTTGCTGTTTGAGCGCGGCAATTTGATCAACCCAGTTGGCGATGCCTTTTTTATCTAAACCGGCGCCATCATTGGTAAGTAATGCGCTACCAATTTTTATGACGATACGCTTGGCGCTGGTAAGTGCTTGTCTGGACATGTGTTTTGATAACTGCGTCGTTTTAATTAGGGCTAATCTTAATAGATTAAGGGCAGCCTATAAATAGGTTTTTCTGCTTGTCGCTTTACGGGGGGATTTTTATTTACAGGAAAGGCTTAGTAGGGAGAATGTATTATGAATCTGCTTCTGTTACGCGTTTAGCCACCCTCGACTGATGTTTTTCCGATTACCCTGAGCCCGTCGAAAGGGCCTCGCAGCTCAGAGCGAATGGGTTTGGATTGATAACCTGTTTTGTAGTGCAGGGGGGGGTTGAGTAATGGCCTAGGAATTTGCTTCTATTGAGGGTTAGCCACTCTTCGACATTGCTCGCTCCTAGAAGCTCAGGGCAAACGGTTTTGGATTAATAAGCAACATAAGGTGATTTCGAGTAATCAGTTACAAAATTAATTATCCTGCAACTTATTCGACAAACTTTATACCCTATAAATGTGGGAGGGCGCTTGCGCGCGACATACAGAATAAACTTTTAAGCGCTTATTTGTCGCACGCAAGCACCTTCCCTCACAATCGTTCTTATTTAAGAAGATGATTATTCGTAGGTGTAGATGAATTCAGGGCCGTCGCCATTATCATCATCGTCATCCTCTAATTCATCGCCTTCTTTTGCGGCCAATTTAGCGGCTTTACGCTCAGCTCGGCGCTCATTACGGCTCTCGTATAACTCTTCCATTCGCTCACGAGCTTCGTCTTCAACTAGCTTACGATGCACGGCTTCTTCTTCTAATAATGCTGGGTTCTCAATTGCGGCTTCTGCGCGAGCATCTAAGAAACTCATGATATCAAAGCTGATTTGCTGGGTGCCTTCTTTGCTGATGGCGCTGATTTTGTAGACAGGGCCTTTCCAATCTAGAGCATCAATCACCGACTGGCAGCGTGCCTCACGCTCGTCTTCTGGCACTAAATCTAATTTATTCAATAACAACCAGCGCTCACGATTGACTAACTCTGGTGAGAATTTCTCTAATTCGTTAACGATAACTTTTGCGTTTTCAGCAGGTGTTGATTCATCAAACGGGTTCATATCTACTATGTGCAATAAAATGCGGGTACGAACCAAGTGCTTTAAGAAGCGAATACCAAGACCGGCGCCTTCACTTGCGCCTTCGATTAAGCCTGGAATATCGGCAACCACGAAGCTCTTGTATTTAGCGACACTTACAACCCCTAGGTTAGGCACCATGGTGGTAAACGGGTAATCCGCTACTTTCGGCTTGGCTGCGGATACCGCACGTATGAAAGTGGATTTACCTGCGTTAGGTAAGCCTAGTAGACCTACATCGGCGAGCACTTTCATTTCTAATTTAAGGTTACGACTTTCGCCTGGAGTACCTTTTGTGGTTTGACGTGGGGCGCGATTCACTGAACTTTTAAAGTGAATATTACCTAAACCACGCACACCGCCTTCGGCTACTTTTAGAGTGGCACCGTCTTCGGTTAAGTCACCTAAAATCTCTAAGGTGTCTTCATCTATGACCGTGGTGCCCACAGGTACTTTAAGGTAGGTATCTTCACCTTGCTTACCGCTCATTTCGCTGCCCATGCCGCCTTCACCATTTTCGGCTTTATAGCGACGCACGTAGCGATAATCGACTAAGGTATTAACGGCTTCTTCGGCTTGCAAGTATACGCTACCGCCATGGCCACCATCACCGCCGTCTGGCCCGCCTTTAGGAATATACTTTTCACGACGAAAGCTTAAGCAACCATTGCCGCCATTTCCCGCTTCAACACTGATAGAAGCTTCATCAACGAATTTCATACTATTCCTCTGGGCAACCCATACATCTGATAATTGCCCACATGTTTTGATACACGATCATTACTGGCTTGGGCTTGACCAGTTATAGTTACGATTTCACATCTAAAAGTGCGACGTCGCAATTAAAAAAAGCCCTGTGCCTAAGCAACAGAGCTTTTTGACTGGCTTCAGGCAATTGCCTGTCACCAGCTTATAAGGCCGTATTAGTTAGAAGCAACAATGCTTACTTGCTTACGGAAAATGCGACCTTTTTGTTCAAACTTCACGAAACCATCGGCTTTCGCGAATAAAGTGTGGTCTTTACCACAACCAACATTGTCACCAGGGTGCACTTTAGTGCCACGCTGACGAATGATGATTGAACCAGCTTTAACAAACTGACCACCAAAGGCTTTTACACCTAAGCGTTTACTCTGGGAATCGCGACCGTTACGGGTAGAACCACCGGCTTTTTTGTGAGCCATGCCTTTTCTCCTTCACTGATATATCACCGTTACCAACAATATATCGAGCTTTTATTTAGTGTTTGCTCTAACCCAATAATAGATTAAAGCCGTTCAATTCTTTGAAAATATTAAGCAGAAATGCCTGTAATTTTCAGTTCAGTGAACCACTGACGGTGGCCCATTTGCTTCATAGAGTGCTTACGACGACGGAACTTGATGATTTTCACTTTTTTGTGACGACCATGAGCTACGACTTCTGCAGTCACTTTAGCACCTTCAACAACAGGCTGACCGATTTTAACGTCGTCGCCGTTGCCAACTAGTAAAACTTTGTCCAATTGAACAGATTCACCAGTTGCAGTTTCAATTTTTTCAACTTTAAGGGTTTGACCCTCTTCAACGCGGTATTGCTTACCGCCAGTTACGATAACTGCGTACATGTTTTCTCTCCAAAGAGCTTAATGGCCTAGGCCACATCAATATCGCTTGCCTCTCGGTTGCTGCTTGGTTGCCACCCTTTCGGGCTGATGGCACCTACTTCTATGAACCTCGCTTTGAAGCTCTATGGTAGGGAGCGGACCATGTACATTTAATGCACTACAAGTCGGTCGCGGATTATATAGTAAGCCTTACGAATAAGCAAAGATTAACTAGAGAGGGAAGAAGCGAAGCACTTTAGGGCCTAAACCCATGAATTTAGAGGCAATTTAGGCTGTTTTCTTGCCTCTTTTAGCATCACTCATTAGGATACCCACCTCCTTGAGGAAAGTGATTTATCCATGCTAGTAAAAGACATATATCAAGTTGTAGAGCAGGATTTTCAGCAGGTTAACCAGCTGATCTTAGAACAACTCAGCAGTGATGTGCCATTGGTGGTTAAAATTGGGCAACACATCATTGAAAGTGGTGGCAAGCGTATGCGCCCATTACTTGTGTTACTGGCCAGTAAATCTCTTTCCTACGATAAACAAGACCACGCCTTATTGGCCGCTATTATCGAGTTCTTACATACCGCCACGCTTTTACATGACGATGTGGTTGATACCTCAGACCTGCGTCGTGGCAAGGCCACGGCTAACGCCAAATGGGGAAATGCACCAAGCGTATTAGTGGGTGATTTTCTATATAGCCGCGCGTTCGAAATGATGGTGCAGCTGGGCTCGCTAAAAATCATGGATATTTTATCCAAATCAACTCGCGTCATCGCCGAAGGCGAGGTGATGCAACTGATGAACGTGAAAAACCCTAATGTCAGCGAAGCACAATACATGGCCGTAATTGAAGGCAAGACCGCCATGCTATTTGAAGCAAGCTCTCATTCTGGCGCTGTTTTGGCGGGGGCTAATCACGAACAAGAAGAAGCCTTGCGCTTATATGGCCACCATACTGGCATGGCGTTCCAATTGGTTGATGACGTATTGGATTATGTGGGCAATGCAGAGGCGTTAGGCAAGAATGTAGGTGACGATTTAGCTGAGGGTAAGCCTACCCTGCCGTTAATTTACACCATGCAAAACGGCAG
The DNA here is from genome assembly GCA_047621325.1 of Oceanicoccus sp. GTDB lineage: Bacteria > Pseudomonadota > Gammaproteobacteria > Pseudomonadales > Oceanobacteraceae > Bermanella. Next base: position 123,811 of record JBLHLT010000003.1, read on the forward strand.
CGACGAGCAGGTTCAAATGATTCGCCAAGCCATCCGCAAAGGCGGCACTGAGAATCTCGCAGAGATTATTGAAATCGTACAATCTTGTGGTGCTATTGATTACACCAACCAAAAAGCCCGCGAACACGTAGACGCCGCACAAGCGGCTCTTAGTGCCTTACCGAATACGCCAGCCAAAGAAGCGCTTATGGGGCTAGCCGAAATGGCCCTTTCGCGTAACAGTTAACAACTTCAATCAAAAGCCGCCATTGCCTCTGGGCAATGGCACTTATTTGCAGCATCATTGTCTTAATAAAAAATCATTGGGCCAACAAGATGCTGCAGCGTGCTTTACTTCTTTTATTTGTTTTCACTTTTGCCTCTCAAGGTAGCTGGGGGGATTTATTCTCAAGTGATACTAATGGGCCACTGCCCGCTCACGAAGCGATGCAATATAGCTATGAGCAAGATGGCTCACACCTAACCATACAATTTGAGTTAGCCGACAATGTGTATCTTTATCGCGATAAGCTCAAGTTTAGCCTGCTAGATAAAACACCTTTCTCTTCTGCACAATTTATTGAAACACCGCAAATTATTAGTGACCCAAGCTTTGGCGACGTTGCGGTATTTTTTAACTCAGCCAGCGCTACCGTTGATCTTTCCCAACTGCCTGAGAATACCCTGCAATTAAAAATGCGCTACATGGGCTGCGACCAAGCCATTGGTTTATGTTACCCACCACAAACAGCGCTGCTTGATATCATTCCATTTATTAAAAACTCAACAAATATAAAAACAACAACACAAAGTCAAATTAGCTCAACAGACGAAACCAACCTCGATCAAGCCAACGGTATTTTAGGCTTTTTACAAAATGCAGGCTTAGTTTTAATTCTAGCTACGTTTTTATTATTGGGAATGGGCTTGACCTTTACCCCTTGCGTACTACCGATGATGCCGATTATTTCTAGTATCATTGCAGGGCAAAAATCATTAACCGCAAAGCAAGGTTTTGTTTTATCTAGCGTTTATGTGCTCGGAATGGCATTAACCTTTTCATTAGCCGGTGTATTAGTTGGCTCTCTTGGTGCCAGCTTTAACATTCAAATTTATATGCAACAGCCTTGGGTTCTAAGTATTTTTGCCGCTCTATTTATTATTTTGGCCCTTGCCATGTTTGGTTTGTTTGAACTGCGCCTGCCGCGCTTTATCCAAGAACCACTCGACAACTTGAATCAAAAACAACATGGTGGCAGCTTAATAGGTGTACTACTAATGGGCGCGCTTAGCGCCATAGTGGTTAGCCCTTGCGTGAGCGCACCACTGGCTGGCGCGCTGCTTTATATCAGTACAACGGGGGATGCCATACTGGGTGGGCTTGCGTTATTTTCACTGGGCTTAGGTATGGGATTACCGCTTATTATTATCGGCACCAGTGGCGCATATGTATTACCAAAAGCTGGCGCCTGGATGGACAGCGTGAAGTATTTCTTTGGGGTTTTACTACTGGCCGTTGCGTTATGGCTATTAGGACGTTTTATTCCCGAAACAGCCTACATGACAGGCTGGATTATTTTGATCGCTGTATACGCTGTTGTACTCGGGGCATTTGAACCTGCAATAACGACCAGTAAACGCTTAATTAAAGCCTTTAGCTTATTAGCCTTTGTCTTTGCTAGCGCACTGTTATTTAAACTCGTTTTAGGCGAGACAGCCCACTCAACAATGCCAACCTCTTCACTATCAACCACTAAAAATGTGCAATCAAACGATGTTTTTTTTCTAACCATTAGTGAAAAAACAGAATTAGAAACCGCTTTAAACCAAGCTAAGCAAGATGAAAAAATTGTCTTTCTAGATGTATACGCCGACTGGTGTATCGAATGTAAAATCATGAGTAACACACTATTTAAAGACCCTGACGTACAAGCCCATTTAGAAAACTTTGTACGCATTAAGTTTGACATCACCCGTTTTGATGATTTCCATAAGACCTATCTTGAGCAACACAACTTATTTGGCCCACCCGCTTTATTGTTTTACGGTTTAAATGGAGAACTCATCAGCGAAGCTAATATTTTAGGTGAGATCAGCAAGCAACAATTTATTAATCACCTACAGCAATTTGACCCTTAATCAAAAACCACTAGACATAAAAAAACCCAGCTAAGCTGGGTTTTTTTATTACCACGAAAATACAGTAAAAGCTTATTTAGTCTTTTTAGCTGTGGTTTTCTTAGCTGTAGACTTTTTCGCTGTGGTTTTCTTAGCGGTTGTCTTTTTAGCTGTGGTTTTCTTAGCCGTTGTCTTTTTAGCAGTAGTCTTCTTCGCTGTAGACTTTTTAGCCGTGGTTTTCTTGGCTGTGGTCTTTTTAGCAGTGGTTTTCTTTGCTGTAGACTTTTTAGCAGTTGTCTTTTTCGCTGTGGTTTTCTTCTCAGCGACTTCGTCTTCTGCTTTAACCTCTGCTTTTTTAGCAGTGGTTTTTTTGGCGGTTGTTTTCTTCGCAGCCGTTTTCTTAGCTGCTGTAGCTTTCGCTGGTGCCTTTTCAGCAACCTTTTCAGGCTCAGCTTTTTTGCTAACAACTTGTGGCGCTACACCACTTTTTACGAATTCTACTATTTCAGCTAAACGCTTTTTCTGCGCAGCATCAAGCTTACCAATTCGATCTAAGTTTTGAAGGCGCTTGAGCTCTTTTTTAGCTTCGACAAGTTGTTTTTTCAACTCTTTCTTGTCTTGCTGTTCGACCTTAAGCTTTTCTTGCTCTTCTTTGTAGCGAGCTTCACGCTCTTCTTGCTGCTTTATTAGCTCTTGCTGAAGCTTACGACGCTCGTCTTCACGAGATGCACGTTCCTTAGAACGCTCTGCTTCGAGTGCTTCGATTTCTGCCTTACGTGCTGTACGCTCATTTTCTAAGCGCTTTTGTTCCTCTGGATCTTTTTGAGGCTCAGCTTTGGCTTTAACCACTTCCTTAGAATCATCACTGCCGCCACCTAATAGAGCTTCTAATGCCGCGATTTGATCGACAATATTCTCTGGTTGGCTTTCTTGCTGCTTGATAATTTTTTTATAGGAAGGGCGTTTCTGTGATACTTTTGAACGCTTGCCAGGTTTAGCCATGAATCAGTTGCTCACTCCTGAAATAGTTTTGAGGACATCTATAAATCTAGTCGCGCATATTATACGCATCTTCGCGCAATAGGCCAAAACTAATACAGTTAAAAATTAAAATACTCACCTTTTCCGCTTATTTTTAAGGGTAATGCGAAGGTTTTAGATCCGATTACCCATTAAATTACACATCAAATAGGGATATTAAGGTTAATTAAAGACCACTTTTTAAACAGCTGCTAGTTTATTTAAGCAGCGGCTCACCTTTCATTTGCTGGTCTGCATGGTATGAGGATCGAACCATAGGGCCACTGGCCACACGCTTGAATCCCATTTTCTTAGCCAGTTCACCCAGCTCTTCAAATTCATCAGGGTGCACGAAGCGCTCTACTGCCAAGTGATGTTTACTCGGTTGCAAATACTGCCCTAATGTAATCATATCGATATCGTGATCACGCATGTCCTGCATGACCTCAATAACTTCTTCTTTAGTTTCGCCAATGCCAAGCATTAACCCCGATTTAGTCATAACATCAGGACACATTGCTTTGTAGCGCTTTAATAAATCGAGTGACCACTGATAATCAGAGCCAGGTCGTACTTTCTTATATAGTGACGGCACGGTTTCTAGATTGTGATTAAACACATCCGGCGGCGTTTGCGACAGAATCTCTAAAGCAATATCCATTCTACCGCGAAAATCGGGCACTAATATTTCCATTTTCATTGCTGGGCTGAGTTCACGAGAATAACGAACACAATCAGAAAAATGCTGGGCACCACCATCACGTAGATCATCACGATCGACCGAGGTAATCACCACATATTTAAGCCCCATATCAGCAATGGCTGTGGCTAATTCTTTGGGCTCGTCTGCATTAAGTGGATTTGGGCGACCATGGCCAACATCGCAAAATGGGCAACGACGTGTACATATATCGCCCATAATCATGAACGTTGCTGTACCACCACTAAAGCATTCGCCTAAATTTGGGCAAGATGCTTCTTCACACACAGTATGTAAACCGTGTTTGCGCATCTTTTGTTTAACTTCGTTAATTTTTGGGCTTGCAGGAATACGCACACGAATCCAATCTGGTTTGCGCGGCATAGTTTCCGTTGGAATCACTTTTATTGGAATGCGAGCGACTTTATCTGCACCGCGTTTTTTTTCGCCTTGCACCACTGTGGCTTTTTTTTCTGTACTCATGGTAAGTGATTACCTAATTCTTGGATGCCCTCATAAGGCAGGCAGGTTGCAATTTGATCGACCAGCTTTTGGCCAACGACCTTTATATCTGGCGAAGATGTATATTCAGCCATGTGTGTCATATTCATCCCCGCATAACCACATGGGTTAATGCGTAAAAAAGGCTCTAAATCCATATCTACATTTAAGGCTAACCCATGAAAGCTATAACCTTTGCGAATTCTTAAACCCAGCGATGCAATTTTACTTTCACCTACGTATACGCCAGGCGCATCAGACTTAGGGAAGGCAGAAATATCAAATTCAGCCAGCAGTTTTACCAAGCTGGTTTCAATTGCATCTACTAAGGCCCTGGGGCCTAAGTTTAAGCGATTCAAATCCGCCATGATATAGGCAGTAATTTGGCCAGGGCCGTGATACGTCACTTGGCCACCGCGATCAGCCTGAACAACCGGAATATCGCCGGTAAGTAATAAGTGCTCTGGCTTACCCGCCTGGCCCTGCGTAAATACTTTTTGATGCTGAAGAATCCACACTTCATCTTGGGTATGCGCATGCCTATTATCGGTAAATGCTTTCATCGCTTGCCAAACAGGCTCGTATGCAAGCTCACCGTCTAAATAGCGCACGCCCAACTGCATCACATCACCATCTTAATGCGATCATGCTGAATGAACTCAGCATGCAAATCTTCGAGTTGTTTTTGCGATGTAGCCGTTATAAAAAATGTCACCGATGTAAAACGACCATTACTGCTGTGATTAATTTTGATTTTATCCAGATCAAAGTCAGGCGCATGAATACGCATAACATCAATCACAAATGTTTCGTAATCATCCCCAGCCTGGCCCAGTACTTTGACTGGGTAATTTGGACATGGATATTCAATTTTAGGAGGTTGTGTTTTCTGGGCCATAATACGTCTAGTGATGTCCTGTTTAACCCAATATGGTCGCTAAACAGGCAAATGCAAGGGCTTAACTGAATAAGGAGTAAAAGAACAATTTAATATAATCAAGAATGCGGGAGAAAAAACCGGCCTCTTTGATGTCACTCAACGCAATTAATGGTTTATCCATAAGCACTTTATCGCCGAGAGATACAGTCATATGACCGTAATCCATCCCCTTAATAATTGGTGCTTTAATGACGTCATCAATGCTGTATTTCACGTCGAGATTGCCTTTTTGGCCTCTAGGTATGGTGATATAAGCACCATCTTTAACACCCAACGCTAACTCATCTTCTTGTCCTAACCACACTCTTTGTGTCTGTAATGTTTCTTGTGCGTCATATAGTTTATGACTTTCGTAATAGCGAAAACCATAGGTCAGTAATTTTTGTGATTCGCGCGCGCGTGCACGGTCAGAACTGGCACCCATAACCACCGCAATTAAACGCATACCGTCTTCGGTGGCGCTTGATACTAAGCAATAGCCGGCTTCTTCGGTGTGGCCTGTTTTTAAACCGTCAACCCTAGGGTCCCAGAATAACAAGCGATTACGATTATCTTGCTCAATGTTGTTGTATTTGAATTTCTTCTCTTTATACAAAGGGTAGTATTCTTTGTGGTCACTAATAATGTGTTTAGCCAGCTTAGATAAATCACGTGCAGACGAGGCATGGCCTTTGGCTGGTAAGCCAGTCGCATTTTCAAAACGGGTATTAAGCATACCTAGTGACACGGCATACTGATTCATCACGTCAACAAATGCTTCTTCGGTACCGCTGATATGTTCAGCCAATGCAATGCTGGCATCATTACCCGATTGAATGATAACGCCTTTTAACAAATCGGAGACCGACACATAAGTACCCTCGCGAATAAACATACGAGAGCCTTCGGCTTTCCAAGCTTTTACGCTAATACGGGTAAGGTCTTCTTCTTTAATATTACCGTAGGCGAGCTCTTCAGTGACGATAAAGCTCGTCATCATTTTGGTTAAACTGGCTGGCGGTAAAACTTCATCAGCGTTGTGTTCAACTAATACATCACCACTATTGGCATCAATCAGAATATAGGAGCTAGCCGCCAACACAGGGGCTTGGGGAATAATATTAGGTACAGCTAAAGAGATAGAAGAAAACAGAAAGACCAAGCAAAAAGTAAGTAAACGCATAGGACCGTAATTAGCTATGAATAAAATGGTGACGCATTGTAGCACGCTTATTGAATTTGGTAAGCGTGGCTATGGCACGATCAAGGTAGAATGAATATCTTGTTCTTGTAGTGTGTTCTGCAGCACGTCTATTTTTGCAGGATCTAACGGCCCAATACGTACTTTATGCAGTATTTTGCCATTATTGACATCTTTTGTGATGTAAACTGGCTCACCTACTGTTTGCGCTAATTGTTGCTGCATCTGCACCGCCGATGGCTCCGCTTCAAATGCTGCCACCTGTAAAAACACATAATCGCTTTGAGCCAGTGGTGCTGCCAGTAAATCTACCTTTACATTGGCTGTACCTTGTTTATGAAAACCCAATCTAACCGCCGCGGCATAAGATAAATCAATTAACCTATCATCATGAAATGGGCCTCGATCATTGACTCTCACCACTAAACTTTGCTGATTATCAATATTGGTAACGCGTACGTAACTCGGTAGCGGTAGTGATTTATGCGCTGCACTAAATTGATAAACGTCAAATTTCTCGCCATTACTCGTATCGTGACCGTGAAATTTTTCACCATACCAAGATGCTACACCTTGCTGCGAATATTCAGTTAGCCCTTTATGTACTTCATAGGTTTTACCCCATACTTCATACTGATCCGGGTTACCTCGCCTAGAAAGAGGCTCTCGAATAGGCTGAGGTTCCACCAAATTCATGATGCTGGCTTGAAATATAGGCGTGCTATCTTGGCTTTGCTGATAGCGTGAGGAGGTAGAACAAGCTTGTACCAGAATCATAACAAGGACGATGCTACAAACTTGGACGTTTTTCATGGCTGTTTTAAAATTTCGCTAAAATCAGACACGGCTCGCGCATACATGCTGCTGCGATTGTAACGAGTAATAACATAAAAGTTTTTATAAACCAGCCAGTATTCTTGGCCTTCTTCTAGGTCGTAGCGAAACAATGCAGCATCGCGTTCACTTATATTTTTAGGCGTATTCACGCCGCGGGTTTTCCACTGGGAAATCGTTGCACTAAGCGATAAACCACTATTGGCTAGCTTATCGGCATCGGCGTTATAAAGCGTAACCGAACTGGCTACAGGCTCACCTGCGACCCAACCATAACGTTTAAAGTAATAGGCCACACTGGCAATGGCATCATCAACATTGGTCCATAAATCTTTTTTACCGTCACCGTCATAGTCAACAGCATAACTGATGTAACTTGAGGGAATAAACTGGCCTAAGCCCATGGCGCCAGCATAAGAGCCTTTTATTGCCAACGGATCTAAATCGTTATCGCGAATCATTAGGAAATAATTTTTTAATTCGCGGTAAAACAATGAACGTTGCGGGTAGTCAAACCCTAACGTAGCCAATGCGTCAATCACACGATAGCTGCCGGTATGACGTCCGTAATAGGTTTCAACACCAATAATGGCCGCAATAATTTCACGAGGTACGCCATACTTTTCTTCAACCGCATCGAATGTAGCTTTGTGTTCTTTAAGAAATGCCTTACCTGCTTTCGCTCGGCCTTCTGTTAAAAATATATCGCGATACTCATGCCAAGGCTTCACTTTTTCGGCTGGCCGAGCGATCGCCTCAAGAATACTGTCTTTACGCTCAGCCTGAGATAAAACCTCGCGCAATACTTTTTCATCGTAATTATGTTCTTTCACCATCTCTGCAATGAATGGCTCATACTTAGGGTGATCTTTATAATCAACCGCAGACACGGTAATGCTACTTAATAAAACAACGAAACTCGCTACTAACACAATAAACCTCATAACATTAAATCCTACGATGCATATAAACTGACATGATAACGCCAAATGCGGCCATTAGGGTAACGATGGATGTACCACCATAACTAATGAGCGGTAAAGGCACTCCCACTACCGGTAAAATCCCACTTACCATGCCTATATTAACAAACACGTAAATGAAAAACGTGACGATCAACGCACCTGCATATAATCTTGCAAAGGTATCTCGACCACGCGAAGCCATATAAATTCCACGCATGGTAATTAACATATACAAAAAAAGTAAAAGTAGCACACCAATTAACCCTTGTTCTTCGGCATAAACCGCAATGATAAAATCGGTATGACGCTCTGGTAGAAATTCTAATTGAGACTGAGTGCCTTGCATCCAGCCTTTCCCTTCTAACCCACCTGATCCAATAGCCGTCTTGCTTTGTATTATATTCCAGCCGGATCCAAGTGGATCAGTCTCAGGGTCTAAAAAGGTAAGTACCCGCTGCTTTTGATAGTCGTGCATAACGCCGTACCACATAATAGGCGCAACCGCTAAAACGGTAACAATCGCAATCGCAATCCAACGGCCACTCAAGCCAGCAAGTAACAGAGCAAAGATACCAGCAGAAGCCACTAACAACGCTGTGCCTAAGTCGGGTTGTTTAAAAATCAAAAGCGCTGGCAGCATGATCAATGCAAAGACTGTTGCTATCACTTTTAATCTAGGCGGTAACAATTTAGAAGATAAATACCACGCCACCATCATTGGCGTTATGAGTTTCATTATTTCGGAGGGCTGAAATCGAAACATCCCAAAAACACTCAACCAACGTTGCGCCCCTTTTGCACCAACACCCACCAGTAAAACTAATATTAACGCGATAATGCCAATGCCATACATCCATGGCGCTGACATTTGAAACCAACGAGGATCGATTTGGGCAATAACTAACATGATGAACAAACCCAATCCCAAATAAACCATTTGGCGATAAACCATGCCTATGTTTTGTCCACTGGCACTGTATAAAATAAATAACCCTCCAGCGCACAGTAATAACAATAAACAAAACATGGTGATATCGATATTTAAGCGACGTAAAATACCACGGCCATTTTGCATGCCTGAATCATCTAACTGACGAATAAAATCACCGGCCATAATAAACTCCGCTAATTGCCGTCATGGATCTAGTCATTTCGAATCCGTGCTATGGCTGTTAAAAATCATAGGCAATCCCTTTAGGTTTATCATCATTCAAATATTGATCTATCACTTTTTTGGAAATAGGGGCAGCCGTTGCGCCTGCTGACTCACCGTTTTCAACCACTGCTGCTACGGCTATTTGTGGGTCATCTACTGGAGCAAAACTAACAAAAAGCGCATGGTCACGTTGGCGCTCAAGCAATGCATCGGAATCATATTCTTCATTTTGTTTAATGCCGACAATTTGCGCTGTGCCCGTTTTACCGGCTAAACGATATTTTAAGTTACGTTGCAAGCCTCGCGCCGTTCCTAGGTAATGCTTAATTACCCCTTCCATGGCACTGTTCATTTTATTCCAGTTTTCTGGGTTCTTAAGGACAACATCTTCAAGCTTCTTTTCTTCTTCAAGCGGCTTGCTATCAATTAACTGCACAAGCTTAGCGCGATGCCATTGTCCTTTCGCTGCAAATACATTCATGGCCGTGGCCAACTGCAATGGCGTGGCTAGCATATAGCCTTGGCCTAAACCTAAATTAAGCGTGTCACCTGCATACCAAGCACGCCCTCGATAGGTTTTTTTCCATTCGCGATCAGGTAATAAAGCAGGTAGCGCATTGGCTATATCTAAACCAGTATTCTGACCGAAACCGAATTTTGACAAGAATGGGTGTAAATTATCAATACCGGTTCTAAATGCCATTTCATAAAAATAGGTGTCACAACTTTGAATTATCGCGTCACGTAAATTAATGTGTTCACCATGACCGCGGCGCTTCCAGTCACGATAAACCCGTTCATCATTTTCAAGCATGTACCAGCCTGGGTCACTTATTTCTTCTTCCCAGTTGGTCACGCCGCTTTCTAAAAAGCTCAAACCAATAAAGGGCTTCATAGTTGAGCCCGGCGGATATTGTCCTCGAGTTGAGCGATCAAATAATGGCGTATCAAGTGAATCTCTTAATGCGTTGTAGTCTTTATAGCTGATGCCATTTACAAATAAATTAGGATCAAAAGATGGGCTCGATACCATCACTAATACGCCACCCGTTTTAGGGTCCATTGCTACCAATGAACCTCGTCGACCTTTAAATTCTTGCATCCCTGTACGCTGCAAGCGCGCGTCTAAATTAAGAATGATGTTTTTGCCCGGAATCGAGCTTTGTTTTTCAAGGACTTTTAAAATGCGCCCCTGCGCATTGGTTTCGACTTTTTGATAGCCCACCTGACCGTGCAATTCTTGTTCGTAATGACGTTCGATACCAATTTTGCCAATTCGGCGCGTTACCTTGTATTGAATAGGATCGAGGCGTTTTTTCTCGGCTTCATTCATTTGCCCCACATAGCCCAATACATGCGCAAAATCCTCACCCATTGGGTAATGCCTTACCAGCTCAGCTTCGACTTGCACACCCGCCAAGAAAAAATCGTTCACCATTATTTTGGCGATCTCTGTTTCATCTAAACGGTATTTAAGGGGAATAGCTTCATAAGGGCGGCGATAAGATTGAACACGTTTTTCAAAGCTGTCACGCTCTTCTTCGGAGATGCCAATTAAAGCTTCGATCAAACCGAGTGTTTTAGCCATGTCATCTACACGCTCTGGCACGATGGTTAAACTATGGCTAGGCAGGTTCTCAGCTAATAAAACGCCATTACGATCAAAGATCAAACCGCGAATGGGTTCTACTGTTTTTAATTGAACACGGTTGTTCTCTGATTTACTGGCGTAGAGATCATGCTGCGTAATTTGTAAAAAAGTCATGCGAGCTGCTAACGCACATACTAACAAGAACACGAATATGCCCGCTAGGTAAGCGCGCTTAGCAAATATGTCCTTTTCAACTCGTGCGTCCTTTAAGGCAAAACTCATTTAGTCATCACTTATGGAGCAGATAATAGATTTCATACCATTTAGGCTTTTTTATTATTAAAAAACAAGTGGTTACTTGTGGTATGGATGATTGTTCAAAATCGTCCAAGCTCGATATAACTGTTCTGCCAAGACAATACGCACCAATGGATGCGGCAGAGTTAACGGCGATAACGACCACTTATATTTCGCCTTATCTGAACACTCTTTGCTAAGGCCATCTGGCCCGCCAATGAGTAAATCAACGTCTTGGCCAATCATACGCCAATCGGTTAATTGTTCCGAGAGTACCTCGGTACTCCAAGGCTTACCTAAAACCTCAAGCGCCACACAGGTATTCTGCGGTTTCATGGCCGCTAACATGGCCTGACCTTCTTTTTCGATGGCTTTTGCTGGCGATTGATTTTTGCCGCGAGGGCCAAGTGGTAATTCCACTAACTCTAAACGGCAATCGTTAGGTAGACGCTTGGCATATTCATTAAAACCTTGCTCTACCCATGAGGGCATCTTGCCCCCCACGGCGAGAATTCTAATTTTCATGAACGTTATTGCGCAATGCGCGGCTCGCTCCATAAACGCTCAAGGTCGTAATGCTCACGAGCTTGGCTTGTCATTACATGTACTATGATGTCGCCTAAGTCGATCAGTACCCAATCGCTATTACCACGACCTTCGGAGCCTAATGGCATTAGGCCAACTGCTTTTGATTTTTCAGATACGTTATCGGCAACGGCCTGCACGTGTCGGCTAGAGGTGCCGGTGGCGATAATCATCATATCGGTCACTGATGTGCGGTCTTTTACATCGATAGTGATGATGTCTTGAGCTTTTAAGCTTTCAAGTGCATCGATCACAACTTCACTTAACTTTGCTGTGTCCATTGATTTCAGTTTTTACCTTTGTAGAGCCCATGTAGCTCAATATAGTTCATAACGGCCTGTGGCACATGGCTACCCACAGATTCTTGTTTGTGCAATGCCTGTCGAATCTCCGTCGAAGACACAGCAACCGGCTCAAGTGCCAATTGTATAAAACAGCCATTTGCCTGCTGTTTAAATTTTTCGATTTTTTGTTCTTGTCTTGCGGGCCAAGAATCAGTGACGCTGCCAGCTAATTCATCACCAGCACGATTAATCACAATAACGTTAGCCAACTGAAACACCTGTTGCCAGTCTTGCCACAGGGTTAAACCTTCTGCGGCATCTGTACCAAGCACCCAAGAGATATGTGCGCTGTCACCTAGCTCGGTTCGTAATTGCCTAAGCGTCTCAACCGTGTAAGTTGCGCCTTCGCGCAACGTCTCTCTTGGATCAAGCACTAGGGTGGTTTGTCCCCTTAATGCATGTTTAAGCATTTCAACACGATGCTTAGCCTGTGACACACCTTGTTTATGGTACGCGTCGCCGCAAGGCATCATATAAACATGAGCGTAATCCATAACGTTTGCTAATGCTTGAGCGCTTATAATGTGGCCATTATGCACTGGATCAAACGTGCCACCCATCACCACATAATGTTCTGACGCGTTAGTGGCGGATATGGCCATCACCGAGTACTACCCATTTTTGTGAGGTAAGCCCATCTAACCCGACTGGACCACGAGCATGGATTTTATCGGTACTGATGCCAATTTCAGCACCTAAGCCATACTCAAAGCCATCGGCAAAGCGCGTTGAAGCATTTACCATCACCGAACTTGAATCTACTTGGCGTAGGAACTGACGCGCCTTGGTGTAGTTTTCAGTGATGATACTATCGGTATGGTGCGAGCCATATTGGTTAATATGCACAATGGCCTCAGCCATATCACTCACCACTTTCACGGCTAAAATTGGCCCCAAGTACTCAGTAGACCAATCTTCTTCTGTGGCAGGCGTCATGCTGGCAACGATCGCTCGGCTGTTTTCACAGCCACGTAATTCAACATCAAGTTCTGCATAAGCGGTGGCCAACTGCGGTAACACTTTGGCTGCTACGGCTTCATTGACCAACAAGGTTTCCATCGTATTACAGGTGCCATAGCGATGGGTTTTAGCATTAATAGAGACATTCACCGCTTTGGTTAGGTCGGCATCGCTGTCGATGTACACATGGCAAATGCCATCTAGGTGCTTAATCACTGTCACTTTGGCGTCTTTGCTGATGCGTTCGATCAAGCTCTTACCACCACGCGGAACAACTACATCAACGTACTCTTGCATGGTGATTAACTCGCCTACTGCGGCGCGGTCTGTTGTTTCAATCACTTGCACAACATGCTCAGGTAAGCCTACCTCAGCTAAACCTTGTCGAATGCACTTTGCTAACGCTTGGTTAGAATCTATGGCTTCTGAGCCGCCACGCAAAATAGCCGCATTGCCTGATTTTAAGCATAAGCTAGCAGCTTCAATGGTCACATTAGGGCGAGACTCATAAATAATACCGATCACCCCTAACGGCACACGCATTTTACCCACTTGAATACCCGATGGACGGTAGTCTAAATCGGTAATGCCGCCCACAGGGTCAGGCAATGCAATGACTTGGCTTAAGCCTTCGAGCATGCCATCAATACGTGCAGGTGTTAACTCTAAACGGTCTAACAAGGCGGCATCTAAACCGTTCGCTTGGCCACGTTGCATATCTTTTTGATTCGCTGCAATCAGCTCATCACGTGCCGCTTCAATTGCGGTTGCAATCGCTTGTAGCGCTTGGTTTTTTTCACCACTATCGGCTTTGGCAATCGCACTACTGGCTGCTCTGGCTTGCTGGCCCACTCGCAACATGTAATCTTTTACATCCATTAAATCTACCCAATCGCTGCCTACTCGCGTTTTTGACCTTAGTCGAGGAGGCAAATCGTAAGAAAAGTGCGGTGATTATACCTTAACCGCGGGCTTACCCAAACAATGATTCGCCCGTGCTAGTATTAAAGCGAAGACTATGGGTAAGATAAGCCCGTATTTTGTCAGCTAGGAACCGCTTTTTAGTGCGATATAAGGATTCACTTGCATGCAGGCATTAACCGTTAATCACATCCGCATCTTGTTTTGCGTCATTGGGACTGTGATTTTAAGTTTGATTGCTTACTTGGAGTATTTAGCTGGCGCGACGATTATCGCCTTATTTACATTATTACTTGGTACGGTACTGGTGATTAACGGCGCTTACATCGTGCTAGATAAGCAAGAGCAAGCCGGACACCATGTAGACGCGTTATTCTTGATTTTATTAGCCGCTTTTTCGCTCTTTTCGGCTGATATTAAAGCTGAACACAGTTATTGGTCTTATTTTTTCCCCATAGCGGCTTTTTTTCTGTTTTCTCTACGAACGGCCATATTGAGTGTTTTAGCTTACACCCCCATAGCCCTTTACATCTTCGTTGAATACAGCCCAGCACTCATCCAAGCACAAATAATATTCAGCTATGCCGCTATTAGTACGATTTCCCTGTTCCTTGCGATGGTTAAGTCCCGTACGAACCAATTACTCGAACCGCTTATCAGCAGTGATGAAGAGACGGGCGCCCAACTTGCAAAATTTCTACGCCCAGCACTTCATACTGAAATAAACCGCGCCGAGCGAGAAGGAACAGGCTTGCTATTGGTGCTCATAAGACACCAAACAACCCATAACAAACGCGATAAATCACCCGCATTAGCCAAACAATGTGCCCAAGCGATAGCACAGTTTTTACGCCCATTCGATCAATACTATCGATTACACAAGAATGATTTTGCCATCATCATGCCCCATGCAAATTCCAGTGGCGCGCTCACTATCGCTAAACAAATGATCACAGAAATGCCTCAAAGCATCCAAGCTCAAATGCAGGTAGGCATTGCCAGTTTAAACGTCGGTGATAATGAAGACAGCTTGATCGTGCAAGCGCAACAGGCGTTGCACCATGTTTGATATCAGTATGGAAAAAGAACCCGCCCTAAGTTTACTGTATGCCCTTATTGCTGGCGCTATGAGTTTATTGTGTATCAGCCATTATTTTTTTGGGCACTTTGATATTTTACTCATTCAATTAATGACCATTGCTATTTTCATTTTTACTTCAGTATTTTTATTTTTAAATCGCAATCGCACAATGAGCCAGTATATTAATTTACTGACGCTGACCTCTGTAGCTTTATTAATACAGTACCAATTAAATTTTAACCCCGAACTCACCCTGCACTGGATTTATGTGTTTCCGGTTATTAGCTATTTTGCCCTTCCCATACGCTGGGCCTTTTTACTAAATACCAGCGTTATGATCAGTACTCTCTCGCAGTTGTTTTTTTTAATCGGCACCGAACAAACGTTAAAATTCGTACTCGTTTATATGCTCGTTGGTATGTGTTCACTATGTTATGCCTACGTGAATATCTTAAAACAAACCAACTTATTAAAATTAGCCGTCACCGATTATCAGTCAGGCGCTTACAATAGCCGTTATCTTTTGCAGAAATTACACCAAGAAATTGCTCGCAGTGAAACCACAAGCCGCACCTTATCAATGCTGGCCATCACCATTGACGACTACCTGCAAATTCAAGAAATCCATAGCAAAAATGCCAGCAATCGACTGGTGAAACTGTTTCGCCATAAGTTGATAGCACTGCTAAGGGCCGGTGACGACATTTTCCACAATAGTAAAGGCACGTTTTATATATTATTGCCAAACTGCTCAATGGAGGGCGGCGTAATATTAAAAGAACGTCTACTAAAAGAAATGGAAGAAGAGCACTGGGGGGACGTTGGCGACTTACAGTTGAATGTTGGCTTAGCCAGTTTAAATTACAAAGAAAATGCTGAGAGTTTTTTACGCCGCGCCAGTGGCTTTGTCTACAAACAGCAGCAAACCGCACTAAGACTTATGTCATTTAATGATTAATATGATCGACTCTATACTTATTTTTTTATCGCAAAACCCTGCGTATATATTTATCGCTGTCTTTATTGTGGCGCTGTGTGAATCACTCGCGGTAGTCGGGATTATTGTTCCCGGCGTGGGGCTAATTACCGCAGCGAGCATTATGGCCGGCAACTTACAATTAAATGTTATTTTTTTATTAACCTGCGCCATTACGGGTGCATTTATTGGTGACGCGTTAAGTTTTTATATTGGACGTATTTTCCAGCCTAACTTGCCTCATATCTGGCCATTCAAACAAAACCCCAATTGGATTGACAATGGCCATTCTTTTTTTGAACGACACGGCGGGAAAAGTATTTTCTTTGGGCGCTTTGTCGGCCCTATTCGTCCTTTTATCCCCATGGTCGCAGGCATGATGGCCATGCCCGTCAACCGCTTTATGCTACTCAATGGTTTATCGGCAGTTGCGTGGGGGCTTGCGTATTTACTGCCCAGTTATTATTTAGGGGAACAGCTCGACATAAAATGGGTATTTAGCTGGCAAGGAGTGTTAGTACTGACTTTTGTGTCGGTCGTTGCTCTGATGGTGAGTTATGGCTTGAAAGGGGGGAAGCAATTGTAGGAGTTGTATCCTGCGCACGATGCCAGAAGCCTAATTAAAAACCAAGCAGGCAAAAAAAAGGCCGCGATTCATTCGCGGCCTTTCTCACCTAGGGTGCTTCTTTTAGGCTTAATTATTACCTTAGCTTACATCCCTAAACAACCTTAGATTAAGTTCGCTTATTAAAGCGAACCCACTGCTTTATGGATTATAACTTAAGGTCACAAACTGGCGGCTCACGTTGTTGGCGCTGTCGTATGCGGCCACCTGTAATTGGTTCTCCCCTTTGCTTAATCGTACCAATACACTGAAGTGAGTGGTGTAATCAAACTGACCCGGGAATATGTCGCCATCAGCGTTGACCACCTGAACTTTTTTAATTCCCATGCCCATATCAAATGCCATACCACGAATTGCCACTATGCGCTCGTTCACGGCTTCTGGCATCGCCATAATTTCTAAAACTGGGCCGGACTGATCTGGGAAACTGTTTTTGTTATTAGGGTTGGTACCCGCTTGTAACTCTTGTGCATTACTAAAGCCGTCACCGTCGCTATCGTCGTCTTTAGAATCCCCTACGCCGTCACCATCTACGTCGGCGCTTTCTTGTGCGTTACGCGGAAACGGGTCTTGCCAGTTATTCACCCCGTCACCGTCAATATCAAGGTCATAACCATCGGGAATGCCGTCACCATCTAAATCTGCTGGCTTGCTTTTGGCGTCATTGGGATCGGTTTTTAATAGACGTTCGAAGCGGTCGGCAATGCCGTCACCGTCGCTATCTATGTCTTTAGCTTGAGAATATGAACTGATTAAACCTAATGCGCCAAAACACATTAGTAATAAGGCGAATTTACCCATGAGAATATGCTTTTTAATTATTATTTTGCGCAAGTCTACCACACAGCCAAAGAATGTCATCCACCACACTCACAACTTATACTGTAAACACTAGATCTTGTGCTGATTAGAAGGCTTTGCCTGCAATACGGTTGATTCAGCTTGATGGGATTGCAGTTTAGCCAACTCTAATTTACGTGAGGTAATACACTCTTTGTACGCGTGACGAATACGTGCTTGCGTCTCACCAACTTGGCCATCTATGCTTTGCAGCCACTGTTCAAACAGCCAGATTTCACGTTCTAATTTATGGATCTGCTCGTTTTTATTATTGTTATTCATAAGCGGAATCTTTCATTACATCCTTTAGCGCACAGCATTGTAAAAGCCTGTGCGTATTAATCAACAAGGCCTACCTGCCCTTGTCGGCCTGCACCTAGCTTATTTGCCTGGCGCAGGTAAATCTTTGGAGCAAGCAATGGCGCGTTTTTTATCATCAACCAAAATACCCGCCACAGCCGTGCCTGAATTATTTTTTTGTGGGCGCACTAATAAATACCCATCGACACAAAACGCTTCTTTATTTGATGATTTCGGTGAAACCTTAGTCGTGCTTTTAACATCAACCGACAACAACTTAAAATGTTCAATGACATTCGAATCATCTTCATTTACATGCTTAATGTAGCCTTTCATATCAAGCATAATCACGGCCACGGCAAACGCCACAATCGCTGCTGCGATGGCCACTTTAATATCTCGTTCTGTGAACTTCATTTGGACTCCTAATCCGGTTACTCATTTCATCAATAGTGCACGGCATTTATTACACGACACTAACAACTTATGAAAATTATAAATTTCTTATTCGCCCCACAAAGGCATTAAATTCTGGTCGATTCCTAAGTGGTTTAGCATTCTGGCCACCATAAAATCAACCAAGTCATCAATACTTTGTGGGTTATGATAAAAACCTGGGCTTGCCGGCATAATCGTCACACCCATATTGGCAAGCTTTAACATGTTCTCTAGGTGGATCGGGCTAAACGGCGTTTCTCTTGGTACAAGAATCAGTGTGCGTTTTTCTTTTATCGCCACATCCGCTGCTCGCTCAATCAAATTATTACTGGCACCCGTTGCAATCGCACTTAAAGTGCCGGTTGAACAGGGGCATACAATCATCGCCCCCTTGCGGCCTGAACCACTGGCAACTGGCGCAAACCATTGTTCACGACCAAATACCTGAATCTGTCCTTCTTCTGCTTGGCAATACTCAGTTAAATGCGCCTGCATTTTTTCAGATGTGCCAGGCAGTTTTACTTGTGTTTCAGTGGCAAACACCACCTGCGCCGCTTTACTGACCATCACATACACAGGTCGCTTGGCCGCCACTAAACATTGCAACAATCGCAACGCATAAGGTGCTCCCGACGCGCCCGTTATGGCAACCGTAATCGGATCATGTTGTTGGTATTCAAGCGCCATACTTATCCTTTAAGGCTTGAGCTAATTGCTGATGAATGCCTGCAAAACCGCCGTTACTCATCAGTACAATGGCATCGCCTGCTTTGGCGTTTTGCACTAGGTGGGCGATTATAGCGTCTACTTCGTCCATTAATAGTGCCGATTGGCCTAATTCACGACACCCGTCAATAACCGGCTGCATATCCCAATCAAGGCCTTTAGGCTGAAACCAAATACTGGTATCGGCGTTTTTAACGGAACTTGGCAGCGCTTGTTTGTGTACACCCATACGCATGGTGTTGGATCTTGGTTCAATCACCGCCCAAATATCTTTAAAGCCGTCACTGTTCTTGATACCCGCTAACGTGCTTTCAATGGCGGTTGGGTGATGAGCAAAATCATCGTATACCTCGATATCATTCACCCTGCAGACTAGCTCCATTCGGCGCTTGACCCCTTCAAAGCGATTAAGCGCTGCGATGGCATCTTTTGGTAATATGCCCACATGGTAAGCCGCTGCGATGCACACCAAAGCATTTTTTACGTTATGAATACCAGTTTGGCTCCAGTTCACTTCACCTACTAATGTGTCTTTTTGCAGTACCTTAAAGTGTGAGCCAGAGGCGTCGATTAATTCATATTGCCAATCGACACCAATTTGCACCTTAGGTGTCCAACAGCCTTGTTCGAGTGTCGCTTGTAAATGTGCTTCATCCGCTGGGTAAATGATTTGGCCATCACTTGGAATGGTGCGCACTAAATGATGAAACTGGGTTTTGATGGCCTCTATGTCATTAAAGATATCGGCATGATCAAACTCAAGGTTATTTAAAATCACCGTGCGACCATGGTAATGCACAAACTTTGAACGCTTATCAAAAAAGGCACTGTCGTATTCGTCGGCTTCTACCACAAAAAAATCACTTGAGCCCATACGCGCAGACACGCCAAAGTTCTTAGGTACGCCGCCAATTAAAAACCCCGGTTCAAAACCGCAATCTTGTAATACCCATGTCAGCATACTGCTGGTGGTGGTCTTACCGTGAGTACCAGCCACGGCCATCACCCACTTATCCTTTAGAATATGATCGGCCAAATATGCAGGGCCTGAGGTATAGGGTATTTGCTGGTTCAGCACATACTCCACCGCCACATTACCGCGGCTCATGGCGTTACCGATCACCACTAAATCGGGTTTAGGCTGCAAATGACTTTCAGCAAAGCCCTGCATGATCTCAATGCCGGCTTGCTCAAGTTGCGTGCTCATAGGAGGATAAACATTTTGATCAGAGCCGGTAACGCGGTGACCCTGTGCAATCGCCAATTGCGCCAAAGACCCCATAAATGTGCCACAAATACCTAAAATATGAATATGCATGATTAATCTATTTGACCTTATTTTTTGTGCTGCCTATTTAAAACTAAAGAGTCGTGAATTGGTAGGTGTGTCAGCACACTGCCTTTAAAGCGTGCGTTTGTACTAAATTGACGGTCTTTTTTGATCAAAAAAAACACAAAAAACCCCATGCCTTACTTCTTTTTTAATATTTTTCACACTTTTTTAGCGCTTTTACACATATCTGCTACACCTAATGTATGGCCCCAGCCTTATTAGGGCTGTTCATTAATCAACAAAAAAATAAAGGATATATTATGGCGATAAAACATATTGCCTGCGCGGCGATCCCCTTATTAATGGCAGCCCTGCCAACACAGGCGATCACCGTTGAGCAGCTCAATAAACAAGTACAGCAGATGAATAAACGCATCGCTGAACAAGACAACAAGTTACGCATTAACGGCTTTGCCAGTTTTGGCTTGGTGCAGTCTGATAATGAAACAGGTTATCACCGTGGCATAGCAGACGAACCAAATTTCCGCCGCTATACAAAAGCCGGTGTACAGATGACTTTTAACATTGATGAGAGCACGTCTGTGATCACACAGTTGGTGTCAAAAGGTGAAAATGACTTCGATACCAAAGCTGATTGGCTCTACATCAAACACAGCTTTGGCAATGGTCTGACGGTTAAAGCCGGCCGCTTACGTAAACCTAACTATCTATTATCTGAGTTTTTTGATGTGGGTTATGCCATGCCTTGGACTCAGCCACCCGTTGAGGTGTATGGAGTACTTGAATCAAGTGCAAACTACGAAGCCGCTGATTTAACATACGACTTTGAAATTGGTGATTGGAGTGCTTATACGCAATTACAGTACGGTCGGTCCGAAACCTCTGAAGTTGTTTCAAAAAACCTACTGGCTTTTAATTTCAGCATGAACAATGGCGACCTGACACTGCGTGCGGGATACTCTCAAGCAGACGCATCAATCGTAGCGGGATCAAGTACAGCAACTTTAGTGGGCGGTGTGAATACAGCAATTGCAAGCACGGATATTGCGGGTGAAAGCGCGTCTCTTGGCGGCACAAACAAGGGAACTTTCTTTGGATTAGCTGCCATGTACGATAACGGCCAAATGGTGTTAATCAGTGAATATAACTCTCTAGCAGTAGACAGCGTTCTAGCTGATCAAGATGGTTATTACATCATGGGTGGTTATCGCATAGGCCAATGGATGCCATATTTGACCATTGCTCACGAAGAAACTACGGATGATAGCGACCGTGTTGCAACATCCATCCCTGCTTTAAGTGGCGCGCCCGCTACTGAAGCAGCAACACTGGCCGGCATTAACGGTGCACTAGCTGCTTTGAATACGGAACAAGATCGAACCGCTATTGGTGTTCGCTATGACTGGAAACCCGGTGTTGCTATCAAGGTCCAATACGACATGGTGGATGTAGGTGACACTGCAGGGGAATTTGATGCAACCCCTACAGAAGACACCGCTAACATTCTTTCAATCACTATCGACACAGTCTTTTAAGGGAGGAGATGATTATGAAAAATTTAATGTTTAAAATGCTAACCGCTCTAACCTTAGTTAGTTGTTTCGCTATCGCCCAAGCGGGCACCGTGGTTGTGGCGGGAAAATCCAGCCCCATCGCAGCGGCAAGTGAAGACGATGTAGTAAAAGCCTTTTTAGGTAAAAAGAAAGACTTAGGTGGTGTTTCTGTGATCCCAGTTGACCAAGGTGAAGGTAACCCTGCACGTAATGATTTTTACACGGCTACCGTGAAAAAGTCCGAAGCGCAGTTAAAGTCTTATTGGTCACGCTTAATCTTCACAGGTAAAGGTCAAGCCCCACAAGTGGTGGGTGGCGATGCTGAAGTAAAAAATATGGTGTCAAGTAATCCAAATATTTTGGGGTACATTGATGAAAGTGCTGTAGACGGTACGGTTAAGGTCATTTTTAAACCTTAAGTTCCGTCTCTTTCAAAACACAAACCTCGAGTATTCACTGCTCGAGGTTTATTTGTAAGTTTGCCACTTATCAAGGATGTCTATCACCATGAAATATCTTTCCTATGCAGCCATTCCTTTTATGGCTGCCACTTTATCAACGCAGGCTGCCACTGTTGATCAAGTGAATTCACAAATTCAACAATTGAACGAACGCATTTCAAAATCCAGTCAACGATTACGCATAAACGGTTTCGCCAGCTTTGGCTTAACTCAAAGCGATGAAGAACCCAATTACAACGGCATCAATAATGAAGCAAACTTTCGACGCAATACCAAAGCCGGTGTGCAGATGTCTTTTAGTATTGATGATAAAACGTCCGTCGTGGCACAACTAGTTTCTCGTGGCACGGATGATTTTGATACAAACATGGAATGGGCTTATTTAAAACACCAATTTTCATCAAACCTATCGACAAAAGTCGGTCGTATTCGTTCACCAATCTATATGCTTTCAGAATATCTAGATGTGGGTTACGCCGTACCGTGGGCCACCATGCCACAAGAAACCTACGAGACATTAAGTGCATTTTCAAACATGGATGGTGCAGACTTAACGTACTCAATGGATATTGGCAATATGATAGGCACCGCTCAAGTAGCCTATGGCCGTGTTGACTCCCCTAGTATTGTGCTGAAAAACCTCATCTCTTTGGGTTTCACCTTAGCGGGTGATGACTGGCAAACACGCCTTGCTTACTCACAAGCCGATACAAAAAGTGAGTTAGGAGGTGTTGACTTATTTGGCGATGATGAAACCGTTAAAGGCTCCTTTATCAGCCTAGGCATGACCTATGACCCAGGCAATATTTACGTCGCCGCCGAAACCACCCTACTTGAAGTTGACGGTTCTATTGCTGATGCAACCTCATCGTTCGGCACTTTTGGCTACCGTATTGGCTCATGGATGCCACATATTACCTATGCGGTAACAGAGTCTACTGATGATGAAGACAGAGCGTTACAGTTAGCTGCGGATAAAAACACAGGAGGCTCATTAGCAACCCTCAGCGCCGTGGGGGCTGATGGCAATGCCGCATCTGCAACCAACCCAAGCTTAGCAGCACTGGCATCTGTTTATGGTGCAAGCTTGAATCGCAACACTCAACGCATTGGAATTGGCGCTCGATGGGATTATGCCTCTGGTGTTGCCATCAAATTCCAATACGACATCATCACTACCGATGATGCGCCCGGGTTATTTGGCTCAAGCACCGCTGATGCAACCACCTATGTTACCGCTGCAAGTGCTGGCACAGAGCCAGACAGCACTAACATTATTTCAATCACTATCGACACAGTCTTTTAAGGGAGGAGATGATTATGAAAAACGTAACGTTTAAAATGCTAACCGCTCTAACCTTAGTAAGCTGTTTCACTATCGCCCAAGCGGGCACCGTGGTTGTGGCGGGTAAAACCAGCCCCATCGCTGCAGCAAGTGAAGATGATGTAGTAAAAGCCTTTTTAGGTAAAAAGAAAGACTTAGGTGGGGTTTCTGTGATTCCGGTTGACCAAGGTGAAGGTAACCCTGCACGTAATGACTTTTACACGGCTATCGTGAAAAAATCCGAAGCGCAGTTAAAGTCATACTGGTCTCGTTTGATTTTCACTGGTAAAGGTCAGGCCCCACAAGTAGTGGGTGGCGATGCTGAAGTGAAAAACATGGTGGCAAGTAACCCAAATATCCTTGGTTATATTGACGAAGGCTCGGTTGATGGTACGGTGAAAGTGATTTATAAACCTTAACCACTATAATAAACCCGCATTCGATACATCACCCTACTCCTGGGTGGGTAACATCAGCGGGTTAACCATAAAAAAACCAGATCATAGGATCTGGTTTTTTTATGGTTGATGTAAAAGCGTCATTTATATTACAAAGAAAATAAAGGGTATATACCTGTGAGTAAGACTAACGCGGTATAAATAGCGCCTATTGAATAACTATTTTTACCTAACGCAAACAAGTCATATATTTGATTATTTTAAAAGACAATACATAAGCACGCCTATAATTGTCGCTTCTAAAACCGCCAAGCCTTGCCAAAACCTTAAAGGATTACGCTGCGACAAAGGCACAAACGATAGTTGCTTATATTGTGTATTAGGTCGTTGTAAATCAAAAATAAACTCTGACATGGCGTCCTGACGCATTTCCGGTAATGGCGATAGCGCACGCTTTAATGCTTGGTCCATCCATGCTGGTACCATCGGGTTAAATTGCATAGCCGACTGATACTTCAAACTAGACAATTTGCGTTGATCTTTTAGTTTTTCTAGTTGATCGCCAAACGGTAATTGCCCTGTTAAAACCTCATACACAACTAACGCTAAACTAAATAAATCCGATTTTTTAGTTTTAGGCATGTCAAATCGTGTTTCAGGTGCACTATAAACCGCGGTTCCTAAAGCCAAATCTCGTTCAAATGGCGTATCAATTTCTTCAACCCCCGCGGCATAACAAGAACCAAAATCTATAATCTTTGGAATCCCGTCTGCGCTTAATAAAATATTATCCGGCTTAATATCCTGATGTAAAATATCCTTACGATGAAGCGCACGAATACCACGACTGATCATCTCGGCTAAACGCACCACTTCTTTGATATCAGGTTTAGGGTTTTCTTTCATCCACTTCTCTAGCGTTAAACCATCAACGTATTCCATTAAGGTATACAGGCCGGTCTTACTTTTGGATTCAATGATTTTAACCACATAAGGACTATCAATACGCCTACCTATCCATTGCTCCAATACAAAGCGCTCTATATAAGCGGGGTCATCTTCAAAGTTAAGTGATGGCGTTTTTAAAATAAATCGTTCATTTTGTGGGTTTTTAACTAAATAAACTTGACTACGCGGGCTTTCGTGTAGGATTTTGATAACCGTTAAACCATCCAAGCTTTGCCCCACAGACAAAGGTGGCGGAAAGGAAAGGTCGCTTAACTTTTGATATATCTCTTGGTTATTGGCACTGGGTAATTTATCAACCTTAACAATCTGACAGCTAACATTATCACTACTACCTGTCGCTAGTGCGATGTTATTTAAGCGCGAACAGCTTTCATTTAAGTCTGCGCTATTTTGGATTTCTTGCTGTATATCTTTAGGTGAAATGAAATCATGCACGCCGTCTGTACTTAAAAAAAACACATCGTCTTGCTCAATTTCAAATTGCTGATAATCCATCTCAAGGCGGCTATCCATTCCCATTGCGCGAGACAGGTACACCGTATCTTTATTAATGCTTATGGAGTGATCCGTGGTTAAACACTCAAAATACCCTTTGCGTAAACGGTAAATACGAGTATCACCAACATGAAAGATATACGCGGTTTGGGATTTCAAAATTAAAGCACTCAATGTACTAACATGGCCTTTAATTTGACTTTGACCCACTAACCATCGATTTAACGCCAGTACAATTTTTTGCCCTGATGTTTTCACTGACCATGCGTCCGGAGTCGCGTAGTAATCACTAATAAAATTACGTACGCACATTTCGCTGGCTTCTTTACCCGCCTCTGCTGCACTCACACCATCAGCAATCACCGCCACAGCACCTTTTATGGTTAAGGCTGGCTGATCGGGTATGCGCATGCCAATGCAGTCTTCATTCTGCGATTTTAATCCTGCGCTGGTTGCCTGACCGACCGTTAATGTCAACTGTGCTTCTAAGTGCATGAAATCCTCATTACATCAGAGTAATGTTTAATTTAAGCCATCATAAATGAATAAAGAGCTTTAATACTTTACTTGCAACGGTACAGTACTAAAACTCTTTATCAAAAAAACGATTTTGTTAAATAATAAACGGGTTATTGGTCTTTATTATTTTCCAACTTGAATTAACTCAATCGAGCCATCTTCATTGATCTCGGCAATGTGCCCTTTTGGCTCATCTAAGAAAGTCGCGACCAAACCCAAAACGATCACACTGCATACTGCTATTACCGTAAAGAAAGTCTCAGCATCGGTTAAAGAATAAACTAATAAAAACGTAGCCGCACCCACATTGCCGTAAGCACCCGCCATACCTGCAATCTGTCCCGTTAAACGACGTTTAATCAATGGTACAACCGCAAACACCGCACCGGCACCGGCTTGTACAAAGAAGGAACATGGAATCACAACTGCTAGCACCAACCAAACAGACCAACTAGAGTCCATCAAGCTCAAGCAATAATAACCAATTGATGAACCCGTCAATACAATTAATAGCGCAAGACGACGACCCATTTTATCACTGAAGTAACCGCCTAATGGACGCGCAAATAAATTCATTGCCATAAACGATGCCGCAATGGCAGCCGCTTGAGCTAACGGCCATTCAGGGAAGATGCTAGTAAAATGTAACGCTAACATCGATACAACCGCCACTTCAGAACCAAACGTCACCATATACGCAACATTAAGTAGAGCTACTTGCTTAAATTTGTATTTATGAATGTCCGGAATACTGCCGTCTAAGTTGTCTTTATTCACTTGGATAATTTTATAAACCTGCTGAATAAAATAAACACCCAGAAAGACATAAACACCATAACTAAAGTTCTCACTTAATAGTGAAACACCCGCAGGGGATAAACGCCACGTTAAGATAGCCAGCGCAACAAACATCGGAGCTGTCATCAAAATATAAAGTGCAAGATCAAAACGACTCGTCACTTCCATTGCGCCAATTTTCTTTGAAGTGAAATACGTGCTGCCTTTTGGTGTATTGGTAACAAAACGATAAAATACAAACGCATAAAGAATTGCCACAATACCCGCGCAACCAACAGCATAACGCCAGCCATCATCACCACCGAATGCACCCGCTAACATAGGCAAAATAAAGCCCGCGGCCGCTGCACCAAAGTTACCCCAGCCACCATAAATACCTTGTGCAGTACCCGCTTGCTTCACTGGGAACCACTCTGTCATTAAACGAATACCAATGACAAAACCTGCACCAGAGAAACCCAATAGAAAACGCATTAACGCTAATTGTGTATAGTTTTGCGCTAACGCAAAGCCCAAACAAAATATGCCGCTGATGATCAACAGCGCCGTATACATAATGCGAGGACCATACTTATCAACCAACATACCCACAATCGTTCGAGCAGGTATCGTTAACGCAACATTTAAAACCAACAGCGCCTTGGCTTCCGCCATGGTTAATTGGAAGTAGTCTTGAATCAACGGCATCAATGAAGCATGACTAAACCACATAAAAAATGTAATAAAAAAGGCGACCCAACCAAGATGTAGAATCTTGATATTTGGCTCCTTAAACTTAAATAGATTTAAGCCCACGTCAGACATATGTAACTCCTAAATATTAAAAGGTTTTAAATTCAATACGCCTCTAGAGCAGGCATCATGCCAAAACCATCAAACACGCCATTTACGATGAAAAATACGAATAAAGTGCACGTTTTGTCGAACAATGAGTCAGGTTCGCCCCTTAAAACCCCATAAATGAGCACCAATTAAACCTAAAGCGCTCTAAAATAGTGCGACCAATGCGCACCAAAAATACATACCGAACGCCTGTCTCGCCCTTTTATTGCCCTCACGCCCCCCCTACTGAATGCACCAACTTGAGTACTTTTTCTCATTCGCATATTTTTTTTGGATCAGCTTTGTGCATAAAACACTTTTTTCATTAACTTTGAATATTTTTTCAAGCTTGGCATATGCGTTGCTCTAGGTATTTCACAAAGATTAAAAAATTAAATCGGTAACACAACCGTAAAAAACTTAACTTACTTTTTGATTTCACCCTTAATACCTATAAAAGGAAAACACCATGAAAAAAACATTACTGGCTACGAGCATTGCAACTATCGCTTTAAGTTCGTCTTTAAGTGTACAAGCTCAAAACTTTGATGAGTTTGTAAAAGGCGGCAGTGTTGACCTTAATTTCCGCTACCGTGCGGAAAGCTCTGATGTAAAAGGCGGAGCGGATGCAGCCCTTGCTAACACATTAAAGTCACGTGCTACCATTAAAACCGGCAACATGTATGGCTTCTCTGCATTAGTTGAAGGGGATAATGTTTTTCAACTAACTGATGATTTTTTCGATGGTGGTGAAAATGGTAAGGCCAACACCGAATATGATCTAGTATTAGACCAGGAAACCACTCAAATAAATCAGGCCTACCTTCAATATTCAGGTTTCTCTTCAAATATAAAACTAGGTAATCAGCGCATTAACCTTGATAACCAGCGCCACGTCGGTGGCGTTGCTTTCCGCCAAGACGAAGCAACTTTCGATGCAATTTCAATCGAAAATAAAGCCATAGAAAACACCACCATTTTTGCTGCTTTCTCAAATAACCTAAACAACATTAAAAATGACAATGTCGAAGCCGACATTTCATTACTAAATGTTAAATACAGTATCAATAAAGAACTAGCTACAAGCGCGTTTTATTATGGAATCGACCCTGCCACAGGCTCAAAATTAGATACATTTGGTATTCGCGCAACGGGCACGGCTGCAGGCTTCGGCTTTGAAGCAGAAGTCGCCACACAAGATAATGAAACAAATGACACTCTTTATTACCATTTAAACGGTTCTAAAAAATTGGGGGCGGTAAAAGCTACTCTAGGTTATGAAGTAATGGGGAGTGATGATGGCGAAGCTTCATTCAACACACCTTTAGGTACCAATCATAAGTTCCTAGGCTGGAGTGATGCCTACCTCAGCGCAGCACAATGGGGTGCAAATGGTATTGAAGACATTTACCTATCAGCAGTTACAAATGTATCGGGGGTTAAGCTAGTCGGTCAACTGCATAGCTTTAGTGCTAACGAAGGAAATGCCGATCTAGGTACTGAACTAGGTTTTTTAGCGGCGAAAGAATTTGGCAATTATGGTGCTAGTTTCAAAGTTGCTCAACTTTCAGGTAGTGACACTAAAGACGACACCACTAAAATCTGGTTAACCGCCAGCGCAAAATTCTAAATACCTTGTAAACCCAAACCAATGTAATGACATAGCTTGTCATTACATTGGTTTTGCCATTCCCCGCATTTTTTTATTAAAAGGACATTAGAATGAACGTTTTCATTTTAATTCTTAGCCTTACCCTAAGTGTTATCTCTATCCCCAGTTTTGCTGAAATTAATAATCTCTCTCAAGCCATTAATGAATCTGGACGTTTACGCATGCTCAGCCAGCGTATGGCAAAAGCGTATTTACTCAAAGCCATGGATATTCAACCAGAAAAAGCCGAGCTACAGTTCACCAGTAGCCTTCAAAAATTTGAGTCTAATCTTTCAGACCTTAACCTATTTTCAACCGATCTAGGGGCACCTGCCGCCATTCGAGTCAGCTTACAAACAATTGAGTCGGCATGGTCAACCTATAAAACCGAGCTCCATAAACCAGCAGAACAATACAGTGCCGCCAGTATTCTAACTCAAAGTGACGAGACCCTATTGGCGTGCGAAACGTTGGTAAATGAACTTGAAAAAATCGCTCAACGTGACAGCGCTCGCTGGGTGAATCTTTCAGGCCGCCAGCGCATGCTTAGCCAGCGCATTGCAAAATTCTATACCGCCATTAGCCTAACGGGTGAAATACAGCGTTATAACGGCAGCTTAAAACAAGCCATCGCTGAATTTGATCAAGCATTGACGGATCTAATTCATAGCCCAGATAACACCCGCTTTGTAAATCACAAACTACAAAAAGTCGAAACTCAATGGAATTTCTCTAAACAGGGTTTTAAGTTACTTGATAATGGCAGCAGCACACCGTTAGTTATTTCTATGACAACCGAAAGTATATTAAAACAAATGAACGACATCACCGCGCTATATGAAGAAATCGATAAAACCAAAAAACAATAATTAAGCAGTCGATTTCTCAAACATAATAATGATAAAAGCGTTCACTCTCAGCTACCCCAAATAAACAATAATCATGCCTCTATTTGGATATTGCTGGGCAGACAGTACAAGCATCACACTTCTGCCACCCATTCCTTTTGACAGGCAATTAATCTAGATGCAGCCATTATCCTACTTATTAAGTGCATTACTTCTCATTTTTAGTTTTCACGCTTATGCCGAAATAAACACCCTTTCTCAAGCGATCAATGAATCCGGTCGCTTAAGAATGCTCAGCCAGCGCGTTGCTAAGGCCTACATATTGTCTGGACTTGATATTCAACCCGAGAAGTCACAACGGCAACTAAACGAAAGCAAAACACTATTTGAAACGAACTTAGCTGAATTAAGACAATTCTCTTCATCCATCAATAAACCCATTATCCATAGCCATATTGAAAGCATTGAACAAATATGGGGAACGTATACCAACATGTTCAACGTACACTTCAACGCGCAACACTTACCCGAAATACTCATGTTGAGTGATGCCGCTCTTTTAGCTTCTGAAGAATTAGTCAAACAGCTCGAAAGCCTTTCAAATACCAGTAGCGCACATTTAGTCAGCATCGCTGGTCGTCAACGCATGCTGAGCCAACGTATCGCTAAGCTTTATTCCGCTATGAGCGCATCCTCTGACAAAAACCTTTACGCAGGAGAGTTGTTATTGGCCGTCAATGAATTTGATTCGGCACTTAATGAATTAATACAAAGTAAACGCAATACAAACTTTGTCAGCTATAAATTGAAAAAGGTATCGTCGCAGTGGGATTTCTCTAAGCAAGGCTTTAAAGCACTAGATAGTGGTAATAGCACACCTTTGGTCATCGCCATCACCACTGAAACCATACTGCAACAAATGGACGACATCACTGATCTATACGAAGAAATCGACAAGACCAGTCAATCGCCCCTTTAAATGGATGGGCCAAGTTAAGGCATTTACCGCTTATTGCGAACGCACCATATTCAAGCAGCACCCTACGCCACCGCCGCACCAGAATGGGTCAGCGGTTTTTAAATCGCCCTCATATCTATCTATTTCGTTTCTATTTTTTCCAAATAAAACAACATATCCCTTTATAATCAACAACTTACAAACATGGCACGGCCATTGCTAAACACTTGTCATATATAACTTTGCCCGCCCGTTTAATTCGGCATGGAGAGAGAAAATGACAAACAAACAAAACCTCATCGTGATTGGTAATGGCATGGTGGGCCATAAATTCCTAGAAAGTTTGGTTGATCTAGACCAAGCGCAAAACTATAACATTACCGTTTTGTGTGAAGAGCCTCGCCCTGCCTATGACCGTGTTTATTTAACATCTTACTTCTCTGGTAAAACAGCCGAAGACTTAAGCTTAGTAAGTGACGGCTTTTTTGAAGCAAATAACATTGCGCTTAAATTAAACTGTAAAGCCGAAAGTGTTGACCGAACAAATAAAATCGTTACCACGCAAACCGGCGAAACCTTAAGTTACGACAAATTAATCCTAGCAACCGGCTCATACCCATTTGTGCCCCCTGTTCCTGGTCACGAGCGTGATAACTGCTTGGTGTACCGCACCATCGAAGATTTAGAAAGCATCAAAGCCTCTGCCGCCAAAGGTAAAGTAGGTGTCGTGGTTGGTGGTGGTCTATTAGGTTTAGAAGCCGCTAAAGCGCTACACGATTTGGGCTTAGAAACTCACGTTGTTGAATTTGCACCGCGCCTAATGGCGGTTCAGGTAGATGACGCCGGTGGCGCATTACTCAAAACAAAAATCGAAGAACTTGGTGTGCGCGTGCACACCGGTAAAAACACACAAAATATTACCGACGGTGATGAGTGTTTCCACAAAATGGAATTCGCTGATGGTGAAAGTTTAGAAACTGACGTCATTTTATTCAGTGCTGGTATTCGCCCTTCTGATGCCATTGCCCGTGCAAGCGAATTAGAGCTTGGCCCACGTGGTGGTATCAGCATCAATAATCATTGCCAAACCTCTGATGAAAACATTTACGCCATTGGCGAATGCGCCCTTTGGGGTGGCATGATCTACGGTTTGGTTGCCCCTGGTTACAACATGGCCAAAGTGGCGGCTCAGCATTTATCCCAAAGTGGCGATGCCATTTTTGAAGGTGCGGATATGAGCACCAAATTAAAGTTAATGGGTGTAGACGTAGCCTCTATTGGTGATTGTCACGCACGCAGTGAAGGCGCACTAAGCTACGCCTATACTGATGAAGTAAACCAAGTTTATAAAAAGATTGTAGTAAGCGCTGATAAAAAATTATTGCTTGGCGCCGTCATGATTGGTGATGCCGAAGATTACGGTAATCTTTTACAAATGGCATTAAACAACATTGAATTACCCGCCATGCCAGAAGCGCTTATTCTGCCATCATTAGACGGGGCGGCTAAACCAATGCTCGGCCCAGATGCATTGCCAGATACCGCACAAATCTGCTCATGCTTTGACGTAACAAAAGGGGCTATTTGTTGTTCAGTACAAGACGGTTCACAAACCATTGGTGATGTAAAAGCCGATACCAAAGCCGGTACCGGTTGTGGTGGTTGTACCGCTCTTGTGACACAAGTTATGAACAGCGAACTTTCAAAGTTAGGTGTTGAAGTAAACACCGATATTTGTGAACACTTTGCTTACACTCGCCAAGATATTTACAACATTGTGCGCATTGAAGGCATTAAATCATTCGGTGAACTATTATCTAAACATGGTAAAGGTCACGGTTGTGAAATCTGTAAGCCGCTAATTGGTTCTGTATTAGCCTCTTGCTGGAACGAGTATGTTCTAGACGACAAACACATTGGCCTACAAGACACCAACGACATCTACCTAGGTAACATGCAAAAAGACGGTACTTATTCAGTTGTGCCACGTATGGCGGGTGGTGAAGTAACCCCTGAAGGTTTGATCACCATTGGTCAAATTGCTAAGGACTACGGTTTATACACTAAACTTACTGGTGGCCAACGTGTGGATATGTTCGGTGCACAGTTACATGAGCTACCAGAAATCTGGAGACGCTTAGTCGATGCGGGCTTTGAAACAGGCCACGCTTACGGTAAATCATTACGTACCGTTAAATCCTGTGTGGGTTCTACTTGGTGTCGTTACGGGGTAGATGATTCAGTTGGTTTGGCCATTGAACTTGAAAACCGTTACAAAGGTTTACGCTCACCACACAAAATTAAATTCGCCGTCTCCGGCTGTACCCGTGAATGTGCTGAAGCTCAATCAAAAGACGTGGGTGTTATTGCCACTGAAAACGGTTGGAACCTATACGTATGTGGTAACGGCGGCATGAAACCACGCCACACAGACTTACTAGCGCAAGGTTTAGATAAAGAAACACTGATCAAATACATCGACCGTTTCTTAATGTTCTACGTTAAAACCGCTGACCGTTTACAACGTACCAGCGTATGGATGGATAATCTTGAAGGTGGCCTAGATTACTTAAAAGAAGTGGTACTCGAAGACACCCTAGGCATGGCAGAAGAACTAGAAAACCAAATGGCAGCGGTTGTGGGCACTTATCAGTGTGAGTGGAAAACCACCATCGAATCACCAGAAAAACTGAAACGCTTCAGCCACTTTATTAACGCAGACAAAAAAGATGACAACATCAAGTTTGTAAAAGAGCGTGGTCAAATTCGTCCAGCGAGTGACGCTGAGCGTTTGAATAAAGACAACTTAATCGCCGTAAGCTAAGGATTGATCATGACTAATTTTATCGACGTATGTGCACTAGATGATATCAACCTTGATACTGGCGTTTGTGCATTAGTAAACGAGCAGCAAGTGGCAATCTTTCGCCCAGCTGCAGGCGAGCAAGTGTTCGCTGTCAGCAATTTTGATCCTATCGGCAAAGCCAATGTGCTAAGCCGCGGTTTAATCAGCGATGTAAAAGGTCAGCTAACCGTTGCCAGCCCTTTATATAAACAGCATTACGCCCTAGCAACCGGTGAATGCTTAGAAGATGAAACCGTACGCATTGCAACCTATCAAACCAAGATAGAAAACAATCGCGTATTAGTGGCTGTGTAAACAGCCTACACCGACTTAAAACATGTGACGTTTTACTTCATCCAAACGGAAGACGTAAAATGGCACATCGCTTAAGGTAGAGAACCCCTTTGGGCCATCGAATGCCTAATCCGATGGCCCCTTTTTTTCTCACCTTAATCAATTTATTCGACATAAAGAGCAAAGCATGACAGCCAAATTAGTGATTATTGGCAACGGTATGGCCGGTGCTAAATTATTAGAAGAGATCATCAGTACCGAACACACCTATGACATCACTGTTTTTGGGAACGAGCCTTACGGCAATTACAATCGCATCATGTTATCGCCGCTACTAGCTGGTGAAAAAACCCTCGAAGAAATAATGATCTTTGATCGCCCTTGGTACGAAACCAATGGCATCACTCTTCACGCAGGTTCCGAAAAAGCCATCGTGAAAGTCGACCGCCTTCGAAAACGTGTCGTTACCAAAGATGGCAACATTACCCACTATGACCGCCTCGTCATTGCCACAGGTTCGAATCCATTTATGCTCCCCATTGAAGGGGTTGATCTAGATGGTGTCATGAGCTTTCGTGATATTCGCGATGTTGAAAACATGATTAATGTTGCTGGGCAACATAAAAAAGCAGTGGTGATTGGCGCTGGTTTATTAGGCTTAGAAGCCGCCATGGGTTTATGTGGCCGCGGCATGGACGTCACGGTTGTGCACAACTGTGATATCCCATTAAACCGTCAACTAGATCAAGAAGCCGGCGAGCTACTCAAACACGCTCTCGAAACCCGTGGTTTACACTTTAAAATGGACGCAAACACACAATCGATTCAAGGTGATCAGCGCGTTGAAAAAGTATGCTTTGCCGATGGCAGCGAACTAGAAGCCGATCTTGTGATCATGGCCATCGGTATTCGCCCAAACATCCAATTAGCGCTCGATTGCGGTTTATATTGTAAAAACGGCATTATTGTCAGCGACACCTTACAAACCTATGACCCAAGTATTTATGCCTTAGGTGAATGCATCGAACACCGTGGCGATACGTTCGGTTTAGTGGCGCCTCTTTATGATCAAGCAAAAGTTTTGGCCAACCATTTAAGTGAACATGGTGTGGCTCAGTTTCAAACGTTACCAACCGCTACAAAATTAAAAGTGACGGGTATTAACTTATTCTCAGTTGGTGACTTTTTAGGTACACAAAACAGTGAATACATTTATTACCGTCACACCCAGCAAGGCACGTATAAAAAAATAGTGATTGAAGACAATAAAATCATCGGGGTCGTGTTATATGGTGACACACAAGAAGGCCCGTTTTATCATGAGCTTATTGATGCAAAAACCGATATCCAATCTATTCGCCCCTATTTAATGTTTGGCAAAGCATTATGCCAAGCTCAAAGTGACACAATGACCGATCAAGTAAAACGCCCTCACAATGAGGTGGCTGCATGAATGTCATCACCTCAAGTAAAAAAACAGCTACTGACATCACCAAACACACCACATGTGCCTATTGTGGAGTTGGCTGTGGTATCAAAGCCACGGTAAATGAAACTGCACGCACCATCAGTGTCACCGGCCTTGATGATCACCCTGCTAACCTTGGCCGTCTTTGTTCAAAAGGCAGCGCCCTTGATCAAACCATTTCACTTAATGAGCGATTATTAGAGCCGAAAATAAATAACCAAGTGGTTTCTTGGGATGATGCATTAGATAAAGTGGCTAGCGGTTTTAGCGACATCATCAAACAACATGGCCCTGACGCCGTGGCGTTTTATGTTTCTGGGCAATTACTCACCGAAGATTATTACGTGGCCAACAAATTAATGAAAGGCTACATCGGCAGCGGTAATATCGACACCAACTCGCGCCTATGTATGTCGTCTTCTGTTGTGGGTCACAAACGTGCATTTGGTACAGACACCGTACCGGGTTGTTACGACGACTTTGAACAAGCCGAACTCATTACATTAGTCGGCAGCAACACCGCTTGGTGCCACCCTGTTTTATTTCAGCGTATAAAGAAATACAAAGAAGCCAACCCAAATGTAAAAGTGGTGGTGATTGACCCGCGTCGTACACAAACCTGTGACATCGCCGATTTACATTTACCTCTTAACTTAGGCACCGATGTTTGGTTATTTAATGGTTTGCTAAACAGCATTAATCAACAAAATAAAATCAATTCTGATTATGTACAGCAACATTGTGATGGCCTAGACGATGCAGTCACCACCGCGCAAAACACTGCTGGCAATATAAAAGAACTCGCCAGCACACTGGGCGTAAACGAAGACGATTTAAAACAGTTTTATAATTGGTTTTGTGAAACCGAAAAAAGCGTCACCCTATACAGTCAAGGTGTTAACCAATCCAGCTCAGGCACCGATAAAGTCAACAGTATTATCAACTGTCACCTTGCCACCGGCCGTATTGGTAAACCGGGCATGGGGCCGTTTTCAATGACAGGCCAACCTAACGCAATGGGTGGTCGTGAAGTGGGCGGCCTTGCCAACACATTAGCCGCGCACATGGATTTCACAGAAGACAGCATTGCCCGCGTTAAAACGTTTTGGCAATCCCCTACCATAGCCACACAAAGTGGTTTAATGGCGGTTGATATGTTTGATGCCATTGATGAAGGCAAAATAAAAGCCGTTTGGGTCATGGCCACCAACCCAGTAGTGAGCCTACCCAATGCCGATAAAGTAAAACGCGCATTAGAAAAATGTGAGCTTGTGGTGATCAGTGATTGCATTGATCAAACCGACACCGGCGATTTAGCCCATGTAAAATTACCCGCAACCGGCTGGAGCGAAAAAGACGGCACCGTCACCAACAGCGAACGTCGTATTTCTCGTCAACGGGGCTTATTTCAACCGGCATGCAACGCCATGCACGATTGGCAAATTATGTGTGAAGTAGCCAAACGCATGGGCTTTAACGATGGCTTTAATTATCAAACCCAAGCGGATATTTTTCGTGAACACGCTGCGCTTTCAGGTTTTGAAAACTCAGACGCGCCAACACATAAACGCCGTGACTTTGATATCAGCGGCTTAGCCAATATTAGTAATGATGAGTACGAAAACTTAACACCGATTCAATGGCCGGTGAATACTGAGTTTCCGAACGGCCGTGATCGCTTTTTTGCAAATGGTGATTTTTTCACACCAAACCGCAAAGCAAAATTGTTAGCCGTGATACCAAAGTTACCAATCAACTTGCCCACCAACGATTACCCACTGCGTTTAAATACGGGCCGTATTCGTGACCAATGGCATACCATGACGCGCACCGCATTGGCACCTCAACTAAACCAACACATTAGCCAGCCCTTTGTAGAACTGCATGAAAAAGATGCCAACGCACGTAATTTAAGTGAAGGCCAATTGGTTAACGTTAAAAGTAAATGGGGCCGCATGCTCGCACCCGTCACCATCAATACCAACCCTAAACTTGGCGATGTGTTTATCCCTATGCACTGGACAGCACAGCTGTCTCGCACAGGCCGAGTTAACCCAGTGGTTAACCCCGAAGTCGATGCATTTAGTAAACAACCCGAAAGTAAACACACCCCCATTCAAGTCAGTGCATTTGACGCTAACTGGTTTGGTTTTGTATTAAGCCGCAGCCCAATAGAATGGCCGGATAGCGAATACGTGGTATCGGCCCAAGGCACACAACACACTCGCCTTGAGTTAGCTAACAGCCAACCCCTAGACACGCCGATCAAAAGCATGATGACTTGGTTAGGTTTTAAAAATACTGCCCAAATTGAACAACAAGAATTAGAAATACTCAGCTACGAAGACGAAGCCTCTGGCTTGTTTCGTTTAGCCTTACTCAACAAACAAGGCCAACTAGAAGCCGTCGCCATGGTCGCGCCTAATACACAATTGCCTGAACGCACTTGGCTTGCTAGCCAATTTGCAAAAGACACCCTAGACCCACGTGCTCGAACCGCTCTTCTTAGTGGTCACGCACCCGCTGGTGAAGATATTGGCCGTATTGTTTGCGCGTGTTACAGCGTGGGTGAAAAAACCATTGCCGCAGCTGTTAAAGCAGGTTGTAACACGCCGCAAATGGTCGGGGATAAACTAAAAGCCGGCACAAACTGTGGTAGCTGTGTGCCTGAGATTAAGGGGATTATTGCTAAAGCGTAATAAAATCAGGCTCTGCTAAAAACAGAGCCTACCCTCTTCCTTCAAAACCTCAGTTTAACCCCACCATTTCATCTCTAGCCCTTATAGATATTGGGCGTTATAATTTAAGATCTTATATTTGTCATTCTTATTATAAATAGGACATCACCATGAACTTCGATCAAATTCCAGCAGGCAAAGACGCTCCTGAAGACATCTACGTAGCGATCGAGATCCCAGCAAACTCAAGCCCTATCAAGTATGAAATCGACAAAGACATGGGCGGTGCGCTATTGGTTGACCGTTTCATGGCAACCCCTATGTTCTACCCTGCTAACTACGGCTTCATCAACCACACCCTAGCCGACGATGGTGATGCACTTGATGTATTGGTGATTACGCCCTACCCAGTGCAAGCAGGTTCTGTGATTCGTTGCCGCCCAGTGGGTGTATTAAACATGACTGACGAAGCCGGTGGCGATGCAAAACTACTAGCAGTGCCGCACACTAAAATCACTAAAATGTACGAAGATATTCATGACATTAACGACGTGCCTAAATTATTACGCGACCAGATCGCACACTTCTTTGAAAACTATAAAGACTTAGAAGAAGGCAAGTGGGTAAAAGTAGAAGGCTGGGGCGACGCGGCTGAAGCTAAAAAAGCCATTGTTGATTCGATTGCGGCATACAACGCTGCAAAATAATCAAAACTTAGTTTGATTAAGAAAGCCCGCTCATTAGCGGGTTTTTTTGGATAATATGTATAACAAAATAAACTTAACACTCCCAAACTGTTCACACTGAGCAGTGAGGGACGAACGTCAGTCGAAGTGTGGCCAATAAGGTGAATACCCATCAACTAAATATCAATGGGTTATACATTCACCTTGGCATGCATGCCAACCTATTCAACAATTTTTTAGATAAATAATTACAAAACGTTAATCGACGACTATTACTGGGCATAAGCAATACGCTTAATATTCAACAAATGTTCATAACTTACGTTATCACCTGTCGAGCCGCCTCCCTGTGTGCCACACCCTAACGTCCAGGAAAGCTGTAAACCGTTGTTTGCACCAATACAGCCTAATGTACCTGCCCCGTTAACCAGTACACGACTCACGTCAGCACATTGTGCAAACGCTTGTACTAACTGTTCATTATTACTGTGCATAATCGCGGTATGGCCTGCACCTTCATCCGCTAAAATGGTTTTCGCAAGGTTCAGTGCGTGTTCGTCATTCGTAATTTTTGTAACAGACAGCACGGGTAATAATTTTTCTTTAAGCAATGGCGTATTATCAGGCTGACCTTGGGTTTCTGCCAATATCAATTTGATTGGGTAGTCGCGTTTAATGCCCAGCTCATCGCAAACATCTTGTGCACTTTTGCCCACAAATCGACTGTCTAAATGATCATCATGGAATACGATATCTAACAGCGCATGAATCTCAAAATCATTAAAAACGGCAGCACCAGCGTCTATCGCATGATTTAAAAAATCACCGTAGATGCTTGCATCAACTAACAGATTATTTTCTGAGCCACACACAATGCCGTTATCAAAACTTTTACTAAACACCACGTCGTGTGCTGCTTTTTTCACATCACAGGTTTTCTCAATCCACACAGGCGCATTACCTTTACCCACCCCAATGGCAGGTGTACCTGACTGGTAAGCGGACTTCACCATAGATGGGCCGCCGGTAGCTAAAATAAAGTGCACGTTATTATGGGTCATAAATGCTTGAGTTAAAGCACGAGATGACGGTTGCTGAGATGTTTGGATTAAATTAACAGGTAAACCTAATTGCTTTAACACATTTTGAATAATTTCAACGGTTAGGTTACCTACATTTTTCGCTTTACGGTGACTACTAATAATAATGGCGTTACGTGATTTAAGTGCAATTAAAAATTTAAACGTCAGTGTTTCAACAGGATTCGTCACAGGAATCATAGCAAATACCACACCCATACTATTGGCTAAGCCTGTACTGCCGTCTTTTTGCTCAATAATACTGCCAACTCCTGGTTTACCTTCGAGATTTTGTGCAACGGCAATCGTACCCAGTTTAATTTTTTGAACTTTATGCTCTAGCACACCCATGCTACTTTCTAAAATAGTAAGCTTAGCTAAATTTTCTGCTTGATCATTAACCGCATTGGCAACCGCCATGATGGCTTCGTCAATCACACGTTCAGGTAGATTTTGAATCGCGCGATAAGCGTCATTTGCACCACTTACGATGAACTCTACTTCTTTAATCGGCGCCGTGTTTAATGCGTTATCCACTTCA
The DNA here is from genome assembly GCA_047621325.1 of Oceanicoccus sp. Lineage (GTDB taxonomy): Bacteria > Pseudomonadota > Gammaproteobacteria > Pseudomonadales > Oceanobacteraceae > Bermanella. Next base: position 164,569 of record JBLHLT010000003.1, read on the forward strand.
GTTTGTAGTGCCACGTTAATTTGCTTACTCAATGTATTTAAAATAATTGAATAAAAATCAGGCACTTCTAATAAGAATTTTCTAAGTTCTGGTAACGAAAATGAAATGTATTCAATGTCAGAATAAGCGATAAGGTTATGCAGTGAGGCTTGCTCGCTTAGTAATTCTTTTGCGGCAATACAATCACCTGCCGTAAATATGGTCGACAACCTTGCTTTGCGATCTAGCTCTTTATCATGCACTTCAAGCTGAACTTGACCATTTAAAATATAAAAGCAGTGCGAAGGTTTTACACCTTGGGCTAAAAAACAGTGCCCAGCTGCCGCTTTTAAGCGTCTAACTCCATTAAATTGATCAAGATTTGGGTGTAAATTTAATGTTTTCATCTTACTTTCCTTAGTTGAGTGCTGGCGTATACCGTCTTAGACAATATAAGCATAAAATGCTTGTAAGAACAAAGTATTAGATTAAAATTACTTATCATAAACAAAAAGAATAATGAATCGAACAGGTTCTCAACTAGGAAGGTCAGATGGAACGCTTAAATCGGCGCGAAGTGGAACAAATATTAGGGATTTACCCCCCTTTTCGAATCAAAGATATGGTAATGAATCTTGAGAACGAAGTTCTTGAAGTTCAGGTCGAAGAAATGGTGAATAAGTCGAGAGGCTTATTTAGTAATGGTAAGCAACGCACACAAAAGGTTCGTTGGCACCACATAAAAACAGGTCGCTTCGACACCATCATCGAGATGCACGCGTCACAACAAACGTTTTCAAAACATCGCACCTTAAATCCGCCTGCATTTATTGGCCCCGAACACAGCCAGTACACCTACCAATTACAGCAAACGGTATTATTAGCCGCCAGTAAACAGCTCAGCTCCGATACCATCCACAGCTTAACCGGTATTGATCGTAGACTGGTTAGTCAAATTATCTCTGACAATCAAACCGAACAACAAGAAAGCCAAATACAAAGTCAATTACCCCTGCAAACTGACCCTGTATGGCGCGGCATTATCAAACACGAAATTAGTTTTAAAACCAACTTACCTTCTTTAAAGTTTTTACTATCACGCTTAGAACTGTCTTGCTTTAACAGCAAAGATGATCCAAGCGTGATGCAAGACGCTATTGCAACGTTACGCCAGTTTTTTATCAAAAACCGCGCACAGCTAAAAAGTGAATATGCTCAGATTGGTGTAATTGAAGCTAAACCCGTTGCTGCCAATGAGCAAGAACCACAATCAAATAAAAACAAAAAAGTTACCCTGACAATTGACCATCCAATTTGGCACAGTATTTTAAGTGGTGAAGTTGACCTACTGTCAAAAAATACGGGGTTAAGCCTCTATATATCTCAATTGAAAAGTTTATATCGTAAAAGCGATATTAGCCAAGATGAGCGCTTCCAAATTTCGAAGGAGCTTTTGTCTTACCTTAAAAAGAATATGATTAAGCTTAAACCTGAATTGCTATCTATCTCAAAAATGGTTCGCCAACTAAACGAACAAAACAATGATATAGAGCTACCAGAAAGTAATCATTCAATATGGGCCGATATTATTCAAGGCAAGGTATTCATTGAATCTGGGCAAATGGCTTTAAAACTATTATTAGTTAAAGCACGCACCACAGAAGATGAAAATGAAGCGCGTGAAATGATTCAACAATATTTTTTACGCAACTTGCGTTCACTTAACAACGAAGTGAAACAAATTGAACAACACCTAGCTATGGCTAGCTAATTTACACAGAATTTAGAGAAGTATATGTCAAACGTAACCATCACGAGTCAACTTTTAGATTTAGCGAGCACCATTGATCGCATCGAATCGGGTGATTTTTTAATAATCGCTGCCGACGAGTCTTTATTAACTCAATTACCTAGCGGCAATTGGATCGGCGGCACCATCCCTTATTTCATGAGTGAGAACGGTGGCCTAGCCAGTAAAGAACAAATTTTTGTGAATGCGATCGAAGGCTTAAGTGGCAACACTCAACCACGCATTACCCCTTACGATACCAAGTCTATTTCTCGTATTGCGCAAGATGCTCCAGATAACGGCTTTACCATTACTATTTTACCAGCGGGCAGCGAGGTACATGCTGAGTACGCACAAAATGCGCCGGGCTTTCCTAATATGTTTTTCTCGCCATTAATTGGCTGGGTTGCAGGCGTACACTTAGATGACGTAGACACCCACCAAGCTAAAACGGTATTTGGCCCAGGGGCCATGACCATGGCTGATAAAGCCATAGCAATGCATGTGTCGTTACCTGCAGACCAAATAGCGAATATTCACATTGTGAATTTATTTGAACAAGGCAACGGCCCTAAGTTTGTTTTCCCAAGCACAAGCTTTAGCGTCGACACGTGTTTGATAGACGGTGTAGAAACTAATTTAGCGCAATACATTAACGCCAACGGCATTGATACACGCTTACCATTGGTCGCTGACTATAACGGCATTAACGTAAACGTTTCTGTGCAAGCGATTAATGGAGGCGACGTGGTACTTTACGCGCCTGTGTTTGCAGATGTTGAATACCAATTTGCTACGCCAGTTGCGGACTACGTATCAAGTTTTAATCAAGCAATCTCAAGCCAAGAAATCGACAAAGCCAGTTATGGCTGCAACTGTATTTTGAACTTTTTGTATTCTGAGCTTGAAGGTAAAAAAACCGGAAACTTAACTGGCCCAATGTCCTTTGGTGAAATTGCCTATCAATTATTAAACCAAACCTTGGTTTATATGACGATTGAGAAAGCATAATTGAAAGGGAAAGTGTCGGGATAAATCCCGACCTACCTAAACCATTACTGTAGGTCGTCCTTTAGGGCGATAATGCTAGTTACGGCTAACGCTTGTCGGGATAAATCCCGACCTACATAAACCACTCCTAAACTATCATTAAGCCACCAGCAACTTCTCTTTTACTGCAAACACTAAAGTATCATCAAGTGCCTTGCTTAACTTCAACATCATTTCATCAATGTGTGCTTTAGTACAAATTAATGGCGGGCAAAATGCCAATGATGATCCCGCCACCGCGCGAGTAATCATGCCGTGGTTTTGACAAGCTTGCATGGCGTAGCCACCTATCACACCACCAGGGAAAGACTGGCCAGTTTGTTTATTCGCAACTAACTCAAGTGCGCCAATCATTCCCGCACCACGAATCTCGCCCACTAATGGATGATCTGCAAATTTTCTCAATTCGCTTTGCAGGTAAGTACCAACATCAGCGGCTTTTGCAAAAATGTTATCGCGTTCATAAATCTCTAACACTTTTAATGAAACCGCACACGCAACCGGGTGCCCTGAATAGGTATAGCCGTGCCCAAATACACCTACTTGGCTTGATGGTTCAATCATCGCTTCATACATATCACCACGAATCACTGACGCACTGATTGGCATATAGGCTGAAGATAATTGTTTTGCTAACGTCATCATGGCTGGTTTAATGCTCATGGTGGTTGAGCCAAAATCGTTACCGGTACGACCAAAGCCCGTGATAACTTCATCAGCCCAAAAGAGAATGTCGTACTTAGCCAAGATAGCTTGTACTTTTTCGTAGTAACCCGCTGGCGGCACGATGACGCCACTGGCACCCGTAATCGGCTCTGCAATAAAGGCCGCAATGGTTTCTGGGCCTTCTTCTAAAATCATGTTTTCTAAATTATTGGTGATGCGTTCAACAAATTGCGCTTCGCTCTCATCATCTAACTTGCCACGGTAATAATGGGGCGCGTCTGTGCGTAGAATGCCTAGCGCTTCAAAGGGTAAATTAAAATGTGTGTGGTTAGGCGGCAAACCCGTTAACGCAGCTGAGGCAACCGTCACCCCGTGGTATGAGCGATCACGGGCAATGATTTTAAATTTTTCAGGCTTACCAATGGCATTAAAATAATAACGTAACATTTTAATATGGCTGTCGTTAGCATCACTGCCCGAATTACCAAAAAATACTTTGGCGTTATCCACAGGCACCATAGCCGATATTTTTTCAGATAAATCCATGCCCACTTGGTGGGTTTTACCGCCAAACATATGAGAATAAGACAGCTTGCTCATTTGCTCAGCCGCGGTATCGATTAATTCTTGATTGCCATAACCCAGCGATGTACACCAAAGGCCCGCTAGACCTTCTATGTATTTATTTCCTTGGTTATCGTAAATATACACACCTTCACCGCGTTCGATGGTTAGGGTTTCGGTATGCTTTAAATTCGTTGTTGGGTAAATAATGGTGCTCATGGTACTTCCAGTTTCTTAAATTAAGCCCATAACAGGCCGTTAAGTTATTTAACTGCCATTAATAAATGTTTACTTGTTAATGCCGCCGATGCAGATGTACTTAATTTCTAAATAATCATCTAAACCGTATTTAGAGCCTTCACGGCCTTGGCCTGATTCCTTTACGCCACCAAAAGGAATGATCTCTGAACTGATGGCCGTTTCGTTTACGCCTATCATGCCGTAATCAATGCTTTCTGCGACACGAAAAATTCGCGATAAATTTTCACTGTAAAAGTACGCAGCCAAACCAAACTCAGTATCATTGGCCATATGTATGGCCTCTTCTTCTGTTTTAAATTTAAAGATGGGGGCCACTGGGCCAAAGATTTCTTCACGGAACACACGCATTGAGCTATCAACGTTCGTTAAAATAGTTGGCTCATAAAAATAGCCATTACCGCCTTTTGGCTTACCACCAACAACCACTTTTGCACCTTGTGCAACGGCACTTTCTACTTTTTCGTGAATATCATTCATGGCTTTTTCTGTGATCACAGGTCCATGAGTACTGTCACTTTCAAGGCCATTACCAAAGTTAAAGTTATTAACGGCTTGTGTGAATTTTTCAACAAAAGCATCGTAAATGCCTTCTTGTACTATCAAACGATTTGAACAAATACAGGTTTGACCTGAATTACGATATTTTGAAACCAACGCTCCTTGTACCGCAGCATCTAGATCCGCGTCATCGAACACAATCACAGGTGCGTTACCACCTAATTCCATTGATGTGCGCTTTACCGTCTCTGCACATTGCTTAATGAGCAATTTACCCACAGGGGTTGAGCCTGTGAACGTCACTTTTTTCACATCAGGGTTTGAAGTTAACTCGCCACCAATAGCAGGTGCATCTGTGCCCACGACGACATTAAACAAACCCGCTGGTAAACCTGCTTGTTTTGCCAGTTCAGCCAATGCCAATGCTGATAGTGGCGTCTCAGCGGCTGGTTTTAATACCATGGCACAACCTACGGCCAATGCAGGTGCGGCTTTGCGTGTAATCATGGCGTTAGGAAAATTCCAAGGGGTGATGGCACCCACAATGCCAACCGGTTGCTTGATCACAATACCGCGACGATCCGGTGTCCCTTGCAATACATCCCCGTAAATTCGCTTACTTTCTTCTGCAAACCATTTAATAAATGACGCGCCATAGGCCACTTCGCCAGTTGATTCAGCAAGGGTTTTACCCTGCTCTAATGTCATGAGTTTGGCCAGATCGGCTTGGTTAGCCATAACGAGGTCGTGCCATTTTTCTAAAATTGCCGCGCGAACTTTTGCCGGTTCAGCTTTCCAAGCGGGCATGGCTGCTTTTGCGGCTTCAATCGCACGTAATGTTTCGGCTTGGCCTGAATCTGCTACTCGAGCAATCTCTTCACCCGTTGCTGGATTTACCACTGCAAAGGTTTTACCGCTATCGGCGTCGCACCACTGACCATTAATAAATGCCTGAGTTTGAAGCAAGCTTGGGTTATTTAATTGGATACTCATGTGAATTCCTTACGGCTGTCAGCCCTTACATTTATGGGTGGGTTTATAAAGCAGTATTCCTTTTGTTTATATAATGATTTAATAGACCTTACATTTAAATATACAAACATGAATAACACCACCGTGGAGACCGTCATGGGTCGTAAAAAAGCGGCTATTTCAGGCCAATTGGCCGATATTGATCTGCGCCTATTAAGAGTCTTTAAATCGGTTGTTGAAGCCGGCGGCTTCACTGCTGCCGAGCTACAACTCAACCTAGCCAACTCTACTATATCTAACTATATATCTGATCTGGAAAAACGCTTAGATATGCGCCTTTGTGAACGCGGGCGCAGCGGCTTTAGCCTCACCAGTCACGGCCAAGTGGTTTACGATGCCACCCTAGACTTACTTGGGGCTCTCGATAGTTTCCGTAATCGCATTAATCACAACCATAATCGCTTAATTGGTCAGCTTCATCTTGGGTTTGCTGAGCATATGTTAGGTGGTCATGATTCCTGTATTGTCAGCGCATTAGACTTATTCTCTAAACTAGCACCTGACGTCAACGTTCACATTAGCACCATGTCATCGGATGAAATCATCACTGCGGTGCTCGACAAAAAAGTCGATATTGGCATTACTGTACTCACGCAAGATTTTAGCGAACTGAATAGAGTCAATTTATTCGACGAACAAATGCAGCTGTACTGTGCTAAAGGTCACCCTTTATATGGAATACCCGATGAGCACATCAAACCCAATCATTTACTGCCTTATAAATTTGTCGAGTCTCCGCGTTTAATGTCTGGGCGCGAAATGCACCCAGACATACTCAAATGGGAAAAGCACGCCAAAGCTCACCATCAAGAAGCCCGTGCTACACTGGTGTTAAGTGGCCACTATCTGGGCATGTTGCCCACTCATATGGTCAATAACTGGGGGCTAGATAAACAGCTAAAACCCATTTTAAGTCAGCGTTATGGCTACACAAATATCTTCAGTGCCATCTATCGTAGCCGTCATCCAAACGAGATGATTATCGAGCAATTTTGCCAATGCTTAGAGCAAGTAAAACGGCTATAAATCGTAAAAATAATGCGTGCTTATTTAAATAAAAAGTCGCACTATTGCCGCGATTCTTGAGCTGACAAAAACAGCTTTGTTTGCACGACTAAATGCACTTAAACAATATATCCCCTACTGGGTATATCCAGCGTCGCCGCTGGCGCAGTATCGTAACAGCATGAATTAATTGAGCTTAAAACTAAGCTTGTTGCCTTAATAAACTAACCTAGAAAGGTAAGAAATACCCTAGGTCGAGGTACATGAATGACAGCCCCTGAACACACAACATCTTATTACGCCGATTCTGCTAATGACAAAAATCTACGTCCGTCATTAAATGGCAACATCACTTCAGACATCTGTGTCATTGGTGCAGGCTTTACTGGCTTATCAACTGCGATTCATTTGGCAGAGAAAGGTTTTAATGTCACCGTACTTGAAGCCAAGCGCATCGGCTTTGGTGCATCGGGTCGCAACGGCGGCCAAATTGTTCATTCTTACAGCCGCGATATCGACTTCATCGAAAAACATTACGGTAAAGAAGTGGGCACCGAAATGGGCAAAATGGCATTTGAAGGCGGCCGCATTATTCGCCGCTTTGCTGAGCAATATAATATTGACTGCCATCTTAAAGACGGCGGTATTTTTGCAGCCTGTAATGATCGACAACTAAAAGAATTAGAAGGAAAAAAAGCCTTATGGGAAGCACATGGCCACAAAGACCTTGAGCTACTAAGTGCAGATAAAATCAAAGAGCATATTGGCTCTGAACGTTACAGTGGTGGTTTATTAGATAAATCAGGTGGTCACTTTCACCCATTAAACCTAGCCCTTGGTGAAGCCGCTGCGGTTGAATCTATGGGTGGCAAGATCTATGAAGATTCAGAAGTCATTCGTATCGAAGAAGGCGATAAGCCAGTGGTTTACACCGCAAACGGCAGTGTCACTTGTGACTTTATTGTCGTCGCAGGCAACGCATACCTTGGCGGTCTGATTCCTAAGTTGCAATCAAAAGCGATTCCTTGTGGCACTCAAGTAATTACCACCGAAGTGCTAAGCGAAGCGCAGCAAAAACAATTACTACCAAAAGATAACTGTGTAGAAGACTGCAACTATCTTTTAGATTATTACCGCCTATCTAATGAAGGCCGTTTAATTTACGGTGGCGGCGTGACTTACGGTGCCCGTGAACCAAGCAAAATAGAATCTATGGTTGTGCCGAACATGCTAAAAACATTTCCACAATTAAAAGGCACAAAAGTGGATTTCGCATGGACCGGTAATTTCTTGCTGACCCTAATGCGCTTGCCTCAGTTTGGCCGAATTGGCAAAAATATGTATTACGCCCAAGGTTATTCAGGCCACGGCCTAACGTGTACGCACCTTGCTGGTAAAGTGTTAAGTGAAGTGATTGCCGGCGATAGCCAACGCTTTGATGTGTTTGCTGGTTTGCCACAATACCCATTCCCTGGTGGTCATACTTTCCGTGTGCCATTTACCGCAATGGGTGCGTTTTACTATAATTTACGTGATAAATTAGGGTTTTAATCCACACTCTTTCGAGTGTGATTCGCCCCAATAAAATAATAAAAAACCCAGCTATGCTGGGTTTTTTATTTCAAAAAATGTAACTTGCCCCTTTTATTTACTTAGCCAAAAATGCCTTAAAAGCATTGACGGTTGAAAGAGGGTCTTCTTCATGAGGGACATGCCCTAACGCAGGAAATGTCATCAGCTGGTTATGTTTTATATCCTGAGAAAATTGCTTCGCAAATATCAAAGGAATTAAATTATCTTTTTCCCCCCATAGAATTAACGTAGGAATGTTAATTTCATCAAGTCGCTCAATTAACGGGCCAGGAATCGTTTGCTTAAACCGCAAAGACAGCGCTCTTCGATTACCCTCGCGTGTGGCCAAATCATAATATCGGTCGACTAGTTCGTCCGTTACTAATTCAGGGTTCCCATAAACATTTTTCACGCTCCCCTCTATCAATGAGCGGGGTAAGATATTCTTAACCACGTCTTTTATAATAGGCGTTCGTGCAAGTTTAAAAGCAAGTGGTACCGATTTAGCCGCATACGGATAGCCACTGGCATCTACCAATACCAATTTAGTGACCTTCTTTGGATAAAGAATCGTCGTCGCCCATGCAATATACCCACCCAATGAATTACCGACTAATACGGATTGTTCAATTTTCAGCGTATCTAAAACGGCTACTATAAAAGCAGCATAATGCTCAATCGTGTATTTGTCTTCGGGATCAGGTCCGGTTAAACCAAATGCGGGTAAATCAAATCGAACGACACGTCGCTCTGATTTAAGCGCATCAACCCAGCCGTCCCATGTATGTAATGATGCACCCGTGCCGTGTATTAATATAATCGGCTCTGGATCATCGCGAGGGCCTTCATCACGAAGATGCACCTGCATACCTGCAATATCGATAAACTGTGAAGGCGACTGCGCCCACCGTTCAGTCAACTCGCTTACTGGTTGATCGGGTGCATAATTAAACGCAAGCAATCCGCTGATAAACAAAGCAAACACCAGTAAGGATATCGCTGTATATTTGACCGTACTATGCATATTTTTTTCCTTAATATATGAGCTTGAGTATTCTCATTTACTTATAAAGCCGTGAGATTAAGGCAGTATTGCAATTAATTCAATCAAGCGCGATAAGTTAATCAGCTGTATAAAGTAATGTCATAAAACTCGATGCGATTCAGCTTTTATTAAGCGCAGATAATTCTGCGCTCAATCAATCTTTTAAATGGACGTTTAATTGCGCTCGAACGTCATCCGGTATTGGCACAGCCTTTTCGTTTTGATAATCAAAATGAATCATCACGGCCAACCCTTTAGCTACCATTTTTCCTGTTTGCCACGCTTCATGGGCCACCTCACAAGAAGAATTACCTAACTTATTAATATAGGTTCTAATTTCCACATCCTCACCCCAATACGTTTGTGCCAGTAAATCAAGTTCGATACGAGCAATGATTAATGGCCACGATTTCACATCAAGGGTTGGATGATATATTTCAAATAATGGTGTACGGGCTTCTTCAAACCAAATTGGAAATGCGGTATTGCTAATATGCCCAAGTGCATCTGTATCGCTGAATCTTGGTTTAATCGTATGTAGTAACATGTATATCTCTATTTTTATTTAAGTTTAGCATTGTACATTGTTATTGATTTTACGTGCTCTCAGAAATAAGATTCCAATCCATGAGTGCCCCACTTAAAAAACAAAATAATCCATGTACGAGGGCATCTCGCGCCCGATGAATACGTTGAGTCGTTTTAAATAAATGCCATGTGAACCAAACTCAATCAAACAGCGTATGATGTTTAATCATCCAAAAAGGTAGATACCATGTTTTATCTGTTTAAATCAGACCCAAAAAAGAAACTCGAAAAAGCCTATTACGCTAAGCTAGAACAAGCAATGGCGGCACAGCGTAACGGCGATATAAAATTATATTCTGCTTTAAGCCATGAAGCCCAAGCCATTTTAAAACAACTTGAGTCACTAGCTTAACATCTCATTTAATTGCTCGATTAACGTTTGAGTTTGCCCCCAACTGATACAAGCATCCGTAATGGACATACCGTATTTTAGGCAGCCGTCATGCTCACACCCTTCCATTGATTGCTTGCCTGGCTCAATGAAGCTTTCTAACATGATACCGCTGATATTTTTATTACCGTTTACAATTTGTTGTACAACCTCTTTTGCTATAGGTAATTGATTGTCATGTAGTTTTTGTGAATTATCGTGAGAGCAATCCACAATTACTTTTGCATGTAGGGCATTGTTTTTCTCTGCTTTTTGTAATTGCGCTAATGTTTCAGCAATACTTTGCGCATCGTAATTGGTTAAGTTGCGGCCACCGCGCAAAACAACATGCGTATCGGGGTTTCCTGGTGTATCGAGCATGGCAATATTTCCGTTAGCGTCCATACCCAAACAATGATGTTCACGGCTGGCTGATATCATGGCATTAACTGCGGCATCTACCGAGCCATCAGTGCCGTTTTTAATTCCTACAGGCATGGTTAGGTGGCTGATCATTTCACGGTGAATTTGTGATTCGGCAGTACGCGCACCGATAGCGGTCCAGCTAATAACATCGTCTAAGTACATCATGGTCATTGGGTTTAGTGCTTCAGTTGCTAATGGTAAACCTAGCTCAACCAGTTTAAGCATTAATTGACGAGAGCAATGTAAGCCGTGCTCAATGTCACCTGTACCATTTCGCTGAGGGTCGTAGGCGAATCCTTTCCAGCCGGTGGTGGTGCGCGGTTTTTCAACATAAGCGCGCATCACTATTAAAATATTATCACTCACCTTATCACTTAGCGTTTTAAGGCGGCGCGCGTAATCCAACGCAGCCTCTTCATCATGCAGTGAACATGGCCCTGTTATCACCATTAAGCGCTTATCAGTCCCCTGCAAAATGTTACGAATTTGCTGTCGTTGATCTGCAACTTGTTGTGCCAGTTGCGCACTTAGCGTTAATAATTGTTTTAATGCATTAGGTGAAGGTAATACCTGACTAATAACAGGCTTTGTTACCTTCGGACTTAGAGATTCTGTTTTTAAAACTTGGGCCGACTGCATGATTTTTTCCTTAAATTAATTTAATCCCCTTTGCGTTCTATTTTCGTTTTGAAAAAGTCATCTCAAAAAAAAACCCCGATCAGCTAACTGCTAATCGGGGTTTTTAAGCAGTCGGCTGATTGAGCCGAACTGCCATAATATTGAGTATTGCTAATGGCGATTCGGCAATTGGCTAAAATAGCCAAAATAAAACACTGCTGAATACCAATAAGAAGCCACAAGTGATACTGCTTTTTCAACACCAACAAAAGTACCCGCAAGGCATGCCATACGAGTATTAAAAGTGGTTTGAGTGCGAGTAATTAATGTCTTCATGCTTTTGATCATAACTCTATACTTTCATTTTGCAAGACGATTTTTGTTCTTAGGTTTTTTTCTGGCTAAATTCTATTGGCAGCTCTTGGGTTTCTTTTACTTCTTCCATGACGATATAACTCTTTGAATGCTTCACCCCAGGTAAAGTCAGCAACATATCCCCTAAAAGCGCACGATACTCAGACATACCATCAATTCGGGCTTTGATCAGATAATCCGCGTCGCCGGATACCAAGTGACATTCGAGAATGTAAGGCAGCTGTTTTACCGCTTTATTAAACAGTTGAAAGGCATCCGGTGATTGATAAGAAAGGGATATTTCCACAAACACCAGCATGCTAAACCCTAGTGCCTCAGGGTTTAAGCGTGTGTAGTAACCCTCAATGTAACCTTCTTTTTCAAGGCGCTTAACCCGCTCAATGCAGGGTGTTGAGCTTAAACCGACTTTTTCTGCTAGATCCACATAACTGATACGAGCATCATTTTGTAGGGTGCGCAAAATGCTCATATCCAAGCGATCTAATGTGCGTTTCTTAAGCTCTTTCATATACAGCCTTTTCACTACATTTTTAATTATATGTAGTGTTTTATCCTTTTATAAAACAAAAATCAAAGGAATATTCTCACATTTTTCACCTAAACTAGCGTTTATCAATAAAACAAGAATACATATTTTTGAGGTGCACCATGCACATTGTGATACTCGGTGGTGGGGTTTTAGGCGTGACTAGCGCGTGGTATTTAGCCAAATCCGGGCATAAAGTCACGGTTATAGACAGACAAAGCAGCGTGGCTCAAGAAACCAGCCATGGTAACGCAGGCATGATTTCTCCCGGTTACAGCTCCCCTTGGGCAGCACCAGGTGTACCTCTCAAGGCCATTGGCTGGATGTTGCAAGACCTTGCCCCGTTCATGATTAACCTTAAAGAAATTGATGGTTATACCTTGTCTTGGATGAGCAAGATGTTAGCCAATTGCAATACACGTTCGTATCAAACCAATAAGGCCCGCATGCTGCGCATTGCTCAATACAGCCGCGACTGTTTTGTGGATATTCGTAAAGAACTCAACCTTGATTACGATGGCCGCCAACGAGGCACGTTGCAATTATTTCGCAAACAAAAACAAATTGATGCCTTACAAAAAGACATCAAAGTACTGCAAGACCTTGGCATCGAACACCAAGCGTTGGATATGAACGCCTGCGTTTCACATGAACCAGCATTAGCACAGGTGAAAGAAAAATTTGTTGGCGGCTTACGCTTACCCGGTGACGAAACCGGTGACTGCTTCAAATTCACCACCGCCCTTACAAAAGAATGTGAGACGCTAGGTGTGAATTTTATGATGGACACCCGCATTGAAAGACTTAATGAATCTAACGGAAAAATTACCAGTGTCACCACCGATGCAGGGGTTGTCATTGCCGATGCATTTTTATGCGCCCTTGGCAGTTATTCCCCTCAAATTTTAAAAACAGTGGGTATTAATGTGCCTATTTACCCAATCAAGGGGTATTCATTAACCCTACCAATTGAGGACGAAAGCCGCGCGCCGCAATCCACAATTATGGACGAAACCTATAAAGTGGCGGTCACTCGATTTGAAGATCGCATCCGTGTGGGCGGCACTGCTGAGATTGCTTCATATAATTTAGAGTGTCCGAACAAACGCCGTGCCAGCATCGATTTTGTGATTCAAGATATGTTCCCCGGTGCGACTGATATTAGTAAAGCGGAGTTTTGGACAGGCCTGCGCCCCATGACTCCTGACAGCACACCGGTACTTGGTGGTACACAGTATTCAAATCTGTATTTAAATACTGGTCACGGCACATTAGGTTGGACCATGTCATTAGGGTCTGCCAAATTTGTATGCGACATCATTAACAAAAAAACACCCGACATAGATCCCGAAGGATTATCAATCGAGCGTTATTACGCATAATTTTTTCAATCAATTAAACGCCTTTTATTAAAAAGGATATGAGAGATGTATCATGGGCAGAGCCGCCACCGCCACCGCCACCATTAACCTAAACGCGTTTCGCGAAAATTACCGTTTAGCCAAATCAGTTGCACCCCAACAACAAGCCATTGCGATTATCAAAGCGGATGCCTACGGGCACGGTGCAATAAAAATGGCATTTGCACTTGAAGATGAAGCCGATGCCTTTGGTGTGGCGTGTATTGAAGAAGCACTAGAATTAAGAGAAGCCGGCATCAAAAAACCTATTTTATTATTAGAAGGTTTTTTTACCGCTGACGAACTACCATTAATTAGTCACAATGACTTTTGGTGTGCGGTTCATTGCCTTGAGCAAATTGATATTATCAGTCAATCCATTCTATCAAAGCCAATTAATATTTGGTTAAAAATGGATAGCGGTATGCATCGCTTAGGAGTGATGCCACGAGATTATGTAATAGCATTTAAAAAACTAAACGCGCTACCACAAGTGGCCGACATTGTATTGATGAGTCATTTCGCCAGTGCCGATGATTTAACAAACGACATCACAAACAAACAAATTGAATGTTTTAATACTACCACTTCTGCTATTAATGCTCCCGTTAGCATTGCTAATAGCGCAGCAACATTAGGCCATGAACATGCTCGCCGTGATTTTCAACGCCCTGGTATTATGCTGTATGGTGCGACACCTTTTGAAAACCCTCACCCACTGGCCGATCAGCTAAAAACCGTCATGACACTGACTTCTGAAATCATCGCCATACGAGAAGTCAGCACCGGTGAAGGTGTCGGATACAGCCATCGCCATATTTGTGACGCCACCACTAAAGTAGGTACAGTTGCCATGGGTTATGCCGATGGTTACCCCCGTCACGCAAAGGAAGGTACGCCCGTTATTGTTAACGGCCAACGTACAAAAATTATTGGACGCGTCTCAATGGACATGTTGATGGTAGATTTAACGCACATCGAAAATGTAAAGGTGGGGTCGCAGGTAGAGCTATGGGGTAATCGACTGCCTGCTGCTGAAATTGCGACTTACTGCGATACTATTCCTTATACGTTATTCACGGGTATTACGCGGCGTGTGCACAAAAAATATATTAATGAGTAAACAATAAACGTATAAATTTTAGACTTAGTTCACGATAAATAAGAGCAGGATTCATTCATTAATGTATGTACCCGTTTAGCTAGAGCCTTGTTTTTATACAAACATAAATATAAGGTTTCACTAACCGGTTTTTTAAGTGCATGTATACAAATTGATTTTTTATTGTGAAACGCCTCAACGGCATAAGCAGGTAACACGGTAAACCCTAATCCTAAACTCACCGGTTCTAAAATTAAGTGAATCTGATTAGAAAAACCGGATTGTTTAAAATCGTTAATATGTTGAAACGATGCAAAGTTTTCACTTAATAACAAATGCGCATGATGCGCGCCATCAGGATGATCAATAAATCCTAACTGCCTAAGCGCCTCCCAGTTGGGTTTCTTCATTGCCCGAGGCGTAATCAATAATAATGCTTCCTTCGCCACCGCTTCCGTTTTAATTTCGCTTAATTGTGATGGACGAGACATAAAGCCAAAATCAATTTCATTATTAATAAGGGCTTTTTCGATACTGGCATTAGGAGCAAAGCGGTAATCAATCGCTAATTTTGGATGCTGCTGTTGAAACGCAATCAATTTTGAATACATCTTTAATCCCACGCTGCCCGGTGACATGATTTTAACCAAGCCCTCATGGCTTGGGTCTAAACTAACGCGCTGCTCTAAATTTGAAAGTGCCAATACAATCTGACGTCCTTCTTCATATAGGTTTTGTCCAGCTTGTGTCAGGGTAAATTGTTTACCGTCTCGGGCTAACAATAACTGGCCAAGCTGCTCTTCTAATTTATGAATATGCTGACTCACCCCCGACTGTGTCATATGCAGTTGCTCAGCCGTGCGCGTAAAGTGCCCCACCTCTACCAAGGTGCAAAAACTGCGCAGCCATACTGGATTAATCATTACAAAATATACTCATAATTATAAAATTTGATAATTTTTACTAATTATCGACCCTGTGTAAGATTTATTCAACTTTTACCCGTAATCAATAGGCTCAAAATGAATAACGTTTATCCACGTAACTTTTCCCATATCGGTATCTCTGTGCCTGACTTAGAAGCGGCCGTTAAGTTCTACACAGAGGTCTTAGGCTGGTATCGAATCATGGAACCCACCGAGATCATCGAAGACGACAGCGCCATTGGTGAGATGTGCACCGAAGTATTTGGTGCTGGCTGGGAAAGCTTTCGTATTGCGCACTTATCAACAGGTGATCGCATAGGGGTGGAATTATTCCAGTTCAAAAATCAAAAGAACCCAGAGAATAACTTCGAATATTGGAAAACCGGCATTTTTCATTTTTGTGTACAAGACCCAAATGTAGAAGAGTTAGCCGAGCGTATTGTGGCCGCTGGCGGTAAAAAACGCATGCAAGCACCACGCTATTATTACCCAGGGGAGAAGCCATATCGTATGATTTACATGGAAGACCCATTTGGCAATATTCTTGAAATTTACAGTCACAGCTATGAATTAATCTATAGCGAAGGGGCTTACTAAATACTCAATATAAGGGTAAGTACATACTTACCCTTTATAAATTATCACCTTTAAATTAAGCGCAACGAAGCGTTCTATATTCTCGTCAAACTCAGTCAAAAAAATGGGTATACTCCGGCTCTTATTTATTATTTACATTGCTCATGACGAATCAAAATCAACATTCTCGCTGGCATCTTTGGCTCAAAGGCGCACTCGCTGTTATGCCATTAAGCATCGCCGTCATTCCTTGGGGAATCCTAGCCGGATCACTCGCCATGGATGCAGGTTTAAACCCATTTGAAAGCCAAGCCATGTCAGCCATTGTTTTTGCAGGTGCCGCTCAATTAGTGGCCGTGGGCATGATCAAAGCGGGAATAGGTCTGAGTAGTATTTTAATTACCACCCTACTCATTACATCACGACACTTTTTATATTCTATGGCCATGCGCCCACACATCAGTCCACTGCCTTTAAAGTGGCGATTGGCATTAGGTTTTTTACTCACAGATGAATTGTTTGCGGTTACGGCTAAATCCAAGTCGGCAAAAGCATCACCACAAGGATTTGATCGTTGGTACGCATTGGGTGCAGGCCTAAGCTTTTATATTGCTTGGAACATGGCGACAGCAGCGGGTATTTTTTAGGACACTCGATTCCTAACTTAGAAAGCTGGGGGTTAGACTTTGCCATTGCAGCCACGTTTATCGCCATCGTGACACCACAAATTAATCAACCCTCCATTTTAATGTGTGTCTTAGCTAGCTTAGTAACATCAGTTGTTTGTGAGTTACTGCAAATACCATCAGGGCTATTGATTGCGGCTCTTTTAGGTATGACAGTAGGAACCTTGTACGCAAAATTAACAGGGGAAGATAAATGATTATGCTGACGATATTGCTAATGGCAGGTATTATTTTTTTAAGCCGCTATGGTTTTTTAGAGCCCCGTCTACCCATTACATTAAACACCGCAACCTTAAAATTTTTAAGCTATTCGGCCCCTGCTGTTCTCACTGCGATATGGGGACCGATTGTTTTTGTAAGCGAGCATTCATTAAATATTAACTGGCAGAATAATTACTTGCTGTGTGCCGTAATCTCCATTGTTCTCGCTATCACGACCCGCAATACATTATTAACCACCATCCTGAGTATGGCGATATTTTTTGGTTTACGGTTTATTAATATACAACATTGATTTAAAATCGATGTTTATGCTTTAAGCAAAAACACACGGGCCATCCAACGGGCAACGACTAAATCATCTACATCATATTCCGTTTTTAATGTACCTAATGCTAAGTCTGCCACCTCGTGTGAGATCGCGCTGCCTTGATGTAAGCTTAATAAATCAACCGCGTACTGTTTTGTGAATTCTGGGTGCGCTTGCACCGTTAAAATAGTATCACCATAGGCCAGTATGGCATTTACACAAAATGGAGAGCTTGCTAGGCAAACGGCGTTAAGGGGCTTTTTAGTGACTTGATCTTGATGCACCGCATGCAATTTAATCTCACTTTTGCCTTCTAATAAAATATTATGTAACTGATACTGATGCGGCCCAACGCCCCAGCCGCCGCTGTATTTTTCAACCTTACCTGCAAATGCTTCTGCAATAATTTGATGACCAAAACAAATACCAACCATGGGAACATTCTGCTCGTGGGAATGTATAATCCATTTTTTTAATTTCTGCATCCATGGCGTATTATCATATACACCGCTTGCAGACCCTGTGATTAGCCAACCGTCACAGCTATCAATGTATTGTGGCCATTCATCATCAATCACATTAAAAACAGCATACTCAAATGTCACATCGGCTTTCTTGAACAACTGCTGAAACATCTGAGCATAACCCACGTAGTTATCCACATGAGGCTGATCTATATGGCCAGTGACTAAGATTCCAATTATCATATCCACCTCAATATGCCTTATTTAAAAACGCAAAAAGCCGAAGCAGATTCCTGCACCGGCTTTTTATAAAACAAAAAAATGGGCCACCATTAGGCATAACACTGACCCATATAAATCGAATACGGTACGTTTACACTCGTGTTTTAATAAAGTCGGCCATCCAATGGGCAACTTTATTAGATTCTGTTTTAGCGCCACTGACACGCAACGTTCTAAGGCCGTCCTCTGCAACATCCATCGGCACCACAGGCCCCTTACGCGCTTCCACTAGTGCATCTTCATAGTCAACACTAAATTCAGGATGCGCTTGAAACGTCATAATGCGATCGTCGTACACTAGACCGGCGTATTCACAAAATTCTGATTGTGCAAATATCACCGCGTTCTCAGGTTTCACCAACACCTGATCTTGGTGCATGGCGTTTATGGTAAAATCACGAGAACCATCATTAATAAAATCATGATCACCCGATAACGCATATGAGTGTAAACCCACACCCCAACCACCAGGGTATTTATCCACTTTACCGCCAAATGCTTCAGCAATAATTTGGTGGCCAAAGCAAATACCCACCATGGGTTTTTGACTGGCGTGAACCGCTAAAATAAATGCTTTTAACGTTTGCATCCATTCAAGATTTTGATACACATTAAATTTTGACCCTGTAATCAACCAAGCATCACACTCGTTTTCCGATTTAGGAAAAACGTTATCGCGTACATCATAAATTTCGTATTCAAATTCGTAACCGTTATTTTTAAATAACTGCATAAACATTTCAGAATACGAACCAAACTGATGAATCAATTCATCTGGTGTTATGCCTGTGGCTAAAATACCGATTTTCATTTTTAACCTGCCTGTTTCAGGTGCTGTTATCAGCACCCTTGAGTTGTAAGCGTTAGCCCTCTTGGGCCGCCGCTAGCATTTTGTTTTGTTTACGCATGTACAGCATGGCGAAAATCACACCAATGGCCACTATAGCAATCATTAAGGTTGCCAACGCATTAACTTCTGGTGTCACACCTAAACGCACTTTCGAAAAAATCACCATCGGCAAGGTGCTATCACCTGGGCCAGAAACGAAACTCGCAATCACTAAATCGTCTAGTGACAACGTAAACGATAACAACCAACCTGCAATAATTGCGGGGGAAATTAACGGTAGTGTTACCAAGAAAAAAAGCGTAGAAGGTTTCGCACCAAGGTCCATAGCGGCTTCTTCTAACGTATCATCCAGCACCACTAAGCGTGACTGCACAATAACCGCAACATAGGCTAAACAAAAGGTGGTGTGAGCGATGATCACCGTCATTTCACCACGACCCGCTGGCCAGCCAAACGCACTTTCCATTGCGACAAACAAAAGCAGTAACGATAAGCCAGTGATCACTTCTGGCATAACCAGAGGTGCGCTCACCCAACCAGAAAATAATAATTTACCGCGAAAGCGCCCCATACGAGACAGCGCAAAACCTGCCATCGTGCCCAGTACCACCGCAAGCGTGGCACTGATAAACGCGATTTTTAAACTTAATAACGCGGCATCCATGATTTGATCGTTTTTAAACAGTTCGCTATACCATTTAATTGACCAGCCACCCCAAACAGTTACCAGTTTAGATTCGTTAAAACTGTAAATAATCAGCGAGATAATCGGCGCGTATAAGAATATGAATCCGAATGCGGCCGTTGAATTTAAGAATATAGAACGTCTTTTCATTACATGGCCTCCTCTTTACCCGATTTGTTACGTATCAACATGATCGGTAATACCAAAAATACCAACATGACGGTTGCAACCGCAGATGCCATCGGCCAGTCACGGTTTAGTGAAAATTCATCCCAAAGTACACGGCCAATCATTAAGGTATCTGAACCACCTAATAAAGCCGGTATCACGTATTCGCCTACCGCCGGAATAAACACCAACATGCAGCCAGCAATAATACCTGGCATTGCAAGGGGAATGGTTACCATAAAGAAACTTTGAATAGGTCGTGCACCTAAGTCTTCAGCGGCCTCAAGCAATGAAATATCCATTTTTTCAAGAGCCGAATACAAAGGTAAAATCATAAAAGGTAAATAGGTGTAAACAATACCGATATAAACAGCAAAGTCGGTTTGTAGCATGGTAAGTGGCTCATTAATAATACCCAGCGATAATAATACTTCGTTTATTAAACCTTGGTTTTTTAACAGACCAACCCACGCATACACACGTAAGAGAAACGATGTCCAAAAAGGTAAAATAACCAAGGCTAATAAAATACCTCGAATTTTTTCATCACTTCTTGCGATTAGGTATGCAATTGGAAAACCCACCAGCAAGGCAAAAAAAGTGGATACCGCCGCTATTTTTATCGAGCTTAAATACGCATCAAGATAAAAACTGTCTTCCCATAAATAGAGGTAATTACCTAAATTCAATTTTAGGCTGAGATAAGCCTCTTCAGCATTGAAGTCAAACAGATCACTATAAGGAGGTATCGCAATGGCTGACTCAGCCAATGAAATTTTAAATACGACTAAAAAGGGTACAAAAAAGAATATACCCAACCACAGATATGGCACTGAGATCACACTAAGGCGACCCCAGTTTATTTTAGAAAATATCGTTAAGCGCGCTTTCCAGTTTGAAAATCCAGAAAGCCATACGTTTCCAGAAAACGAACTCATGAGGTTAATACCACGCTACTATCAACATCCCAAGATAAGAACACTTGCTCGTTCCAAGTGAAGCGCTCCCCCATGTCACGGGCAAAATTGGGTTGAGTGACACGAATCTCTTTGCCACTTTTTAAATTCACACGATAAACAGACAGGCTACCCATGTAAGCGATTTCGATGATTTCGCCTTGCATGAAATTATCTTCTTGCGTGGGTTTAGTGCGGGTCATTTTTATTTTTTCAGGGCGCAGTGCCACATGTACTTTTTGTCGCGGTGCACAGCTGATACCGTGAGGCACATAAAATTCACAACCTGCATCTTTTGATTTAATGCGTACGCTATCAACATTATCTTCGACGATTTCACCTTCTAGTAAGTTAACGGAGCCAATGAATTCGGCAACAAAACGACTATTAGGGTATTCGTATACATCATGCGGCACATCAGTTTGTACGATCAAACCTTGATTCATTACGCCAATACGTGTGGCGAGTGTCATGGCTTCTTCTTGGTCGTGGGTTACCACCACAAAGGTCACGCCAAGGTCTTCTTGGAGGTTCATAATTTCAAATTGCGTTTCTTCACGCAGTTTTTTGTCCAGCGCACCCAGTGGCTCATCTAATAATAATAATTTTGGGCGCTTAACCAACGAGCGGGCTAACGCAACACGTTGACGCTGGCCACCTGAAAGCTGATGTGGTTTACGCTTACCCAAGTGCCCTAACTGCACCATGTCTAGCATTTCAGCAACACGTCTTTTTACATCTTGCTTACTGGCGCCTTCACGCTTCAAACCAAACGCAATATTATCGGCAACGCTTAAGTGAGGAAACAGAGCATACGATTGAAACATCATATTAACTGGACGATTCCAAGGCTGGATACCTTCCATATCAACACCGTCAATAATAATTCGGCCACTGGTTGGACTTTCAAAACCGGCAAGCATGCGCAACAACGTGCTTTTACCGGAGCCAGAGCCACCCAACAAACAAAACAATTCTTTTTTATAGATATTTAACGAAACGTTATCAACCGCTGTAAAGTCATCAAACTTTTTGGTGATGTTTTCGATGCGTACAAAAGGTGTCGCATCCGGTTGTTTCCATAGAGGGAGTTCAGTATTCACAGGATTCGCCACACCAGTTATGGTTGATTTTAATTCAGATGCACTCATAGTTACCGCCAATATTTCGCTCACGGCCATCGGCCATTTATAATTAAGTGGCCTACTGTATAGGCAGGCCTTAGTTACTTAACGTCCGGTTTTAATTCCGGTCCAAGCGCGCGATAAAAGGCGATCAAACTTTGCGGTATGGGCTAACTGTGGAAACAGTTTGGCTTTTACTGCATCCGTTGGATAAATACCTGGGTTATCCAATACTTCTTTTTCAACAAAAGGCGTGGCTGCTGTATTTGGCACCGCATAATAAACATAGTTTGAAATATTGGCTGCGGTTTCACCACGTAGAACAAAGTCGATAAACTTATATGCATTTTCTTTGTTAGGTGCATCAGCAGGAATGGCCATTAGGTCAAACCATACTTGAGTACCTTCCTTAGGAATGGAGTACGCCACGTTAACACCTTGGCCTGCTTCTTCTGCACGACTTTGTGATTGCAAAATATCACCGTTATAACCAAGGGCTAAACATACATCGCCATTGGCAAGATCTGAGATATATTGACTAGAGTGGAAATATTTATAATTTTTACGATTGGCTTTCAGCAGCTCGGAGGCTTTCTTTAAATCGTCTTTATTTTCAGAGTTTGGGTCTAACCCTAAATAATTCATGGCAACCGATAACATATCAGCTGGCGCATCAAGTAACGCAATTCCACAGTCTTTTAACTTAGCGCTGATTTCTGGTTTGAACATTAAATCAAGACTATCAAACGGTATATCTTTACCCAAACGCTTTTGCAGCATATCTAGGTTATAACCCAGACCAATTGTTCCCCAAGCGTACGGTACATTATGCGCATTGTCTTTATCACTACGAGCGGTTTTTTTGGCGAGATCGGCATCGACATTTTTATAGTTAGCAAGTTTCGTTTTATCAATTTTTGCATAAACTCCCGCTTTTAATTGACGCTCTAAAAATGCACCTGTCGGTACAACTAAATCATAACCACTATTGCCCGCCATTAATTTTGCTTCTAACATTTCGTTAGAATCATAAACGTCGTAATTAACTTTTATGCCGCTTTCTTTTTGAAATTTTTCGATATCAGCAGGATCAATGTAGTCCGACCAATTATAGATATTAAGTGTATTTTCTTGTGCGCAAGCAATATGCCCTAGGGCGAATGTTAAAGCGGTTGCCATACCTAACTTAAACGGATTCATGTGTTATCTCCAGTGTGCAATGTGTTGTGTAATATGTGGGGCCACATTGTCGCCTCGCCCAATTATAATGCTTAAAAAAACACCTAAAAATGAACGGGCTTTGTTTTTATTTTTATGGTTTTAGCTGAATCCGTCAGACCAAAACGTGCACGTTTAAGCCTCTCATGGGAGGCTTTAAATTTATATAAACACGTCCTGTGTTACTGATTTAAATGTACGCAATGGGTATTTTTTACTATATACCCCTGATTAGGTATTTAGTCTATATACGCCAAGTGATAATGACAACCTATGCGCTATATAGAGCAGGGGGGCTTGAATATGCTATGTTGCTGTGCATACCAACCCCCTACCCTAGATAGGTCACTATACGTTTATAACAGACCTAAGTATGACTCGTATTCCACGTCAGAAATGCGCTCATCAAATCGTAACTGCTCTTGATCTTTTGCCGCAGCGAACACGTGCAGAAACTCTTCGCCTAGGTATTCTTTAAGCACGTCTGATTCTTTGAACAGTTCAGTCGCTTGATCCCATTTAACCGGTAGCTCGTACTCTTCACTATAGCCCTCAGATTCAGTTTCTGTGTAGGCGTCACCTTCAATTGGTTCAGGCGGCATTAATTTGTTTTCAATACCGTACAAGGCACCGGCCAAAATAGTGGCTAGTACTAAATACGGGTTTGCATCAGCACCCGATACACGGTGCTCAATACGACGAGCAACCCCTGGGCTTTCAGGAATACGAATGGCAACAGTGCGGTTTTCATAACCCCAGCATGCGACGGTCGGCGCGTGAGCCCCTTTCATAAAACGGCGATATGAATTCAAATGCGGTGCAAACACCAACATGCTATCGGCCATAGTATGAATTAAACCCGCCACTGCGTGTTTCAATATGTCGGTACCTTCATCCGTACCGTCATCAAAGATATTCTCGCCTTGCTCATCAAGTAAGCTGAAATGCACATGCATACCATTGCCGCTTTGATCTGAATAAGGTTTCGCCATAAACGAAGCACTGATGCCATGCTTACGCGAAATACCTTTAATCAAGCGTTTAAACATAATGGCTTGGTCAGCGGCGAGCATTGGGTTATCAACATGGATTAAGTTAATTTCAAATTGGCCAGGGCCTAATTCAGAAATAATTGTATCCGCTGGTACACCCTGAAGTTCGCATGTTTCACGCACTTCGGTAAAGAACGCTTCTAGGTTGTCCATTTCATCAATAGAGTAACAGTCGGTTTCACTTAAACGACGACCGTGGCCATCCAGCATTTTTGGTGGGCGCGGGCGCTGATTCTTTTCAGACTCGGCATCCATCAAATAAAACTCTAATTCGGTTGCCATGACAGGCGTAATACCAAGCTTTTTAAAACGCTCTGTAATATGAGTCAGAATTTGGCGAGGGTCAGCCAAAAACGGCGAGCCATCAGGGTTAAACATCATGGCTAAAAATTGATTACGCGGTGATTGCGCCCAAGGTACCGGAATTGGCTCTGGGTGAACCGGCATACAAATACCGTCGCTATCACCAGTTTCGAAGACTAAGCCGTTTTCCATTACGTCGTTGCCCCAAACGTCCATTCCCATGACGGAACGTGGCAGCTTAACCCCCTCTTTTGCCATTTTTTTACTGGCGCTGGCAGGCATACGCTTACCACGCAAATTACCGTTTAAATCGGTAATAAATAAATCAAACTCTGTATCGCTATTAGATGACATGGTCACTCTCTGTTAATAACAACCGCCAAGCGGCAAGGCAGGTTTACCTGCAATTTTCAAAAATTCACATTTTTATAACATTTTTGTGATCACAATAAAAACATATTGTGATCACAAAAATATTTAAAGGCGCTTCACATCGGAGTAACATACGCTTTATTCAGCAAAATGCGATCTCATTATGATGTGTACTATTCAAGGCCATTAATCACACATGGACAAGAACTCTCCCATACAATTTACCTTAGCTGAGCGTAGTGCCTCTGTAACTATCACCCAATGGGTATATGCCACTTTACGCAATGCTGTCATGTACGGAAACATACTACCTGGCCGCGCCCTTACCATTCGCGAACTGGCTAAAGAGCTAAATGTTAGCCCCATGCCTGTACGGGAAGCGCTACGCCAACTGGCGGCTGAAAATGCACTCGAGATACAAGGCAATCGTCGGGTCATGGTCCCTAAAATGACCGCCATGAAATTCAATGAATTATGTCAAGCACGCATGGCCATCGAAAGTCATGCTGCAGAGCGTGCATTACCTTATATAGACAGTCAAAGACTGCTGTTATTGCAACAAATTGACGCGCAAATAGACAACACTCAACTCTCTGGTAACCACGAACCCATCAGTGCGCTAAATCAAGAATTCCATCGCACCTTATACAACGCAAACCCCCATCAAGTCACGCTTCCTTTGATAGAAAGTTTATGGTTACAGCTCGGTCCTTTCATGAAGTTGGCCAGTGCGCATTTAGAACTATCCAATCAAGTGGATCGTCACACCGAAGCCATGACCGCCATTGAAAATAAAGATGCGTTTGCCTTACAGCTGGCGATTAAAGCCGACATTCGCGAAGGCTTTAATTTTGCCAGCACACCTGAGTCACTACAGCGCTTTATTGATGAATCTAATCGTCATAATTAAGACTATTGTCACGTAACCTTGCTGCCGGCCTCTACACGCTAATAAGACTCATCACTCATATTAGCAGTCAATTCATTATGTCGACTAGACTGCTTAGATTGTCTCCACATAAAAGGCAGGTACAAGCCGCTATGTACACGAGTGCTATTGACATATTAATTTTGTGATCACAAAATGAAAATAAGCTAATCAAAAAAATAGTGCGACCTCGCTATCATATTTAGGAGCAAACATGTCAGAGTCCACATTGAATACCCAAGATATTCAGCACATTGACGCCAACCACCATTTGCATCCGTTTACCAACACGGGCGCCCTAAACGCAAAGGGGGCCCGTATCATTGAAAAAGCAGAAGGCGTTTACATTTGGGACAGCGAAGGTAAAAAGTTACTCGACGGCATGGCGGGCTTATGGTGTGTCAACATGGGTTACGGCCGTAAAGAGTTAGCCGATGTGGCCTATAAGCAGATGCAAGAACTGCCTTATTACAACACTTTCTTTCAAACCAGCCATCAACCAGCCACCGAACTCGCCAAAGAAATCGCCAGTGTTACCCCCCATGATTTAGACCATATTTTCTTCGCGAATTCAGGCTCTGAAGCGGTCGATACCATCATGCGATTGGTACGTCACTACTGGGCCATTAAGGGAAAGCCTTATCGCAATATCATTATCGCCCGCGATAATGCTTACCACGGCTCCACACTTGCCGGCGCCAGCCTTGGTGGTATGGGCGGCATGCATAAACAAGGAGCACCACTTGTGCCGGGTATTGAACATATCCGCCAACCATACTGGTACGGAGAAGGCGGAGAACTCAGCGAAGAAGAATTTGGCCTAGCTTGCGCACAAGCATTAGAGACACGCATTTTAGAAGTCGGCCCAGATAACGTTGCCTGTTTTATTGGCGAGCCTATCCAAGGTGCTGGCGGTGTGATTGTACCACCAGCTAACTACTGGGCTGAAATTCAAAGAATTTGTAATAAATACGATATTTTACTCGCCGCCGATGAAGTCATTTGTGGCTTTGGTCGCACGGGCAGCTGGTTTGGTAGTGATACATTTGGCATCAAGCCTGACATTATTTCGATGGCCAAGGGTTTATCGTCTGGCTATTTACCCATTGCGGCAGTGGCCGTTGGTGGGCGCATCAGTAAAGCGCTAATGGCACACAATGATGACTTTCATCACGGCTTCACTTATTCAGGCCACCCTGTCAGTGCCGCGGTGGCTCTTGAAAATATTCGATTGATGAAAAAAGAAAATATTGTGGAATACGTGGCGAAGGATATTGGCCCTTATTTTCAAAACGCTTTACGTGAACGTTTAGGCGACCACCCTTTAGTGGGTAACATTGTCGGCACCGGGTTAATTGCCGGTATTGCGTTAGTAAAAAATAAGTCACCAAAAGAATTTTTTGGTGCCGATGTCAACATTGGTTTAATTTGCCGAGACCATTGCTTCGAAAACGGTTTAATTATGCGTGCTACCGGCAGCCGCATGGTGCTATCACCACCATTAGTTATTAGCCGCGATGAAGTGGACGAGCTAGTGGATAAAGCGGTTTTATGTTTTGACTTAACATTAAAAACTGTCAGCTAAACAATAGCGGTCAGCCGTATTGGCCGCTTTCATTTTCATTTTGACAGCATCTATTTTCGAGGCATCATGAACTCCACTTTCAGCCAAGACCCAAATCAGGTTAATTGGCAAAAACAACTGGCATCTTTGATTGATCATATTCGCCTGCGCAGCTTTCCTAATGCGCTAGAGGAGTTTCTTGCCAGTCAGTGTCACTTTGATAGCGTGCTGATGCTAACGTTTAAAAAGTCCTTTAAACCCATTGTTCTCCACCCTACAAACCCTGCGGAACACAGCCCAACCTTACGCAGCTATTTAAAAAAAGAATATATTTTAGACCCGCTATGCACTGCGATTGATCAAGGCACACTGCCCAATATCAGCCGCCTAACCGACATTGCACCAGACTCCTTTGAAACCACCGAGTATTACCAAACCTGTTATAAAGATTTTGATTTTGTCGATGAAATCAACATCGCTATTCAGTTGGATAACGACGTGACTTGCGCAATCACCATTGGTCGTAAATCTCGCCTTGGAACCATTACCCGCGCTGAAATTAAACGTTTAAATGACGTTTACCCAGTTATAAATTCGTTAGTGCGTCAGTTTTGGTTATCGCAATCGCAAGAGTACGTAAAATACGAAACCGAAGCCGGCGCCATGAATCACGCACTGAGTACGTTCGCAAACGGCGTATTAACAAAACGCGAGCAAGAAATTACCGCGCTCATTTTACAAGGTCACTCATCCAAAGCGATCGCCAATCAATTAAGCATTAGCCTTGGTACGGTTAAAGTGCATCGTAAAAATATTCACACACGTTTAAACACCTCAACCCAGTCAGAAATATTCACACTGTTTTTAAGCCACCTAAATGAATTAGACTCAACCCCAAGCTAAACCTAATCAAATAAATTATTTTTGTTGTAGCCACCACCAATGGTGGCGAAAGCAAAAGATATACCTGCTTTAAAGGTAAATTCAGATACATTATCATCACACCTCAATCGACTTTCTTCTGTACAAAAATAGTCAACACCTAAAACAATGCTAGAATTAGGAATTATTCTAATGGGCACTAAATAACTCATTCCAAGTTGTAAGCCTTCTTTTGTTTTGTCTTCTATTTCAATATCTATATCATAAAAACCATAACCAACATTGAATCTCCAAGCTCCTAAGTCACCATACTGATATGGAAAAGTTGCTAGCAAGCTAGCCCCTAATAGATTGCCCTTATCATTTACATCTTTATAACTTAAAGCAGCTCCTAATCCTGTGTATTTCCAATCAAATAATGAATCTGCTGAAAGTACTACTTCCCAACCACCATAAGCTTCGTCTTGATTTTGCTCTAGAATAGAATCTAACAATATGTCTAAACTCAACACCCGCCGTAATGGCATTGCTCCGATGACATCAATCGGCATCAAACAATCTTGAGGAGTTTCGTTTGAAAAAAATTCGCCTTTAAATTCCCTATCAATGTATTCCGAATTAAACTCAGATTGATACTTACTTCCCTTCCCTAAATAAATCGTTCTATTATTACCAGCAGAAACTAAGCCATGACAAGTTACAGTATTATCTTTGAATTTAATAAGTGCCGGCTGGAATCGATTGGAGGTATGAGAGGGAAATAGAACTTCCGCCTGACTGCTTACGCCTAATACCTCTAGGAAAATATTTTTAATAGCTTGTGTATTCGCATCCAACAAATGTGATTGATTGATGGTGTTTTTATTATCCACATACATGCCATCACCATAGGCAATCCAAGTACCATACTTTCGATTCCCCAGTAACGCACCCTCCTTATTGTAATAATCATGAAAGCCTACACTGAGCTCAGCGCTAGAGGCTGCACGACCAAACCCACTGTGACCAATTGAAAACGCATCCTGTAAAAAATGATCGGCGAACGCACTATATGCCAGCATTTCTTTCATTAAGCGAGCTAACTCAAGTTTCTCTTGGGAGGTAAAACTTTGCTTAAAAACCGATGATTTCAGCATGATTAAGCGAGCATGAATATTCTTGGCAACCTCTAATGCATTTAAATGATGTTTCACCCAAACCGGCTGCACCATTGGCCAAAAATGGGTAGCATTTTCTGCAGCAAGACTGGCATAAACAATTGCACTGCCAGCGGCAACCTCCCCTTCTTGAGATAGAAACTCTTTCGGTGATGTTAAATGATCCCCTGCCAGCGCTGACATTCGCCCATAAGCGTCTGCCTGTTCCATTAATCGAAAATCACTCTGGCAAAGCCATTGATTTAAAATTTGTTTTTGCTGATCATTTAAGCTACTAGGTAAACTTTCGCATGCTTTTAAATAAGCCGTTCGTCCTGCTGAACTGTGCTCATCAAAATTCCAAGCGTATACATCAAAAACCAAGACCAATAGCCAACTAGTCATAATCACACGATTCAAAATCATCTTACTATCCTTGTAGTTGGGTTCTCAGACAAAATAGTAATGCTTTGAAACTAGAAAGGAAAGGTTACAAATATTGCTCAAACTACATTCGAAAAAAAGCGCGACCAAAGGAAGAACTTGGCCGCGCTAAAAAACACTCGAAAAATAAAAGACAGCACATCTTAAATTTCAAGCAGTAACCAAAGTTTACGGCTTGAAAACGTACATCACTATATGTCTGAATAGGTAGACCATTAGCGAGTTATTAAAGTTCCATTACAACTAAATTGGATTAACCCTGTTTATTAGCCGCCAGCACATATAAATATTCTAACGCTAAGGTGGCGGCCGCCAACGACGTAATTTCGGCATGATCATAAGCAGGGGCTACTTCTACTACGTCCATACCAACTAAATTGATGCCTTGTAAACCACGAATAATTTTAAGTGCACAATCAGTGGTTAAACCTGCCGCCACCGGTGTGCCCGTACCAGGCGCATAGGCTGGGTCAAGACAATCAATATCAAACGTTAGATACACTTTTTTATCACCCACACGTTCTTTTATTCGCTTTAAGGTTTCGTGTGGGCCGTTGTCGCCTACCCACGCGCCGTCTAATACTTCAAACGGATAACCTTTACGGGTGAAGTTAGTACGAATACCAATTTGCAGCGAGTGCTCGGTGTCCACAATACCCTCTTCAACCGCATGATGTAAAAATGTACCGTGATCGAATTTACTGCCACCGCTGTAAGTATCGGTATGGGCATCAAAGTGAATCAACGCTACTGGGCCGTGCTCTTTTGCTATTGAACGCAAAATAGGCAAAGTAATAAAGTGATCACCACCAATGGTGAGCGGATTCTTACCCGCTTGTACGATACTCAAAATATGCGCTTCTAAGTTGTCGACCAAGGTTTGTGGCTCGCCATGTAGAAAGTTCACATTACCTATGTCAGCAACGTTTAAGTGATCATTTAATGCAAAATCCCACGGCCAGCGCTCACCTTCCCACGCCATATTAATGGATGCCGCACGCACACCTTGTGGTCCATTACGCGCACCACCACGCCCTGATGTAGCCATATCAAACGGCACACCACTGACAATCACGTCAGCGTCGCTGGTATTTAAGTCTGTCACGAATGGAAATTCTAAAAACGTAACACCCAATGCACCATAAATTGGATAGTTCGCATTTGCGACATTTGAGTTCGACATGAAAAGCCTTTGGTAAAAGGTAAAAGATGCACTAAGTGTAGCCAGCCAATGAAAATTAGTGAAATGCATATTTTAAATACAAGTATGTATATAATTAATACTTAAACTAAAAGGATGCATCCGATGAATCTGCGCCAATTTGATTTAAACCTACTGATAATCTTTGACGCGCTCGTAACCGAATGCCATGTGAGTCGTGCTGCGGATAAAGTATTTTTAAGCCAATCCGCCATGAGCCATGCTCTTAACCGTTTACGCGAACAATTGAGTGACCCTATTCTTGTTCGCACCGAGCAAGGCTTACAACCCACCCCAAGGGCATTAGCCATGGCACCAAAGGTACGCAGTGCCTTGCAACTATTACAGCAGTCAATTAATCCAAGTGATGAGTTTGATGCAAACAATGCACAGCGTACCTTCACCATTGCCAGTACCGACTATTTTGAAGCGGTTATTTTTCCTGAGCTGCTCAGCCACCTGCTCACTATTGCACCGAATATTAAAATTGAAATTGAAATGATTGCCGAAGACGCCAGCCAAACTCGTTTAGCCAATGGGGAGGTCGATTTAGTGGTGGGAATGGACGCAGAACAAACCCTGCCAACTCACTTAATCAGTGAGCACTGGTTAAACGAATCTCAAGTTTGCCTTGTGGCAAACGCGCACCCAAATGTGAAAACCAGTTTGAATTTGAAACAATATTTAAAACTATCTCATGTGGTGTTTTGGGATGTCAGCCAAGTAAGTGCTAACTCGGTAGACACATGGCTTGAACAGCAAAACCTAACGCGCCAACATATGGCCCGCACCGTAAACTACATGGCGGCGGCGCGCATTGTTGAAAAAACCAATGCCATCATGACGCTGCCTTTACACATGGCGCAGCTGTTTAGCCAAATGATGAATGTGCGTATTGTCAAACCGCCTAAAGGCATTCCTGCCATTAACATGACTATGGTACATCACCCACTTTACAGTGAAGACCCTGCTGTAAATTGGTTAGCCAAACACATTCATGATTTTAGCCAAGCCATCGATTGGTAATCCCGTATTAACGGATACAAAGATAAAAGTTTGAGAGTCAGTCGTGAAAATTTTCCGCTAACCAATCAAAGACTAGACGTACTTTTTTGTTTGTATGCAGTTCGCGATGACATACAAGCCAGGACTCTAATTCGATGGGTGAAAATGCTTCGGTGAAAACAGGAATTAAATCAGGGTATCGCGCTGCCACGTGTTCTGGCAGGAACGCTATACCCACCCTTTGTTGCAACAGTTGAATTTGGACCATTTGATTCTTACACAAAATAATAAACTGCTCTGAATCAATGGGCCAACCTAGGGACTCTAGATACTGCCTCATGCCATCTGTGCGATCAAAGCCAATGAGTTTTAAGTCTTTCACATGACTAATTGGGGCATCAATAAACGCATTCGCATATTCTTTATGGCCATATAAATGCACACGCTCTTTACCGAGTTTTTTGATAATTAAATCGTGTTCAGTTGGGCGTTTATAGCGAATCGCGATATCAGCCTCGCGACGTTTTAAATCACTAATATCATTCGAGACCAAAACTTCTAATTGAATGTTGGGCGCTTGTTGCTGCAACTGTTCAATACACGATGGTAATCGGAAGTATGCGTCCAGCTCCGTTAACGATATACACACTTGACCTGCAATATCATTGGATTGACCTTGTGCAACTAAAGCAAAATTATTGGCCGCGTCAGCCATCTGCACAACATATTGATGTAATCGCTGCCCTGCTTCTGTCAGTACTAAACCTTTACCCACTCGCTCAAATAACGTGATATTTAATTCCACTTCTAAGGCAGATATTTGTCGACCCAACGTAGGCTGACTCATGCCAAGCGCACGACCCGCCGCCGATAGTGAGCCCTCGCTGGCCACCACTAAAAAAGCGCGTGCTCTATTCCAGTCAAATTGAATGTTCTGCCAGTCCATCTATATCACTACCTCCGTTAACCATTCATATTTGAATAGGTAGTATACCCAGTACAGCAGTATTTAAACTTATTTGCATGGCTATACTGATGCAAATGAAAGTAAGAGGCCAATATCATGAATGTTTTAGTATTGGGTGCCACTGGCGCCACGGGTCGCTGGGCGGTAACAGAGCTTTTAGCCAACGGACATAACGTAGTTGCACTCGTAAGAGACGCGACTGCAATGAAAACGCTGATTAAGCCCTCGACCCAGTTAACCATCATTGAGAAAACCGCACTCACTATTGCCTTAAAAGAATTAACCAAGCTGGTGTGTCAGTCTGACGCCATCATCTGTTGCCTAGGGCACACACTTTCATGGAAAGGCATCTATGGCGCGCCACGCATGCTGGTAAAAAGCAGCCTTCAGCGGGTTTGTGAGTGCGTGACGCCGGAACGAAAAACAACCTTACGAGTGGTTCTCATGAACTCCACAGGTTGTCGCAACCTTGATGAACAAGAGCCTGTGTCCTTGGCACAACATGCGGTATTGGGATTATTACGTTTACTGCTTCCACCTCACGTGGACAACGAACGGGCCGGCAACTACTTACGATTACTGCACAAGCGCCACCCTGAGTTGAACCATTTAATTGAATGGGTCGTGGTCAGACCGGATGCCCTAATTGATGACCACCAATTATCAGAATATACCCTCCACCCTTCACCCATTCGAAGTGCCCTTTTTGATTCAGGCAAAACCAGCCGCATCAATGCTGGTCACTTTATGGCGAATCTTGTTGTCAATGATACTGACTGGCAGCAATGGAAGGGGAAGATGCCCGTCATCTACAACAACGGTTAACCCTTTAAGGGCACGGCCCCATGGGCCCGACTAGTAACCAATACTAATTATTTTGCAGCGCTTCAATTTTTTCACAAATATACGCACCAATGGGTAACGCCGATGTGGCCGCTGGGCTAGGCGCATTACACACATGTAAGGAGCGTGGACTTTGAGCAAACAAAAAATCATGTACCATGCTGCCGTCTTTCATCACCGCTTGGGCACGTATACCCGCAGGGTATGGCTGTAAATCGTGTAACGTTAAACTTGGACAATATTTTTGTATAGTTTTTAAATAACCGGGTTTCCACCACGAGTTAATGGTTTCAAACAGACCAACTTTAAAATTATTTTTGACTACACGCCAAAAACCAACAAAACGCACCATGTCGAATATGTCTTTTAAACTGACATTAATTTTGCCATAACCTTCACGCTTCCAACCTTGTACTGCATTGGGGCCTACCGTAACACTGCCATCAATCATGCGAGTTAAATGCACACCCAAAAATGGTAATTCAGGGTCAGGGATGGGGTAAATTAAATGATTCACAATATTATTGTATTGCGGCGCTAAACGATAGTATTCCCCGCGAAACGGAATAATTTGAAAGTCGGTTTTAATGCCTAACATTTTAGTTGTACGGTCTGCCATTAAGCCTGAGCAGGCCACTAAGAAGTCACCGGTTAATCTGATCTCTTGGCCATCGTGTACCGCTTTAACCGTTACTTCATTTTCATCTTCGCTTAAAGCCACTACCTCATGCTGCAATAAAACCGTGCCGCCTAGTTGCTGAAATTTTTCAGCCATTTTTGTTGTGACTTGCTGATAATTCACGATGCCCGTTTGTTTAACAAAAATAGCGCCCATTCCACTAATATTTGGTTCACGTTGTTTAAGTTGTGCTTTATCTAATAATTGCGCATCGATGCCATTGTCAGCACAGCGTGCATATAAAGCCAACATACGTTCGTGTTCGAGTGCATTGGTTGCCACCAGTAACTTACCACATTGCTCATAATGAATATCATTGTCTTGGCAAAACGCAATGGTGGCTTGCACCCCTTCCTTGCAGAACTTGGCTTTTAATGAACCGGGTTGGTAGTACACACCAGCATGTATCACACCGCTGTTATGTCCCGTTTGATGGCAAGCGAATTGGTGCTCTTTTTCAATAATAACAATGCGCTTATTAGGGTACTGCTGCTGCAATTGCCATGCAGTAGAAACACCGACAATACCACCGCCAATAACTATGTAATCAAATTTCATCAAGCTGCCTGCAATATAAAATAAGGGCTAATGACAGCGATTTTAACAGTTATACACAGTGCATAAAGTCCGATTAATCACCTTATTCAGCACACATTGAGCGTCACCCTTATTCTCGGTATGACAACAATATAAGATCCCGTAGAATACCCCTTTAACCCTATTCATCGTTATTGAGGACACTCATGGCCAGCACTGCACAAGAAAACGGCACCCCGCGTTTTGCCGGCCAAATGATAAGCACCCCTATTGTCCAAAATTTAAAGCGACTTGCGGTGCTGCGCTTAATCGTCTGCTGTGGCATTGCACTGGCATTAGTATTAATTGGCTTAGAGCAAACACCGCCGATGCAACAGCTTATGTTGTGGGGCGTGCTCACGACTCTCACATTTCTTAGCTTGCTTAACTTATGGCGTGCTAAACATAACCACGCAGCCCCCTATGAATTATTCGTCTACTTGTTAGCCGACACTTTATTAATCGGCGCACTGATTTATGTAAGCGGCGGCGCTAATAATCCGTTTATTACCTATTTGTTGGTGCCCATTGTTATCAGTGCGGCCACCTTAAGCTGGACCATGACATGGCTGCTGTGCATGTTATCCATGGCACTGTATGGTTTTTTATTGTTTTTTTACTTTCCTCTGCCCGCGCTTGATCACCACCTTGCCCACGCAGGTTTGAGTTTTCATATTATTGGTATGTGGTTCACCTTTATTTTAAGTGCGTTACTAATTGCCTACTTTGTGGTTGAAATGGCGTTTGATTTACGCGAAAAAGACAAACAAACCGCTCACTACCGCGAGCAGGTTTTGCAAAACGAACATCTCATGTTACTTGCCAGCCAAGCCGCCAGCACCGCCCACGAACTAGGCTCACCTCTCACCACCATTAAAATGCTGAGCCATGAATTACAACAACTCACCACACTCGATCATGATAGCCGTCAAGATTTACAGTTGATTCATCAACAAATAGAACTTTGCCAACAAAAATTAAAACGCTTAAGCCAGCCTAGCCAGTTAGATATGAGTGATTTCCAAGCGTTGCATACCTTTTTACACAACACGACTCAGCAGTGGTTATTACTGCAACCCAAAGCTCAATTCACATGGCATACAGATTTTCAAAACATAAAAAACAGCCCGCTAGTGCAATATCCGTTGGTACTTATGCAGGCCATTATTAATTTATTAGATAACGCCAACGATGCATCAAAGCAGCCAATTGAATTACTCCTAACGTGGGACGAGCAAAACTGGCAACTTAACATTCAAGACTTTGGTGATGGCATCGCTGCCGATTTTTCACTACCAAGCCAACCAATAGAATCAAGCAACGGTCTGGGCATTGGTTTATTATTGAGCCACAGCAGCATTTTACGTTTAGGCGGCGAAGTTTCATTAAGTAACAACCGCCAAGGCTGCTTAACCACAATTAAGGTGCCGTTTCATGTCAAATAATGAAGGAACATTTTTAGTCATTGATGATGACACCACATTATTAAGTGTCATGGTTCGCAGCTTAAATCGCCGTGGTTTTAACGTAATACAAGCTGAGAATGGTGAGCAGGCACTTACCTTATGTGAAGAGTACCACCCTAAATTTATTTCATTAGATTTAAAACTCGAACAAGAAAGCGGCCTGCATTTAATTGCACAATTAAAACGCCATTCGCCCGATTGCCAAATTGTCATGCTCACCAGTTACGCCAGCATTGCTACCGCAGTAGATGCGATTAAATTAGGCGCGCATCAATACCTGTGCAAACCTGTGGATATTGATGAACTTCTCAACGCGTTTGATCACGCATCAAATACGGATACATCAACAGAAGCCGAAGTGGCCGATAAACCAACATCTGTCAAACGCTTAGAATGGGAAAAAATTCAGCAAACACTACAATCAAATGACGGCAACATTTCGGTAACAGCGCGCGAACTGGGAATGCACCGTCGAACGCTGCAGCGTAAGTTACAAAAACATCCTGTTAAGCATTAACGTTAAATTTGTCACACCTGTAGGAAGGACGACCTGCGCCCGATCTTTGTAAGTGCAATCAGACAAATAGATTTTAAATGATAGGCATTTTCTATTTTCGGACGCGGAGCACCCTTCTACAGGTATGCATTTCATTTATTGAGTGCAAAGCATCAATCATCACTAAAATACTTAGCGACATCAAACGAGCTTAACAAGTGAGGAAACGTTCCCATCACTCCAGCCACAACCATGCCGTTAATAAACGCTTCGGGGAATAACATAAGAGGCAGGTACATAAAATACCCCTCATAAACCGCCTCCCACGTATACACCTCTAATAAGCCAAGCATGGCCGAGGTAACACACGCTACAACCAATATTGAAATAGCCCCATTAAAAAAGCCGCATAAAAAAACATACACAAATGGGTTAGCAGGAAACTTGCGCTGTACGAATTTTAAAACACACCAAGATGTGAGTATCGGCAGCACAACACAGACCACAAAATTCACGGCAAAGCCGCTAAAACTTTCTAAACCCATAATGGTGACGCTCAATAAACCAATGGCGCCTGCAACAATCGCTAACGGCCACCCCATGACTAAAGTGGCAGCGGTGAGCCCCATAAAGTGAATACCCAAACCACTGCTTAGTCCTGCCCGAATCGACCATAAAATAGCGAGTGCCAAACACGCACTATAGAACACATGCTGCAATAACGATTGCGCTTTAAGGGCCTGCCAATTCACTTGCCATATTGCCCAACCTAATATCATGCTTGTGGGTGCAAATAGCAGATAAACAAACCATGCAGGTAATAATCCAGACTCTATACTCACAAAGAGCTCCTATATTGGCTTCGAAGTAGCGCCTTATATGCCTTAACTGGTCATTTTATGTCATTTTAGGTACTCTACGCCGCTATTTTCCGCTGTGCACAAAATCTTATCGAGGATCAGATGTTTAATCTCATCAGAAAAACAACCGACAATCCCAAGAACGATATTTTATCTGGCCTAACCGTGGCTCTCGCGCTTGTACCTGAAGCCGTGGCCTTTGCTTTTGTTGCCGGTGTTAATCCACTTGTGGGCTTATACGCTGCATTTATGGTGGGTATTATTACCTCAATTTTTGGTGGCCGCCCAGGCATGATCAGTGGTGCAACAGGTGCAATGGCGGTTGTTATGGTGGCATTGGTTGCCGACCAAGGTGTTGAATACTTATTTGCGGCGGTGGTGTTGTGTGGTCTTATTCAAATGTGCTTTGGCATATTTAAACTGGGTAAATTCATACGCCTAGTGCCTCAACCTGTCATGCTAGGTTTTGTAAACGGCTTAGCCATTGTGATTTTCTTGAGCCAATTGGAGCAATTTAAGTTTGTTGATGATGCTGGCATGAAAGCGTGGTTAGAAGGCAATTCAATGTACATCATGCTGGGGCTTGTAGCTCTGACTATGGCCATCATCCATTACCTGCCTAAATTAACGACTATGATCCCATCTGCGTTAGTGGCTATTGTGGTTGTGAGTTTTGGTGCCATTTGGCTGGGCTTAGATACGCGTACGGTTGGTGATGTTGCCAATATTGCAGGTGGTTTACCTCAATTTAGTATTCCTGCTGTCCCTTATGCTACCCCAGAAGAACTACTTAAAACCCTTTGGATCATCTTGCCTTATAGCTTGATATTGGCAGGTGTTGGTTTGATTGAATCCCTATTAACCCTAACCCTAATTGATGAGTTGACTCAAACACGCGGCAACAGTAACCGTGAATGTATCGCACAAGGCGCATCAAATACCGTGAACGGCTTCTTTGGTGGAATGGGTGGTTGTGCCATGATTGGCCAATCAATGATCAACATCAATTCAGGTGGCCGTGGCCGCCTGTCTGGTATTACCGCTGCCGTTGCATTATTAATGTTCATTTTGTTTGGCTCTGACATTATTGCTCAAATTCCACTGGCCGCGCTTGTGGGTGTCATGATGATGGTGGTTCTGGGCACGTTTGAGTGGTCAAGCTTCCGTATTTTGAAGAAAATCCCTAGAGCTGATGCCTTTGTTTTGATTCTAGTTTCCGGAGTTACTGTCGCTACCGACCTAGCCATGGCCGTTATTATTGGTGTGATTGTATCGGCACTGGTATTTGCTTGGGAACATGCAAAACATATTCGTGCTGATATTAAAGAAGAAAATGGCGTGAAAACTTACGAGCTACATGGCCCGTTATTCTTTGGTTCCACCTCTTACTTTCTTGAATTATTTGATCCTAAAAATGATCCTGACAACGTCATTATTGAATTCAAACACTCGCGCGTTGCTGACCATTCAGGCCTAGAAGTGATTGATACGCTTGCCGAGCGTTACAATAAAGAAGGTAAAACCCTAAGCCTTAAACACTTAAGCCCAGAGTGCCGCGACCTTTTAACTAAAGCCGGTAACATGGTTGAAGTGGATGTAATCGAAGACCCTAAATACCATGTCGCAACAGATCAACTTGGCTAATCTTTATTAAGCCTTATTGCTCATGCAAAAAGCCGTTACTGCTAACAGTAACGGCTTTTTTATTAAAACGAGATAAATTGATTGTGCCGTATAAGGGCTAGTCTTTAAACAAAGGCAGTGCCATTAAAATAGCATCTTCTTTGCCCGCCTTTGTTGGGTAATAATTTTTACGGCGGCCAATCTCATTAAAACCCGCTTGTTCATAAATATGAATGGCAGCGGTATTGGTCACTCGAACTTCTAAATACATTTCATGATTATCTTTATGTGCAGCATGGGCAACTAAGTGCTGTAATAATTGCTTGGCAAAACCTTTGCTTTGTTCTTTAGGGTCGATACAAATATTTAATAATTCGGCCTCACCCACCACGTAAGATAATATGCCATAACCAACGATACGATCTTCAGACTGAGCAACAGCACAGTACTTTGTGGATTTCACCGATTGCTCAAATAAATTCTTTGACCAGGGAAAATCATAACCTTGCTGTTCAATACGTAATATCGTGTCGATATCGTCCAAAGTCATAGGGCGAAAAGCAATCATGGGGTTACTCTAATTTAGTATTAATTGTCTAACTTGTGAGGGATCAATTGCTGCCAAAGTGCTTTTTTAGCCATTGGTTCGTGTAACAATTGTTGCAAGCTAACATCTAATTTAATGTGCGGAATTTGGCTTGGAAAATAATCGCAGTCGTTAAAAACAATCACCATATTTTTTTCACAAGCTTGTTGAAGACGTTCAATATGAGCCAGTAAATATTTCGAAGCGATGTCTTCACCTTGATCCACATTAGGGCTATCAATCATAGGCCAAGAGAAAACATTCACATGACGCGGGCGACGTTTTTTGCCTTGAATAAACTGCGCCAAATTATGCACTAGTTTATGCTGCTCTGGAGTGATATTCACATCACCACTAATTAGCCAAACACCGCTACTGTAACACCAAAATTGAATATTAAATTCGACACGTTTAACCTCGTCTGCCGATTGTGCTTGCGGTTTAGGAAAAGCCGGAGCCGCCATAGACGATGTCAGCGCTGAATTTAACGCACTTGCAGCCACAGGGGTATTCGCCTGAGGTACTTGAGCCGCAGGGGACGTTTGCACGACTGCCGCTTGTGGTACGCTAGCTTGTGCTGTTTGAACAGGTGCAGGCACATCTTCAAAATGGCTAGGTGCGACATACGGCGCAGCGTCACTTACCGCAACCGTTGTTTGAATAGGCTGAGATGTTAATGGCTGAGTTTCAACCGCAGCAACCGCCACCGGCATATCCTTAGGCACCCAAACATCAATGCCTAAATG
Source organism: Oceanicoccus sp. (assembly GCA_047621325.1). Taxonomy (GTDB): domain Bacteria; phylum Pseudomonadota; class Gammaproteobacteria; order Pseudomonadales; family Oceanobacteraceae; genus Bermanella. The sequence continues at coordinate 205,628 of JBLHLT010000003.1, forward strand.
CTCAAGATAACTTAACTGCGCTGCGGTATATAACATCTAATTACACGCCTTCCGATTGCGGATGCGCTTTACCATTATTATTTTCTAATAGGTTTAATGCATTGATATAAGCCTTGGCAGAGGCGACAACAATATCCGTGTCACTGCCTAAACCATTTACAATACGACCGCCTTTTTCTAAGCGAACCGTTACTTCACCTTGGCTATCAGTGCCTTGAGTAATCGCATTCACCGAATACAACTGCACATTCGCACCCGACTTAGCGTTTTGTTCGATGGCTTTAAATACGGCATCAACAGGACCACTGCCTTCAGAGCTAACCATGTGCTCTTTGCCATCAACGGCTAAAGTCAGTTTGGCCTTGGGTGTTTCACCTGTTTGGCTATGGGCTTCGAGCGTTACTAACTGGTATTTTTCATCCATGTTTCGCGCAGCGCTCACCAACGCTTGTAAATCTTCGTCAAAGATTTCATGTTTTTTGTCGGCTAATTCTTTAAAACGAGCAAACGCGATATTCAATTCTTGATCACTATCAAACGTTACACCTAGCTCTTCTAAGCGTGATCGAAATGCAGCACGGCCTGAGTGTTTACCCATCACCATTTTATTTGCACCCCAACCTACATCTTCTGCGCGCATAATTTCATACGTTTCGCGGTGCTTTAATACGCCGTCTTGGTGAATACCAGATTCATGAGCAAATGCGTTAGCACCCACTATGGCTTTATTAGGCTGCACAGGGAAACCCGTAATAGTGGATACCATACGTGACGTCGGCACGATGATTTCGGTATTAATAGCCGTTGTGACATTAAATAAATCACTACGAGTTTTAATACCCATTACGATTTCTTCAAGGGCAGCATTACCCGCACGCTCACCTAAACCGTTAATCGTACACTCAACCTGACGAGCACCATTAGCAACTGCAGCCAATGAGTTCGCGACGGCTAAACCTAAATCGTTATGGCAGTGTACTGAGAAAATAGCTTTATCGGCATTTGGAATACGATTTAACAAGGTTTTAATTTTATAACCAAACTCTTCAGGAATAGCATAACCTACGGTGTCTGGGATATTAATCGTGCTGGCACCGGCATCAATAGCCGCTTCGATAATACGGCATAAAAAATCCATATCCGAACGACCTGCGTCTTCGCATGAAAATTCCACATCGGCTACAAGATTACGTGCACGCTTAACCGCATAGATTGCACGCTCAACCACTTGGTCTGGCTGCATACGCAATTTGTGCTGCATATGAATCGGGCTGGTAGCAATAAAGGTGTGTATACGTGCACGCTCTGCAGCTTTTAATGCCTGTGCTGCTCGGTCAATGTCACCATCAACCGCACGAGCTAATGAACAAATGGTACTTTCTTTTACTGCCGCGGCCACTGCAGCAATAGACTCAAAGTCGCCAGGACTGGCGGCAGCAAAGCCTGCTTCAATGACATCAACACGCATCTTTTCCAATGCTTTACCGATGCGTACTTTTTCATCACGGGTCATAGATGCGCCAGGGCTCTGTTCGCCATCGCGCATAGTTGTATCAAAAATGATTAACTGACTCATGGTCACTCCTGCTATACATCACACACTCAAAACAGGTCATAAAATAGACAAAATTAAGGTGTTTAGATGCAAAAAAAGATTAGATATATTGGGGCAAACTATAGCTGGATTAAGGGCCAATTTCCATTATTTGTATGGAGGTTAAGCCCTGAAGGTTATGGGATAGGGCTTACAGATAACTGTGATGTGAAATCCACATTTTGCATTTTTATGCCTTGCAGCATATTTGATGAAGTCGAAGACGGCCCGTGTAGCAACTGCACACTGTCTATATTCAATTCTTTGAATTTAACATTATTAGTAATAAATAATTCTGCTGATTTTGTAACACCAGCTGACGCAACATCTACTGTCACCGTATGCTGGACACCAAACGTATTCGTAGTGTCATTGGTATCGTCATATCCATCAGAGGTATAAATGTTATTAAGTTTTATAGCTTGACCCGTCCCCGCCGCGCCTGATACGCGGTTAGTTTCGTAAGTCATCGAATTAGATTTAGTTTCAGCTATGTTTGCTTGCAATAATATCTGCTTATTTTTAATGGTTAAGCCTTCATCGCCATCAACACCTATCGTATCAATCCATGTACCACCATTGGTCGCACAATCAGCCGCATCAGCACCAGCTGATCTCATACAACGGTTAATTTTGGCTCCACCCCCACTGATAACAATCTCGGAACCTTTTTGATACTGAGTCATTGCGATGCCACCTAAACTTTCACCAGTCGTACGGCCACCAAAACGAATATCATTAGCTGCGAATTCACTCCACAACTCACCTAGAACAAGCTTAATACCATCGTTATCCACATCCATCGTCATGTCACGCATATGAAACTCATACGTCACGTTGTCTAGGTGTATACCCACACCGTTTGATTTTGTGAGTGTGAAGTTACCATCGGTAATCAATATATCGGCATCAATGTTAATGCCACTGCCACTTGCTCCACCACCGCGCACTTCAACTGCACCGTTTAACGTAAAACTAGCATCACTGTATAAACCAAGCATTTCATGGCCATTTTGAAGTTGCGATGTCTCATCGCCAACGCGTAAACCGTCCAAGCCATAATTCACTTTATAGTTTCGAACACCAATAGCTAAAAAATCAGCGCCTGCATTCGTTGCATCAACTGATAAACTGCCATCACGAATATCTAAGGTAGAATAACCTTCACCATAAGCGTAAAAATTATCAGCCATAACTATATGGTTGTCATCGGTATACAAAAAGTCAGCTGTCATGTTCCACTGGTTATACATACTAATGCCATCAGATACATTATTTACATTTGCGTAAAAATCTTTCATCACCGTATCAAAACCAGCATTCACAAGTGTACTATCGCTTAAGAAATTCTCACCCGCAAACGCAATACCCGGGGCTAATTTCAACTGGTTTTTATAATCCACTGAATCATGTGTAGCATCACTAAAGTTATAACGCACTTCAAACGCACCTGCACTGCTTCCAGCAATTTCAACCAAGCCTGATTTAAAATTACCGACTACGCTATCCCATTGCATAGCAATGTGGTCACCTAAAAACGCTTCGCCAGTGCCAATATCAAAAGTAAAGCCAGTAACATCAACGGTACCTGATTGTTTTGCAATCTTAACAGTAGCATCATCCGTGTAACTGGATACGTTGCCATCACCTGTCGCATTCACACTTTCATCAAATTCAAAATGCAAATTCATGGTGATACCGGTTCCTTCACGACCACCACCATAAATAAAGATACTGCTGTCTTTATAAGCTCGAGATTGAGCAAAACTACCAAAAGAATTTCCCGCAGTACAATCAACGTCAGAAAAACAAATTGAGCCGATATTATAATCGTAAGACATCGTTGGCATGCGCAGAGCTAGATACGCTTTAACCGTATCGTCTTCAACATCAATGGTCATATCCGTTATGGTACTGCTGTAGACCATATCATTAACTTGCAGAGTATTACCGTTTGTCGTCCAGCGGAAATCACTGTCAGTAATATTGGTATTACTCGAAATAATAAAACCAGAGTCTCCAGCGCTTTTACCATTAATACTTAAAACATTTGTGCCCGTCCAATCGTATTGAATTTGACCAAAGCTTTGACGAGTGGCAAAACTATCTACTGCACTGCCTCTATGATTACCTACTGAGATAGAACCAATCTGTAAACGTGTTGCTTGATATTGACTAACAACAACCAAGCCATCATTTCCATCTACGTCAATTGTGTGTATCGAAACGGCTTGTTTATTATAAACATCATCAGGATGACCAATAACGATATCTTTAAGGTCTAAAATTTCACCAGAGGTCGCATCTTTATCCGAATAACGAATATCATCCACTTTAATTTGTTTGTGCATTTCAACCGTTAAACCCGTTTGCCCAGAAACAGATTCAAGAAACTCTTCATCCATACCAACCAATTCAGCATTCGCCAAACTAGCGCTTAAACATAACGCAATTAATACTATTTTTTTCATCATGGATTCCCCGTTGGGAACACTAATAAATTCCCTTGCATATTAACGGAACCATTAAAGTTCACACCATGGCGAACCTGTTGTGTGTAGCCTGAATCAGTAGGGCGAGCTTGTGAGCTTGTAACAACAGAATATTGAAAATTCTCGAACTTCACTTTATCTGGCAAACCAATTTCTAATACCGTTTTACCGTCAGCCGCTACTTCATCACCGCCAAAATCATCAAGTACACCATCTATCTCTCGCGATCTTAATGTTAAGCCTTCAAATGACAGCTTACCTTTCATTTCATCTAATGCGATCCAGCCGCCATTTTCATTAGGCTGTACAGCAATGCGAGCACCACAACGCTCAACTGTAGCGGCTTGTTTTTCGGTACAGGTTCCCCATACACCAGAATTCCCAACGTCAGATGAAGTGAGTGGACCACCATTTTCATTTAAATTTAACTCACCCGAAAGGTTAACGCCGTTTTGGCCGCTCACATTCGCTAGACTCTCGTCAGAAATTTCTTCCAGTGCATGCGCAGATAAAGAACAAACTAAAAACGATAAAAAAAGAAATTTAAAGGTCATGACTAAGTACCTCTAAATGCTGAATCTGTAAACCTTGCAGCGAAGAACTGCCAAAGCTTTCCGCACCCACGGTTAAATTAGAAACAGTAATATTTGTCTTACGACCGTTTTCATAATAATCATTATACCAATTCCAAGTGGTTGCATCAGAAGAAGCCTGTAAACCATCCGCTCCAATCGTTCCCGTTCCAGAATTTGGTACTCGGCTATCACCTGGCGATGGCAATGGTTGAATCATAATACTTAAAAAACCAGAGTCAGTAACCGCAATCGTCATCGGCTGATAATACTTGGCATCGCCTAACGCCAATTCCATTGAAAATTCTCCGAATCCTACTTGCTCGCCACATGCAGAGCCATCAAGTTCACAACTATCAAATACTAATTTGCTCGCATAAAAGTTCATTTGAACTTCCATCATTAATGTTTGAACGACACCGCCTGCACCCGTGCCATCAATATCAGCGCTGCCACCCCAAAAGCGCCAATAACTGCCATCCATATTGGCAGATTGTGCATGGTAATTTAAATTAATATCTTTAGTTGGGTCTGAAGGAAATTGTCGGTTAATACGAAAGCCCATATCAAAACGCTCACCCCGGAATGAGCCATCGTTAGGGCGACTTGAACAAGTACCGGAACCAGCTAAAGCGCCAGCATCTGTGCAATTATAACCAACCGATGCATCTACATGAGTCGGCATTGCAATTTGCAGCACAGACTTATCCGCCCAACCATCAGAGGCATTGCCAAGCGAGTTACCATCTCTTAAATCAATCGATATTGGGTTATTTAAGCGGCCGATATTAACGGTTTTACCCGCCAAATTAGTACCAAGTTCGGTGCCTGTTCCTGCAAAATAATACTGTGCGATATCGACATTTACGGCGCTGCCAGCAGCATCGGCAATACCAGTGATTTGAAATTTATTTCCGGCTTCACCTCCGGTCAAAGTTCCACCTGCACCATCATCACGTGCATTTAAAGATTCAGCCAGCATTTCAATTTGATAATCTTCATAGACGAGGCCAATCCCCTCTCCGGTAACATCTGATAATTCAGACTCCGAAAGGTCAGCCATTTCAGCTTGCGAATAGAAGGCAACTGAAAGTAAAAGCAAAATTGATATTGAGTGCTGTAGCAAGAGTTGGCCTCTTTATTATTGTTTTAGCCAGCCGAGTTAGGATACAAATAATTACACTTCTTGAATAGACCTAGTTTATCCACACAGCCTGTTTTTAGCTTGATTAAAGCAACATTTTTTTTGCAAGATACAGTTGAAGTACATGTGTACCGCTAGGCCTATCTAATCGCTTAGCTTATTAGTGTAGAACGATTAGGGTCGACAAAGCCCTTTATTAATAAAACTCAAAAAGCCTAAAATTTTATTATTAAATACTTCAATTTTGAGTATCTCACCCGTCAAGCGCGACCCAGCTTAGTCTAAGGGTCAGACTAGTGTGCGAGCTTTGATTTAATTAAAGCTAGCAGCAATGAACCTCAAACTTTCCCTGCCGAACTTCGCACAGTCTGTATCACATGGAGCGACGGAGTCAGGGTGTGAATAATGAGGCATTAATACATGGAATCAGATAACTCAGTGTTCTAAGACTTTCTTTCAAGCAAAAAAATCCCCAACCGAACTAACGATTGGGGATTTTTAGTATTTAAAGCTTGACGATGACCTACTCTCACATGGGGAGACCCCACACTACCATCGGCGATGCATCGTTTCACTACTGAGTTCGGGA
>JBLHLT010000004.1:0-210727 GCA_047621325.1 Oceanicoccus sp.
AAGGAGGGTTATTTCAGCGACCAGAGATAGACCAACACCAGATAAGTGCTCGAAATAGGCGACGGTCAATCAATATACGGCAGGGGTGCTTGCCTATATGACTATTTATTCCGGACAGCAGTGCGCGAACGCGGGAACCCAATCCTTAACGCCAATACTTGAAAACTTAAAAAGACAAGCAGCACAGTAGATATGGACTCCCATTCACGGACTACGTCCTATGGGAGTGACGATAGCGGATAAACTAGAATGATGGCTAATCCCACACCGTCCTTCCCGCGAACGCGGGAAGCCAATCCTTAACGTCGATACTTCAAAGTCAAACAAAGGCAAGCAACACAATAGATATGGACTCCCATTCACGGACTACGTCCTATGGGAGTGACGATAGCGGATAAACTAGAATGATGGCTAATCCCACACCGTCCTTCCCGCGAAGGATCGTCATCCCCGAATGTGGTTATCGGGGACGGAACCCAATCCAAAGCTGCGATAAACCAAAACCAAACAAAGACAGCAACACCGCAGATATGGGCTCCCATTCACGGACTACATCCTATTAGCATACCCTCTGGGTAGGGAGTGACGGCGTGATGTTAGTTACAGCAGAAACAAACAACTAAGTATTAATATTCGCCCATAAATCCAACCACTTAGGGTTTTGGCTTTGAATCAAATCAATCTTCCACTGACGGTTCCACTTTTTAATTTGTTTCTCTCTAGTAATCGCAGCATACATATCAGCATGCAGTTCAAAACATACCAGCGTGTGGACAGAGTACTTTTTAGTAAACCCTTCCAATAAGTTTTGTTTATGCTGGTAAACTCTTTGTACTAAATTACTCGTCACCCCGACATACAAAGTACCGTTCGGCTTACTGGCCATAATATAAGTGCAAGGGTTCATTTAACTTTCCATATTTTTTGGATTATGTTGAAACAACTCGCTTACACTCACAATTAGAAAAACGTATGAATTAGACTCCCATTCACGCACTGCGTCCTATTAGCATGCCCTTTGGGTAGGGAATGACGATACCGATTTAACCTTAATCACAGCCACCAGCCACACCGTCCTTCCCGCGAACGCGGGAACCCAATCCTTAACGTCAATAATTCAAAAGCTTAAAAAGATAAGCAACACCGCAGATATGGACTCCCATTAACGGGCTGCGTCCTATGGGAGTGACGATAGCAACAATCACAGCCACCACCCACAACGTCCTTCCCGCGAACGCGGGAACCCAATCCTTAACGCCAATACCTCAAAAACTTTAAAAGACAAGCAACACAGTAGATATAGACTCCCATTAACGGACTACGTCCTATGGGAGTGACAATAGCGGATAAACTAGAATGATGGCTAATCCCACACAGTCCTTCCCGCGAACGCGGGAACCCAACCCTCAACGTCGATACTTCAAAATCAAACAAAGGCAAGCAACACAATAGATATGGACTCCCATTCACGGACTACGTCCTATGGGAGTGACGGCGTGAAGGTTACGGGCAAAAGTAACGATAGCGGTTTAACCTTAATCACAGCCACTAGCAAAACCGTCCTTCCCGCGAACGCGGGAACCCAATCCTTAACGTCAATACTTCAAAAGCTTAAAAAGATAAGCAACACCACTAATATAGACTCCCATTAACGGACTACGTCCTATGGGAGTGACAGCGTGAAGGTTACGGGTAAAAGTAACGATAGCGGTTTAACCTTAATCACAGCCACTAGCAAAACCGTCCTTCCCGCGAACGCGGGAACCCAATCCTTAACTTCGATACTTCAAAAACTTAAAAAGATAAGCAACACCGCAGATACAGACTCCCATTAACGGACTCCGTCCTATGGGAGTGACACCAATTTAAACTACACCTCAAGAAAAAACTCAGCCTCAGCCACCGGCTGGCCATTAATGAGCACCTCAAGTTTTTGCTCACCACTGTAATAGCGCCGCGTGGTAATGGCTTTAATGGCGTGTTTCTTTTGCAAACTCACCGATTGGTCTGACCCTAAATTTAACGTTTTCCACTTAAACACCTTGGCCGAGGTTTTACCGTTAGCCTTCATAAAGTGCAACGCAAAATCCACCACCAAAGATTGCGTCTGTTTAGTCGATGACGAAAGCGATAACTCAAATTCTAAGCTGTCACCCAATACCAAATTATCAGCCGATAACGTTAATGTAAGGTCTTTAACCTTAACGTCTTTACTGTGCCCTAATAGCTCAAATACCTCAGGGTGCCCTGCCTTCACCAAGGTACGTGTGGCGTGTTTAATCAGCCACTTTACATTCGCATTACTGTTTGGGTACCACGCCCTGCATTGATCAATCACCACTTGCGGGTGATCTTTGCTTATATCATTAAGATGGTTCGCCACCGAACGCCTTACGTATAAACTCTCGTCATTTTTTAACACATCAAGCCAAGGCAGATTATCGCTTGGATCTTTAATATACGGCTTTAACTGAATGCCCCAAGGCAAGCGTGGGCGCGTACCTTCCGACACCAAGCGCCGAACATGTTCGCTTTCGTCTTGTACCCAAGCCTCAAAGTGCTGATGACATAGCTCAGGGTGCTTAAGCAAAAACGGGCGAATGGCAAACTCAGCCGAAAACAAATGAGTTAATTCACGCAGTGCAGGCAACGCCAAGTGCGGGTGATTCATCCCATGTACACCCACATAATCAATAATGGGCCAAGCGGCAAACCCCCTTAATGGGTCATCAGGGTTACCGGCATCCCATACCCTAGGCAGCTCTAACAAACACGCAATGGTTTGTTCAAAATTCGCTGGTAAAAACTGATGCAGGGTTGCTATTAGATGCTGTACACGCTCTTTTAATTCAAGGGACTCAAGCTCGCTAGTGGCGGCTTTAATGAACGCACTGCGATCAAATGTATTTTGCAGTGAACGTGTTTGAGCAAGTGCATGGCTTATGCGCTGAACCGCAGGTAAGCCAAGGCCGTTTTTCATAAGTTCCATAAGTGGGTTCTGTTTTTGTTAGATGCGAAAGAGAATAACAGGTTCTACTGACAGTGGCTGGCAGGAGTGAAATTGGCAATTAATGCCATTATACGACTAATCAAATTTAGCGTGAGCCAATTAGCCTGTCGTATTCGGCCCTTCAAAGAGGCTAACTCACGCGAAACCACATAAACGGCGCATGACTTATTTGTACGGCACAGCAACCCTTTATCGCTACCGTGCCCCACTCGGCTTACATTGGATATTAAAAAATTAAAGCTCAGGGCGTTCGCCAATATTCACCAAGGCCTGATAAATACGATCAGGGTAGTCACCAATAATACTGTCTACCCCTAAATCTAAAGAGCGCTCAATATCGTCCATATCGTTTACTGTCCAAACATCAACACGCACGCCTTTTTTATGAAAAAAGTTTATATAAGGCTTAGTAATAATGGCATACGGAATTTGCGCCACGTCAAACTTGGGTTTATATGCCCAACCAAAACCCGAGCTCCACGCCACACTGGCCAGCACCAATTCGGCTATGGTGGCGCTGGTTTTCACATCGCCATTACTTACATCCCGAAAGTGATTCATGGCCTTGGTATGTTGGCTAGCCACCACCACACTGTCTTGCAGGTTTTGTTGTTCAATAAGCGCCCATAGTTTTTCAGACAGGACTTTATCGTTGGCTTTAATTTCAATATTAAATTGCTCATGGGGGAAATAATCAAATAGCTCATTAAGGGTAAGTAAACTTAAACCTAACCCCCTAAACGGATAACTGGCACCGCCATCACTGGAAAATTCATGGCCAGCGTCCAGTGCTCTAAGTTGCGCCAAGGTTAAATCTTTAATGGCATCGGTTATGCCCACATTGGCCAATAAATCAGCATCGTGATTAATGATAATGTGTTGATCTTTAGAGAGGTGAACATCCAACTCTAACTGATCACTGCCTTGCTCTAATGCTTTTTGAAATGCCAGCCAAGTCCCCTGCGGGTACATACCCGAGGCACCACGGTGGGCGAGAATTTCTGTCGCTTGTACAGAGGCCTGAAAGACCAAAGACAAAACAACAGAATACAAAGTAGTAGCAAGCATGCTTTTTATATTCATCAACATATTCCTTTATGTGACCCCTTGTTAAAGGAGCGCTATTAAAATTAAATCAATAGGAAAAAGTGTCTCTAATTAACCAGACCGCCTAGGCTATCAAACGGCCTTTAGCGCTAACGGACTGATACACAACATAAATTAGAATCATTAGCTTAGCTGAGGATTATTGGAACAATAGGTGGAAAATGGACAGCCGGGAATTAGGGGCTTAATAACAGAAGCGGAGGCCGTAAAACCGCGCAACGGGTCGTCCTCGCCACTTCACACCACGCTCTGGGCAACTGCAACAGGCATTCAACTGCCTGCTCAAACCCCGCCGGTAAAAACTCGTGCAAAACCTTAATAAGATTCTGCACCCGTTGTTTTAACTCCAAGGATTCAAGGGGGCTAATAGCCGCCTAAATAAAAGCCGCTTCATCAAATGTTTTTCTAACGCCGCCATTTTTGCAAGCGCATCACTTATGCGTTTAACTACGGGCAGGCCAAGGCCGTGTTCCATGAGTTCCATAGGCGGGTTCTGTTTTTGTTAGATGAGAGAAAGCATAACAGTGGCTGGGGGTGGTAAGAGTGAGACGGTTATTAAGGTTACTTACTACAATAGATGACCCGTCCTCCTCGCGAATGCGGGGAACCAATGTTTGTATTCATGGCATACAACTATAAGTCGAGTTTATTTACACACCATTTTAATTTAATTATTGCTGCCCCCCCCAAACACACAAAACCAAAACTACCTTCGGCTTAGTATTGTCAGGCGCCAGTCAGCAGCTTAATGAGCTTAGACTCATCTTCTAGCAAATCCATACGCAGGTGTCTGTGCTCAACCTGCCCTTGCTGATGCTCCTTAAAATCAGTGTAAGAAAAAATATACTCTTTACCCTGCTCAACTAGGTGCTCATGGCCCGAACCAGGGCGAAGCAATGACACAAACTTTTTACTCTTATCAGACATGTACTCTACAGTTGAGCGAGTCACAAACCTTGAAGCCACCTTAGCATTGCCACACGAACCATATAAATTTTTCACAACATCGCCATAGACAATAGTGGCTTTAGACAGCAGATGTTTTGAACCGTCTTTAAAATGATAAAAACGCTCTTCGCTTTCTACCCTATTTACTTTTAATACACATACCGTCGTGATTTTTTTTGTAAGATCCTCATAAGTTTGAGGATGAACTCTAGAAGCAAAAGCAGGGCTAACAAAAATAAGCAGCGCAAGCGTGGTAACAAAAAATTTAAGCATAAAATTAACCTTAAAAAGAATTATCCTATAATAATACGGACAAAGAACAACCAACCAAAAATGTATCGCACTACTATTGATAGGCTCCAGTCCATTCCCGCCCGCGGCTTTTAGCTTACAGCCGAAGATCAAGCTATACCTTTTTCTGAGACACTAAAAACAAGCCCCCCTCGAGCTTTCTTTAGCCATTAACTAACGATATTCATCCCAAAAACCATCTTCTTGAATATACCCCACACCACTACGAGGATAAATATCTGCCGTCATCCGCACAAACACTGGGGATAACACCGTTTGCCCTGCACCAACCACAATTTCGGCCGCAGGTTTTAAACGCCTAGGAAGAAGGCCACCCATGACCATTTCGTTGTATTCATCCATCACATACATACCCGGCGCAAGGTTAGCCATAACTTCAACCCGCTTGCCCAATTTAAAATCCATCAAAGACTTATACACCTGACCTGTCTTTTGATTTTTAAGCATCACCTCGACCCCAATTGCGGTGCTAGAACGTTTTCCCATGAACTGCTCACCAAGTACAGGAAAAGCAATATGGCCAACGGCGTTAGATTCAGACTGCGTTTGGTTCTCAAACTGAGGGCCCACTGAACAACCCGCAATAAACACCAAAATGCATAAAGCGCTTAATAGTTTTGAAAGTTTCATTGATAAATCCGTTTATATAAGAATAAAAGTAACGCCCAAGTGGGCACAGCTGTACAAACTCAGCGTGCCGTTTGTCGGTATGCTGTAAGCGATAAACTCAACACTAAAACACAGAGTCCAATCTACACGAAAACCCACTCACAATATGGGAATCGACGCACTATTTATTAAATATAAAAGAAATAGTAATAGTAATAGTAATAGGTTTAATCTAAGAGAATACATAATGACAGATCAAACTAACTTAAAAAACAGCACCCACCGTTACAGCTAGCTAAACGAAGACAAATTACCCGCTACCAAGGCCATACCTGCATTGGCGATTATGACAACGGCGTATGGGAATGCGATTATGTTTCTCCCTATAGTCTATCAATCCATAACGTTGATGCTGATGTGATAATCATACAGCAAGACTGGTACTCATTTGATAGCATCAACGAACTGGCTTGCCAAGCCCATACAGGATCTCTTGGCAGAAATAACCGAAACCGAAGTGGGTTGATCAAGTGAATAAGGGTTGGGCTATATTGATTGAATATGTTTAATTGCCTTAATTTATATCTAATACTCTGAACCCTTCATTAAGGGCTTAAAAGATCACCTCTTAACAAGCTACTATTTAGTTTTAGGGCAATATCAAAACACTCTCAGTGCAGTCTCTTTTTTATTTCATATAGACCTCTGATTGAGTAAACTTAGCTATTTTAAACTACAAGAGCACTTAAATTGGACAAAAAACAACCAACTGCGATTGATCTATTTGCTGGAGCAGGTGGTTTTTCATTGGCTGCACGTGATACTGGCTTCAAATTGCTCGCTGCTGTAGAGATTGATAAAGATGCCTGTGAGACATACAAGCACAACTTTATAAAAAACAAGAAAAACAAACCTAGGCTCTATCAACAAGATATATTAAACGAACTAACCCCCGAACAATTAAGGACAGATCTAAGTTTATTTACTGGTGAGCTTGACCTATTAATGGGTGGCCCACCTTGCCAGGGGTTCTCATCCCATAGAATTAACAGCGCTGGGGTTGATGACCCTCGCAATCAGCTATTACTACGCTACTTTGAGTATGTTAAAGAGCTAAGACCAAAGGTTTTCCTGGTAGAGAATGTAACTGGCATGCTATGGAAGCGCCACGAAGATTACGTTGCTAAATTCAAAGCCCTAGCTAAACGACATGGTTACAAGTTATATGGACCTCAAATTATAAATTCAAAAGATTATGGTGTACCACAAAATCGTAGACGCGTTTTCATTCTAGGGGTAGATAAAAAACAACATAAAGGAAGTATTGACTGGCCTCCCGCTAAAACACATGGGCCTGAAACAAATCAGCCATTTTTAACTGCATCTACCGTTTTTGAAAAGCCCCCTAAGAAAAAGCTAGGTGAATTAATTAATATTCTCGCAGAAGAAACACTTGCTCAGCTCGACAACCACTCAAAGGAAGACCTACAAAAAGCAAAATTAGAAGCGAAGAAAATTGTTAGCTCATTAACTTTTCTTGACAAACCAATAAAAACTGATACCTGCAATCAGCGCATGAATACGAGTGATATTCTAGCTAAAAGAATTAGTTACATAAAAATGAATGGCAATCGAGACCAGATACCAGAACACTTAGTCATTAATTGTCACAAAGGTGGCTATGGTGGACATAAAGATGTCTACGGCCGAATAAAACTTGCTCAACCTAGCAACACTATAACAACTGGGTGTAATAACCTGTCTAAGGGACGCTTCACGCACCCTTGGTTAAATACAGGTATCTCCATTAGAGAAGCTGCAAGCTTACAAACATTTCCAAGAGACTTTGTTTTTCTTAGTAACCAAACAAGCCAAGCTAAGCAAGTCGGTAACGCAGTACCAATAGAGCTTGGAAAAGCCCTAATTAAGTATATAAAAAAGACAATACTATAAATTCAAATTCGATTTTATCGACTAAAAAGGCTGAATATGGATAGAGAATCAGTTTCGTTTCAAGCTAGAGCTAGAACCATTGACCATCTGGGGAAGGGACAAATTGCAGACGCACCAACCGCAATATCCGAACTTTGGAAAAACTCATACGATGCCTATGCTCGCGATGTTGCACTCCACTTATTTGATGGTGATATTCAAACTGGCGCAATTATAGATAATGGTTGCGGAATGACGTTTCAGCAACTCATTGATAGTTGGTTAGTTATTGGTACCGAATCTAAAACATTAAAAAAGTTATTACCAAAAGAAGATCGCTTTGGCTTAGAAGACAGGTCCACTCAAGGTGAAAAAGGAATTGGGCGATTGTCAGCAGCTTTCTTAGCACCTGTAACTTTATTGATCACAAAAAAAATTAACAGCCTATTCTCCGTAGCTTTAATTGACTGGCGATTCTTTGAAAACCCCTATTTATCTTTACATGACATTAAAGTTCCAATGTCTGAAGTCACCGATTTAACTGAGCTAAATACTGAGGTTCCATTATTAATCTCTGAGTTAAAAAGACATTTCAATAGCGACGATAAAAACATCATAAATGCATGGTCAAAATATTCAACAGAGCAAATCAAAAACAAAAACAAAAACAAAAACAAAGATGCAGATAGCGAGACTACAGAAAGTAAAATAAAATATTTTTGCGACAATTATAACTTTGATAGTTCGGTTTTAGACACATGGATCTCGTTATTGGATAAAGCTGAAGAGTTAGATGAAAATTCACATGGCACAGCGTTAATACTTTTAGATTTATCTCGCGAACTAGGACTACTCAGCAATCCTGAAAACTTAGCAGCAGATAATGAAGAACTTTCAGACATTAAGAGCTCTATTATTGATACCCTTAGATCTTTTTACGATCCTTTTGAACAAGATAAAAACACTCTTAATTACGAAATTAAAACTTTTTCAGTAGAGAAAAAAGAGCAAGACATACTTCGTCAGCATGATGTATTTACCAAAGATGATTTTAATGCATTAGAACATAAAGTTGATGGATATATTGATCATAAGGGTTGGTTTAAAGGACGTGTAACTGCCTTTGGTATAGATCAAGGTGAGGTAATAATCCCACCTAACATACCTATCCCTGAAAGAGGAACACAGGCAGGCTCATTTCAGATCAGAATCGGCTCATATGAAACAGAGTCACTTAAAACCAGCTTAGAACCTGATCAAAAAGCTGTTTTTGATGAACTTAAAACTAAACACTCTGGTATTCTCATATTCAGGGATAGCTTGAGAGTTCAGCCTTACGGCCGAACAAGACATGATTTTTTCAATATTGAAGAGCGTCGAGGTTATAGTGCTGGCAGACATTTTTGGGCTAGCCGAAAAACATTTGGGAATATATCCATAACGCATACTGGCAATCCAAAATTACTTGATAAGGCTGGCCGAGAAGGTTTCGTCATAAACCAAGCATCAAGAGAACTTAAGTCTCTCGTCGAAGGGCTACTCATACATCTTGCCGATAAATATTTTGGTGGAAGATCTGATATTCGCAAGCAAATATTAGCTATCATTTCAAAAGAAAAAGAACAAAAAAAGCAAGCTCAAAATAAAGCCCGAAGAGTTAGCACTAAAGATTTTACAAACTCACTTAAAGCACAAACACCCAAACTTACGGAAAACTTCGAGAAATTAAAGTCAATTAATATTGGCATATCTAGTGAACCTTCAAGTTTTGATCTAAAGAAAATAAGTAAAGAATTTGAAAAACTTGAATCAACAAGAACTGACTTGAAAACCCCTACTCAACCACCAAAACTAGGTAAACATGAAGATAGTTATCGCTTATATAAGGATACCTACAATGAGTTTAGTGAACTACTGCGTGTAACCAGTGAAAAACTAAATAAGATTACCAGCAAGCTAACTTCCTTTAATAAACCACAAGAAGCTTTAACAAGATTTGAAAAAAATCAGGCATTTTTGAATATAAAAATTAATAAGTTCATCAACAGAATAACTAAAGACTGCGAACAGTTATTGCTTAAATGGCAAAACAACGCTGCGAAAGATAGGAAAGAATACAATAAACAAGCTATTAAAATTGTAGAAGAAGTTACTGAAGACTCAAACCTAAACAGTATATTAAATGCATTAGATTCAATATACATTCAATTGAGTGATGATTATAGTGTTAGATATGACGGCATCATAAAAGCAATAAATCGTTTATCAGAAGACATAAACTTAGAGTATGCATTCTCAATCGCAGAAGAAGAGCGTATTAATTTCGAAGAAAAAGTAAATCAAATTCAATCGCTAGCTCAACTAGGTATCAGTGTTGAAGTATTAGCGCATGAACTTGAAGCCCAGGACGGATTAGTAACTAGAGGCCTAAACTCACTCCCATCAGACATTAAAGAGCACCCTGGATATCAAACTGCATATAACGCTCATAAAGCTCTGACATCTCACATTAGATTTCTTGCTCCACTAAAACTATCAGGCTATCAAGCTAGACAGGAAATAACAGGGAAAGATATTTACAACCATATATTAAGATTTTTCCGAGATCGATTTGAACGTCAACGTATAGACTTATCAATCTCCAATGATTTTTTTGAAACATCCATTAGCGACCTTCCATCTAGAATTTACCCTGTTTTTATTAACATTTTAAATAATGCTTTATATTGGGTTTGTTTAGGAAAAAATGATCAGCGAGTAATTAAAATAGGTGTTATTGAAGGCAATATAGTAATTGCTAACTCAGGACCTCCAGTTCATCCAGATGACGCCGAAAATATTTTTGAAATTTTCACCACTAAAAGAGCAAATGGTAATGGCGTTGGGCTATACCTATGCCGCGTAAATTTATTAAAGGCTCACCATACAATAAAATACGAATTAGATACTGAAAAAAAATTAATTAAAGATGGTGCAAATTTCACGATTACTTTTCACGGAATGGAGATAAAATAATGACGACTGAATACAATAAACTAATATCTAAAACATTCTGTGATAATTCTATTCGATCAGTAATGATGATTGACGACCACTTCTTACCTTATAGAGAATGCGTTACAGCTATAATCGATAAAAAAGATATTGACATGGACATTATATCAGCTTCTTCTAGAGCTGCTCGCTTAACCGATTTCTTTCAAAATAAAAAGGTGATTTGTGACATCGACAATGACGCAGATCATTTGAATCTCGAGCGAATCAGAAAATCAGATTTATTAATTCTTGACTATCACCTTGACAATGAAAATCCAGAGAAATCTTTAAAAGTTTTACATACCTTAAAAGATTCTAAACATATGAATCTAGTCGTAATTTATACTAGAGAAGATCTCACTACAACCTGGCTTCAAATTGCTGCCAGCCTAAAAGGTACACAAGATCCAGAGAATCTAATAACGGGAGATGCACAACGTAAGTGCTGGGATGATAACGATGCTACAACTGAGATACCGCAGACATGGAGTGAGATTTTCTCAAAGTCTGAGAATTTATTTAATTACCTAAAATCTGGAAAACCAAGCAGCAAAGCCATAACTGAATTATTAAATGAACCTAACTTTAAGAAAAGTGCTAGCGGCATATCAACTGCTATATCTGAATCATGTTTAGCGGAATACAATATTATTGAATCAATGCGTACTGATGATGAGATTACAGGAAGACTAGATGATAAAAAGTGGATAAAAATAAATAATATATTTATTGTCCTCTGTAATAAAACAGAAGATACAGATGATGATTCAGAGCTCATCTGGCGCAGCCTAAATGAATCTCTGCATGACTGGAAGCCGAATTACTATAGATTGATTTCATCAGAGATTCAAAATGAGATTGAAGATGGAAATATTGCAATGAGAGGCTTCTTAGATGGAGATTATGAAAGCCAAGCTGCTTGGCTGTGGAGATTAAAATCAGATCAAGGGAACTATAATGGAAATTTAATTGAGTTTTTAAAAGGCACTAGTGGTCATTTTATAGACAGAATTTCAAGAAATGAAAAGCTAATTGGTTTCTCAAAAGAATGTATAGATAAAAGCTTTATAATAAAATCTGAAAAGCCAGAAACAGAATTATCATTAAATTCTAAAGAATGGCAAAGTTACAGTTACGCGCTAGTTACAGAAAGTATTGAAGCAACATTCAAAAAAAACGCCACTAAAAGAGAACCAATAGACGTTATACATGCAATAAATCAAAGCATATCTTCAAAAGAGTTTACTGGCACACATATCACAGTAGGAACTGTTCTAAAGAATGAATCAGAGGATTTCTACCTATGTGTCTCTCCTTCTTGCGATACAATACCAAATCAATTAACTGATTCTATTGCAAAGAGAATGACCCCCAATAGACTTCTCAAGTTTATAAAATTAGAAAAAGTTAATTTAGAAAAAGCGATTGAACATGCCACACAAGGAAAATTTATTTTCATCGAGCAAAATGGAATTAAATTAGCATTAACTTCTGTTAATGCTAACACAAACCAACCTCCAGTTGATTTTGGCATTGTAAAAAATCATGATATTCAAAAACTTAATGAAAACGAAAATATTGGTATTACTTTCTTAGATACAACCTTTGATTCAAATAACCAAAATGCTATAAAGTTTACTGCTATTTCCCAATTGAAAGAATCATATGCAGCAAGATTCCAATCGATTGCTAGCGATCATGCTGGGCGAATTGGTGTCGATTTCATTTCTTTCTCTAGTAGTAGTAAAACACCTGTAAGTGGAAACATAAATTTATCTGGTCATATAAATAATCCGGAGAATATGCTAGTAGAAGGAGAGCTGAAATTAGAATCAAAGCAAGATTTAGAAGGATCCCTCACTATAAAAAGTAACTTGACATTCGCTGCAGATAAGCGGCCTATTAATATATCAGGTAATATTTCTGTTACGAGCAACATTAAAAAGAGAAAAAGTATGAAAATTAACTCTGATTTAGAGGTTTCAAGCAAGAATTAACCTAACCTCTTCATATAGCCCAAGGCCGATAATCACAAAAGCTATTTTCGGCCTTGAAATTTAAATTTATTTCAAAGACACACCTGCAACAGGGTGAACCCAACCTTTATCATCTGGTGAATATTCCGCATCCATATGACTTTCCGAGATTATTGGTTGCGGGGTTACCTTCTTCAAATAACTATAAAAGAGATGATTTATGCTACATTCTTTTACTTCAGCTCTTAATTCCAACCACCTGTCATCAGCATCAAAACCTTCTTCAATATACGATTCCCGAATATATCCATACACTTCATATTCTGCATCATCAATTGTTTTATTGATTGAAGCAAAATACTCCTTAGTAAAATATTGTTGAGAATCAACTATCGGTCCAAGCATCCTGTAACAATCAAGAATTACGCTCAACAAAACAAGAAAAAGTTGCTTACACTCATTTGCAATATCAATATTTGAGGAGTGAAGTGTATTAAGTTCAGTTGGAATGGACAGTACAATTTTTTCTAACTCATTATATAACACCCCATTTTCAACTAAAACGTGCTCACCTTTAATAGCCATGAAAAATTCAAATGAATTTATTTTTTCAACCTCAACTATACTCTTTTTATACCACTCATAAAATTCATCCTTCCTTGACAATTTTCGAATAGAAAAAAATATATTTCTTAAGGACACAAAATATAAGCTTAAAAAATCTTCAAATTCCTTTATATCTATAACTGGCTTATAGAGTTGATGTAATATTTTTTCTAGTTCTATAACTTTATTTTCAATATTACCAATTGACCCATTCATTCAATTTTTTCCTTTGCATATATTGTATATGCATAATTATTTGCTTTTTAAGCACATAGCTTATTTTAACAATAAAATTCTTAATACTTTAATTTTTTATAAACACTAGGCTACTTACTCACCTGTACTCTGTATTTTTTCGAACTGCCCTTTACCAAATCCGTCGGATACTTAGCGGCGTTTTTCACCATCTTTTGCTCAACCGCTTGCAGCATGTCGACATCAAGTTTGGTGGCGAGGCGCAAAAGGTAAACTTGTACATCGGCCATTTCATCTATAACGGCTTGGCGTTGTTCTGGCGTGAGGTTTTTAGATTGCTCTTCGGTTAACCATTGAAAGCATTCCACTAATTCAGATGCTTCAACACTTAAGGCCATGGATAAGTTTTTGGGGGAGTGGAATTGGTCCCAATCGCGCTCGTCGGCGAAGGCTTGTAGGGGGGCTTTTAATTGCTCGAACGTATCCATGGGTATTCCTTAAGGGAAAGGAACAACCGCTATGGTGATAGCTTTGTGGTCATTCCTTAACCGGTGATATTCTATTTGGTACTTTAATCTTAATATCTTTATACCTTTTTCGTAGTTTTGAGGCAATGACAAAAGCTTACTGTTTGATCAGTGCTTGTGTTTAGCATTTGGCGGGGCGGGTGTGGGCTGTATTCGTGAAAGGTGTTCGTTTCTGGCTTTCGGGCGTGGGGTTGCATCGTAACTGGCTGTTATACCCTTCGACTGCTCGTGCCTCGCGCTCAGGGCGAACGGGAAAAGTCTGGGTGTATCTGCAACACCTCTGCAATTTGGTTTGTGTAGATACCTTTCGCGTGCAAGCACCCTCTTACACTTTCGCTTTATAGGAACTCGCACCTGCGAGTAAAAGAGGCTCACTGATCACACACCCCGTAAACAACTCGAGTGCTTTGAGTACACGTTGAGACAGCAATTGATATGTAGGCGTTTATATATTCTATCGGGTGCGGGGTTGCATGCCCCGTGAGCAACGCGAATGCTTTGGGTACACCCTCTTACAGGTAGGCTCAAACTTGAGGGCACAAAAAAACCCGCACGTGGCGGGTTTCTTTTGTTGCTTGCTTGGGCTGGTTAAGGCTTAGCGTACAACCGATACGTCTTCTGCTTGTAAGCCTTTTTGACCGTCTACTACGCTGAACTTAACCGCTTGGCCTTCGCTTAGTGAACGGTGGCCGCTGCCACGAATGCTGCGGAAATGTACGAATACATCGTCGCCGTTGTCACGGGTTACAAAGCCGAAGCCTTTTTTAACGTTGAACCACTTAACCGCTCCGCGTTCACGACCGTCATCAACGTCTGACTCTACTAGAGTGCCAGTGCCGCGACGTTTGAATTGCGCTTGGCTAGATGTGCTTGCTGCAATGAACAGTACAACAAATGCTACGAATACAGCGGCTAAATAGGCTAGCACCGCTCCGTCTTGTTGTAGAAATAGTGATATACCACCTTGATCGGCCAGTGGTTGTGCGAATATGAAGATGGCGCTACCGCCAGCTACAGAGAACAGTGCCGCCATCAAAGCAGGGGTTGGAAGTGCCAACAGCACACAGACTAATGCTTTCTTTAACAGTGAATTTTGCATCTTTAACCTTCTTTCTTACGTAATTTGTCAGTTGTTACACTTGCTTGGTGTACAATTCAGGCAAGCCTGTGTATCTAATATGAATTAGCGTTAAAAATCAACACGATAGAAATTATGACTCAATCCGACCAAGACCACATTGAAGACCTGCAAATGCGCATTGCCTTCTTAGAACAAAACCTCGATGAATTAAACGACATCGTCACCAGCCAGCAAACCCAGCTGGCCATGGTCGAGCGTGCCATGAAGTACCTTAGCAGCCGCTTGGAACAGGTGTCCCCTGGGAATATCCGCAGCGCTGAAGATGAGACGCCTCCGCCCCATTATTAACCTTCATGAATGACGGTTTGGCTTTAATGTGCAGTCGTCGCTCCCGTAGTCCGTGAATGGGAGTCTATGCCTGCTGTTTAGTTGCCTTTGAATGTTTGTGATTTATCACGACTTAGGATTGGATACCCTCGTTCGAGGGTATGACAGTTTTGCTTGTAGCCTCGATTAATTTGAAACCGCCATCGTTACTTTTAACATCCACCGTCACTCCTATAAGGCGTAGTCCGTGAATAGGAGTCTATATCTACTGTTTAGCTGCCTTTGAATGTTTTTGATTTATCACGACTTAGGATTGGATACCCTCGTTCGAGGGTATGACGGTGTGGCTAGTAGCCTTGATTAATTTGAAACCGCCACCGTTACTTTTAACATCCACCGTCACTCCCATAGGACGCAGTCCGTGAATGGGAGTCCATATCTGCGGTGTTGCTTATCTTTGTGTGGTTTTGATTTATCACAGATTTAGATTGGGTTCCCTCGTTCGAGGGAAAGACCGTTTAGCTGGTAGCTTGGTTTGTCTTTGAACCGCACCGTCACTCCCATAGGGCGTAGTCCGTGAATGGGAGTCTATATCTTCTGTTTAGCTGCCTTAAAACTATTTTGAATTGTCACAACTTAGGATTGGATACCCTCGTTCGAGGGTATGACAGTTTTGCTTGTAGCCTCGATTAATTTGAAACCGCCATCGTTACTTTTAACATCCACCGTCACTCCCATAGGACGCAGTCCGTGAATGGGAGTCCATATCTGCGGTGTTGCTTATCTTTGTGTGGTTTTGATTTATCACAGATTTAGATTGGGTTCCCTCGTTCGAGGGAAAGACCGTTTAGCTGGTAGCTTGGTTTGTCTTTGAACCGCACCGTCACTCCCATAGGGCGTAGTCCGTGAATGGGAGTCTATATCTTCTGTTTAGCTGCCTTAAAACTATTTTGAATTGTCACAACTTAGGATTGGATACCCTCGTTCGAGGGTATGACAGTTTTGCTTGTAGCCTCGATTAATTTAAAACCGCCACCGTTACTTTTAATATCCACCGTCACTCCCATAGGACGCAGTCCGTGAATGGGAGTCCATATCTGCGGTGTTGCTTATCTTTGTGTGCTTTTGATTTATCGAAGTTAAGGATTGGGTTCCCGCGTGCGCGGGAAAGACGGTTTGGCTTTTTGTTTGATTCAACCCGTACAAACACACTTTCACTTTAAATATTTGCGTCGATCAAGGCTTGTTTGATCCATGCAAACGCGTCTTCTTCGTTTTCAAACGTGCGCATTTCTTTTATGGGTATGTCTTTGGTGGTCAGCCGAGCAGCAAACGCATGCAACGGGTTGTGCACCACAAAACCAATGTACTCGCAGCCATTCAAGGCCGACCAGTTAAACTGCGCCCAAATGCGTTCTTGCACGTCTGGGCCACCGGTTTCGTAGTCGTCGTAAACGTTCATAATACCCCAGGACTGACCTTTTAATGTGGCCGCCATTTGGGCAAATTTGGTTTCATATTCGGTGACCCCTTCTAAGTTGAACGCCCCTTTGGGGCGACACGTGAAGAGGTTACCGTTTAGTTCCACATCGTTTAAACCGTGTTGCATGGTTTTTCCTGTTACGGCTTGTACGCCCTTTTATTTATGGGCTTTGCGTAATATGACTCGGGCTAACAACAATATTAGCAACGTCAGTAATATTGGAATAATCGCGATATTCAGCACTTTCAACCAGCTACCTAGGCTTTCGATGTCTTTATCAAGCTCATGGCGCACATCGCGCAAGGCTTTACGAATGCGCAGCTTTTCTTGCTGAAAGCCATTTAGGGTGGCTTCTTGCTCTGGGCTTAAAGTTAAAGATTCTTTGTTGCGCTGGGTTTCAAGTTCGGCCATGCGCTGCTCGGTTTCTTCTAGCTGGCGCTGTAATGCCTGTTCGTTTTCATAAAACTCACTTTGCGCCTGTTGCTGTAAGTCTTGCACTACTTCAAATGGGCGTGCAAAACGGCCACGGCTACGAATGGTGATTAAGTCATTGCTGCCTAGGTATTGCTCTACCATGTTGTTTGCCAGTGCGCCGTTATCGGCCCATGGCTGCACTATGCGCTGACCAAAAAAGTTTTGTATTTGCACCCATAGGCGATCGGTTAACATGTCGGTGTCGGCGATGACCATGACGTTTATGTTGTCATTGCTGCCTATGTGCTCGCGGGGTGTTTCTAGTTCTACCGGTGCTTTTTCAAAGTGGCTATTGGCCACACCGCTGATGCGCGCCGCTAGTACATAGCTTTCGCCCGTTGGCTCAAAGCCGTTCATGAGTTGTCTTGGGTCTTGCGCCACATTGTAACGATTGATATCTACGGTTTGCGCCACGGTACTGGACCAAGCCAAAGCATCAAACGTGGTGGTGGCATCTTGGCTGGGTTGAACAAAACCGGCGCTGGCAAAGTTGATGGTTTCTAATTCGCCAGTGACCACTTCATTTGGGTTTAAGCCGTCGGCTTGCAACCCTAACAAGCCAAGGTGACGCACAGGCGGCATGCCTTGCCCCATCGATACGGTTAAACCGTATTGCGCATCAATAACAACTTGGCTGTCGTCATAATCGACACCCCATTGGTTTAGCAACGGTTGTAGCGGGTTAATGGCGATGTCGTCTTCACCCATAGCACTTGGCTGTTTGCCTTCGGCTTTTGGGTCTACAAAGGCGATGAGTTTGCCACCGTTCATTACGAATTGGTCAATGGCGTATAAGCTGGCGTCATCTAGGTTAGATGGCTGCACCACGATTAATAGCTCGATGTCTTTTTCGATTTCTTCAATTTGATCTTCGACCCAACGCACGTCGTATAGTTGATCAAGCTGCTCGAACACCGCCCAAGGTGGCGTGGTGCCGCCGCGTTGCATGTCGAAGCCGCCGCGCATGTCTAGGCTGGTCATTAAGCCTACTACCGGTATACGGGTTTGGCTTAAGCGGTAAATCAGTTCGCTGATTTCATATTCTAAGAATGGCTCTTTATCTGGTTGAAAAAAGCCGATGGTGGATTCATCACCTTTGCTGTTTTTGGCTTGCAAACCAAAGTACACATCATCCCCTGTGGCGATGGGCACGGCTTGTAAGCCCGCTTCGGCGGCTTTATCTTCGGCTTCAGAAAACGGTTCTGGGTCGATGATGTTTAAGCTCAGCTTACCATCAGACAACAGTACGTATTCTTGCAGTAATTCTTCTACCCGCTTGGCGTAGCTGCGTAATGCGGTTAAGTCTTTGGTGGCTTTGTCAGAGAAATATAAGTTAATCGTGACCTCTTGTTCGAGGTTACTTACGATATTTTTACTGCCTTGTGACAAGCTATAAATATTTTGTTCGGTTAAATCGACGCGCGCGCCTTTTAACAAAATTTGGCTTAATAACAGCACCAGCACAAAACACACGGGGGCCAATACAAACTTTAATACGGACGGTTTCATATTATTCTCCTTATGTTATTTGGCTTTGTTACGTTGCAGCATCACTTGTGTGAGATACAACCAAAGGGCCATCATGGCAAAAAAGTAAGTAATGTCGCGCAAATCTAATACACCGCGAGCAATGCCATCAAAGCGAGTTAAAAAACTTAAACCGGCAATGAAGTCGATCATGCTTTGTGGTGCCCATGCAAAGCTATCTAATACCATCGGTACGCCGCTCACCATGAAAATAAAACACACCACCACGGTAAAAATAAACGCAACGATTTGGTTTTTACTGCACACCGACATGCAACTGCCAATGGCCAAAAAGCTGCCCGCCATTAACCACGAGCCAATGTAACCGGCTGCAATGACGCCGTTATCTGGGTCACCTAAGTACGCGACGGTCATCCACATTGGAAAGGTTAATACCAGCGCGAGGCCTGCAAACAACCAAGCCGCTAAAAACTTGCCGATCACCGCATTGGCTTGGCCAATTGGAAGTGTCATCAATAATTCAATGGTACCCATTTGACGCTCAGGCGCCCAAAGGCCCATGGCAATGGCGGGCATAAAGAACAAATACAACCAAGGATGAAAGTTAAAAAAGGCGCTCAAATCCGCTTGGCCTTTTTCATAAAAATGCCCAAGGTAAAAGCTAAATACGCCCGCCAATACTAAGAACATTAAAATGAACACGTAGGCGATGGGGGTAGCAAAATAGCTGTGCAGTTGTCGCTGCATGACAATGGCTGTCATATTCATGTTAAACGTCATGGCATGCTCCTTATACAGTTTGGGCGCGAGTCACTTGACGGAATACATCGTCAAGGCGGCCTTTTTCTAGGTGAATATTTTCAACGGCCCATTGTTTGTCGTCTAACCAGCGTACTACTTCTGGCAGCAACATTTGGCCGTCTTTTGGGAATAACATAAAGGTGCGGTCTTCTAATTTGGCCGCCAACTCAACGCTTTCAATATCGGCTATGCTCGCAAGTTGCTGTTGCATTTCTGGGTATTCATCAGCCAATTGCAAACATATGGCATTGTGGTGACGGCTTTGGCGCTCAAGTTCGTCTGGTTTGCCATCTAACAACAATTTACCTTCGTTGATGATCAACGCGCGTGAACACACTGCACTCACTTCTTCTAAAATGTGTGTTGAAATAATCACAATTTTATCTTTGGCCAAGCCTTTGATTAGCTCACGCACTTGGTGTTTTTGGTTAGGGTCAAGACCGTCAGTAGGTTCATCTAAAATCAACACTTTTGGGTCATGCATGATAGCTTGTGCTAAACCCACACGGCGAGCAAAGCCTTTTGATAAGGTATCAATGGGTTTGTTTAGTACCGGCTCAAGCTCTACTTGATCGATCACTTTTGCTAAACGCTGGTCACGATCTTGGCCGGTTAAGCCGCGTACTTTTGCGATGAACTGCAAAAATGCAATAACCGTCATTTCGCCGTAAGCAGGTGCTCCTTCTGGTAAGTAGCCCATGATTTTTTGAGCCGCCTGCGGGTTTTCACTGACATTAATGTCACACACACTCACCAGACCTTGGCTTGGTTCAATAAAACCAGTGATCATTTTCATGGTGGTGGACTTACCGGCCCCGTTTGGGCCTAAGAACCCCAGCACTTCGCCAGGGGATACATCAAAACTCAGGTTATTGACCGCGGTAAACTGGTCAAAACGCTTTGTGAGATTTTGCACACGAATCATGATTAAACTCTCTATTATTATTGAGCGCAGATTAGTCTTCAAAAAACAGGGAAAGTTTCATTCCCATAAATAATGTGCTGTCAATATAGCGTCAGTTTTTCTGATTACAATAGCTTGATTATGTGATTACCTTAACGGGGTAGGATTTTAGCGTTGGTTTGTAACCCAGACCTGATACAATTCGCCATTGTTTTGCGTACCGACTACTGTTTAATGTGTGGTCTGGTTTCACAACCTACAAAGCTATTTAAGCTTTGGGTTTAATTTTAAAGGTGATGACTTTGCGCGCCCTAGTTTCTATTGTTAATGCGTTATCCCGCGGGCTTCTTAAAATTTGGGTTAGAACCACTGTTGTCGGGATTAAAGAATCCCAAGACGTTCTAGCCAAAGAACCTGACCAACCTGTTTTTTATGCGCTACCGCACCGCTCTTATTCTGCGAGTCTTGCGCTCGACAGCGAAACCCGTAAAAACGGTTTGCCTCATGCACTCGAGCCTGTCGAAGTCGCCGGTGTAAAATTTAGTACTCGTATTATTTATTTATCCCGCACCGAAGGCCGCTGGTTACGTCGCCGCTCTATGCCTTATTTGCACAAATCTGTGCCAGACATGATTGATATTTGTCAAAACAACCCTGAAATTAAAGCTAAAATTGTTCCCGTCAATGTGTTTTGGGGTCGCTCGCCAGACAAAGAAAAAAGCTTTTTAAAAATATGGCTTGGCGATACTTGGTCGGTTGCCAGTAAGTTTCGCCGTATTGTGAGTATCATTTTAAATGGTCGTAATACGTTTGTGCATGTAAGCCCGCCGCTGGATATTCAAGAGATTATCAGCGAAAGCCCTAACATCGAAGCGCCGCGTTTAATTCGTAAATTAGGCCGCGTATTACGCGTGCATTTCCGTCATACCCGCAGTGCGGTTATCGGTCCAGATTTATCTCACCGCCGAACACTTGTTCACCGAC
Organism: Oceanicoccus sp.; assembly: GCA_047621325.1. Lineage (GTDB taxonomy): Bacteria > Pseudomonadota > Gammaproteobacteria > Pseudomonadales > Oceanobacteraceae > Bermanella. The sequence goes on from JBLHLT010000004.1 coordinate 21,801, forward strand.
TTATTCGTAAACCCATGGTGAAAGCCGCCATCGAACACGAGATGCAAGAAAAAGGCATCACTTACGAAAAAGCCGCTGCAAAAGCGATTAAATACGGTGACGAAATTGCATCTAACCAAAGCCACAGCACCATTCGCTTTTTAGATATTGTGCTCACTTGGGTTTGGAATAAATTGTACAACGGCGTACAAGTGCAAAACTTAGATCAACTTAAAACCACCTACAAAGACAACGAAATTATTTATGTACCGTGTCACCGTAGCCACATCGATTATTTATTATTATCTTATGTGTTATTTAAAAATGGGTTTGTGCCGCCGCAGATTGCAGCAGGCATTAACTTAAACCTACCGGTTGTCGGCCCTATTCTTCGTCGTGGCGGTGCCTTCTTTATGCGCCGTAGTTTTAAAGACAACCCACTTTACAGTGCCGTTTTCGATGAATACTTACACACTATTTTTACATCGGGCTATTCCACCGAGTACTTCATCGAAGGTGGCCGTTCACGTACAGGTCGCACCCTAAAACCACGCGCAGGCATGCTTGCCATGACCGTGCGCAGCTTTTTACGTGACAGCCATAAACCCATTGTATTTATGCCTGTGTATATTGGTTATGAAAAAGTATTCGAAGGCGGCACTTACCAAGGTGAGCTGCGCGGTAAAACCAAGAAAAAAGAATCTCTATTGGGTATTTTCAAAACCCTTAAAGATATGAAAAAGAATTTTGGTCGTGTTTACCTAACTTTTGGCGATGCTATCGACTTAAACAAATACCTAGATAACAAACGCCCAGGCTGGAAAGCAGAAGATCACGGTGCTGATTATCGCCCAGAATGGACAAACGAAGTGGTGAACGATTTAGCCATTGATGTGGTCACCCAAATCAATAAAGCAGCGGCATTAAACCCAATTAACATGTTGGCACTGGCAATTTTGGCCGCGCCTAAGCAAGCCATGGACGAAGCGGTTTTGGCTCAAACCCTAAACCTATATCGCGACCTAGCCAAAGACATGCCGTACAGCCATTTAACCACCCTGCCAGAGGGTGATGGTAACGACTGGATTAAATACGCAGAAGGCATGAACGTGATTGAGCGTTTAAATCACCCGCTTGGCGATATTATCCGTATGGATGAAGCCCAAGCGGTGATGTTAACGTATTACCGTAATAACGTGATTCACTTGTTTGCGATTCCGTCTATGTTGGCGTGCTTGTTTATTAACAACGTACGAATGAAGCGTGATGACGTGGTGCGCTTTGCCCACACCATTTACCCGTATTTAAAGGCGGAATTGTTTTTACATTGGCAAGAAGATGAAATCAGCGGTGTGATCGACCAGTGGCTTGATCTGTGTGTCACCAAGGGATACCTATCACAAGAAGGCGATGAACTCATACGCCCTTCAGTCAGCTCAAACAATTACATTATGCTGTCTGTTTTGTCGCAACAAGTGATTCAAATTCTAGAGCGCTACTACATTGCCATCGCCCTACTACAGCGTGCTGGCACCGGTAGCGTAAGCAAAGACGACATGGTGAAAAACTGCTCGTTAATGGCTCAACGTATTTCGATTTTGCACGGTTTAAATGCACCTGAGTTCTTTGATAAGTCGCTGTTTAAAAACTTAATTGAAGAATTGCTTGAACGTAAAGTATTGACCCTAAACGAAGAAGGTAACATCGAGTTTGGTAAGCGCATTGAAAGCATTGCCAACGATGCCAAAATTCTACTTAACGCCGACTTACGTCGCAGTATTCTACAAGTGACGCTTAATTAAACATTTACGTTAATTAAGACAATAAAAAAGGTGAGCCTGTTAATAGCAGCTCACCTTTTTTTGTGTTTACTATATCCGATCCCAAAACAGCTACGATGCCTATTCGTCGCGGGGTTGCACGTTCCATGAGCGCAGCGAGTGCTTTGGGTACAATCTCGTACAGGCCAGACCGCTAGATTATGGGTTTCTGAGTTAAAACACAGCAGGAAGCGCGCCATAGATATGAAGGGCTCCTGCGGGCGGATTAAGCGGACTTCGTTTTCCCATTATAATTTTGCGCAAATTGATGCCGCAGTTGCAGATATTTTGGGGTTAACCCTACGTCTTCGTATAATGGGTCGCCTAGCTCGTCGAACGAGACGACTTTTTTCCCTTGCTTGTAGGGCATTTGCCGTTCGACTTCATCTAGCGCGACACCAATTAACTGGGCGATTATTTCATTGCGGTTTAAACCGGGGTACAACCCTGTGAGGGCTTCGATGCGGGCGGCATCTTTTAACGGTAATTGAACTTGGTATTTTTCATCGCCATTATCAATATGGCTGGCGGATTCCCATGATGACATGAGCTCTCGAACATTCATGCAGACTAACCTCAATACTGAGCAACTTACCTTTACAGTTTAGCTCAGCTTTAGATAAATAGCGGGTTTGGTTACTAATTTTTACAAAATACTTTGGCGCTGTTTTTGCAGTATTCACCTTATTTATAATATATGTAGACTAAAGCCAGCAACTCGTTTAATAACAAAACGTCTACAATTAATCTGACGCTCGTTTTACGCCATTAGGAAGGTTTATGACCAACACCCTGGATGCCGATCTAAAAGAAAATGTTCGCCTACTAGGCAACTTACTCAGTGATGTTATTGAGCAAGACCTAGGGGCCAGCTTTATTGATAAAATCATTGCTATTCGCACCTTAGCAAAGCAAGCCCGCGCGCAGAAAGAGCGCCCAGCGGATTTGATTGATCATTTAAAACAGCTCGCTGACGACGATATTACGCCGATTACACGTGCCTTTAACCAATTTTTAAATTTAGCCAACATTGCCGAACAATATCATGACGTGATTCGTGGAAGACGCAATGAAGGCGAAGTGTTTTTGCAACAGCTTGATCACGTCATTCAAGATATGAGCAGCAAATTAAGCAACGATGAAATTCAAAAAAAGCTGAATGAATTAGACATTCAGCTGGTGCTCACCGCCCACCCAACCGAAGTCACCCGCCGTACGCTGATTGGTAAGTACGAGCAAATTCTCAATGCCCTTAATGGGTTAGATACACAGCCATTTGAATATGAACGCAAACAAATTCTTGAAAACCTAAAAAGAGTCGTGGCTGAGATCTGGTATACCGATGAGATCAGGCAGCAACGCCCCACCCCAGAAGACGAAGCTAAGTGGGGGTTTGCCGTTATAGAGGGGTCACTATGGCATGCGATTCCTCGTTTTTATCGCGAAGTGAATGAGTTGCTCGAAAAACGGGGGTTATCACCACTGCCGTTTAATTCGGTTCCTATTAAATTTCATTCATGGATGGGCGGCGATCGTGATGGCAACCCAAATGTCACCGCAAACGTTACCTCTAACGTGCTCATGTTGGGCCGTTGGATGGCCGCTGATTTGTATCTACGGGATCTCGGCGACTTGATGAACGACTTATCAATGGAAGAATGCAATAGCAGCTTGCGTGCAGTGGTCGGTAAAGTTAAAGAGCCATACCGCCATTTGCTACACGGCCTGCGTGAGCGTCTAAGAGAAACTCAGCAATATACTCAAGACAAGCTTAAAGGCGATAACGATAACCACAATAAAGGCCTATTTGATCTTGCCGCCCTTATTGAGCCCTTGCAGTTGTGCCATCAATCTCTAATTGATTGCAACATGGCCGTGGTAGCCAATGGGAAGCTGCTGGATACCATTCGCCGCGCCCATTCATTTGGCTTAACCCTTTGCCCTCTGGATATTCGTCAAGAGAGCACTCGCCATGCACAAGTGTTTGCTGAGTTATGCAACTATTTAGAACTGGGTAATTACTTAGAATGGGACGAAAAAACCCGGGTCGCATTTTTATTAAAAGAACTGCAAAGTAAGCGACCATTATTACCCCGTGAATGGGAACCCAGCGATGATGTAAAAGAAGTATTAGATACCTGCCATGTCATCGCAAAAGAAGACCCTAAGTGCTTTGCCTCCTATGTAATTTCAATGGCCGGTGCCGCTAGTGACGTGCTGGCTGTGGCACTGCTGATGAAAATGTGCGGCCGTGTTGAACCTATCCCAGTGGCTCCATTGTTTGAGACTCTTGATGATTTAACCCATGCCGCCGCCAGTATTGAAACCTTACTCAGTATTCCTTGGTATCGTGAGTACTGCTCGCACAATCAAATGGTGATGGTGGGTTACAGTGACAGCGCCAAAGATGCTGGCCAATTAGCAGCAAGCTGGGCGCAATATCGCGCACAAGAAGAATTAGTGAAAGTCTGTGACTCACACAAAGTAGAACTCATGCTGTTTCACGGTCGTGGTGGTACGGTTGGTCGCGGCGGCGGCCCTGCTCATAGTGCTATTTTGTCGCAACCCCCAGGGTCAGTACGTGGGCGAATTCGAGTTACTGAACAAGGCGAGATGATTCGCTTTAAATTTGGCAACCCTGAAGTCGCTTTACGTTCATTACAGGTTTATATGTCGGCGGTATTACAAGCCACCGAGATTCCACCACCTGAGCCAGAGCTGCAATGGCGCACCGTGATGGATGATTTAAGCAAGATTGCGGTCAAAAGTTATCGCAGTGTTGTGCGTGAACATCCTGATTTTGTGTCGTATTTCAGAAACGTTACCCCAGAACAAGAACTGGGAAAATTGGCGTTAGGCTCTCGCCCTGCAAAACGCAAAGCCACTGGCGGTGTAGAAAGTTTACGCGCAATCCCGTGGATTTTTGCATGGACACAAATTCGCTTGATGTTGCCCGCTTGGTTAGGCAGCGAAAAGGCTCTACAAGACTTCATTGATAAAGGCGAGTTGGCTACCTTACAAAACATGGCAGACAAATGGCCGTTCTTTGAAACCTTGGTCGATATGCTAGAAATGGTATTGAGCAAAACTGACCAAGGTATTGCTCAATACTATGAGAATCGACTCATTAACCAAAATGAAAGCCTAAAGGCTAAACAAGAATTAGGTCGCCAGTTGCGTGAACGCTTAGACCAAGCCATTGCGACCATTCAAAACATCAAGCAGCAAACACAACTATTAGAAAACAATCCGACCTTCCGTCATTCAATGGCGGTTAGAAACCCATACACCGACCCACTGCATTATTTACAAGCCGAATTGCTCTACCGTACCCGGGCTCAAGGGGAGCAAGTGAACCCTAATTTAGAACACGCCCTTAAAGTCACGATGGCGGGCATCGCAGCCGGCATGCGTAACACCGGTTAAATTACAGTGATTACTGGCCTCAGTATAAAATGAGGTCAGTAGTCACTCTCACCACAAGCACTATCAATACTTACCAAACCCGCCCTACTCATTAAAAGTTGCCATTGTGACACTTGCCCAAGCCGCAATGGTGCGGTATCGTTTGGCTCTTTTTTATTAGCTTGATCAATAATCAAACAATTCGGTGTAATGCCCCAATGATTTTACGCGTGTCGTGTCATTGGGAGATTGAATCGATACAACTTAAGGAAACATGAATGCGCATTATTTTATTAGGTGCCCCTGGCGCCGGTAAGGGTACTCAAGCTAAGTTCATTTGCGAAAAATTTAACATTCCTCAAATTTCTACAGGGGATATGTTACGTGCTGCTGTAAAAGCCGGCACTGCGCTTGGTAAACAAGTAGAAGAAATCATGCAAACTGGTGGTTTAGTGTCTGACGAGCTAATCATCTCATTAGTAAAAGAGCGTATCGCTGAGCCTGATTGTGAAAACGGCTGTTTATTTGATGGCTTCCCACGCACGATTCCTCAAGCAGAAGCGATGATCGAAGCGGGTGTTGATATCGACTACGTTATTGAAATCGACGTTGAAGATGAAGAAATCGTAAAACGTATGAGTGGCCGTCGTGTACACCCTGCTTCTGGTCGTACTTATCATGTGATCTATAACGCACCAACCGTTGAAGGCAAAGATAACGAAACGGGCGAAGACCTTATTCAACGTGAAGACGATGCAGAAGAAACCGTACGTAAGCGTTTAGCTATCTACCATGAGCAAACTGAACCGTTAGTGGGTTTTTATAAAGCGCTGACCGATGCTAATGCACCAAAATATGCTCACATCCCAGGTGTCGGCACATTAAATGACATTCGTGACGCAGTATTCGCGGCAATTGCGTAATAAATTGCCCTGATGTAAAAAAGCCAGCATTGCTGGCTTTTTTTATGCCTGATCACATCGAAATGACACACATCAAAGAAAAGCACGACAAATGTAAACCAGTTTTTGTTTGGGTTCGTAAACGTCTGCAAATAATTTATCATGTGCACACTGATTTACCCACTTCACCATTTTTCGAGAATGAGCATGTCACAGAAAAGCGCGGTTGTTTTAGTTAATCTGGGCACACCAGACGCCCCCACTGCAAAAGCAGTTCGACGTTATTTAAAAGAATTTTTGTGGGATGATCGCGTCATTAAACGTAATCCTATTTGGTGGTTAGTGCTAAATGGCATTGTTTTGACTCTTAGACCAAAACGAGTGGCGAAATTATATGAAAGCGTTTGGGAGGATGACAGCCCAATTCGTACCATCGGTTACAAACAACAAGATAAATTGCAAAACCTCTTAGGCGAAACAACCCATGTTGAACTTGCCATGACCTATGGTAACCCTTCGTTTAAACAAAGCCTTGAAAAACTAAACGCGCAAGGTTTTGAAAACATTATAGTTTTACCGCTTTATCCGCAATACAGTGCAACCACAACGGGTGCTATTTACGATCAAGTTGCCACCTTTATTAAAAGCCAACGCAATCTACCAGCCATTCATTTAATTAAGGATTACCACGAAAATCATTTTTACATTGATGCAATTGCTAAAAAAATTGAAGATTTTTGGCAAAAAAATGGGCGAAGTGAAAAATTATTATTCTCTTTTCACGGTATTCCAAAAATATATGTGGAAAAAGGCGACCCCTATCGTGCGCAAGTAGAGAAAAGCGTCAAATTACTGGTAGAAAAATTAAACCTTCACGATGACGAGTATCAACTTTGTTTTCAAAGCCGCTTTGGCCCAACCGAATGGTTGCAACCCTATACAGATAAAACCCTAGAAGCGTGGGCAAAAGATGGCATTCGCTCTGTCGATGTTGTTTGCCCAGCATTTAGCGCAGATTGTTTAGAAACACTCGAAGAAATAGCCGAGGAGAACAAAGAAATCTTTATAGAAAATGGCGGCGAGCAGTATCGTTATATTGCTGCATTGAATGATGATGACGAACATATTCAAATGATGGCCGAACTGGTTAAACCATTTTTATAAATTGATAATCCGGTGCAACGCAGGATTTTTTGTCCTTAACTTTCATTTCTTGGCCCGTTTTCAAATATTTTGAAAAATCTCAAACGGGCCGTTTTCTATTAAAATTCCAAATAATTAAAAAAAAACGCAATTTTTTGCGCCAATATTTCTAATTTGGGGGCAATAAAGTAGTTTTTTGTAAAAAAATCATTTATTTTTCCCCATAAGACTATGCTCTTACATTTTTTATGCTATTTTTTTATTGAAACACCGTCCACAACAAGAAGGAAAACATTATGGCTCGAGGTCGTAAAAAAACTGCAGCAAAAAAACGTGTAGCTAAAAAAGCTACTGCCGTCGTTTCTCCAGCACTAACTAAAGCAACCAAAGCGGTTGAAAAAGCGAACGCTGGTGTTAAAGCTGCTACCGTTAAAGTAGATGCCGCAAACAAAAAATTGGCTGCTGCTCGTAAAAAAGCAACGTCTACTAAAACAGCCGCCGCCAAGAAAGCGGTTGTAACTGCCCGTGCTGCTGCTGCGAAGCAAAAAGAAGCATTAGCAGCTGCAAAAGCTGTAGTGCGCGATGCGAAAACAATGATTCAAGCCGCTAACGTAGAAGCAAAAGCCGCTGCTGCCGCTGCTGCTGCTAAAGCTGCTCTTGAAGCATATGAGCTATCACTAGCAAGCAAAGCAGAAGCTGATCTAGCAAAAGCACTTGCTGCTTATGAAGCGAAATGGACTAAATCTCGTGCGAAGAAAGACGCTGCCAAAGTAAGCTCTCGCACCAAGAAAGAAGAAGCCAAAAACAAAGCGGCCGCTAAAAAAGCCGCAGCTAAGCTAAAACAGCTAGCAAAACCGGCTAAGAAAAAACCGGCTAAGAAAAAAGCAGTTAAGAAGCCAGCCAAGAAAAAAGTAGCCGCAGTGCGTAAACCTGCCGCGAAAAAGGCTCCAGCGCGTCGTAAAAAGGCCAAAAAAGCTAAAAAATAAGCTTTAGCGGTTAGTAAGACCAAAAACCAGTTCAGCTTCGGCTGCGCTGGTTTTTTTTATGCCTGCGCCTTCTGTACTGCCATATATCGCCCAGATAAACACCGAACTGCATTTTCACACCCACGTTGATTAGAATCACCCATAAAGGCGCTTTGCGTATGAAAAATGACGTGTACCAGTCATTAACTTCATTATTAAGTGAGCATTTGAACGTTGAACACCAACCGACCGTTAATTTCTATAAGCTATTTGCATTCCTTCGTTTTTTTCAAAGTTAGGTTTCTGATAGAATGCCCAGCAAATTAGTCTATTGAAGTATTCCTATGGCCAACTTTCTTGCCATTGAAGCTGCCAGCGATAGTTGCTCGGTGGCATTAAGTTGCAACGGCACAATCATTTCGCGTGTTGAAGCGGCACCTCGTATGCACAGTCGCTTGCTTTACCCCATGCTCAATAGTGCAATGAGTGAAGCAGGCATTCGCCCTAATCAGCTAGACGCGGTGGTATTTGGTAAAGGCCCTGGCTCATTCACAGGATTACGGATCGGTGCATCGACGGCTCAAGGTATTGGTTTCGCCTGCGATATTCCATTAATTGGTGTTTCTACGTTGCAAGCCATGGCGCAACAAACATTGATTGAGCAACAACAAACTCGCGTATTAGCCATTATGGATGCGCGCATGAATGAGTTGTATCTGGGTCAATATGCTTTAGATGAATCCACTCAATTAATGCAAGAGCAAGTAAGCGATCTTATCTGCCCGATTAATGCGTCAATTGACGTATTAAATCTTTCGCTTGGCGAATACTCCGCTTGCGGTCACGGTTTAAAGCTTTGGGGTAAGTTTGACTCTTCTTTGCAATCGCTTATCACTCAACAAGACCCCGATCAAATTTTGAAAGCCGAATCGCTGTTACCGTTAGCGATTTCGCTGTATGCACAAAACCACGTGCTCGCCCCTGAAGACATTGAATTAGTTTACCTGCGTGAACAAAGTCACTGGAAAACCATCAAGCAACAAAAACAACAAAGTTAAATTTAAGGATTCATATGGAATGGTGGCAGGCCGTTATTTTGGCCATTTTGCAAGGATTAACCGAGTTTTTACCGATCTCGAGTTCTGCGCATTTAATTTTACCCTCACAACTTTTAGGCTGGCCTGACCAAGGCTTGGCATTTGATGTGGCCGTTCATGTGGGCACGTTAGTAGCTGTCATGGCGTACTTTCGACATGACATTGTAAAACTCACTAAAGGATTTATTGACAGTACCTTTTTGGCAAAACCCAACATAGATGGCAAATTAGCTTGGTGTATTGTGCTGGCTACCCTGCCTGCCGGTTTTTTAGGGTTGTGCTTAAACGGCAGTATTGAAACCTATTTACGCGATGCATTGGTAATTGCAACTACCACCACCGTATTTGGTTTATTGCTTTGGTATGCCGATCGCAAACAAAACTTAACCAAACCCATTACCGACATTGGTTTTCGCCAAGCTTTTTTAATTGGTTGCGCGCAAGCACTTGCGTTGATTCCTGGTACAAGCCGTTCGGGTATCACTATTACCATGGCCATGTTATTAGGTTTTGATCGTCAAGCCGCTGCCCGCTTTAGCTTTTTACTGTCTATTCCGTTGATTTTGTTAGCGGGCAGTTACAAAACCTATGAAATGCTCACGGCTACCCTGCCGATTCCATGGGGCTTCATTTTCATGGGGGCCATTGTGTCCTGTATCAGTGCGTATATTTGTATTTATTTCTTTTTGAAGTTAATTGAGCAGCTTTCTATGACACCGTTTGTGATTTATCGATTAATCCTTGGTGGTTTCTTATTTTTAGGTGTGGCAATGGGATGGTTCATGTAATGACGCAGTCGCTTACGCTGGTTTGTCAGGTGCCGCAATTGGCTGAACACGCTCAGCGTATCAGTGATCATTTGCAGATCCCCATGAGCAAGCGTATTCCTGACGGCGCTGAATTCATGTTAAACCTCGATGAACGAGGTTTGAGTTTGTGCAAACCGTTTGATAAATCAGTTGGGGATTTGTGTATTGATTTTACCGATGGCGCGCTCACTTGGCGTCGCCAACATGGTGGCGGCACCGGCCAAGCCATTGCCAAAGCGGTGGGGTTAAAGCAAAAAAAGAATCTTTCTATCCTAGATGCCACTGCTGGCACCGCAACCGATGCCTTTGTGCTGGCTGCACTTGATTGTAAGGTCACTATGGTCGAGCGCCACCCAGTAGTGGCCGCGTTGCTTGCAGACGCCTTAGAACGCGCTGAGTTAAATCCTGAAGTCCACGAAATTACACAATTCATGTCACTTCATACAGGCAGCAGCATTGAATTTTTAAAACGATGCGAGCCCGATAGCTTTGATGTGGTGTGTTTAGACCCGATGTTTCCCCATGCTGGCAAACAACAGGCTCAAGTTAAAAAGTCGATGCAGTTTTTTCGCGATATGGTGGGTAAAGATGAAGATGCCGATGATCTGCTTCTACCTGCCATTAACGCTGCAAAATATCGAGTAGTGGTTAAGAGGCCGCGCAAAAGCCCGTTTCTGAATAATCAAAAACCGACGCTTAGCCAAGAAGGCAAAGCAAATCGGTTTGATATTTATGTCAAAAAAGGTATGAAGGATTAGCTTCTAAGCTGTTTTTTCGAGGACTTTCGCTTGTTGCCAAAGGTTTTCCATTTCTTCAAGCGTGGCGCTTTCAATAGAGCGCCCTTGTAGCTGCAAGTGGCTTTCGATGTAGTGAAAACGGCGCTCAAACTTTGTATTGGTACTGCGTACCGCCAGCTCTGGTTTGACATTCACATGACGCGCTAAATTCACCATGGCAAACATAACGTCACCCAGTTCATCTTCGATGCGATGATGTTCGCCTTGTGCCATGGCTTCTCTTAGCTCGCCAATTTCTTCTTCAATTTTATCCAGTACTTGCTCTGGCTCCGGCCAATCAAACCCCACTGTAGCAGCGCGCTTTTGGAGTTTTTCGGCTCGTTGTATAGCCGGTAATGCCAATGGAATATCCGCCAGCACGCTATTATTTTCAATGGCGTCACTGCCTTGCGATTTGGCCTTTTCGTCACGCTCTTGTTGCTTAATGGCTTCCCAGCGACCTTTGATTTGTTCATCGTTTAATGGCGTATCGTTATTTTCGCTGTGCAGCTCGCCGCTTGGAAACACGTGCGGATGGCGACGCACTAATTTGCTTACTAAGGTGTCGATGATTTGATGAAAGTCAAAATACTGCTGCTCTTTCCCTAGTTGGCTGTAAAAAATCACTTGGAAAAGTAAGTCGCCTAGCTCTTCTTTTAAATGGGCGTAATCTTGTTTTTCGATGGCGTCAGCCACTTCATACGCTTCTTCTAAAGTATGCGGCAAGATGCTGTCGAAGGTTTGTTTTAAGTCCCATGGGCAGCCATTTTGTGGATCACGCAAGCGGGACATTAAATACAATAAATCATCAAGCTGATACATCGTGCTGTGCTCCTAAATTACTGATTGTGACGGCGCACATCCATGATGGTGGGTAATTGCTGCAACTTATTCAAGATCTTGCCTAAATGATTCAAGCTATCAATTTCGACAGTAATCAATAAGTCTGCTGTACCATCTTGCTGTGACAAGGTATTCATGGACAAAATATTAATGTCCTCTAGAGACAGCGTCATACTGACGTCTTTTAGCAAGCCACGGCGATCATAAGCTTTTATCATCAAATCAACTGGGTAGAGTTTCTCGGGTGTTTTCCCCCAATTAACGTCCGTAATTCGACTTGATTGATTCTGCTTTAAATTAAGTAAATTATTACAATCTGCTTTGTGAATACTCACCCCGCGCCCTTGGGTAATAAAACCCACAATAGGATCACCTGGCACCGGATGACAGCAGGTAGCTAAGGTGCTGAGCAATTTACCCACGCCATGAATATACACATCACTGCCATCAATCGGCTTAGCTGGTTGCGACGGCAATAAACTTAATTGCTGATCAGGGTCCACATCTTTTTGCAGTTGTTTTTGAGCATGGTGAATGGCTTGGGAAATACGAACGGTTCCCGCACCAACTGCAGCATATAAATCATCGAGCTGTTTGAAGTTTAAATCACGAGTCAGTTGATGCACGTCGATATTATGAAAGCCGATGCGTTTTAGCTCAGGCTCTAATATGTCTTTACCATCCAGTATATTTTGATCGCGAGCTTGGTTTTTAAACCAAGAACCGACTTTGGCTCGCGCACGGGCGGTATTAACATAACCATTTTCTGGGTTCATCCAGTCCCGCGAAGGTCGAGCATCACGGCTGGTTAAAATTTCGATTTGCTCACCTGTTTTCACTTTATAAGTCAGCGGCACGATACGGCCATTCACCTTGGCCCCACGACAACGGTGACCAATTTCAGTGTGCACTCGATAGGCAAAATCCACCGGTGTGGATTCAGGTTGCAAGTCGACCACGTGCCCATCTGGGGTAAACACATAAATACGGTCTGGGGTGACGTCTTGACGCAAACTCCCCATAAAATCATTAATATCACCTAGCTCGTCATGCCACTCTAATACTTGACGTAACCAAGATATTTTTTCTTCGTAGCCATTATCTTTGCCACTGACGTCGGTGCCTTTGTATAGCCAGTGCGCACAGACACCCAGTTCGGCGTCGTCGTGCATATCAAAGGTTCGAATTTGCACCTCAAGCACTTTGCTTTCAGGGCCTATAACGGCGGTATGCAGTGAGCGATAACCGTTTTCTTTCGGGTTGGCGATGTAGTCATCGAACTCATGGGGAATATGTCGCCAAAATGTATGGGCAATACCCAATGCGGCATAACAGTCTTTGAGTTCTGGCACTAAGATGCGCACCGCACGAATATCGTACACTTCTGAGAAGTCGATATTTTTGCGCTGCATTTTTCGCCAAATACTGTAAATGTGCTTCGCGCGGCCTTCAATATCGCACTGGATACCGGCCCCTTCGATGGCGTTTTTTAATGTTTCAACGACGCTGTCGATGTACTGTTGACGCCCAAGGCGTTTTTCATCAAGCAGGTTGGCGATTTTTTTGTAGGCTTCTGGTTCGATGTAACGAAAACTTAAGTCTTCAAGTTCCCACTTGATCTGGCCAATACCTAAACGATGGGCCAGTGGCGCATAAATCTCAAACACTTCTCGCGCGACTTTTAAGCGGCGTTCTTGCGGGGCATTTTTAACTGCGCGAATCACACTGGTTCGTTCGGCTAGCTTGATCAACGGTACTCGTACATCGTCGATCATGGCGACCAGCATTTTACGCATGTGCTCTACTTGCGCTTCTGCTTGGCCTAATACTTTTAATTTTGATGCGGATTGTGCTTGCGTAATGGCGGCCATTTTCAAGACACCATCTATTAATTTCGCAATTTCTTCACCAAATTGACGCACCACATGATTCAGCGCCAAGCGCCCTTCACGCACTGGGCGATACAAAATGGCGGCCACAATACTGGGCTGATCCATGTGCAGCTCTGCCAAGACTTGTGTCATCTCGGTGGCGATGTGCAGACTAGAAATATCTGCACTCCACTGCTCATGGTTAGCAATGGCTTGTGATTCAAAAGTTTGCGCAATATCACACGCTTGACGCAGTTGCTCTACGTCTTTAATTTCAACTTGCTCAGTGAGACTATTAATCCATGCATCGACATTGACTTGGCCATCACTGATTAAGTGGTCATCCCGTACTTTAACCATAACTAATCCTTTACAAATAACGCCATAGATTCCACATGCTTTGTTTGTGGGAACATATCCATTACCGTTATTTTTTCAATTCTAAAGCCGGCATCTAACAACGGCTGTGCATCACGAACCAACGAGCTAGGTTCACACGCGATATATAAAATTCGACATTTCTGTTTACTTAACCAAGGCATTAACGTGGCTGCACCCGTACGTGGTGGGTCTAATAAAATGGCATCGGCTTTTGGTAAACGGAATAATAATTCTTCATCATCTAGGTTAAGCGCCATGGCGGTAATATTGTCCATGTTATGACGTTGCGCATTATGTTTGATGCGCTCAACCATCGGGCCAACCCCTTCTACTGCCAGTAAGGATTTTACTTTTGGCGCTAAAGGGATACTAAAATTGCCAATGCCTGCAAATAGATCTAACAGGGTTTCATCCGCTTTTAAGTCTAACCATTGAGCCGCTAAGTCGACCATTTTTTGGTTAGCCTGAGCATTGCCTTGAATAAAATCTTTTACTTGAAATTCAAGCTCGTAACCCGATACCGAATAACTCAATGCCGTTTCCGTTTCTGGGTAAACACACTCAAGGGATTCATCCCCTTGTAGGTACATAAGGCAGTCATGCTGTTTGGCAAAGTGTGATAATGCTTGTTTATCGTCTGCTTGCAGGGCTTTTAAGTGTCGCAACACAACAACCGGGCCCTGTTTGCTGGTGATTAACTCCATTTGTGTGATAACCGCTTTAGCCTGTAAGCTGCTCAAACAAACTTGCATTGGGGTAATGAGATTACTCAAAGCTGGTTCTAACACTGGGCAAGCATCAATAGAGGCTAGGTGTTTGTTAGCTTCTTCACGAAAACCAATAATGATTTCATCTAATTGTTTGCGATAACGCACCCCTAAACGGGCGCGACGGCGGTAACCAAACCCATCACTGGCAATAGGCGCTTGCCAAGGGATGTCGTCTAATTTTAATTGGCGAGTTAACTGTTGGTGTAAATTTTCTTGTTTGTGGGGTAATTGTTCACTGGTGGTTAAGTGTTGCAGTTGGCAAGCGCCACAACGAGTGAAATGTGGGCATAATGGCTCAACCCGGTGTTCACTGGCTTGAGTCACGGATATCAACTGAGCTTGGCTAAAGTGACGCTGCTGCTTTTGTAAGCGCACATGCACGTTTTCACCAGGTAATGCGCCAGGGACAAAAACAACCTTGTTCTCATGACGACCCACACCGTGGGCTTCATGGCTTAAGCTTTGAATCGTAATATCCAGCTCTGGCGCTTTTTCTGTGCGTTTTGCTGATTTTTTTCCGTTGCGCACAATTGCCACAATCAAATTCCTAAAACAATTTGAGGCCATTAATGGCCTCAAATATTGATTTTTCAAGTATCCAGCTATTTTACGATACAACACAGCAAAAAGGCAGGTTAGCTTTGTCTAAAACACGAAACTGTGACTCATCCAAGCCATTAGCATCATTTGTCTTGTTGGGCACTAAATACGCCCGTCGATAAATAACGGTCACCACGATCACAAATAATCGCCACGATTACCGCGTTTTCTACCTGCTCACTGAGTCGCAATGCCCCAGCTACCGAGCCGCCGGAACTGACACCACAAAAAATGCCCTCTTCACGAGCCAAGGTTCGCATGGTGTTTTCTGCTTCTTGTTGGCTAATATCCATCACTGAATCAACTCGAGTACCATCAAAAATAGAGGGTAAATATTCTGGCGACCAACGGCGAATACCAGGAATCGACGCCCCTTCTTTAGGCTGTAAGCCCACTATTTGAATATTAGGGTTTTGTTCTTTTAAATAGCGGCTAGTGCCCATAATCGTACCGGTTGTCCCCATTGAGCTGACAAAATGCGTCACTGTACCTTGGGTGTCTTGCCAAATTTCTGGGCCGGTGCCTTCATAATGGGCCATTGGGTTGTCTAGATTAGCAAATTGATCCAGCAACTTACCTTTACCCTCTTGCTGCATTTGTATCGCTAAATCACGGGCATATTCCATCCCATCTACCAAAATTAATTCAGCGCCATACGCTTCCATGGCCCAGCGACGCTCCATGCTGGCGTTATCCGGCATGATCAGCACCATTTTATAACCCATAATGGCACTGGCCATGGCCAGTGCGATTCCGGTGTTGCCGCTTGTGGCTTCTATTAATGTATCGCCAGGCTGAATATCACCGCGTTCTTGCGCACGACGAATCATATTTAACGCTGGGCGATCTTTTACTGAACCTGCTGGGTTGTTGCCCTCAAGCTTCAATAAAATAGTATTGCTTCTATGGGTACCCATGCGCTGTAAACGCACTAATGGTGTATGGCCAACAAAGTCGGCAATGGTAGGAAAATCCATGCTGTCATCACTTATATAACAATCTGGGCGCATAATACGCCTAATTACATGGCTTTAGTAATATCAAAAGGCAATTTGCTTATATCTGCCGATATCAAACACGGATCGCTGGGTATTTCATAGTCAAATCCGTTAGAATGGCCGACCTCTAAAGATAAGTATTTACAGATGAATTATTGGGGCACTCAAAAACACATCCTTTGGCTGACTTTATTACCTTGTTTAATAACGGCTCTCGCTTTAGGTGGCTATTTTACGCTGGATCAGCACTACCAGCTAAAACGTCAAGCCAATGAACAGGCTAAACTGCTCAGCCAGCAATTGGCCATCGAAGGCGCTGATTTATTTAATCAACCCGGCGGTAATAGCCAAATACGCCTGCAACAGTATCTCGACCTACCGCATATTCGCAGTATTTCGCTATTAGACAGCGAGCAAGAAGTGCTCATGCATATTGGCCCTAGCATGCATGTACCATCATCAAAGCGAATTATCGACAATGGCTCACACCGCTTTGAAACCGAACACAGTATTCGAATCTTAACCCCTGTGTTTGACCCTAAATTTCAAATGAAAAGCCGATTACTCGGCTGGATTGAGCTAGAGCTCACTACCACACAGCGACAACTGATCCTGTATAAATCACTTTTCAGTAGCGTTTTACTTATTATTGCGTGCTGCAGCTTTGCACTTTATTTATCATATCGTTCAAGCTCACGCATCACCGTACCGTTACACCAAGTGAGCAACACATTAAATGAACTAGAAGCGGGCAACCTTGAGGCACGCGTTCAATTGCCCAATTACGCCGAGTTTAATGAGCTTTCTGGGGGTATAAATGCCATGGCCGCCAGTTTGCAGCAAGCACAACAGGAACTACAAGACAGTGTTGAGCAAGCAACCGAAGATTTAAAAAGCACGGTTGAAGCCATGGAAGTGCAAAATATCGAGCTAAACATTGCCCGTCGCTCAGCACTTGAAGCCAGTAAAACTAAATCTGAATTCTTAGCTAACATGAGCCATGAAATTCGCACACCGTTAAACGGTATTTTGGGGTTCAGCAAATTATTAGAAAAAACCCGTTTAAATAAACGCCAGCAAGAATATCTCAACACCATTGAAACCTCGTCATCTAGTCTGCTTTCTATTATTAATGACATTCTTGATTTCTCTAAAATTGAAGCAGGCAAGCTCGTGCTTGACGATGTACCCGTTAACCTGCGCGATATCTGCGACGATGTATTAACCATGCTTGCACCCGAAGCACATAAAAAACACATCGAACTAGCTGCCATGGTCTATCAAGATGTACCAATGGATATCATGGCTGACCCAACTCGCATCAAACAAGTGCTTACGAATTTAGTCAGTAACGCCGTTAAATTTACAGAGTCTGGTTCAGTGATCGTGCGTGTAATGCTAGAAGAGCACATCAACAATAAAGTGGCACTCAAATTCACCATTACGGATACTGGGATTGGTTTGAACGACGCACAGCAAGCCAATTTATTTAAAGCTTTCAGTCAAGGTGATACGTCAACCACTCGTCGCTTTGGTGGCACTGGCTTAGGCTTGGTGATCTCAAAACACATTGTAAGCCACATGTTGGGTGAAATAGGTTTATCTAGCCAACAAGGTGCAGGCTCGCAATTTTGGTTTACAGGGCAATTTGAACCCTGCAAAGTTGAAGCTGAAGTATGGGATGATGCCCCTTGGTACGATAAAACGGCTTATCTATTAAGTGAATTAGACACCACCTCTCAAGTATTGCGTCATCAACTAAGTACCATCGGTTTTCACGTCAGAAGTTTCGATAATTTAAAAGCACTGCATGCTGAACAAATCAATAAACAAGCTGATGTCTGTTTATTAGAAATTACACAACACAGTGACTGCCATTTAATTGATCAAATTAAACGAAGCTGCCATGTCGTGGCGTTACTGCAGAATAATGAAAGTCACAATTTACAAACCCTTCATCAACTTAACATCGAACATCGTTTAGTGTACCCCGTCTCTACCCGCAGAATTGTTCATGTTATGCACGATATTTACAACGACCAATTACAGAACAATTTGAATTTCTTAGGCACAAATCAAGCACCTTTAAAAATTCTCGCTGTTGATGATAACCAACCAAATTTAGAGCTTTTAAGCACTTGGCTTGGGGATTTAAACGTTGAAGTCATTAGCGCTACTGGTGGTCTGCAGGCTGTGGAGTTTGCACATCACGAACGATTTGATCTGGTGTTTATGGACATACAAATGCCAGACCTAGACGGGCTTTCTGCCACTAAAAGAATTCGTAAGCAAAGTCATAACCTACATACGCCTATTATTGCACTAACCGCTCATGCGCTCCCTAACGAGCGTAAGCAACTTTTACAAAATGGTTTTGATGACTACCTAACCAAGCCCATTAGTGAAGAGCAGTTAGTACACTCACTCATGAAATGGACCCATTACCAAGGCTATGGCTACAACAAACCTCGGGTATTGAAACAAGTTGATTCTGATGAGCAAGCAGAAAACACCGTCATTAATTGGCAAAAGAGCTTAACCCTTGTGGGTGGCAAAGAAGACCTCGCCCATAAAATGTTAATCGGATTAATTAAAGAGCTCAACGATATTACACCGCTCATAATTAATGCAGAAAAAGAAGCCTTAATGGAACCTATCCATAAACTACACGGTTTATGTAAATACGTAGGCGCAGAGCATTTACGTCACTGTGTTGAGGGCGCTGAGTTATGCTTAAAAACCCACTGTGAACAATGGCCACAATATCAGCAGGAATTATTACTCGCGATTGAAGAAATTAAACAGTGGCAACAAGAAAATATGTCGAGCGCCTTAATAGAGCAAGCCACTGAAGAAAGTTAGCAAAGACAGCTAAATAATTGTGCAAAACGCAACGCAATATAAGCGCTCATCACTTAAACTGATCAGCGCTTTTTTACCACCAATGGCATTTAGCTGTGCCAATGCCGCACCCGATAAATTCACCTCCGGGGCGCCACTGGCTAAATTAATCACTTCAATATTCTGCCAGCTCACGCCTTTTGCGATTCCAGTACCCAAAGCTTTTGCTATGGCTTCTTTTGCACACCAACGCTTGGCCAAAAACGATATACGTACCGCCGCGTTTTGAATATTTTCAAAACGTTGCCGCTCTATAGGTGTCAGGATACGCGCAACCATTTTATCACCTTGTTTTGCGTATACGTTTTGCAATCGCTCAATTTCTAAAATATCAGTGCCGATGGCAATGGTCATATTGAAGCCTTAATGACTAGCAAGCAGATGCGTTATCAATCAGCTCACGCATTTCTTTAACCGCTTGTTTAAGCCCAACAAACATAGCGTGAGCCATCATACTGTGACCAATGTTTAATTCGTTAATGCCTTTAATCGCCGCAATCGCATGAGTATTGTGGTAGTGCAAGCCATGGCCTGCATTCACAATCAACCCCTTACTTAAGCCGTATGCCACACCCTGCTTGATTTTTTCTAAGTGCTGCAACTGCTCAGCTTCACTTTCTGCATCAGCATAGTGGCCGGTGTGAATTTCAATCACGGGTGCGCCACAACGTACCGCCGCATCTATTTGTTTTTCATCTGCATCAATAAACAGTGACACTTCAGAGCCGATTTTTGCTAAACGCGTGCACGCATCTTTAATGGCAACTTCATTAGCAATAACGTTCAAACCGCCCTCTGTTGTGAGTTCTTCACGTTTTTCAGGCACTAAACAAACTGCGTGGGGTTTTACTTGCTCGGCAATGCCGATCATTTCATCCGTCACGGCCATTTCTAAATTCATACGCGTATTCAACATATCGCGCAGCATAAATACGTCACGATCTTGAATATGACGGCGGTCTTCACGCAAATGCAGTGTGATGCCATCAGCACCCGCTTCTTCAGCCACCAATGCGCCATACACTGGGTCTGGGTAGCGTGTACCACGGGCCTGACGTAATGTTGCAATATGGTCAATATTCACGCCTAGTAATACGCGCTGAGTTTTCATAACGAGTCCTATTTAAAGATGTTTATATTGTTTTAATAATTCACGAGCTTGTATGGGTTTATAGCCAATTATAGGGCGTAGCGCTAAGCGTAAAAGCCGTTTGCACATTTTTAATGTACTGGGCTTAGATATATCCCCTTGGGCGAGAGATTTTAAATCCTGCCCATAAAAACAATTATTCGGATTTTTTGCCGCATAAATGTGACTTACGCGTGACATGCCTTGCTCAACAAAAAAGCCATAATGGCAGTCATCTTCGACATACTCAGCGGTTTTAAAGTCCATGTCCCATTCATAACTTTGCCCCATATGCTCAAGCAAGGTAATTTCAAAGGTTCTAAGGGCTAATTCCAAATGCTGATTTTGTAAATTATGTAGCGCGCCTTCGTAAGCCTCATAAAGATACTCAGCTTCAACTTCGGCATCACTACGCAACGCACGTAACAGTACTTCATTGACATAAAAGCCACTAAACAAAGCATCACCTTTTAAAGCTAAAGGTAAACCCTGGCTTTCATATTTATCGAGGTTTTTAAGCCCTGAATCCCCGTGAAAAAAAATTTGGTATTCTATAAAAGGCTGTAACGCCTGACCTTGGCTCATGGCTTTTTTGACGCCACGGGCAACACAACGCACTAAGCCATAATCTGGTGTGAATAAATCCACCATGACACTGGTTTCGCGATAAGGTCGAGAATGAAGTACGTATGCGGGTTGTTTGATCATAGATTATGTTTTTACCGCATATCTATAACGAGGGAAATAGAAAAAATGGGGTTTTGTTTTTATAATTATATGGCTCGCGGACAACCGCGAGCCATAACACAGGTTAATCTAAATCGTTATAACCTAGTGATTTTAGTGCTCGTTCATCATCAGCCCAGCCACTCTTCACTTTTACCCAGGTGTTCAGCATTACTTTAGAATCAAACATTTTTTCCATATCTAGGCGCGCATCAGTGCCTATTTGCTTGATACGTTCACCTTTATCACCAATTAGAATTTTTTTCTGACCTTCGCGTTCAACCAAAATAAGCGCGTGAATAGTAATCAGGGTGCCGTTGTCTTCAAACTTTTCGATTTCAACCGTCATAGAGTAAGGCAGTTCATCACCCAGTTGGCGCATGATTTTTTCACGTACTAGCTCGGCTGCTAAAAAGCGCACGCTGCGATCCGTAAATTGGTCTCGATCATAAAAGTGCATGCCATCAGGAATGTATTTCGCAATGCTCTGTTCTAACGCTTCTACGTTGTTGCCTAGCTTTGCGCTAACCGGCACCACTTCTAAGAAGTCCATTTTGGCTGACACTTCTTGCAAATACGGTAATAACGTCGATTTATCCGCAAGGTGATCCACTTTATTGATCACAAGTACGCAAGGCACATTGGCGCCTTTAATTTTTTGTAATACCACTTCATCTTCAGGTGTCCACTTCGTGCGATCCACCACGAACACAACAAGATCAACATCTTTAATCGCATTTGAAGCGACTTTATTGATGTAACGATTTAACGCTTTTTCGGTATAACCTTCGTGCAATCCTGGAGTATCCACATAGATAGCCTGCACATCACCAGTGGTTTTCATACCTAAAATCTGGTGACGAGTTGTTTGCGGCTTACGTGAAGTAATGCTGAGCTTTTGCCCAAGAATACGGTTTAGTAAGGTGGATTTGCCCACATTAGGGCGGCCAACAATGGCGATATAGCCACACTTATCACTCATGACTCTACTCCTAATGCTTTAAGGGCTTTCTTAGCTGCATTTTGCTCTGCAATTCGGCGACTACCGCCGATGCCTAAGGTAACCTCAGGCAATGCGTCAATACGACAGCTCACCTTAAACTTTTGGTCATGGGCCTGACCAAATACTTCTGTCACTTCATAAACAGGTAAGCGGTTTTGACTCTTTTGTAAGTACTCTTGTAAACGAGTCTTCGAGTCTTTTAGTACGCCATCCATTTTTAGTTCGGTTAAACGTTCGCCGTACCATTCATGTATATGTTTGGTGACAACCTCTAAACCTGAGTCTAGGTATATCGCACCAATAATAGCTTCAATGGCATCAGCTAAAATAGATTCGCGATTGAAACCACCGCTTTTTAATTCACCAGAACCCAATACTAAGAATTCTCCTAAATCAAAATCGCGACCTAGTTCAGCTAGCGTCGTACCGCGAACAAGACCGGCGCGCAAGCGGCTTAATTTACCTTCTTTAGCACCTGGAAACTTATGAAATAAGGCTTCGGCCACCACGAAATTCACGATGGAATCCCCTAGAAATTCCAAGCGTTCATTATTTTTACCGCCTTTACTGCGGTGGGTAAGCGCTAATTCTATTAGGCTTTCGTCTTTGAAATCGTAGCCAATTCGCTGGCTGAGCTTTTTAAAAGGATTATTCACTGAAATCTATATAATGGTTAAAAGTAGCGACAAGTTCGATATTTGATACCAGCGGGGCTCGTCGCTCATACTCCATATCAATAACAATATTAGAACCTTGACCAGTAACTTCAACAAATTGGGCTAATTCACTCACACCGTTGATCTGAAAGCGTTTTTGAATCATCTCTTCTATTTGCTTAGCACCGTATTCTTTATTGGCAGATTCTTCTTTTAGGTTATTAAAAACCGTTTCTACAGACCAGTTTTGAGTGTAGAGCGGAACAACCTTTAATAAGGTAAAAAAACTAAAAAAACATAACGCAATGACGATCAATATAAAAATGCCACTGGAACCTTGCTGTTTTTTCATGTTTTCACCTTATTATTTTTTTAATTATCAACGGCAACAAAAGATAGCATTAGCTATCTACTGACAACACAGCATGGAACGCAGATTGTGGCACTTCTACGTTACCCACTTGCTTCATGCGTTTTTTACCGTCTTTTTGTTTCTGTAGCAGTTTCTTCTTACGACTCACATCGCCGCCATAACATTTTGCGGTTACGTTTTTGCGCAATGCTTTAACAGTTGATCGAGAAACAACTTGGTTACCAATTGCAGACTGAATCGCCACATCAAACATTTGACGAGGAATCAATTCCGCTAATTTTTCACAAAGAGCGCGACCATAAGTACGGGTTTTATCACGGTGAATAATCACGGCTAGTGCATCAACTCGCTCGCCATTAATCAGAATATCCATGCGCACTAGCGGTGCCGCTTCAAAATGACTAAAGCCATAATCCAGTGACGCGTAACCTTTACTTACGGACTTTAAGCGGTCAAAGAAATCACCAACCACTTCACTCATCGGCATATCATACTTCAATGCCACTTGCGTGCCTGTGAAGTTCATATCCTTTTGCACTCCGCGTTTTTCAACACATAGTGTAATGACGTTACCTACTAATTCTTTAGGCACCAAAATATTGGCTTCACAGATTGGCTCACGCATTTCAGCAACACGGCTTGGGTCAGGCAACTTCGAAGGGTTAGCCACTTCGATTACATCGCCGTTATTCATCGATAGCTGATAAACCACGGTTGGCGCGGTGGTAATCAAATCGAGATCATATTCTCGCTCTAAACGCTCTTGAATAATCTCCATGTGCAATAAGCCAAGGAAGCCACAGCGAAAACCCAAACCTAATGCATCGGATGATTCAGGCTCAAAGAACAAAGATGCATCGTTTAACGATAACTTATCTAATGCATCACGGAAGTCTTCATACTGGTCTGATGACACTGGAAATAAACCCGCATAAACCTGAGGTTTAACCTTATTAAAACCCGGTAATGCTGATACTTCGTCAGCTTTCTTACTATGAACGATGGTATCGCCCACAGGTGCGCCATGAATATCTTTAATGCCCGCACAAATAAAGCCTACTTCGCCGGCTTTTAATTCATTAGTTACCAAACGTTTGGGGGTGAATATACCAACAGAATCAGCATACCAATCACGGCCTGTGGTTTTAACGCGAATTTTATCGCCTTTTTTCAAGGTGCCGTTTTTAACGCGCACCAATGACACCACGCCTAAATAGCTGTCGAACCATGAATCAATGATCAAAGCTTGCAGTTCGCCGTCCAACTCACCTTGCGGTGGAGGAATGCGCTTAATCATATCTTCAAGCACATCTTCAATGCCTAAACCGCTTTTTGCACTACAGCGAACGGCATCCGTCGCATCAATGCCAATAATTTCTTCAATTTCTTGGCTCACTTTATCTGGATCAGCCTGAGGCAAATCCATTTTATTAAGAACCGGCACAACCTCAAGATTTTGCTCAATTGCGGTATAGCAATTAGCCACCGACTGAGCTTCTACGCCTTGCGCAGCATCTACAACCAATAACGCACCTTCACAGGCCGCTAACGAGCGAGATACTTCATAGCTAAAGTCCACGTGACCAGGGGTATCGATGAAATTTAATTGATAGATTTTACCATCACGTGCCTTGTATTTTAAGGTAACGCTTTGGGCTTTAATGGTAATGCCACGCTCACGTTCAATATCCATGCTATCCAAAACCTGCGCCTGCATTTCACGGGCAGATAGGCCTTCACAATGGGATATAAAGCGGTCAGCCAAGGTAGATTTACCATGGTCGATGTGGGCAATAATTGAAAAGTTACGAATGTGATCCAGATTACTCACGTAGAGATAAACCTAATAGGTGAAAATTGCCGTAATTTTACACGAATTAAGCCTTATAGCATAGGCGCTTAAACGGCTAGATGTTTGAATAGACAGGGTTTTACAGCAGATAGCTCACCCCAATCAGCATGCAATTGGGGTAAGACTGAGTTAATCGTTCACACGCAGTGAAATAAACATAGGCGAGCCACGACGAACAATTCGCATGGGGACAAGCCTGCCACTAGGCAATTGTTTTACCACGCGTTCGAAGTCAGCCATATCACGAATGATTTCACCGTATATCATGCTAATCACATCGCCGCTGATTAAACCGGCATTGGCGCCCGCCCCTTGGTTAACCGTTTGCACCAAAACACCTTCTGTATCCCATTGCTGTTTCTGAGATGCGCTTAGACCAATAACTTCAATTCCAAGACGGTTCACTTGTTTACTCTGTTGAGGCACTCGATTACTGGCCAGAACAGTATTTTCTTCTGGTAATTCGCCAATTTCAATATTGAAACGTTTCAGCTTACCGTTGCGAACGACCTTCAATTCAGCCTTACTACCTGGGCGTACACGCCCGACTAGATGAGGCAAATCACTACTTAATACCACCTCTTTACCGTTGAACTCCGTAATAATATCGCCAAATTGTAAGCCCGCTGCTGCAGCTGGCCCGTTTTGCACCACTTGACTCACTAAAGCACCTGCGGCTTTTTTCAAGCCGAATGACTCTGCTAAATTTTTATCGACCTCTTGAATCGCCACACCCAGCCAACCACGTGATACCACGCCGTTTTCTTTAAGCTGAGCAACCACCTCCATGGCCACGTTCATAGGAATCGCAAAACTTAACCCCATAAATCCGCCACTGCGGGTGTATATCTGAGAGTTAATGCCGACCACTTCACCCTCTAAGTTAAATAACGGGCCGCCTGAGTTGCCGGGGTTGATAGCGACATCCGTTTGAATAAACGGCACATAGTTTTCATTGGGCAAGCTGCGGCCTTTTGCACTAACAATGCCTGCGGTCACGGAGTAATCAAACCCGAACGGGCTACCAATGGCGACCACCCATTCCCCTACTTTGAGTTTTTCGCTATTGCCTATTTCAACCGTAGGTAAATTTTTAGCCTCGACCTTTAATAAGGCAAGGTCGGAGCTGGGGTCGTGACCAATCAATTGGGCTTCAAATTCGCGACGATCATTGAGTCGTACAAAGATTTGATCCGCACCATCTATCACGTGATTATTAGTAAGAATATAGCCATCTTTACTGACTATAAAACCAGAACCTAATGAGGCACGTTCTTGTGAATTACCCCTGGGGTTAGCTCTAGGCGATTGCGGAACACCAAAAAAGTGACGAAAAATATCCGGCACACCTTGCGGTATTTCCATATTACTACCAAATCGGTTTTGCGTTTTTTGCGTAGTACTAATATTAACAACGGCGGGGCTGGCTTGCTCAACCAGTTCGGTAAAATCAGGTAATTGCGAAAATGCCTGAGCAGAAATAAATAAGAGGCAAAAGCACAATAATTGTTTCATTTATAAACTCCATTACAGTTAAAACAAGTCATACAATATTTACTTAAAAATTTGGCCTAAATACCAGTCTAGCTACTTAATGAACTTCGCACATAGGTATATGTGTCTCTAGCACTTGGGCTTTTCGCATTAATCTTGGGTGCCACTGAGCAAAATTCAAGCTTTTCGCTCGACGATTCACCCAAATAAAACCGGCGACTAATGCGAGAAAGGTAAATAACACACCTAATTTTTCCTCTACACCTAACAGGCTTGCAACCATTGCAACAAAAATCATTGTCATTAACGGCACGCCATACATCAGTAATGATGAGCGCAGAATAGCTTGCTCAGGCACACCAATGATGACTTGATCATTTTCATGCACATCAATACCGTTGCGTGCGACGGGTAAGTCTATTTGTTTTTGCCCCGCTTTTGCTAACAAACTATGCCCGCAACCTTTTTGCGCTTGGCAGGAGCCACAGGCACTTTTAGCGATCGCCTGAACCCAAACCACATCACCTTCAACCCGTAGCACTCGCGCAGATTCTTCAACCATTATCTATTACCACATACTCACACAAAGCCGGAGTTTTACAGCAGCTCAACACTTTGTGCAATGCGTTGAGCCGTGGCAGCAGGGATTTCCCCTACAACCGTAATGCGATGTGTTAAGCCATGCCACTGCTTGTGTTGTACTGCCAGCACCGTAGGACCTGATTGAGCTGTGCCTTCGTCTAATGCCTTTTCAACCTGCTCGACATAAACCGAGAACATGACAACACCATCACTGTATATACGACGAGCCGATAACTTAGGCGCATACCCTGTTGACGCTTCGTCTTCAAAGCCAACCGGAATCCAGTTAAGGCGCCACTCCAATACATCTTTTTGCGTGGTTTTAAGCACTTCAGCCATACCTGCCTCAGTTAATACGGCACCTTTAGTGCGCGGCTCAAAACGCTCTTTAATGAACTCAGACTTAGGTGCAAAATAACTAAATTGATAGCGCTCCAGCACTTGGCCCTGACGTGATACCAATTCGGTTCGTAGCGGCACCATGGTTTCTAGGTCTAACCATAGTTGATAAAAGTGCCTACTCGCATCCTTTGGCGCCAGCTGAACACCTTCAACCATTCGCCCAGCGACGCGCTGCTTACCCAAATTACGAAACTCATATGCTTTTGCCAACTGACGAATACTACCTAACTCTGTCTTGGCAAAAGGAGAGCTGCCTTGCTGTTGAACCTGCTCAACGGTCTGATTAGGATGAATACAGTAAAGCGCTTCACCCCGACGTATGACTTCGCGAGTTAAACCATCAAGATGCAGCAAGCGTTCCCAAATAACACCTTCGTGGGTACCATGCACAATTTCAACGCTTTGAGTTTGATTACCCGCTTGATGGATAAAAATCCCTTCATACATGGCATTCGGTGCACGCTTCAGCATGTCTTCATAAAAAGATTGCGCCGTAGGTGAGGCATTTTGCTTTACCTCGCTTTCGGCAGATGCAAACCAAGATACACTCACAATGCATAATGTAATGATACAACGCAGCATTATTTTTCCTTGCTTGTCTCAAAATTAACGACTCGTGCAAACGGCATGGCTGTACGGCCTTGGCCAATCGCACTATCTTGTGCGTGCTGCTTAAGATAACTATTTAAACGTTCTTGGGCTTGTTGCAGTTCCTGTTCATTAACGCCCTCAATACCATTTTGGCTTTGGGCAATCATACTTGGACTACGAAACTTGCTTACATCCGGGGTTACAATTTCAACTTTCGACTTATTCGCCAACTGATCATCAAAACCTGGTGACTGCATAAGCGGATTAAATCGAGCACCAATTACAACTGCAAAAGCCACCGATGCCGCTATGGATAAACCGGCTACGGCTTTAAACCACGGTTTTTGCGTAGCTTGCTGATGGCCCGCAGGCTCTTCGCTCAAGGCTTGGCTTACCGCCGAACTGATATCTAAATTTGCAAAAGGTGATACGTCACCTTTCATAGCGTCTCGCGCCAAATGGAAACGCGCCCACTGCGCCTTCATAGCTGGGTCGCTATCTAGCTCGTTAAGCACACGTCGCATGCTTAGCTCATCAAGTTCACCATCCATCAATGCGGACAAGGATTCGGTTTGTTTTTCACTCATAATCACCTCTCGCCTTAACAGGCGTTAAAACTCATTTATGTCTCTTGCTAATGCAAGATGTTGGTTATAAACGTTTTTCAACGCCTGTTATGCACTCTTGGTATTGTCCAATAATGGTGCCATTGCTTTATCAATGGCCTCCCTTGCTCTAAATATTCGTGAGCGCACCGTGCCAATAGGACACTGCATCACCTCACCAATATCTTCGTAACTTAAACCCTCTAGCTCTCGCAATCGAATAGCGGTTCGTAGCTCTTCGGGCAGTTTTTCCATGGCGGCAAACACAACGGTATTTAATTCGTCACGCGCCAAAATTTGATCTGGTGTAGCAATATCTTTTAGAGAGCTGGCATGGGCATAATGTTCCGCATCATCTACATCAACATCTTGTGCTGGCGGACGACGGCCTTGACTCACTAGATAATTCTTAGCGGTATTCACCGCAATTCGATACAACCAAGTGTAAAATTGGCTATCGCCACGAAAGTTCTTTAGAGCGCGATACGCTTTTATAAACGCTTCTTGCGCCACGTCTTGAACTTCACTTGAATCTCTTATGTAACGTGATATCAGCGACATAATTTTGTGCTGATACTTAAGCACAAGCAGGTCAAAGGCTCGCTTATCCCCCTGTTGTACTCGCAGTACCAATTGTTGGTCTGAATCCTGTTGCGACATTGCTCCCCCGCGTGCCGAACACGCTTTATTCATTCACCTCTGTATTGTAATTATTGAGGCGGGTATCACTGGTTAATATGGCTAATGGAAGAATTAGAATGAGCTTGTCATTAATAGTTCAACCAAAGATTAAAAAAAATCCTATTTGAACACGGTCTCAGTGTAAAATCCGAGCCTGTGAGCTTAATATGCTTTTATTTGTCCCACTTATTAGTATAGTGGCGGCGCAAAATGTTACAGGATTAAGTTATGGATCAGCGACAGGTATTTGATGTTTTAGTCATTGGCAGCGGCGCCGCCGGTTTGGCTGTGGCATTAAACGTGGCCGATAACGCCAAAGTGGCGGTCCTAAGTAAAGATAAGCTAGATAGCGGCAGCACACGCTGGGCACAAGGTGGCATTGCTGCGGTACTGGATAGCGAAGATAGCATCAAGGCCCATATTGCAGATACATTAAATGCAGGTGCTGGCTTATGTAATTACAGTGCCGTACGCCACACCGTTGAAAACAGCACCGATGCCATCAAGTGGCTGATCGAACAGCAAGTACAATTCAGTAAAGACAGTAATAATGAGTACCATCTAACCAAAGAAGGTGGTCATAGTCATCGACGCATTATTCATGCGGCTGACGCCACGGGTGTCGCCGTCAGTGATGCCCTTGTGGGCCAAGCACTTGCTCACAAAAATATCAGTTTATTTGAACACCGTGTCGCCATTGATTTAATTTCGTGTGAAAAGTTCAAAATCCAAGGCAAGGGCGTCGCAGGCGCCTATGTGTTGAACGATGAAAGTGGTCACGTTGAAACCTTTCGTGCCCGTACCGTGGTCATTGCATCTGGTGGTGCCAGTAAATCGTATTTATACACCAGTAACCCTGACGGTACATCCGGCGATGGTATTGCTATGGCCTGGCGAGCGGGTTGCCGCGTTGCCAACATGGAATTTAACCAATTCCACCCTACTTGCCTGTACCACCCGCAAGCCAAAAACTTTTTAATTACCGAAGCCGTTCGTGGTGAAGGCGGTTTATTAAAACTGCCAAATGGCGAGCGTTTCATGCACAAATTTGATGAGCGCGCTGAACTGGCTCCACGAGACATCGTTGCTCGCGCGATCGACCATGAAATGAAACGCCTCGGTGCCGATTGCTTGTATTTAGATATATCGCACAAATCAAAAGAATTTATTCTTGAGCATTTCCCAAATATTTATGAGCGCTGTCTAGAATACGGCATCGACATGAGTAAACAGCCTATACCGGTTGTACCGGCTGCCCACTATACGTGTGGCGGCATAGTTACCGACCAAAGCGGTCGCACAGACATCCCCAACTTATACGCCGTTGGTGAAAGTGCCCACACCGGTTTACATGGTGCCAACCGCCTAGCCAGTAATTCATTATTAGAATGTATTGTGTACGGGCAAAGCGCTGCCAAGCATATTTTGAATATCATCAAAGAGAAAAAAGATGTGGCCTTTGCACCCGACTGGGATGAGAGCCAAGTCACCGACTCAGACGAAGATGTTGTCATCAGTCATAACTGGGACGAGCTACGTCGCTTCATGTGGGATTATGTGGGCATTGTAAGAACCGACAAACGCCTCGTGCGCGCGCAACATCGAGTTCAATTATTACGCCAAGAGATTTTGGATTTTTACGGCAACCATAAAGTAACAAGCGATTTGCTTGAATTACGTAATTTAGTCGAAGTATCAGAACTGATCATTCGTTGTGCCATTTTGCGCAAAGAAAGTCGCGGACTGCACTACTCTCTTAGTCACCCTGACCTATTACCTGTAGCCTACGATACGGTGCTTACGCCTTAATTGTTCAATTCTCAAATCAAAAAAAACCCCAGTTAAGCTGGGATTTTTTTTGATTACCGTACTTAAAACTTCAATTGCCCACTTACGTATATCAAGTAATCATCATCATAATTATTTTTATCACGAACCAATGGGTCATTATCTAATCGATACTGCAATGCCGATTGCAAGGTTACAGTATGTCCTGATGACAGCATGAAATCTTTACTCGCATTTAAGTCTAATCGAGTAAATTCATAGCCCTCATCGGATGTATAAATATTCCAATTATTCACATGATAAATAGCACTTGCAAAGCGGGTTTGATTATCAAATCGCGTCATCCAAGCAATCGACCCACTGGTATCGGCAGATAAACTGCTTTCTCTTTCAGCCGCGGATGTAAGCTCACCACTAGCGTCTTTATTAGATGAGAAATCATCGTCTACATCTAAATATGCAAAGCTAATCATAAAATCATTTTTAGCATTTACTTTCACTTTAAACTGCCCTTCTACCCCCGACTGAATCAATTGCACTGTATTCGTCAATAGCGAAGGATCATCTAACGTTTCTGATATTAACCCCGTTAATTTATCGTAAAACAACTTAATATCTAACTGGCCAGATATCGAGGGATATAAACCAAAATAACTAATTTCGTGACTGTAAATTTTTTCACTATTAAGCAGCCCTGTCGCCTCACCCAAAGGATAATTTAAGTCATCAGTAGGCACGCCGGAAACTGTGAAATTTTTAAATGTATAAATCGTATTACCTTCTTTTTCGTATAAATCAGGTGAGCGGATTGCCTCTGAATACACAAAGCGAATAGTATCGATATCAGAAACAAGCCAATTCAAGGCTACCCTAGGTGAAAACTCATCGCCGTTTAATTCATCTTCTTCATACATTCCGCCTAAATTAAGCAATATATTAGGCATAGCCCGATACTCTACATTAGTAAACGCACTGTTATTCTGGTTTTTGGAATACCCTTGATTATAAGTTTCAGAATCAAATTCATCTAAACGAACCCGCGCGCCCATCACGGTTCTTAATTGATCAGACCATATGGATGTATGTTGATATTCAATTTCAGATTTGGTTTCAATCATGTCTTTATTCAAATCACCACAGTTTTGCGATCCGGCAAGGCAAGCTTGCCATTGTGTTTCCCTTATGAATTTCTCACTGTAAACTTGAATATGCGCACTTTGAGACGAAGAAATATCTTTAGTGAACTTAGACCATATAAAGTAATCTTCTGCATCGATGTCTTCAGGGGTTACATAATCAATTAAATCTATTTCATCTTTCTGTTGATTAGTACCGCTTTTGTAACCCGCTTGCCACTGCATATTTAACGATGAGGTTAGCTGGGTGTAGGTTCTTAAGGATGTATAAACACCTTCAATACTGTCTCGATTATCTTCACCGTTATCTAAAAAATCAAAACCACTTTTTTGCTTACTGCCAATAGTCCAACGGATACCCGTACCATTTAATTCAGACGCGACATTCACATAACTATTTTGTACATCCCGATTTCCGGCAGTCACTTTTAATGTAATGGCTTTTTCATCTTGAGGGTGCTTCGTCAGAATATTAATCGTACCAAGATAAGAGTTGGCGCCATAGGCGGCGGAGTTTGGGCCTCGAATTACTTCAATACGCGCAATATCTTCAACGGCTATTGGAATATCGACCCAATCTACACGGGCAAGACCAGGCTTAAATACGCTGCGCCCATCAATCAACACCTGTAAGCGTCGATGTTCTGGAAGATTAGTGCCATGATAAGAAACAGAAGGTGTTTTTTCACCATAATTACTGTGGTAACCCACGAACATACCCGGTACAAGACGAAAGATTTCTTCGATATCTTTAAAACCTAATGCGGCAATGGTATCAGCTTCGATCACTGTCACTGACGCTGGCGTGTCCAATTGTGATTGGCGTAAACGTGCTGCGGTGAGCACTTCAGGCATTTCCATTTCCTGTCCGAAAAACATACCATCCATGGCAGCAAAGGTTACCCCATCTAGCATGTCATTTGCCCACGTTAACGGAGCAATACACATGATGAATAATGAGGCTTTAACTGCGCGATAAGCCATTTATTTTGTCGTCCCAATGTATTTCATTCAAATAATTCCTCGCCTCAAGTCAGTGCTTACTCTTAATGGTACGGGCGTGGTTACACACAGTATGCCAAAAAAAAGTCACTTTGCCCGCTCAAAATACATTCCAATAACAATATATTTTCATCTGATCACTAAGTTCATTATTTTAGATTAGGTACTTAACTATACTTATCAAATGCTACAACTTGCCAAAATCAACCAAAACATGCAGGATACACACACTCATATTCGAATAATTACTCGACTTACAAACTATAAGCATTTGATTTTTATAAATTTGATGATAATTTAATATGGGTAAATGTCACATTTATAGTTATTAAATAAAAATTCACTTTTATCGAACTGCAGTTAAAGCTATCCAAACAATAAGCATTAATTAAACTTCTGGAGTTGACTATGAGTCAGCAAGATCACCTTTCTTGGTTAAATGCATTACCTGAAGCATTTCAAACATACCGTAACGGGCGCAAAGTAGACGAGGTAGAGTGCATCATTCCTGATTTAGCAGGTATGTCTCGTGGTAAAGCGATGCCACTAAGTAAATTCTCGCCAGGTCATACACTGTTTTTACCTATCTCTATTTTCTACCAGACCATTACTGGTGAAGATGTAGAAATGGATATTGAGAATCAATGGGCTGAAGGCGACATGGTATTAAAACCAGACATGTCGACTGCCATGGCGGTACCTTGGGCAAAAGAAGCCACCCTGCAAATTATTCATGATCTCGTTGATCAAAAAGGTGAACCCGTAAAATACGCGCCGCGCAATGTGCTTAAGCGCGTCATAGAACTGTATAACGCACAAGGCTGGGCACCCATTATTGCGCCAGAATTAGAATTTTATTTAATAAAACCCAATGTCGACCCTAATGAGCCAATTCAACCGCCAGTGGGTCGTACCGGTCGCTCAGGCTCAGGCCGCCAATCTTATTCAATGTCAGCTGTTGATGAATACGGGCCTGTCATTGATACCATTTATGATTACGCAGAAGATGCTGGCCTTAGAATTGATACCGTTATTCAAGAAGATGGTGCTGGTCAGGTTGAGATTAATTTGTCTCATGCCGACCCATTGTTATTGGCCGATCAAGTTTTTTACTTCAAACGCATTATTCGCGAGGCGGCTCTGAACAATGGCATGTTTGCCACCTTTATGGCGAAACCAATGCGTGATGAGCCTGGCAGTGCCATGCACATACACCAAAGTATTTTAGACATTAAAACCGGTAAAAATATTTTCTCGAATGAAAACGGTGAAGCCAGCGAGCACTTTTTCCACTTTATTGGCGGTTCGCAAAAATATTTAAAACAAGTCATGCCATTAATGGCTCCTAACGTTAACTCTTATAAGCGTTTTGAATCCGATACTAACTCAAGTGCGCCGACTAATATGGCTTGGGGTTACGATAATAGAGCAACCGGTTTACGAGTTCCTAACTCTAAATCGCAAGATAGACGCTTAGAAAACCGTATTGTTGGCGTTGACAGCAACCCCTACTTATCTATCGCCGCCAGCTTAATTTGCGGATATTTAGGTTTAATAAACAACATTAAGCCACAAGCCCCTGCTGCTGGCGAAATCGAAGATGATACCGATGCACTGCCAAAAACACTTGACGAAGCGCTCGCCATTTTCGCCGAAGCCGATGATGTACATAAAGTATTAGGTGAGGATTTTTGTCATGTGTTTGAGGCGGTAAAACGTGAAGAAATGCGCCAGTATCATCGAGAAATTAGTCCGTGGGAGCGTGAGCATTTATTATTAAATGTGTAGAATTTTACAATAAAACAGCCCGCGAAAGCGGGCTTAAAATAATTCAAATTTTGCCCGTGTAAACAAACGCTATCGAGTCATACTAAAGCGTCAAATTAATAAAATGATAAAATATCACTTATCGGTTTCCTGGTTTTTTGCGGCCAATTTTGTTTTATCCCCTGCCCAACCGTTATTAACATAACCGGCATATCATCTTCAGATAAAGAAAAAATCTCGCTCACTTTTTGACTATCAAATCCACCCATTGCGCCACTACCAAAACCCAAGCTTTGCGCAGCAAACATTAACGTCATAGCGGCTAGCGAAGCTGATCGAATCGCCTCATCACGCTGATGACCAGAATTACCTTCATGACTTTCTGTCGCCGCCTTCACCCAAGATTCAGCAATTGCCGATGGCATTATATTTCGATCAACCGACAGCTGTAACGTCGACGCTAATGTTTTATGGGCGTTAAGCTGGCCACAAACAATAAACGTAACAGAAGCTTGAGCGATTTGTGGCTGACCATAAGCCGCTTCTTGTAACTTTAACTTTGATTGCTGGCTTTTAACGGCAATAAATCGCCAATTTTGTAGGTTATATGCCGACGGTGATAACGATGCTAAGCGCACTATTTCTTTGATAATGCTGTCATCAATTTTAATATTCTCTTCATATTTACCAACCGAAGTGCGTTGCTCTATCATTTCGCGCATTGGATTTTGCATTGTAATATTCCCTATTTTACGGCTTTAAGTTGTATTAATTCTTTACGCTGCTGTGCATTTTGACTCCACTGAACCAACAAGATGCTGACAATCACGACAACTAATCCCACCATCGCCCAACCTTCAATTCGTTGATCCAAAAATACCCAACCTAGAACAATTGCGGATATAGGACTAAGTAAACCTAATGAAGACACCGCAGCAGGGGGTAATTGACGCACGCCTTTAAACCATAAAAGATACGTCAATAAAGTACCCACAACGGCTAAATAAAAGTAAGCGGATAGTTGTACCGTAGTAAGTTGAGGCAACACGGGGTCAAAAAACCATGCAAACGGCACAAGCATGAAACCACCTAGCGCTAATTGCCAACCAGTAAAGGCAATCAATGGAATCGATGGCGCTTGATCATGCCAGTGGCGTGAGAAATAAGTCCCCAGACCCATGCTCATCGCACCCAAGAAAGCGGCCATTATTCCTAGCTCATCCCACACTAACCCCTGCTCTAACATGGGCGCGATCATCAGCATAATCATTCCCAATATTGCACTGACACCCGCTAACAAACTCAGCTTAGGTGGTGATTTTTTCAGCATAATCCAGCTCAGCCCTAACACAATAAGAGGCTGAATCGCACCAATCACCGCAGCAAGGCCACCAGGTAATCGATAAGCTGCAATGAATAACAAGGCCTGAAAACACCCAATGTTAAGGGCCGAAAGTACAACCAATTTTAGCCACTGAGACCGAACAGGCAGGTGATGGCTAAACAGTATCAACACAATCCCCACAGGAAGACACCGGATCACCGCAGCCGTGAATGGCGCACCATCAGGCAAAATTTCGCTGGTAACAATGTAGGTTGACCCCCAAATAATGGGGGCAAGCATCGTGAGAGCAATCCAAGCTAAGGTTTTCATCGTTATACCTCGACAAATCACACCAAAGGATTTATCTTCAATTCAAGATAAATTTATTCTGGCACGGAGTTATCTTGAATTCAAGATAAATTATTTTATGAGTGAAAAACAATTAGATGGTGTCGATGCCATATTGAATCAGTGGCGCGCCGAAAAGCCTGAATTAGAACTGTCAGCCATGGCGATCATTGGCCGCTTGAAACGTTGTGAGGCGCTTATGCAGCCACAGCTAGAAAAAGTCTTTTCTCAGCATGGCTTAAGCTTTTGGGAATTTGACGTATTAGCAACGTTATTGCGATCAGGCAAACCATACTGCCTAGCACCAACCGAATTATTCTCAGCGCTGATGGTGACCTCAGGCACCATGACACATCGCATGAGCCAACTTGAAAAAAAGGGGCTGATTGAGCGGTTTATCAATAAAAACGATGCTCGAAGTAAACTGGTAAAGTTATCCGCTAGCGGCTTCGAGATTATTAATAAAGCCGTCGATGAGCACGTCGAAAATGAACGTAATATTCTTTCTAGTCTTAATGATGAGCAGCAACAGCAACTTGATTTAAGTTTAAATCAGTTACTCA
Source organism: Oceanicoccus sp. (assembly GCA_047621325.1). Classification (GTDB taxonomy): domain Bacteria; phylum Pseudomonadota; class Gammaproteobacteria; order Pseudomonadales; family Oceanobacteraceae; genus Bermanella. The sequence goes on from JBLHLT010000004.1 coordinate 59,083, forward strand.
TACTGCTAGAAAATATTAACTAAATATCGTTCTAAACACAGGGTAATCAGCAGTAGCTCAGATACGAGCTACTGCGTCTACACTAACGAAATCAGTATTGTCACGCTCAACCCACCAAGAGCTGATCGGCTGAAAGACATATCCCCTTGATGAAACTCCACAATACTGCGCACTAACGATAAGCCTAAACCCGCTCCCTTCCCTTTGTTTTGATGCTCTCGATAAAACCGATCTGTTAATCGCTGGATATTGTTATCATCAACCCCCAGGCCACTGTCTTCAATTTGAAAACGTAAAAGGTCATCTTGGCGGTTAATGTGTATTTTTATACAACCTTTGGCTGGGGAATATTCTCTTGCATTATCCAGTAAATTTCTAAGCAATATTTCTAGTAAAAATTCGCTTCCCGATATGGTCAATGCCTGATCTTCATCTGCGCAAATCAACTCTAAATCTTGCTCTTTATCCATAATCGCCACGGCCATCTGTGCCATTACTTCTTGGCATAATGGATAAAATACCACGGAATTTTTCGGAATAATTTCAGGTGAAACTTTTGATAAGGTTAATAACTGCTCTAACAATCGAGAGACTCGCTTAACGCCTAATTCAAGCTGCTGTAATGCATCATCTCGATCTTTTTGGGTCACGGCAGCCATTGCATTTTGTGCATGCAGCATGACCACTGATAACGGGGTTCTGAGTTCATGAGCGGCATCTGCGGTTAAGCGTTGTTCTCGGCTGATTGCATCATTTAATCGAGTAAATAGGCTGTTTAACGCAACCAAAACCGGTTTCATTTCTTTTGGGGTATGCTCCAGCTCTATCGCTGATAAGTTTTTGGGATCTCTTTTTTTAATATTTAAGGTTAATTGCTTAAGCGGTTTAAGCGCTGAACGAATAATGCAAGTAAGCAGTAATAATGCTATCGGTAATAATGCTAAACTTGGCCATAATGTTTGCCTTGCAATTTGATGTGCTAATTCATCACGAATTGAGGCGCTCTCTGCGACATGCAGCCAAAAATTCCAGTCATCATCATATAAGCTAAACACACGCCATGTTTCGCCATGAATCTCGATATTTGAATAACCTAATGTTTGATCTGCTAGACGTAGATTAGGCGCACTACCAGAAATCACTAACAATTGCTCTTGCTGATTATAAATTTGATAGGCTACTTTTTTTTGGTAAAAAAGTGCATTTTTTGAAGGTAACGAAAACTCATCAAACCCATGATAGACAATGGGTAAATATTCGCTGTTTTGATCAATCGTCGAAACACTTTCACTGAGTAAGTTCATTAGAATAAATGAGCTATGCGCTAGCTGAGCATCAAACAATTCTTCAATTTCATGCACTGATTGTTTTTGGCTTAAAATATAAACCGCTGATATATAAATAATGGTGAACGATAATATCCCGACCATTAAAAAACGATTGATAGATGAGGTTATGTGACGCTTAACAAATACGATCATGCTTTAGGCACCATATATCCCACACCACGTACTGTTTTTATTAAGCCTTGAAACAGCTTTTTTCTTAAATTATGAATGTGCACTTCTAACGCATTGCTTTCAATATCGTCATACCAGCTATAAAGTGCTTGCTCAAGTGATACCCGAGACATGACCTTACCTTCATTTTGAAGCAGTACTTCTAATAAGTTAAATTCGCGACGAGATACATTAATCACGTTGTTTTGGTAGCTAACACTCCGTGATTGCTGGTCAACGGTAATGTCTTGGTATTGCATGACATTACTGGCTCGTCCTGCACTGCGCCTTAATAACGCACGAATACGAGCTTGTAATTCGTTAACATCAAATGGCTTGGTTAAGTAGTCATCAGCACCTAAGTCTAGACCTTTGATTTTATCGTCAATGCCATCTCTGGCCGTTAAAATCAGCACAGGACCTTTATTATTTTTACGGTAACGTTGCAAAAAACCAAAGCCATCCACATCTGGCAATCCCAAGTCCAAAATCACTAAATCATAGTGCTCTTGTTCTACGGCATTTAATGCAATTTTTACTTGGTCAAAATGATCCAGCGTATACTGCTCAGCATACAGCGTTTGTTTCAACCCTGACGCTAGCTGTAAATCATCTTCTAATAATAAAATACGCATGATGTTTAAATATTCAGTTATTAATGTTTCAGTATGGCATATACAACAAAAGCGGCATTGCCGCTTTTGTTGTCATCAATTATTAAAATTGAATATTGTATTGAAAAATAATTGCATCCACATTGGATGGGGTTTCATCACCGGACTGCTGATACATTTCGAGTCTCACACTATTAGCATAACCGCCTGCCATGAACCCGACTTTTGCACCTATCGTAGTTGCCGTCATATCGCCTAAGCGATAATCGGCGGTTACGAATTCAGGTGTCACTTCTGCATTGCTCAGACTATAACGATAAAACTCGGCTTCTTGCTGTTGGTAATAGCGCACATGGGGCTCTATGTACCAGTTATCGCTCATGTTGAAGCGGTAGTGTGAATCAATCGTGTGAGAGGCCACATCCCAATCATCCCACATATAACGATATGAAATATCCGCTACATCCCCGCCAATATAACGTTTCACTTTGCCATAAAAACTTTGCTTAGTGCGACTGTCTGGTCGGTTTTCATAAATGTAAGTACCATTCAAACCGTTTGCTGCATTTAAACTGCCGTCAGCATTTAACACTGACACAATTTTATAAGGGTCTGAGTGATAACCACTGCTTTGCGAGAAACCATAATTGAATTGCACTAGCGTGTAACGATCAATTACTTGGGTCACACCCAACAATATTTCACTCATGGTGCGAGTATCGGAATCTTCACCCCGTACTTGTGCATTGGTATTCACTTGCATCTCACTTAGCGCAACCGGAATACCACCTTCTGGGGTAATGTCATCGTACTCAAAGCTCATACCCAAACTTAACGTGGTATTACGCTGATTCATGTCATGAAGATAGGTTGCACTGCCGCTCATAGAGGTAAAGTCATGCTCAGCTGACAGATTTCCACCATAAATCATTTTATTAAAGCGACCTATAGGTTGCTCGTAGTTAACACTAAAACTACCGCGAGAATCGCGAAACGTATCATCTAATGGTACATCGCCAGCGGAGGTTTCATAATTGCCTTTACCACTTGGGCGAGTAAACGTTTGCACTTGATTACTTTCAGCCGCACCATTGTGTGAGGCACCGGTTAGTGCGTCATACACTAACTTAAACCCAAGCACACTGTCGTCTTCAAATGTTTTCTTTAATGCAATAGCCGGTTCGAACGCACTGACACGATCGGTTTCATTGTAAATCAATACAGCAACATCGGTTTGCCATTCTTCTGCATTTTGCGCTTGAACGGTTACACCCAGCAAACAACTGGCGGCGGTCGCCAGCGAATTACGGATATTTTTATTCTTTAATAATGGGTTTGCTTTAGAATTCATAATGACCTCAAATATAATGGATGTTTGGGGTTTGTGTCTTAATTACAACCACAACCGCCACCACCAAAACTTTTTCCACCACTACTGGCCTCTTTACTAAAGTAAATATGGTCATCAAAGCCACTGTCCATAGGCGCATTGTCTAACGCCATATCTTCACGGGCTAGAATATCTCGCTCCCACGGCTTAACACCAAAGGAACTGCAACCAGCCAAGGTCAATGTGCTTAATAGTAGTAATGAGGTAATGATTTTCATAAACCCTCCAATTTCAGGTTTTTACTTTTTCAATTCTTTTAAGAGCGATACGATGCTTTTTTCATACTCGTCACTATTGCTCTTCTTAAAGCCAACATGACGGTGACGAACCTTTCCTTTGCCATCAATTACAAATGAACTAGGCATGCCTACTAACTTATATTGCTCGGCCAACTTACCGTCAGGATCAGAATATACTCTGAAATTTGCCGGTACATCTTTTAGAAACTGTTTCGCTTGATCAAGCTCAGTATCGAGATTGACACCAATGACAACCAAACCTTGTTTTTTATACTTATCTTCTATTTCGTTTAGCCAAGGAAATGATTTACGACACGGCCCACACCACGAAGCCCAAAAATCCAAATACACCACTTTATTTTTGTACTGCGCTAAATCAAATTTACTGATCCATTGCTCTGCATGACTGGGCATGCTGGTAAATAGAATGGCAATCAGTAATAGCTTGTTACATGAGTTAATAATGGTTTTCATAAAATGCACCGAATATTTATGGTTTGAGTATGGCCTTGGAATCTTAAGGATTCCTTAACAATTAAAGATTTATCATACCTGTATTCGATAAAAGGAGTGTTTTATGAACCAGGCATTAAAAATAGCAAGTTTATGGCTTAGCTTAGTATTAATCAGTGCTCTAAGTCACGCAGAAGAAACAGATTTTTTGCCAGTAGATCAAGCATTTAGCTATCAACATGCATTTCATAACGATCAATTAACCATTCGCTTTAATATTGCGGATCATTATTATTTGTATCTATCTAGGTTAACCTTAAAACAAGACGGTCAAAAGCTTGATTTCGCTACCAAGCAAACCCCCATTGAAAAAGAAGACGAATACTTTGGTAACGTGAGTATTTTTAAACATGAGCTTGAGCTAACCGCCAATTTGCAATCAACTCATCCAATCAAATTAACCTTTCAAGGTTGTGCTGAAGCCGGACTATGCTACCCACCTCAAACCCATGAAATCAGCCCTAATGCCTTATTGAAGCAGCCTATAGGTAGTGCCAATCAGGTTGATGGCTCCGATGTATCATCTATCACGACACTGCTGCAGTCTGGCAGTATTATTTGGCAGATGTTGATCTTCTTTGCACTAGGAGTGGGCTTAGCGTTTACCCCATGTGTTTTCCCTATGATACCGATACTTTCCAGTATTATTGTGGGCCAAGGTGCCAGCCTAACCACCCGCAAAGCATTCATCATGTCTTTGACGTATGTCGTTGCAATGGCCGTCGCTTATGCTGCTGCCGGTGTATTGGTCGGTTACTTTGGCGCCAAAGCCAATATTCAGCTGTACCTGCAAAGCCCTTGGGTATTGGGTAGCTTTGCGGCTGTGTTTGTATTGCTTTCGCTATCCATGTTTGGTTTTTACGAACTGCAATTACCCCGTTCTCTGCAAGATAAGCTCAATAATTGGAACCAAAAACAACAAGGCGGGCAACTCATCAGCGTAGCGATTATGGGGGTATTGTCAGCACTGGTGGTCAGTCCCTGTGTAAGTGCACCATTGGCTGGCACTTTGGTTTATATATCTACCACGGGCGACGCATTATTAGGCGGAGCTGCCCTGCTAGCGTTAGGTTTGGGCATGGGACTGCCGCTGTTACTGATTGGCACCGGCGGCAGCCGTTTTCTTCCTAAAGCAGGAGTATGGATGGACGGCGTTAAAAGTGTTTTTGGCGTGGCGTTATTGGCCGTGGCTGTATGGCTACTCGAACGGGTTATCCCCGCTGGTCTCACTATGATGTTGTGGGCAAGCTTATTCATTGGCAGCGGTGTTTTTTTAGGGGCTTTCGAACAAGGTACAAAAAGCTGGGGGCGTTTATTTAAAGCCATCGGCTTGATTATGTCGTTTTATGGCGCATTGCTAATTATTGGTGCCGCGTCAGGCAATACTAATCCATTGCAACCTTTAACCGGAATAGCGCAAAACTCAGCGTCTATCTCAGATGTAATAAATCACTCAGCAACCAATCGCATCACAACTCGTGATGCATTTAATCAACGCCTAAATCAAGCAAGACAAAATAATCAAATCGCCATATTAGATTTTTATGCGGATTGGTGTATTGCCTGCAAAATAATGGACACTGAAATATTCAGCCAACTGGACGTACAAAAGAAAATGCAGAATGTGGTCTTTATTCAGCTAGATATGACTAAAAACACAGATGAGCAATTATCCCTACTAAATGACTTTGGATTATTTGGCCCGCCAGGGGTTTTATTCTTCGATCAAAACTCAGAAATAAAAACCCTACGTATAGTAGGTGAGGTTGATAAATCAACTTTCTTACATCATTTACAAGCGGCTTTAAATAGATAGGTCAGATTAACTAATAAAACTTAAAGCGCTGTTCAATAATATTATGGATGGCGTAAAATCTAAAAACCATGCAAAAGCATTACTCTAAATAAGCCAGCATCACCCTATTTACACAATTATTGAACATTGATTGAATTCACGCCAAAAATCATTCAAGACTGTCTAATTGCGTCTATAGTGAAATAAACAACATTCCTTATTTGAGCCCGTCATGCCCGATAATCTAATCATCCCCTCTTGCCCTGAGGTACTGCTAGAACTCAATCACAATCGGCATGCTGCATGATATTGGCATTCCCATCATGATGTCGAATTTCTCTCAGTATAAAAGTTTTTTACGAGATGTAGGTAACATTGATCTTAGAGAATTATCAGAAAGAGAGGTAGAGCACTTTAAAATAGACCATTTCACCATTGGCTATCGTGTCGCCAAGGATTGGAATCTTCCAGGTGCTGTCAGCAAAACCATTTTGCTTCAACCTCTGTTCGAAAAAGCCTTCGACAAGTCAATTAAAGTACATGAAAATTTATTAAATTATTTAGCCATATTGATGCTCGCGAAAGACATCAGCAGTCAATACCGTTCGTTTTGGCGAGTCACATGTGAGGAACAAGTTGCTGAACACCTGCATCCTATTCTTGAGTTTTTAGAGATATCAAATACCGATTACCAAGAAATGAAAACTAAGCTGATTGACCAAATACAAGACAAACAAAGTATTGATCTAATCTAAAAGACACAGAACATTAATACTTCGAACAATCAGTTGCTTACCTCAGCTTAGAATAACAGCGCAATAAAACGGCTAAATTCACATATTAAAATAGACATTTTAAGTCAAAATTATTTGAACCCGTTCAAATTTCAAGCAAACCGTCGCGTTATATCTTAACAACTAATACCAAAGCAGTAAGCCAATTAAGACTGAATCCCTTATGTTCCCTCCTATCATGCATACATGACGTTAGGATGACTTAAATGGATTCAACAAAAGAAAAAGAAATTCAGATCCAAGTTAATCAAACACTTAAAAATATAACGTGGAAAGAGTCGGGCATTCCAACCCTGACTCAGCAAGCGCTTACGCCTCAAAGAGAGGTGATAAAAGAAGAGATCTATCCGGATGATTTCATTCTGGATTTTGACATGCCGCCCACAAAAGCAAACGGCCACCAATTTGATTGCACATGTAAGACATGTGTAAGTGCACCCAAAACCAACAAAGTACAAATATTAGCGGGCATGAAAGCGGATCCGTGCCTTCACCCTTTGAATAAAAAACGAAACTAAAGCAACCCTAAAAAAGGGAGAATACTTAATGCCAGAATCCCTATTACGGCAAGCACATACAATACAAACGTAACTGGCTGAGCTGCAAACGTTGACGACAGTGTGCGTGATTCGCCTTGCTGCTGTGCTTGTTCAAAATCAGCCTGCATTTTCATTTGCCGATTTCGCATATAGTCATTTAATACATCGTGCGCTTTAGGTAACTGCGCGGCATCATTCAACCAAATAGCCGCCATCCCGACCCCCCAAAAACCAGACGTGGTTTCATAGTAAGCAAGATCATGGGCATTTAATAAATCGCAGACCTCTTGATACTCATCTTCGGGGACATGCTTAAGTCGTAATAATAAAGCACCCATAATTTCCTAACTGCCTTATTAACTATTTTTATATTTTGCGATCAAACTATTGATCAGCGCTTGAATCGCCAATGCGATCGCACCTAACAATAGGGCCAATAATATTGGGACAACCCCATCTAAAGCCGCTAGCAGACCATTGGTAAACAACTCGCCTAACATCACAATATAAGCTGGAGCTAATGAATCAAGGCCATCTAAGGTATGTGAAGCTGGGGTAAATAACACCACGGCGCTGATCATTCGCAAGTAATTTTTAAGATCTTGGTTACGCCAGTACTTCGTAAACTTAACCACCACATAGTACATACCAACCGCGGCTATCAAGTAAACTACCCACGCCCATTGATAGGTCTCGACATACGCCATCGTTACTCCATCCATATAATATGATCTTCCCATTCGTCTTCAGGCACTTTATCGTCAGGAATACCTTTGCGACGCATAGACTGGTTACGTTTATGAATTAAATCTTTATCGCCACTGCGTAAGTGATGCCATTTAGGTAACGGCTTGCCCTCACTAATTAATCGATACGAGCAACTTGAGGGTAACCAGTGAAACTCTTTTACATCTTCAAGTTTTAGCCAAACGCAATTAGGCACCAACTCTTGACGACGCTTATATTCAGTACAATTACAGGTTTCGCGATCTAAGTAACGGCACACAATTTCGGTGTAGTGCACTTCGCCAGTGTCTTCGTCTTCTAACTTATGCAGGCAGCACTTTGCACAACCGTCGCATAGGCTTTCCCACTCGTCCTTACTCATGTCTTGTAAGGTTTTTGTTTGCCAAAAGGGTAATTCTTTTTTGGCCATGCCTATGTACCTTGTATATTTATATTCAAACTTAATACCACCGATGAGTTAGGCGCGTGCCTCGCTAAACCATCATACGTTATAAGGGTAGGTCGAATAAACGTAACGCCATCCGACAGTGCTGTTCCGACTTATAAAATATCGGTATATTTTGCTGACGTGTCTTTATGCAAGTCGAGCATATAATCATCACGCACAGGCGGCAGTTGTAAATAAAAGCCTTTTGTTACAATCTCGCTTAATACTTTTTTGGCATCTGCGCGGCCAAGCTGCTTATCTTCGCTTAGCGGCAAACCCATTACTTCTTTTGGTGCTCCAAACATTTTTAATAGTTCTTGCGGAACACGCTTTAAGCCTTCGAGACGATCTGTATATAAATACATTTCTTCTTTTTTCGGGCTAGACCAAACGGTTAGTAGTTTCTTTTTCATGGCGGTTGCTCAATTAAGACTGCTTTGATAATTGGTTTAAAACATCCAATAGTGGCTGACCCACTACCTCTTCTCGCCATCCTTGAAGTGCTTGCGGAATTTGGAACGGCCCCCTTGGATAGCCTTCACGTAACATGGCTTCCATTGGTTTTTTACGGGCTAATAATTCTGGTGGAACATCTAGCTTTTCAGCAATTTTATCAACTTGGCGACGCATTTTTTTAAACCACTCACCTGCATGTTGTGATAATGGTCGATCCATTCGCGCAGGCCAATCTGCTTGTGGTGTATCTTTGCAACTCTGAATAAGCTCAATAATTTGCTCACCCTCTTTACGCACCGTCGCTTGGCGTATGCCCTTTATAGAAGATAGTTGTTTTACCGCCTGAGGCAAGCGCATGGCTAATTCCATTAGTAACGCATCATTAATTAAATGCCCTCGTGGAATATTCACCTCTTTACAGCGCGCTTCGCGCCAATCGACTAGCTGGCTTAATACATTCAGCTGATGGCCTTTTAGCATCCACGCTTTTTTAACGCGCTCATAGGAGTAACCCGTTTTTTGATTTTCACGCCAATCTTGCAATACTTGCTGACAGTCATTCTGTAGCCATTGCAAGCGACCTTGCTCTTTTAAGCGCGTTTCAAGCATATCTACCATAGGCAATACATACTCAACATCGTCAGCAGCATAATGCAACTGACTGTCACTTAACGGACGTTGCAACCAATCACTGCGGGTTTCCCCTTTTTCTAATTCGACATCAAGCAGAATTTTAACCAGTTTTTGATAACCCATTATTCCGCCCAAACTGGCCATGGATGCGGCCAACTGGGTATCAAACATAGGTTCAGGTAACACGCCTAAATTATGAAAAAATGCATCAAAATCTTCACTTGGGCTATGCAGTATTTTTACAATGCTGGGACATGTAAATACATCACGCAAAGGTTGCCACTCGCTAATAGCAAGCGGGTCGATTAAGTAGGTATCACGACCATCGTTAATTTGAATCAGTGCCAACTTAGGGTAAAACGTATCCACGCGCATGAATTCGCTATCCAACGCGATTCGCGTTGTTGTTAGCCAATACTGTGCGGCATCCGCTAAGGCTTGGTTATCTTGAATGTAAATCATAATGGCCTTGATTGTTGAAACGAATGAAGCTCAACGATTGAATTAATAGACGCTTTTGCGCCCTGCAAGAGCATGGGCTAATGTACCGCCATCAACATACTCAAGCTCACCGCCTAACGGAACACCGTGAGCAATGCGACTTACTTCAACATTTTTACCTAAAAACATTTGCTGAATATATTGAGCAGTAGCTTCACCCTCAACGGTAGGGTTCGTGGCTAAGATAATTTCTTGCACACTTTTTCCAAGCACCCAGCTTTTTAACTTATCTAAACCCAATGCATCAGGACCAATGCCTTCGATTGGGCTTAAACGCCCAAACAAAACAAAATAACGACCTTTAAATCCGGTTTGTTCGATGGCTAAAACGTCTGCAGGGGTTTCAACCACACATAACTGATCATCGTTACGCTTGGCGTCATCACATACAGGACATAATTCGGTTTCAGTGAGATTACGGCACTGCTGGCAATGTCCCACTTTATCAAGCGCCTCGCTTAGTGTTGCCACTAAGCTGGCGGCACCGGCTTTGTCTTTCTCAAGTAAGTACAAAGCCAAACGCTGGGCAGACTTAGAACCCACACCCGGTAAGATGGTAAGGGCTTTTACTAATTCATTAATCAGTGGACTAAGTGATGCCATAACGTTCTCTGTTCCTAAAAAGGAAGTTTCATACCCGGTGGAAGACCCATACCGTCAGTCATTGAGCCCATTTTCTCTGAACTAGCTGCTTCGATCTTGCGTACTGCATCGTTAACCGCAGCCGCTAATAGGTCTTCAATGATTTCTTTATCTTCTTCCATCAAGCTGTCATCTAGAGACACACTTTTCACGTCATGACGGCCCGTCATAACGATTTTCACAAGACCCGCACCAGACTCACCAGTGGTTTCTGCGTTGGCCAGTTCTTCTTGAACTTTCTGCATACGCTCTTGCATTTTTTGGGCTTGCTTCATCAAGTTGCCCATGCCGCCTTTCATCATGTTGAATTCCTCAATGATTTGGGTTGTTAATTGCCCGCTGACTTAGTCAACAGGTGTAATGGTGTCCATTATAACCTGCGCATTGAACGCTTGTCGCAGGGCTTGTACTTTAGGGTCTTGCTCTATGCTGGCAACCGCGTGCTCTAATCGCTCCTGCTGCAGGCGCTGTGCACGCTGAGCTGGAGTTTCAAACTGTACAGGGCCTTCAAAAACTTGCACCTGATAAGCTTGATTCAATACCTCATTAAGCACTTGGGCGAAACGTTTTTGATGAGCTTCGCCAAATAAGCGCATGTGTCCGGCATCACTATGGAACACTAACTGATCACCATTGACCTGCATTAAGCAGGTATTAGCCACTAAGTTGCGCAGCATGCCTTCAAGCGGCAATGCGTTAAAAATCATAGGCCAGCTTGTACTATTGAGCGGCATCACTTTTAACTCAGCTATTTCTTGCTCAAGCTCTACTTGTTTAGCAGCGGCTTTTGCTTGTGCCGCTTGCTCTTCTACTGATACTTCAATCGGTGCTGGCGGTTGATCTATTTGAACCGCAACTGGATTCACTTGCGCGGCATTAGTCGTATTGACGGTTTGCACAGGCGGTTCAATCACACTGGGTTTTGGTGGCTCAATTGGCGTTTGAACAGGCTCTGGGATTTCAACTGGAGCCGATGCCGCCGGTATTTCTGCTGGCGCTACAAAAGTGGGGTCAACCACGGGGTCAATATGCGGCTCGTTGGTCGTATCCCAAGGCACATCCAATTCATCTGGGGCCAGCGCACTGACTTTGGCTTGCTCAGGTGTTGGTATGGGGTCTGCATGAGGCGCAGTTAATTCATCACCTGCCTGTGGAATAAAATCACTCTTTGGCGAAGCTTGAACAACCGGTTCAACCATAGCTGTGGCCCCAGATACCACTTGCTCTGAGCCCGCGTCAATAACCGGTGCTTGAGCCACAGGAGGGGTAACATCACTGTTTGAGTCTTGCGCCGTATTGATTATCTGGCGCTTGAGATGCGCCAGATCAGGCTTTTTTACCTGGGGCACTCCCGCGGGGCTTTGCGCTTCGGCCTGCTGGCCTACGGGTGCAAAGTTTATCATGCGCAGCAGCGTCATCTCCATTCCAGAGCGCGGCTCTGGTGCCAGTGGCAAATCCCGCTTACCGGTTAAGGCCACCTGATACATAAGCTGGATCATGGCAGGGCTCATGGCCCCTGCCAACGCCAATACTTCTTCTTTGTCACCTTGGCTATTATCCACCGCATCGGGTACCGCTTGGGCAATGGCGATACGGTGTATCAAGTGAATAAGGTCTGCCAGTAAATTATTGAAATCCACGGCATGTTCAGCCATTTGAGCTACCAGCTGTAAAGCGGTGGCGGCGTCTGCCTCGGCTAAAGCAATGGCTAACTGAAATACGCGACCACGATCCACTGTGCCCAACATACTGGCCACGTCTAATTCTTTAATGTGGCCCTGACCAAAACTAATGGCTTGGTCAGTTAGACTTAATGCATCACGCATACTGCCTTCAGCAGCACGCCCTAACAGCCATAAACCCGGCTCTTCGGCGGGAATATTTTCTTGACCAAGAATGTTCTTTAAGTAACCCACAATACGCTCTGGGGTCATATTTTTTAGGCTGAACTGCAAGCAGCGGCTCAAAATCGTGGCCGGTAGTTTTTGCGGGTCAGTGGTAGCTAACAGGAATTTTACGTGTTCTGGGGGTTCTTCCAATGTTTTTAACAAGGCGTTAAAACTGGAATTCGATAGCATGTGCACCTCATCGATGAGGTAAACCTTAAAGCGACCACGGGTAGGCGCATATTGCACGTTATCGAGAATTTCACGGGTATCTTCAACCTTGGTACGCGAGGCGGCATCCACTTCAATTAAGTCAACAAAGCGACCTTGGCTGATTTCTTGGCAGCTATTGCATTCGCCGCATGGCTCAGACGTAATGCCTTGCTCGCAGTTTAAACATTTGGCCAAAATACGCGCAATGGTGGTTTTACCCACGCCACGTGTACCGGTGAACAAATACGCATGGTGCAGGCGCTGATTATCAAGGGCGTTGATAAGGGCGCGCATGACATGCTCTTGCCCTACCATGTCCTTGAAAAATTGTGGACGCCATTTACGCGCCAGTACCTGATAACTCATGAAATATTTCTCAGCCTTGCTTGGGCCTAACAGCCTGATTTACAGGGAAAATAATAGGCCAGATGATATCTGACCTAGCCTAACAATGCTAGGCGATGGCCCCACCCTTCACGCCAATTAAGTCTATATTGAGACTTAATTTCAGATAAGATACGCGCAACTCTCTTCATTAAAAAGTAATCACTAAAAGGACATACCATGGCTGGTGCGAGCTTATTAACGTTATTAGATGATATTGCTACGGTATTAGACGACATCGCGGTCATGAGCAAAGTAGCCGCTAAAAAAACAGCTGGCGTACTAGGTGATGACCTTGCGCTCAATGCCCAGCAAGTCAGTGGCATTCGCGCTGAACGAGAACTGCCTGTGGTTTGGCAAGTCGCCAAAGGCTCGTTCATCAATAAGTTGATTTTAGTGCCCATCGCCATTGCTATCAGCGCTATTTTGCCGTGGCTCATTCAACCTTTATTAATGATTGGTGGCGCATATTTGTGTTTTGAAGGGGCCGAGAAAATCATCCACAGCTTACTTCACCGCAAAAACAAACAAGATGAACAAATTCATAAAGCCCAATTAGTGGCCATCGCAGATCCAACCCAAGACATGGTGGCGTTCGAGAAAAGTAAAATAAAAGGTGCTATACGAACGGATTTCATACTCTCGGCCGAGATTATTGTGATTGCACTGGGCACTGTGGCGGCCGCTACTTTGACCAATCAAATTTTAGTGGTGGGCACCATTGCCATCGCCATGACTGTGGGCGTTTATGGTTTGGTGGCGCTCATCGTTAAACTGGACGATATGGGCTTGTACCTCACACGCAATAACCAAGCAGGATTGTTAAATACACTGGGCACAGGTTTATTGTGGTTTGCACCGCAATTAATGAAAACGTTATCGGTGGTGGGCACTGCCGCCATGTTTTTAGTGGGCGGTAGTATATTAGTTCACGGCATGCCGTTTTTACACCATGTTCTGACCGACTTAAATTCTTGGGCGCAAACACTAGGTGCATTGGCAACGATTAGCGCTATTGTATTGCCATTATTGTTTGATTTCGTGGTGGGATTAGTTTTGGGCAGTTTGGTTGTCTTCGCGATGAATATCGTAAGTGCCATTAAACGAAAAGCCATGGGCAATTGATTTTCATATAAGCCCATTTGTGAATAGCAGCGTCGTTTGAACGCTGTTATTCACTGAAACAAATATCTACCTGATATTCATTTGTATTTGTAACCTGTTGCATCTGCCAATCAAGGCACTCAATACCCTGCGCCACAATAAACAAGCCCATCCCCACTGAGTCACCCGTTTTAATTTTTGTATTAGCTACATGGTTTTTGATAGTCATTCTTTTTTCTGTCAGTTTTATATGAATTATCCCTTCACCATGAACCACTGCATTTTTAATCAGATTATTAAGTACTAACTGAACGGCAAACAAAGGGGCACAGATGATGATATCTTGGCTAGGCATTTGCGTATTGAACCGTGACTTTACGCCATATTGTTTATTTAAGTCGGCCACACACTCGGCTACTACCTGATTGATATTTACTTGGGATGTTTCTTGCTGGCGGCTCTTCCCCCATAAACTCAATAAATTATTAGCTAAAGCCTGCATTTTCAAATTGGCATTAAATATTGTATTAAGTTTTTCATGCAGCCGTTCATCGCCTGATGCTTTTACTTGTTTTTTTAACAATTCAATGGCCACCTGAATAATGGCCATAGGCGTTCGTAACTCATGACTCAAGCTTTGAATAAAACAACGCTCATGACTATTTTTTCGCTCTAAGTTCAACATGGATTCTTTTAATGCTTGTGCGACATGATTAATTTCAGTGAATTCACAATCATGTTCAACTGACTCTAATGTAGACGAGCCTTGAGAAACCTTACTCAAATACATCATCGCGCTTGCGATGCGCTGATATATAAGGGTAGCCCCAAGCATCATCAAAAATAATATCAAACAAACAAAACCCACCACGACGGTTTCAAGTTGGATGCCGGAGATATCTTCATCAATTCCAAACACATGAAAGACATATAAATGTTTATTTTTATAAGGGGTTCTCACCCCGTAATAAACAGCGATATCTGTTTGCCAAATGTAATAAGGTAAATAACGGTGGTTTTTAATGGGATATTTGAATATCTCAGGTAAACTTTCAACGCCTAAGTAATAGTGTCTAAACGCAGTTGATTTAGGTAAGAGTCCAGTTTGATCAAGCTGAAAGCGGGCATATTTAATATCTTCTTTCAAATATCCCTCGGTTGCATCATCTAAACCCAATTCATATAAAGAAAAAACCAGATAAATAATAGGTAAAGAGACGGCGATTCCTAAAATTAATAAACGTGAACGTAAATAAACCCTCAACGACATCATTGGCATACCAACTTTAAACCAATACCGCGAATGGTTTCTATTTGAAGAGTTTGTTCATTCAGCTGATTTACAATTAATCCTTTTTTGATTGCCTTACGCAAGCGCGATACAAGCATTTTAAAGGCATCGCCTGAGGCGAAGTCATTCGGCCATAAATGATTCATAATCATTGTTTTACTTACAGTTTCATTTTCTCTTTTTGCTAACAGTAACAGTAAACGCCATTCATCCGGTGTTAATGCTAATGGTTGATCGCTTGATGCCACATGAATATAGGTTTGCTTGCTTGCCACATCCAAACGTAATACGCCAAGATTGATTACGGCGCTGCGTTTACCTCGTTGATTAAGGGCGTGTAAGCGCATCACTAATTCAGCCATAGCAAATGGTTTGACTAAATAATCATCGACGCCAGCATTAAAACCTTGTGATTTATCATCAATACTAGAGCGGGCCGTGAACATAATTGTGGGAGTGTTAATACCTTGTTTACGATATTGTGCACACACCTCAAAGCCACTTGCATCCGGCAAATTGACATCTAATAAAATAACGTCGTATTCGTTATTTTCAATTAAGGTTAATGCCGTTGAGGCCTTTGCGCTGTGATCACATGCAATACCCTCACTTTCAAGATATTCAATCACTAATTTTGCAAAGTCTATTTCATCTTCGACTAATAATATAAACATGACAATCCAACAAAAAGCCTGGTTAAATATTTCAACCAAGCTTTTCTTTATTTAATGATTACTTCTGAAATACAACCTCACCTTCTAACACCGTTGTGATCACTTGGGTTTGAGATATTTGATTCACATTTACTTCAAAAATATTTTGATCAACCACTACAAAGTCAGCGGCTTTGCCAGCCTCAAGTGAGCCTGTTATATTTTCTTGCCCCATGACATAAGCGCCGTTAATGGTATATGCCTCGATAACTGCCTTTAAGTTTGGCAAACTTTGTTCACCGCGGCTAAGTGCATTTTGCATCCCCACAAACGGCGATAAACTGCTTACATCCCAATCACTGCTTAATGTGACATTAGCACCAGTATTATAAATATCACGCACTGGTAACTGCTGATAGGCACGGTTACCGATAATAGGCTCCATTTCATGAAAATTTTCAGGGTGGGTAAATTCCCCTGCCAACTGAAAATCCGCTGTCACATTCAACTTATTAAAACGAGGTTTATCTTGTTCGTTAACCATTTCAACGTGGGTTAAGCGGTGTCGGCCGGTTTTACCCGTTACTTGCTGCGCAGTTTCAACTGCATTTAATGATTCACGCACACCGCGATCACCAATGGCATGAATATGTGCATCAAACCCAACCTGAGACAGCTGTGTAATATATTTTGTTAAACGCGCTTCATCAAAATAATTTAAACCAAGCGATCCTACTTCATCGTAATATTCTTTATAAGGTTCCAGTAATGCCGATGTTGAATTATGGGTAATACCGTCAGAGTAAAATTTAATTTGATTCACTTTTAACAATGAATTTTTATTATTTTGATACATGGATTTTAACGTGGCAAGCTGTTGCGCATCATCTAAATTTGGGTACGCCCACAAACTTAAAACGCTGCGTGTGGTTAATGTATTTTCTTTATCAGCACGTTGCCATGCCTTTAAGTAGCCACGCTGCCAATAAATCCTGGCATCCACTATTGAGGTAATGCCGTGACGGTTGACTTCTTCTAGCCCAGCCAATAAAGCGTCATAATTACGCTCAAGTCGTTGCGGGGTTTCTTGCATGGCAAAATCAAACGCCAAGTCACCTGCCCCGTCTAATAATACACCGATTGAGCGCTGCTGATCGTTTAATAAAACGGCACCGCCATTAATATTTTGTTCAAGTATTTTGCCGTCTAATTTTAACTTAGCCAGCGCAGCAGAGTTAACCCACATGCTATGACTGGTTTCCTCCATAATGGCAATTGGGCGCTTTGTGGATATTTGATCCAACAATACTCGTGGCTCGGTCGAGCTTTCTAACAAGGTTAAAATTGAATGACCCCAGCCAAGCAACCATTCATCACTTGGATTCGTCTTTTCACATTGTTTAATTTCAGCTACCCATTGAGCAACCGATTCGCCGCTCTCAATAATGCATTTCACTTCTTCGCTAGAGGCTTCCATGGGATGTAAGTGCACATCGTGTAACCCCGGCAAAACAAGGCTGCCATTCAAATTATGTATTTTAGTATTGGCATTCACCCATTTCTTAGCCTCAGCCTCATTGCCCATGTAAACAATGTAGCCATCCTCAACCACCATGGCATCGGCCCAAGGCTGCTTATCATTAACGGTGTATATTTCACCGTTCATCCAAAGTTGACGGCTTGGGTCTTTCGCCCCCGCCTCGACATCTACACAGCCCTGTAACAGGCTGGCCAGCAAAGAACAGACTAATAGTCGTTGCTTCATAATTACCTCCGATTTATTCAGTAAAGCAAACTTAACAGCTAGTAGGTAACAACACGGTAACAATGGCTCTCTTTATTACATAACGTGTTATCTGGCCAAAAATAGACAAGATCAGGGGCAATCCTTTATTATCGCCCCACTATAAATAAGACTAAATCGCTACAAGGCAGACATAAATGAACGGAACTCGTGTTAAAACCCATTTATATGGTTGGTTATGCGTCTTATTTGCCGCTATTTTTTACGCTAATTTTCGTAGCGATACTCTTATTGCGCAATACTTGGAGTTATTCCAATCAATCCACATAAGCGCTTTAGTATTGCCTGCTTTCATTGCTCAGCACTTACCCAGCTTTTTACAAGCCTGTTTTATTGGGTACTTAGCCTTCCATTTTTTCCCTCATACACAGCAAAAGGCCCTGCACATTGGTATTGCCACCTTTTTGGTCACAGGCACATTAGAAGCTCTACAACTTACTCATTTATTACCTGGCACCTTTGATTGGTTTGATCTATTAGCCATCTCTATAGCTGGCCTAATCATTAGCCTAATGGCCTCAGATATTAAGCATGTACCCTCTACAACAAAACCTGCTTTAACTGGGCGCTTCAAAAATGGACTCATACTTTCAGCATTCACAAGTGCCTGTATTGTTTCAATGGGATGTTATGACGGTTGTGACCCTGACGAAAACACCTGCGTTGAACCCATAACATTAAGCTGGGAAGATTTAAGAGTGGATATTAAACCGACTTCCGGCAACACCACTACACTGACATCAGCAGGGAAAACATATGTAAATGGCAACTATTTATTTGTGATTGATAATTACCGCGGCGTGCATATTTTTGATCAAACCGATAATCAAAACCCGATAAGAGTGGTATTTATTCCTGTACCTGGTGCGTTAACCTTAAGTATTCAAGGTGATGAACTCTATATAAATAGTTTCACCGATTTTCTTGTGATCAATTATCAAAAAATATTAGAAGGTGCATTTGATCAAACTTATGTATCGCGCCAAGAAAATATGTTTTTACCACCTGCATTTACTAATTTTGTTCCCGATGAATACGCCCTAAAGGGTGAACCAGAAGATTATGAAAATTACATCGTACGAAAATCAACCACTGTACAAAATCTACCCGCTTTAGGCTTTATTATTGGTTATATTGATACCGAGGATAGTGAAGTGCTTTATGGGGAATACGAAGTTACAGATGACTCAGATACGAGTGGAGATTAACAATGAACCATTTTTTAAAAGTATCATTATACCTATTAGTCACATTGTTAATCAGTGCGTGTGAATATGAAGCTGATCCTGAACCTGAGGTCAGTGACGGAGATGGTAAAGCAATAGCCGATTTTATTGTTCAAAATAATCGCCTCATTACCATTGAATCTAGCTTTATTAAGATTTACACATTAGCGGATTCAACCAAACCTATTTTAGAAACCATATATTCATCTAGTGATGATGTAGAGTTCGAAAGCATTTATGCATACAAGACAAACATGTTAATGATTGGAACCAGTGAAGGCACGTTTTTTAAAGACCATACCACCCCTGGCACACTGACGGAC
Organism: Oceanicoccus sp.; assembly: GCA_047621325.1. GTDB lineage: Bacteria > Pseudomonadota > Gammaproteobacteria > Pseudomonadales > Oceanobacteraceae > Bermanella. Next base: position 78,756 of record JBLHLT010000004.1, read on the forward strand.
CTTACATTTTCAGAGATTGTTACCAGCTGCGATACAGCCATCACTCAAGGTAACTATTTATACATAACTCAGCGTTCAGATGAAAAATGCAGCGACACCAATAATGCAAATAATAAAAGCCAGCTACTGATTTATAACATTCTTCAAGTGGCTAGCCCGTCACTTGAAAAAGCAATTGATATCGACACCCCTTACGGTCTGGGAATTAACGGCACAAACTTATTTGTTTGTTATGAGCAAGGTGTGATTGAGTTTGATATAAGTGACCCAACCGACCCAGACCAAACCGGTGATTACTCACAACCATGCAATAACATTATCGCAAGCCAAGACCCTATGATACTGAGCGACAACAGTGGTGTTCGACTTGTTGAATACGCCAATCCAGGTTTAACCGAACTCGCTATTATTCGTAAAAGCGAATAACTTCACATTTGAAAACCCTAAATGCAATGACTGTTGCTTAGGGTTTTCAATTAAGCATTACTAACGTTATTACCTGAGAATTAAAAATGAAAGGAACTCATTTACACCTCCACTTGTGTGGTGGCTTATCTATCATCTTAGCGGCCATTTTTTACGCCAACTTCCGTAACACAACCTTGTTATCTGGCTATCTTGATTTTTTTCATTTGGCTGAACTAAACGCGATTGTTTTACCTAAATGGATATACTTTCATTTTCCTAGTTTTTTACAAACACTATTTATTGGTTATGTTTTACACTTCACTAACTGCTCATCGAAAAAATCATTTAACCCTGCAACGGGAGCAATATTTTTTGCAGGTTTACTGGAGCTTTTCCAACTATTCTCATTATTACCAGGCACATTCGATATTAATGATTTAATTGCTATCTTTTTAGCATCTTTTTTTATATTTATTATCACGCCGCACGCCTCTTCAAATCAAAAGCCCAACACCATTAAACATAAAAAACTATTACATACTGGTTTGATCACAAGCTCATTCCTGTTATCAATGGCCTGCATGGAAGAGATTAATGAGTGTAACTCGACATATAGTATATGCGTGAAGCCAATTACATTGACATGGGAGGAATTACGTGAAGACATCAACCCTGAATATGGCAATACGGCCGTCATTACCGTACCAGGGAAAATACATGTCAAAGATAAATATTTATTTATTGTAGATAATTATCGGGGTGTGCATATTTTTGATCAAACCGACCCGCAAAATCCAATACGAGTCGTCTTTATTCCTGTTCAAGGAACATTACAAATTAGCATCAATGATGGATTAATGTATCTAAATGGCTTTACTGATTTAGTTGTAATTGACTACCAAGCCGTACTCAATGGTGAGTTCAATCAATCACATGTTTGGCGTAAAGTGGATATATTTAATGCACCAAAGCTATCAAGTTTCTTTCCTGATAACTACAATTTAGATGGTGAAATCTCCAAGTACTCTCAATACAGCAATTCATATATCACTCAAGAGAAAAGTAAACTTATCGGGTTTATTATTGGATACATAGATACTGATGGCACACAAGTGCGATACGGTGAATATGATCAATCCATCAACATGCAAGACACCGGAGATATGCTATGAGCACAACCATGAAAGTCATAACTGTCATACTCTCCTTTTATATTCTGGTTGCATGTAACAGCGAAAACTCTTCTACAAATTCAGGAACCCAAACCAGCAACGGCGTTGGTGGCTCTACCGCCAAATTCACTATTCAAAACAACCACCTGATTACTATTGAAGATCATGACATCCAAATATTTTCCTTAGCAAATCCAAGCGATCCCGTTTTGGTAAATGCTTATTACACACCTACCACCATAACCCTTGAAACCATATATCCATACCAAACAAATAGGATTCTTTTAGGCACAAATACCGGGGCTATTATCATGGACCATTCAACCCCTGGCACTATTACTGAAATTGCATTCCCTGAGCACGTCACCAGCTGCGACCCTGTCATTGCCAAAGATGATTATATGTACATCACATTGCGTAATGGCAGGAGCTGCCGTTTAGTGAACAATGTCAACGGCGTGAATCAATTGCTGATTTACAACATTAGCGACATCACACAACCAGAACTAAAGAAAACCATAGAGCTTGATCAACCCTATGGTTTAAGTATAAAAGACACATCGTTATTTATATGTTACGAACAAGGCGTCATTGAATTTGATATTACTAACCCGCTAGAACCAGCTCAAATAGATACCTATGACATGCCATGCAATGACATAATCGCCAGCACCCAGCCCATGGTATTAACCGGTGACGACGGCATTCGTCTTGTACAAAAAGACAGCGCCAACTTAATAGAATTGGCAATCATTCGTAAAGGCACATGACAATTTTATGAATTTGGCATATTGTGAGCCCCGTACTACCCACTAAGAATAATAATATGCCTTCCATTTTTAATCTTAAATACCTGCCTTCTCGGCTCATGGTATTTACCTTATATTTGATCTCTTTTTTATCGTTAAAAAACAAACATAAACTTGGAAACTGGATCGGCAAAAAGTGCTACAAACATGCCAACAGCCGGACCAAAATTGCTCGCAAAAACCTGACAGCCTGCTTTCCTGAAAAAACCGCGCCTGAGATTGAAAAAATGGTTGAAGACTGTTTTATTCAATTAGCCACAGGCTTTATTGAAGGCACCCATGCTTGGTGGCAAGACATGCAGCCCTTTAATGACAGTGTAAAAGTGACAGGGTTAGAACATGTACTTACGGCACAAAAAAAAGGTAAAGGGGTTTTAATTTTAGGCGGCCACTTTTCCGTTGTGGACTTTGCCATTCCACTTTTTACCAGCAAAGTTAAAAATATTGCCTACATGTATCGTCCAAATAACAATCCAATCATTGATCGCATGATTGAAAAAGGCCGTGCGCGCTCGGAAGCTAAAAGCTTCACCAAAAAACAACTTCAAGATATGCGTGCATTTATGAATAACGGTGGCATGGTTTGGTATGGCTGCGACCAAGATTTTGGTAAAAAAGCCGATATTTTTGTACCCTTTTTTGGCATTGATGCCGCTAACATCTCAACACCTTCATGGATCGCAAAAGAAACCGGAGCAGCCGTTATATTTATGGGCATGCGCCGTATTGGTGATGCTGACTATGAAATCGAGTTTTCGCCAGAGCTACCTATTTTTGGCCTAGACAATACCGAAGATGCAAAAGCGTGGAATCAAGAGTTAGAAAAAGCTATTAGACGCTACCCTACACAATACATGTGGGTACACAAACGCTTTAAAACACGACCACAAGGTCAAGCAAGGTTCTATTAACCCGCTTAAAAAAAGAAAACCCCCATTAATCTTGGGGGTGAATGATGTTTTTTTCCTCTAAATATTCACGAAACGCCTGTGTGCGAAAATAGTTTGTAAAAAAATCCGTTAATCCAAGCAACGATGACGAACGCACATTTAAGCGATTTTCGTCTTTTATGTACAACACTTCAAAATAATCTAAGAAATGAAAAACAGGTGTATAGGTTTTTGCAAAAATATAGCCTTCGTATTCATGTTCAATAGACGCATTATCAAGCGCTAACACACTATTTCTAATCTCTGGCCAAGCTTGTTCATAAGGCACAGCTAGTTTAAACGGTTTAATGCTATGTACAAAGGTAACTGCTTCAGTCGATGCGCAGGTGTGGCGAGGTAAACACCAATTTAAGTCTCGATCAGGATCTGATTCTTTTAGTGGAAAAATAATACAACCAGTTAAACCAATACTTAGCCAAACTAAAAACATTAACTTAATGAGTTTCATAACAGCCTGGTTCCCCTTGTTTTATGACCTAACTTATACGACTTGAATGTATTTGGCATTCATTAAATGCATTCAATCTTTCACTAAAAAGGGCATGGTGATTCAACCAGCATCCTTTGCCCTGCGATCGGATGATTAAATGATAAACTACTGGCATGTAACATTAATCGCTTCGCCAGTCGTGTTGAGTATTCATTAGCGTATAAATCGCAGCCTAATATAGGATGGCCAAACGCCAGACTGTGTATGCGTAATTGATGGGTTCGGCCTGTGAGTGGTTTAAAGCACACCCTAGTATGACCACTAAAACGCTCCAGCACTTCAAAAGCACTTTGTGCAGGTTTACCGCTAAGCTTGCATATTTTTTGCCTTGGAAATTCCCCTTTGGCAATAGGGTAATCAATCACACCCTCTGATGGCATCACATCACCATGCAGTAAGGCTACATAGGTTTTGCTCACTTGGCGATTTGAGAACTGCTGATTTAAGGTTTTAACAATCTCTTTTGATAATGCCACTAACATGATGCCAGATGTTCCAAAATCTAAACGATGCACCAGCAAAGCGGTCGGATAACGTTGAACCAAACGATAATGCACAGAATCTTTATTTAACGGATTTTTACCCGACAAACTAAGAAGGCCACTGGGTTTGTTAATCACCAAAATAAAATCATCTTGGTAGAGAATATCTATATCGCCATCACACGGCGGCGCAATAAAATCATCTACTAAAGAGTGAGTATTGTCATTCATTGATTAAATCCTGACGTTTTAACACATAACCCAGCGCATTAAAGTACGCTTTAAAGGCGTGATTAATGCGCAACCTATGCGCACCTTGAGGGTATAAACCAAGCTTGGCTTCTTCTGATTGCTTGGTGCCTTTAACTAAAAAATTATTTTTGATGGGCGCATCTTGGATAAAGGCTTCAAATGCGCGAGCGCACATTTCTTCTGGCTTACTAAAATAATAACCTTTGGTTTCTTTATCCACTTGAGCGCTGTATTTAAAATAATCACTGGGGCCATCGCCTGCTTCATTTAAGATGATGATTTGAAAACACTGAGATAATAATTCATTAAGCGGATGTTCAATTTGAGTAACATCATCAAGCCATGCATGACTGGCAAAATCATCTTTTGCTGCACCATTGAATGCCTTATCTGAAATGTAATGATCAAAGCCATGAAACCATTCATGGGCTATGCTGCCAGGACCTGCATTTTTAGCCAGTGAAAAGCTGCGAGTTGCTGGTTCATAGTGGGCCATAACGCCTGGCTGCCCACCACAACCATATTGCAATGCTAAGGTGCCACGTAATGAAATAAGTTTTTCATTACCTCCCAGAATCGTCATTAAATCGCATAGAGCATCATAAAATAGCGGTGCCGCTTTTTCTTTTTCAGCTTCTTTTACCCATTTTCCAATTTGAATACTGCGAAAATCAAAACGCTGCCTAATCGACAGAAACGTGGCGACAGTATCTTGTTGATGATTAGGGCCTCGACGATAAAATTCGCGATTCAACATATTAGTAAAAAAGACCTATCATTTTTCGGCCGTTAGTAATACTGCGACTCGTGAGCGCAGTGATAGTATTCCTGCTGCGAATAATGCACCTAGGCTGGTTAAACACAGCGCTATTACACCATGAAACGTTAATGGCTCAGACAACAATGCAACCGCAGCCAGACCACTTATCACAGGAACAAACGCCATCATGGCGCCCATTTTTGACGGGCCAATTTTCTCTACTGCCACCATATAAAAAACCATTGCCACGATGACCGCAATAAATCCTTGATAAAACCCTTGCAGCAGCAACTCGCTCCATGGCGCTAACGATAACTTTGATTCAAAGAATGAAAAATAAATAGGCAGGAAGATAACCAATGAACCATAAGCTACCGTTGTTGTGGCCTGCCATGGGGAGATCTTCCAACGTTTTGCAAGAACCGTATAAAGCGCCCAGCAAACAACTGACAAGACAATTAGCATATCACCCAACACGGATGCATTTGCAGAAGGCTCTGTCAGCATCAACCCTGCCCCAGCACCAATAAGCGCCAAGCCAATCGCACGTAAGCCAGTGATTTTTTCAGCTATAAACAGCACCGCAAACAATGCACTTAAAAATGGAATCAAACCCGGTAGCAACACCGCGGCGTGAACGGCGGTTGTATGTTGAAACCCAGCATACACAAAGAAGCAATAACCTAAGCCGCCAGTTAACGCTAATACAAAACCTTTTAAGTTAAACCAAGGACGATAAAAATAAGCAAGCGGAAGCAATAAAAGGCAGCCAATCATAAAACGCAAGGCAACAGTATCCACGGGCATTAATACACCCTGCCCACCTAAGCGGGAAACCAAGACAAAACCTGACCAACAGCTGATGGCGAGAAAGCCGGCTATATAGCCAATCATGTTATTTGTTGGTTGCTGCATAAACTCACCTTAATACTGCGTGACGCGATAAGAGGTGGCCATAGTAACAAACTGAAAAACAAGCTCAGTAAAAATCGACCGATTTATTAGAGACAGAGTGTTTTCAAATGGGAAACAATAAGGGGAGGTGGAGGGACCTCCAGCCACACCCCGGCACACAAGTCCATGACTACCGTTGCTCCCTTCCGGGCCTGGCGGAGTTCGTCATTTATTGTTGCGGGGGGACCGGAGGCCACCATAATGTGAAAGCCAACAACGCTTTCAAATGCTTCGTCTAAACAAAGCTCGCGCATTGTCTTAAAAAAACCAGCTAGTTTCAAGGATTTATTGATTTAATGGCCGATAAACTGATTAAGGGCAAGAAATCTGTTTCCTGTTAAACTAGTTAAAAAGCATTAATCGGTAAGCCTATGCTCAATATTGTTCCTATCCCTATTTTACAAGACAACTATGCTTGGCTTTTACATAACAATGGCCAAACCCTTGTGCTAGACCCAGGTGAAGCGAAACCTGTTATTGCCTATCTTGAAGAACATAATTTAACTCTCGACTACTTGTTTATCACTCATAAACACTGGGACCATGTCACTGGCATAGCCGAAGTGAAAGCCGCGTTCCCCGAATGTGTTGTCTATGGCACAGGCCACTATGATATTCCTTGTCGTGACATTGCCTTTATGGGCGGAGAAACCTTCGAGCTAATGGGTTTAAGCTGGAATGTTTGGCACACCCCTGGCCATACCCTTGATCACATTGTATTCCACACACAAACAAAAGAAGATAACGGTATAATTCAAGATCGTATATTTAGTGGCGATAACCTCTTTGCCTGTGGTTGCGGGCGCATGTTCGAAGGCACACCAGAACAGTTTCACACTTCACTGCAAAGCATTGTGTCACTGCCACTTAATACCAAGATCTACTGCACTCACGAATACACGCTGGCCAATATTAATTTCTCTCTGCATATCGAACCCAACAATACCTACACACTTCATCGTCAAGACATATGCAGTGAACTAAGATCGCAAGGTTTACCAACCTTGCCCACCACTGTGGCTGACGAATTAAAAAGCAATCCATTTGTGCGCTGTAGTGCGCCCGATGTCATTCGCGCAGCTGAACATTTCAGCGGTAAAGTGCTGGGTAAGCCAGAAGAAGTCTTTGCGGTTATTCGTCAAATGAAAGACCAATTCTAGCCAATACCTTCCATTTGTGTCATTGCTGAGTTCTCTTTATGATTGCTCATAAAATATTGATAAAAAAGAACAATAATAATGCAAAAAAATACTTGGCACTCTGTCGATAACCATCCCGAGTTATTATTCGGGCAATATGTAGTGCCTAATTTTGTTTCGAATTCTGTTGCTATCAAAATTTCTGATGCAGAATTTGTACTCATTAGCCCAGGGGAGCCGTTACTTACACCTTGGCTGTCGCAATTTTCTAATAAGATAAAATTGCATATTATTTTTCCGAACAGTTACCACCATCTTGGGGTAATCAAATGGTTAACCCAATTCAATGATGTCACCCTTTACGCAAGCCAAACAGCCATTGAGCAGCTCAAGCATAAAGGCTTTTCAAATCACCCTATTTTACCCTTAGAAACCAAGCAACCAACACTCCCTCAAGGATATGATATTTTGTTTCCTCCTGGTCATCGCGGCGGCGATATATGGCTGCGTAAACAAGCTTACAGCCCATTAACCTCCTCTATAGGCAGCACATGGATTACCTGCGATAGTTTTTTAAATTACGAGCGCATGTCTAACCAACCTTTTGCACGATTTATGCAAAAAATATTAGGCGCGGCACCTAATCTCAAAATAAGTCAGGTTGTAAAATGGTTTATATTAACCGACAGACAAAAATTTAAGTCTTGGGCGTTAAATTTATTAAAGACAGACAATCCCACCACGCTGATTCCTAGTCATGGCGAAATTCAAATAGACTCCAATCTCGCTCAAAAAATAGCCGGTATAATCGAACAGCGCTTGTAACCCTCTAAAGCTATGAGCAACCACCAAATTACATCACCACTATCCATGTTTATTGGGTTGATTGATCACACAGGGATGATTTGGTTGATGTATAACGACGAACCCAGTGCCTCTCAGTGAAGGGCCGATAGCTATTTTACGGTTATTGGCCCCTATTTCATTAAGGCACCCAATTTCCCGTCTACTCATGGCCATAAATAGCCCTGTTGTGTACAATGCGGCAATTTTTAGATCCTTTAAAACCTACTGACAGGTATATACATGCAGACCGTTCAGCACATCCTTGAACAGAACCAAATCTCAGCCTCACTAACTGAAACCATCAATACCGTGCTGACTGCCAGTAAAGACATCGCCTTACTTTTACAAAAAGGCGCTATGGGCGACATTTTGGGCTGTGCTGGGGTAGAAAACGTACAGGGCGAGACCCAAAAGAAACTAGACGTTATCTCTAACGACCTATTAAAAGACGCCCTAAAAGCGTGCCCTTTTGTTGCCGGCATCGCCAGCGAAGAAGAAGACTTACCTGTAGCGGCAAATAGCGACGGTCAATACTTAGTAATTTATGATCCTCTTGATGGTTCATCTAACATCGATATCAACGTAACGGTTGGTACTATCTTCTCGATTTTGCCAAGCAATGGCGGCAATACCGCTGAAGAAGCGACCTACCTGCAAAAAGGCCGCAATCAATTAGCCGCGGGTTACGTACTTTATGGCCCATCTACCCTTTTAGTTATGACGACAGGCCAAGGGGTCGATATTTTCACCCTAGATCCAGTTACAAAAGAATTTGTATTAACCGAAGCACAATCGCAAATCACCCCAACCACGAAAGAGTTTGCCATTAATATGTCAAACCAGCGTTTCTGGGCTGAGCCTATGCAAAACTACGTAGCCGATTTACTACAAGGTGAAGAAGGCCCGTTAGAAAAGCGTTACAACATGCGCTGGATCGCAGCAATGGTGGCCGAAGTTCATCGTATTATTAACCGTGGTGGTATATTTATGTACCCGTGGGATAGCCGTGAGCCTGGCAAGCCTGGTAAGTTGCGTTTAATGTACGAAGGCAACCCTATGGCGATGTTAGTTGAGCAAGCTGGTGGCCTAGCAAGCGATTCTGAAGTTAATATTCTAGATATTCAACCTGAACTAATTCACCAGCGCGTACCTGTCATTTTAGGCAGTAAAGAAGAAGTAAATATCGCACTGTCTTACTATAAGTAATACCGCGCATTAAAAAAGCCCTCGTCACTTATTTGGTGACGAGGGCTTTTTTGTATCTTATTCAAACTACGCATCATATTCTATTTTTCCCCCACGTTTTCTTCAGCTCGATAAATGCATCAGGTAACACAGGCTTACTCACAAAATACCCTTGTGCCATGTTACATTGCATTAACGCTAATCGTTCAATCGTGTTTTTATCTTCTGCCCCTTCTGCGATAACAGTTAACGATAAATTATGAGCAAGGTTGATAATTGAATGTACAATAATTTCATCCTGCTTATTTGCACACATGTTTCGCACAAACATAATATCAATCTTTAAAGCATCAACTGGCAATTGACGCAAATAAATAAACGAAGAATAACCTGTACCAAAGTCATCGACTGAAATACTAACACCCATATCACTAATTTGTTTTAACGTATTCAATGCTCGTTCTGGGTCAGCCATTAACGCACTTTCTGTTATCTCAATCTCAAGTAAATGAGAGGGTACGTTATACTCATCTAGCTTCGATTTGATAAAGCCAGGCAAATCATCATTCAATAAATTCCGAGTAGATACATTAACCGATGTTTTAATGTAAATGTTTTTATTCATCCAGTTTTTGATTTGACCCAGCGCCTGCTCAACCACCCAATGTGTCATATCAATAATGACATCACTCATTTCGGCCAAGGGGATAAATTCAGCTGGGTTGACCAAACCCAATTCCCTGTGCTGCCAACGCAGCAATGCTTCTGCTGCATGAATTTCATTGGTTTTTAAATCTAGTTTGGGTTGAAAAACCAAAAAGAATTCATTTTCGCGCAGGCCTTTATTCATATCGGCCATCAGCGCTAATCGCCTTGGGCTGCTTTCATCCATTTCGCTGCGATAATAAAGCACACGTGAAGTGTCTTTTTTCGCTTTATACATTGCAACATCCGCACAGCGCATCATGTTACTAGCTTGTTTTGCATGATCGGGGTAAAACGCAATGCCAATACTGCAGCCAATTTCAACATTAAGTTGGCCAAGATCAAAAGGTTCTCGCATTTTTTTAACGATCTCAAACGCCATTTCACCTATCTCATCAGTACTCTCGATAGATGGCACAACAATAGCAAATTCATCACCACCTAAACGAGCTAAAAAGGCTCTTTTTTGTGTAATAATTTCTCTTAATCTAGGTTCAATTTTTTTAAGTAACACATCACCATATTGATGCCCAAGCGCATCATTAACTTCTTTAAAGCGATCTAAATCAATCAATACTAATGCAGCTTTAAGCTCAAACTGACTTGCCTGATCAATTTTATCATCAAGGTATTCTCTAAGTGCAACGCGATTCGCTAAACCCGTTAAATTATCATGACGATTTTGATACTCTAGACGCTGTATTTGATTTTTACTGTCCGTAATATCCCGTAAAATAATCCAAACTCGATAGAGCCGTCGCTCTTTAATATCGGCCATAAAATTACAGCTTAACCAACGAATATCACCACTTGAGTTCTCATGAGCAACTTCGATAACCTCATTACTATATCCACTATCTAATACATATTGCATGAGATTCTTTAAACTTTTTATGGCAATAAATTCTTGTGTCGTGGGTGTCGCTGTAAAACCAAACAATTCAATAAATGCAGGGTTAACTTCTTTTAAGCTGGCATTTTTTTTAATACTCTTCCACTGATCATTAACACTGTCATCTATGTATACACTTGGCTGTATAATGAGATCGGCAATGGCTTCATTACTGCTTTCAATAAACGCCCGATAACGATGACTGCTTTGCTCTATTTGTCGTTTATCTTGTCGATGATTTAATTCCGAACGCACTCGAATACTAAAAATAGATAAAAAATCGAGTAGTAAATCACTCACATTTCCCTTATTGACTCCCATAACAAGAATCACCCCTAACGGTGAATCTAAGTCATCCCTTAAAAGAATCCCACCATAGAATGAAGAGCCTGAATTCCTCACAAAACGAGGAATATCATCTTGAGAAACATTAGCAATATCAAACCAGGTCCAATCACCATCCTTAAATTGTTCCACATTTATTTTAGTATCAGAATAAATATAACCTTCTGCTTCACCTTCATGTGTAATATAACGGTATCCATTTGAATCGGCGTTATATTCACCCACATACAAAACTGAGCTGGGTATAAATTCATGAATCAAGGTTAAGATACTTTTAATAGAGGTTTTATTCTGAGTATTAAGGTCCTTCGCCGCTTTTTGAATAATACTACCTTGTAGTTTGACGGCTGTGATATCGGTAGCAATAAAGGCTTGTCCTTGAATATTGGCTAAGGCGAATTGATCTAACCAAAAAGCCATACGATCACTATTTTCGGTTTTCAACCAAATTTCTTTTTGATTAATTCGAACATTTGAAAATGGGTTTTCACTATTCGTTTTTTTTTGCAATGCGATAAAGGCATTATTACGATAGACAACGCTGCCATCTTGGATAATAAAAATCGCAGCCGACATATTGTCATATACCTGCATCAGCCACTGTTCTCGTTCATCAGTTTGCTGATACTGTTTAACGCGTAAGTTGATTAACCAAAGACCCCAGACAAGTGCACACAGGATGAAAACTCGGATTAACTCAAATGCATGCTCAGATACATCTAACCAAAACACGGCGCCCTCTACGCGACCATAAAGCTGTAGCCCTTGTACAAATAAAAGCAACGCGATTGACAAGCCAATAACCATAACCGTTGGTCGGCCAAGTAATGCCACTGTCTTGGAAAAACTTAAGCCAACACCCAAAACTAACAACATTAGTAGCGTAAACTTAACAACCAATAAATAATCAAACCAATCCACAATTAATACCTAAATACATCACCCTTTAGGTATAGCTAATACTCTGCGTACTAGCCATTTTTGAGACATTGACAGCTTTGCGAGTTCACCCTAGTGTGTGGCTCATAATACATTGAGAGATTTCTATGCCTTTACTACCAATAACGGCCTTATATGGCGCATTACTGGGTTTTTTACTGCTGCATTTAGCCTATCTTGTTGTGATGACACGCCAGAAGTACAAGTCAGCGCTAGGCCATAAAAATGACGACATCCTGATTGCCGCTCGTAACCATGCCAATGCGGCTGAATACATTCCTATCATGCTGATCTTATTGGCCTTAGCTGAGCTAAACGGGGCTGCTAACGGCATACTTCATATTATTGGCGCGCTGTTTGTAGCTGCTCGATACATTTACGCATGGGGCTTTAGAGCCAGCGAAGAGAAAACCCATCCAGGCCGATATTGGGGAATAGTTATTACATTTTTCTGCATAGCAACGCTGGGCCTATTGAATTTATACTTGTGCTGGCCTTACCTACTATAGCCACGGCTTTTCAACCTTTTTTATTCAAGCATGTTTGCTTTACAATGCTGGCCTCACAAATAAGTATAAGTAAGCACCCATGAGCAAAATTATTGAAAATTTGTTTTACTCCAAAGTTGGCCAAGGCCTACTCAGCTCGCTTGGTGTAAAGCCCGCAATTGAGCTCAATCGTTACCAAGGTGAAACCCCTTGGGTAACTGGCTCTATCTTAGTCGCACAGCCCCCAAGTTCTGAGTTAGCCTCGGTATTCAACCAAGCCAATATCCAGTTTGAGGTATTGCAAGGTGGTCAAGAAAACCGCCACAACGCGGCACTGCTGGATGCTACGGGATTCAAAACCACCAGCGATTTAGTCAGCCTTAAAACATTTTTCGCTCAGCTAGGAAAGCGCTTAAATGCCTCTTCGCACATTGTGATTCTAGGTCTTGACCCAGCCAGCTGCAGCGACATTGAACAAGCCAGTGTAATGGAAGCGTTAAACGGCTTTACCCGTTCATTGGCAAAAGAATTTGGCCGTAAAGCGATCATGGCGAATGTGGTGTACTGCCAAAATGTGAGCGCGTCTATTGCCACTCCGGTGAACTTTTTATTAAGCCATCGTGGCGCCTATATCAGTGGCCAGCCGCTTTATGTAAATAACGCCAGCCCAACCATTCAAGACTGGCAAAAACCGTTGAACGGACAATTGGCCCTCGTAACGGGTGCTGCTCAAGGTATTGGTGCTGCCATTGCAAAAACATTAACCCAACAAGGCGCTACCGTTGTCGGGCTGGATATTCCACCTGCAAAAGACACACTTGAGGCAACCTTAGCGCCACTAGATGGTATCGCGGTAGCAACTGATATCACCTCCGCTGAGGCCGTTGAGGCCATTATTCAAGCATTAAACGGTAAAACCTTAGATATCGTTGTTCATAATGCTGGCGTCACCCGTGATAAAACCCTTGCCCGCATGCCCGAGCATTTCTGGGATATGGCTATCAACATTAACTTGGCGGCGCCCATGTCGATTACCACCGCACTTGAGCAGCGCGCCCAGCTAAGTGATGCTGCTCGCGTTATTTGCATTAGCTCTATTAGCGGGATTGCCGGTAATGTGGGACAAACCAATTACAGTGCATCTAAATCTGGCGTGGTTGGCTATGTTCGCCAACAAGCTAAATTATGGGCGGGTACAAATAAAACCATCAACGCCATAGCACCAGGGTTCATTGAAACACAAATGACAGAGCAAATTCCGTTTATGACCCGTGAGCTTGGTCGTCGCATGAACTCACTATCCCAAGGTGGTAAACCAGAGGATGTTGCTCAAGGCGTCACCCTTTTTGCTCAACCGGGTAGCCAAGGCTTAAACGGTCAAATATTGCGAGTATGTGGCCAATCTTTGATTGGCGCATAGATCAGGGTTTAAGCCACTGTTTAAAACAAGGACTGAGGGGATTTTTTATCCCCTCTTCCTTCCCACAGCTGCCATTCGTTGTTAATTAAAACCAGTTGCAAGCGTTTTTCAAATGGTCGTTTATGACTTTCTAACGCTCGACGCAACAACCTATTTTCACGCTGTTTAATATCCACCTTTGCAACCCAATCCGGTATGTCATTGGCGTGCCAAGATAAATACACCTCGCAAAAAAACTCCCCTGAAATATCATTTACTTGGCTGACTGAAAAAACCTCTTGAGCAGTGGGGCGGCCATAAAAAACACCTTGATCACTCACCAGAGGGCTTTGCGCATTAAAACTGTACTTAAACCCACCCACACTGACCTCTCTTGGTTCGCCGTACATGATTTTTTCCGCAAGAAAGCGCGTTTTTTCTTTAGTGACAAACCCCAATTTCACCCACGGTTCAATCTGTTTAATCAGCGTTTTATGCGTACGCTCAACCTCAATAGGCAAGTCAAAGGGCTTATGGAATAGCAATTTTTGCCCAAACCCTTTATCAAATATCTCAACAACCTGACTATTGGTTGGTTTAGGCGGTAATGCAAACGGTTGCGCACCGCAGTGCAGGCTCAACATCGTAAAAATAAGCGCAAGCGCCCCAAACCCATAACGCATCTTCATCCACTTTACTCCCTCACCCTGACCCATCTTTTCAGCCTAGATCAAAACTAAGAGTTTGGCCGTCATCAAACAGTAAAGGCTTTGTCACCTAATTGTCATTTGCTCGCATTAACGTGCACTAAACACGTAAGGAGAGCCCTATGAACCAAGCCGCTCAATTACAATTTGAACCTGCAACGCTTGTTGCTTACATCACTCAAGACCCAGCTGACATTGAGCAAGCATTTCGATTACGCCACCGAGTGTTCTCAAAAGAATTTAGCGCGCAATTAAATTCTCAAGCACACGGTATTGATCGAGATAAATTTGATGATGTCTGCCACCATCTGATTGTTAAAGAATCTCAAAGCAATCGCATCGTGGCCTATAGCCGAATTATCACCAGTGACATCGCCGAGCAGCATCATGGTTTTTATACCGCAGGCGAATTTGACTTATCCAACATCGTAGACAACACCAAGCGCTATATGGAAATTGGGCGCACATGCGTCAGTGACGATCACAGAAGTGGCTCTGCCATCGCGCTGTTATGGGGGCAAATCGGACAGTTCATGATGGATCAAAACATTGATTGTTTAATTGGCTGTGCCAGCATTCCATTTGCTAATGGCAGTCGTCAAACACTAGCGGTTATTGATTATTTACGCAGTAAGCACTTCACCACCGAAAATTTACGTGTCATACCTAAACATCCTCTGCCGCCGCTAACCAACAGTATTGATGGTAAATCTCTCGTACCGCCACTGTTAAAAGCCTATTTACGTATGGGGTGTAAAGTCTGTGGTGAAGCTCATTGGGACAAAGACTTTAACGTTGCAGATGTCATGGTATTGCTCGAAAAGCAGAACATTAATATGCGCTACATGAAACATTTTTTACGCGCGGCCTAAACAGTCTTATTACTGAATACAAGGAATGCATATGCTCACTATTTTAACGGCTCCGTTTAGAGCACTGCTTGGTTTCATCACACTGATAATAATGATCATCAGTGCCGTGATGCTGTACCTAATTGTTAATAATGAAGTAAAACGCAAAGCACTCATTGAAGGTTGCCAGCGCAACCTATGCTCGATTTTATTACGCTGCTTTAACGTCGAAATTCATTATATAGGCTCTCCCAACCCAGACGCTAAAATGCTGGTAGCCAATCATATTTCATGGCTGGATGCGTTGCTGTTTATGCCTGCCCCTAAGCTGCGCTTTATTGCTAAGTCGGAAGTTAAAAACTGGCCTATTATTGGTTTGCTGGCACAACTACTGGGAACCGTGTTTATTCGCCGTGAAAATAAATTCCAAGTGTATCGTTCACTACCTAACGCGCAGCGTCACATTTGTGAAGGGGATAATTTAGTCATTTTCCCAGAGGGCACTACAACTACAGGTGAAGATGCACTGCCGTTTCGTCCTATGATGTTCGAAGTAGCTAGACGCGAAAAATGCTTAGTACAACCAGTGGCGATTCGTTACTGGAACCACAAAAACACCATTAGCCAAACCACACCGTTTATCGGTGATGATGATATCCTCATCAACATCATTAGATTATTATTTGAACGTAAAACATATGCTTACGTGCATTTTTTACCTGCACTCAACCCAACTGAGCTTGATCGTAAACAAATGGCATGCGCTAGCCAGTTAGCAATATCCAACGCTTTACAGAAACCTTACGTTGCGCCAGCCCCACTTCATGACGATGCCACGACACACCAGCAACAGGCTCAATCCTAGTCACACCACAACAAGATAGTTAGAATGGGTCATTTGTTACGACTACAATAAGCAAATGACCATGAAAAACAGCCTAACTCAATTCTTTAATCGCCCACAGGTGCTGCGTCACCTGCTTAATTGGTACGGCCCTTACCGCGGTGCTGGCGTCAAGATCAAACACTTAGCAAATGATTTCAGTCATGCCACTGTCATCATGCCATTGCGTTGGTATAACCGTAATTACGTAGGTACTCATTTTGGTGGCAGTCTCTACTCTATGGTTGATCCTTTCCACATGCTTTTGATTATGAATCAGCTAGGTAAAGACTATATCGTTTGGGACAAATCAGCCCACATTGACTTCATCAGTCCCGGCACTGGAACGGTAACCGCCCACTTTGAAGTGACACCCGCACAAATCGAAGACATCAAATTAAAAACCGCCAGCGGCGATAAATATTTACCAGATTTTGAAGTAGAGATACTAGCAGACGACGGTAAACTGGTAGCAAAAGCAATCAAGACCCTCTACATCCGTAAAAAATCAGGTTAATAATGCCATTTAAAGCGCTCAATCTATTTAGGCATTGAGCGCTAATTCTTCCTACCAAGATAAACAAAGCCGACTAAACTTATAGCCTATACGAACATAAACATGGGTAGGTACTATGAGCATCAGCATTGCAGAAGCAACGGGATTTATTGAGGAATTATTGGGTGTAATTGAGGATGTGTACTGGGAATGCACCGCATTAGATACAAAAAATCTGTGCTTTAATACCGTACGTTTACTACAAACCGAATTAACCGAGCTAACCAAAGTGTCGGTGCAAGATCACCATTACGAGTATGAAATTATCGCGTATCAAGACAATACCGTCATTGACACCCTAGGTCAGCTTGAGCACATGCTGAAAGATGCAGTACTTCGTACCCGAACCCAAAACCACCTCAGACCATTATTACAACAGGCAATGGAAATATTCGCTCACCCGTAAGGTACTAAAATATTTCAGATTCTCGGTTTAGCAAACTACTTGCTTCTGTTTTCACTTGATTTCTACCAGCGGCTTTTGCACTGTAAAGCGCATCATCCGCTTGTTGCTGCCAAGCCTTCAGTCGCTGTTTGCCAGCGGGTAAAACACTGGCGACACCAATACTCACGGTCACATACCCCAATGGTGTGTCTTCATTTAAAATATCTGAACGCGCAACGCCATTGATGATTTGATCTGCAACATATAATGCGCCCGCCTCTGGTGTGTCTGGCAAGATAATGGCAAATTCTTCCCCCCCAATTCTCGCCACCACATCGTGGGGACGAACCGCGGCCTTTTTAAAGAGCACTGCCAATTCTCGCAGGCATTGATCACCCGCTAAATGACCGTAACGATCATTAAAACGCTTAAAGTAGTCGACATCTATCAGCAATAAACTACAGGCTGCGTTATTACGCGACCCTTGACGCCAGCTTTTATCGAGCTCTTGATCGAATTTACGGCGATTAAACACCCCCGTTAACGGGTCAGATACCGTCAAACCTTCAAGTGTCTGCACATAGCGAATGCGCTGAATAATGAGAGACAATCGTAGTAATAAGGTATCGATAACATCAGGGTATGACACATACTCAGCCCCTTGCATGAGCACTTGCTGCTCTATATCGGTTTCATGCTCTGAGCCAAGTACAATGAGGTCTCGAGGTAAGATATCGCCTAATTGTTTATGATAAACAAAAGCAGGCCAATCCCATATATGCAAACTCGCCGTTTCTGCATCACGTACCAAATTAAGATCCGCACAATCTAACAGCCACTGCTGAATAGGCGCCGCTAAATGAGCGGCTCCCATTTCAATGTACACATTAAATCCTGCGTCTATTTGGCTTCTGAGCGAATCCATGCACAACCTTACAAGTCTATTGAGCCAAACGACTCAATTTAATGAAACTACTAAAATTTACAGGCTGAACTTTACCCAAAAGCAAACCCATTAGATATGCACTATTCCGGCTAATAATAAAAAAATCTAAGAAAATGAGAGACTTACCTCATTTAAGGGAAGGGGCTACAATATACGTCAAACATTGAACACTATTTATGCAAGGAGCCACAATGGCACTGGTATATTCAACAGAAACAGGCCGCTTATGTGAGGGCTGCGAACAACCTTTAGACCAGTGTTGCTGTAAAGCCGCCACTGCCCCAGAAAGTGATGGTATTGTTCGCGTACAAAGAGAAAAGAAAGGTCGCGGCGGTAAAACCGTGACGATTATATCGGGGATAGAGGGCGATAAAAAAGAATTAACCGATTTATGCAAAAAATTTAAAAAGCGTTTTGGCTCAGGTGGTGCGGTAAAAAATTGGACCATCGAACTACAAGGTGACCTCGCTCAGCAAAGTGTGAAATATTTACAAGAATTGGGCTTTCAAGCCAAACAAAGTGGTGGCTAAACAAGCGCTTAGCCCGCAAACTAGGCTAAAATGAATAATATTCAACGGATCTAAATTAAGGGAGCGGCAACATCATGGAGCTCAGTGTTAATGTTCTTAGCTGGCTAGGCCAGCCCAAAAAAGCGGTTAATGCGCAAACCATTAAATTCAACCGCTTTAATCTTATATTTAATAGCCGTTGCAAGTTAAAACCTGGCCAACTTATTTTATTGAATATTGCTATGGGAATTCACACCCTTAGAGAAGTCAGTGCTCGAGTCGAAAACTGCGAACGCTGTGGCCCTCACTATCAAGCTAAGGTGCGCTTCGTATTAGAACGACCTGACAAACAGCCCTACCGCGAAGCCATCGCCATTCTTAAAGCTATCGAACAAAGCCTGCCAGCATCTTTGCGTGCTCCCCTACATATGCAGGCACCATAACCTACCTTAAGGATTTAATCGTTTTTTATGATTTACGACTACACACTCGTTTTAAACTGCGGCAGTTCATCTTTAAAATTTGCTGTTCTTCAACCTCAATCTGGTGAATGTGCCATCCAAGGTTTAGCCGAGCGACTCGGCAGCAATCAAGCCAGCATCAGTTACCAAATAAATAACACTAAAAACCGTATTGAGTTAACCGATGGCGGCCATCAAGGTGCGATTGCTGCGGTAATTGAACTGCTTAAAGCTAATAACTTACTCGATTCCATCAAAGGCGTGGGTCATCGTGTTGTACATGGCGGTGAAGCGTTCAGTGAATCGCTATTAATTACCAACGAAAACCTTGAGCAACTTGAAACCCTAAGTCACCTTGCGCCGTTGCATAATCCGGTCAACCTTTTAGGCATTCAGGCCATTAATGCGCTGCTACCACAATTACCACAAGTCGCGGTGTTTGATACCGCCTTTCATCAGACTCTGCCAGAAGCCGCTTACTTATACGCCCTACCGTATGAGCTTTACGAGCAGCATGATGTTCGCCGCTATGGTTTCCACGGCACAAGCTATCGTTATGTCAGTGAAAAAGGCGCGAGCATCTTAGGCAAACCACTAAATGAAAGTCATTTCCTCATAGCTCACCTTGGTAATGGGTGCAGTGCATGTGCCGTTCGCAATGGTGAAAGCGTTGATACCTCCATGGGGCTAACCCCTTTAGAAGGGCTAGCAATGGGCACGCGTAGCGGTGATGTAGATCCAGGTTTGATGCCATTTTTATGCGAGCGCTTAAATATCTCCACCAGCGACGTGATGGACATACTCAATAAAAAAAGTGGGCTACTGGGTTTATCTGGCATCAGTAATGATATGCGTGAAATTCAACAAGCCGCCGAACAAGGTGATATACGCGCAAATTTAGCCATCGAGGTATTTGCTTTTAAAATTGCCCGCTACCTTGGCGCATTAGCGGTTTCACTTCCCCGCATTGATGCCTTAATTTTCACCGGTGGCATCGGTGAAAATGATCGTTTCACTCGCTCATTAATACTCGAGCACCTCGCCATTTTAGGGTTTGAAATAGATGGCGAATTAAATCAAACCAATGGTGATGATGACGGTCGTATCACCACAGCAAGTAGCACTCTGGCCATGGTGATTGCTACTAATGAAGAACTAATGATTGCAAAAGACACCTTCGTTCTTACTCAAGCTTAATATCGGTATCAGGATTTAGCATGCATCAACATACATTTTTTATCGCCCCGACTGAAATGGATACGGGGCTGACATCAATTACGCTAGGTTTAATTCGTGCGCTTGACCAACTTGGTTTAAAAGTCGGAGTGTGTAAGCCCATCGCAAGTGCCGCGGCAGACAAACAGCATCGTGCCATTGACCTCATCACACTCGCCAGTGGCATTGCACCGCCAAAAGCGATCAGCTTGCAACACGCACAGAAAATGATTAGCAGCGGCCAGCAAGATCGCTTAATGGAAGAAGTCATCGCCATGCACCGCAAGGTGCGTGAAGAAGTCGACATCGTTATTTTCGAAGGTCTAGAACCTGACCGTACGGAGCCGTTTACGGCCAAGCTTAATGTCGAAATGGCAAAAACATTAGACGCTGAAATCATCTTGGTCACCGCACCAAAAAATCGTGATATTAACGCACTGTCTGACCACCTAAATATTGTGAAAGGTTTATTTGGCGGCGACAAAAACCGAAACCTTCTTGGCTGCATCATTAACAAGGTGAATGCACCCAAAAAAGCCAGCAACCCACTAAAAGCAAATATGCCTATTGCAAGTGACGTCGTCAGCAGCATATTAGAAGGCAGTCCATATCAAAAACTGGAGAGCGAACACTTTAAAATACTCGGGTTAATCCCTTGGGATGCAAGTTTAATCGCACCTCGTACCTTAGATATTGCAGAGTATTTACAAGCTAAAATACTCAACGATCAAGGCTTAGAAAGTGCCCGTGTGAAGCGTATTAGTCTATGTGCGCGTACCGTGCAGAACATGGTTAATGATTTGCAGCCTGGTACCCTTGTGGTGACCCCTGGTGATCGTGATGATATTTTATTGGCCAGTGCCATGGCCGCCAATAATGGCGTACCACTAGCGGGGATTTTACTAACCAGTGGCATCGCACCTGATGAGCGAGTCATGTCGTTAGTGAAACCTGCCCTTAGCCATTTGCCAATCATGTCCGTTGAAACAGATACCTTTCAAACGGCGTCCCAATTGTCACATATGTCAGAAGGCGTAAAAGCAGACGATACCGAACGAGTCGAGTCCATCATGAACCACATGGCGGCTCATATTAACGGCGGCTTTTTGAAAGAGCGCCTGCAAATTGATTTACAACCTCGTTTAAGCCCAGCGGCTTTCCGTTATCAATTAGTACAGCTTGCACAAGCGGCTAAAAAGCGGGTTGTTCTGCCAGAAGGTGAAGAACCTAGAACCATACAAGCTGCCGCCATTTGCCAAGAACGTGGTATTGCACAATGTATTTTACTTGGGCGCAAAGCAATCATTGAGCAACAAGCAACCAGCCTAGGCATTCAATTACCTGAAGGCTTAATCATCATGGACCCAGATGACATTCGCACAAACTATATCGCCCCAATGGTTGAGCTGCGCAAGCATAAGCAACTGTCACCACCAATGGCCGAAGCTCAACTAGAAGACACCGTTGTATTAGGCACCATGATGCTAGCATTAGACGAAGTAGATGGCTTAGTGAGTGGTGCCATTCATACCACCGCCAACACCATCCGCCCTGCTCTGCAATTAATTAAAACAGCGCCAGGAGCCAAACTGGTATCTTCTATTTTCTTTATGCTACTGCCTGAACAAGTAATGGTTTATGGTGACTGCGCCGTTAACCCAGACCCAACTGCAGAAGAACTAGCTGACATCGCCTTACAAAGTGCGCATAGTGCTAAAGCATTTGGCATTGAACCAAAGGTGGCCATGATTAGTTATTCAACCGGCTCATCCGGTTCAGGCAGTGACGTTGAAAAAGTGCGCAGTGCTACCGCTATTGCACAAGCAAAACAACCAGACTTAATATTAGACGGGCCACTGCAATATGACGCCGCGACCACGGTTAATGTCGCAGCCTCTAAGGCACCTAATAGTAAGGTAGCGGGTCAAGCCAGTGTATTAATATTCCCAGACTTAAATACAGGTAATACCACTTATAAAGCGGTGCAACGCAGTGCGAATGTCGTCAGTATCGGCCCGATGTTGCAAGGACTTGCTAAGCCTGTAAATGACTTATCTCGTGGTGCATTAGTCGAAGATATCGTGTACACCATTGCATTAACCGCTATTCAAGCAACACAGATATAAACTAAGCGTCAAGTTGGCTTAAATAGCCAACTTGACGGTAGTGTTTAGTCATTTGTCTTACTTCGGTTTGAAGTATGATAAGTGAGATAATAAAAAACGAGTTATAACATGTTGAATTTTTTACCTAGCCCAATCGTCGGTGCGATAGCATCCTTATTATTGCTCATTAATGTGCTTTTTTGGTGTCCTATACTGCTATTAGTCGCATTAGTAAAAGTATTGATTCCTATTAAACTCCTACGCTTAGTGATCGACCCTATTCTGATTAAAATTGCAGAAGGCTGGGTACTATGCAATTCAGGATGGATGAAACTCACACAAAATACACAGTGGGATGTTCAAGGCTTAGGCCAGCTAAAATACAAAGGCTGGTATCTAGTCAATGCCAATCATCAGTCTTGGGTTGACATCCTCGTTCTACAGCATGTCTTTAATGGCAAAATCCCATTGCTTAAGTTTTTCTTAAAACAAGAATTAATTAAAGTGCCTATTATGGGATTATCTTGGTGGGCGCTCGACTTCCCATTCATGAAACGTTTCAGTAAAGATTACCTTGAAAAACACCCAGAAATGAAAGGTAAAGATTTAGAAACCACTCGTAAGGCGTGCGAGAAATTTTCGGCTATACCCACCAGTGTGATGAATTTCCTAGAAGGCACGCGTTTCACCCAATACAAGTACGACAAACAAAAACCACCCTATCGCTATCTATTAAAACCTAAAGCCGGTGGGATCGCGTTTGCCATCAATGCAATGGGCGATAAATTTAATAGCCTACTCAACATTACAATTGTGTACCCAGATGGCATACCAAGCTTCAGTGATTTTTTATCAGGCAAAGTAAAACGTATTATTGTGCGAGTACAAGAAGAAGCCATACCCGCTAATTTCTCTCAGAAAGATTACAATAACGATCCGCAGTTTCGTCAAGAATTTCAACAATGGACCCACCAATTGTGGTTAGAAAAAGACGAACTCATTCATGATTTATTAGATGGCCAACCACACCAACCACTTAATGAATAAAATTATTTAATACAGGAATTCAAACATGAAGGTTTATGACGATATTTCATTATCCATTGGCAATACGCCTTTGGTACGTTTAAAAAAATTAACTCAAGCAAATATATTATTAAAAATAGAAAGCCGTAACCCTGCGCAGTCGGTGAAATGTCGCATTGGTGCCAACATGATTTGGCAAGCTGAAAAAGACGGCCTACTAAAGCCAGGCATGGAAATAGTCGAGCCAACCAGTGGCAACACGGGTATCGCACTAGCGTTTGTCGGTGCAGCACGCGGCTATAAAGTAACCCTTACCATGCCTGAAACCATGAGTATTGAACGCCGCAAAGTTATGAAAGCCTTGGGCGCAAATATCGTATTAACCGAAGGCCCTAAGGGCATGCGCGGCGCAATCGAAAAAGCGCAAGAATGGGTAAACGAATCGCCAAATACTCGCTTCATGCCGCAACAGTTTAGCAACCCTGCTAACCCTGCTATCCATGAACAAACCACTGGCCCTGAAATTTGGAATGACACCGACGGCACGGTTGACGTCATCGTAGCTGGCGTAGGTACAGGCGGTACCATCAGTGGTGTGAGCCGTTATATTAAAAACAGCAAAGGCAAGGCTATTACATCGGTTGCCGTTGAGCCTGAAGCCTCACAGATCATTGCGCAAGCTATGAGAGGCGAAGCTATCACCCCTGCCCCACATAAAATTCAAGGTATTGGCGCTAACTTCATCCCTGATAACTTAGATTTATCTCTTATCGATCAAGTAGAAGCCATCAGTAACGAGTTGGCCATTGAAACAGCCCGTAAACTCATGTCAGAAGAAGGTATTTTGGCGGGTATATCAGGCGGTGCAGCGGTGGCGGCGGCTATGCGCCTAGCAGAGCAGGATCAGTTTAAAGATAAAACCATTGTCGTTATTTTACCGGACAGTGGTGAACGCTACTTGTCTACCATTTTATTTGATGGCATGTTCAGCGCAAACGAAGGCGCTTAATCACACCAATATTACGCCGATAACATCGGCGTAATGTTTTCTTACTCCCACCTTGATTCGTTAATCATCTGTGCCAAATATCATTTCAAATTGCAAAGTAATGGCAGGTGTCATTTCAAAGTCATTCTCAATCGGCCAAGCCAGTTCTGGTACTAACTCAGCAAACACATAATGTTTATAAATCTTACGACGATAACTGACCGATAACACGGTATTCGTTAACTTAGTAACATCTTCTGTATCACCAAAAAAACCTAACCGGTACAACATGGCTGAACGCGGGCTGAGTTCATCAAAAATCGAGACATTACTATCTAAGTTGGCAAAGTCATCATTCAATAAATAATCCGCATTAAAACCAATACGAAAGTGACGGGTAAAGTCTAATGGCCGGATAGCACTGGTACTAAAACGAGCGCCCCATTCTTCATCCGTGCGCCACGATATTGTTTGCAAAATTCGTGTTCGCCACGTTTGAAAATAATCCGTTCGTCTTGTACGCACACGAGAGAAAAATACAGGTTCACCTGCCCAACGAACACCGTTATCAAAACTGGTTTTCCAGTGACGCCTTTCTTTGAAATCAACTCGAATGGCGGTTGAATAGGTCACGTTATCGGTTGTGCCTAAGACATTGGTTTCATCGACACTGTCTTCATTTTCGTCGGTTTCAACCAATAATTTGAAGCGATCACGGGTGCGAGGTAAAACTAGCCGAAGGTTTAAACCCGCTTGATAATTAGGTTCTAACTTATTCTCACGGCGACTAATAAAATACACACGACCATTACTGCCTGAGGATTCATCTTCAATGATTTCATCATCAAAAAAAGCCCCCATAAAGAAGGAGTCGACGCCGTCATTTAAACTTTCAACATAACTAGATGCCACGCCCTGCGTCCAGTCTAAAAATAATACGTTGGTGTAATCATCTATCTCGTCATGTTTGTCTGTCACGATGTAGTGTTGATCTGGCGCCGACGGCTCCACATCATAAAATTGAGCTTCACTGGGGGCGCTCCAAATAAATGAAGTACGCCCAATTAACACAACAAGTACCAGCCATTTAATCAAATCTAACCCTCTACTTTAACGGGGTCATGGTGAACCAGCACATCCGCATTTGGATAAGCTTCTTTAATCTTTTTCTCGATCCTACCGCCAATTTCATGAGCCGACCAAAGCGCCAAATTTTCATCTAGTTCTAAATGAAACTGGATAAACAGGTCTGGGCCAGACTGACGACAACGAACATCATGACACCCTTCAGGGCCATGCTCTTTACGCACCAGTTTTTCAACAATCGCCTCAACTTCAGGTAATTGCTGATCCATCAGTTCTTTAAACGCCTTAGTGCCCACCTGCCATGCACTCACACACAAGAAAACACCAATGCCAATAGCCATGATAGAGTCAATCCAAAACCAACCAAAACCAACCAACGCCATAGCAATCAATACTGCCGCATTCATTAACAAATCACCTTGGTAATGCAAGGAATCCGCCTCAACAATCAAGGATTTAGATTTACTAATCACATACTTCTGAAAGCTCACCAAACCAAGAGTCAAAATAATGGCCAATAAACTCACACCAATACCAATGTGGCTATTAACCATTTGGCGATTATCAAGCATGACATCAAAACTATTCAATACTAATACCACCGCCGAGCCCACCATAAAGGCTGATTGCGCAAGCGCCGCAATCGACTCTAACTTACCGTGACCAAATTTATGGTCATCGTCGGCTGGGATAAGCGCATAGCGCAACGCAATGAAATTAATAATAGAGGTGACGCCATCTAGCATGGAATCTAGCAATGAACCCAATAGGCTCACTGAGCCTGTAGACCAATAAGCCCAAGTTTTAGCAATGATAAGTATTATTGCGACAACCACACTGGCAATCGTGGCTTGCCGACTTAGATGAGAATAGTCTGACATTCGTTTTCCTAACTGCTTATTTTACCCTAGCACAACTTTATCTTTGAGTGCCCAGACGAACCTATTTGCAACGCATTCTTAATAGGTTCATCTATACTCATAAAAGTCATTAAATTTGGGGGCATTATGGCATTAGATGTCAAAGATCTCACGGTTCTTTTAATTGAGCCTTCGGTTACTCAAAGCAAATTCTTAATCAATGCGATGGCTCATCACGGCATCGTAAACGTAGATGTGTGCTCTACAGGTGCACATGCATTAGAACACGCTGAAGTACACCAGCCGGACCTTATTATTAGTACCATGTATTATGACGACATGAATGCCATAGAGCTGGTTACCAAGCTGCGTAACAATCCCAACACTCAAGATTTAAATTTTATGTTGGTATCAAGCGAAACCGACAAAAAAATGCTAGATGACATCAAACAAACGGGTGTACTGGCTATATTGCCTAAACCGTTTGATCAGCGTGACTTTTTAACCGCCTTAAATGCCGCTAAAGATACGATTGAAGTTGATAGCATTGAACTTAATGATATTGACATCGAATCG
Organism: Oceanicoccus sp.; assembly: GCA_047621325.1. Classification (GTDB taxonomy): domain Bacteria; phylum Pseudomonadota; class Gammaproteobacteria; order Pseudomonadales; family Oceanobacteraceae; genus Bermanella. The sequence goes on from JBLHLT010000004.1 coordinate 106,125, forward strand.
CTAAAAGCACTAATCGTCGATGACTCACTCACCGCACGAAAACATATTATTAGGCTATTAAACGCCTGTGGCGTTGAACAAACAGTGCAAGCAGAAAATGGCTTAGAAGCCATAGAGATATTAAAAACAGAAACCGTTGATTTTATTATCAGTGATTACAACATGCCACATATGAACGGTGAAGAATTAGCAAACTATCTGCGTCAGTCAGAATATTCATACTTACCCATATTAATGGTTACCAGCGAACAGGATTCCAGTCGTTTAAGCGCTGTGCGCCAAGCGGGTGTATGTGCCTTATTTGATAAAACCATTGTACCCGCTTCGTTAAAAGACGCATTACGCGCCGCGCTTAGCAGCTAATAAACAGTTACTTAGACGCGTTAATTGTATCTAACATCATGGTGCAAGCGTTGTTTTTACTATCGGCTTCTATCATGTATGTTTCTTTTTTTGCGGTAATTAATAACAACTGCGGTTCAGCCCAGCGTAAAAAATACCCTTGATCAACTGCCTCCTCTAGCGCTTTACAACTGTCATTTTGCCACCAACTGTAAAGCAATGTCATCAGAACCAAGGCGATACTCACCGCACCAAACGGTAAAATTGATTTTGTGTGTAGCATATTCACTTTGCCTTATTTTTTAGCAGTATGGGCTGAGCATAATATTGCGTCACGTTGGCGAGCACATCTTGGTCAACCAACTTAAAGCGTTTATTCCATACTTGTAATGTTTTACTGTCTTTATCGGATTGCGTCGTTTTTGCTTGCAGTAAATCCATGGCAATTTGATTATTTTCAAACAAATGATAATTCTGATGAATACGCTGGTCTATGGCATCACTCCAATGTTCAGCCACATTACTATCCAGTTTTAACGCCTCACTAAAATGCAACGCCACTTTGCCTTTTTTACCCCTAAGCCCTTTGAGAATACTTCTGAAATCTTCATCATGGGATTTTTCATAACGCCCCACCTGTGCAACGGTCAAACGCTCTTTTGCTTTATCTAGATCACACGGGTCCCATTCATAACTAATGGTCACTGGAATAATATTCAAAAAATCCATGCTTTGATTAAATTCCCAACCTAATTTTCGCCCCGCCATATGCATCATTTTAAGAACGGCCGTATCGGTATAATCCATACCGTCTTTTGCACGCCCTTCTTTTTGCGCAATCCAAACATGTTGATTCGATCGTAAACACTGATGGATATATTCTGATAAGTCTTGCACTGCCTGCAATTTCTCTCGCCGTCCTGTAACAGAGCGCTTAACCACAAAGCTTTTATTCAAGCGCATTAATTTTGCTACAAACTGCCGGCCTAATAAATTATCTCCAATGGCAACTTTACTGGTATTTAAACCCGCCTTTAATAATGCAAAATTAACCAACAGCGGATCCATGGCAATATCTCTGTGGTTACTAATAAACACATAAGTTTTATCTTTTTCTAAGTGTTCAAGACCCGTGACGTTAAAATCATCAATGGTTTTTGTCATTAATTTTTCAACATGAGGCGCAAGCTGACTTTGCCACGTTTGAATGCTATCAATATGTTTAAAGTGCCTATTTAAACCGGCTTGAATTTTTTGTTGCGTCCAGCGAGGCAAAAATCGACTTAAATAAGGAAACTGATGTTGGGCTACGAATTGTAAAAATTCACTGTCTTCCAGCAAGGATGCCAATACCGCATTGACTTCATGATCATGATAGGCACGAATATCATCAAACGATTGTGAACTCATGATGGGGAACTCATATTTTGACTGTGTTGCATAAATTGCTTTGACCAATATTGAGCTTGTTGCTCATCTTTTTCTAAACCAAGGTGTCCAGCACCATAGGCTTTGCTTAATCGTAACGCGGCCATGGCATGACCCCGTTTAGCCGCTTGTAAATACCAGTGTAAAGCTGTTTTCTCGCTATTAGCAGGTGTTATGACATCCGCTCTCAGTAAGGCTTCGGCAAATAAAAATTGTGACTGCACATCGCCCTGTTTGGCACTTTCCTCTAGTAACGCAACCCCTGCACGCTTATCCAACGGGGTTTCTCCGCGATAAGTCAGTAGCTTAGCCATGAGCGCCCCAGCGTTTAAATGGCCTTTGTGACTTGCCCGCTGAACCTGTTTCATAGCAAACGTATGAATTGTCTTATGCCAACCGGCCACACCAGAAAAATACAAGCCAGACCCAATTGCGTACTGCAGCGCAGCCAGTGTCTTTAGTTTCATGGTTTTTATTGATGTCATGCAATTACCTTACAAAAGCACAGGTTTTTCTTCCGCTCTGCTTGTGGGACAATGTGGCTTTGCCCTTGCTTGATTTCAGGAGAAGTCTGTGTCCGTAGATTCATGGCAACCTATCACCCCAGCCAATCAAATTAACGACGAACTATTATCTCGTTTATTAGCCCTTAGCGCAGGTCAACCACTAGAGTGTGACCTTACCTCAGATTTAGATTGGATTCAGCCATTAGCGCAAGTTGATGCGAAAATTTGGCAACAAGTCGCGCCAAAACTCAGTTTTGATGAAATCAAACAATTAATCGGTTTATTCACTCAGGCCGAGCAACAAGGCGATTGGAGCCTAGGAGAGAAATCTTCAGTGATTCCTTTATTCAAGATTCTGCGAAAAGAACAAGGCGTGGATCGTGAATTAGTTAAATGGGTAAAAGCGCACAGTGACAATAAATTTTTGCCATTTGGCCCATTGCTTTAAGTCATTACTGTTCATTAACCCAGCGAGAATTTTCTTGAGGTTTTTGCTTACCTAAAAACTCCTCCAGTGTGGCCTGTATCTCTTGTCGTGATATAGGCTTGGTTAAAAAACTGTCCATACCCACTGCGAAACACGCTTCTTCTACTTCTTTTTGACTATTAGCCGTTAACGCAATCACAGGAACATAGGGTTTATCGAGCTGACGAATTTGTCGTGTCGCCTCAATACCATCCAAAATGGGCATGTATATATCCATAATGATGCAGTCCACCTCTTGCGCTTTAAACTGAGCGACGCCTTCTTCACCATTGCTTGCTACTATCACGTCATAACCCAACTTCTCTAGAGTGCGCTTAATCACAAGTTGATTATTCAAGTTATCCTCAACCAACAGGATTCTACTGGGTTGATTCTCACTCATTAAGTTAGTTTGACTCGCTTGGTAATCGCTCAGGCGGTAATACAACGTCTCACGACGATACGGTGAGCTTAGTAACGTACCATGCCCAGCGGTCAATTCGTAATCTTCCCCAATCCACCACAGCCACTGACAATCAAGGGACTGACTATGGTCACTTACCAGTAAGCTCGTATTTGGAGGTATCTCACCATTATTTTTCACTTGAAAAGGCAACTGCATCGATTTAAAAAACACTTGAAACCAAGCCATATCTGATTCATCTTCAATCGCCAGTACAATAGGTTTATGTTTAAACAGTGAGAATGAATCGCTATCCATTGATGCCCTGAACGGCAATGTGAACCACTGTTTTATCTTGCCATTTCCAAGTGATTTAGCCCCCAAAATTCCGCTTAAATGCCCAGCTAAGCTCTGACAGATACGAAATGAGGCAACACTGGCATTATCTAAACAAGCTACTTGTGAATCCTTTAACCTTTGATTAAACAAATCAACCCAGCTGTCAACGATTTGCGGGGATAAGTCATTTGTAATAGAAAACTGAATCACAGGCTCATTGGCTAATTCAGTTTGATGAATCTCCATTTCTAATTCACCGCCATGACAAAGACTTAAATGGCAGCTCATTAAGTTATAGAGAACTTGTCGCAAACGAAATGCATCCGTTTGAACAAAATGCGGTAAACATTCATGAGTAAATCGTAACGTAACTTGAAACTGAGACGCTTGTGGTAGATATAACGCCTCAAGGTCATCAATTACATGCCATAAGCTGGTGTTCACCGATTCTAGTGACTGATCTGTATTCGATTTTAACGATAGCAACGACACATCTTCAATAATCTGAGACAGGTGGTCGATACTGGCTTGCATGGTGTGCACCTGATTCACCCGCGTATCACTTTTCTGCCCTTGAATCTGCGATAAAACATCCCTCAAAACCGTCATTGGACCACGCATTTCTTGGCTGACATTCATTAAAATCTTCGCCTTACCTTTCAACTCCCGCTCTGACTGCTGTTTATCTTGCTGCAATACCCGTTGCGCATCTTTATAGCGGGTAATATCTGAAATCATCACCAGTGCTTTTTTTTGTAAACCCATGGCTAAGGGCATAATTCGATTCTGGGTATATCGAGTCTGCCCGTGCAACTGAACCGCTAGTTCATACTGACTCATATGACCCGTGCTTAACGCTTGATCTAAATGCAGCCTAAAGAGCGCTTTGCCCTCTTCACTTAAATACGCATAGTGGCTACTGCCCACCGTGAATTCAAATCGAGGGTCGGGGAAAAGTGAGTGGTTAACTGTCAAAATCACGCCATCCCCATCCACCTCCGTTAACGCATCAGGTAAGCTAGACCAGATTAACTGCCAGTTAGCGTTGTCTTTCGTTAAACGTTGATAGACCTTACGGCCATATAAGGCCACCGCAATCATACCTAGCAGCACCAAACCAAACGCGACACTCAGCCAAACGAGAGCAACGCTAAACTCGTTAGCCGATTTAAGTTGAATATCTTGTACTTCTAGCGCTATTGCACCCAACGGAGGCCATAACACCCAAAGCAACAACGAAAGCCGAACAATCACACATAACCCCTGTCTCTACTGAATGATTTAAAGTATAGGGTACCTATATCAACACGCATGACTTTCGCCACAAACTAATGAACTGGCATCGTATTTTCATATTAAAAATAACACTTATAACCCGACAATATTTCCACACCTCATGGCCATCAACGTCCAGTTTATAAGGCTCTTAACTAAATTTACTTCGTACTCATAAACTGCTGAGTATCAGCTATAGTTTACTTAACATCCTAAATTGTTAACTCTATGGCTAATATTTTAATCGTTGATGATATTCCGGCTAACTTACAGATCTTAAATGTGCATTTAAGTGATGAGGACTATCATGTTGTCGAAAGCAGCAGCGGACAAAAGGCGCTTGAGATACTCAATCAAGACCCTGAGGGTATCGACTTAATATTGCTCGACGTTATGATGCCCGTCATGAGCGGCCTAGAAGTATTGGCTGAAATCAAGAAAAACCCCCTTACCGATAACATCCCCATCATCCTGATCACCGCCAACGCCGATGACGATAACGTAGCCGAAGGCTTAGATATGGGCGCGTTTGACTACATCATCAAACCCTATAGCCTAGTGGTGCTACTGGCGCGAGTAAGAACGGCACTTAGAGAAAAAGAACGCCAAGATTTATTAGAAAAATGGGCAACCACTGACCCACTTACCGGATTAATGAATCGTCGCCACTTCTTCGAACTTGCCGACAGAGAACTCGAACAAACACGCCGATCAAGCCGCCAGCTGTCGTTTATCATGCTGGATATTGATCATTTTAAACAAGTGAATGATAACTATGGTCACTTAGTGGGTGACGCGGCCCTCATTCTGCTGGCTGAATTACTTAAAAAACAACTGCGTAAAGTGGATTTTTGTGGCCGCTACGGTGGTGAAGAGTTCGTTTTATGCCTGCCCGACACACACATGCAAGGTGCGCTTGAAGTGGCTGAGCGCATTCGCAAAGATGTATTAACCCTAAAAATTGACAGCCTTGAAAACAAAACCATCAGTATGTCCATCAGTCTTGGCATTGCCGAGAACAATGAAGACAAAAACGTTGAAGACATACTCAAACGTGCTGACAAAGCCTTATATACCGCCAAACATGCCGGCCGCAATCAATCCAAAACGGGTTGAAACATTAACGGCTATGAGTCGTTACCTTGCCTAATTTCAGGTAGAATCCCCCACCTCTTTCCGTAAATGCATTAAGCCAGAGTCTGCCGTGAAAAAAGAACAATCATTTAATCGTATCGCCAGTGCCACTATCAAAGCTTTAAAGGAACAAGCAGAGATGGGCAAGGTCAATGCTAAAACCACTGAAACCGTTTATAAAACTATTGAAGCGGCCTTCAACAAAGAATATATGTCATTGTTCGAGCAATTAGCCGACAGCAAGACCGCACTTGAGTTTATCGCCCAAGGCGAAAACTTAGACATAAAACAAGCAGTAGCACTGGCTCAACAAACCTTGAGCAAATTGGCTAAATAATAAGGAGACTTCATGCCTAGCCGCAATCGCACGTTTTTCTTTGCCATCTTTTTGGCGATTGTTTTCAGTTTTTTTCGAGGCGCATTTGACACGCAACCAGTCACCAGCAGCCAAGACAGCAAGCAATACCGTTACTTAGAGCTCGATAACCAACTCAAAGTATTACTCATTAGCGATGCAAGTGCAGACCACGGGGCCGCCAGCCTAGATGTAAATGTAGGCAGCTTACAAGACCCGAAAGCACGTCCGGGTCTTGCTCACTTTTTAGAACACATGCTGTTCTTAGGCACCAAAACGTACCCAACTGCCGGTGAATACCAAAGCTTCATTAACCAGCATGGCGGCATGCACAACGCCTTTACAGCAGCCGAGCACACCAACTATTTTTTCCAAGTAGATGCCAAGCAATTACAAGGTGCACTGGATCGTTTTAGCCGTTTCTTTTACGAGCCACTATTCACCGAAGAATACGTACAACGAGAAAAAAATGCGGTGCACAGCGAATATCAGTCAAAATACAAAGACGACTATCGCCGCATGCAATACGTCAACAAAGCCCTCATGAATCCAGAGCACCCAGCTAGCCACTTTGCCACCGGCAGCCTAGACACCCTCAGCGATAACGATTCAAGTAACGTACGTGACGACCTATTAGCATTTTACCAACGCTACTACAGCTCGAACCTCATGACGCTGGTTATTTACGGGCCGCAATCATTAAACCAATTAGAGTTATGGTCTAAAGAATTATTCGACCCTATTCAAAATCAACAAAGCACGGTTGCAACCTACCCTACCGAACTGTATCTCGACCTACCAAAAGATGTGCGCATTGAGCCCGTCAAGCAGCTGCTCAATCTAAGCTTTGTATTTCCACTAAATGACGCAGCAACCGATTACAAGAAAAAACCCACCCAATACATCGGCCACCTACTTGGCCACGAAGGTGAAGGCAGCTTATTAGCTTGGTTAAAATCACAAGGCTGGGCTGAAGGATTAAGCGCAGGCCTTGGCAGTAACATGAGCAATAACAGTACACTGCAAATTAACATCAGCTTAACCCAAGAAGGCTTAAATCATACGGATGACATCAGCGCCCAGCTATTTGCTTATATCCGTTTAATTCAAAGCAAAGGGGTTCAAGAATGGGTCTTTGAAGAAGAAAAACAACTAAGCCACATGCAGTTTACTTTCGCACCAGGGCAACAACCGGCCAACCTCGTGCAAGGTTTAAGCATGAACATGCACGAATACAGCACACAAGATATTCTGCAAGGCCCCTACTTATGGGAAGCATTCGACGCCCAGCGCATACAAGGCTTACTCGCTAAATTAACACCCAACAACACCATTCGCACATTGATTGCCCCGAACGTAGTCACCAATCAGGTAGAAACGTGGTTTGCCGCACCTTACGCAGTAGATGCCCTATCGACCGAAAAACAAACAGCATGGCATGAAGCAGAGCTAGCAGAAGGATTACACCTACCCAAGGCTAACCCATTTATTCCGCAAGATATCAGCATCTTACCTAACTCGAACCAAAGCCAGCCAAAACAAGTGATAAAAGAAAAAGCATTGCAGTTGTGGCACATGCAAGACACCAGTTTTAACGGCCCACAAAGCAGTATTTTAGTGAACCTAAGATCACCGCTCATTCAGCAAAGCGCTCATAATCAAGCCATGTTAGACGCTTGGGTGAAAATGCTAAACGACCACTTAAACAGCTTTAGCTACCCTGCGCTTTTAGCTGGGCAAGAATACAGCTTGTATGGCCACATGCGTGGTTTGGGCATTCGTCTATACGGCTACCGCGATAAACAAGATGCATTGCTTGAAAAAATTGTAACGGAATTAAATCAATTTAAAGCAAACCAAAACCAATGGTTACAAGCACAACAAGAATTAGTCCGTGCTTATGAAAATGCACTCAAACAAAAACCGTTTGAACGTTCAATTGCACAACTAAGCCAACGTTTAATTCAACCAAGCTTTGACGAACAAGCCATGCTAAGCGCAGTGCAACAAGCAAACTTAAATGACGTCATCGAATTTAGCACGCAATTCTTTGATCAAATGGAAGTGGTGGTATTAGGTCATGGCAACATTGAGCAAACACAGCTTTTAAATGTCGCCAAAACCATCAAGCAATCACTCATGGCAAACAGTCACAACGTGGCGGTTGAACGCAAACATGTTATTCAATTACCGCCACGTTTAAGCAAGCAAGTCATAGCCGCTGAACATAACGACAGCGCCATGACGTGGTATGTACAGGCAAAAACCGACACCTTAGAAGAACGCGCCACCATGGGCTTACTTGGCCAAATAGTTCGCGCACCTTATTACACTTACATGCGCACCGAACGCAAATATGGTTATGTGGTGTTTGCTACACCTTACCCAATGATCGACCAAGGTGGCCTAGCCTTCATCGTGCAATCACCCTCAACGGATTCGACCACCCTGTTCAACGAAAGCCAACAATTTTTACAAGGCTACATCGACACCATTCGTAACATGAGCGATGACGATTTTAGTGCCCATCAACAAGGTTTAATCACCAACCTCACTAAAAAACCGTTAAACCTGCAAGAAAAGAGTAATCAATTCTGGAGTGAAATTGATCGTGACAATTACGAGTTCGATACGCAGCAAACATTGGCAGACTATATCGCTAAGCTCGATAAAGAAACCGTTGCAAGCTACCTTGAAGCACGCGTATTAGCGGACACCAGCAAAGCATTATTTTTACACTTTGATGGTGAAAGATAACCTTTTTACATCCCAGAGCAGCCGGTTTATTCGACTGGCTGCTTTCCTCTCGACTCCACAATCAAAAGAGTTGAATGACATTCATTTTCTCGCACTGTTAGAAACGCCGTCTAATGATTCTAATCTCACCAATTTCACTGGCAAACAACATCCCTCACAAATAACAACATAGTTCGCCAAACCATCATATTGCTCAGTCGTCCCCTCAAAATACATCATAATTTATAACTAAAAGAAAAAAACATAATCGTAGGTCGGATAAGCGAAGCGCCATCCGACAACAAAAATAATCGAAGCAAGGCCCAAGGGATAAAGCCACTGGATTTAGCTTAGGAGATATTCGCGAGGCGTTTGTGGTGAAGAAAGAAACGTTTAAGCATTAACGATCTAAAACCATTATTATCATAAAACCCAAGTAGGTTGGGCACTGCCCAACAGCGTATTTTATGCTGTCAGGCAATGCCTGACCTACGGATTAAAATAATCAATTCACAACGCTAATCGTGGCTCAAAAAGTCCTAGATTCAACTCGTAAGTGCAACACGACTTAAACACAGCATTTACACAAAGATAATTAACCGGTCTTCTGCCAACACACATTTATTCCAAGTGGTGGGTTATGGTCGATCAACTCTAAATCTGCACAGAAATTTCCAATATTGTAGGGCAGTTCTTTGAAATGTTTTAACTGCAAATGACTCGCTATGGCAGACATAAATACATCCGTCAAAGAATGAGGAAACCAAAAATTTTCTTTGCCTTCATACTTTGTATGAGAAAAGTAATCTAACCCTTCGGTACCAATGAATGGCTCACGATGAAAATATGAGCTATCGATATACGAGGGGCTGCCCTCTTCATACATACACAGGATGGGATGAATTTCCTCTAAAAGTAGATGCCCTCCTGGTACTAACAGTGACGCACAAACGTCCATAAATTTGAATATATCCGGCATCCAGTTCAACACCCCAACAGTGATGATTACAACATCAAATGATTCTTGGTATTTTTCTGGTAATGCATAAATATCAGAGCAATAGAACTCAACATCTGAATGCCCGGCGGCTGCACTTAAGTCAGTTGCTTGATCAATAAAAACGTGAGACCCATCAATGCCTAAGCAGCGACCAGCGCCTTTATTTTTAACCGAAAGTAAGTCTATTCCATTATTACAACACACTTGAACAACCGATTTACCGACTACTCCAAACTCATCAACAAGACGATTAAAGTCTGCATTTAAGTTATTAAATGCTTTATCGGTTACATCTAGATATAAAGACTGATTAATAGCGGCGTGAATCGGTGCCGCTTCATTCCAAGATTCAATTGTTTTTTGAGTATAATCACTGATATTTTTAGGCGTTTTCATACAAAAGCACGTTCCTTGTAAACGGTACATAAACCTATAATGAAGAATCAGAAAATATTTAGCAATTACACTACCCTTAAAATCTCATAGAAAACACACAGCTATAAAAAAAGCCCCGCTTTTTTCAAAGCGAGGCGTTCTTAGTTCGTACTTACGTTAATAGATTAAAGTAAGTTACGGCCTTTTTTCGCAGCGATGCGTAAACGCAAGGCATTCAATTTAATGAAGCCAGCTGCGTCTTTTTGATCGTAAGCACCCGCATCGTCTTCAAACGTTGCAATGCTTTCATCGAACAATGAATCGTCAGACTTACGACCAATAACAATCACGTTACCTTTGTACAGTTTAATACGTACCGTACCGTTAACGTGTGTTTGAGTTTCGTCGATGGCCGCTTGTAGCATTTTACGCTCAGGGCTCCACCAGTAACCGTTATATACTAACTCAGCATAACGAGGCATAAGCTCGTCTTTTAAGTGAGCCGCGTTGCGGTCAAGGGTCAAAGACTCAATCGCACGGTGCGCTTTCATCATGACAAAACCGGCTGGGGTTTCGTAACAGCCACGTGCTTTCATGCCTACGTAACGGTTTTCAACGATGTCGGTACGACCAACACCGTTTTCGCCTGCAACTTTGTTAAGGTATTCCATAACGGTTGCTGGGCTCATTTCTTTGTCGTCGATGGCTACGATATCGCCACCTTTAAAGGTTACGTCTAAGTAAGTAGGCGTATCTGGTGCCGCTTCTGGCGACTTAGTCCATAACCACATGTCTTCTTCTGGCTCATTCCAAGGATTTTCAATTAAGTCACCTTCGTATGAGATGTGCAGTAAGTTAGCATCCATCGAATAAGGGGATTTTTTACCCGCTTTGTTTTCAACTTGAATACCGTGGTCTGCACAGTAAGCCATTAGTTTTTCACGGCTGTTCAAGTCCCATTCACGCCAAGGGGCAATGACTTGCACACCTGGCTTAAGTGCATATGCACCTAGCTCGAAACGTACTTGGTCGTTACCTTTACCGGTTGCACCGTGAGAAATAGCGTCTGCGCCAGTCTCATTAGCAATCTCGATTAAACGCTTAGCGATTAATGGACGAGCAATAGACGTACCCAAATAGTACTCACCTTCATAGATGGCGTTAGCACGGAACATTGGGAATACGAAGTCACGGGCGAACTCTTCGCGTAAGTCTTCAATATAGATTTCTTTAATGCCCATCGCCTCGGCTTTTTTGCGCGCAGGCTCTAACTCTTCACCCTGACCTAGGTCAGCGGTAAACGTTACGATTTCAGCTTGGTATTCTTCTTGTAACCATTTTGCGATTACAGAAGTATCCAAGCCACCGGAGTAGGCCAAAACAATCTTATTGATCTTGGACATGAAGTGCTCCTAAAGGCATAGAACATTGACCTTAGTAAGGCCAATACGGATAAAATCAGGGGGCATATTCTACCGAGAATACTGGCCATACGCCAGTATTGGTCTAATGTAGATAAAAAGCTTCGGCTTATTTTGTCTATATCCACTAAACCTTTTGAGGCCTGTGTATGAAATTTGCCCTCTCACTCGTATTTGGCTTGCTAATCTCCTGCAGCAGCTTCGCCGCGGAACTGGAAGGTTCGAACATCGCTGGCTTTGATTTTGGTTATTTAGATGTCGAAAAAAACTGCACAGCCAAACGGGAGGGCCCTAGTTCTCTGTCTATTGAATGCAAAGGCGGTGAATTAAAAAGCGTTTCCAGAAGCTGTGGAGGCCACATATCAAGAGGGCTAGAGAGTGCCAAACTTAGCTGCGGCGGCTCCCTATGGGTACTCAATGATCGCTGTAAAATAGAAATGCGCGGTGCCGACTATGGCGAGCTGAACTGCAAAATCTAGCATCAGCTTACTATCAACCGGCCTAAAACCAAGCGAGCGCTTGCCATGCCTAGAACGACATCTGGGCATATTTGAATATTAATAATAAAAGTTTCGCCATCTCAGGGCTAACTTGACCTCAGTGGGGCTCATACTGGTCTACCTATTAATCAATGCCCATCGCTATGAAGTTTAAAGGGGCTAATTAGAAGTAACGTTAAGACAAAAATGAAATAAATGTGCTTAAAAAACACGCTCGCCCATTTGTTGAAAGCTGACTGCGCAACTAAAATTCAACAAAGGGCGATACAAATATTCATTACGCAGTTACAACTTATTACGCTCTCAAAAAGCACTAACTGGTTTAATACGCCAATAAAAGTTCACATTCACTTGGCATACTTATGAATACAAGAACACACTCTAAACACGCACCCGCTGTCACCACGGCAATGGCAGCTGTTGCATTCATTATTCATGTTATTCTTAGTGTCATTGATTTTAATTTCACGGCTTTAATCAATGAAATGCCTATTAAACAAAGTGGCCTAAATACGTTAATTTTTTCAATCATCCAACCGCTAGCACTAGCCGCCTTTATCGCCCCTGTGTTATTAATTATTCGTCACTCTAACTTTATTACCGAATTTAAAAATATTCTGTTCATTGCAGTCGGCTTATTTATTATTTACACCCTTGCCGACATGGCTGGTATCACTCGCTAGCCAACACCTTATCAATAAACCCCTGTATGTCTTTGACTTGTGATGGGCATACATTATGGGCCATTTGATAATCGCTCATGGTCGGCGCAAACCCCGCTTGTTTTAATTCATAAAATGCACGTTCACCTAAACTCATCGGAACCACATTATCTAATGTGCCATGACTCAACCAAATCGGTGTTTGCTTAAACTTAGCATTTTCAAGCGCGCTGGAATCAGCAATATAAGTACTCATGGGCATCACTGCGGCTAATTGATGCAAACAGTGAAACAGTACGTCATACGCAACGGCGCCACCTTGTGAAAAGCCCGCAATGATAATGCGCTCGCTGCTAATACCTGCCGCGATCAATTCATCAATTTTGCCAAGCACCTGATCACGCGACTGCGCTAAATCGTCTAAGTTCGCTATCCGTTCAACCCCATTAATGTCTAAGTCATACCATGCAGGCATTTGCGCACCACCGTTCAACGTCACACGGCGCAGCGGTGCATCGGGAAACACGTAATGCATGGCAATACTGCTATCTAAATTAAGATGTTTGGCCATGGGTGCAAAATCAGCGCTACTGGCCCCTAAACCGTGTAGCCAAATAATTGCGGCGTTGGCAGCACCTGCTTTGGGTTTAATTTCAACACAATCAAATGAACTCATAATGTACCTACGAAATATCCTGTAATAACTGACGTGGCGATGCATTTAGCACATCACGATTTGCCCAAAAACCACTGATTAAAATACTGGTTAATGCTAAGACTGGAATCCCTAGCCATAACGACCAATGGGGCAACCAACTCACATCAAAAATAAACATATACAACGCAAAACTAATGGCCTCAAATGAGGCAATGGCCAACAAACTGGCCACCAGTGCAAGAGTCACATACTCGCTGCGAATACGCGCCCGAATCATTTTTTTACTCGCACCAAAGGTACGATATAAAGCCGCTTCATGCTTACGCAAACTAAGAGTGCTCAGCAAAGTGGCAAACATCAATACCATGGCGCATATCAATACCAAAGCTAATATTGCCTCAACGGCCACGCTGGTTTGAGTAAGGATTTCACGCACTTGTTTTAAAATTTGATCAATCTCAATAATAGTCACCGCTTTAAATTGCTGATTCATATCAATCAACCAGCGGCTTTCTGTGGGCGGCAAATAAAAGCTATTAATGTAGGTATGGTGAAAATCATTTATCACACCATCGGCAAACACCACATAAAAATTAGGGCGGAAGCTTTCCCATTTCACATTACGTAGATTTTTCACTTTGGTGACGATATCGCTACCCGCAATGTTAAACGTAATGCTATCACCGAGCTTTAAATTTAAACGACGTGCTAATTCTGATTCCATTGATATGGCGTTTTCACCCACCGATGTTTCATCAAACCATGCTCCGTCAGAGAGGGTTTCGTCTTGGGTTAATTCAGCACTCCACGTTAAATTAAGTTCACGCTTTAATGCGTTAGGGGCGTCGTCTTCAGGGTATAGCTCGTCTACATTCACAGCATTAATATGCGTTAAGCGACCACGTACCATAGGATAGAAATCACTGGCCGCTAACCCTTTTTCATTGAGTGCTTGTGCAAAATCGACTTTTTTATCCGGCAGAATATTAATCGCAAAATGATTCGGCGTATCCGCTGGCACCTGTTGTTGCCAATCATCAAATAAATCACCACGCACCAACCAAATTAACGCAACAGAGGTGAAAATAAACGCAAACGCCGCGACCTGTGATCGCGCATAATACTGGTGACGGTCTAACTGGGTTAATCCCACACGCAAAAACGGTGGTAAAAAACGTTGCACCCTCATTAAGCCTTTTAACAATATGCTCGATAGCACGCCGTACACTAACAATAAAATAGCCAAGCCAATCACAAACACCACCGATAACATGATGCTGCTTGTTAGCAAATAAGCCAGTGCCAACATGATTACTACAGCCAACACAAAAAATACATTGGCTTTCACCGATTGCGGCGCGAGTTCACGACGCAATACACGCACAGGGCTCACTTGATTTAAATTTAAAATAGGTGCCATAGCCACTAACATTAATACAAGGGCCGCGCACACTAAGCTGATCAATACAGGTAGTACCCGCGCGGGCATTAAGTCTTTTGGTAGAATATCGGCTACAGTTTCAAGTAATGCAAAGTGCAGTAAAAACCCAAGTAAAGCGCCAATCACCGCACCTAGAATCGCTGTAAACAATAACTTGTAAATAAAAATGTTACGAACCTGCGCACTGGATGCGCCTAAACAGCGTAACAACGCCGCCGTATTGTAATGGCGCTCACTATAACGCTTAGCGCATAACGCAATGGCCACCGCCGCTAGCAATACACTAATTAAGCTGGCCAAAGATAAATACTGCTGCGCTTTTTGCAGCGCATTGCCTACATTGTTCTGGCTGTCTTCGACGCCAGCTAATTTGTCCGCTTTATTTAATTGGGGTTTTAGCCAACCAACAAATTGCGCTAACGCATCCTCACTACCCGTGTAATACTGTTTATACCAAATACGGCTGCCTTCATTAACGACGCCGGTTTGCGGCACATCTGCGTAGTTCATTAGCAAACGACCAAATGGGCTAAACAAACTGCCAGAGCGATCGGCGTCTTGCTGTAAGATTTTATCGACCACAAATTCTGCGTTACCAATCTCGACTTTATCGCCAAGCTTAGCGTTTAACTTTTGTAAAATTCGCTCTTCTGCCCAAACCTTACCCAACGCAGGCGCTTGTTTGACCAACTCAGATTGCGTGCTTTCTTCTGCATAAAAACCATCGGCCACTTGGTTGAACCCTTTGAGCGGGTAATTATCCTCAACCGACCGCACTCGTATTAACTGTAATTGTTCATTGGCATAAGCCATGGTCGAAAAACCCAGCGCGGTAGACGTGTTTAAACCGAGTGATTGGGCATACTGAATATACTCACTGGATAGTTCACGGGTACTAAATACCGTTAAATCACCGGCGATCAATTCGCTGGCGCGGTATTCCATGGTACGAGACAAACGATCACTAAAACTCGAGATCATCGACATACTTAATGCCGCCAGTAACGTCGCGGCGATTAATAGGCGTTTTTCACTGCTGCGCAAATCATTAATCCAATGTTTGCATGCCAGCAGAAAGACCTGATGGTGTTTCATATACTCTCCTGCTGGTAATTAAAGTGCGGATGCTTCACTGGTGACAGATTCGATCAACTTGCCATCAATCAAATGCACTTGGCGCTGACAACGCTTGGCAAGGGTTTCGTCGTGAGTCACCAAAACCAGCGTAGTATTAAGCTGAGCGTTTAAATTGAACAATAAATCTTCGATTTTCTCGCCAGTGTGTTCATCTAAATTACCTGTTGGTTCATCGGCAAACAAAATATCCGGCTCGCACGCAAACGCACGGGCAATCGCTACTCGTTGTTGCTCACCACCGCTTAATTGATTGGGTTGATGATCTAAGCGTTCAGACAAGCCCACTTTTTCTAACCAGCTTTGTGCTTTGGCTTTCGCGTTTGCATCACCGGTTAATTCCAGCGGCAGCATCACGTTATCTAACGCACTTAAATGGGGTAACAATTGAAAGTTTTGAAACACAAAACCCACGTGCTGCTTACGCACCGCGGCGCGACCATCTTCACTCATGGCCGACAAATCTTGCCCTTGAATACGCACATGGCCACTTGTGGCTTGATCCAACCCAGCCAACAAACTTAACAAGGTCGATTTACCCGAACCACTTTTACCCACAATGGCAATGGTTTCACCAGTCGCCACCGACAGATTCACATCGGTTAAAATATCGAGGGTCTGATCACCCAAAGTGAGAGATTTACACAGGCTTTCAACTTCAATCATGATTAACGAATCCGTAACGTATCTATATGTAATAAGGTCAATGGGGTTCATCAGATCACTTTTAACCGCTAAAATTCAAGCAAGTTTTCACTTGTTTACGTAAACTGCTTGTTCTATCACTCAAACCTCTTAATTTTCTAGAGCAAAAAACAAGGCATTGCCCATGAAAGACTGCAACTCCTGTGGTAAATGCTGCATCAAATACAGTAACGGCGGCTTATCGGCCTCAAAAGCTGAAATCAACACATGGCAAGACGATGCCCCCGAGATCGCCGCCTATGTACACAATGGCGAAATCTGGCACGACCCTAAAACCAAACAACTCATTGAGCTGTGCCCATTCTTAGAAAACGCGCCAAACAGCAAAGTGTACACCTGCGCTATTTACTACAACCGCCCAGACGATTGTCGCTACTACCCCAGCACCTTCGAAGAAATGGTGGCCGACGGTTGTGAAATGGTCGAAGCCAAAGATCTAAAAGACCCAAAAAAGGCACGCCAAACGTTGGATATAATAATGAGTGACAGTCGTTATTAATATGAATCAGATAATAAATATCGTTAAGTCTTAAACACTCCCAAATACTGCTCTCCCTATGTTCACTATTCTTTAAACTCTTTTAAAAGTTACGCTCATTCTCAAACGCTTGAGATAAGTGCTGCATCACTAATTTAATTCGTTCAACATTACGTAAGTCAGGATGCGTTAACAACCATAGGTGGCTGAGATTATTTTCGTTAATTCCAAATAGCTTGATGAGTTCTGGTTTAGATTGATCATCCGGTAAAAATGCCAACCCTAAACCAGACTCCACCAAATAAGACATGGCGGTTAAATCATCACTGCGCGCAACCACCTGATCTGAAAAATGCTTATCTTGCCAAATAAACGCAGGCAAACGACTCATTGCGCCTGTCGCGCCAATGAGAGAATGGTTAATTAATTCACTTGTGCTATCAGGTAAGCCAAAATTATTTTCATATTTTTTGCTTCCAAATACACTCCAATTAAGTACCCGCACCTGCTTACCAATCAAATGCTCTGGCGGCGATAATGTCGCCCGCACTGCAATATCAGCTTGACGATTTGACATATTAAATTCTTGATTACTGACCAATAGTTCAATCCGTATATCAGGGTACACCTTATTAAAGTCAGAAATATAACGGGGCAAATAGCGATAAGCGATATTATTAGGTGCCGTTATCTTAACCACGCCATTGAGCTTAAAATCTTTACCCACTATGTGGCGATTTATACCATCAAAAGAATTTTCAATATTTTGCGCAAGCTTTAGTAGCTCATGCCCTAAGGCTGTTAATTCATAGCGGTTGTTTATGCGTTCAAATAACCGGCCGCCTATTTGATCCTCAAAAGCATTCAAACGCCTAAAGATCGTGGAATGATTCACCTCAAGTTCATCCGCCGCCGCGGATAATGATCCTCGACGAGCAATCGCAAGAAATACCTTCAGTGAATTCCAATCCATACTCAACCCCTCTCATTGCAAAACTGCAAACTATTATTGCATAGATTGCCAATTTACCTGCGACTTCGCAAGATCAATAATATACGTACACCTTTAAACGCAGATGAAAACAATGAATAGCTTACTAAATATCAACACAAGCCAATTAATATTGCGAGTATCACTCGCTACTATTCTTTTGGCCCACAGCCTCTATTTAAAGCTAGTAGTGTTTACATTAGCTGGCACGGCACAGTTTTTTGGCTCTATTGGCTTGCCGGAGGTACTCGCATATATCGTCTTTTTAATAGAAGCAATCTCAGGTATTGCACTGTTAGTAGGATTCAAGACACGCTTTTTTTCATTATTGGTTCTCCCTGTTTTACTGGGTGCGACTTGGGTACACGTTAACAACGGCTGGTTATTCAGCAATACGGGAGGAGGCTGGGAATATCCACTACTGCTCTCGTTCATGGCCATTGCACAGGCTGGCTTAGGAGACGGCCAATACTCGCTAAGTACTTACCTTTCATCAAAATATCAACACCAAAATCATAGGAGCATAATTCAATGACGCAACAAAGCTTTCACCTTATTGCTCATGTGTTATGCCCCTATGTGCAACGTTCAATTATCACATTAGAAGAAAAAGGCATTCCCTACACCCGAACAGATATAGATCTTGCAAAAAAACCAGAATGGTTTAAACAAAAATCCCCCATGGAAAAGGTGCCCATCTTATTAATAGGTGATGAGCACACTCTGTTTGAATCAGCTGTTATTTGTGAATATTTAGATGAAATTACACCAGGCTCATTACATCCGGTTGATAGCTTTGAAAAAGCATATCATCGATCATGGATTGAATTCGGCTCCAGCATATTGAACGACATAACCAGCCTATACAATGCAAAGGACACGTCATCCTTTAAAATCATTCACATTAAAATACAACGTAAATTTTCACATATTGAAAAAGAAATATCGGGCAGTCCTTTTTTTATTGGCGAGACGTTTCATTTGATAGACGCGGTATACGGAACGATTTTTCGATACTTTGAAGTATTCGATACGTTTATTAACTTAAAAACGTTTGATAATTTACCAAAGTGTCAGACATGGCTTAATGCATTGAAACAACGTAGTTCAATTAAAGATGCCGTTTCAAAAAATTATTCAAATCATTTTATAACATTTTTAAAAAAACGAGAGAGTCATATATCACGACTTGCACTATCGAATAACAAACAACACATGTAAGCTCTCTCATTACCTACCACTGAAAAATTCGAATTTGGCACCCTGAAAAATCTTTACGGGGTTGCCCCTTTCTAACTCTAAATGATTTAACCAAGCTTGTTTTGATTCTTGTAGCATGGATTCTTGTTTTTTATCTGCCAGCTTCTGTAATAGCAGTGCCTTTGCAATCCTTTTATTTGCATGCTGGCTGCGCTCTGACTCACTTCGAACCGAAATGCCCGTTTCTATATGAGTCGCTTTAACGGCAGAATCTGTTGTATTAACATGCTGACCGCCGGCGCCCGATGCGCGGCAAGTTTCATATTTAATTAGCGCATCAAAATTTGAATCATCTCGTTCAATTGTTTTACACTGAAAGAACCAGTTTTTCTTTTTATATTTTAAACGAAAAGGGCTTTGCATCTTCCATAACATAACCCCGTTCCAGTTGTTTATAATGTTCTGACTGTTCTCGCCGCTTAATTCAATTAAAACAGAATGAAAGCCATATTTTGACTCATGACTATCAATAATAGCTAGCATCACCCGTTTTTGCTTGCACGCCTGCTTAATCGCGTTTAAAGCATGACTCACGGCCTTACAGCACTCCTCAGGTCCTTGGCCTGCTGTTAACTGTAATAAATTCATGAGCATGACCCTTCTGTTTTAAAAGTAATCAAAGGTTTTAATTTTGCAATAACCTCGATAAGCCCAGCATCAAGCATCGACTCAATAACAGAAGAACACTTTTTATACGCTTGCGGCGCCTCGTCATAAAGTAACTCTTTATTACCGCATATCACTCGGCTGCCAAATTTTGTTCTATTTAAATCTTCCTTAGAGTATTTAGAACTCAACCTTGCTTGACAGTCGCCCCGCTTCCATTTCCGGCCAGCACCGTGAGCTAAAGAATTTAATGCAATATCGTTATCTAATGGTTTCACTAAATAGGTGTAATCCCCTCTTGAGCCAGGAATAACCACCACACCCTTATCTGAAGGCGTCGCACCTTTGCGATGCAAATATCCGGTTTGATTATCTATAACAGCTTCAGTAACCAGATTATGATTAACATCTAAAATCATATTGGCTTTAATATTAACCGACCTACAAAACCGTTTTGCAATTAAATATCGGTTTAGCTCAGCCCACCTTAATGCCATATTATGTTTATTCATATATTCAAAAAACGCTTGTGTGTTTGAAAAGACGGCATCATGATTATAAGCTGAAAGGTAAGCATCTAAGATACTGTGCCCGAGCCCACGTGAGCCTGAGTGAACCAATAATATCGCGTTGTTTTTATCAAGATTTAAATCGTTAAAAATAACATCATTGATTACTTCATCAACCTCTTGAAATTCAGCAAAATGATTTCCACCGCCTATTGTCCCTAAACTGCTATCAAAGCCAGTAGAATCAATATTACGGCGTGTTCTTTCTTCTGAAATTAGCGACTGCCAATCACCTGCTAGCGGCGATTCTAAATCTTTGAGTTTTTTAACCCACTTGTCTTTATTGAGTTTTGAAATCAATTGGTCGCTCTGCCAAAGCGACATGCCACAACCAATGTCATTGCCAACTAACGCGGGGTAAATACGATCTAAACTAAAAAATGCAGCGCCGATCGGGTAACTTTTCCCTGGATGTAAGTCTGGCATACCCACAACAGACGTCATACCCTCTAGTTCAGATGTTTTAACAAGCTGCTGTACCGCTAAGTCTTCTATCCATGTTTTTTTGGACGCAACAAGACTCACGGATTTTGAGATTTTTTGAACGTAAGTGTCCATAAACCAATCCTTAATTAGAAATAAAAATAGATTGGCAGGCCTGCTGGCCTATAGAAAACGTATTAGACTAAGCGTAGAGACCTGCGAAAAAGGTGTTTTAAATGTGACATATTTAACCTCCTTGCAGTAATGAATTGAATTAAGTCGAGCATGATATCCCCTTAATTTTAAAAATCAACTTATTATTAATAATCCTAAGTTATCAATAATAATGCTCACAAAATAAGTGGTAAATCTGTATCAATAAAAACACCACTCATATGAAACTAAAGCTAATGCGATTTTTGAGCCTAAGACAGCCAAATTATTCCTAATGTAGGTCAGGTAATATCTGTCGTAACTAATTACTGCTAGGTACCGTCAACCTACTTTTTTATAAAGCGGTAGTATGAGCTAACATCGACGAAGCCCAACAGCTCGGCACGGGCTTCGCCATTTAATGCTATGTCTTTTAGCATATTAATTTTTTCAAATCTTGCTTGCTTAACCAACTCAGAAAACGTCGCCCCTTCATTTTTTAATTTACGATACAATGTGGCGCGGCTCATGTGTAATGTACCCAATAAGTTTTCAATGTTGCTGTATTTAGCAAGGTCTTGAACAAACAGCTCCATCACCTTAGACGTGGTTGACGGCAACGCAGCTATTGATAACGATATCGCTTGAGCACGCTGCTGTAATACATCACGTAAGTACGAATTTGCGCTATCAAGGGGTTGATAAAAATCGGATTTTGCTAACACAATACGATTCACACTAGTGTTAAATTCAATATGATCACCTAACAACCTAACATAATCACCACCGTGTTTGGGTCTAGCATAAACAAAGCTTGCAGACTTTACTTGCAAAGGTTGTTTCACAAAATAATTTGCCCACGCAATAATCGCCACCATACTACGCTCAATAGCTAAATCAGGGTAGTGTAATGATGAGTCGTGTTTAAACTCTAAAACAACGTCATCTGTATTATCATCTTCGATCAATTGCCATTGTTCAGCGTGATTCAACAACCCTACATTATGGGTAAAAATATGAAACGCTTGAGCTAAGGTATCGCTATAAGAAATCCAATTGGCTAACACACCTTTGGCTTGCTGATTAACCGTACAGCCCACTTCAAAAGCGAACCTAGATTGCGTATCTACCATATTCCAAAGTGACACCAAATGAGTTTCAGCCAAGCGGTGTTCAACAATAGCGTCACCTTTTTTATACAAGGCGTATTTCTTGAATACATCTGCGCTAATGCCTTGTAATGCCGA
Organism: Oceanicoccus sp.; assembly: GCA_047621325.1. Lineage (GTDB taxonomy): Bacteria > Pseudomonadota > Gammaproteobacteria > Pseudomonadales > Oceanobacteraceae > Bermanella. The sequence goes on from JBLHLT010000004.1 coordinate 128,732, forward strand.
CTCTGACAATACACCACGCGTGATTAATTCATTGGCTAAATCCACCACGGCAATGGCCGACACGGTTTTAACTAGGGTACTTACCATAACGGCCTCTACTTTGAATCAATTTACCACTCGCTTGCAACAAAATACCTCACACGCTGCCACCAAGTCTTTTACACTCTGAGTCGTCTACTCACTAAACTACTATTGAGTTAAAACAGCCGCTAAATGAAGGCAAAAAAATATGCGCGATACGAATCAAACTATACAAAAGAAAGATGAAATAACCTACTCACAATCTCATGTCGTATTATCTGATTCGGCTTTACGTAACATCATACCGCCCGCACCTGCGTTATTAGACAAACGCATACAACCCACACTGGACTTTTTTTCGCTCGAATTTATGACTCAAGCCTGCGTGGTAATCCTGGGCACATCATCTAATGCCATCCCAATGTCACCACTGCTGTATCAAAAAAATATCACGATTGATAATGAAACCCAACTCACACTCACCCATTTAACCAAGACATGTTTATTAAACATTAGTGAGCCCGCTTCTTACGCCAGTTTATTTTTCATGGTGCCTGGGATTGGCCATAGCCTGCGGATAAATGGCACATTCAAAGCCATCAACGCCCACGATGGGATATTCATTATTGAAGGCGTGTATTTTCATTGCGCCAGAGCCGCCGCACGCTCTGAATTATTTAGTACCTATCAAACTCATCATTCGCAAGCCTCTATCACAGAACACACCATTATTCATCAATCACCCTATGCGCTTTTAAAAACACAAAACGCCACAGGTAAAACCGAAATTTCTCCCCGTGGAGATGAAGCGGGCTTTATAAAAGCCATTAACCACAATACTTTATTTATGCCAGAACGTCCCGGTAACAAGGTCGCAGTGAGCCTGCGCAATATCATGAACAATCCAAATATCGAATTATTACTAATGATACCTAACACAGCCTACACCTTAAATATCATCGGCCAAGCTCATGTCACCACTAACCCAGCATTATTAGAATTAAGTGAGGTGAATAGCAAGCAGCCTAAAATAGGCATTGTGATTGAGGCGACGTCAAAACAATTTCAGCTTGATGAGAAATTAACGCAATCTGGGTTATGGGATCGTGAAAATTTTATTGATAAAAAAATGTTAACCGCTTTCCCAAAAGCATTATCCTCTCATATGAAAGGCACTGGGTTAATGGGCAAGGCCACAACTTTGGTGGTGGATGCCATTGTTAAGCATGATATGAAGAATTTGTATTAAGCGCTTTATTACGTATTCACTCAAAGGCTTTTCTATCATCAAGTTTTTATCGAAAAGCATATACAAATAAAACCAAACATCAGCATTAAAATCTTATGTTTAGCAGGACTCGCCAAAAGATATAATAAACTTACCAAAGTCCTTGTAGAGCCTATTGGCCCTACAAGGTTAATACTAATGACCCACTATTTACGATTAGCTTCTTTTTCAAGCTTAGCTAATATCGAATCCATTTGAGTCATCGTTGTCTTATGCTTAATAACAGATACTTTTAAGCTTTTTCCCAACTCTGCAGTTGAGAGTGCAGCATTTTTAAGGGACTTGACACCGAACACAGACTTACTCGTTGCAGATACTCGTTTAGTCGAATCCAGTGATTTTAATTCTGGCACCGTCTCTAAAACTGGTGCAAGCGCTTTATCATTCAAAGTCCAAAAGCAATTAGCCGCAAGCTTCGAGTAGTTTGCTTGCGCGAATAACGTACCTACTTTTTCATTATAATAAATACTGACACTTCTATTTGCGCCAGATTTTCTGTCGTTCCATATTAACGATTTAGGTTTCGTCAGTTCAGCAAAATCCTTTCTGATACACGCTATTTCCTTTAAACCGGGTGCTTTGCCATGTCCACGCTGGCAACACATGCCAACAGCCACATAACCCTTAGGTGGATTAGGGCGCCAAAACGAACCATCCCAACTGGCACCGGAGCCCGAGTCTTTCCAAATTCTGGTATACGACACCGGATATTTCCATTTAATAGGGCCATTCATTTTAATCGTTAAGATACTGCCATTTGTTTTACCATAATTGGATTGACCATAATCCCCAACAGCAATGTACCCTTCATCCGGCTGCGGCCTATAGAAAGCGCCAGATAGTCTTGCTCCGCTCTTACGATCTTTCCACGTTATTTTAAACCGGCTTGTTAATTTTATTGCATCGGTATAAGTTTTAATTAGGTTAATATTTTTATTAATATCGCGCTTAACCCGTTCAAGTTTCTTCTTTTCGGCTGCATTATCTTCCTGTGTCACTTTAAGTTTTGCTCTTGCACTTTCAAACACATTGTTCGAAGCAATTTTCTTTTTATTTGCCTCAGTTTGACTTTTAACAGCATCCGCTTTTTGCTTGTTTACTGTTTTAATCAGTGCAGCAGAATCTGTTTTAGCCTTAGCTATTTTCAAGCCATTTTCTTTTACCTTCGCATTCTTGGATTTCACCAATACAGAATCCAAGCTACTCTTCCAATCACTTATTACTGTGTTCGTCGCCATGATGATCACCTACCAATTAAACGGATTTAAAATACTTGCCAAACTACTTAACAGTTTTACAGCCGTTGCTGCGTATTTAGAGGCTTGATTTGCCATTGCACTGCCAATATTTTTCAGGTACTTAGACTGATTAATCGCCAGTGAGGCGGCCTGCCCCCCTAAATTGGCAATTTCTTTACCTGCATCAGCCACATAAATTGCAGTTTGCGCGGCTAACGCACCTGTATCGGCCACAAGTTTTGCTGCATTTGCATCAATGTTTCTAATATCCGTTAGTAGTCTTGCTGTGTCGGCAGCTAATTTGGCTGTCTCTTTACCCACAGCCTTTACTGTATCTTGAGCCTTCCCTTCAATTGCCAACACTTCATTGACCGCAGCTTTTCCTAAGTCAGCTATTTCTGCGAATACAGCCAACGCCTGTTTCTTAGCTTGATCAATAATGCTTTTGAATATCTTTTGAATATTATCGCGAATGTGCTTCTCGATAGCCCTCGGTAATGACTCAAAATCACTGGCTTTCATAGATAAGGTTAAGGTAGGTACGGAGAATGTTTGACCAGAAAAATCAAAACCCATGTTCTTTAATGAAACCTGCATAACAGGATTACTAGAAACAGCCGTGGTAATACCTAAACTTCCTGTCAAACCAGACGTTAATTTAAACGCAGGCCACACAGGAATATTAACGCCAGCTACCTTAATGGTTAAAGCAGGAACAGGGATATTCAGCCCCAACTTTAATGCGCCTGTGACCGTCGCTTTAAGAAAGTCCTTCGTTATAAACTGCAAGTCGTAAGACATTGGCCCCTGTTTTTGCTTAACATTAACAGAGAGCTCTTTAGTTGATAAAGTGACCTTACCTTTATATTTGCTTAATCCAAGCAAGGTCACATTACCATCCAGAATAAAGCTAGGCTTCGCATCAGCCAGTAATAGATTTAAGTTGTATCCTGCACCACCTTTCGGATTACTCTTGGTTATATCACCACCAATTTCGATTAATCCGCCTAAACTAAATGGATCAATAGTTCCCTTAAGTGCTATGCCTTTTGGCACATCCACAATACCTTCGCTGGTGCCTTTTAGTTTAAGAGGACCAATACCAACTTCCATTTGGCCATCAAGGCTCACACCCTTTTTATACTCAGGGAATTGAACACCCGGCGGTACAACTCTAAAATCGACGTCTTTCAGCACCACAATATCTGCCACTAAAGTGGCAGCAGCAGGTACCTTAGTAATTGGTAAGAATAGAGATCGCAGCAACATACCTAAGCTCAATTGCTTAAACTTCATGGCCGCCATAGACTGAGTCACATCTTTGGAATCAAACACCAATGCGGCCGTCCCTTTAACCTCTCCTAATTGTACTTCACCGGAAACACCGACCGTTGGCACCCCTGCCAAATTGGTTCCAACAATCAATCGCAATTTTTTAAGCGAGACACCTTTAATACCAAAAGGTGAATCCCACTCTTCTAGATACCCCTGAATTTCTGTCCCCCCAGGCTCTAAATTTGAAGCAACTTCAAATACCAACGCAGGGTTATCAATGGCTAATTCAAATTGTCCGTACAGGCCTATCTCCATTGCGCCTAACGCACTGGATCGCATACGCACGCCCGCTTGGTGAATTGTGATACCTTTAATTAATGTAACAGCTGGAATCGTTGCTTGAAGCTGCCATTGCCCAGATGGAGAAACGCTGCCGCTAACAAGCTGCTTACTGCTGCCATCTTTGCTGCCGCCCATTAGAGCATTCAAAAACGACAACTCTTCCATTCTAAAAAGATCTGCAGGCAGTGTTACATTTAATCCTTTCACAACGTTAACGGATGCTCCGGCCAGATTCACACCCTCATTTGGCTTTGTTGCGAAACTTGAGAATATTAACTTACCACCACCAAGGTTAATAATATCGAGAAACGCCAGTTCACTCTTGATTTTAGAAAACCGAAAGCCATCACCTAGGGTGAACTCTAGAAGAGTCTCCCAAGAGACTCGCTTCATAAACTGAGCGGATAGTTCACCGATGTCTTTTTCAGAACCGGTTATACCGACACTTTTGTTCTCACTTTCAATAACGATCTCAGCATCGGACAATGTAAAATTGAAGAAGTCCTTGGGCACTGGCAATGCCCCCAGACTTGTCGATGATGCAAGCTTTGATATCACCGGACCAAACGATAAGTCGGGTAACGCCGACCTAAAGGTTAGCGGACCCGGAGCTTGATAGTTCACATCAAGAGAAATATCACCGAGTTCTAATTGCGCTGAAATGGTGCCCGATGTTTTCCGCCCCTCTTTTTGATAAAAGCATGAGATATTCTCAAGCTTAGCGGCCACAGGCCCCATGGGTATAACCCACTCTTTAGCCGGAACCAATTGACCACTAAATGTCACATTTTTTGTTTTTTGGCCGTATTCAAAATCAACAAATTCTGCATTGGCGTTTTTTAGCTGAGTAGGAAGCGTCAGTGGAAAATTGAAGAAGTCCAGAAAATCAGCCTGCATGTTACCAAGCGGAATTTTTTCATCGACAGGAGTGACCGCTTTAATTTTCCATTCTTCTTCTGGCCCGCCCTTAACTAAGCTTAATTGTAAGGTCTGCCCAAACAGCGTTGTTAAGCAAGACGCCCGCCCCCATTTTTTGGATTCTTTAACATTAATTTCGAAAGCTAACTGTTGCAAAACGAGTTTCTTTCCAGCTGCCAACGTAAACGTCACATCCGTATCAATCGAAAGCTTTAGCCTAAAGCTCTTTCCCTCTGATTTTACAAATACTTGAGCATCTGAAATGGCAGTATCCGGAAAGCCATCGGCTTTTCCAAATACCTTAACTAATATTGGCTTTAGTGAGGCCTTTTCTCCCGGAGCCAACATGCCAGAAAAGGCAAAATTGGGTAGGCTTGCAGAAACATCAAAACGTAAATCATGAATAGTAAGGTGCGCCTGACACAAGGCTCGTTTCAGTTTCTTTTTTGCTAAATCAAAAACAATTCTAATTCGAACCAGCTCTAAGGTACTCAACTGCAAAACGTTTAACAGGCTACTCACTTGGTCTTTAAGCGAATCACCACCTAGCAAGCCAGAAACATCAGCAAGGGATGGCAGAGACTCGCCTTCAGCAGGGGTCACTTCCATCATATCAATACCAAGGGGCGATACTAAAAAGGAAACGACACAAGATTGATTGCCAATATCGAGCAACCCTTTTAATACAATTTTTGCGGAGCTTGAACCAAGGGGATTTCCATTATCATCTAATAATGAGCGTGAAATTCTTGCCCCCAAAGAAATACCCTTAACGCTTACCTTATCTTCAACAACCTCCAAGTTGGTGGACGTTGCCGCTTCCAGTGTTACTATTTCAGCGGTTTTTTGCAAAGGCGAAAACTGAATAGATAAGCTGCCGGAATCGTCCTGCTCACTTCCACCGATCGCCATTGCCGAAAAAGAAGGTACATTAGGAGGTATCAAATCACTCATACCAGCTGGAGCCACTAACTTTAGAGCACCGATTAAACTGATAGGTTGATCAATCAGTGTCGGATTAATCATCCATACTGGGTCTCCTTTCAGGTTTAAGGCATAAGTTGTTTTTGCATCGTAAGTGGCTAAGCCAAATGTAAATTGAGAACCAAAGTCCAATTCAACTTTATCGGTCTGAAATGCCAAATCGTGACTTAACGTTAATATCGCGTGATCATCATCAAACGTGACAACTCCATTATCAATGGTCGGCAGTGCCCAGTTTCCTTTGAACTTCCCCTTAACTGAAATAGCATTTTCAGATTGCTGAATACTAGCATTTTGAATAAATAGCCTCCCCCCAGGTAAGGTTTCAACTAGCTCTTTCAGTTTTTTAATTAATGGATCAGCTTCGTTCCAACTATCTGAATTATTAAATACTAAGCAATCTGCGTTTTTTGTTAGATTGCTTTGTAATACTTCCCTGTATTTTGTGTAGTCCATTATCCCCTACCCCCAACTCTTTTGCGCTTAGGATCTGACTCAGCAGTTTCATCATCTGAACCGCCAGCTTCCAATTTCCTTTTCGCTCTCGTGGATCGCCCTCTTCGAGCTGCTAACTCATCATCTGAATCATCATCTGAATCATCATCACCTTCCTCATAATCACCGGAGGGGTCATTATCTGGTTCAGAACTCGATTCGGCTTCGTCATTATCATCTCGATATACTGGCCCACCTTCACTGTCACTGTCACTGTCACTGTCACTGTCACTGTCACCGCCATCTTTTCTTTTCTTTCTTTTCGATTTAGAAGCTTCTTCAATTCTTTCTATCTCTTTAAGGTCGATTTTTAAATCGACCCCAAAATTTACATCCGAAATAAACGAAACAGGAAGAAAATCAACCAAAACAGAATTCTGTTCAAAATCAGCACTTTCATTACTTACCGTAAAAATATCAGCCCCCTGATTATAATTCACTAGCCAGCTTGCAGGCTCATTCTGCCATTTTCTTTCAGAATCCGTCTTCCATTCTCTGTCACCCTGTTTAGATTTTCCTGCTGTCAAAAACTTAGCATTCTCAATAACAACATGCTCATGCTTTCGACACCCAAGCTCCGTTAGATATGCACGCTGTAAACTGCTTGATTTGCTCAGTATATTCAGTAGGGGCAACTCTGGATGAGAGTGACTATTCTTGTTTCCGCAAGAAATTAACGCTGACACGGGCTTTAATGACTCAACAAATTCCTTGCTTGTTGAATATTTCGATCCATGGTGGCTAACTTTCAATACAGATAGAGACCCTACCTCCTCTTGGATTTCTTTGACGATCTCATTTTCAATTGATGATTCAAGATCTCCAGCCGTATAAAATGAGAACTCACCCAGTTTAAGCAGAAGGCAGATACTTTTATTATTTCTCTCTAAACCGCCAGCTCTATTTATTGAATAACATTTCATTGTGGGGGCATCCTTCCCCTCAATATTCAAAACGTCCTTACCAACAAGATAATTTTTATCTTCGACAAGCGTCGGCCACACCTTATGAATCCTATCTGAAAAAGCTACAATAACTTTTCCAAAGTACTTTCTAATCAATTTAAATAATTCATCACTTCTATTATCATTTAATATTTTTCTTATTTGCTTATCATACTTACTAATAGTTTTATTTAAATGAGACTCATACTCAGGGGCGTTATCCTCATCAGAAATCCCATTCAGGGTTTTTATTAGAATCTCAGAATTTTTAAAATCAAAAATTGATTTCAAAACTTCCATATAGAATTCATTAAATAGATTCAACTCATCATCATCCACCGTAATTTCTTCATCCCTAACGACATCTTTAATTGCATAGCTCGAGGATATTTCTAAAAGATTATCTCTGTACCCCTCATACAACTTAGTCCCTTCAAGATCATCAAATGGAACACCCCCATCAAAAAACCTTGTATCGTTATTTATGTATTCTCGATGATTTTCGAGAACATCTGAAATTCCCCTAAAATGATCACCATCATAGTGCGTTGTAATCACGGTGGTTAATGCAGCTCCATCTAAATGGCGCTCTAATGCATCAACAACTATATTTTTGTGCTTCAAAAAACCGGAATCTAGCAATATACTTTTTACAATTTCTTCATCATCCTGAATGATAATTAAAGCCGCCTCGCCCTTCCCCGCTGCCAATTGGTGTATCGATACTGAATATGCCACTTCAATTTCCCTATCTAATTTCAAACTAATTATCCAAAATTGAGTGTAGCAGACTATTTATCCCCTTCTATTTTCTCCATCCATTAGATCAAAGCTGGTATTTTAAAAACGCCCAGAACAATTATAGACCTTATCTTTTCTATCTCTTTGCCGAAGAAACGCCATTCAGCCAATAACACCCTATGAGCGATTACTCTTTAAATACCTATGACTCATAAAAGACAAAACAAGCCACTCACCCCCCTAACTGCTATACTCCAACCACTCTTCTAAATCCCCACCCGAGCCAATATGCCATTTACCAAACTAGGTTTGTGCCAGCAAATCGTACAAGCCATTACCGAACAGGGTTACACCCAGCCAACACCGATTCAACAGCAAGCTATCCCAGCTATTTTGGCGGGCAAAGACGTCATGGCCACCGCGCAAACCGGTACCGGTAAAACCGCAGCGTTTGTGCTGCCTATTTTAGAGTTATTCAATAAAGAACGTATCCTACGTGGCAAGCGCATACGGGCGTTAATTCTGACCCCTACTCGCGAGTTAGCGGTACAAGTAACCGCAAATGTTGCCCAGTACAGCAAACACTTGAACCTAAGCACATTCGCGGTGTATGGCGGCGTTGATACCGAGGCACAAAAGCAGCGCTTAATTGAAGGGGTCGACATACTCGTAGCCACTCCCGGCAGGCTTTTAGATTTAGCCCATCAGCGTGCACTGCATTTTGATGAGCTAGAAGTACTGGTTTTAGATGAAGCTGATCGCATGGTCGATATGGGTTTTGTAGGGGACATCAACAAAATAATCGAACGCTTACCCGAATATCGCCAAAATTTATTATTCACCGCCACCATGACAGACGATGTACGTGCCATCGCTCATAGCTTTGCCGATAGTAAAATGGGGACCGCTGCGGTTGATATTTCAACTTCACCAAAAGCCATGGCCGCATCGAACATCAACCAGTGGTTAATCACGGTTGATAAGGACACCAAGTCGGCCTTGCTGAGCCATTTAATTAATGAATACAAGTGGGATCAAGCACTGATCTTCATAGAGAAAAAACACGGCGCCGCCAAACTGGTTGACCAACTGGCCAAACGCGGCATTGAAGCCGAAGCCATTCATGGTGATAAAAGCCAAGCCATGCGTGAAAAAATTCTAGCGGATTTTAAAACCGGAAAACTTAAATATTTAGTGGCCACCGGCGTGGCCGCACGGGGCATTGATATTGGCGAACTTAGCCGCGTAGTGAATTACGATTTACCATTCAAACCCGAAGAATACATTCACCGTATCGGGCGCACCGGTCGCGCGGGTGCAAAAGGTGAAGCCATTTCATTTGTAGCTATGGGGGATTTTAAAAACCTTTGCGCCATTGAAAGCCGCTTAAATCAAATCATTGAGCGCAAAGAAATTGAAGGTTTTGCAGCGCGTAAAGTAGTGCCAGTTTCAGTTTTGAATTTTGTACGTAAAAGCAAACCACCTCAGCCAAAAACACCTAAAGTACATAGTAAACAAAAAGATAACGACACAAAAAAGGCGTCTGGTAAGACGCCTTATGATAATAAAGATGAGAATCGTAAAAATAAAAATATCTGGGGTTAATAAAATTTAAACCAACTCTAACCCACTAGTCATTTATATTATTATGATTGCTAAATCGTCATCCCCGACGTGCGAAGCGCTTTGGTCGGGGATAGGTTTACGCTAACTCGCAAACGATGGGTAGGTACCAACTTATTTTTTACGATACAAACTTGGGCTGCCATCAGGCTGCTTACGAAAACGTTTGTAAATCCACTGGTATTGCTCTGGGCAATCTAAAATACATTCTTCAATACTTTTGTTGAGCGCAGTTGCTGATACCAATAAATCTTCACTACGAATATCGTCGTTAGCAGGCTTTAACACCACGCCGTAATTACCGTCTTCTAAACGCTTGGCATAACAGCACAACAAATACGCAGGGGTTTTTCTAGCAAGCTCACCAATCAGTTTGCCGGTTAACGCTTGTTGCCCAAAGAACGGCGCAAACACACCGCTCTTTAAACTTGGTTCTTGGTCTGGTAGTACTGCAATCACGCCTTTGTCATTCAGTAATTTAAACAGCGATAATACACCGCCTTTATCCGCAGGTACCAAACCCACATCTACGCGCTTACGTGTGTTAAAAATAAAATCATCAAGCGCTTTAATTTTAGGGGCTTTGTACATCACCGTCATATACAAATACTGGCGGAAGAAGTGATTTAGTAATTCCCAATTACCTAAATGCGGTGCAATCAGAATAATGCCGTTTTTATCATCAAGGGCTTTTTGTAAATGCTCCATACCCTCAACTTCTGTAATGAGCTTGTTCACTTTAGGGATTGGCCACATCCAAGACACACCCATTTCACCATAGGTTTTACCCAACGCAATCAAGCTGTCTTTTGCCATTTTTTTGCGCTCAGCAAGGGTTTGATCCGGAAAACATAGCTCAAGGTTACGCATCACCACTTTTGATGAGCCACCACGGCTATGCCACATCATCATGCCGATAAGCCAACCCAGACCATGTGCGCCACGTAGAGGTAAAAACGACACTAAACGAATTAGCCCAATCATTAAATATACAGCTGCAGATTTCAAAATTCATCTCCTTAAGAAGGGCCTAAGAATACGTATTTTTTCAGCAAATTAACACTGTGATTTTCAAATATGCTCAGCGGTTAATAAAGGATCAGATTGAACATATGAAAAGACGGGGATTAGTGGGATGGGTTACGCTCGTCCACCCTACAAACCTTGTTGCAAGGTTCACATGCTCTTCGGCTTAATTCAGTAAATCGGTTAACCCGTCATTAATTCCTGAGCAATGACCTTTAACAAAAACGTTTCGCGATCAATAGACAGGCCTTTTTTATCGCTGCTGGCAATTATCTCTTCGTTATGTGCAATGGCATCATGAATATTCATCCACACAGGCTTCATACCATTGCTCACTTCATGTGATTCAAACGCCGTATCACCTAGTTCATCATCGATGTCACACACATAGCAGTACGAGATCATATGAATAATATCGGCATCGACTTTGTACCAAGGTCGATACTCGTCATAGCGGGCAAAGGGCTTTACATTACGTACCCCCTGCGCGCCGGTTTCTTCTTGTAACTCACGAATCAAACCCGCTACCTTATCTTCACCATCATCAATGCCACCACCGGGCAAACTGTAATCATGATAACGTTGGGTATATAACAGTAAAATATTCTCACCTTTAATGACAATCGCCCGTGCCGCATGACGTTCGATCATTACATGCTCACTCTCTGGCAAGGTATCGTCTGGGGAAATATCAGGGTGGTAGGCTGTTTTTAACAGTCGCATAAAGTAATCTATTGGTCGTGACGGTGTGTTTAAGTAGAGTATATGTGTAACGGATTCAAGGGTGGGGATTGTAACAGGTTTTTGATGGGGATTTAGGGGCGGGCGACTCAATTAAAAAAACAAATATTATCAGAAACAGTATCCTCTATATCTCTATCGAACCATTCTATTTCAAACCGAGTCATCACGTCCAAACAAGGCTCGAATAACCTTTTTCTCACCTTCCCTTGATTTTGTGTACATTGGCTCCCCAAAAAACCAGATAATCACTTTTGTAATCAACCTAAATACATAATAGTAAAACAGCAAGGGAAAATAACAGAGTGTAATTTTTAATCAGAAAATAAATCAATATAGTAAACAATAATCACCGCACTAATGATATGCAAAATAAATAATTTCATCGTAATCTTTGTTGTTATTGCCTCATCACTGAGTAAACGAGTGATAACACCCAATTAATAACCAGTGAATTCGGTTGACTCTTTCTGTGCCCTTTCGACCGCCCTGTGAAAATATTTATAGAGAACAAAATTCTTGCATGAGTTATCACAAGTTTTAATGAAAGTTTGGTGGCAGAAATGAATAATAATCAAGTACTCCGCCATACATTATTAAGCCTAATTTTACGGAGAGGTTTTTAGAAACGCTAAAGCACTAAATGTTAGTGCTTACATTGAAAAATAAGTTGGGTTTTAAAGTCTGCGACATCATCCGAGATATGCGAAGCCGGTTGCCTTTGTGCTTCACGTTTCAACCAAGTTAATTGACAATTAGAGCCTACGATAGGTTTGGGAAAGACCCCAGAATAGCTTATGTTACTTATTAAACCCGAATCCCTATCTTCTAATAAAAGATGGTTTTGTTTATAAGTAACATACCAAGGTTTTATATAGTCATGTCGCTGATAAGAGCTAATAAGTAAGGTTGAGTTACGACTCCCTTTGATGACGAGCCATTGCGTTGGGCCGTCAGGGTGGGGCTCTCGCCCAGCACTCACTTCACAAGGATCACAAGGTAACGCTAAAACTGGCCAGTGCGTTACCTTTAATTCCCCAAAACTAATGACGGTATCTTTAAACACAGGTATTACCACGCCATGGGGCGCTGTTCCTTGTATTTCAAAAAATAATTGAGATACTTGCTGTGGTACTGCCAAGTCTAATGTTTCAAGCTTGCTGGCTGAATGACAGCCAGCAACACCAAGCAATATTCCGATTGCTAAAAATAATTTCATTATTGATTCATCTGAGCTTTTAATTCTTCAAAGAACGCCGCTGACGGGCTGTACTCTTCCGCTACAAGCGCTCGGTCGTCCCCCACCTTATCAAGCATTAATAGGTCAGTATCACGACTAGAAGCCACAAGAGATAATCCATTTTGATTACCGCTAAAATAATTTCGAAAATCAAGATTGATATTCCCCCAATCATCATAATCCGTCCAAGAGCCTGCTCCCTGTCCTGTTTTAGCTGACGTATCTACTCGATCACCATCACAATTGAAATCCACACCACTTGTGGTTATTTGACCCAGGCCAGTGGTTTCATTAGCTGCATTTTTTGCAATTGGCGCTGACGCACCATGGGAAAAATCCATGCGGAAAGTTGTCGATGTATCAGGATTAGTCAACGATACAACACAGTTTGAATTACCAGAGAAATACTCCCTGTAGTAACGATCCCCTTCGTTGTTGCCAATTTCAGACAAACCAGAAAGCTGATACAAGTAGTTCATAATACTGAAGTAATTCGGCTTATTGTTTTCGCTTTCATCGCCGCCGTGTGATAACCCTAAATTGTGCCCCAGTTCATGCATAAGCGTGCTGGCTTGATAGTTAATTAATTGGTTGGTATTGCTTGTATTCGATGAATTCAAACCCCATTCGCCTAAGGTTACAATCAGATCATTACCATTAATTTCTGCTAAACCAGATGAGCCAGCCGTACCGTTTTGTGTATTAGCAAAGATCAAATAGTGGAAAACTTGAAAACGAGAGTAATCGAAATTCTCTAATTTTAGATCGTAAACACTTGGCGCACTACCAAACGTTAACGCATCAACAAATGGGATTTCATTCCCGCCGCCCAAATCGAAGTCATTAGAATCAATGCCAGCAGCTTGGTCGTATAAGTCACCCACATCGAAGTGAACCGCTATTCCTTGAGCATAAAACACATCCACCACTTTTTGTAAGGCTTCTTTACGTGGAAGTATACCTTCATCTTTTGCTTGTACAGCATTGTTAGTCGCATCCATGTAATCCAGCTCTATGAATATGTCTTTTTGCCCCTCACGCGCACCCCACTCATACAAGGGCAAACCAGCATAAGTACTACCCGGTTGTTCGCTACAATCAGGAATACCATCTTGGTCAGCATCTAAATTACAGGTAACGTCATTCACACCTGCCATAGAAGCATAATCATAAACAGCCCAATCGCTCGCAGAGTTTGTATCTGTGTTATTGCCATCACGCCCAATGCTCGCGCCATATGAGTCTGCTTGTGAATTAGGCGCGGTTGCAGCAGAACCTTGCCACTCAAGTGAAGTAACTGGGCTAAACCCATTACCAAATGTAACAAAGTCTTGCGTGACACCATTAGATAGTAAATCAATGTAACCTTGCTCTCCCCAGTATGGATAAGAACCTGCTTCATGAGCAAATACAATACGTTGGTTTGACGTAAAAGAACCACCATCTTTATCTGAGCGAATAACAACATATTGACCCGGCTGAATATCAACAGCAGGAAGAGAAAACTCAATATTGCCATCTGTTTTGTAGCTCCCAGAACCATCAATATAAATTGATTTAAAACTGTATCCTGACAAGTCAACAACATCAGAGGTAGGGTTATAAAGCTCAAACCAACAAAATGTATTGTTATAATAACTTTCACTAATCTCTGTAATAAGAAGCCCTTTCGTCGTTTTAAAGCGACTGACTAACGTTGACAATGCATTCACACCAAATATATTTTGTACTTGATCGAGCACCTTAACCTGATACTCAGTATCTTTTTTCAACGGCGTACTTAATATAATTTCAGCTCGCTTATTTAAGTCATACATTTCAATGCTATTGATAACTAGACAGCTCGAAAAATTATCACTAGAGACTTGTATGGAGCCAGAACATGCTGTGTCAGACGTGTTATACGTTAGTGTGGACACCATTAATGAATCATCAGATGCAATACCAATCTGTTTCGAAACTGCGACGTTGACCGCCCCATTAACAGGAATGAGTGACAGATTGGGAGCACTTTCATCTTGGAAAACAAGCTCTACGTTCGTTTCTATACTTGAAGAAACTCCGTCGTTTACGATTACTGTAAATGAATCACCTGTAACGCCATCCATGGAGGTAGGTGTATATACCAATCGATCAGGATTGCTTTCATCTTGTTTAACTTGACCAAATTCTGGCTGCGTTTGAATATTCAAGGTTAATTCATCACGAGTATTATCTTTATCCGTATAGACTAATGAAAAGCTATTGGATTGATTAAAACCGTTGAACGTGATTATTTGCGAAGTAATCTCAGGCACATCATTGACGGGGGTTACGTTAATAGAAAACGGCCCCAAAGTTGAAGACGATACAAAATTACTTGCCGTAATAATAATATTTGAATGAAGGCCTACATCAGCATCATCAGGGGTGCCACTTAATGCTCCTGTTTGCTTATCAAATGCCAACCAATTAGGTTTATTCACTATAGAATAGGTAATATCACCGGTACCAGAAAGTAACGTAGGCATGAAAGAGTAATAGCTTTCTTCTGTTGCGGCACCCTCTACCTTTTGACTTAGAGATATTAGATCGACCGGGTTAACAGTCTTGAAATTAGCCAATAAATTCGAAAATAAAGGTGTGCCGAATTTATTTTTTACTAGATTGAGAACTTTAATCTGATAAACCGTATCTTTAGTTAAATTCGAGCTTAAAATAACTTCAGCACGCCTATTTAAATCATGCATGACTATATCGTCAATGGCTAAGCAGCTCGAAAAATTGTCACTAGAGATGTGTATGGATCCAGTGCACTCCGTGCCAGAAGTACTGTACGTCAGTGTTGACTCATCTAAGGCATCATCAGAGCTAATACTAATCCGCTCAGAAAGCGCGACATTAACGGCACCATCAACAGGACTAATTAAAATACTAGGCGCGCTCTGATCTTGAAAAACAAGTTCTATCGTCGCTTCTTTACTTGAAGAAACACCATCGCTTATGGTCACGTTAAATGAATCACCTGCAGCGCCATCAACGGATGTAGGTGTATAAATTAATTGTTTAGGGTTACTTTCACTTTGTGTAACCAGGCCAAATTCTGGCGGCGCTTGAACCGTTAATGTTAATTCATCATGGCGATTATCAATATCAGAATAGTTTATGGAAAAGCTATTCGATTGCTTAAAATTGTTGATCGTAATTATTTGCGAAACGATTTCAGGTACATCATTGACTGGCGTTACCTGAATGGTAAACGGCACAATAGATGAAGAAGAAACGGAATTACTGACCGTAATAATAATATTTGAATGAAAACCCACATCAGCATCATCAGGGGTGCCACTCAACGTTCCCGTCTGCTGATTGAATGCCAACCAGCTAGGTTTATTTTCAACTGTATAGGCAATATCACCCGTACCAGAGAGTAACGTCGGTGTAGTGGAATAATAACTTTCTTCTTGAGCCGTACTCACCATCGACCTTGGGCTTATAGAAACAGGTTCTATCTTGCTCGATGAACCACTCCCACAAGCAGCCAACAAAGAGAACAAAGATGTTGTCAGTAGTATTTTTTTTATCATTGCTAAGCCCAATCGACTGAGTGTATTCATTTTAAATATGAACATTGAAAATTTAGGCAGGATTGTACAGGACCACCAAGAAATTAGGGCTAATGATTTAGTATGATTAGATATATTACCTAAAAATGTGACAAGTCCCGTATTTACTCCAAATATCCAAGATACTTTTGGTGAATAGGCCGTTTTCCGCAAGGGTTTGAGACTAAGCCGCTGAGTATATTATTGGAAACTTGGGGTCAGAGAATCAGCACTATACCCTCTTAATTTTAAGTGTCTTTGTTTTTTACATCTCGTCATACTGGACGCCAGAAACGAGCTGTCGAAGGGCCTAGGTAGGCTCACGCCACCAGCCTTTCATCGCTCTTATGCATCCATGCTTCCGCGATATAAGTACATCAATATACGTTATATTACTTACGCTTTGGTGATATGGCGTTTGGATGCCGCGTTTTGATATCTAAGCGGGTTTAGTTTGCCAAATATCCAAGTACTCTGTTCCTGGATACTGCCACCTTGATAGCGCTGCTATCCTTGATCAGATTCAGTCCCAATCACAGACTATTTCTTACCCCATTGTTTCACCTAGCCTATCCCAAACTTTAAAACTCGCATTTTCACAACTCCCCGATGATTCTATAATCTGATGCCAATCAGGCTCGCCTAATTGATTAACAATACAGTCAATTAAATCATTACAGCCTTCGGCGTTTCCAGAAATTGGAATATACGAATCATCCGACAAGAAAAACACCCACCACAAGTCGTCGACGAACGGGCCTTGATCCGTTGTGATGATTTCAACATTCACCACATCACGCCAATTAAATGTAAGTTCAGATTCACCGTTATTATAAATACCCTGCTCACCTGTATATGAGAATATAGGTTTTATATAATTTAATTCATAAGTCGTAAATTTTCTTAAGAAAAGATACAGCAATATAAAAATAGTGAGCCCTATAAATACTGAGAGAACAGCTCCAATATACTTGATTAACGCCCCAAAGATTATAAAGCCAATAATAATGGAGACACTTATATTCTTAACCGTGAACCTAGTTGAAGCTTTCATAGTGATAACTCCCATTGAATATTTTTACGCGCGCTGTTTTCAAATTTCTGATAGAAATAAGGGGTTTTAAAAATCTGAGTTTGCGCCAAAAAAGATTGCAAAACCTTTTTTCTACCTGACACATACAAACGCTCTGGAATTTTGTACTCCTTACGGCATAGACGTGAATAGGTTTGATAGGCTGCTCGATTAACACCTAAAATCGCAAGGTCAATATCCACAAGTAAAGTTTCATCCCCGCTGTGAGCGGCTGCCTGACCATGAACAGTAGATAGAATCAAAGCAGATACTAGCTGGCAAAATGTTTTTGGTGCACCTAATGCCATTAGTTTCTTTACTGCAAAATCAGCACTTAACTGTTCACTGTCACGCCCTAGCTTTTGAATAACATCATGAAACCAAATTGCTAAGTACATAGCATCGTGATCTTCGATTTGTTCAGACACTTGGTTTGCCAAGCTCAACATATGCTCAATATGGGTTAGATCATGGTAATGCCTATTCTTCTCGCAATAGGCGTTTGTTAACTCTTTATATACTGCCACGCATTCAGAGCGATCAGCGCCCCACTGCTGCGTCACCTTTAACCAAAATCCTAGGCTTGTATCCATAATGATTCCCCTATTTCCAACCATTTAATTGGTTGGTCAACCAACTTAATGGCAATATAGGGCAAAGCCTTCCCTTTGGTCAAGTATTTTGGTCAAATAACCAAAATACTATTTGAGACACAAAAATGGGCAGACCCTCTAACAAAGAAGAAAGACGCGCACAGATCATAGGGGGCTTACAGATTGCCATGGCTGAAAAAGGCTATGAAAAAGCCTCTATCCAAAGCATTGCCAAGGCGGCAGGCCTGTCATCAGGGCTGATTCATTACCACTTTAAAACCAAACAAGAAATATTGGTCGCCCTTATAAACAACCTTAATAATGCAGCCCAAGACCGCTTCAATCGCTACCTAGAACAGGCAAACACCCCAACAGAGCGTTTACATGCCTATATTGATGCCGCACTTGCCCTAGGCGCTGACTCAGACACCACCGCCGTATCCGCATGGGTCCTCATTAGCGCTGAAGCCGTTAGGCAAGAAGAAGTACAAAAGATTTACCAAGAGAGTGTTCAGGCAAATGTATTACAAATAGAAACCCTGCTCGATGCGGTTAAAAATGAGAAAGCCCTATCGCTTACTAAAAAAGAGATTAAAGAACTGGCCAGTATGATACTGGCCAGTATTGAAGGCTGTTATCAGCTAGCCACTACTTCTCAGGCGGTTTTGCCTCAAGGGTTTGCGGCTAAGACGCTGAAGAGGCTTATTGGGGGTTTGGGGTGAGGGCTCAGGGGTGAGTGTTTCCTTTCAGTTACTCTGACCCCTTGATTAATTTTTAAAGCATTAAATGAAAAGATTAAATATTTGAATAGATATTGAATACTGTTCAATAATTCTAATCTCTTTATTAACTCAAACCTCTTTGATTATTCCCTTTACATCATAGACCCAAAGCCGATAAGACAGCTGACTGATATTCACCTTTCAAAACAATTGACCTAATTTTAGCCAGCTCTTGCTTTATCATAGCAACATCTTGAGTCAAGCTATAAAGATTCAAGATTTCCTTTTGTATGGTCTTTATTCGTTTATATCGAGCACTGTTTAGTGCACCATCATCTAGATTTATCACTCTGATAGTTTCATAAGCCCGTGCCTTTTCAGCTAAAGTTAGTGAGTCATTAACTTTTATAGTTCCTGTCGGTAAGAAATAAAAAAATAAACTAGGATTTTCAACATCAGGTTTAATTAAATTTTTGGGGTCATAATTACCAGGCCCACTAGCTCCCATTCGATCCTTATAATGGCCACAAGTATCTCCACTCTGGAAACCACAAGAACCAAATAAATTATCCCAGTTAAATGTCAAATTTTTATAATTTTTTGTCCCTTTATTAAAAAAATGCTCGATATGTCCATTTCCGCGAACTGCAACAGAATCACAATAACAACAGTAGCCATTTTGCATATTATTTAGACTGTACCAAATACTCTTTTTATCTCTAGCAGTTAAATCACTCCATTCCTTGTGATTATAATTGTATTTAGATAAAGGTTTAGGAGCCACAGGCCTATTTAATTTTCTCATACACTATAACTCACTACTATATCTAGCCTTCATCTCCATCATTCTTACCTGAGACCTGCACTCTTCAATAACCGGGTGTTCTTTCCCAAAATGCTCGATTAATTTTAAAAGAGTAGCGTCAGCTTCATCTTTCTTATCATTTTTTAATTGATCGTTAAATTCTACAACCCACCGAGCCTCTTCGACATGCTCTGGAATTGCATTAATCCCCATTATTCTTGATAAAATATCGGAGCTTGCAACACCCTTTGTTTGAAATTTTGGTATTTCAATAAAGGGACTACCTTCCTGATCTGTTTTTATTTGTCGTATCGACGACACATCAACTGTAGAAAGTATTTGTGGGCTATGTGTCGTTATTATAAATTGAATATTTTTGAACGTTCTCTGGAAATCTAAAACAATTGATTGCTGCCATTCTGGGTGAAGGTGAAGATCGATTTCATCTATTATTACGATACCTTTACTATTTAAAGGGGCATTAGATTTAGGATTCAAAACAACCAACCTTCGAGCTAAGTCCCCTACTAATGAGACCATAGTTTGCTGGCCTTTTGATATTTGATTGAAGTTAACTCTATCACCAAAATTATCCAGTAAAAGTTCGGCCTTACCTGATCCCCTATGTATATGTATATTTGACACACCTGGAATCAAACTTTCTATAGCTTCAACAACTACCTTAAGTTGCAAACTATACTCTTCGGATATAGAACTTTTTTCTAAGCTTTCTAATTCAGTTTTTTTCTCCGATAGTTTAATTACATATTTATCTTCACTATCAGGCACTTCATCCTTATATACTTCTCTAATTATACTTTCAAAAGTAAGTATTTCTTTTTCCAACTTATACCTTTCAGAATTAACCTCTTCATTCGCTAGATTAGATAATTCTACGAACCACTTGAGAAAATCATTAATACCACAGTTTCCATCAAGCGCACCTTTTAATGCTTCGAAACGATTACTCCTATCACTATCGGAAATCTCTTCAATATTAATATAACTAGAGGGTTTTGTATTACCTCTATCCACCGAATAATATGCCATCAATGGAAAATCTATATATTCATGCGCACTAGTAACACGATACATATTCGAGAGCCCTCTTATCTCTTCCAGAAAACTCTCTTTTTTCTTTGCTGCTCCATCAATTGAACGTGATAAGCTCACAGTATATTTATTTTTACCTGAATGTTTAAGAACTGAATAAATTTCAGAGTAGCTATCGGAGTGCTTATTAATATCTGATGGCATAATATGTTTAGCTGAGCTTTTCTCTTTCATTAAATCATTATTAAACCATGAAAGTATCTTTGCTATAGACTCCAACAGTGTTGTTTTTCCAGTTCCATTACCACCCACAATCACTGTAATATCAGAATCAAATTTAATTTCGAAACTTTTAAATCGTCTAAAGTCTGTTAACTCTATAGATTCAAGTAGTAATGCATCACTTTTCAATGATGTCTCAAGTTCTTTCATATACAAGTATGATTTTATTAATTCTTCTTTATCTTCACTAGAGCTAAAATTTTCATATAACTGAAACTTGGAAAGCAAGTTCCCTTTACTAGCATTCTTAATTAAATGAGGAATAGCTTTATTTTGTTTTATCATACTTATCCCCTGACAAACTATTCATTAAGTCTAATGTATATTTTTCATTTAAAGATTTAATAAAGTTTGGCTCAATATGCATTGAAAAAGCTAACAAACCTTTTAGGTGGTTCAATTTCTCTTTATCAAGCATATTAAGCGTATATTGATGAACTAGATGTTTAATATAACGTTTCCTTTCTCTACCTAATGACAAAGCACCACTATTATTAATTGTTATCCCAGTTACATGTCGATTATGCGCCTTAGATGAAAAAACAGTTTTCCTCTTATTTATTGTTATTTCTTTATTGAAACAAGCATCAAGACATTCTTTAACGACACCTGGTACAGAAAATAAAATATCTTTTTTATTTGTAGAAAAAGTTAAATCATCAGCATACCTAGTAAAGGAGATATTATTATCAATACAGTATTTAGATATCACCTCATCAAATTCAAACATAAAAAAATTTGATATTAACGGGGAACTTGGAGCCCCTACACTTAGAACTAAGCCACGTCTATTAGTCTTCCCTGGACTCCAAAATAACAGTTTATCTAGAAGTTCTTTGTCTTTGATTGTTAAACCTTCAAACTTGGTTAAACATACTCGCCAAAATAACTCACTCGTTATTGAGTTAAAGAAATTATCAAAATCCATTTTAAGAAAATATTTATTAGCCTTATGTACATTGGCATTATCTTTGATACTTACATTGGTTCTATATGCCTTAGCAGTATTATGTACAGGAAAACTTTGAATATTCAGAAATGCTCTTTGGTATTCCTTTAGTTCCTTCGTAGGCTGAGCAATTGTACGAAAACCAGATGTTCTTTTAGGTATCTTATAGACCCTATATTTTTTGGGCGCATACTGTAAAAAATACTCAACCTCAATTTCGCTTTTCTGTAGCACTCTGGCTAATTTTTCAAGAAAGCTCATTTGGATGCCTATTATTTATTCCAAAAAAAAACCCAAAAGTGGTACTTTTGGGCCTTACTCTTTACTCAAGACCGCGAGTGATCGCAATCTAAGTGAGGAACGAGCTTAGATTGCGATCACTCGCATCTAAAACCGTTCAATAAATTAGAGTCTGGCTAAGCACCCGACTAGACAAATATCGTCCAAAGCTAAAGAGTACGGTAAGTGTACATCAACTATTTAACAGCTTCAAATAAATAGGGTTAAGGAATATTTATCCACGATTTTGTGATTATTAAACATGCGCACCGTCATCGCAAACAACAGAATCCAAAACACCGAGACCTACAACAACTAAAACTGGGCGAGATCTATGAGATCGGCGACTTGAGGCTAGTAGTGAAGCGGTGGGCTGGGGTGCAACCCCAGAAAAGAAAACCGTGCTGGCTTTAATTGGCCAGATTACGAAAATTTAAATAATTCACACTATCCAAATAACACACATACGGAAATGGATACCCGATCTACTCGTTCCTCGCGTCGAGTATGACAAAAATATTATTGTGGTTATTTTATTAATCCAGCTACTGAATTCACCCGCACACCTAAAGCACTCTCTTCGTTCGCGGAGCACTCTAGGTGCGGGTTCGTACAATATAAACACAAGAAATTGCCGCTGCACTCACACCGACAACGCTTATCTATAGAGATAATTGATAAGCACACATATTAACCGCCGAAGCCAAATTGAGTGACTCAATGGCCCCACTACCCGGAATGGTAAACGCGGTGGCGTTCACTTCCGCCAGCGCCTCACGGGGTACACCACGAGCTTCGTTGCCAAATAAATAACAGTCAAACTCGGTAAATTTTGGTGTATTCACTTTTTCGCCCTGCATATCTAAATAGGCGAACTTTTCAAAACGGTTTTGCAAATCTGAAAGTTCTACGTCGAGCTCCATGGGCACATGGAAGATAGCCCCCATGCTAGAGCGCACCACTTTTGGATTGAACGGGTCGACGCTGTCAGGGCTTAACAATAATTTAAAGCCACCAAACCAAGCAAGGGTTCTTAATATGGTGCCAAGGTTACCTGGGTCTTGTACTTCGTGCAGGTAGATGTATTTTTGTTGTTTAACAGCTGATGCGTTTGCTTGTTTTAAATCCGCTGTTAAATCTGGCAGTGGCACACAGGCGATAATACCTTGCGGAGTTTTAGTATCACTTAACTGGGCCATGTGTTTTTTGCTGATGGTGAAGATTTTAAAATCCGCATCCAATGCATTGGCCCATTCTTGGTATTCTTCGGTGACATATAACTGGGTATTTTTAAAATTTTGAGCGTTTTGCTTGGCCGCTTGTTGCAGCTCAAGTACTAGATGTTCCCCTTCTACTAGGTAGTAACCGAGTTGAGTGCGGTATTTTTTTTGATGCAGTTTTTTAGCGTCGTCTAATTTCATTTTGCATCATCCTTTAAATCCACCAGCATATCCCGCACTAATGCTTCGGCCACTTTTATGCCGTCAACGCCTGCCGATAAAATACCCCCTGCGTAACCGGCACCTTCACCGGCTGGGTATAAACCGCGCGTGTTTAAACTTTGCAGGGTGTCGTTATCACGGGTGATGCGAATTGGGCTTGAGGTACGGGTTTCAATGCCGGTTAAAATGGCGTCGGGTCTGTCAAAGCCGCGGATTTTTTTACCAAAGGCAGGGAAGGCTTCGCGCATGGCTTCAATGGCGTAGCTGGGTAAGGCATCCGCAAGATCGGTAAGTTTAATACCCGGTTTATAGGATGGCTCAACGTCTCCTAGTTTGGTTGAGGCGCGGCCTTTAACAAAGTCACCCACTAATTGGCCGGGGGCGCAATAATCGCGGCCACCCATTTCAAAGGCATGACTTTCGAGTTTTTCTTGCAGTTCAACACCCGCCAGCGGGCCACCGGGGAAGTCTTGTTCTGGGTGAATGCCCACCACAATACCGGAGTTGGCGTTGCGCTCGTTACGGGAATATTGGCTCATGCCGTTGGTGACCACACGGCCTTCTTCTGAGGTTGCCGCTACCACGGTGCCCCCTGGGCACATGCAAAAGCTGTAAACGGCACGGCCGTTTTTAGCGTGGTGAATCACTTTGTAATCCGCCGCGCCCAATTCAGGGTGGCCGGCGTATTTGCCTAAACGGGCGGTGTCGATCAACGATTGTGGATGCTCAACCCTAAAGCCAATAGCAAAGGGTTTGGCTTCAATAAATACGCCTTTTTTATGCAACAAGCGAAAGGTATCACGGGCACTGTGGCCAAGGGCCAACACGACATAACGGCTGTTAATGTTTTCGCCATTGTCTAAACCCACTTGAGTAATGCGGCCGTCTTCAATTTGAAGGTCCGATACCTTACTCTCAAAACGCACTTCACCGCCAAGGGCTTTGATCTCTTCACGCATTTTGGAAACCACGCCGGTTAAACGGAAGGTACCAATGTGGGGCTTGCTCACAAACATGATTTCTTCTGGGGCGCCCGCGCGTACAAATTCATGCATGACTTTGCGCCCGTAGAATTTAGGGTCTTTGATTTGGCTATACAGTTTGCCGTCAGAGAATAACCCCGCGCCGCCTTCACCATATTGCACATTCGATTCGGTGTTCAGCTCGTGCTTACGCCACAGTGCCCATGTGTCTTTGGTACGCGCACGCACTTCTTTGCCGCGTTCTAATACGATGGGCTTGTAACCCGCCTGGGCAAGGGTTAATGCCGCATATAAACCACATGGGCCAAAACCAATGACCACGGGGCGCTCGGTTAAATCCGCTGGGGCGGATGGTACTGGGTAGTAATTGGTATCGGGGGCGGGTTTTACATGTATGTCTTGATCAAACTTCGTTAATACCGCGGCTTCGTTTTTAACATTGGCATCGAGTATGTAAACGAACTTGATTTCGGTATTCTTTTTACGCGCGTCATAGCTGCGTTTAAATACAATGAAGTCGATTAAGTCGGCTTTAGGAATGCCTAAGCGTTTTAGCAGTGCGGCTTCGATGGCACTTTCTGGGTGATCAAGGGGTAGAGCTAATTCTGTGATGCGAATCATGGGGCGCGTTCCTGGCCGGTGTCTCCGGCAAAAGAAGTAATATGGGTGTCGCTAAATAATAGGCGCTATTGTAGCGATTGGGAGGGTTATTGTCAGGTGGTAATACCAGGGGGTGATAATGTGTTTTTTGCATATTATCCCACGCATACCCAAAATATTCTCTTCGTTCACGGGGCACGCTGAGCGCCCTTTCACAAAAATAGCTTAGATATTTCGCTGCGGGAGTACTGTGTACCTCTTACATAGAGTAAGTGGTTTAGATATGGCATACAAAAAACGACCAAATGACCCTGCATGCGCTGCCATTTTTGCCCTACTCTTACATCAAGCGTACAATGCGCCCCAATTCGAACAAACCAGCAGTACGGTAAACATTACATGGCCAGATCCAAAACCAGCAAAAAGTGGTTAGATGAGCACGTTAACGACCCTTACGTTAAACGCGCTCAAATTGATGGCTATCGCTCCCGTGCCAGCTATAAGCTCATCGAGATCAACGAGAAAGACAAACTTATTCGCCCGGGCAATGTGGTCATGGATTTAGGCTCCGCCCCTGGCGGTTGGTCGCAAATTGTAGCCCCTTGGGTGGGCGACAAGGGTCGCACCATTGCCTCAGACATTTTGCCGATGGATTCCATCGCCGATGTTAAGTTCATACAGGGTGACTTCACAGAAGAAGCCGTGTTCGAACAAATCGTTGAAGCCCTACGCGGCGATACGGTTGACGTGGTGATTTCCGACATGGCACCCAACATTAGTGGTGTGAACGCCACCGACCAATATTCGTCTATGTATCTTGTTGAACTAGCATTAGATATGGCGCGTAACGTGTTAAAACCCGGCGGTGGTTTTTGTGCAAAAGTGTTCCAAGGGGTTGGGTATGAAGAATACTTAAAAGACGTGCGCACCTCGTTTGATAAAGTAGTGATTCGTAAGCCAGCGGCGTCACGCCCTCGTTCACGTGAAGTGTATATCGTAGGCAAAGGCTTTAAAGGCCAATAAACGATTACCACACATTCCCCCTGATCGAAAACTCGCAATTATTTAAACAATGTAGGCGCTCACACCCGTGAGCGGATAAACATATGGCAAGTATTGGCACCCACTATATTCTCACTGCAATTGGCGGTGCCAAAGCCAAAGGGGTCGATACCCGCGCCCTTTTAAAAAAATACCGTATTCCTGAAAAACCCTTAAAAGACCCTAAAGGCCGCTTTGGGGTCGATCTTGTTGCCAAACTCTACGCAGGCATTGCACTTGAACTAAACGACGAGTTTATGGGCTTTACCGAAAAACCCATAAAAGTCGGCACGTTTGAGTTAATGGCTGAGTATGTGAGCCACAGCCAAACCCTTGAAGAACTGCTGCAAAAAGCCATTCGTTTTTATAATCAAATCACCGACGAAGTGCAGATGTCGCTAAACATAGAAGACGACCACGTGTATTTCACCAGTGAATTTCGCAGGCCAGAATTAGACTTCGAACATTTTTATGTGGAGTACTGGCATGTCATCTGGCATCGTTTTGCAAGCTGGTACATTGGCAAACCTATAAAGTTACTGGGTGCCTATATTAACTACACCCCCCTCGACCGTGATGAATTCGATTTATTGTTTCGCTGCCCTACCCACTTAAAAAGTAAATACAACCGCTTAGTTTTTCATAAAAAATATTTACAAGAGCCTTTGGTTAAATCCCAAGGTGACTTGCAAGTATTTTTGCGCCGAGCCCCTATTGATATGCTCACCATTCCCGGTGAAGACACCAGTTTAACCGCACTGATTAAACAACAGCTCGACCCGCGACCATTTAAAGAAGACGACGTACTCAACCTGCCCACATCAGACGAGCTAGCCAAATCACTTTCCATGAGTGAACAAACCCTAAGGCGCAAACTCAATGCCGAAGGCAGTAATTATCAACAAATTAAAGATCACTTACGGCAAGAACTTGCCAATAAGTTGCTAGGTAATCGCGCCATTAGTATTGCCAAAATTTCTAAACAATTAAATTTCAGTGAACCACGCGCCTTTACCCGTGCCTTTAAACAATGGAGCGGGTACACTCCTAAAGAATATCGCCAACAAAAATTAATGCGCAGCAAATAAAGCGCTGCAACGAAGAGCCGCCTATGACCATTATGCAAAAAATGTTATTGCTCATTGCCACCTTGGGCAACGCAATGTCGGCTACTTGGGCTTGGTTAGAACCAAGTGCTTTATCTTATTCTTTTTTTACTTTCACCATCCTTTACACCACAGTAGGTGTACATGATGTGTTATTCAGCAAACATACTCTTAACCGCTTATACCCTGTGGTTGCGTACATCCGTTATTTTTTAGAATCGTTTCGCGCCGAAATTCAACAATATTTTATTGCCAGCAATACAGAAGAGTTACCGTTTAACCGCGAGCAACGCTCATTGGTGTATCAACGTGCCAAAAACGAACGCGACACCATTGCCTTTGGCACACAACGCAACTTACTTGAAGATAATTATTTAAGCCTATGGCAAAGTCTGCACGTTAAAACCGTAAAAGAAGAAAACAAGCGCATTACCTTTGGCGGCGATGACTGTACACAACCCTACGATGCAGCTTATTTAAACATCAGCGCCATGAGTTACGGCTCATTAAGCCCTAACGCCATTGAGGCATTAAACCTTGGGGCAAAAATGGGTGGGTTTTACCACAACACAGGCGAAGGTGGCGTCAGTCCTTACCATTTAAAACACGGTGGCGATTTAGTCTGGCAAATTGGCTCTGGCTTATTTGGTTGTCGCACACATAACGGTGAATTTGATGCCAATAAATTCAAACAAACCGCCACGTTACCAAACATTAAAATGATCGAAATTAAATTAAGCCAAGGCGCTAAACCCGGCCATGGAGGCGTGTTACCCAAATCAAAAATCAATGATGAAATTTCGGCCATTCGCGGCGTACCCAAAGATCAAGACTGCATCTCCCCCGCCAATCACCCTATGGCCAGTTCGCCAAAAGCATTATTAGGCTTTATTCAACAGTTGCGTACATTAAGTGACGGCAAACCGGTTGGTTTTAAATTATGCGTGGGTAACCCTGCTGAATTTTTAAGCATTTGCAAAGCCATGTTAGAAACCAATATTTTGCCAGACTTTATCACCATAGACGGCGCTGAAGGGGGGACAGGTGCCGCCCCTGTTGAGTTCAGTAACCGCTTAGGCATGACCTGCTTAGAAGCCGTGTATTTAATTAACAGCGCATTAATTGGTTGTGGGCTGCGCAATAAAATAAAACTCATTGCCTCTGGTAAAACCGCATCAAGCTTTGATTTATTAAGCAAGCTCGCCGCAGGGGCCGATACCGTAAACGCGGCACGTACTATGATGATGGCACTTGGCTGCATTCAATCACGCAGCTGCAATACCAACCATTGCCCAACGGGTATTGCCACCCAAGACCCTGCACGCGGTCGCGCGTTAGATGTCAATATTAAAAGTAAACGTGTTGCCAACTTTCAACATAATACCTTACATAATTTTTATGAACTGGTGGGCAGCATGGGCCTAGACGACCCTAAAGCGTTAACGCCCAATATGATCAAACGTCGTACGCCAAATGCGTTAAGTGTTTCAATGGGGGCAATTGTGCCGGTATTAAAAGAGAATGCTTTGGTAAATAGCCAACCGATTGATGCGCCGTGGAAAAACTGGTGGAACAACGCCAGCAGCGAAGATTATTACGTGGCCGACACCCATGTACTGGGTTCGCCCGAGTTAATTCTTAAAGTTATTTAACTATACAGTTTGTTCATCATATCAATGTAGTGTTGTAAGTTACGCTCAGCGTCCACAGGATAAAGTACGCCGGTGGGTGCAACATTCAACACTCGGTCAAACCGAAAGTTACGATAATCATTACGGCTTTCACACCATGCCACTAACGTCCAACGCTCACCCCAAAAAAACATTCCTAGTGGCCAAACTCGGCGCTCGGTTTCGTTGTCGCTTACATCACGATAATGCAGGTTAATAATTTGCTGTTGCTCACAAGCATGACGAATAATCTTATGAGTATCGCCAAGCTCTTGTTGCGGTGTTAATGCAGGTACACGATACGTTTGGCGGTCAGCTTGAACCAACAAAGGCTCAGGTAAGACAGCGCGAATTTTTTGCATAGCCCGTTTGGCACCCGCTGCTAATTCTGGGTCTGTCCAAGCTTCAACCATACGCGCGCCCAACAACAACGCTTGCACCTCGTCAAAATCAAACATAAGCGGCGGTAATTGATAACCCGGCTTTAGCATGTAACCAATGCCCGCCTCACCATCCACTGGCACACCAGATAAAATCAGTGTTTGAATATCTCGGTAAATGGTTCTTACCGAGACTTCCATTACATCACTTAATTGCTCTGCTGTTATGGCCGTACGACGCCCACGCAATAAGTTAACCAATTGAAATAGGCGTTCTGACTTATGCATTGGGTTTCGTACTCCATTTTATACAGCGTATGTTAAGCAGGGGCTTGCATGGTGTGAATATTTTGGTGCTCAACTTTTACACTTTCCATGTCTAACATTTTCAGCATGCCTTCTAAGCTTTTTACTTGGCCAAAGCTTTCTTGAGCGGCCTTGGCACTTGCCATGTCTTGCCAAAAAACAGTATCTGTCCAGTGACCATCGTCTGCTTTAGCAAGCGCACGATATTCAAAACCAGGCTGTGTTTTCACCCACGTATTTAAGTGTTCGCTTTCAGCCAAAAATGCTTCATCGGTTACGTCTTGGGCCAGATTGAATGTCACTAACTCTAAAATTGCCATTGTTTTGTTCCTTGTTATGTACTGAGTCATTCAGTGAGAGCAGTATATAAAAGGCTACTGACAGGGAGTGTCAGTAGTATTATTGGTTCAATTTCAAAGTATGTTTCAAATCATAACGAATACAAACAGATAGCTGATACCTAGAGGCTTGTATCAAGCAGCATAACTAACAATATTACACTTTTTAATATCCTGACTTACTTCTCCACATAGCTTTATAATAATCTTAACTGCTCGATATCACCTGCATAAGCAGAATTCTTGACTATAAAACTCAATGCTGCATTTATCGTTAATGGAGAACATGTTCATATAACACAGCAGACAACCAAAACACTCATTATCTTAGCGCGCAAGTATCGTTAGTCTTACTAACGCCTCGAAGCGTTTAAAACTTTTTATCAAACACAAACCGAATGAAGTTAGAATCATTCTCTATTTGAAAATAGGTGTTTGTGTTTTCAACTTTCAGTAGAGTCATCCAGTCTTGGCTGTCCAAGAGAAGCTTTAGATTTCCGTTTTTATCGAATTTTATATTACTTGTTCCTAATTCTTGAGGTATTCGAATATCTTTAATTGAGGACGATTGAAAGTGCAAAATAATAGTATCCCCTTCGTTAGGATTAAAGTCCTTAATGGTATCGACTGTATCAAGCTCTGATGTCTTAATGACAAACTGATCGGCCCCTGCTCCGCCGAACAATATATCGGCACCGGCACCACCATAAATAATATCATCGCCTTTACCGCCATATATTTCATCAGCGAATGACGTTCCACGAAGGTCATCGTTATCTTGTGTACCGCGTATAACATGCACTGACTCATCGGAATACACCACTGCAGATAAGCAGCACGACAAAAGCGTAATAACGCCTATTTTTTTCCACATTTTATGTATTAAGGTATTCATCAAAAATTTCGTTATTAAAGGCATATGTTTCGGCAGAAAATTATAAACCACCCAATACCACTATGGATATATCATGCGCCAAGTAAAGCAAGGTGTTTAATCTGTTTATAACGTAATGACAAAGAGAGGCAGTGGGATAATGCTTTTATCGGTAAATCACCGCCTAAAGTAAACACCATTGCCCTGTTGCCCTCAAACTTAAATACCTCACCGTATAGCTCCCTAAACGTCTCTACTAAGGTCGTTTTACAGTTAAAATAGATACAATATTGTTCTGGCTGTTTGGCTTTCCAATCAAATCTGATTGCACTGCCTATTTTAGAATTATAACTTGGCTCACCCCACTTTAATGTCTCGGTCAGCTCGCCAACGCCATCTTGCTCGGCAACGTGGTAAATAAGTTCACGAATACGCATGAGCTGGATATGAACATCACGTGGGTAAGAATCAAGTTTTTGTTTTACGGTTAAGTCCATTTGACACGCTCATCTTTTGTTTACATAAACCATTATAGTAATTAGCCGAGCCTTCTTTTTATTCTATTACCAATACTAAAACAATGTAAAAATAGTGAGTAAATCCATTGTAAACTCCGATCGTTACTCACTAATAATGCCGCGTTCAATAAATACTTCTTTCGCCACAAACATCGCATTTAAACAGGCAGGAAAACCCGCATAAAGGGCAATCTGTATGATTGTTTCAGTGATTTCTTGTGGTTCGCAACCAACGTTTAACGCACCATTAATATGAACATTCAGCTGCGGCTGGCAGCAGCCTAACGCCGTTAATGCCGCGACCGTTGCCAGTTCGCGACTTCTCAAATCGAGCCCCGGTCGCTGATAAACTTCACCAAACCCAAATTCAATAATCATTTTTGCTAAGTCAGGTGAAATAGCCGCTAAACTTTCAATGACTTTTTGACCTGCTTCGCCATCTATTTCTTGTAGCTTCTTAAGCCCTGATTCGAAACGTTGATTACTCATATAAAATCCTTAGAAAGGTTGCTTGTGTATATTGGCACCTTACTACTTAGAGTAAACTCTAAGTCAAGCAACTATTTCGCCTGCCATGGATTTTTTATAGTGCTCAATTTTTTCCTCCAACCGTTTAAGGTGAAGTGTCTCTAACTCTATTTTCTCTTTTAAATACGCGGCATGTTCTTCAAGCATGCGCATACGGGGCTCGCTGGTGCGATCTCCTTGCTGCCTTAAGTCGGCATAGTGGTTAATGGCCTCAAGTGGCATGCCCGTTTCTTTGAGTCGTTTAACGAATTGAATCCATTCAACATCTTTTTGTGTAAAAAAACGGTGACCACTTGCATTTCGACTTATATTACTTAAGAGTCCAATTTTTTCGTAATAACGAAGGGTATGTGCAGAAATATCAACTAACTCCGAAAACTGTTTTATGTTCATACACAACTGCCATAAATTAATTTTTTAAATAATGTAGGTCGAGACTCATCCCACAAAAATCAAAGATAACCATACCCACCTAACAAAAAGCGCTCAATCAAAATATAGATAGTTGCGTTTTACTGGTAAGCGCTTCAAGCACCTTCATGCCTTTGTAAGAGTTACCGTTAACATTCAATTTAGGGCTCCACACCGCGATACAAAACTGGCCAGGATGAATCGCCACAATACCACCACCTACACCGCTCTTACCGGGCAAACCTGTTTTAAACGCAAACTCACCCGCTTCATCATAAAAACCACACATCTGCATGACCGAGTTAATTCTCTTTGTACGGGTAAGACTAATAATGGTTTCATTTGTGATTGGATTTATGCCGCCAGCCGCAAGAAATAGAAAGGTCTGACTCAATTCTTTGCACGTCATTTCAATAGAACAAAGATGAAAGTACACATCTAATACAGTTTCAACATCATTATGGATATTACCAAAGCTCTTCATAAAATAAGCAAGAGCATAGTTTCTATAACCGGTTTGCTGCTCAGACTGGGCAACTTTTGAACAGTAATCAATCGTTTCAATGCCGGATGCTTTACGGACAAAGGCGAGTAACTCAGCCTTTGGATCCTCTAACTGCGACACCAAAATATCACACACAACAATGGCACCCGCATTAATGAACGGATTACGCGGAATGCCTTTTTCATATTCCAACTGCACAAGAGAGTTAAAAGCAGAACCGGATGGCTCAACCCCAACACGATCCCACACGTCTTTGCCCAGCATTTTTAACGCTAACGTCAGAGATAAGACCTTAGCTATGCTTTGAATAGAGAATTTTTCATTTGAATCGCCAAAATCATATTCATGCTGATCAATTGTGACTAAGTTCATACCTAGTTTTTTAGGGTCAATTTTACTGAGTTCTGGAATATAGGCGGCCACTTCACCTAGATCATCAACATCATTTAGCTCGTTGGCAATCTCAATAAAAATATTCTTATAATCTATCGAATCTATCATTACAGTCGAACTCATATATTACTATATTGGTTTTTAGGGGATAAAGTCACTTAGCGAATTAAGTTAGTGCCTATATCGTGCTTAGTCATATCATATTCATTTTTATCAGACTAATAGCATGGTGCGCCAGCATGCGCGTTTACATTTTATGAGTCAAAGAGATTGTGAAACTAACAAACGAAAGTAATGAATTAAGTCCAAACAAGTAAAGTCTGTAGGCATACCGTTAAATGAATAAGAAGTAAAAGAAACAAAAAATAGACGCTAACCCCTTCTAATATCACATATCATAATCAGCCATCGCGGTTACCAGAGATACATACTGCATTTTTTATTCAAAATCATAAGCTCGTAGTATTGATGGCAGGCCTCTCCCGCTACCCCATAACAAACATGTAACGGTAATAAATGCTCTTCTCTTGGATGACAATAACGTGCAGCGGGCGCTTGCTCCCAATTGGCCAGCTGTTGATGGCGTGTGTCTTCGTCTAAATTAGAATGACTACAGGTTTTAATTAACCACGTTTCAAATAATTCATTTTTTTGCATGCCATCATCCGTGTTAGCGGAAAAAAAGGCATTCATATTATGAAACGAAAACCCTGAGCCAATAATTAATAAATCGTCATATTCTAAATCCCTTAATGCAGCACCCATTAATATATGCGCATTGGCATTTAAATTATTTAATAACGATAATTGAACCGTCGGAATGTCCGCTTGAGGAAACATGATTTTCAAGGGCACAAAGACTCCGTGATCCAAACCACGTGTATTCTCTAATTTAGCGTCTATGTCCGCGTTAGTAAGTGCAGCATATATTTTAGAGGCTAACTCTGGTGAACCTGGGCAGCTATACGTTACATCATAGGCGTCATCTGGAAACCCATAATAATCATAAATAAGTTCCGGGCTGTGGGACGCTGTAATCGTCGCAACCGCTTCTTCCCAGTGAGCACTAATGACCAAAATGGCTTTAGGCTGACGAAGAGAACCTGCAATTACTTTTAAGTTTTCAACCATGTCAGCATGACCTGCATCACCCAGCAAAGGCATAGGGCCACCGCCGTGAGATAAAAATAAGACTTGATGGTTACGCGTCATGATGAAACCTCTAGCAAAACTAACAGGATCTTAATACTAATATGCAGTACTCGTTTGTCGATATTTACATATCTTAAAAAGAATTATTTTAATGATTCAAACGTACAACAATGATCATCACTCTTGCTCACTAGGTGTTATATTTTGGTAATGGAGATACGTTTTATGAGTATTTTCTTTAGCGAGGTTGATTTTGACCTTTAGCATCTATTTGTGCAAAAGACACTGGCTACCACATTTCAATTAGCAACTTTAATATCGGTCATAATGCTAATACATCACTAATTTTAGTCACCCTAAGCCTTCATCAAAAATATTGTCGAGTTAGGCCCAGTAAATCGCTCTTTTACATATTGAACATAACTAAACTCAACCAGTATGCTGAAATATTACAATCTGGCGACGAGGCGTTTATGTTACGACTACAACTTATTATGGCTTGCGGCGTGCTATTTGCCGCTGGGTTAACTTGGCAGCTGGCCACTGATGCTCAATTAGCATCACAGAATAAAGCCAAAGCCACAATTGAAAGCCCTATTGTCCA
Source organism: Oceanicoccus sp. (assembly GCA_047621325.1). Lineage (GTDB taxonomy): Bacteria > Pseudomonadota > Gammaproteobacteria > Pseudomonadales > Oceanobacteraceae > Bermanella. Next base: position 163,798 of record JBLHLT010000004.1, read on the forward strand.
TACGTTATCGGATTTAAGCGACAGCTAAGTGCACTATTAAATACACATTCTGTGACCGCTTATTATTTTAAGGCATTGATCGTTTGTGCCCTCACCCGCCATTGCATTCATTAACATGACGCTTGCCGCGTTAGTGGTTATATGAGTGCCCGTATCTGTAACTCCGCGCTTAATATCAACAACCCACAAAGCAATATAAAGCAATATATTGCTGAAATGATGTTTTATGTCTATTTAACTGGGATATTTATGTGACCATAAAGAGCGATTATGTCTATTTATATTTAACTTTTTTGTGAGCCACCGTACTGATAAAGCATGCTAAATCCCTTTATTTAAAAGGGTAAGCAAGCATTTTTGTCAATTAATGGGAGTTTTTCCGCTATTCACTTACTAGACATTCCCTTATATGATCCAACCCACTTTATAATAACCATAATTGACAAACTGGCCCTGCTCGATGAAATCACGGATTATTCCACATTGAGTTTATTGGTTTGTCAGCTCATTTTTAGGTGATATCGCCACATGACAAAATCCACCATCGCCACACTCACTAATCCATTTGCGCAAGCAAAAGAAGTTGAGTTCAGTATTCCCGGCCAAGCCAGTTACGAACCGGGCCTATATGAAGAGAGCCTTAAAAAAGGCTACGACCTCATTAACCGCCCAAAAACGGCACCCGGTGTCGACGCCATAACCCGTCAGCACAGCAAAAATCGCATGACCATTTGGGAGCGTATTTCAGTTTTAACCGATGAAGACCCACAGGTATTATTTCAAAACTGGGGCAAAAATTTAGATGGCGCAGGCATTGTTACCTGCGTGGTGAAAATTAACGGCCGCGATGTGGCCTTATACGGCCATGACTTTACTATTCGTGCAGGCTCGATGGACGCCACCAACGGTAAAAAACTGGCGCGTTTATTTGAACTAGCGGGCAAACGCCGCATTCCATTGGTGGGGTTAAATGACAGCGCCGGGGCGTATGTACCTGCCGGTGTAGGCGGCCTTGATGGTTACGCCGAAGCATTCACGGCCCTGCGTAAAATTTCAGGCGTGGTACCGTCTATTATGTGCATGTTTGGTTTTAACGCAGGCGGCGGCTCTTACTTACCGCGCCAAGGCAGCTTTATGATTCAACCAAACGATACCTTTTTTGGTTTAACCGGTACGGGTGTCGTGAAAAGTGTATTAGGTGAAGACGTCACCCCTGACGAATTAGGTGGCCCAGGTGTGCACAGCCAAAGTGGCGTGACCGACTTTGTAGTAAAGGACGAAGTGGCCGCCCTTAAAAAAGTAAAACGCTTATTAAACTACTTGCCTGATAACAACAGCGAGTTTGCGCCCTATCAAGAAACATCCGACCCCATTGATCGTAAAACATGGGACATCGACATTCTATTGAAAAAAGCCTTCAACAGCCCAAGCGGTTTTAACACCCCATTGGATGTCAGCATCATGATTCAGCAATTGTGTGACCACGGCGACTTCATGGAAGTACAACCGGACCGCGCACGCAACACCATTTGTGCATTAGGTCGTATGGGCGGTAACGTCATTGGTTTTGTTGCAAATAATTCATCGGTGGCATCTGGCCAAATTGATATTGCTGCAGCATACAAAAACGCGCGCTTCATTCGCTTTTGTAATCTTTATAATATTCCAGTTATCTTTATGGAAGACACCACTGGCTTCTTACCCGGTAAAGAACAAGAATCATTAGGTATCGTGCAAGCGGGCCGCGCTATGTTAGACGCCATTATTGATTTACGCACACCGCGCTTTTTATTGATCATTCGTAACGCTTTTGGTGGCGCGTATGCCTCTTATAATAACTACCCAACTGGTGCCGATTTTGTCATTGCCCTGCCTTCAACACGCGCCGCAGTAATGGGCCCTGCCGGTGTTGAGTTTGTTTATAAAAATGAATTACGTGCCATTCGTGGTGCGGTAAAAGCGGGCGAGCAAACCGCGCAATGGGGCAAAGAACAAGAAGCCTTATTAGGCAAACGCTATGAAGCCGAGCTAATGAACCCCAACGAAGCACTCAGCTTAGGCAGTATTTCACAAATTGTGATGCCAAGTGATTTACGAAAAGTGTTGGGTGAAAATATGGCGTTTCATTTAAGGCACTACACACCCGAGCCGTTTAATTCTGTTCAGCGAGAGTTTTTCTAATTTTGGCTATTTCATTTATATAAATGTGGAAGGGCGCTTACGCGCGATAGATGATTAATCATTACACCCTATCGCGCGCAAGCGCCTCCCACAGAAAGAAAAACATTAAAATGATAGACGTGGTTTGTTCTCTCATTAAGAACCAATAAATTATAAGAGGCTGCTTGCGGCGACCGTGTCAATGTCACCCAGAGCGCTCTGCTAGAGAAATAATATGTCAAACGAATACTATTTAAATAACCCTTTGATCCATAAAGATCGCCAATTAGGTAATGCCTTTAGTGAGTGGGTGCAATCTTTTGATTGCTCAAACATGCGCCCATTAATTATTTGTCGTGGCCCTATTCGTATTGAAGCCATGGATGTATTTACCGAAATGGGCATTGAACATTACGGTATTTTACTGTCTGAAAAAGACAGCATCGTCTATCAAAATGCGCTAGCGCCTGAACTGCGACAACTAACAGACCCAAGCCGTGTACACCGCGTACCCGATTACACAGGTGTTGACAAAAACGAGCGTAATATTCGCATTCAGCAAATCATTAAAATTGCTAAAGACAACAACTACAACAGCATCTTTACCGGTTATGGTTTCATGGCCGAAGATGAATCCATGGTCAGCGCCATGGAAAAAGCCGGTTTAAACTTTATTGGCCCGTGCTCTAAAACTGTTCACGATGCAGGCCTTAAAGACGAAGCAAAACGCACCGCATTAAAAGTCGGCGTAAGCGTAACCCCTGGTTTAGATAATGCCACCGCCCTTACGTTACTAAAAAAGCACAAAGACGATAAAGCCTTGCTCGCATTAGTTAAAAAAGAAAAACTGAAAATTGATCAAGCTAAGTATGATGCATGTAATACCTTAGAAGACAAAGCCGATGTAGTGCTCGCCGCCAGTTATGACAAAGGCATCGACTTATATTCAATCGAAGAACTGCAAGTCACCATCGCAGAACAAGTCATCGAAATTGGTAAACAATACCCAGCAAATCGTGTGCGCCTTAAATGCATTGGCGGCGGTGGCGGCAAAGGCCAACGTATTTTACCAAACCCAGCCTCGTTTGACGGTGACCTTGCAGCTCAACTAGCCGAAGTAGCGAAACTAGCACCATCACTTGTGTTAGAAATTTTGAACGAAGTAAAAGCCACTGGTAAAGGCGAAAACAAAAACATTCTAATTGAGCTAAACATTGAAACCACCCGCCACCAAGAAATTCAAGTAATTGGTAACGGCGATTGGTCACTGTCGTTAGGTGGCCGTGATTGCTCATTGCAAATGCATGAACAAAAGCTATTAGAAGTATCGGTCATTACTGAAGACTTAGAAAACGCACTCACAGCAGCCGTTAAAGAAGGGCGCGATAGTGAAGTGGCGGTGTTAAACCAAGACATTAAAACGCTACAAAAAATGGAAGAAGAAGCCGAACGCTTTGCCAAAGCGGTTGGCCTTGATAGCGTATCGACCTTTGAATGTATTGTTGATCGCGACAAACATTTCTTTATGGAAATGAACACGCGTATTCAAGTGGAGCACCGTGTTACCGAATTATGCTATAGCCTAAAATTTAGCAACCCAGATAACGCCAACGAATATTTCATTGTCGAAAGCCTAGTAGAAGCCATGGTGTTATTGGCCGCTCACGGTTCACGCTTACCAAAGCCTACCCGTGTACTGCGCCATAATGCATCGGTTGAAGCGCGCTTAAATGCCACCAACCAAGCATTGGCTCCCCACGCGGGTGGTGTGATTGAATATTGGAGTGATGCACAAAAAGGGGAAATTCGCGACGACCAAGGTATTAGCCTACACAACCCTGATACCGACGTTTTCATGAAGTACCACCTAGCCGGTGCCTATGATTCAAACATCGCCCTATTATTAACCGTAGGTGAAAACCGTTTAGGCACATACGATGCCATGGCAGAAGTATTGCGCAGCACCGTATTGCTCGGTAAAGATTTATCAACCAACTTAGAATTCCACTACGGTTTAGTAAATTGGTTTATTGGTAATAACATTAACGCCCGTCCCACCACTAAGTTTATTGTGCCGTACTTAACCGCGGTGGGTTTATTAAAAGATCAAAGCAACGATCTTGATGTGGCGTATGCGTATCAACAAATCTGTGCCAATAAATTAGTCGATATTAAAGACGCTGATGAAAAAGCAAACTTTCACAAAATTCTAGTGCGTAAGCAGTTATTACTGACACGCCCAATTGAACGTTTATTGGCCGAGCCTCACGTTCTGGCAGGCTGGTTAAGTGTGCAGCAAAACAGCTTTGATATTCAAAGCAATAATCAAGTGCAATGGCTTGAAAATCCTATTCGTGTTTTAGCCGACACTTATCACTTTTTAAACATGGACTTCAACGCGCAAGACCCCGCCGCCACCATGATCTGGGATCACGACAACGAAGTACTGCAAGATGCGCTCAGCTTTTACGATTCACTAGAAGCACAATTGGCTAAAGCAGGTTTAGTTGAAATTGACTACTTAGAATTGATTGAAGTCATTAAGGGCCAAGCACCTGAAGGGTTTGATGCAGAAATTTGGCCGCACGTGCAAGCTGCCCATGCGGGTTATCAAGCAGGTTTTGAAATATTCAATTTATTACCTTACATTGCAAACGAAACCGACTTTTACGCATTGGATGTCAATGAAGATTTAAGTATCTTTATTCCAGATGCGTTACTAGATGAAACCTTACAGAAAAACATGATGAAGGTATTGGTGCCACCACCAACCGCAAAAGGTGATGAAATCTTAGCGGCGTCCGGCGGTATGTTCTACAGCTGTGAAGCACCGGGCATGCCTGCATTTATTCAAGAAGGCGATCACTTTGAAGCAGGCCAGCCACTGTATATTGTTGAAGTCATGAAAATGTTCAACAAGGTGAAAGCACCGTTTTCGGGCACCATTGAAAAAGTATTGATCGATGAAGATGGCACCATCATCAAAAAAGGCCAACCGTTATTTAAAATTGTGGCCGATGAAAAAGTGGAAATCGAAACCGCAGAAGACGCACTAGAGCGTCGTCGTGAACAAACTGATGTGTTTTTAATTACCGTATAACCGTCTCACGTCAGACTGGAGAATAAAGATGATTACTGGATTAGACCATATTGCCATTGCGGTGCCTGATTTAGACAAAGCCATTAAACGCTTTATAAATGACTTTGGCTTAACATTTGACCACAAAGAAGATGTTGCCAGCGCCAAAACCAGCACGGCGTTTTTTCCGCTGGACAAAACCAGTATTGAATTGGTTCACCCTTTAAATGGTGAAGGCCCAATACAAAAATACATTGAAAAAAAAGGCGGCGGCATGCACCACCTTTGTTTTAGCTCGGACAATATCGAAGAGGATATCGCCCACTTAAAAACAAAAGGTTACCAGTTTTTAAGCGAAGCCCCTTATTTAGGTGCGCATAATTGCATGGTGATATTTATTCATCCTAAAAGCTGTGATGGGGTTTTGATCGAATTAAATCAGCCAATGGATCATTAGAATAATTGTAGGATGGGTTAGGTTTGAGTGTAACGAGAACCGTAACCCATCAATTTTAAATGATGGGTTACGCTGTTCATAGTACTCACAGCTAACCCATCCTACAAAACTTTTCACGTCAGGCGACTGACGAAAAGGCCAAAACATGACAGATAAAAAATACACCTACGAAGAATGGGCCGCCCTTGCCACCAAGCAAATGAAAGGCATGACCCCAGAAGAAATGGAATGGCATACCCCAGAAGGTGTGCCCATTAAAGTGTTGTACACAAAAGACGATGTAAAAGATTTAGAATACAACAATACGTTTCCGGGTATGGCTCCATACGTACGAGGCCCAATGGCAACTATGTATGCTGGCCGCCCTTGGACCATTCGTCAATATGCGGGGTTTTCTACCGCTGAAGAATCCAACGCATTTTATCGCAAGAATTTAAAAGCCGGTGCGCAAGGTGTATCCGTTGCATTCGATTTAGCCACTCACCGTGGTTACGACTCCGACCACGAACGCGTCACCGGTGACGTGGGCAAAGCAGGCGTGGCCATTGATTCGGTTGAAGACATGAAAATTTTATTTAATGAAATCCCATTAGATAAAGTGTCTGTGTCCATGACGATGAACGGGGCTGTACTGCCTATTTTAGCTAATTATATTGTGGCCGCAGAAGAACAAGGTATACCGCAAGACAAATTATCAGGCACCATTCAAAACGATATTTTAAAAGAGTTCATGGTGCGTAATACCTATATTTATCCGCCTACCCCTTCGATGAAAATCATTGGCGATATTATTGGTTACACCTCCACCCATATGCCGAAGTTCAACAGTATTTCTATTTCGGGTTATCACATTCAAGAAGCCGGTGCCGATGCGGCGCTTGAACTTGCTTACACATTAAGTGATGGCCGCGAATACGTACGCACCGCCATTAATGCAGGATTAAATGTGGATGCCTTTGCTCCGCGTTTATCGTTTTTCTGGGGCATCTCCATGAATTTTTATATGGAGATCGCCAAGCTGCGCGCAGGTCGTTTATTATGGAACCGCATCATGGCGGAATTTAATCCCACTAACCCTAAGTCATCCATGTTGCGCACACACTCACAAACCTCTGGCTGGTCACTGACCGAGCAAGACCCTTACAACAATGTCGTGCGCACCACCATCGAAGCCATGGCGGCGGTATTTGGTGGCACCCAATCACTGCATACCAACGCACTCGATGAAGCTGTTGCCCTGCCAACGGAATTCAGTGCCCGTGTAGCCCGTAATACTCAAATTATTATTCAAGAAGAAACCGGTATACCACAAGTGGCTGATCCTTGGGGTGGTTCCTACATGATGGAATCTCTAACCCAGCAGCTGGCAGACCGCGCTTGGGAACTCATCGAAGAAATTGAAGAAAAAGGCGGCATGGCCAAGGCCATCGAACAAGGCTTGCCAAAACTGCGCATCGAAGAAAGCGCCGCGAAAAAACAAGCTCGTATCGACCGTGGTGAAGATGTGATAGTGGGTGTAAACAAACACCAACTAGAAAACGAAGACGATTTAGATATATTAGAAGTGGATAACGTCGCCGTACGCGATTCACAAATCAAACGTTTAAAAAGCATTCGTGCCAGCCGAGACACCGCTGCCGTTGAACAAGCATTGGCAAACATCACCGCGGCCGCTAAGAGTGGCCAAGGAAACCTGCTAGACTTAAGTGTAAAAGCCGCCCGTTTGCGCGCAACAGTAGGTGAAATATCAGACGCTATGGAAAAGGAATTTGGTCGTTATCAAGCACAGTCTCGTACCATTAGTGGTGTGTATGGCGCGGGTTTTGAAAACGATGCTGACTGGCAACAAATTAAAACCGATATCGAAGCCTTTGTTGAGAAACATGGTCGTCGCCCCCGTATGCTCGTTTGCAAGATGGGACAAGACGGTCACGACCGAGGCGCCAAAGTGGTCGCCACTGCCTTTGCGGATGTGGGTTTTGATATTGATTTATCCCCAATGTTTTCAACGCCAAGCGAAGTGGCCAAACAAGCCATTGAAAATGACGTACACGTCATTGGCGTATCATCCCTTGCCGCAGGCCACAAAACCTTGGTGCCAGATTTAATTGCCGAACTGAAAGCCCAAGGCGCAGATGACATTGTGGTGATCGCAGGCGGTGTGATTCCAAAACAAGATTACGACTTTCTGTACGCTGCCGGTGTGAAAGGCATTTTTGGCCCCGGTACTAAAATTCCTGTGAGTGCGCGTAAAGTATTGGATGCAATTAACGAAGTGCAAGGTTAAATTTAACATGACTACTCTGTGGGAGGGCGCTTGCGCGCGATATGCTGAAGCTATTGAACAACGCAATCGCGCGCAAGCGCCCTCCCACAAATCAACACATTTAAATTCGCTTTGGCACTAAGTGTTTTAAAACATGATTAACATAAACGACATAACATCCGGCAACCGTCGCGCCCTCGCCAAAGCTATCACCTTGGTTGAAAGCAAGCGTGACGATCACCGTGAGCAAGCTCAAGACTTGCTAAACCAACTCTTACCCGATACCGGCAAGAGCATTCGTATTGGTATTACGGGTATTCCTGGTGTGGGCAAATCCACCTTCATCGAAGCATTTGGTTTGCACTTAATCAACCAAGGTAAAAAAGTCGCGGTACTGGCTGTTGACCCAAGCTCACCACTGCGCGGCGGCAGTATTCTGGGGGATAAAACCCGTATGGAATTACTTAGCCGCGAACAAAACGCCTACATTCGCCCCAGCCCATCAGAAGGAGCCTTAGGCGGCGTTGCACAAAAAACCCGTGAAACCATGTTGCTGTGTGAAGCCGCTGGCTTTGACGTGATACTGGTTGAAACAGTGGGCGTTGGCCAAAGCGAATACGAAGTAGCCGCCATGGTGGATTTCTTTTTAGTGTTAATGCTGCCAAACGCAGGTGACGAATTACAAGGTATTAAACGCGGCATTATGGAACTGGCCGATGCCTTGGTGATTAATAAAGCCGATGGCGAAAGTATCAACCTTGCCAAGCAAACCCAAACACATTATAAAAACGCCCTTCATTTATTAAGCCAAGAAAGCTTTTGGCAACCGCAAGTGAAAGCCTGCTCGGCACAAGAAAAAGTGGGGATCAATGACGTTTGGGAGATGATTAGCGAATTTGAAAAGCAAGCCAAAAATAACGGCCACTTTGACAATCATCGATCCAAACAAAGCCGCGACTGGTTAAAAAAACTCATCCAAGAAATGCTCGAATTAAAGCTTAAACAAAACACAGGTGTAAAAAAACAATTACCACAATTGCAGCAAGATGTTTTAGATCAAAAGATCACCCCGTATAATGCCGCACAACACATCATTAAGTTACTGTAATTATGTCTTTAGACCCAAGTGCGGTTAGCACACAACTTTCGCAGTTTTTTGAAACTCACCTACCCATTACGCAGTTTATGAAAATGGACGTAGAAAGTTACGATGGGAAAACGCTTATTTTACGGGCACCACTTGGCCCAAACATCAACGACAAACAAACCGCATTTGGTGGCAGCTTATATAACGCGGCGGTGATGGCGTGTTGGGGAATGGCTCATTTAAAAACCCTTGAAGCAGGCATTACGTGTAATCAAGTGGTGACCAAAGGCTGTATCGAATATAAATCGCCGGTTCATGGGGATATACGCGCCATCTGCCAAGCGCCGAACCAAGAAGTACTTGAGCAATTTATTGCTCACTTTAAACACAAAGGCCGCTCACGGATCACACTCAATGCGGTCATTGAGTGTTCTGGTAAAACGGCCGTTGAATTTGAAGGGACTTACGCCATTTTAAAAGAATGACATAGTGGTCTAATCAAACTTAAAAAACCCGCGTACCTAGGAACCATTGTTTAATGTGTTCCGCCGCCATTTCTGGATTTTCTTGCATGAAGCAATGGCCACCTTCAACCGTTTCAGCTGAATACGAACGAAGTTGAGTCAGTTTTTCAACCGAACGCGCAATAAACGGAAACGATTTTTCAGCCACTAAAATCTTACAAGGCTGATTCACCTTTTTAAGATTTGACCATAGTTTTTTAGGGTAACTACTAAAAATTTTAGCCTCTAATTCTTTAGGGCACTTTAACGTTACACCTTCGTCACAATCTTTAAGTGCGTGTTCAACATAGGCTTGTAAGGCATCTTCACGCCAGCCTTTAAACGCACCACGTTCATGAAAATAATCAAACGCTTCTTGCCTTGAGCCCCAAGTAGAAGTACGGCTACGAGCTTGTTTGGCCAATGTAGTATTATCCAACAAACCAAAAAGATTACCTGCCGTCATGACACTTAACATGCCCTTAGAAAAAATAACCGGATCAAGTAGCATGGTTTTTTTGAAACGACGATCATCACTACCAGCCATTAACCCAGTAATAACGCCACCGTAGCTGTGGCCCAAACCAAAAATGGGTGTGGTGGCCTGAATCTGGTGAGACAAATTGTTTAATACACTGGACATAAATTTAGCCGTGTCATTCCACACGTTAAATTCACTACCATGACCGCTATCACCATGGCCCGGTAAATCAGGAATGATCAAGTCAAAGTCTTGCGCCAAAATATCTAGCATAGGCTTGTAGGTTAAACCGCTGAAACCATTACCGTGCATAAACACAATGACAGGCTTACCGCTAAAACGGGTACGCCAGCCACAAAGTGAGAAATCGGTTTTGATATGGAAAGACCAGGGTTCAAGCACAACTGACATAAAAATCTCTTGGGGCAACAACAATAGACAGGCGGCGCAATATACGCACTTATGGGCCGTTTGGGTATCACCTATTTTCACACATTTATTGCTTATTTAGACTCAAGCTCAGTCAGACCATTGCACAGCCATATATCGGACATTAGTATATTGGCTTATTTTTAAGGTATTGCCATGAAACACTTACTTTTTATAGCGCTATTTGCCCTTAGCTCACTGGCTATTTGCCAGCCTAAAAATACGATTTTAGTGCTAGGTGACAGCCTAAGTGCAGGCTACGGCATAAAAATCGAGCAAAGCTGGCCAACCTTATTACAAGAAAAGATGAATAAACAAAGTGTTGGCTTTAAAGTGCATAACGCCAGCATTAGCGGACAAACCAGCAGTGAAGGGGTACGCCAGATTGATCAGTTATTACAACTGACACAACCTAAATTGGTGGTATTAGAATTAGGCGCCAATGACGGCTTGCGAGGTTTGTCTATCACTGAAATGCAGGCTAACTTGCAAACCATTATTGATAAAAGTTTGCGCGCTAACGCTCAGGTTTTATTAATAGGTATTCGTGTACCCAGTAATTACGGACGCCGCTACGGTGAAATGTTTATTAACAGTTATGACGTACTGGCTAAAAAGAACACTATTCCTTTTGTGCCCTTTTTATTGACCCCACTTGAAAGCATCATCAATGATGAGAATCGTGGTGAGTACATCCAGCAAGATGGCTTGCACCCAACGGCCAAATCACAACCTTTGATACTTGAATACTTATGGCCAAGTATCAAAAAATTAATCCAATAATTAGGTCATCGTATTATTAAAATAAAATATTAATACGGGTATATGCTTTCTGCGTAAGTGGCCAACTCTTGTAACAGTTCATGTTGCTCAACCGGCGCGGTTTGCGCGGCATCGTTAATGGCTTTTGCAAACTGCTCATAGTTTAAATATTGGCCATTATTTGGGCCCAATAATTTTTGCGTGCGGTATTCTTCCCATTTTTCACGCTCGTCACCGTTTAAGGTTTCTAAATAATTACGGGCGCGATAGCGAAATAACATTTCTTCTAAACGGCGATCTTGAAAGGCAAACGGCATATCGTCTAGGGCTTCAGGGTGCGCGTCACGAATTTGCACCATGGCGGCTTTATCAGACGGGCTAAAAAAGCCGCCTGTATACAACATGGCATCAGGATCTGTTTGTGCTTCAAATTCACGATGCATTACGGCTTGCAGCTTTTGTGTAAGGTTATGCCCTTTTGCTTGATAACCCTTAATAATGGCTAAATGTTCGCGCATTTTATTGCCATCTAATTGCCACTTTTCTGCAATCTCTGGGCTCACCATTTTACCCGGTAATACCACTGGGCATTTATTAATATGAATACTTTTCAGCGCGATGCGCTCAACACCTTGTGCTGCTAGTTGCTCTTTTGTGGTAAACAAACGCTGCTGGATTTGCTCAACACTTAATTCGAATAAATCGGTAGGATTTTGTAATAAGTCAAAACACATGACGGCATTTTTGTTTTTTGCATCCGTCGCCAATGGCACCATCATGGCAGCACAACCGCGATCGACTCCCAACATGCCAGAGATATGCAGCACAGGGCGCTGATGCACGGTATCTAATAACGGAGCCACAGCGTCCTTACGGCGTAAGTTAAATAAGTGTTGGTATAACTTGGGTTGCTTTGCTTTCACCAACTTTGCTAAGCCAATAGTGGCGTACACATCGCTCAAAGCGTCATGGGCATTCTCATGCACAATGCCGTTAGCCGCGCTTAAGTTTTCTAATTTAAAACTGACTTTACCGTCTTCACCTTTTGGCCAGTTAATGCCGTCAGGGCGCAGCGCATAGGCGCAGCGCATCATATCGAGAATGTCCCAGCGGCTATTGCCGTTTTGCCACTCTCGCTGATATGGGTCTAAAAAATTACGGTAAAGCGTATGGCGAGTCACCTCGTCATCAAAACGAATGCTGTTGTAACCCGCTGCACATGTCCCCGGCACACTGAAGACATCATTAATGCGTGCGATAAAGTCGGTTTCACGCATACCTTTTTGCTGGCACGTTTGCGGGCTAATGCCAGTAATTAAACAAGCAATGGGATGCGGGAGATAATCGTCGGCTTGGCGACAGTAGAAATTTTCTGGCTCACCAATAATATTAAGATCAAGATCGGTGCGAATACCGGCAAATTGAGAAGGACGGTCCCACACTGGGCTGGCGCCAAAGGTTTCGAAATCGTACCAAAATATGGTTTCGCTCATAAAAAATGCCGACTTAATAAAAATTATTAGTCGGCATTTTAGGGGATAAAACCCTGTAAAACTAGGTCGTTCTTTAACGAGTCAAACTAAGGCTTGTCTTCTTGTGATTGAGAAATCAAAGGCGAGTGCCCAAACTTACCATCATAAAACTTAATCTCTGTTTCTTGAGGGTGGTGTTTCACTTCTTGCAGCTCGGACATAAAGAAATTATTCGCATCCCGTGCCGACTGCACAGCCACTTCTTCCATGGGTAAATGCCCCACCCCTTCATACACCACGTATTCGCTGTAAGCTAAGTCACGATGAAATAAGCGCATAACATCGAGCGGAATCCATTCATCTTTTTCACCCCACATAAGCAAAGTGGGCACTAATACATCTTTTACTTTAGCCCCTAACGTGTCGTCATCGCTCATGGCACGTAGCTGACGAAAGTGGGTAATGTAGGATTCACGATTACCGCGGCGCTGACTCATATCAAAGTAACGCTCTTTAATGCTATCGGTGAGCACCTCTTCATGTTCATAGGCACTTTCTGCGGTCCAATTAAGCATAAAGCGCGGCATAACATGAGGCGTAATCCAGTGAATACCGGGGAAAGACGCCAAACCCAACCAAAATGGCATATCTTGCGGATAACCACTGGCACTGACCAACACCACCTTATAAAGTTTTTCTGGATAAACCGCTGCGTAATTCCAAGCGTAATAGCCGCCAAGTGAATTACCCGCTAAAAAGAACCGATTAATGCCTAATTTTTGTACAAATCCATCTAGCATACCCACCATGTATTCAGCGGTTTCTTGATTGAGTGCCGTGTCTGGCCCAGTTAACCCAAAGCCTGGTAAGTCCATACGAATGATACGATATTGGTCTTTAAGCTGATCAACCCACGCATCCCAAGTATGCAAAGATGAGCCAACACCATGCAATAGCACTAATGGCGGGCCACTGCCTTCATCGCGATAATGAATCGTTAAGCCATTCACATCCACGTAACGACTGGATTCGTTGGTGTATTTTTTTGCCAACACATCATAAGGCAAGGTTTGTGTGCCCATGGCGGTACACCCGTACAGGCCTAGGCATAGGTAGATCAAACTAAGAATTCGTAGCATGGAAAATGGCATCATTTTATTGTTGTTTTTATGTTGATAGGGATTGTCGTATAAGCTGCCAATAATTACCAGAGGCCATACACAACTAGCACCTATGTACAAAGCTTGCCTCATTTCATTCTGTCAGTAGAATGAGCCCCCTTTATATTGTATTCAGCCAGTGATATTGGCTCTTGTTAGGCGGACACCATGGCAACATTTCTAAAAAACCTATTTGCACCAAAATGGCAACATCAAGATTCGGCTGTACGCTTACAAGCACTGAATCAGCTTAATGACACACACATCATTGAAAGCCTAGCCAAGCAAGACCCATCTACCACTGTACGAATCAAGGCCATTGGGTTAATTAATAACCTCGAATTTCTGCCCAGCTTATTTAATGACAAAGCCCAAGAAGTCAAACAGACCGCTATTTCTCAATATTTAAAAACCATACTAAAGTCTGATGATGCTAGCGCGCAACTGATTGCATTAGCAGACATAGATAGCCCTCAACACCTGATGACCATCGCCACATTTACAGCCGATCAAGCATTGGCGCAAGCGGCCATCAACCAAATTAAAGATGAAAACACCCTCTTTGAATTTATTAAACAGTCTGCCAGCGCTAAAAGTCGCCTACTGGCCGCGCAATATATTGAATCAAAAGAGACGCTAAAAGCCATTGAACAGCAGTTTTTAAATAAAGATAAAACACTGGTTCGTCACGTAAAAGAAAAGCTAGCGACGCTTGCCGCTCAAGAAGACGTCATCGTAAAAGCACAAGCAAAAATAGATCAACTATTAAAGGCAGTACAACTATTATCCCAGCAAGCGTTTAGCCCAACTTATGCCGGCCAAATCGCCCTACTAAAACAGTCTTGGCTAGACTGTGAAAGCACTGCTGAGCAACAAGAAACATTCAAGCAAGCCATTAAACAATGCGAAAATAAATTAGCCGAAAACCAGCAACAACAAGCTGAAATTGAACAAGCACAAGCAGCACAAAAACAAGCACAAGAGCTACAGCTGAGTGCGATCAATGCACTTAAAGAAATCCATTCTCAGTGCAAGTCTGCCACCCCATTACTGGAAGACTTATCAGCCTCACTCAACGACGCAAATCAATCTTGGCTGTCAGCCATTGAATTAGACAAAAAAATCGACAAACAAATTAAGTCAGAATTTGAAACTCTGGTAAAACCAATCGTTAACCTACAAGCCAGCTTATCTTTTTTAAGTCACGCAAGCATCGATTTAAAACCACTAACATCCGCACTTAAAAGCCAATCGTTAAGCGAATTAAAACAGCAACAAAAAAATGTTTTATCGACCATAAAATCCGTTAACTGGCCAGATGAGTTCCCTAAGAGCAGCACACTAAATAGCGTATTAACCCTTAAAAATGAGCTTGAATCGGCGCTTGACTCATTACATAAAGATGAAACACACGTTATCAGCAACATAAACAAAGCAATCGAAGGCTTCAAGAACGCCATTGATAACGGCCATTTAAAAGAAGCCAAGCAATTACAAAATAGCATTCGTAAACATTTAGACCAAGCTGACCCTCAAAAAACAAAATCCTTAAACGCTCAGTTTCAACTTTTATCACAGACCCTTAATGAACTAAAAGACTGGCAAGGCTTTGCTACTCTGCCTAAATTCGAAAAGCTGTGTGAGGACATGAGTAAACTTGTGGATGCTGATATTGCACCTAAAGAAAAAGCCACAGCCATTCGCGAACTACAAGATCAATGGAAAACATTGGGCAGCCTGCCTGATCAAAAGCAACAACAAGCTCTATGGCAGGCATTCAAAAGTGCATCAGACTTAGCCTACATCCCTTGCCAAGCTTATTTTAAAGAAATGGGTCAAGTACGAACCTATAACCTCACACAGCGTACCGTTATCTGTGAGCAACTAGAGCAGTTTTTTAACAACAACGATTGGGAAAACGCCAACTGGAAATCTGTTCAACAAATTTTAGATAAAGCCCACGACGAATTTAAAACCTACTCACCCGTTGACCACACAGATAAAAAAGCCATTATGCAGCGCTTCCATGAAGCCACCCAGAATTTACATAGCAAACTGGTTGAGCATTTCAAAATTAACGCGGCCGCTAAACAGGCACTTATAGACGAAATAAAAGCCCTGCATGATCAAGAAGACATCGTGCAAGCAATTGAAGACTGCAAAGCCATTCAGGCCCAATGGAAAGATAAAGGCAACGCAGGACGCGCTGAGCGTCAACTGTGGAATAATTTCCGCGAACAGTGTGATGCACTGTTTGAAAAACGAAAATCAGCTAGCCAAGCTCACAAGCAATTCATTGACGACAACATCACCAAAGCCAATGAATTACTTGAGGCAGCCAAGCAAGCGATTAGCCAAACGCCTGCCGAATCAAAACAGCTGCTTAATGACACTCATGCCGAACTTAACAACTTAGAGCTACCAGCCAAGGTTAAACAAGCCATCACACGAAATTTAACCGAACTACAAGAACAGCTCAATCAAGCCGCTAAAAAGCAAAAGCGCCAAGCACAACATAGCTTATGGCTCAACGCTCAACTATTAGCTCAAAGCTTAGGCCAAGCAGAACAGCAAGGGGAAGTCGACAGCGCGGCGCTTGTTGACGACCTAGAATCGACTGAACTACCCGCTCAAGTGAAAGCAATCCTGCAAACACGCTTAAGTGATGAGCAAACAAACACCACTGACACCCTAGAGAAGCTCTGCTTAGAACTTGAAATCGTCTTAGAGGTAGCAAGCCCAACTGAAGAACAAGCCGCCCGCATGGCCTTACAAGTAGAACGCTTACAGAAAAACATGGGGCAAAGCCTGCCGAGCTTAGATGCTCAACTTGAAAACCTACAGTGTCGCTGGTTTGCAGTGAAAGCTCAAAATGCAGACTACACCACGTTACATGAGCGCTTCTTCGGCACGCTCAATAGCCAAATTGAAAGCGTTGAGTAAACCACCGTGTAACGCTTTGTAATTGAATTTATTAGGGTTTTTCGATAATAAGGTTTGACACGTACGACCCAACTCCGTAATATGCGCAACCTCGCTGAGGCAATAGCCAAGGCGAGTAAGCAATCCGTCATTCAAGTCATGTTTGAATAACCAGAAACGGATATAGTCGCGGGATGGAGCAGTCTGGTAGCTCGTCGGGCTCATAACCCGAAGGTCGTCGGTTCAAATCCGGCTCCCGCAACCATTTTTACTTTAGCTTGAACTATAAGTTAAATGTAAACGGTATGACTAGCTTAGCGTTTAATTGACGCGGGATGGAGCAGTCTGGTAGCTCGTCGGGCTCATAACCCGAAGGTCGTCGGTTCAAATCCGGCTCCCGCAACCAAATTCTAAAAAACCGACTTAAGCAATTAAGTCGGTTTTTTTCGTTTTAAGGCACAAGAACCACAAGGCGTCGGTTCACTTTCTAAAACCTCAGGGCTCCCGCAACCACTCTCAAGACAATAGTTAAAAAACCGATTTAAGCAATTAAGTTGGTTTTTTTCGTTTTAAGGCGCAAGAACCACAAAGCGTCGGTTCACTTTCTAAAACCACAGGGCTCCCGCAACCACTCTCAAGACAAGAGTTAAAAAATCGGTTTATTTCTAATAAGTTAGTTTTTTGTTTTACGACAACAAAAAATCGATTCGCCCTCAAAAACCTCAGACTCCCGCACCAAATCCTACAAACCTGATTAATTTCTTATTTATCGGCTTTTTCGTGCTCAAGCGGTAAAAAACCAAGCTCAAAAAAAACACCCTAAAACCCCTGGAATCAAACCACCCCTCCTCGCTATTCAAGCCCTAGCTTTCTCTTAGTACTCACACCCGAACTAAACCCAGTCACCTCATTACTAGCTAAATCAAAAATGCAAATGATTATCGCTAACACTAAAAACAAAGCCATTAATATAAGTATAAAAGAATTAAATATAACCCTATAAATCAAGCATTTAACTCAAACCAACGTCAATATAATGGCAGTCAGTATTTTTAGCCCATATAAAACAAAACGATCTAAAGGAAATTAAAATATTTATCTAATGACGTTATTTATCTAAGAATAAGTAATTGTTCCAATATACTGTCCTTTTTACACACTCGACTACTACTTAATCATTAAAAACATCAATAGAAGTCATTTCACGCCAATGAACACCCATTCACCGAACACTTGTTTTTTCTTTTAAAAATAACAACTTAGTTGGCCCATAATTTTCATAGAGTGAACTAGGTCACATTATTGACTTGGCTGGATAGGCCAAATAACATCCAGTTACATAATGGAAACTTGAAATTACTAACGGTAATAATTTGAAGTTAGCAGTACAAATGTACTTCTATATAAAGGGCCGAATATCTACTCGCTTTATCGTGTGGATGGCCATTTTGGTAGGAAGTAGTATGAACATATCAAACTCATTTGCTGGCACGACAGTCGCTCTTCGCGAAAGTTATGCTGGCAATTTGTCGTTTGCGCTAACTGGTGGCTCATTCCGTACAACCTCAAACAGTCAAAATGCGTGCACCCGTGGCACAACATCTTCAAACCCACTATCAACGATTCCATTATCGGCCAAAATCAAAAAAGCGTATTTATACTGGGCAGCATCATCATCTAATAGCACTTATACCGATAACTATGTAACGCTAAATAATCAAGGAATTACGGCAGACCGTACTTACACAGACAGTAGCGGCAGCAGTTATTATTACGGCGCAACTTCCGACATCACTAATATTATCAAAGCTTCGCGTAACACCACCTACACTGTTGGAAATTTGGATATCTATGCCAGCACGTCACGCTGTAGCACCCAGACAGTACTAGGCGGCTGGTCAATTCTTGTTATCTATGAAGATGACGCGGAAGACTTTAGTGTATTGAACGTGTACGAAGGTTTTCAGTATTTTCAAAGAGATGCAGCCATCTCTTCTTTAACTCTTACACCGAGTAACTTCAAGCTACCTACCAACCCAAAAGGTCAACACGCGCACATTACATGGGAAGGTGATGACACCATAGGTAATGACGGAGAAGGCTTAACCTTTGAGGGCAACGACTTATACGACAGCATTAACGGCAATAATGCACTTGGTAACCAATTTGATTCATATTCAAATATTGAAGGTGGCCTAACAACGTATGGCGTAGACATCGACTCATATGATGTTTCTGCTTATTTAAACGAAGGCGCAACTTCTGTTAGTACAACTTATACCGCTAGACAAGACGGTGTTTTGCTTACGGCAGAAATTATCAACGTCTCCAATATCCCAGTGGCGGACTTAGCAGTCTCAACATCCAACTCTACAGGCTGGATGCAAGGCTCTACCGTAACCAAAAAGTTCACCATTTCGAACAATGGACCGAACGATGTCCCCACTCAAAGTGTGCGCTTTACCACGACGCTGCCATCCCAATTATCATTTAATGGCACCCAAGGTGATAGCGATTGGTTGTGTACACAAATAGGTCAGCAATTAACATGTATCTATCAGCCCAAATTACGTAGCGGCTGGAGTGACTACCTAGACCTTAAACTCGATGTGGCAGCAGGCACCGCGGGACAAACCGCAAGCTGGTCTGTGACGGTGGGTCATGACACCGCACCTTATGATATTTTCGATAACCACGCTGAAAATGACCGCTACACGCTTAGCGTTCCCATTGGTGCCACACCCGTAGTTGATTTATCAGCCTCAAGTAAGACCCCAAATAATTTAAACGGTGATTTGCTATTAGCAGGCGACACTCTGCAGTATGTCATTACCATTGATGATGCGAGCGATTTAGCCACTAGTGGCATTCGCCTATACGACGACTTGCCGGCGAACATTTCGGGTTACACCATTACCTCTCTACCTACGAATGCTGTGAGCAATTCAACCACGTCAGGTGGTGCTAACGGCACTGGTTATTTGGACATTCAAAATATTAACTTAGCGGCAGGCGCTGTTGAGCAAGTGGTTTTAGAGGTATATGTAAACTCTAATGCTCCTGAAGGCGCATCACTACAAAATACAGCCACCCTTTCATACAACAGTAATAACTGGGTTGTTGATACTGGTGATATTACGGTGGTTGAACCCGATTTAACCGCATCAACTAAAGCCGCCAGTGATGACAACGGAGGCTTATTGCTGCCAGGTGAAAGCATTACGTACACCATCACGCTGAATGAAACCAATAATTTAGAATTACCGGGCATTCAAGTGCTTGACCACCTACCAGCAAACATCAGCAGCTTTACCGTCAGCCAACTACCTTCAGGGGTTCAAGATTTTAGCCAAACCAATGGGGGAAACAACGGCACGGGTTTAATTGACATTCGTAATATAAACTTGGCCGCGGGTGCTACGGCGATTATTGAAATCAAAGCCATTATTGCTGATGATGCCGCTGATCAAGTAAGCGTTCAAAACACAGCCAACTTAGTTTTAAATTCTAGCTCGTGGGATGTGGAGTCAAATCAGCTTTATGTCACCTTATCAAACTCAACACCTGCAAGCGGTAACAAGCCTTTATATCTCGTTAATAATAACTTAACCCGAAACTTGCCTTCGACTGATACCTCTCGTAGCTTTTTTCACGGCGACACATTGATTTGGTCAATAACTCCCGTATTACAAAAAGACTTAGTTATCAGCAGCGGTAACTCTCGATTTAATCTAGCGGTTGAGGGCCACCGCACAGGTAGGATTCAAACTCAATTTACCGCCCAGCTTTATTACAATGATAATAACGGCTCAGGAAATGTAAGCATTGATACCGCCACTATTGGTTACGGAAACTACCGCATCAATACTTTATATAATTTATCTACAGACTTTAACTTGGCTAGTGACATTACAGTGCCAGCAGGCAGCACTGTTTACCTTTCCATTTTAAATACCTCTAGTAACAACATTAGTAATCAATACAGTGAAATCGACGTTCACACCCTGAATGGTAATTTTTACTCTGCGGTAAATCTCAACACCAGCACCGTAATTAATGTGGATGGTATTCAGGTATGGGATCAAACCTATGGGGACCCAACAGGCACAGGTGAAGGCCTTGTATTGCCTAACACATTTGCAGACACCACTATTTATATACGGGCAAACATCTCAGACCCATTTGGTGCATTTGACATTAGTAAAGCCACCATTGAAGTTCAGAAAAAAGATGGCTCTTATTATGATTTTTCTGGCTTGCCTAATACCAATGAGATGACGCAAGTGGACACTATCATTGATGACACAACGACCAGCGTAAAAGTATATGAGATTCCCGTGACTCTATTAGAAGAAAACGAATCAACTGGTTGGTGGCAAATCGCTATCACAGGTTACGAAGGTCTTGAAGTTGCACCCAACCAAATCACCCATGAGCGCACAACTAGCTTTTATATCAAGCCATTTCTACCAAGCATTGCGCTTAATAAAACCATTGAAGTCATCAGTGACCCAATCAATGGATTACAAAGCGCAGGCAACAAACCTAAAGCGATTCCAGGTGCTGAATTACAATACACCATTCATGCGATCAACTCAGGTCGAGGGGCAAGTGATAGCAATTCCATTACTTTACAAGATGAAATAGCCGCTAACGCCGAGCTTTATATTGGCGACATAACCTGTTTAAATCGCGGCCCAGGATCAGGCAATGGCCCAATTTGTTTTGAAGATGGCGCCAACCCAAATGAAAGCCAACTGAGTTTTGATTTTTTAGGGTTAGGAGCTGCGAATGACAGCATCTATTTTTCACAGGACGGGGCTGATTTTAGCTATGAACCTGTAGACAGCGGTGATAGTTATGACCCAACTGTGCGTTACATCCGTATGAAGCCCTCTGGCATTTATAAGCAAGCAAAAAAAGATGGCAGTGAAACACCCGAATTTAATTTTAGCTACCAAATACGGTTGCAATAAAAGTACAAAAAACAAACAACTTAAAATAATCACAAGAGACAACTTACAGGAGAGCTCACATGAATAAGCTCAGTAAAATTGGGGGAGTAGTAGGCGGTTTACTGCTGGCGACGACTCAAGTACACGCAGCTGGTACAGGGGCTGGCGCACCTATTTCTAACCAAGCCACGGTTTCATACGATGCAGGTGCTGGTACGGTAACCGCTAACTCAGGCACCGTGACGTTTAAAGTGCAAGAATTAGTAAAAGGCACTGTTGCAAAATTAGATGCTGGCAATATTAGTGTAAGCTCGCCGCAAACTGATGCGGCCATGAAGTTTAAAATTAAAAACGATGGTAACGGTAATGAAGGCTTCAAAATTGTTGTCACTCAAGACTCTGGTGATGATTTTGATGTAACCCTTACCAGCTTTTACATTGATGACGGCGACGGCATCTTAGATACCGCCGTTGATACGTTATATGACAATGCAAATCCTCCGGCTATCGCACCTGATGCAGAATTAACCGTCTGGGTGACATCTACGATTCCAGGATCACTAGCCGATGCTGCACTTTCAAACCTAAACGTATCAGCTGTATCTGCCACTTTTGTAACTGACGGTCAAAATAACCCTAACGCTGGTGCAGTTGTAACCGGCAGCGGTGACAACAGTACCGATGCTGTCAATGCCGTTGCAATTGCATCTGTTACGTCAACATTTGTAGTGAGTGATATTGATGTAACGATTGTAAAAGCGATTACAGCTACACGTGACAACTTAGGCGCTGGCGGTAGCAAAGCCGTACCGGGTGCTGAAGTCGATTATTCATTAACCGTAACTGTAACCGGTACAGGCACAGCTAACAGCATCGTTGTAAGCGACCCTCTACCAACACAACTAAAACTTAAAAATGGTATCACTGGCACCATTACGGTTGGCGGCGTAGCAGAAACCGCTAGCGCAGCGGATTCAGACGGCACATCTTATGATGCAAACACCAATACCATTAGTGTTAATTTAGGCAATGTAAATGCAGGTGCGTCTGCTATTGCCATTGAATTCACCACGGTTATTCAATAGGCCAATATATGAAAAAAATTATAGCCGCAATCTGTTTACTCCCCTCTTTGGCTTTTGCCCAAGTGGAATTAAAAACTGAAATGTTCGAAGTGGTTGAAAAACAGCAAGACAACGGCACCAGCAAAGTTGAATGGGTTAAGCCTGACAATATTATTCCTGGTGACAAAGTGGGCTACCGTATTTCGTTTAAAAATACTGGTGATCAACCTGCTGCCGACATTGTGCTAAACAACCCAGTACCTGAAAACACAATCTATGTGGATGACAGCGCTCGCGGTGCAAACAGCACAATTGTATTTTCTGTGGATGGCGGCAAACAGTTCGCCAACCCAGAACAACTATTTGTTGAATTGAACGGTAAAAAAGTACCCGCCACAGCAAAAGATTACACCCATGTTCGTTGGACGCTAAACAGTGCTTTACCAGCCGGTAAAGACGGCAGTGTGCAATACGTGGTGCAAGTAAAATAACACAAAACTAGGGGTTGGTTATGCCGCTGTATCGCTAGCCAATAAAACACACGAATTAAAAACAACATTATCTTTTAATAACAAAAGTAAAAAGGATTTCAAAGGAGAAACCTATGAAACTAAACAAAACCCTAACCGCACTGGCTGTCAGTGCAAGCTTTGGCCTTAGTGGTCAGGCATTTGCGGCTGGTACTGCTTCAGGTGAACAAATTACTAACACTGTTAAGTTAGACTATTCAGTAAGCGGTGTTGGCCAAAACCAAATTCAGGATCAAGCTCAATTTATTGTAGATAATAAAATTGACATGACCTTCAATACTGCTTTAAGCGGTCCATCGACTGTAATTCCAGGAGCTGATATAGCACCTAGCTATACTCTAGTTAACGAAGGCAACAAAGCTCAGTCATTCAAATTTGAATTGGCCGAGCTAAACAATACATTTGATGCACCTACTATATCAGCCCTAACACTTGATGCGGCTTCCGACGCGTCTTGCTCTGTTGGCGGTACCGCACCTGTAAAAACAATCACAGCAAACCCTGATGCAACTTGTATCTTTACAGCAGATTTTGTTTTTCCAACTAAAGAAGGCTCTGGTCTAGCGACAGATGATAATATTGTTAATGGCGACACTTTTGTTCTACGTTCAAAAGTTATTGCTGTAACTGATGCAGCGGGTGCTACTGCTGAAACAACTTCAACTGCAAACAAAAACGATCTCGCAAATCTAAATACAAATGAGCTGACCGTTCTGGCTGAAGAAGTCTCTACTGTTATCGCCCCTCACGTTGCATATAACGGTGAGATCATTGTAGATACTGGCACTATTACAGTTTCTACAGCTAACTTTGAGGGCGCTAATGGCTTAAACATTAGCGTATTAGTTGTCAACGACCCAATTTGTGATGCTAGTTATAATGAAGCTACCCTAGCATATGGTAAATACACTACTTCAGGTTCGGGCCCAGTAACTTGTGACATTACAGGTTACACGCCTAAAGCTATTCCGGGTGCTTTAGTTGAATATACACTAACAGCAACTAATGAAGGCGCTGTTGCTGCAACTAATGCTGTATTTGCACAAGCTGCAAGTGATATTACTTATGGTTCTGGTCCTGCAACTCTAGCTATTCAAGCTGGTAGCCTAGGTAACCTAGCGTCTACCTTCAGCGACACAGCTATTACCCCTGCTGAACTGAATGATGGTAATAACTTATCTGTCACTGTAAGCAGCTTTGGTGATGGTGAAACCATCACAATCACCTTCACAGCAATCGTGGAATAAGCCTTAGTGTTACTAAGTCTTAACAAAAACGCACAGCCTAGCTGTGCAACCCTCACCCAAAGCGCACCTCGCGTTTTGGGCCGAGGCAAAGCCAAAAGCACTGCATCTTTGATTAAAAAGAGCGGTGTTTTTGCCATTGCTTTGGTAAGTAGTTTATTTGCGCTTACAGCGTCTAATTCTGCGTTTGCCGCCACGCCTGACAACACAGTTGTCAATAATACCGCGTATGTCGATTACAAATTTCGTGGTAACGATTACCAAAAACAAGACAGCGAAAATTTTATAACTGCACGCAGTAGCTCTGGTGCAGGAACACCTTCCGTTATTACGTTAATGCACAACAGCATCGACTTTTCTGCGCAATATGCCGCGGCAAAAGCAAAAGCAGATGCGGCTAACCCGCCCAACTCTAACTTTAAAAGTATCAGCCAAAATTTATTAAGTAGTGGTGGCACAAGCAACAATGCCGTGACGACTCGTGCCAGCTCTAACGGCAAATCTCTATCTGGTAATTTTGTGGTGAATCAAGGTCAATGTGCAAACGATTCAAGTGGTAAAACACTATCAACTCAACCCGTACCCAAAAACTACCAAGGGCAAACATTAGCATTGCCCAGCACCCTGGCATTGAATAGTGATGACTACTTTAAAGTAGGCGACGCTATCTTTGTGCACCTTGAAGATTTAGATCAAAACCAAGACCCAACCAAAGTTGAAAAAATCATCGTGACACTTTTAAGTGAAAACGGCGAAGATCAAGAAACCATTCAACTCACCGAAACAGAAAAAAGTTCTGGGTTATTTACGGGTTATATTCAAACTGTCAATAAAGCAACGAATCCACCAGTTGCCCATAACTGCGCACTGTCTGTTACCAGTAATTCGAGTATTCAAGCCAGCTATCAAGATCAGTTCGATAGTTTAGATTTAGTAAAAGCTGGCGCACTGTTTGACCCAAGCAGTTATGTAGTAAATGCCGATACCGGTGAATACATTAACGGTATAGAAGTTACTCTTTACGACAAAGACGGCGTTACCCTTGCACAAATATTAAGTGATGAAGGCGGCGTGTTCCCAAGTACGGTGACAACCGGTAGTACGGTTTCTGTAGTGGGTTCAGATAATGTAACTTACACCTATACGTTCCCCTACGGTGGTTTTGCGTTCCCTGTTTTAAACGGCGGCGAATATATGGTGAAAATTGGTGAAAGTGCTTACCACGATTACCCTATTGCCGATGAAATACAATTAACCAATATCCCACAAGGCCCATTTAACTTTGATGAAGACGGCAGTCGCGGCAAAGTCTTTAACTCGGGTATTACCTTCCGTATAGATGTACCACTAGACCCGAAAGACAATAGTGTTTTACTGACTAAAATCGCCAATAAATCTCAAGCGGGTATCGGTGAGCTCGTCAGCTATAACATCAAATTACAAAATACAGAAATCCCCGGCACCAATGTCGCGATTAAAGACACCCTGCCTGCTGGCTTCCGTTACGCAGCTGGCAGTGCCAGTATTGATGGCGTAAAAATAGCAGACCCTGCAATCAGTAGCGATGGCCAAAATCTCACATTTACCCTTGCGAATATTGCCGTTAACGAAACCCTTAATCTACGTTACGTTGCCCGTATCGGTGTGAGCACACCGGTTGGAAAAGCCACCAATACGGTATGGATTGAAGACCAAGAAGATGCCCCGCCATTAGGGCAACTAGGTGAAGGCGTATTAATTGGTAATACCGCCACAGCCGAAGTTGAAATACGTGAAGACTTATTCAGTAATAACACCCGCTTATTTGGTCGTGTTTATGTGGGTGATTGTGAAGGAAATGTCGAGCAAGAAGGGATTTCTGGCGCACGAATTTATTTAGAAAATGGCACTTACGTCGTAACCGATGAAGATGGCCTATGGCACATTGAAGGCCAAAAACCGGGCACACATGTTGTTCAATTAGACACCGAAACCCTGCCTAAATATTTAGACTTAATGGCGTGTGAAAATTACGGCCAACACGCCGGTCGTGAATACAGCCAATTTGTCGATCTTGCACCCGGTACTATGTGGCGCACAGACTTTGTGGTAAAACTTAAACCACCAAGCCAAGGTGAAGTCACACAACGCCTCAGCAGTCGCCTTGCACCAATTACTCAAGTTGAACGTGAATCGCTTGCGGCTAATAGCCCAGTTGCACAAAAAATCCTTTATCGCTTAGTGCTTAGTGGCAGTGAAGTAATCCTTAAAGACTTGCGCAGTTTGGTCATGTTACCTGAAGGCGTCGTTTACAAACCAAACTCAGCAGTAATGGACGGCTCCCCTGTTAATGAGCCTAAAAAATACGATGCTCAAACGTTATTATTCTCGCTCAACGACCCAGGCAAAGATTGGCAGCATGTTTTAGAGTTTGAAGCATACATTGGCAAAGATGCAAAACCAGGCGAGTTAACCACACGTTCTGTGGCGATGTTTAATTCCCCTAGTCTAAATAACCAACGTACACCGATTGCCCTAACTTCTGCATTACTAGCTTTGGTTCCCGAAAATAACCAAGTGCATAAACCAAAAGAAGCCCCTAAGTTTGGCTCGTTTAGTGAAGAACTAAGCGCCGCTGACAAACAATCTATGGCAGTGGTGATTGAAAAACTAAAAGGCTTAAAAGATTTACAAATAGAAGTGGCAGGTCATACCGATAACGTCCCTATCGCTCGCCGCAGCCGTCATATCTTTAAAGATAACTACGAGCTTTCACTTGCTAGGGCTCGCAGTGCCGCAAACTATTTAATGACCGAGCTTTCTTTAGCGCCCAATCAAGTAAGCGTTTCTGGTTTTGGTGCGAACAAACCCATTGCTGGCAACGTGAATGAAAATACCCGTTCACAAAATCGCCGCGTTGAAGTGAATATTTTATCAGCTAACAACGCTATGCAAATCGCTAAAGCCGATAGTGGCAATCAAATGGTTACCACGGCAGGTATTGCACCTGGCGGTTTTGACTTTCCGATAGAAGCAACCGCGTCCGGTCCGATTCGCAACACCATAAGCATGCCAGAATTTGATAAAGCGTATCTTGCACAAACGGATAACACCTTCGAATGGCTATGGCCAAGCGCTGGTTTCTTGCCGAATATTCCCTCGACTAAAATAGCGGTGAAGCACCCTATTAATCAACGTGTTCGCTTAACACTAAATGGCTCGCCAGTGAGTGAACTTAACTTTGCCAAACGCGAAAAATATGCCGCTAATCAATCGGCTATAAGTCAGTGGGGCGGTGTGGATATTAAAGAAGGCAATAATACCTTTATTGCTTCTTTGGTTGATGAAAATGACAACGTTATTAACCGTAAAGAATTCCAACTTCATTACGCAGGCTCCCCTACCCGTGTTGAGCTTGTAAAAGATGAAACCAAAGCCGTGGCTGACGGCGTTATAGCGCCTGTCATAGCCGTACAATTATTTGATAAAGATGGCTACCCAGTGCGTAACGGCTTACAAGGTGAATTCACCATTGATAGCCCTTATAAAGCGCTCAACCCTAATAAAGACAAGGCTCAGATTAACCGTAACGAATTCAAACCCAATTATGAAATCAGTGTCGATGGTATTGCTTACATCACTCTCGAGCCAACCACTCAGGCAGGCGAAGCCGTGATTCGTTTCCCTCTTGCCAATGGCCAAGAAGAGGAAGTCCGAGTTTGGCTAAAACCGCAAGCCCGTGACTGGATGTTGATAGCATTAGGTGAAGGTACCATTGGTTATCAAACCATTAGCGGCCACATTCAAAATGCCAAATTACATGACCAAGAAGACGGTTTCTATACCGATGGTCGCTTAGCATTATTTGCCAAAGGCCAAATTGCAGGTGATTGGTTATTAACCGCCGCTTATGACAGCAATAAAGAAACCACCACGCCCTTTGAAAAATTATTAGACCCAAACAAGTACTACACCTTGTACGGTGATAACAGTACGCAAAAGCTTGATGCCTCGATGGAAGGAAAGCTGTATTTACGTATCGAAAAAGAACGTTTTTATACCGTATTTGGTGACTACAGCACCGACCTGAATAAAACAGAGTTGAGTACTTACTTACGAAAATTCCACGGTATTCAGTCCGTATTCCAAGGTGACATTGTTAGCTTTAACGCGTTTGTAACAGAATCGGCACAGCGTTTTGCCCGTGATGAAATTCGCGGTGACGGCACCTCAGGTTTATATAAACTGTCTAATAAAGACATTATTAGCAATAGTGAAACCATCAGCTTACAAGTACGTGACCGCTTTAGAAGTGAAGTGATTTTAAGTGAAGTCGAATTAGCCAAAGACAATGACTACAACATTGATTACATCGATGGCTCTATTTTCTTCAAGTCGCCTATACAAAGTACCGATGAAAATTTAAACCCACGATACATCGTTGCCCGCTACGAAACCCAAGATGACAGCACCAATGACCTTACCTACGGTGGTCGTGCCGCTGTTCATGTACTCGATAAAGCGGTTGAAGTGGGTACCACGTTAATTAGCGAAGAATTAGGTGACGACAGTAAAACCTTAAATAGCTTGGACCTACGTGTACAAGTGTCTGATCAGCTAGAAATTAAAGCAGAGACAGCAATCACAGAACAAATAAACAACGCCGTTAAAACCAGCGCAACGGCCAACTACGTGAGTGTGGATTATCGCGGCGAACAATTACAAACCAAAGCTTATGTGCGCACAGAAGAAGCCGGCTTTGGTTTAGATCAATTAAACAACAGTGAAGGCAGTACTGAAAAACTAGGCGTAGAAGGTACCTATTACTTAACCTCTCAAGAATATATTAATGCCTTAATCAGTGACCAAAATCAGCTAGGCAGTGAACAACGTTTATCAATGGCGGAAATGAAATTTAATAATGAATACGAGTTTGGTCGTTATCATTTAGGTGGCCGTGTTAGCGAGAACACAAATGCCACTGGCGACAGCCAAACGATTCAACAGTTACTGGCTGGACACTCTTATACGCTGATGAATGGTCGCTGGTTACTAAGCGCCGACGTTGAGTTAAACATCAAACAAAATGATGAAATTTACGATTTACTGCGTTTAAGTAGTGATTTTAGAATTAATGATCAAGTGACGTTATTTGCCATTCATGAAACCGGTTTTGAACGTGATGCGCCTATGCGCAGTGTCGCGGGTTTACGCGCGACCCCTTGGCAAGGTATGCAAGTAAGTAATAGCGTTGAGCAACAACAAAGCAAAGACGGTAATCGTTTATTTGCTGTACATGGCGTCAACCAAGAAGTGAACTTAAATGACAATTGGCAAATTAGCTTTGGTTATGACCAAAGCCAAAACCTAGAAAACAATGTGCTTGAGCAAGCTGACGACAGTGTCGTTAATTTTGTTCAAACCAGTGATGACTTTTATGCCATCAATGCTGGTTGGGGTTACCGCAGCCCTACTTGGCAGTGGACCAATAGAATTGAATACCGTGAAAGCGATGCCAATGAAAAATGGAACGCCATGAGTGGTGTCTATCGCCCAATCGGTTTAGGATTTGCGTTTGGTTTAAACGGCCAATATCGCTTAGATGATGCTGAAAGTCAGCGTACTGAATTTAAACAAGTTGAATTTGATATTGGCTTACGCCCACTGGCATTTGGTTTAGCGTGGTTAAACCAAACCAAATACATTGAAGAAGACGTCGAGACAACAGGTGACAGCGCATCGGCTAATTTAGTCAGCCGCCGCTTAGTCAATAACACCCATGTGAACATGCGTTGGAGTAAAACCCAATTAAGCGCTCAGTACGGCTTAAAATATGTTGATGAAACCATTGATAACATCGACTATTCCGGCGTAATTGATTTAATTGGCGCACAAGTTCGCCGTCACTTCACACCTAAATGGGATTGGGGCCTGCAAGGCCAGCGTCTATATGACTACGAATTAAAAGATAGCCGTCACAGTGCGGGTATTAGTATTGGTTACACACCTCAACTGAATACTTGGGTGAGCGTGGGCTACAACTTCGCAGGCTTCACCGATACCGACTTTGATGACGCCGGTTACAGCGCTCAAGGCATTTACTTGAAACTACGCATCAAAGCTGACCAAGACAACTTACGATCCCTAAAAACGTATTTTAATTAATTAGCTTAGCGGTTTACTCTGCCGCTTAACTTTTTTTGGTTAAGCTGGCCAGTCTTGCATTGTATTGATATTCGTAAACGCCGCTTTGTCTTTCGAAAAATCCACCCGCACAGGCTTTAAGCTTTCTAACCATTCGCCAGTGCGTCTGCGACCTGACAATAAATACATCATCAAACTGTCTTTATACTTTTTATGCAGCAAGACATGTAAGTGCTGCTGACGCTCGCCATCAAATGCCACACAGGCAAACGACAATTGATCACTGGCATGCTGCGCCATGACTTGAAGATAATTAACTGGCAGATTTGGCGTGTCACAGGGGCTAAACAATAGCCATTCTTGCTTTGCCGTCTCCATCGCGCTTAGCATGCCAAGTAACGGCCCTGCGTGAGGCTCAATCTCAGTGTAATGATGGTCAGAAAACGTATTAAAACCTAACGCCTGATACTGATCTTGATGCTGGTTACAGTTTAAAAGCAGCTCTTGGCTCCCCTCAAACCCCTTAGCGACCTGTGACACCATGGCCTCACCCAAATACGTCATAAGGCCTTTATCTTGCCCCATTCGCCGGCTCTGCCCTCCACATAAAATAATGCCGCTAATCTTAAGCATTGGCTTTCTCTGTTTAATACATATGTGGCCTATTTTCCCACAGCTTCCCCCTGTAAGGTACTATCTCGTCGGCTTTACACAGTTAAACCAACGCCTTGACAGAAACCTTCGATGGGCGTTTAATGCCATAATCTCAGCGAACAAGTGTTTACCCAAGTTATGATAAAACGTCACCTTAGAGATCCATTTTCTGGCCTTAGCCACTTATTCGGCGCATTCATGGCCTTAGCCGCCTTGCCTTATATGCTAAGTAATATTCCTGAACAAAACTTCGGCACCTATCTAGCAGGCTACCTTGTATTTGGTTTAAGCATGTTTTTAATGTTTGCTTCAAGTGCGGTTTACCACCTAATGGAAATTAGCGAAGCAGGCATTCGCACTCTTAAACGCATCGACCATATGGCTATTTATGTGATGATTGCCGGCTCATATACACCCTTTTGTCTAATAGGCTTAGAAGGCTCTCAAGCATGGTGGATGTTCGGCATTGTTTGGGGAATCGCGTTTGTAGGCATATTAAAGAAGATCTTTTGGCTACATGCCCCCCGCTGGTTTAGCACCTTACTGTATTTAGCAATGGGTTGGATTAGCCTGTTTGTGTATGAGCCCTTAAGTGAATCGCTTTCAGATGGGGCGATTAATTGGTTGCTCGCGGGCGGCGTTTGTTACAGCGTAGGGGCTGTCGTGTATGCCACAAAATGGCCAAACTTACACAAGCAGTTTGATTTCCATGACCTTTGGCATATTTTTGTGCTAGCAGGTGCCGCGTGTCATTTTGTCAGTATTGGCGTGTATTTGTAAAAATTAAAACGCAAGCGCCTAGCTACGCTAGGCGCTTGCGTTAGTAACAGCTGATCAATGATTACGCCTCTTTTTGCGCAATCTCCGTTAAAGCCTGCACAAAACTTTCAACTGGCTGTCCACCGCTGATCAAGTACTGGTTATTAATAATAAATGCCGGTACTGAATTGATACCCATCGATTTGTATTTGTTCTCTTCGTCTTTAACCTTCGTACGCAGTACATCATCCGCCAGCGCCTTTTCTACATGGGCTTTATCAAGCCACACTGATTGTGCAACTTGAATTAAAACCGCCTGATCACTGACATTTAAACCCTCACCAAAATAGGCCTGAAACAAGGCCAGTTTTAATTCTGTTTGTTTATTTTGAGTCTCAGCAAAATCCAACAGCACATGGCAATCAAGCGTGTTAAATATACGAGAGCGCTGATCAAAATTGAACTCAATCCCAGCTTTGTGCCCAACGTCCACTAAGTGTTGCTGGTTTTGTTTTAGCTGGGTTGCGTCTAAGCCATATTTTTCAGCAAGGTGTTCATCAATCGCTTGGCCTTGGTTTGGCATATTAGGGTTAAGCTGGAAGGGGTGCCATTGAATGTCGGCTTGAATATCACTTGAAACGGCTTCTAACGCAGTCGATAAATGCGCATAACCCACGGCACACCAAGGGCAAACCACATCGCTGACAATATCAATTTTTAAGTTTTTCATAATGGGCTCCAATTAGGTTCAATGCCTACATTGAACGCCAATCTCACCCATTCCACTAGAGGTTACTAAGCAACAATGAATTGCACATGATTACTCTACATCTAATCGATAGACTTCGTTTAACTGCGCAAGCTCATTAATAGTGACATTAAGGTTATTCACTTTGCCGTCTTTTAAGCCGTATACCCAGCCATGTACCGCCAACTTTTGGCCATTCGCCCAAGCGTCTTGCACGATAGAGGTATGACACAAATTATATACTTGGCGAACAACATTCAATTCGCATAACAAATCGACTTTCTCTTCTTCCGATTGTAGGCCTTTGAACATGTTACGCTTTTGATGATACAAATCGCGGATCTCTAATAGCCAGTTATCAATCAAACCTAATTTTTGGTTATTCATCGCAGCTCTCACACCACCACAACCATAATGTCCAACCACGATCACATGTCGAACTTTAAGTACTTCAACGGCGTATTGCAGTACCGATAGCAAATTCATGTCAGTATGCACCACCATGTTGGCCACATTTCGGTGCACAAATAACTCGCCAGGCATCAATCCAACGATTTCATTTGCTGGCACACGAGAGTCACTGCAACCAATCCATAAATAGTCTGGGTCTTGTTGTTTAGCAAGCGTTGGGAAAAAATCAGGATCATTTCGGCTGATCTCATCTGACCAGTTACGATTATTATCAATTAGATCTTGTAATGATTTAACGTCTTTTTCCACAAGTGCCTCCGCTTAACATTCTACATAAAACTGTAACGATACTTTTTACATCATTTGTTTTATGGGTGTCAGTAACTTTCTTGTCGTATCTAAGTTAAATTACTTTTTTTGACTACATACTGGGCAATTTATATTTTTACTCACCGAAAATGAGCGCATCGATAAATCAAGAGCATCAAAGCTCACTAATTTACCGATTGATGGCGAACCTATTTTTGAAATTAATTTCACCGTTTCTAAGGCTTGCATAACCCCCATCAAGCCAACCACAGGCGATAAAATTCCCGACTGACTGCAAGTATCTTGCTGTCCAGATAAGTCAGGGTACACACATTGATAACAAGGCGCGTTATCTTCACGAGGGTCAACCACCATCAGCTGACCTTCAAATCGAATCGCTGCTGCACTAACTAGGGGCGTTTTAGTCTGAATGCAGATTTTATTGTGCATCATGCGTGACGCGCTGTTATCCGTGCAATCTACCACCACATCAACCGAATTAATCAGCGCCAATAATTGGTTGTCATCTAGCAAGTGGTCGATGGCTTCAATCGTGATAGACGAGTTAAGTTGCTGTAATTGTTGTTGCGCCGATTGGGCTTTATTCATGTTGAGCGTGTTTTCACTGTGCACGACTTGACGATGAAGATTAGACAGCTCTACCGTGTCTGGGTCTAACAAGGTTAAACGCCCAATACCAGAGCCCGCCAAATATTGCGAAGCACTGGCGCCCAAACCACCCAATCCTAAAATCAGAACATGGCTATTAAGTAACGCTTGCTGACCGTCGTAATCTAATTGTGGCAATAATAAGTGGCGACTGTAACGCTCTAATTCTTGATCATTCATAATGCGATGATTCCGGCCTATTCATACAAAATACATCCTGCGCACTTTAACATTTTTCACCTCGGCCGATAGCTAATACATGAAATCTATTTGCCTTACGATACTTGTTTTTTTGGCGCTCACTGGCTGCGGTGGTTCTGGTGGAGGAACAACCGCAACCACCACATTGAATGTGCCATTATTGCCTGCCTCACCGGTTTCCCGTTTAGTATTGCCAACCGACTATGTGGGGTTTTTCATCGGGGTCGCACCGCTTGGCACCAATAAGCAATTAGCCACCAGCCAACAGTTTACTCAACAACTGTATGCGCTAGATGCTGACAACGTGATCACCCCTGTCTCCTTTTTGGACATCGCAGGCCTTGCCTTAGATTTAACAGGCAATGTGAGCTTTGCCGAAGAAGAGCACATCATTCCACTCGATGTCATGGTGATGAACCCTGACTACATCATGCTCACCTTGTTTCATCGTAACTTTGATACCGATGCCGATAATGACTACTACAACCTATTGGTTGATTTAAGAACAGGCACCGTAGTAAGCGCACCTGTTGGGTTAAACGCACAAGGCAACAGTGGTCGCAGTTCGTTAACGCAGCTTGGCCGCGATTATTTCCCCCCTGATAGCCGCTGGAATGATACTGGTGACCTATATGTGATCAGCGTCGACTATGAAGCCCTCGATATGATGGAAGAAGTCGATCACGAAGAAATTATTGATCATCACAGCGGTGTGCCCTGCCCAACGAACGAAAGCGAGGATGACACCGACGAAGAAGCCGAAACAAGCGAAGACGCTGTCACCGATGATACAACTGACGCAACCGATGGCGATACGACAACAGACCCCACGACAGCAGACCCCAGCACCACCGAAACACCCACCGAAGAGGTGCTCACTTGTACCGGCCCAATCGGCGGCACCGTAAAACCTGCACCGGTAATTGATCCAACCACAGCCGACCCAACGGCAACAGCGGCAACAGCGGCAACAGCGGCAACAGCGACAACTAATGCCACTACAGCAGCATTCACTGCTGGCAATGCGAGCTATGCACTGGCGACCTCTCACACCAAAGCCCCCACCCCGACCAATATCTATAAGATGCGACTAGGGGCGGCTAACCAATACAGCCTTGAGCAAGTCAGCTTAGAAGATGACCGCCCAGGGTTAGGCCAATTTATCGTGAGCCGAGCGGGCATCATGATTTATCGCAATCTCGATGGGGGCGATAATAGTTATCGGGTTTTATTAGAAAACTGCGAAGACGTCACTGGCCGCTTAAGTACGGTATTACTGGCCCCCTATACCAGTTTAATGGTGGCCGACGATGATGCCGGCAATAGCAGCATTTTTGAAATCACCGAACGGGGCATCAACAAACTCATATTTAGCTGCAATGGCAATGTCATGCGCCAATCTTACAGTGGTTACACCACTCGAATAAGCAGCTTACGCTTGCCCTATAACAGTGAAAGCGTGAGTTCTTACGACTATATATACCCATACTTTATTAACTCAAGCTGTCAGGCTGGCCGTGTATTTCCACGCCAAGCCCCCGAAATCGAAATTCTAAATCCTATGCCCTCTATTCCGGGGCTACCAAGCAGCGACGTTCGTGGCTTGCGTAAAAGTCAGATGTTCAACAATGCCCTTTACTGTATTGGTTATGACGCAGGTCTAAACCTGTCGGTTGCTCAACTAGACACCACTAACAGTGATGACGACTTTGAGTTTTTAACCTTAGATTTTGGTTTATGGCTACCCGACTTTGACACCTTGCATGTACTCGCCGACAATCATGTGATCTTTACCGGTACTTCCCGTGTAAGCACCGAGGTAAAAACCATCATGCTCAACACCGACGGCGAAGAGTTTGACCTAACTGACGCCTTGGTGGGATTAAAAGTAGCCCAACAGATTGAAGTCATACCTCCAACAGGTACCACCTATAGCTCAAATTTGGTGGAAGAATAAACAAGTCCCGTCATACAAGACGTCAGTAAAAGCCAAGCTCAAATTAAATCCATCACAGTGAGTCTCTATGAGCCTTGCAGCTGTACCTTATGAGAAAGCAAAGTGATAACATGTGGGTAATTTTTTTATTTGCAGTAATATCATGCTTAATTCCGATAGCTTAGCTCAGCTCAAAGCGCTGAAATCCGATATTCAGACACAGCAAGAAACCAAATTAAAGCAAGGCACCGTTCGCGGTAGCCAAGGCCGATTTGGGTTTGTTGTCACTGATGAGGGTGACTCCTTCTTCTTAGCCCCAGATGAAATGGCAAAGGTCTTTCCTGGTGATGTGATTCAATTCACTGAAACCACTGACGACAAAGACAAGGTTCAAGCGGTTCCCGAAAAACTGATTAGTACCGTCTTTAAACAATGCACCGGTCGCTTCCAACGCCGAGGCAAAGCTCAGTTTGTCGAGCCAGACACCCAAGGCAGCACCCACTGGTTATACATTCCACCAGATGCATGCG
The DNA here is from genome assembly GCA_047621325.1 of Oceanicoccus sp. GTDB lineage: Bacteria > Pseudomonadota > Gammaproteobacteria > Pseudomonadales > Oceanobacteraceae > Bermanella. The sequence goes on from JBLHLT010000004.1 coordinate 200,709, forward strand.
AAGGCCTCGAAGACAACGACTGGGTAAAATGCGAAATCACCCGCCACCCGTTCAGCAATGGCAAACCTCAAGGTAAAATTATCGAAAAAATCGGTCAACTAACCGATGCAGGATTCGAACGCCAATACGCCATTGAAAAATTCAAGCTTAGCTATGAATGGCCAGAAACCACATTTTCAGAATTGGCATTACTAGCCGAAGAAAATATCGAAGCCATGGCCGCAGGCCGTGAAGACTTAACCCACATTCCTTACGTCACCATAGACAGCGAACATACACGTGACATGGATGATGCATTATTTGCACAAGCGACCGACACTGGCTGGTTATTAAGCATTGCCATTGCCGACCCAAGCAGCTGGTTTGGCATGAACACCAACCTAGACCAAGAAGCCGCCCGTCGCTGCAATTCGTTATATTTTCCGGGCCGCAGCTTACCAATGCTGCCACAAGAGTTATCGAACGGCTTATGCTCGTTATTAGAAAACAAAAACCGTTTAGCCCTCGTATGCGATATTCAACTAGACAAACAAGGTGCGGTAACGGGCTTTGAATTTAAAGAAGCACTGGTACGTTCACAAGGTAAATTAAACTACCTGCAAGTTACCCAGTTTATTGATGGTGACCAATCGGTTGTTGACCCGTCGCTATGTGAGCACATCACACAATTGCACCAAGCAACCCGCGCATTAAACCAATATCGCCAAGCACATAATTTGATTATGGAAGACCGCGCTGACTACTATTTAACAGTGGGCGATAACGGCAAGTTACAAACCATTTATAAAGCTGAACGCAACAGTGCACAAAAATTAGTAGAAGAAGCTATGTTAGTGGCTAACATCTGCTGTGCTCGTCATTTACAAACCCTAAGCAATGGTATTTTCATCCAGCACCCAGGGTTTCGTACCGAGCGCATTGGTGACATCAAAACCATTATCGAACAGCAAGGTATTGAATTTGAGGGCGACTTCACCACAGCAGAAGGTTACAAGGCATTTATTAAAGCCGTTGAAGCTAAAACACTTGAGCTACCTATCAAAAGTATTTTAAGTCGCTTCTTAACCCGCAGCGAATTCAGCCAAGAAGTTGGCCCGCATACGGGTATGGGGTTTGATTGTTACACCACGTTTACCTCTCCTATTCGTAAATACAACGATCTTTTAGTGCACCGTATTATTAAGAGCCACCTGAACGATCAGAAGGCTCCAGAGATAAACGATGAAATGATCGAACGTTTACAACAAGGTTTATTCTCTGGTCGTCAAGCGGTTAACCTAGCAGAGAACTGGTTGAAGTTACAATTTTTAGAAAATTTACCGCAAAAAGAATTTGCCGGTAAAATTGTGCAAACCAACATTGGCGGCTGCACCGTTCAATTAGTCGATTTTGGCATTGATGGTTTTGTTGACTTACGTAAAAGCAAAAAACGTTTGAATTTTGACAAAATTTACTTACGTCATAGCAACGATGATACAAGCTACCAGCTTGACCAAGAAGTCACCGTGACAATTAAAAACTTGGATATTCAAGGGCGTAAATTGGACTTATCGTTCGTATAATTTCAAGAGACAACCGTGTTACTCAACCTAAAAGCGAATCTTGATTAAGATTCGCTTTTTTTATACTCCCTACTTTCACACCCTCTCGATTGCGCCTTTTTTTCGTTTCATTAAACATGCAACTCCCCGCTGACTCGGATTTCGGATGACAAAGCCTTACAAGTGAAACATTAGTACAATACTGCAAATTGGCTAGCGTCTGTGGGTATGCGGATGAATACGCTGACGCCGTTTCTTTCTCTTTCTAAATTTAAAGAAGATCAAATCGGTACCGCTGATTTTGAAGAACACTCAACGACTTCAGTGGGGTTACGTTATGACTTCCACCCTCAAGCAGCCTTTAAAGTACAATTTGATGACATCAAAGATGAAGGCACATTAGCACTAGAGGGCGACGCGCAAGCGCTTACCTTTGGTATCGACTTAGTATTTTAAAGGAGAATAACAATGAAATTTAAAAATTTAGTTTTTACAGTGTTATTCGTACTTCTTTCTCAAGTCGCACAGGGAGAAATTGCGGTTGTAGTACACCCATCTAACAGCGCAAGCACATTAGATGCCGCTACAATACAACTATTATTTTTGGGTAAATTAAATGCGTTTCCTGATGGGCAAAAATCAATACCTCTATCACTAAGTGATAGTCACCCTATTCGGTTAGAATTTAATTCATCCGTGCTGAAAAAAACTGAAGGACAGTACAAGGCATTTTGGTCAAAAATGATGTTCACGGGTAAAGGCATCCCGCCTAAAGAGCAACCAAGCGGTAAAGAAATCTTAGATCTAGTGTCGAAAAACCCTAATATGATTGGGTATATGGATGCATCTGAGGTTGATGGTTCTGTGAAAGTTGTTGCTAAGTTTTAGTCTGTAGACGTGCCCTTCCTTGATTGTAATGTTATTGAGGATTGGGCAACCATTAGACGGGGGGTTGTAACGAGACGTATATCTAAAATGTAAAACCCGTTACACCATAAAGCATACATACATCCATTATTAATATCAGCCCTTTCTTCTGTTATAAAAGTAATAAAATAACCCACTAACAGCGCTACAGAAGTAAACGTACAACAATGAATTACTATTTCTACGATCTACAACTCTCGTAAACTCACCTGTAATCGGCACGTTTTACGGCGTTTATCTAATTCTTTATGCTTCGACAATTCATTAAAAAAATCCGCTTTTGAACGACCGCATCGATACAAGCTGACAATGGCGTTATCATATAACGGGTGACGCATAATATAGCCTTGATCAAAATCGTGTTGGGTTTGTTTAAGCTGTTTTAATTGATTCGCACCAATGGTGTTCATACTCAAAACACCGTCATTGGTTAATACGTTTTGATAGAGCGAAAAAACGGTATCAAACCCTACTTCTCGTTCCGGCTCACCATTAACATGCTGAAATACATCATCTAAAACCCAATCAAATTGGGTATTAATATTTGATAAAGTTTCATAAGCATCACCATGAATCACCGTGACGTCTTTTGGTAATTTGAAAAACCGTTTTGCTATTTTAATGTGCAAAGCTTCGCGCTCAACACACGTGATTTTACATTGCGGGAAAAAATAACGAATCAAATGCACAACCGTGCCGCCACCTAAACCCAGCACTAAAACATGACGCGGTGGCTTATTTAAGAAAAAACCGGGCAACACCAATAAATCCCAAATGGCACCGGAGATCGGATGCAATGGGTTATATTGACTATGTAATACGCCGTTACTATACAAACGCACACTGGCGCCAGCATTACGCACTTCATAGTCATCTTGGCCTTGCTGTTTGGCATATATCACAGCCATATTGAATCCTTAGGGCTGCGCCTTTTGGGCCAATTTCTCCGCCACTTTAGCCGCCGCCACAAAACCAAAACTGGCGGTCACCATGGTGGCTGCACCAAAACCACCTGAGCAGTCCATTTTTACAGGTCCATCTGTGAAACTTTTCTCTAAACACACAGAGCCATCCGGTTGTGGGTACCTTAATTGTTCTGTGGAATACACGCAGTGGATCGAATAATTACGTTTAGTATTGCGGGAATAACCATATTCACGACGTAAAAGAGTGCGTACTTTTTTTGCCAAGGGGTCATTGTGGGTTTTATTTAAATCACCGACAGTAATTTTGCTCGGATCAGTTTGCCCACCGGCCGCGCCCGTCATAATCAAAGGCACCTTGTTGCGTCGACACCATACCGCTAAAGCCGCTTTGACCTTAGGTGAGTCGATCGCATCAATCACATAATCCATACCTGTTAAGTATTGGCTCATATTCTCTGGTGTTAAAAAGTCCATTATGGGATTAACAATCAGTTCGGGATTAATATCGGTTAGTCGAGCGGCTGTCGCATCCGTTTTTAATTGGCCCACCGTGGATTTAAGAGTGTGCAGTTGACGATTGGTATTACTGATACAAATATCGTCCATATCAATTAAATGAATTTCACCAAAGCCTGTGCGCGCTAATGCCTCAGCGGCCCACGAACCAACCCCGCCCACACCAATTACCGCAACTTTACTGCGCTGAAACACTTCAAGCGCCGATAAACCATACAAGCGGGCTATACCGGCAAAACGATCTTGATAACTCACATCTCTAACCCACATATTACAAGGGCGGCATTATATCAGCCAAACCTCAAAGCCAAAGAGTTTGCGTAACATCTCTTCATTTATTTTTGTCTGAAATACGGCATAAATCAGCGCCTTAATAACAATTAGTTACTAATAACCAACACTTAATAAACATTTAATTTTTAACAGATGTGGATAATGGCCAGCCAATGGTGATTCAGTACATTTGAACCACTTTGTTATTGCGAATACGGGTTCATTCTTTAAAATGTGAAATTCGGCCCTGAGCATAACAACAATAACCCACTACTTAAGTCGTAATCGTGGCAGGTATGAACGAAAATCAATACATGAATATTTATTCGAATACGGATTGTCATCTATCTGTTCTCGGCGACCAACCTTATCCCTCATATGAGCTGCGCAATATTGTTCGGTATTTAGACAATACACAGGGCATGAGCAGCGATGCACTGCTCAAACATGTAAACCTAACCAAACTGACATTAGAAGACAACAGCATCCCTGTTTATAAAGTTTTGGCTGCCATGAAATTCTGCGCACAAAGTTTTGGCCCAATTTTAGGTGCCAGAATCGGTAGCACTTACCAAGTAAGCGATTTAGGCGTATTCGGATATGCTATCGCTTCGACACAAACCCTCGAACAAGCTATTCAAATCGAACGTAAGTACTACCCACTACTGGGTAATATATTAAAGCGCGGAAGTACTCTGCAAGAACAACTCATGTGCGAGACTATGTACAACATACAGAATCTTGACGATGACACATTTTCATTTTTTATCGCACTTGGTAATTCATCACGCATGCAAATTGCTCGTAGTATTTTTGGAAATGATTTGAGATATCACAGTGTTTCTTTCAGTTTTGATGACGAAAAAAACAAAGCGGAATATGAAGCCATTTATGGCTGCCCAGTTGAATTCAATACCAAGCAAAATAGTTGGACTATTGAACGAGCGCAATTTAGCCGCGAACGAAAACAACAGAATTACGCCGATATCAGTCAGTATCTACCTGACTGCAACGAGCTCGTCGCTAGCCTCAAGCAAGATAACTCACTCGTAAATGAAATACAGCAGATATTAATCAGCTGCGCCGGCGATTACCCCGACATCGAAATGCTCGCCAGTGCATTTAACGTCAGCGCAAGAACATTACGCCGTCAATTAGCCAGCATTGGAACCTCTTACCAAAAAATTCTTAACAAGGTTCGCTGTCAGCTCTCAATTGAGTACCTCACACGAACTGAACTGTCGATTGAAACTATCTCGAGTTTAATTGGATTTCGTGACGTGACCAATTTCCGCCACGCATTCAAGAAATGGGTCGGCCAAACACCGAATTACTATCGTAAAACCTATAAACAAAAACCCATTTCACCGCATGTGTGACATTTGGCCACACGGCCAAATATCACCTGCCTAATTTACGCCAGCCTTATTATTCTCTATTCACGACAAGATCGTGAAATGAGGGTAATAATAATGAAAATAATAAATAAATTAAAAATGGCAACCGCCATTGCCGCAGGCGTAACCTTAATGGGCTGTGGCAGCAGCAGCGATGATAATGATATCGCATCAAAGGTATATGATTGTGTTGACTCTTCAACCGCAGGGCAGCGTGTTATCTGTATCGGTGAAGCAAACGATTTATCCGATGCTACCGTACAAACCGAATTAATGAATGCACTGCTTGACTCTACAACAGGCGATACATTTGTATTCCCACAAGGCCGTTATAACCTAACACAAACCATCGCTTTCCAAGGAAAGAACGCCGATGGTATCGATGTAGATAAACTAACATTCCGTGGCGCAGGTAAAGATAAGACAATTTTTGATGTTTCAGGCGCATCCGCTGACGGGTTTAAAATAGAAGACACCGACAACATCGCGTTCGAAGATTTTGGTGTGTACGAGTCAAATAATAACGCCATTAAAGTCATCGGTTCTAACGGCGTCATTATGCGTCGAATAGCAACCGTTTGGGAAACCGATTACCAAGCCACTAATGGTGCTTATGGTTTATACCCTGTTGAGTCTAGCAATATCCTAATCGAAGACTCTTTTGTTAAAGGCTCTGCTGATGCTGGGATTTATGTCGGCCAAAGTGATCGTATTGTTGTACGTAACAATATTGCTGAGAAAAACGTAGCAGGTATTGAAGTTGAAAACTCGACCAATGCAGACGTTTACAACAACATTGCTCGTGGTAATACTGGCGGCATATTAGTGTTCGACCTGCCCATTGGTAATGGCAAATACGGCTCTGACGTTCGTGTATTTGATAACGTAATCGAAGCTAACAATGCACCCAATTTTGCAGCTGGTTGTACTCAAGCACAAATAGATGCCGAAACGTGCTTTGAAGGTGGCGTGCACATCGTACCACCAGGCACAGGTGTTATTGTTCTTTCAACCTCAAATGTTGAGATCTATAAAAACACCATTACCGATCATAAGACGATTGCTGTGGCTATTACGTCTTACATGATGCCAGATGAACGTGTAGCAGAAGAACCCAACCAAAATGTTGGCACTGAAGTATTGAAGTACACCGACATTTCAAAGTTTGCTGATAAATACCTAGATGGCTGGAGCCCATTTGTAAACGGCATCAATATTCACGATAACACCATTACAGTCGCTGATGGCATCAATGCACCTGAAGGTAAATTGATTAACGACCTGCTACTTGGTGTCGGTTCGTTACAATCTACATTAGGTGTTATCTCTGGCACTGAACGTACCAAATTACCTGCAATTTTTTATGATGGCGCAGGCGAGCTATTATCTGTTACGCCATATGGCGATACATCTAACAGCATAATGGCCACCATCGCTGGCGGTATTGATCAAGTAGCACAAGCACTAGACGCCAATCAACTTGAAACCGCTGGTGAGCGTATTGATGGCACCGAAATAATTCCATTCACGGGTGCGCTATACGGCGCAGACGCTTCAAGCGTTTGCCAATCAGCCAACTTAGATGAAAACAATGCAGCCGTAAGTGCAGCCGCTGTGTATCCTACAACGCCTGTAGCAGGCGGTTTTTCTGATACTGGTACACCTTACTCTAAAGTTGAAATGGCATTAGGTGCTTTGCAATTAGACACACCCGATACCGCTACAGCAATGACCCTTTCTGATTCAATCTTAAATGATGACAGCATGACGTGCTCCGATACGGCTTATAAAGGTTCTGTAAATACTGCGACCATTAACGGTGTTGAATACGGTTGTGGCTCAGATGACAACGGTGACTCCTGCTCACTTTAACCTCTCACTTTAGGAGGGCGTTGCCCTCCTTTAATTTACTATTTCAAATACATAAACTCCGCCCCAAGCAAGATAAAGGCTGCAGTATGAAACAAATAAAAAAATTATTAGCTTCAATCGCCCTATTGGGTTTAGCCGGTTGCGGTGCATCTGAAAACACCCCCGACGAGGTCACTATTCCACGCTATTCGGCCCCTACAGATAGTATTTGCGATAACAAAATACAAGATGTGAACTGGGAAAAACTCTTAGAAGCGGATGCATCTAAACTTTCTGAATACCGTTTATTCCAAAATCAGTGTAATCCAACGGACAACCCGAATAGTCGAGGTTTAGTATATGACTTATCGATACCATTATTTTCTGATTACACATCTAAATATCGTTTCGTTTTTATACCACCAAATCAAACAGCTAGTTATGTAGAAGGTGAAGTATTTGATTTCCCTGTAGGCTCGGTATTAGTTAAAACCTTTTCGATGCCCTCTTCCACAGAGAAAAATAGCCGTGGCTATGCCATTGAAAATGTCATTGAAACACGCTTGTTAATTAATAAATCAACAGGTTGGGTAGCCCGTGTTTACACATGGGATGATAACAAACTAGACGCAACCCAAGAGAGAAACGGCAAGCCAGTTGCCACCGTTTTAGGTCATGGTGATGAGATTTTACAATTTGATTATGGCGTACCAGCACAAGGCCAATGCACTGAATGCCACAAAATTAAATTAGGTGAAAAAGAAAGTATCTTCTCTCCAATTGGGCCAAAAGCTCGCTACTTAAATAGTACATATGCATATGCAACGGGTGATGAAAACCAAATTGAAAAATGGATTTCTGAGGGTATTTTAGCTGGCAACATTCCCGATGCAAGTGATCGCGAACAAGCCAAAAAATTTAATGACTATGTTGATGTAGATGCGATACCACCCAGTGAACTAGAAACTTATGCAAAGGAATGGCTCGATATTAACTGCGCTCATTGTCATCGAAAAGACAAAGGAACGGCGTCGAATACGGCCTTTAAATCTGCCTCAAACGAAGCTTTTCAAGGTATCTGTGATGTAGCCGTTTCAGGTGCCAGTGCCAGTAACTCGATGATTGTGGTGCCGGGTTCTGCTGAAAATTCGCTTTTGTATGATCGCTTAGCATCCGAAAAAGCGGGCGAAATCATGCCCCCAATAGGTCGCACGATCACCCACACAGAAGGCACGGCTCTGGTTGCCCGCTGGATCAATAGCCTGACCGGCAGCTGTAATTAATCAACATGGACGCAAGGGGGCTCGCCCCCTTTTCTTATGAAACCACTATTAATTACTCTCTTTTTACTCTTGCTAATGTCATGTAAAGACACACACGAGAGCAACCTTAGCAGCCCTATTTTACAGCTTTCTAAAACACTCAGTGACAACCCAGACCAGTGCAGTAATAACACTAATGATCTCAACGAGATAGCCATCGCCTCAGAAACATGTAATTGGTTATCTAATTACAATTTTTTTGATGTAATCAATTCAAGCGTCATAACACCCAAAATGAATGGTTTAAAGTATGAATTAAACTCCGCGTTATTTACCGACTTTGCAAAAAAAGATCGCTTTATTTTCCTACCTAAAAACACAGTTATTCAGTTTCAAGACCAAGCGTCATTCACCTTCCCTTTAAATAGTGTCATTGTTAAGGTGTTTTCGTTAAAACAATCATCTGAATATCAAATTATTGAAATTCGTTTATTAATTAAACGCCAATCAGGCTGGATTTTTTTACCCTATATCTGGTTAGATGAAAAACAAGATGCTTTTCTGTATCGCAATGGCTATCAACTGCAAACCGACGTTGAAACACAAGACAGTAAAAAACAAACACTTAACTATCATATCCCCAGCCAAGCGAATTGCGGAGAATGCCATCAGGTCAAAGAAAACAATCACATTAACTTTTATCCCATTGGCCTAAAAGCTCGCCATTTGAACAAAATAATTGAACATCAAGGATTGTTTGTTAATCAATTAGATTTATGGCAACAACAAGGTAAATTAATTGATTTACCTAATGAGCGATCAACCATTGATACCGCCCCTAACTGGCGTGATGACAGTGCTCGCTTGCAAGAGCGTGCAAAAGCCTATCTTGATATTAATTGTGCGCATTGTCATAACGATAATGGCTCGGCTGCGCTATCAGGCTTACGCTTAGAATACTGGCGAAAAAGTATCTCTCATGCACATGGAGTATGTAACTCTAGCCACGGCTGGCGCGGCGGCGGCTTTGATATCTGGCCAGGTCGCGGTGAAATTTCGAGCATTCCTATTCGTATGCGTCATGTTGATGCCAAAGATAGAATGCCACCTATTGGCCGCTCTTTAGTCGATGAAGAGGCTGCTCAATTAGTCAGCGACTGGATTGATACCTTGCCATTCGAAAGTTGTGCCGAATAAGAAGGTGACGTTCAAGTATGCCTAAATTGATAAATGTGATCACTGGCCTTTTGTCCTTTTTTGGCCCATCATTTAGTCAAACTAAAATGTATGGATAGCCATGTTAGACCTCAACCAGATGTCCGTTTT
>JBLHLT010000005.1:0-207529 GCA_047621325.1 Oceanicoccus sp.
AGTTGGTACAAGCCTAAAGAAGTGTGCAGGGAATAAAATAAGGTAAAAGAATTAACTTTAGTATTGATTGAAGAATAGGCTTGCTTGATCTAGTAGTATTTTCTTAACATGGGTGTCTGGGTTGATTGTGACCTGTTCCCGTATCGCAATTTTGTGGGGTTGTTAGAAGCCAGCGCAAAAGCATTAAAATGCCATGACTTTGGAATTCGCTGTGCCAACCAGCAAGACTTCAGTGTACTGGGCCCCATTGCACTGGCCGCGCAACAAAGTCAAAACCTAGGGCAGGCTTTGCAGCGCGTTTCTAGCTACTTGCATGTTTACACACCCGCGCTGGGTTTAAGTGTGAGTGTGCTACCGGGCGGGCAAACCTTATTGGTAGCCGTGGATATATTGCTTAAACCCTTACCAAAATGCACACAAGCAATTGAACTGACCATGGCGTTATCAGCAAAAATTATTCACATGCTCAGCGGTGGCCGCGCCGTGCCGCTAAAGGTAATGCTGCCGCACTCGCCCATTAATACTAATACTGTTTACCGCAAAGCCTTCCCATGCGAGATTTTATTTAACCAAGGTGTTTCCGGTTATGAAGTGAACGCCAGTGATTTAAATTTACCGTTAAGTTCAGAGCAAACCGAGCTAGGCGAGATGGCATATAGCTATTTAGAAAGCCATTTTTTAGCCAAACAATCGTCGTTAAGCGAAAGGGTAGAAGCATTAATAAAACCATTATTAATGGCTGAGCAATGCACAAACGAAGTAGTGGCTAATGCATTGGAGATGGAGGTGCGCCAACTGCATCGCGCCCTTGAAGCTGAAGGCACTAACTTTCGTGCCATCAAAGACAAAGTACTCAAAGAATTAGCGGAATTGTATTTAAAAGAAAAGGCGTTAAAGCTTGGGCAGATTTCTCGCTTGTTGGGGTATTCAGAGCAATCCGGTTTTTCACGCAGTTGCCAGCGTTGGTTTGGTATGGGGCCGCGGGATTATCGCAAGCGGGTGGGGTGAATTTAGAGTTTTTGAGTGGCTATGAAATAAGGAGCCGTTAGACACTTAACCTAGATCGACAGGGCTTACGATACCTCTTTCGTTTATTCCCACCACGTGTGTATAAATCTGTGTGGTTTCAATAGATGAGTGGCCCAGTAATTCTTGAATGGTTCTTAGGTCGGTTCCTTGGCGTAACAATTCAGTGGCGAATGAATGACGAAAAGTATGGCAGGTAACCCTTTTGTTTATACCGGTATTTGATGTGGCAGATTTAATCGCCCTTTGAACTTGTTGCGCTCCAAAGTGGTGTCGCCTTTGAATTCCGCTTCTGGGGTCAACAGAATAATGATCCGCAGGAAATAAATACTGCCATGCTAATTCATATTGTGCATTTGGCATTTTTTTAGCAAGTGCATCAGGCATAAAAACACCGGCCATATCAATGGCTTTATCTGCCTCAAATTGATTTTTAACAAATTCAATTTGTTGCTTTATTGGTTCAATAAGACTTTTGGGTAACAGCGTTCTGCGACTTTTATAACCTTTCCCTTCCATCACAAATAAACCGCTATTGGCAATATCAATATCTTTCACTCTCAGGTTGACCGCTTCAGTTATACGTAAACCTGAACCATATAGTATTTTTGTAATGAGGTTTCTTCTGCCTGTTATATTGCTGATTATCGATAGAGCCTCATTTTTTGATAACACGATGGGAATTTTTTTAGGCTTGCGTGCATTGTGAAAAGAGAGTTGGCCAATCTCGACCTTTAAGAACTCCCTGAATAAAAAGACTAAAGCATTTAGCGCCGTTCTCTGGGTGTTAATTGAACAACCCCGTGCATTGCCCAGCTCGGATAAGAAATGGTTGATGTGATCGACGCACATCTCATTTTCATGTTTGTACCCCATATGGCGGATAAAACGTGCCGCCCAGTGACAATATGTTTTTTCAGTGGCGTAAGCCAAACCCTTAGATCGAATAAACAGACGGTAGCGGTCTTTAAAGCTCATGGATGTCGTGTTTATTGTATTTCTGGTATCAATGGTATGCATGGATTTCACCTATACTGTTTTTTTATACAGTATAGAGTTCATCAGGAGGATTGCTTTAAAAATGATGAAAAAATAAGCAGAAAGTCTTATCAATTAATTTGGATATACATCACTCGACGTATATCCAAGAATTTAAGGTCACGTGACGGTGTATTAAGATAAACAGTCATACGACGTATATCCCCGAAATTACGGTTGAAAAGGGTGATAATCAGAAAAGAGTACTAGTTACTAAAAAGATAAGTAAATGAATGGGTTAGAGGTGCACAAATGTTTTGATGCGACGTAAAAAAAAGGGACGGCATGTTTGCCAAAGCGGGCTGGATGCCCCATGATTGCTGCCATATAAAAAATGAGAGGCGTGAAATGCCCCGGCAAACACGTCGCCGATAAAAAGCGTCATGCGACGTTGAATAAACTGTTAGTTTCCAGTGATTAGTGAGAGATAAGTAGATATATGGATCTATACAATTTGGATGGAATTTATTCGCTTGCTTTAGAGCCAAAAGATAAAATTTCTTTTGATGATTGGGCGACTCAAACAGGCTTAGAAGATTATTTGGAGAATGAAGCAAAAGAAGATTACGTGATTATCTATGCCTCCTTACCTCATACATTTATTCATTCAGTATTTATTCCTCAGCAAGCACCTAATGAAGAAATAATAAAGGACCTACGAAAGTGGAGTTACAATCCTCACTCATCATGGAGCCAAGTATGTACATCTGATGAAGCTTGGATAGAACCTCCTCTCTCTAACTCAGGAAGTGAGATACTGAAAACTGGAGAGCAGATTATTTTCGGTCGTTATTTTGAGGGGGTTAACAGCAATAAAAACTATTATGAGTTAAACCAAAAATTGGCACATATCCTTGGCATTCACTTTATGCCTGAGAGGAATGCATGGTGTAAGCTGGATGACCATGGAGATATCTTCGATGTATTCAAAATAGTTGATATCGAGGGGCTTCCAAGGAATGAGGCAGGAACAATAATATGTGCAAAGAAAGAAGAGCTTAGTGAATATGTAAGTATAGAAAGCCTAGCTCTTATCAGGATGTTTGATTTCACAAGATATAAATCCGGTGATTTTTTTGGTTGGGGTAAGAATAAAGAGTCTAAAGACTTTGAGAAAACCGGATCCATTTATGGCTCCCTTTCGGTTGTTCCAGGAACTGGTAGTTATTCAAGAGGGTTTCAACTTATAGACCTTAGTCTTTCTAAAAAGCATATAGTAAATCGCATTTGGGGAGACCCTAATGACGAAAATCCTAAGAAATATTGTACCTACATAGCGCAAGACTGGAAAAATAAAGTAATTACGGAAATATCATGCGATCCTGGCGGCCTAGCAAATTACTTTACAGAATCAGATCTCCCATTTGAGATTACTCCAGTATTTTTCAAGCCAGAAGTACTTACTAAATATAAAAGTGATCGAGCAAAGTATAAACTTGAGACTCGCGCAGTAGGTTGTAGGGCTTCTTGGCATCTAAAGACTTTTGATATTAATTCGGCAGGACAAGTACATACTTATTTAATCTACTTAAGCCACTTGCCTTATGAAGAGCAGCTGCATTGGAAGCAGTATAATGAGAAACCCAAGGCGCCACTTTCAGAACGTGCGATTGCAACAGATTTTGACGGGAAGTTTTATGATGAGTATGACCCATTACCAAGTTTAAAACATAAATTAAATAAACTTAATTCAGAAGGTGTAGACTGGTGGGTTCTTCGAGATACTAATGCGCCAGGAAAAGTTCATTATCCTTACACTGCCTCTAAGGATGAATGGGCTGAAGAAATTTTAAATCTTGACCAACTATTAGTGGAAGGGCTTCAAGAAAAGTGGCTACGTAAGAAAGCTAAAGAACTTGGATGTAAGCCTGATGCACGGCTTAGGGCGCTGAAGTTATTAGAGGTTATACTTGTTGCTTTAGGTTTTGAAGAAGATCATTCTAGAGAGATAATGACCCCGTTTCATGTTGTTCATAACTTACGTTCAGTGTTAAAAGGGCATACTTCTGGTACAGATGCTGAAAATGAACGAAAAAATGCTTTAAAAGAGCACGGCAGTTTTAGGAATCACTTTGAAGAAATATGTAGTAATTGTGATGAGTCGATTGACATAATTACTGAAGCGCTTAGGTAAAGTAAAAAAATTTCTAATAGAAACTAACAAAGCGCTGCTACGGAAAATTTACTCGCTTGCGCGCCTAAATTTCCGCAGAGCGCGGCGTTAAAAATACAGGGACTATATAGTGAGAATCTTATTAACCATTCTAGCGTTAACTATCTGTAGCCTATCTATTGCTAAAGAAGAAATGTATGCCTGTCCTGTTAGTGCATCAGGTTATGCAGAGCTAGTAAAAGAGAATAAACCTGGTGGTGAAGGTTTTATGGAAAGGGATAATTGTTACTACGAGTTACTTAATCGAGCAAGGGCTGCAAGTGACGCAGATCTCACAACAGATATCCTAAATCTTAATATCCATTTAGGAGCTTCTGGATCTGAATCGTATTATGAATTTGTAGAAAAACTAGCGATTAACCAGCCTAGGACGTTATTAGATGCCTTATCAAGAGTTGCCCCTCAGAAAGTCCTTCGGGTATTTGAAATTTTGGATGATCCCTTAGTATCAAAAAGAAAAGATATTGAGAGGTCGCTTCTAAGCTACAAGAATAATGAGCAATACAGAGAATTGCTATCAATCTACTTTGAAATGTAGAGCTATATTATTCTAGAATTTAAATTTTTAACAAGGCGCTCAAGCTTTGGACGCAGTAAACTGCGCCGCTTAGCTTGGCGTTACACGTCATAAGGATTTTCTGGAGCAATGAATATTGGATATGCCATATGGATTTCACTTATCCCTGTTTTCCTTCCCTTTATATATGTGACTTTTATAAGAGATATAAATCTTAAAAAGAAATTCAAAGATTTATTGGGTGAAAATGAAACTTTTATACAGTGGTTTCAGGAAGAAGGAAGCTTTCCATTCTCGAGTTTCATGAATACGGAAGTCGGAAACATAATCATTGGAAAGAATAATGCTGCCCTTTATAAGTTCAGACTTACGGGAGAGTTAAAATATGGGCGGTATTGTATAGTATTACTTGATACGGATATTTCTGATGGGGTTTATGGAAAAGGTCATATAGTTAGAGCATTGAGTCCATTAAAAGTCTTCCCTAAGGGTTTACCCTTGAGTGACGCTTCAAAAATTTATAATGAGAGTCATCCTCCTGAATGTATTGAAATAGAAAATAATAAAGCTTATCTATATTTTCCACTAAATAACTGGTTTGGATATGAAGGTATCGTGAGTGCGGTACAAACTAAAAAAGCCGTGTAACAAAACAATTAAGTACGCTCCTTTCAGTCGCCCGACTCACTACGTTCGCGGCTTATTGTGGGCGTTAGCTGCCGAGATCGAGCACAAAAACAAACCTAGCTGAATTTTAAGAAAGAGAAAATATTCAATTGAAACAAACAACCCTTATTTCTCCTATAGAAGACATTATTAGCCTTCAGAGTGAATTTCTTAACTCAAAATCGATTGATGATCGCAAGGTTTTGGGCCAATTTTTCACCGGATCCATTGTTTCTGATTATATGGCTTCGTTGATCAACAAGCCAAAAAGCAAAGCGGTTCGCATTTTAGATGCTGGCGCGGGAACCGGGATTTTGACGGCTTCGACTGCGCTGAGGTGTTTAGACCTTGGTTGCAAGACTGTTCACGCTGTCCTTTATGAACTGGACAGTGAAGCCGTTCCGAACCTTGAACAAACGTTGAAGATTGTTCAAAACACATTCAGCCAGCAGCGCGGAACATTCACTTTTGAAATACGCTGTGAAGACTTTGTTCTTGCAAGACCGGACAAAGACGAAAGCATTCAGGCTTTTGATGTGTCAGTGATCAATCCGCCTTATTTTAAATATAGTGTTAAAGATTCACCTTATGCAAAGACGGCGGCTGACCTATATCACGGCGACCCGAATATATATGCTTCTTTCTTAGCTGTTGTAATGGCTTCTATGAAAGACGGCGGACAAATGGTTAGCATTACGCCCCGTAGTTTTACCAACGGTCTTTACTTCAAAGGATTTCGTTCCTACTTATTGACTCAATCGGCTTTAGACCTGATACACATTTTCAAGCACCGCGACAAAGTGTTCAAAAATGACGATTCAGCGGTATTACAAGAAAACGTCATTTGCCGTTTTGTTAAAGGACAATCTAAAGAAGCAGTTACTGTTCGTTCAAGTGACTGTGACGCAAGTATTAACCATGCTGATCAAGAACAATACCCGCTTGAATTGATTATTGATCCGTCCAACGATCAAAGGATTATCCGAATTCCTGAATCAGCATATGAAGCTAGCATATTGAGGCAGGCTGAAACTTTCCCAACTACTTTTGAAGGCGCTGGATATTTTATTTCAACCGGTCGAGTTGTTGAGCATAGAACACGAAAATACATCACTGAAAAAACTAACGCGCCTAATTCCGTTCCACTTTATCGTCCGCACAATGTCACGCCATTGATAACTACATGGACAGGTGAGCATAAAAAAGAAGTATCTTTCATGCTCAATGATGGGCATGAAAAACACACAATGGAAAACGGAACCTTTGTTCTGTTGAAGCGTTTTTCTTCAAAAGATGAAAAGCGCCGTCTAGTTTCTGGTGTTCACCTTGCAAGCGTCCACGACTGTAAACTAATTGGCTTTGGTAACAAGACAAACTATATCGGGCTGACAGGTGGTAAACTGACCATCGCCGAGGCATACGGTCTTGCCGCAATTTTCAATTCTTCGTTCATGGACAGGTATTTCAGGTGTATATCAGGTAACACCCAAGTCAATGCTACTGAAATTCGTGTAATGAAGTTTCCAATACGTGAACAAGTGAAAGAAATAGGCAAGCAAGCGCAAAAATTGAAGACTATTAGAACAAGCGAAATTGACTTGATCGTCAACCCTGTGCTTGGAGTAATGGACATAATTTGATAGGGGTAACCTTTGAATTCTACTGAACAACAAAAAGAAAGACTTGAGCAGGCTAAAACACTGTTGACCGCACTTGGTTTGCCAAAGGCACAATGTAATGACCGTTCCGGCTGGGTGTTTCTGGCACTGTCAAATATAAAGCCTTCTGATAATTGGAATAACGCAACAGCGCCCCTGTTACCCACTGTGAATATTATGGAGTTTATCCGCAATGAATACGGCATGGACTATAAGCCGAACAGCCGTGAAACGATTCGCCGCCAAACACTTCATCAATTTGAACAAGCACGTGTTGTTGACCGTAACCGGGACGACCCCGCCAGACCAACCAATAGCAAAGACAATAACTATTCACTTAACCAGCCCATTTTAGATATTTTGACTGTATATCCTAATGGTGACTGGGAAAGAAGGGTTCAGGTTTATAAAGGCGCTGTGACCGAACTGACAGCGCAATATGAGCGCCAGCTTGAACTTCAGAAAATTCCAATTACTTTGCCGAATGGCGACACTATCAAGTTGTCACCCGGTAAGCACAATCAGCTTCACGCTGATATTGTGCATGAATTCTGTTCCCGCTTTGTTGGTGCTGGTGGTCGATTGCTTTACATTGGTGATACAGCAAGTAGTCGCAACGAAGGCGGAAAGCTTATGTTCTTGGAGGCGGACTACCTAGAATCGTTAGGTGTTCCGCCTATGTCACATGACAAGCTACCGGATGTTGTTGTTTATGATGAAAGCAGGGAATGGTTATTTCTAATCGAAGCTGTTACAAGTCATGGTCCTGTTTCTCCCAAGCGTTGGGTTGAACTTGAAGCAGCCTTCAAAGATTGCACTGTTGGTCTTGTATATGTGACAGCTTTTCCAGATCGCGCGGAATTCCGAAAGAACGCGGCTGACATAGCTTGGGAAACTGAAGTATGGATTGCCGACAATCCAGACCACATGATCCACTTCAATGGTGACCGTTTTTTAGGTCCGCATGAAAATCGCAGCTAACAAGTCAAAGCACTCGGACGCAGCAAGCTGCGCCGGTGTTTGAGGCGTTATGACTTGAGGTTAGTATGAAACAATTCTTATTATTTGCTCTTTTATTTATTTCAATAACCACGAACGCAGAACCCCCAAAATGGGTTTTAGATAAATTCATAGGGCTTAGCAGCGCTGATAGTTCAGTAAGGCAAAAATCAGCATATGGTCTGAAAGGGTATTATACGGATAATGGCACTGAACCTACCCAAAAAGATTTAAACCTTCTTGAAAGTAATGTAGGGGAATTACTAAGTTCTCTTTCAGATGAAAATCTTCAGGTGAGATATTATATAACTGAGCTTGTAGCTGCTAGATATATAAATCAATATCCAAAGCCACCTATTGTATTTGTGTCTCTTCTTGAGGAAAAAAATATTAAATTATTTAAAAATAAATTTTTTAATAATTTAAATCTAGAAAAAGATATTTTTGCTAAAAGCAGCATGAAAGCACTGATTAACTTAAAAGAGTGTGGCTATCTGCCTGAAATGTTAATTCGGGCTGAAGGCCTATCAAAATATGAGAAAAAGTATGCTCTAAAATCATTAGCACGATTTAAAAAGCATTGTGAGCTATAGCGTCATAACAATCAGTTGGTGAGCGCCCCTGCGGGGCTTGGACGGCTACACTTCGCTCGTTCCTCGCTATGTTTCACCGCCCCACAACAAAAGCGTTAGTTTACAAAAATAGGGAAAAGTAGTTGCCTGAAACGGAATTTTTAATAGAAGCCCCAAAACCAGATAAAAACGATTTAGCCCCAATGTATTTTTATGTGAGCTTATTATCGATTTTTGGCATCCCATTGCTCTTCGTAAACTTTATCGCTTCTTTTATGTTGTTATTTGGAGCCTTAATTGTATTTCTATATCATTACACTCGTATTTCGGCTGTAAATGAGGCATTTCGATTAAATAATGGCACCATAGAAATAGTTAAAGGAAAGAGAGTGATCTGGAAAGGGGAAATCAATAGTATTCGATCTGTTGATATTGATACTTTTTCAGAATACCGCGCTGAAAGGGGGTTAACTATGGTTGTTCTGTATTTCCAAGACGATTCATCTTGGTCATTTAGCTATGTGAATTACAAATATTCACAGCTTGAAAGAATTAAATCATTGATCGAATCAATAAACTAACAATGCGCTCAAGCTATGGACGCAATTAATTGCGCCGCTTAGCATGAGCGTTATGAATGAAAGAGCTACATATAATAATGAATAAAATAAACACTTTATTTAAACCAATAAAAAACCCAGCATAAGCTGGGTTTTTTATTGGAGTCGCAAAACAAACGTCTTACGTCTCCCGTCTTACACAGTAGGCAATTACTTAATGCCTTTGATCTCTTTGAACTTCAAACGATAGCCGTGAAGTAACGGCTCGGTGTAACCGCTTGGCTGCTCTTTACCTTTGAAGATAAGATCAGACGCCGCTTGGAAGGCGATTGTGTTGAAGTTTGGCGCCATGTTGATGTAGTGAGGGTCATTTGCGTTTTGACCATCTACAATTGCTGCCATGCGCTTCAAGCTTTCTTCCACTTGCTCTTTAGTGCAGATGCCGTGCTCTAACCAGTTAGCAACGTGCTGAGAAGAAATACGCAGCGTTGCGCGATCTTCCATTAGGCCAACGTTGTTGATGTCTGGAACTTTAGAGCAACCGATCCCAGCGTCTACCCAGCGAACAACGTAGCCGAGGATGCCTTGGTTGTTGTTATCTAGTTCGTGCTGAATCATTTCTGGAGTAAGGGCGTCGATAGCCGCTTGGTCCATTAATGGGATGGTTAGGATGTCATCTACGTTTGCGTGTTCACGCGTTTTAAGGCCGTTTTGAACTTCAAATACGTCAACCATGTGGTAGTGGATAGCGTGTAATGTTGCAGCTGTTGGAGACGGTGTCCAAGCGGTGTTTGCACCGGCTTTTGGATGACCAATTTTTTGCTCCATCATCTGACCCATTTCGTCAGGGATAGGCCACATGCCTTTACCGATTTGCGCACGACCTTGTAGGCCAGTCTCAAGGCCGGTATCTACGTTCCAGTCTTCGTATGCGCCAATCCATTTTTGTTGCTTCATGGTGGTTTTAGCAACAAAAGGACCTGCCAGCATAGAGGTGTGTAATTCGTCACCTGTGCGGTCTAGGAAGCCAGTGTTGATAAATACAACACGCTCAGAAGCAGCACGGATACATTCTTTAAGGTTAACGGTAGTACGACGCTCTTCATCCATGATACCCACTTTCATGGTGTTACGTGGTAAGCCAAGTGCGTCTTCTACGCGACCAAATAGTTCAGTGGTGAATGCCACTTCTTCTGGGCCGTGCATCTTAGGTTTAACGATATTGATCGAACCCGTTGTAGAGTTTTTGAACGGGCTATTACCTTTTAGGTCGTGAATGGCGATCATTGCAGATACAACGCCGTCCATGATGCCTTCAGGGATTTCAGAGCCATCTTCTAAAAGAATCGCAGGGTTAGTCATCAAGTGACCAACGTTACGGATGAACAACATAGAGCGGCCTTTCAAAGAGAAAGTGTTGCCGTCTAAGCCTGTGAATTCACGGTCAGCGTTCATGGTACGAGTGAAAGATTTGCCGCCTTTTGATACTTCTTCAGCAAGGTCGCCTTTCATTAGGCCTAACCAGTTGCCGTAAGTCACAACTTTGTCAGCCGCATCTACACAGGCTACAGAGTCTTCGCAGTCCATGATGGTGGTTAGGGCGCTTTCTAATACTAAGTCTTTTACACCAGCTGCGTCAGTAGAGCCTACTGGGCTAGTTGGGTCGATAACGATTTCTAGGTGAAGACCGTTGTTTTTAAGCAAGATAGAAGTCGGGTTGGCGATGTCGCCAGTGAAACCCACTAATTTGTCTTCTTCTTTAAGGCCCGTTTTAGAGCCGTCAGCAAGGGTTACAACTAACTTGCCAGCTTCGATAGCGTAAGCAGTGGTGCCAACGTGAGAACCGGTAGCAAGTGGCGCTGCTGTGTTTAGTACTTCGCGGGCGTATGCGATCACTTTGTCGCCACGTACTTTGTTGTAGCCAGTGCCTTTTTCAGCGCCGCCTTCTTCAGAGATTACCTTGGTGCCGTAAGCGGCATCGTATAAAGAACCCCAGCGCGCGTTAGATGCGTTAAGTGCGAAACGGGCGTTCATTACTGGTACAACTAGCTGTGGGCCAGCCATTTCAGCAATTTCAGGTTCTACGTTTTGAGTAGTGGCTGAGAAATCAGGACCTTGTGGTACTAGGTAGCCGATTTCTTCTAGGAATGCTTTGTATTCAGCAAAGTTAAGAGACTGACCTTTGCGTTCTGTGTGGTAAGCGTCGATTTTAGCTTGTAGGTCATCACGCTTAGCCAAAAGGGCTTTGTTTTTAGGCGCTAGTTCGTTAGCAATGGCGCTGAATTCTGACCAGAATTTATCTTGGTCAACACCAGTACCAGGGATAGCTTTTTCGTTAACAAAATCAAAAAGTTCTTTAGCGACTTGTAGGCCGCCAACTTGAATGCGATCAGTCATTGTATGCCTCTATTATTAACCAAATTACGACTTAGGATAGGCCATAATTCAGCGGGTGTTCTGTGTGGTTTCTATAAAAATTGAAACAACACAGTGGAAAAAAGTGGCCCGAATTCTACACCAACTCTTACTATAATTCATAGTTATATGCCCTATAGTGGGTATAAAACTGAGTGATGTGGATTTAAGTGCTTGGCTAGGGTTTGGCACTAGGCTAGACTGAATTTTGATCTTAAAGCGGTTTAAATATGCAGCAAGTCGAACTTTTCCCTGTGCCCAACCCTTGTGTTGGGGTTTGCCAAAGCAACGCTAAAGGCTATTGCATGGGATGCTTGCGATCTAGGACAGAAAGGCAAAAGTGGAACGACTTAATGCCCGCTGAAAAAATGCGTGTTTTAGATTTATGTGCGCTGCGCAAAGAAAAAATCGCAGCGATCATTAAGGCTAAGCAAGAGCAGGCCGCGACTAAGGGTTGAACAACGCTTTTCCTTCTAATATGTAGCAACCTTCTTTTTCATCTTTATTACTTACTAATTCAGCCATTTTTTGAGCAACTTGCAGCATGTGTATGGGTTTGTACTTTTGAAGTGGGCCAAACATAAGCGGGGCAATAAACAGGCTGACAATTGAGCCTAGGTATTCACCTAGGCGAAATTCATCACGCTGGCCAAGTAATAGGCTGGGGCGAATTAACCACAGATGATGCCAGTCCATTTGAGTTAACGCATGCTCTGTCTCACCTTTGACCGCTAGATAAAAGTTCGAGCTTTTTGCGTTTGCACCAATGGCGCTAATACAGGCGAATTTTTTTGCACCATGATGTTGAGCCCAGTGCGCAAATTGTAAGATGAAGTTATGGTCTACACACTTAAAGGCACTTTGGCTGCCGGCACGTTTGATGGTGGTGCCTAAGCAGCAATATGCTATATCAAAACTGATATCTAGCTTGTAAGAATCGAGTTGGCTAAAGTCAACGATGTGCTGTTGGACGCGTTCATCAAATAAATTGGATTTTGCACGTACAAGCACGTGAATGTCGGCATTTAGATTGTGGACAATTAACTTTTCTACAAGCCTTCTGCCTACTTCACCTGTTGCGCCAGCGACCACAATCCCTTTATTCATGGGTATTTAGGGCCTCATGCTTACATTGCATGAATTCACTGTGGCGAAGGTGCAGTAAATCTGCGATTTTTCGAATGGCGTGTTCTTCATAGCGATCAATCTCGTTATCCGCTAATGAAATAAGCCATAAGCGAGTGATAAGCTCACATTTACGTTCAATGTTTAGCGCTTTATTTAAGTGCTGAGTGAAGTCATGAAGGGACACGGCATGATCCACTTCGTGCTCGGCGGTTTCAATTAACGCTAAGCATTCTTGTGTTGTTAGGTCAGTGTGTTGGCGCAGTAGTTCAGGCAGCTTGTTGCGTTCTTGAGCGTCTATGTTGTCGTCAGCCAGGGCCACTTCAACCATAAGCGCGGCGATGGCGCGCTCAGTTTGGTTGCTTGGTGCGTCTTGGGTTTCAGGGGTTTTGAACCAATCAAGAATATGTTTAAACATGTTAAGCGGTTTCCACGGCGGCTAAATACTCAGAAGTCAGTAGTGCTTCAAGCAAGACGATGTCTTTAGTGAAGTTGCGAATGCCTTCAGCCAGTTTTTCGGTGGCCATGGCGTCTTCATTTAAGTGCCAACGGAATTGAGATTCGGTTAGGGTATCCCATTTTTCTTCTTGCGCTTTAGTTGAGCTGGACAGTACTTGTATTAGTGAGCCTTCGTCTTTGCTGAGTGCGCTTAGTAGGTCTGGTGAAATGGTGAGCTTGTCACAGCCCGCAAGGCATTCGATTTCTTCGATATTGCGGAAGCTCGCGCCCATTACAATTGTATTGTAATTGTGAGTTTTAAAGTATTGATAGATACGGCTAACAGAAACAACCCCCGGGTCTTTCGGTCCTGGGTAATGCTCAACACCTTCTGCTTTTTTGTACCAATCTAAGATGCGACCCACAAATGGGCTGATTAATGTAATGTCAGCTTGAGCACAAGCAACGGCTTGGGCCATGTTGAATAATAGTGTGAGGTTGCAGGTGATGCCTTCTTCTTCAAGAATCTTGGCGGCTTGAATGCCTTCCCAAGTGGATGCAATTTTGATCAGTATGCGACTGCGTTCAATGCCTGCGTCTTCGTATAGTGAAATTAAGCGGCGCGCTTTGTTGATGGTGGCGATGGTGTCGAAAGACAGTCTTGCGTCCACTTCGGTAGAAACATAACCGGGTACGGTTTTTAAAATTTCAATGCCAAGTTTAACCGAGACCATGTCGAGGGT
Source organism: Oceanicoccus sp. (assembly GCA_047621325.1). Lineage (GTDB taxonomy): Bacteria > Pseudomonadota > Gammaproteobacteria > Pseudomonadales > Oceanobacteraceae > Bermanella. The sequence goes on from JBLHLT010000005.1 coordinate 13,931, forward strand.
GTTTTCAAGTACAGCGCCCGGCTGTGAGCCTGCCCATTGAGCGGCCTCTTCAATAAGCGGGCGATACTGGTCTAGTTGTGCTGCTTTATAAACTAAAGAGGGGTTGGTGGTCGCGTCTTCTGGGAGGTAGCGTTTGATGGCTTCGATGTCGCCTGTGTCTGCTACTACTGAGGTCATGTTTTTTAGTTGTTGTAATTTGTTCATGATACCGCTGATTCCGTGTCGATAATGACCTTACTTTGTTGAAAATGGCTAGTAATGTCAAATACAGAAATCTAAGCGGTATTGTTTTCCTTTTTGATTAACTGGTTATTTCATCTGGCATCATGGCAAGCGCCGCTTCTATTACATCAATACCGGCTGTTTTTTTGTACGCTTCTTCGCTTAAGTGGCGACGGAACTGACGACTGCCGGGCAGGCCGTTAAATAAACCTAATATGTGGCGCGTAATGTAGGCCAGCTTGCTGCGTTCTTCGCTTAGGTGATCTTCGATGTAGGGGTATAGGCTGCGTACAATATCTTTTAAGTTTCTATTGTCGGCTTCGTGACCATAAAAAGCGTGGTCGACGCCCAATAATACAGATGGGTTGTGATAAGCCTCGCGCCCAAGCATCACACCATCGCAATAGGTAAGAGCATCATGCATTTGCTCATAAGTGGTTAGGCCGCCATTTAGTAATATTTCTAAATGTGGGAAGTCGCGCTTTAGTTGGGCGACTGTTTCGTATTTTAGTGGTGGTACTTCGCGATTTTCTTTAGGTGATAAACCTTGAAGGATGGCTTTGCGCGCATGCACGATAAATGTCTCGCAGCCTGTTTTGGCGACGGTATCAACAAAATGATGCAGTTCTTCGTAGCTATCTTGGTCGTCAATGCCAATACGATGTTTAACGGTCACCGGAATATCAACGGCATCTTGCATAGTTTTGATGCAATCAGCCACCAGCTCAGGGTGACCCATTAAAACGGCACCAATCATATTATTTTGCACGCGATCACTTGGGCAGCCTACGTTGAGATTTACTTCGTCGTAGCCGAAGTCTTGAGCGATTTTTGCGCACTGGGCAAGTTCGCGGGCGTTGCTGCCACCTAGTTGTAATGCAATTGGGTGTTCGGCTTCATTGAATCTTAAAAAGCGTTCTGGCCCGCCTTGACCGTGAATTATGGCACCTGTGGTGACCATTTCGGTGTATAGCAGGGCTTCTTTCGAAAGCTGACGCCAGAAATAGCGGCAATGTCTGTCTGACCAATCCATCATAGGGGCGGTAGAGAAGGTGCGATTGATGGATTTGCGCGTGGTGGACATTAGATAAGATAGCCTGAGGTTTAAGGCGGCGCATTATAGCGAAAAGAGTTGGGTTGAGGCTAGGTTTTAGCGATTTTATCAAATAATCGGTCAAACTGATCCGCAGTTACAGGGCGGCTGAAGTGATAGCCTTGGCATAGGTCACAACCCATGTCCTTTAATAGGGTAAAGCTGCGTTCGGATTCTACGCCTTCGGCTACGACCGTCATTCCAAGATTGTGAGCCATTTGAATGGCGGTTTGCACCAACACTTGATTTTGCTGGTCATCTTCAAGGTTGAGTATGAAGCTTTTGTCTATTTTTAGTTCGCTAGCCGGCAGTTTCTTTAAGTACCCCAAATTGCTGTACCCTGTGCCAAAATCATCAATGGCAATATTGAAGCCTAGCTCGTTTAGTGCCCAAAGATTTTTTAAGGCGTGTTGGGTGTCGGCCATCATTTGTGTTTCTGTGATTTCTAAAATAATGTTTTTAGTTAAGTATTTGTGATTTTCAATTGTATTACATACTGAGGAGACAAAGCTGGAGTCTTGAATGTTGTAGGCGCTGATATTAATAGACATTAAAAACTCTGCGTTATCTTTTTGCCATATTTGCAATTGCTGCAAGGCATTTTTTAAAACCCATAAGCTAAGGGTTTGAATGATGCCGCTTTGTTCTGCTATTTCGATAAATTCATCTGGCATGATCATGCCGTAGTCAGGGTGTGGCCAGCGAATAAGGGCTTCGGCACCTATTATCACATCCTCTTTAGTGCTTATTAATGGCTGGTAATACAGCACCATTTGATTTTGCGCTATGGCTGTTTTTAATTCATTAACCAGTATTAAGTGCCGCTCGCTGTAAGTGTCTAATGACGGGTTGTAACTGCTAATATTATTGTCGGCTTGATTGGCGCAATCTAATGCAATGCCTGCATTTCTAAGTAGGGTTTGCCCTTGTTGGGCGTCTTCGGGGAAGCAGGCAAAACCTGTTAAAACCCAAGGGTCAATTTCCATTTCGTTAATGATGATTGGCTTGTTTAAATTCTGGCTAAGTGTATCTAAGCATTTTTTTAATTCGTCTTTGTTTGTCTGGTTGATGACAAATCCCAGTGTGCTGTTGCTTAAGTTGGCAGCGAAAAAATTCTCATGATTGTCTAGGCACTCCATGCCGCTTAAACCTTGCACTTCGCTGTTGAGTGTCAAGGCAAACTGTTCAAGTACATAGTTGCTAATATCCCGACCTAGTGTTTTGTCGAGTTCGGCTATGCGTGAAAGCCGCATCAGAACTATGCTAAAGGCTTGCTGCTGGTTTATGTGGTTGTCTATCCAAAGACTAAAACCATTTCTGTTGGGTAGTCCGGATACTTCATTATGTGTGGCGTTGTAGAGTAATTCTTGTTGCAGTTGTGCACTTTGGCGGTTGCTATCAATGGTGATTTGTTGAGCTTTTATGCGTATTTCTTTTTCTGTATGCAGGCGTCTAGCTAAGGCGATGGCAAATGTCAGTAGCTCTAGGGTTGAGCCTATTTGGATGGCATGATTGCTAAAGGTATTGAAAGGAAGAAAGCCAAGCCTAGCTAAAGCAAATGCGATAATACCTAGGATAAACCACGTCCATGCCGTTAAGTAAAACAAGCGATTAACATTGTTCTTTGAGTGGTAAAGCCCGATAAAAAAACAGGCGGGTATAATAATTAACGTACAAATAATGGCCGCTTTAACGGCAAATACATAGCTGATTAAAAAGGCACTCAATAAAATAAACAGTGGGATGAAGCTCATTAAATATAAAGCCTTCCCTTTGTTTTTTGGGTCAAGTTTTAAAAACAGTAGATTAAATACGGTGGTAAGTGATATTGCAAAGCAGCCCAGAATGAGCTGCGACCAATTATGGTATATCGGGTGATTAGGGAATATATACTCAAACAAAATGGCATCTTGAGATGCCATTAATAATGAAAAAGAGGCTGCATACAATCCATACACTAAATAAGTGCTCTCTTTTATGAATACGTATACCGCCAAGTTGAATAGGGCGGCACATAGGAGTATGCCTAGGTATAAAAAAGTGAGGCTGGCTTTTCCTCGATAATAGTTTTGAAAGTCATCAGGTGCCCATATTTTGATCTCAGTTTGAATGGGGGCGTTGCTTTTAATTTTTAGTAAAAACTGATGAGTGGTGTTTGCGTCCAAGGTAATAGCGCTGACGAAATTGGGGTGTTTGATGTTTCGACTGCTAAACGGCAAGCTGTCCCCTGTTTCAAATATTATGCTGGTGCGTTGATCTTTTATTTCATAAAGCGTGACGTAATCTAGTAGTGGGTAATTAATATCAAGTAATTTAAGTAACGGTTGGTCGCTTTCATTTGTTAGGTTGAATTTAAACCACACGGTTGAGCGGCTGTATCCTAGATTGATGTAATCTTGTTTTAGCGCTCCCCAAGATGATGCGTCAAAAGACAAAACAGTCTGTCCATTAAAGTGATGGTTCGGGTCTTCTAGTACCCAGAACTCATTAACTGATTGCTGGCCTGAACGGTCCATGCTGGTGGCGAAAGCTGCACTAGAAACCAGCATGAGCAGAACTAAAATCCAATTGAGCATTGTGTGCAGCGATCCACGTGGGGGTTATTTTAAGCATAGTTCAGGGTTTGATATTGGCCAAAGTCCTTGATGCGCCTATAATTCACGCCTTTTGAAGTACCATTCAGGATATTTATGACTGTTCGCACTCGCATAGCCCCTTCTCCAACTGGCGATCCACACGTAGGCACGGCTTATATTGCGCTGTTTAATCTTGCTTTTGCACGCCAGCATGGCGGTCAATTTCTATTGCGCATTGAAGATACAGATCAAAGTCGCAGTACGCTTGAGTCAGAGCAGACCATTTATGACAGCTTACGTTGGTTGGGGCTTGATTGGGATGAAGGTCCTGATGTAGGGGGTGATAAAGGCCCGTATCGTCAAAGCGAGCGTAGCGCTATATATGCAGAGCATACTCAGATGCTACTGACGTCAGGCCATGCCTTTAAGTGCTACCGTACAGCAGAAGAACTAGACGCCTTGCGTGCGCAAAAACAAGAAGCCGGTGGATTTTCTGCGCTTAAATTCAGTGATTTAGAGTTACCTGCTGCTGTTATTGCCGAGCGTGAAGCAGAGAACGCCCCTTATGTCGTGCGTATGCATGTTCCTGAAGAGGGCGTATGTACCTTTAATGACATGCTGCGTGGCGATATCGAAATGGACTGGGGTATGGTTGATTGCCAAATCCTAATGAAGTCTGACGGTATGCCGACTTACCACCTTGCCAATGTGGTGGATGACCATTTAATGGAAATTTCTCATGTTATTCGTGGCGAAGAGTGGTTGAGTTCAGCGCCTAAGCACCAGTTACTTTATAAATATTTTGGTTGGGATATGCCGGTGTTGTGCCATATGCCGCTATTGCGCAACCCTGATAAGTCAAAATTAAGTAAGCGTAAGAACCCAACCAGTATTTTGTATTACAAGCGTATGGGCTTCATGCCTGAAGCGTTGCTTAACTACCTTGGTCGCATGGGTTGGTCTATGCCGGATGAGCGTGAGCAATTTAGCCGTGATGATATGTTTGCTAACTTTGATATATCACGCGTGTCTTTAGGTGGTCCAATTTTCGATCAAGAAAAATTAAGCTGGCTAAATAGCCAATGGATTCGTGATTTATCACAAGAAGAATTTGTTGAGCAGTTTGTGAAGTGGGGTCTTAACAAAGATGCACTTATGCCTGCTATTGAGCATATTCAACCACGTGTTGAGCGCTTCAGTGATGTGGTGCCATTAGCGGGTTTTTTATTGTCGGGCATGCCAGCGTTAACAGAAGAAAACTTTGCGCATAAATCCATTGATCAGGCGCAAATGGCCGAACTGTTACAAATGGGCTTGTGGCAGCTAGAAGCGATTCGTAATTGGCAAAAACCTGAGATTCAACAGCGTTTATTTGCACTGGCAAAAATCGAAGGGATTAAGCCAAAAGATTTCTTATTTGGTTTCTTTGTGGCGATTGCTGGCACCGCTAATTCATTTTCGGTATTAGACAGTATGCAAATTCTTGGTCCAGATATGAGTCGCTCGCGCGTGCGTCATGCTGTCGATGTACTTGGCGGTATTTCTAAAAAAGGCATGAAAAAACTCGATAAAAAATATCGTGATGTGTCTGCACAGATCGAAGCTCTGCTAGCTGAACCAAAAGAGTAAGCGAGATAAAATGGCCATTTACCCAGTCATACTTGCCGGAGGCAGTGGGTCACGGTTATGGCCTGTTTCTCGGCAAAATCACCCCAAGCAGTTTCTAGACCTGCTTGGGTGTGGTGAAACCTTATTGCAGTCAACCATTACGCGTGCTCAAGCATGCAGTAATATCCCGCCTTTAATTGTCGCAAATAAAGACCATCGTTTTTTACTTCAGCATCAAATTAGCCCAATGGGTTTATCGCCTAATAATGTACTGCTTGAGCCTTGCTCAAAAAATACAGCAACGGCAATCGCGATTGCGTGTTTGCATGTACTTGAGCAAGACTGTGATGGTGTCATGCTTGTGATGCCGGCGGACCATTACTTACCTGATATCGGGCTATTCGCCTCTCACATAAAGCAATTTATAGCTGACCTGCCGGATGCAAATATCGGCATTGTGGGCATTCAGCCCTTATATGCTGCGACTCAATACGGCTATATGGCCCTAGAAGGGTCGCACAGTGTGAAAACTGTTAAGCGGTTTATTGAAAAGCCAAATGAGGCGATAGCGAAAGAGCTATGCCTGCAGCCTAATGTTGCTTGGAATAGCGGCTTAGTGGTGGCGAAGGCGACTACGGTGTTTGATGCCTTGAAGTGTTATTTGCCCGAAATACTTCAGCAAGCGCAGCTGTCGTATCAAAATGCGAGGGCTTTGTATGATTTCAAGGTTATGGCCAATAACTACTTGCAAATAGAGGGTGTTGCGTTTGATGTTGGGGTATTAGAAAAAAGCCCAGACTTAAAAGCCTGTATGTTAAAACAATCATGGGATGACTTGGGAACGTGGTCATCATTGCTTGCCCGTCGAAAGTCTCTAAATGTGGCGGATTATAATATTTTCAGTGATGACCATACGACTCTGGCATTTGGTGTTGATGACGTGGTACTGGTAAAAAATGATGATGTGATCTTTATGGCGCATCAAGACGCACTAGCGGATATGAATGCGATTAGTGCGCACCTTTATCGCCATAATTTACAAGGATTACTGAATCGAATCGATGTCCACCGTCCATGGGGTCAGTTTAAGGTGCTTGCACAAGAGGCACATTTTATTGTTAAGCGTTTAATTGTTTATCCATTTGCACAAATTTCATTGCAAAGTCACGAGCATCGCACCGAAAACTGGGTGGTTGTAAAAGGTCGCGCGAGCGTGCAGTTGGATGATAATGAGTTTGAGCTAGGTATTGGTGAGTCCGTACGGGTTTCGAGAAACCAAAAACATCGCTTAACGAATCTGTGTAATACGCCACTCGAGATAATTGAAGTTCAAAGTGGGGATTGCTTAGATGAAAGTGACATTGTTCGATACGATGATCAGTATGAGCGCCATATAAATAATGAGTAAAAGGATTGATCTATGATGCTTCCAAACCAGATAAAAGAAAAAGCCCGAAATATATCATTAATGATTTTCGATGTGGATGGCGTGTTAACGGATGGCACGCTTGTATATGGTGTAAATGGCGAAGAGCTAAAACATTTTAATGTAAAAGACGGTGTTGGTATAAAACTGTTAGAAACGTACGGTATTCGTGTAGCGATCATTAGCGCAAAAGACTCTGCACCGCTGCGAAAACGTATTTCTGACTTAGGTATTAGCCATGTTTATTTGGCGTGCAAAGATAAGGTTGCCGCGTTAAATGCTTTAACGTCAAAATTGAAATTAGAAAACGATCAAGTTGCTTACTGTGGTGACGATGTGATCGATCTTAAAGTAATGAAAGAAATCGGCTTGGCTATTGCGCCAAGTGATGCGTATGAAATGGTTAAAAAACATGCGCATTATGTGACAAATGCTTTGGGAGGCAAGGGTGTGGCTCGAGAAGTGGCTGATGTGTTGTTATCAAGCCGTATGGACCTTGAGCGCGCCTATATCAAGGCAATGCTTCCTGAGTTTGAAAATAAGAAATAAGAAATTTAAGTATTAGGAAAGGTTTATGTCAGATTACAAAATTGTGATTCCGGCGCGTTACGGCTCAAGCCGCTTGCCAGGGAAACCGTTAATTAAATTAGCGGGCAAGCCAATGGTTCAGCATGTCTATGAGCGTGCGTTGGCAACGGGTGTTGAAGAAATCGTCATTGCAACGGACGATCAGCGTATTTTTGATGTGGCTCAGGGTTTTGGTGCTAAGGTCATCATGACATCGGTTGATCATGAGAATGGGACTGAGCGTATTGCAGAGGTGGCACAAAAGCTAGGTTGGGCTGCGGATGATGTAATTGTAAATGTACAGGGTGATGAGCCGTTAATTCCTCGCGAATTAATAGAGCTGACCGCTAAAGGTTTGTTGGATCACCCTGTTGCGGGTATGTCTTCTTTGTGTACGCCAATTGAAACGGCAGAAGATGCATTCGACCCTAATGCAGTGAAGGCGGTGCTCGATAATGCTGGTTTTGCGATGTACTTTAGTCGTGCGCCAATTCCTTGGGATCGCGACTTGTATAAGTCAGGTAAGGCAAAATTAACTCAAAAGGCACCGGTGTATCGCCATATTGGAATGTATGGTTATCGTGTTTCTTTCTTGCAGCAGTACGCTACGATGGAAATGACAGCGCTTGAGCAAGCTGAAAGCTTAGAGCAGCTACGTGCGCTCTGCTATGGTGTAAAAATACACATGGGTGTAATTGATCAGGCTCCGGGGCATGGAGTTGATACGCCCGACGATGTTGTCAGGGTTGAAGCCCACTTGGCCCACCTAAGTTAAATCAGCGTTAATTGGCATGCGCTGTTCATTATAGGTCGGCTCGTAATCCAGTTAATGTGCGTGCGATTGCGCAGAGCAAGTAATTCAAGAGATTGATGTTGCTTGCTGGCTAAAATGTCACGATCCAAGGTGATGGACAAATAATTACCACTGGTGATGGCAATTTCTAATGCTTTGCATATGTGCTCTGTTTTTTTAGGGTGCAACATCAACACTCTTTGTTGGTCTTCAAGTGGCAACTGCTTGATTTGCTTGATTTGTGTTGGGCTAGGAGAGATCCAAAGCATCCAGTAATGGTTTGATTGCTGAGTTTGTTGTTTTAAAAGTGCGCTCATAATTAACCTGTTCATCCGTACAGTGTTTTATTTTGTATTTGCACAGTACTGTATAAAAAAACAGTTGTAAAGGTCACTAAGTGATCAAATATGGGTAAATTTAGCCAATTACATGAAATTGAACCAAAAAACCGCTTGATTCCCTAGGTTCAGATCAATAGAGTTACCAACCCTAAAATTCACTAGCTTCTGTATTGTGTGTGAGGCATTCATGCAAGTTTCTGTAGAAACATTAGCAGGCTTAGAACGTAAGCTTGTAATCGATATTCCAGCATCTGACGTAGAGCAAGAAATTGCTAAGCGCTTAGATCAAGTTTCTCGTACCGCTCGTATCGACGGTTTCCGTAAAGGAAAAATTCCAATGCGCGTTATTAAACAGCGCTATGGTCAAGGAGTTCGCCAAGAAGTATTAGGCGAGCAAATGCAACAAGGTTTCATTAAAGCCGTGACTCAGGAAAAACTGAATCCAGCTGGCATGCCTTCTGTTGAGCCATTAGTAGACGAGGAAGGAAAAGATTTTCAATTTGCAGCGACATTTGAAATCTATCCTGAAGTAAGTGTATCTGGTCTTGAAAAGATCAGTGTTGAAAAGTTCGCAACTGAAGTTACAGATGCTGATCTTGAAAACATGATTACTATTCTTCGTAAGCAACAAGCTAAATTTGCAGTGTCTGATGCAGCAGCTAAAGACGGCGATAAAGTTAAAGTTGATTTTGATGGTTCTGTTGATGGCGAGCCTTTCGAAGGCGGTAAAGCTGAAGGTTACGAGCTAACTCTTGGCTCAAACAGCATGATTCCAGGCTTCGAAGATCAAATTATTGGTTTGAAAGCGGGCGAAGAAGGTACTATTAAAGTAACTTTCCCTGCTGAATACCAAAGTGAAGCGCTTGCAGGTAAAGATGCTGAATTTAAAGTTAAGGTTCACCAGGTAGAAGCTTCTGAGTTACCTGAACTTAATCAAGAATTCTTCAAAATGTTCGGAGTTGAATCTGAAGATGTTGAATCTTTCCGTAAAGACGTTCGTGGCAACATGGAACGTGAACTGAAACAAGCGATTCAACGTAATACTAAGAATCAAGCGCTTGAAGGTTTGTTAGAGCAGAATAATATTGATGTACCAGCTGCGCTGGTTGATCAAGAAATTCAGCGCTTACAAGAGCAAGCATTTCAACAGTTCGGCGGCGGTCAACAATTCAAGCCAGGTATGCTACCTAAAGAATTGTTCCAACCACAAGCTGAGCGTCGAGTGAAACTTGGTTTGCTGATTAACGCAGCAATTGAACAGTTAGAAATTAAAGCTGATGATGCGAAAGTAGAAGCACTGATTGAAGATATGGCGTCAACTTATCAAGATCCAGAGCAAGTTAAAGAATTCTACAGGTCTAATAAAGAGCAGCGCTCTCAGCTTGAAGCATTGGCATTGGAAGAGCAGGTTGTTGAAACCATTCTTGCTAAAGCCACTGTGACTGAAAAAGACAGTAGCTATGAAGAAGTGATTAAAGCGGCAAATAGCGCCCAATAATTATTTCTACTGCCAATATGGCAGCATACACGCTACACTCATTAAACAGCTGTTATCTAAGATAACGGCTGTTTTTTCTGATGTCGTTGACGGAGATAACGAATGAAAGATCTTCTGGCCGCCCAGGATCCAGCTATCCAAATGTCTGGTCTAGTGCCAATGGTGGTTGAGCAAACCGCTCGTGGTGAACGCTCGTATGATATATATTCACGCTTATTAAAAGAACGAGTCATATTTCTTGTTGGTCAAGTAGAAGACCACATGGCTAATTTGGTCGTCGCTCAGTTGTTGTTTTTAGAAGCGGAGAATCCTGAAAAAGATATACATTTGTATATTAATTCACCAGGTGGCTCTGTAACAGCAGGTATGTCGATCTACGATACAATGCAGTTTATTAAGCCAAACGTAAATACTATCTGTATCGGTCAGGCCTGCAGTATGGGTGCGTTTTTGTTAACAGCTGGCGAAAAGGGCAAGCGTTACTGCTTGCCAAATAGCCGTGTTATGATTCACCAGCCAAGCGGTGGTGCGCAGGGTCAGGCAACTGATATCCTGATTCACGCTGAAAACATTAAAGATACTAAAGAACGTTTAAATCGAATCTTAGCTAAGCACAGTGGTCGTACTTATGAAGAGGTTGCTGCTGATACTGAGCGCGACAACTTTATGAGCGCAGAGCAGGCACTTAAATATGGCTTGATTGATGAAATATTAGAAAAACGTCCTAGCTAAAAGACTAAATATTGGTGAAATAAGTCACTAGGCTTGTATTTTTCACCAATAAGCAACATCTTTAGATAATTGCTGTAGATATGAGGAAGTCGAATGAGCGACGAATCAAACAATAAAGACGACAAGGGCAAGCTACTGTATTGTTCTTTTTGCGGAAAGAGTCAGCACGAAGTTCGTAAGCTGATAGCGGGTCCGAGCGTCTTTATTTGTGATGAGTGTGTCGACCTTTGTAACGACATTATTCGTGAAGAGGTTCAAGAAAGTCAGGGCGAAGCACCATCTGATCGCTTACCGACACCTAAAGAAATTAAAGAAACGCTTGATGAATACGTTATTGGTCAAGACCGAGCAAAAGTTGTTTTGTCTGTAGCGGTTTATAATCACTATAAACGATTGCGTCATGGTGAAGGCAAAAAAGGGCTTACAGAGCTTACTAAGAGTAATATCTTACTAATTGGCCCCACTGGTAGTGGTAAAACACTGCTGGCTGAAACCTTGGCTCGCATGCTTAATGTACCTTTCACCATTGCAGATGCCACGACGCTTACTGAAGCTGGCTATGTAGGTGAAGACGTTGAAAATATTATTCAAAAGCTTTTACAGAAATGTGATTACGATGTAGATAAGGCCCAGCGTGGCATTGTTTACATTGATGAGATTGACAAAATCTCTCGTAAGTCTGACAACCCATCTATCACGCGAGATGTTAGTGGTGAAGGTGTGCAGCAAGCGCTTTTGAAACTGATTGAAGGTACGGTTGCTTCTGTTCCGCCGCAAGGTGGTCGTAAGCATCCTCAGCAAGAATTTTTGCAGGTCGATACAGGTAATATTTTATTTATCTGTGGTGGCGCTTTTGCGGGTCTTGATCAAATTATTCGAGATCGTACTGAAAAAAGTGGCATCGGTTTTAACGCGATAGTGAAAGCGAAGGATGATACAAAATCCGTTGGCTCGTTATTGAAAAACGTTGAACCATTAGACTTGGTGAAATACGGTTTAATACCTGAATTCATCGGTCGATTGCCGGTAGTGGCTACGCTTGATGAGCTTGATGAAGCTGCGCTAATTCAGATATTGGTTGAGCCTAAAAACGCTCTTGTAAAACAATATCAGGCGTTATTTGAAATGGAAGATGTTGAACTTGAATTCCGTGATACTGCGTTAACGGCTGTAGCGAATAAAGCTATGGAGCGTAAAACGGGTGCTCGTGGTTTGAGATCAATAATGGAAGGCATATTGTTAGATAGTATGTATAGAATTCCATCAGAAGATCACGTTTCAAAAGTTGTCATTGATGAATCTGTCATTAATGGTGATAGTGAACCGCTGTTTATTTATGAATCAACTGAGAGCGCTAAAGTCGCACCGGATGATGCATAAGGTAAATTAAGGGGCCAATCGGCCCCTTTTTTTGTGATTTGGTCTTGTATTCTATTTGTTTTGTCCCCATCTTAAACCTATGTTCAGTGCACTGCTTAGCACAAGGTAATTTATGACAACAGAAACTCTTCCAGTACTGCCTCTTCGTGATGTGGTTGTTTACCCTCATATGGTCATCCCTTTATTTGTCGGCCGCGATAAGTCTATTAAGGCTTTAGAGTCGGCTATGGATGGCGGTAAAAAAATTCTGTTAGTGGCACAAAAAAATGCAACAACAGATGAGCCTACAGATGCTGATATTTACAATGTAGGAACCGTTGCTACTGTGCTTCAGCTTTTGAAACTACCAGATGGCACCGTAAAAGTTTTAGTGGAAGGTGCGTATCGTTGCGAGGTAACTGACTTTGAGGAAGTTGAAGACTATTACCAAGCAAGTGCATCTTATTTAGAAATAGAATCTATTGCTGAGCGCGAGCAGTCTGTTTTGGTTAAAGCGGTTATTCAGCAGTTTGATCAGTTTGTGCAGATGAGCAAAAAAGTACCTAGCGAAGTTTTAGCTTCTATCGAAAGCATTGATGAAGCAGGACGTTTGGCTGACACAATTTCTGCTCACTTGTCATTGAAGTTAGATGAAAAGCAAGCCATTTTAGAAATGGTCTCTGAACGTGATCGCCTTGAGCATTTAATGGCTCTTATTGAGTCTGAAGTTGATTTGCTTGATATAGAAAAACGCATTCGTGGTCGCGTTAAAAAGCAAATGGAAAAAAGTCAGCGCGAATACTATTTGAATGAACAAATGAAGGCCATTCAAAAAGAATTAGGTGACATGGATGATGTACCTAATGAATTAGAAGATCTACAAAACAAAATTAATGAATCAGGGATGCCAAAAGAAGCTAAAGAAAAGGCTGACTCTGAATTAAATAAATTAAAAATGATGTCCCCAATGTCGGCAGAAGCATCTGTTGTACGCGGCTACCTAGATTGGATGCTTGGGGTGCCTTGGAAAAGTAAAAGCAAAGTAAGAAATAATATCGATCTAGCCGATGATATTTTAAATGAAGATCACTTTGGCTTAGATGAAGTAAAAGAGCGCATTTTAGAATACCTCGCAGTACAGAAGCGTGTTAAAAAATCGACAGGTAATATTCTTTGTTTGGTTGGTCCTCCAGGTGTTGGTAAAACGTCTTTGGGTCGTTCAATTGCGAAGGCTACGAATCGTAAATATATTCGTATGGCACTTGGTGGTGTGCGTGATGAAGCAGAAATTCGTGGGCACAGACGCACCTATATTGGCTCTATGCCGGGCAAACTAATTCAAAAAATTAATAAAGTAGGTGTTAAAAATCCGCTCTTCTTATTGGATGAAATAGACAAGATGGGTATGGATCATCGCGGTGATCCAGCCAGTGCCTTGTTGGAAGTGCTGGACCCTGAACAGAATAGTACATTTAGTGATCACTATCTTGAGGTTGACTTCGATTTATCAGAAGTGATGTTTGTATGTACTGCAAATAGTATGAATATTCCTGCGCCATTGTTGGATCGCATGGAGATAATTCGAATTCCAGGTTATACCGAAGATGAAAAAGTGAGTATTTGTCATCGCTATTTATTACCTAAGCAAATGAAAAGCAATGGCGTTAAAGATTCTGAATTAGTGTTGTCTGAAGAAAGTATACGCCATGTTGTTCGTCATTATACGAAAGAGGCGGGTGTGCGTGGTCTTGAGCGCCAAATGGCTAAAATTTGCCGTAAGGTAGTGAAAGAAAATGTGATGTCAAAAGGTGCTGTGCTTGATAGTGATATTAAGCCTGAGCAGCTAGAAGATTATTTGGGCGTACAGAAGTTCCGTTATGACCTTGCAGAGGAAGAACATCAAGTTGGTCAGGTTACTGGGCTGGCCTGGACTTCTGTTGGGGGTGAAACGTTAACAATTGAATCTGCCATATCTATGGGTAAGGGTCGAGTGATTAAAACCGGCTCCTTGGGTGATGTTATGCAGGAATCAATACAGGCAGCTTTAACGGTTGTTAAAAGCCGTTCAGAGGGTCTTGGGTTGCCTCATGACTTCTTTGAAACGCATGATCTGCATATTCATGTTCCTGAGGGTGCTACACCCAAGGATGGTCCAAGTGCGGGGGTTGGGATGGTAACAGCGTTAATGTCTGTTATTACAAATACTAAAGTTCGCTCTGATGTTGCCATGACGGGTGAGGTTACTTTACGTGGCAAGGTGTTAGCAATTGGTGGCTTGAAAGAGAAACTATTGGCGGCGCATCGTGTCGGAATTAAAACAGTGTTAATTCCAGAAGAAAACGAAAGAGACCTAAAAGAAATTCCTGATAATATCAAGCAAGAACTAGAGATAATTCCAGTAAAATGGGTTGATGAAGTACTTGATGTGGCTTTAACTGGAAATCTTGAAAAAAATGTTGCTTCAGTTATTGAAAAGGAAGCAGCAACCCAGCAAAATCAACAGGGTCGATTAAGTACTCATTAATATAAAAACTAACTAAGCGGTTGACACTCGGCTTGGCGCTGGTATACCTTTCAGCGTTCTATCTAGGTCTATGCTACAGCGCTTAGCGATACGAGTTTATAGTTATAATAACCAATTTTGGTAAAGGGGATACGTGTGAATAAATCTGAATTAATTGATGCAATTGCTGCTTCTGCAGATATTCCAAAGGCAGCGGCAGGTCGTGCTTTGGATGCTACTGTTGATGCAATTACAACTGCATTAAAAGACGGCGATCAAGTGGTTCTTGTTGGTTTTGGTACTTTTGCGGTTAAAGAGCGTGCTGCTCGTACTGGCCGTAATCCACAAACTGGTCAGCCAATTCAAATTGCGGCTGCAAAAGTTCCAGGCTTCAAGCCAGGTAAAGCATTGAAAGATGCAGTAAACTAAAATACTTAATAACAGTGTAAGCTGTTAATGTAAGTATTCTAAAAGGCGCATCTCCTTGGTGCGCTTTTTTGTTATCTAGTAAGAAGAATTCTAAGAAAAGGTTGGTTGTTCCATGCTGCAAGCTATTCGTGATGGTTCAAAAGGTGTCGCTGCTAAAATTATAGTCGGTTTGATTATCTTAACGTTCGCACTATTTGGTATTGAAAGTATTGTTGCTTTAGGTGGCGGTGAAGACGCGCCTGCTGAAGTAAACGGTGAGGAAATCAGCGAGTTCCAAGTTCAGCAGATGGTTCGCATGCAGAAACGTCGCTTACAGGCGCAGTTTGGCGAAAATTTTGACCCGTCAATGATTAAAGATGAAATGCTAAGAGAGTCAGCGGTTGAGAGTTTGATTAATGAGGCGCTTTTCAAGCAAGCAGCTGTAAACTCAGGTGTTTATTTTTCAGATGCTGCTATTGATAAAATAATCCTGCAGTCTCCAGAGTTTCAAGTTAATGGTCAGTTTAATCGTGATAGCTATGACTTAGCATTACGTAGTGCTGGTTTTACCAGGAGCACTTATCGTGAGTTACTACGTACATCACTATCTACTCAGCAAGCACAGAATGCTTGGCAGGGCAGCAGCTTTGCAACCCCTTATGAAGTTAAATTGGCGGCTAAGCTTGAATCCCAAGAGCGTGATTTCTCATATGTTGAATTTTCTCTAGCACAAGCAAAGAAAAGCGTTGTCGTTTCTGATGAAGAAATTGCTCAGTTTTATGAGCAAAATACTACTCAATTTATGACGCAAGATAAAGTTAGTATTAAATATGTAGAATTAAAGCGTGATGATTTAGCAAAAAACATCTCGATTAATGAAGATGAAATTGCAGAGCGTTACAGTGAAATGGAAGCGCAAGCTGCCAGCAAAAAAGAATATCGCGCCGCTCATGTTTTATTGTTATCGAATGATGAAGCTGCACAAAATACAATGATTGAAATTCAAGGTAAATTAGCCTCAGGTCAGTCATTTGAAGAGTTAGCAAAAGAATACTCAGAAGATGATACCTCTAAATTTGCTGGCGGTGATCTAGGTTTTGCTAGTGATGAGATTTATGAAGATGCGTTTGCTCAAGCACTTGCTAGTCTTGAAAAAGGTCAAGTATCTGAAGTAGTTGAAACTCGTGACGGCTTACATTTGATCAAGCTATTAGATGCGCGCCAGCCAGAGTTAGCTGCATTTTCTGAACTAAAAGATTCAATTGAAGCTGAGCTTCGCCAAGAGGCTGTCCAAGTTGAGTATTTAGAAGCGTTAGAAATTTTGAAAGATGAGGCTTTTTCTTCTACAAGTATCGATGCACCGGCAAAAGCATTGAATCTTACCGTTAAATTTGAAGGTCCATTTTCAGAAGTGGGCGGCAAGGGTATAGCCGCTAATCGTCAGGTTATTATGTCTGCATTTTCTGATGTTGTACTAAATGAAGGTGCTAATAGTGAAGTTATTGAACTAAATGATGGTAGTGCTGTAGTTGTGCACTTAGATCAGTTTATTGAGTCTACAGCTAAGCCTTTAGCAGATGTTAGTGCTCAAATAAAAAATCTATTGGTTAGCCGTAAGGCAAGTGAAGAAGTTGCAGAGCAGGCCAGTCAGGCGCTTGAAAAAGTAAATGCGGGTGAATTCACGGGTTCTTGGGTGTCACTTAAGGGTAAGACTCGTCAGTTTACGGGCGTTGATAGCAAGTTAGTAGAAACGGCCTTTAGTATGGCTTTCAATTCAGAGCCAACGTATAAATTAGTGAACACAGGTACTGGTGATCAAGCTCTTGTTCGTTTGGATGCTGTTCAGCGTGAAGTACAAATTGCTGAGAGTGACGATGAGTTGCAAAAAGTAACTCGTGCTAAGTCTTACAATGAATATAAAGCGTTCTATCAGTATCAGCTTGATAAAGCAGACATCGATAAAAGCTAAGTTGTGAAGCAACAAGCAATAAAAAAGGGCCTTTTGGCCCTTTTTTATTGCTTGTTGCTTTGTTTATTCTTGTTCAAGCATTTCTGCGGATGATATCGCGCAAGTATTAAACCCTGCATCTACGTACATAATTTCACCGGTAATACCACTTGAAAGATCGGATGCTAAAAACATTGCGGTATTTCCCACCTCCTCAATGGTGACATTACGACGCAAGGGTGCACGCTGTGCATTGTCTTTAAGCATTTTTCTAAAGCTTTTGATTCCTGAGGCCGCTAAGGTTCTTATTGGCCCTGCGCTGATCGCATTCACCCGAATCCCACTTGGACCTAGGTTGCTAGCTAAGTAACGTACGCCAGCCTCAAGGCTTGCTTTAGCCATACCCATGACATTGTAGTTAGGTAAAGTTTGCGTTGAGCCGTGATAGGTTAATGTTAAAACAGATGCGGTTTCACTCAAGTGATCTTTGAAAGCAGAAGTTAGGGCGATTAAGCTATAACTGCTAATGTCATGAGCGATTTGGAAGCCTTCACGAGTGGATACATCCACCATGTCGCCTTCTAATTCATGCCCTGGTGCAAAACCAACTGAATGAACGAGGACATCAAGTTTTGACCATTTCTGACATAGGTTTGTTTTTAGGTCGTTTATTTCTGCGTCGCTTGCTACATCGCAAGGAAATACCAAGTGACTACCGAACTCTTCGGCAAAACCCTCTACGCGGCTTTTTAATTTATCATTTTGATAAGTAAACGCAAGTTGAGCACCTTGTTCATGAAAACTTTTTGCTATGCCATAGGCGATGGATTTTTTGCTGGCGATGCCGACGATTAAAGCGGTTTTTCCACTTAGTAATCCCATGGTGACTCCCAATTCTCAAAAGATTGTTGATGATAGTGGCAAGCCACTTGGTGGTCTTGACTGTCTGTAACAATTAATTGTGGTCTTGTAATGTGACATTCAGGTTTTACTGCTGGGCAGCGCGTATTAAAGTGACAGCCATTGGGTGGCGAAATAGGGGAGGGTAACTCTCCTGTAATACGTTTTTTAATTCTTTTTGAATTTGGATCGGGGGTTGGAATGGCATCTAATAAAAACTGTGTATAAGGGTGTCGCGGTGCTTTAAATAGCGTTTCACTTTCTGCGGTTTCAACAATGGAGCCTAGATACATGACGCTAATGCGATCAGATATATGTTTCACCACGGCTAAGTCATGAGCAATAAATAAAATCGCTAGATTCATTTCGCGCTGCAAGTCGATTAGCAGGTTAATTATTTGAGACTGTACAGACACATCTAATGCGGATACCGGCTCGTCACAAATTAATAATTCAGGTTCCAATGCAATTGCTCGAGCAATGCCGATGCGCTGGCGTTGGCCGCCAGAAAATTCATGGGGGTATTTATTAATAGCATGCTCAGGCATGCCGACTCTAGCTAATAGTTGTACAACTTTGTCGGCTCGTTCTTGTGCGCTTAGGTTTGTATGAATAATAAATGGCTCTTCAAGCGTGCTGCCGATGGTGTGACGAGGATTTAACGACTCATACGGATCTTGGAATACGTACTGAACTTTCGGTCTAATAGGGCGAAGCTGCTTTTGGTTTAGTTCGGTAAGATTGGTTTGCTTAAATATCACCTCACCACTTGTTGCTTCGTATAGGCGAGCGATTGTTTTTGCAAGGGTGCTTTTGCCGCACCCTGACTCACCCACAATACCTAATGTTTCACCTGGTTTGATATATAAGTTTACATTATCAACGGCGCGTAAGTACTGTTTAGGCTTGAGCCAGTTGGACCGACTAACAGGAAAGTATTTTGACAAGCCTGTAACGGTTAATAAATGATCTTGTGGCATATTAAATCTCTTGCCAATGAAGACAGTTTACAAAGGTATCGCCTTGCTGCTTAACAAAGGAATGATCCAATGTTTTACAGTCCTCTTTTTTATATTTACAACGGTTATGAAAGCGACAGCCCTTGGGCATATTTTGCAGAGTTGGTACTTGGCCTTCAATAGTATTGAGGCGGCTTTTATTTGGTTGATTGAGCTTAGGGATGGATTCTAAGAGCCCCTTCGTGTAGGGGTGTTTAGGGTTTTTAAATAGCTCTGTAACACTGCATCTTTCAACAACACGGCCAGCGTACATGACAACCACATCATCACAGAGTTCTGCGATAACACCGAGGTCGTGGGTGATAAATAAGATTCCCATGCCGTATTCTTGTTGTAGTGACTGCATTAAATCTAATATTTGTGCCTGTATTGTGACGTCTAGTGCCGTGGTGGGTTCGTCTGCAATTAGTAAATCGGGTTTGCAGGCAAGTGCCATTGCAATCATAACTCTTTGACGCATGCCACCCGATAATTGATGAGGGTATTCTGTCATGCGTTTACTTGCATCAGGAATGCCCACTTTATCTAGAACGCTTATTGTTTCGTGCAGCATTTGCTTTTTAGAAAGCTCTGAGCGGTGTAGTTCGAATACTTCTAAGATTTGTTTGCCAATTGCCTTGACTGGGTTAAGTGCCGTCATGGGTTCTTGAAAAATCATGGCAATACGATTGCCTCGGATTTTTTGTAATTCTTTTTGTTTGATACTTAAAAGTGATTTGCCATTAAATGAAATATCCCCAGAGCTAATAATCCCTGCCGGTTGTGGTAGTAACTTCATAATGGCTAATGAGGTGACGCTTTTACCGCAGCCGGATTCACCAACTAAGCCAAGTGTCTTTCCTTTGTAAATATCAAAACTGACATGATCAAGAACATTCAAGGATCCTTGATCAATTTCAAAGTTCACACAAAGATCTTTAACCGTTAGAAGAGGGCTTGTCATTGTTTTGAGGCTCTGTATTGCTCAAACGTTTTGTTGACAGCTGGATACTGGGTTTTACTCTTGCGTGCGGTTTGGGTTTCTATTTTCAATGTGTTGTCGATCCAAAAAATACCGCCATCAGAAAATGGAGAATATAGGGACTCGCTGGTTTTTGTGCCGGGGACTTTTGGAAATTTAATCCAACGCCAATGAGCGCCTCTTGTATAAGGTACTTTAAAATCTGGAATAAACGCGGCTGAGTCATGAATCATCTGCTCGATTTCTTTAGAAAGATTGATGCGAAGGTCTTTGTTTGTCTCGCTTCGATACTGCATGATTTTTTTATCAAGCTCAGGGATGTCCATATTAGTAATATTGTTTGTTTGCGGCTTATGAGCATTTTCGCTATGGAAATGCTGCCAAAATGCCGGTCTAAATCCTGTACTCCAACCTAGTGATGCTATTTGATGCTGCTTTTGCATTATAGTTTTGTAGTGTGACGAAGAGTCTTGTAACACTAAATTGAGCTCGATACCTGCCTTGAGCGCATCTTGTTTTAGAATTGACCAGCGTTCGCTGTGTTCTTTACGACCATATGCGAGGTCAAGGCTTAATCGTTTGCCGTTATTGGTACGAATGCCATCGCCATCGCGGGTATTCCAGTTACTGTCATTTAGCAGTGCATTGGCTTTATCTAAATTAAAGTCTCGAGCCTTAATGTTGTCATTTGTGTATTCTCCATAGCCTGTATGAAACGTTTGAAGGCGTTCGTAGTCACCGCGAAGGACGGTATTAATAACTTTGTCAAAATTAAGCGCATAATTTAGGGCTAGGCGTACGGTTTTATCTTTTAGAATTGCGTTATCCTGATTTAAAAAGAAGCCAGAACTTGAGCGAGGCGTGTCATTGTAAAAGAAAAATTTCTCAATAAATCCTTTGTCATACAGCATGCCTTTGGCTTTGTTATGCCAAAACTCAGGCTGTATAAGCGTAAAGGTATCTAAATTACCTTTTTCAAAATGACTATAAGCGATGTTGACATCGCGAATGACCTTAATGATGACTTTGTCGACGTTAAAGCGTCCTACATTATATTTGTAGTCTTTAGCCCACCAGTCTTGTTTGCGTGTGAATTCAACCTGCTTGCCTTTTTTTATTTGGCTTATCTGATACGGGCCTGTATTTGGGATTATTTTCCAGTTGTAATCTTTTACCCACGTTTCATTGATGGTTTTATAAAAATGTTTAGGGGTTGGGCCAATGCCATAATAATAGTGAAGGTCTTCTTTCGGGTGAGCCACTGCGCCGGTGATAGAAATAGTGTGGTTGTCATATTTAGTTACATCTATAACTTGCTCAGTGTAGTAATTGTTATACCAAGGGGCGTTGATATGAGGCGAGCGCATAAATTCAAATGTGAATAAGTAGTCGTCTGCCATAACTGGTTGGCCGTCGCTCCATTTTGCGGCTGGATCTAATTTATAGTAAACCGTTTTGCCATCAGCGCCATAAGCCCAAGCTTGTGCTAATTGAGGTATAACCTCCAATGTGTTTGGGTGCATACCCACAAGGCCAAGCTGATTAGCATTGATATAAGCCCTAAAAGAGCTGTTGGAGTCAGGGCCAACGGTTCTGAGTGTTGGCGGAAATGTCAGCATGAATTCGGTAAAAACACCGCCTTTGATTGCTTGTGAGCTTGCCCAAGAAGGAGATTGGTTATTTGTTTCCCATTTTAAATCATCAGGCAGCGTGGTGCTTTGTGCAAACACCGAATTGCTTGCAATTAAGCAGCAAAGAATGAAAACGCTTCTTATTATTTTCATGGTTAATTTCTCAGCTAAAGTAGGAATGTTTTTTAGGGTCAAAAGCTTCTCGTACAGCTTCACCAATAAATGTCACCAGTGTCAGAACAATGGTGAGGGCAATAACGGCTGATGCTGCAATCCACTGGTAATCGAGGTTGTTAGTGCCTTGTTGTAGTAGCTCGCCCCAGCTTGGTGTTGGTGCTGGTAAACCAAAGCCCAAATAATCAAGGCTGGTTAAAGCGGTAATGCCGCTGACCACAGAAAAGGGGAAAAATGTAATGAGTATAGAAACCGAATTAGGAAGAATATGTTTAAACATTATTCGCCAATTTGATGCACCAATTGAGCGGGCGGCCAATACATACTCACGGGTGTTTTCACGATATGTTTCTGTTCGCATATACCAAGTAAGGCCCATCCAGCTAAATGCGCCGAGCATTAATGCTAGTGTCCAAAAGTTAGGTGTAATAATGGAAGCGACAATCATAATAATATAAAGAATAGGAACGTTAGAGAGTATCTCGATAATGCGCTGGAATATCAGATCAAATGTCCCGCCTAAAAAGCCCATTAGAGCACCAATAAAAATACCAATAAGATAGGTAATAACAAGTAAGAAAAGTGAAAATAGAATTGCAATCCTAAAGCCATAAATTAACCGCGCTGAAATATCGCGGCCTGCCATGTCGGTGCCCAGATAATGTTTCTGTTCAATTGATGGTGAGTAGGGTGGGTATTCACCTTCTATGAAGTGATTTTCAAAAGGATTATATGGGATGACGGCTTCTATTAGCCAATTCCCTGAATTAGGGTTTTGATCAAAAGCGTGTTTTAGCTCCCGATAGTTTGTTTCCCAGCTGTAATCAAGTCCAAAGGTGCTGCCAGGTAATATGTCGCCGTAACTTGGAAAATAAAGAGTGTCATTATAATGGATAATGACAGGACGATTGTTTACCCATATTTCAGCAAACAAACTTGCAACGATTAATATACAAATGGCTATGAATGAAAAATATCCGCGCTTAATTGATTTAAAGCGTTGCCATCTGCGTTTTGCTTGAGGAGAAAACATTATTTGCTCTCCCCAAATCGAATTCTAGGGTCAGCCCACGCTACGCAAATATCGCTGAGTATATTGCCTATCAAATATAGTACGGCTGAAATTACTAAAATGCCCATGACCACAGGGTAGTCTCTTTCAACTAATGCTTCATAGCCAAGTAGGCCGATGCCATCAATATTAAATATTTTTTCAATTAAAAATGAGCCGCCTAAAATTACACCGATGTTTTGACCAAAGTGTGTTGCTAAAGGTATTAAGCTGTTTCTTAATGCGTGGCGTCTAACAGCTTGTTTGAAGCTAAAGCCCTTTGCTGTGGCGGTGCGTACATAATCAGCGGCGAGGTTTTCCATTAATGCGTTTTTCATCATAAACGTCATGACGGCAAGTGAACCCATCATGTAGGCAATCAGTGGTAGAGCGGCATGATTAAGTAAATCTTTGATTTTGCCCCATGTGGTTAGATATTCAAATTCATCACTGACAAAGCCTCCCAAAGGAAACCATTCAAGGTGAACTGCAAAATAGGCGATGCATGCAATGCCAATGACATAACCAGGCACGGCATAGCTAATAAATATAAAAGCAGACGAGATGTGATCAAATGGGGTGCCGTGCTTGATCGCCTTGATAATACCCAGAGGGATGCAAATTAAGTAAGTTAATATCATGGTGGTAACACCATAAAAAATTGAAATAGGGAGGCGGTCTTTGATGCTTTCCCATACGGGTTCGCCATATCGAGTTGATTCGCCTAGGTCAAGATTTAGAATCTTCCATAGCCACTCAAAATAACTGCTAATAATGGGTTTGTCGAAACCATAGTAGGTTTTCAGTTGTTCGAGTTGATCTTCGCTGAGGCTTTGTGAACCGAAGCCGTTTGAGCTAGATGAAGTTGCAGAGTTTGAAAATTGAGCTTCTGCAAGCATGCGCTCGATGGGCCCGCCTGGCACCAGTCGTGTTAAGGTAAATACTAATAATGTAATCCCGATAAAGGTCGGAATAATTAGCAATAACCGCTGTAAAAAGTAGCTTTGCATGCTTGTTTCTTATTGTTATGAGTAAAGATAAGTTAACAGATCCGCTGTGTTAAAACAAAGCAGTTGCTTAACCTGCTTGTGTGACATCCACATACAGAATCAGTTCATCACCTGGCTGAAGGTATTTTCTGTTTTTAATTTGATTCCAGCGCTGAATATCTTTAACACTCACGTTAAATTTGTCAGCAATTCTATGTAAGCTGTCGCCGTTTCTTACTCTATAGCGAACTTTGCGAATTACTTCTCTGTTTTGTTTGCCCCAGCCGTTTTCTGTTTTAGACCAGATAACCAAATTTTGTCCAGGCATAAGTGGATCTTTCGGAGCCATGCCATTCCATTTGGCAATGCTGCTTACTGGTACTTTATGTTGCTTTGATAGGCTCCAAAAGCTATCACCACTTTGAACGCGGTGGCTTATTTTAGATGAACCTTTTGGGCCTCGTGCATTATTTTGTTTTACATTTTTACGGTTTTTGGCGCTGTAGGTGTAACTCGATAAGTTATTAAAGGCGGTTGGTATCAATAGCATGTCGCCAATATGTAGCAAGCTACCTTGTATTGGGTTTACTTGCTTAAGGGCGTCAGGCGTCGTGTGATATTTTTTAGCAATAGAAATTAAGGAATCGCCACTGGCTATTTTATAGCGCTGCCATTTGATGCGCTGATGAGGTTCAATTTCTGACAGTTGTTGTTCTATTTGAGCCTTATTTTCAATGGGCACCAGTATTTCATGAGGGCCATTTGGGCTGGTGGCCCATTGATTGTATTGAGGATTAAGTTTGTAAATTTCTTCTAGCTCGACACCTGCCATGATGGCTGCTTGGCTGAGGTCCATTTGGCTGCCGGTATCGACGACTGCGAAATACGGCTTATTCTCAATAAAAGGCAGGGTTATTCCGTGCTTTTCGGGTTCTGCAATTAATTTTGCTAGTGCAATTAATTTTGGGACGTAATCGCGCGTTTCTTTTGGTAAGGAAAGTGACCAAAAGTCTGTCGGAAGACCTTTACGTTTGTTTTTTCGGATGGCTTTTCTGACCGTGCCTCCACCTGAGTTATAGGCAGCTAACGCGAGCATCCAATCGCCATCAAATTCACGTGATAGTCCTTTTAAGAATTTAAGTGCGGCTATGGTTGAGCGGCGAATGTCGCGGCGACCGTCGTACCACCAATCTTGATTTAATCCATAAATATGTCCGGTGCTAGGTATAAATTGCCATACGCCCGAGGCACGGCCATGGCTGTATGCAAAAGGGTCGAATGCGCTTTCAACTATAGGTAATAAGGCAATTTCTCCAGGCATATCACGTACATCTATTTGTTCCATTATGAAAAATAAGTATCGCTCTGCTCGCAGCGATACTCGATCAATATAGGACTGATGCCTTTTAAACCAATTTAGTTGTGCGGTGATGGCACTGTTCTCAAGTTCGCTATCAAGTTGATATTGGTCTCGCACTCTTTGCCATAGGTCTAGGCTTTCTTGTTCTAAGGGGGGTTCATCAGTTACTGTATCCGATGTTGTGTTTATCTCTTGAGGCTGCTCAATTAATAGGCTGGGTGCTTGGTAGGCTTCGAGATCATCTAAACTTGGAGATATTGCGCTGCAGGCACTGAGGATTAATGAGGTGCCAATAGTGAAAATAATGCGTGAAAACAATTGGAAATACCGATATAAAAATGTAAAGGCAGTGTATGAATACCAAGGTATCGGGTCAAGCTAGGTTTTGTGTAAATGAGTAAACTGTCGCAATGGATTCGAATATGAAAAATGATTGGCGGGAAAGCGCCGTAGCTGAAAATCTATATGAGGTAGAGATTGAGGCGTTACAGCAGATTATGCCTGATTTATATGGGCACTACCTTTTGCAATTAAGTGCGTTTAATCAGTCAGTGGTTAAAAAAACGTATTTGCGCCACCATTTTTTTGCCTCTCATCATAAAAATAATCAATTGCAGCTTGATTATGAAGCATTACCATTCAGAAGTAATAGCGTGGATTGCGTTGTGGCGCACCATGTTTTTGATCACCAAGAGGAGGCGCATCAGTGCCTTAGGGAGGCTGCGAGGATTGTCGTACCTAATGGCTATTTGATTGTAATTGGGTTTAATCCTTATAGTGCTTGGGGTATTAGCCGGCTTTTCTCAAAATACAGCCTAGCACCAAAAGGGAGCTATCTTTCTCAATCAAGATTATTAGATTGGATGACGTTATTGGGCTTTAGAGTGGAGCGGGGGATTGAGCTGCAATACTCACCTCCTGTCGTATTGCGCTACTTTCCTCGTGTTTCTAGGTATATTGATCGCCTGTTGCGCTACTTAGGATTGCCTGGCGCAGGCGTATATGTTTTGTTGGCGCGTAAATTGGTTGCAGGAAGAACCCCAATTCGGCCACAATGGAGGGCTTTGGGCGGTCGGCGTATTCCGGTCGCATCGCCGAGCGCAAGAGGTTTAAGTGTCCCAAATCGTTGAAATATATACAGATGGTGCCTGCAAAGGAAATCCGGGGCCTGGTGGTTGGGGTGCATGGCTACGCTTTGGCAATAAAGAGAAAGAATTATTCGGTGGTGAGCATGATACGACCAATAACCGCATGGAACTCATGGCGGCTATTGCGGGTCTAGAAATTTTAACTAGGCCGTGTCAGGTTGAGTTAACAACAGACAGTGAATACCTAAGAAAAGGTGTTCTTGAGTGGATGACCAATTGGAAGAAACGCAATTGGATGACCGCAGCCAAAAAACCCGTAAAAAACCAAGATTTGTGGGTACGATTAGATAAAGCCATTTCAGCCCATACTATTAATTGGCATTGGGTTAAGGGGCATTCTGGCCATGAAGGAAATGAAAAAGCAGATCAGCTAGCGAATAAAGGGGTTGATCAATTGTTGAAGGGCACATCATGAGACAAATAGTTCTCGATACTGAAACCACGGGTATTGGTGAAGGTCACAAAATTATTGAGATTGGTTGTGTTGAACTTGTTAATCGTAAATTAACGGGCCGTCATTACCATCAGTATGTGAACCCGCAGCGCTTAGTGGACCCTGAGGCCATGCAAGTTCACGGAATAACGGATGAATTCCTTGAAGATAAGCCGCTTTTCGGGCAGGTGGCGGATGATTTTATCTCCTTCATAAAAGGAGCGCAGCTTGTTATCCATAACGCACCATTCGATGTTGGCTTTATGGATAGGGAATTTGGCAATCTTCGAGGTTATCCAAAAACGACTGATATTTGTACGGTTTTAGATACCCTAAAACTGGCAAGGCAAATACACCCTGGTCAGCGTAATAGCTTAGATGCTTTGTGTAGGCGTTACGGTATAGACAATAGCCACCGTGAGCTGCACGGCGCATTACTCGACTCTGAAATATTAGCGGATGTTTACTTGCTCATGACGGGTGGGCAAACAGCGTTAACGCTAAATAGCCAAGAAGATGACAATGATCAGCCGTCAGAAGAAGAAATTTTAAAGAGCTTAGTAGTCGATCCAACGATCGCGGCTAATTTGCCGGTCTATGGGATTAGCAGTGAAGAGCTAACAAGCCACAAGGCTTTTTTGGACATGCTTTCAGGCAAGTGTGAAAACGTTCAGTGGCATAAGTAGCTGGGCTTCGTGAATTGAGTCAATGATTTACCCAGTATTTAAGGTTAGAATCACTTAAATGATAAATATTATAAAAAAGCACCTATGTGCAATGAGTAATTAGGCTCATATGAATCAAGTTTCTAA
The DNA here is from genome assembly GCA_047621325.1 of Oceanicoccus sp. GTDB lineage: Bacteria > Pseudomonadota > Gammaproteobacteria > Pseudomonadales > Oceanobacteraceae > Bermanella. Next base: position 41,483 of record JBLHLT010000005.1, read on the forward strand.
TATAAGTGTAGCAATTGGTCTTGTTCGTAAAGAACTAGAAACGACCTTACAAAAAGCTGAAAACTACCTTTCACGTTTTAGTGAAACTCTCGACTCGTCACATCTCAAGTTATTTGCTGATGAGGTTAACCTCGCCCGCGGTACGTTTAAGTTACTGGAATTATCTGGTGCGGATTCGTTAGCTACGGAAATGCTGTCACTTATTGGTGATGGGGCGGTTAAGCAGACAGTGAAACTAGAAGCGCTTGGTCAATCTTTGATCGGACTCACCCAGTATATTAACGTTTTATTAGAGCAAGAAGTTGACCACCCAATCTTACTGGTGCCAACAATCAATATTGTTCGCAAAGTTGGTGGCCACAGGCCTATTACTGAATCCCATTTCTTTAGTGTCAACCTTCGCCCGAAATTACCACCCGTTGAAAAACTTAACTTCAATGTGAAACCGCATTTACCGCGTATTCGGTTAATGTTCCAAGCGGGTCTTCTAAGGGTGCTCAAAGATCAAGAGCCAGTCGTAGGATTCAAGTTAATACAGCGTTCACTGGTTCTGCTTGAAAGAGGGTTGCGAGGCACCATGGCATGGCCGTTTTGGTGGTCATGTTTAGCGGCTGTAAAAGCAATGGCAGAAGATGAATATGACTTAACGTTAGCAAGGAGAATGCTTTTTGCACGTGTTGATATTCTAATGCGTACGATGATTAAAAACGGCGTAAAAGTTTTTACCAGTCAGGCCGCAAATGAGCTACATAAAGATTTATTGCATATTGTAAGCTTGTCACATCAGCAAAGTGGCCTCATCGAAGACGTCAAACAGGCTTATTCTATCCGCTCAACTGTAACTGAGCAGCAATTAAAAACTGAGCGCAAATTACTAGCTGGGCCGGATATTGGTTCGTTTGACACCTTAGCCAAAGCCTTTAAAGAAGAGATTCAAAGTGTTAAAGAGGCGCTTGATTTGGTCGAGCGTGATGTCTTAACAGAAATAGATTTTGATGAACTAAAAGCAAGGCTACAGCGAATGTCGAATGTGCTTAAAGTGATCAATCAAGATTCACTTGGTCAGCGCATAGAAGGACAGCTTGCAAATGTGATTGCACTGTCAAACTTATCCAAAGAAGAAAGGGTGATCGCTCTTGCAGGCATCGCCGATGCATTGTTGGAAGTGGAACTTGCTAGTGAAAAGTTTGGCCGACAATCGGCTGGTGCGCCAAATCAGCAAAAAATAATCGGTGCTGGTCATTATTTTGAAGCACGTATCGTTTTATTTGATGAGGTACATTCGGGCTTGGCCGTTTCCAAACGTGCGGTAGCGTCATTTGTTGAAAATGGTGATAAATTACATTTAGCTAACATTGGGCAGGCTTTAACCGGTGTCAAAGGCGCACTTATATTCTTAAATGAAACACAGTGTGCGGATATTATTACAATGTCGATTCGTTATCTGAATGAGCGAGTACTAAATAGTGAGGCACCTGCTGATGAGGCTCGCCTAGAAGTTCTGGCAGATGTTTTAACGAGCATTGAATACTATATAGAAACAGTGTCTCGGTCAGATGTTTCAGCAAAGGATATACTTTCATTGGCGATAAAAAGCATCGCTCAACTTGGTTACAAGGTGGTTTGATGGGTGTCTATATTTTAATTGCGGCTCTTGTCGTTATCGCCTTAATATTTCTTTATATCTCGGCTAAAACATTAATTTCACGTAATTGGTTTATGAAATGGTTACGCGGTAGTTTTGGGTTTCTTGCGGTATTGGGTACTGCGCTAAGTGGGATAGTTGCTTTTAATTTATTACATTATTCAACGGTTGAAGAAGGGCAGGTAATTGCAACGTTGCGTTTTATTGAGGTGTCTCCGCAAGAGTTCGATGTAGAGTTGGTTGGTCGTCACAAAAATAATCAATTTTATAGGCTTGAGGGCGATCAATGGCAATTAGATGTGCGACTCATAAAAGTAGCGGCTTGGTTTGATGGCGACTTGCCTGCTTATAAACTAGACAGGTTGTCTGGGCGTTATTTATCCTTAGAGCAAGAAAACCAAACTAATAAAAATGCTTATGATTTATTGGGTTCGCAGTTTGTTGATACTTGGCCTTGGATCGCTAATAAAAAGTGGCTAGGTTTGGTGCAAGCAAAGTATGGATCGGCGACTTACATGCCAATGGCAAATGGCGCTATTTATCAAGTGAGGCTATTTCATGATGGCTTGGACGCTCAAGCTGTAAATGAACAAGCAAAGCAGGCGCTAAATAGCTGGTAATTGTTTTTATTGAGTGCATTAAAAAAGGGGCTTAAGCCCCTTTTTTAATGCACGTACAAAACTGGATTATTGTGGGAACAATTCGCCAAGTTTAGTCGCTAGCATCATGTCGCCTTCAGCACGTAGCTGACCAGCCATGAACGCTTGCATGCCATCAGTTTCGCCAGTCATGATGCCTACTAGAGTTTCAGTAGTCATGATTAGAGTTACAGATGGGTCGTCGTGAGAACCGTTACCGATTTCGAAGTTGCCGTCATTTACAGCTACGAAGAAATCATCGCCATCTTCGATGCTGAATTGGAATACGTTTTCCATGCCAGCAGCAGCATCAGCATTAAATTTTGCTTTCATTTGTTCAATGATGTCAGCAACTGAAGTCATATCGTTATCCTTTGTAAAATGTAAGAAAGAAGCTTGCTCTGAATTAACTGGCAAGCACATCTGAGTGTTTCACAGACATTGTCAGACTAAGCAAGGCGGTAGTAGGTGTCAATAGAAAATCATACGATTGTTTGAATTTATAGGTAAACCCTATCTGTTTTAATCAGCAAGGCTAGTGTGGATGATTTAGAGTCGTTACACTTAGCAAAACTCAATATTAAGGAAGTAGTGTGGAATTTTTATCTGATTACGGTCTGTTCTTGGCTAAAGCCGTCACATTTGTTGTCGTTTTCGCCATGATAATAGGTTTAATTGCCAGTACTGGCCAAAAAGCAAAGCCTGAAAAAATAAGCGTACATTTTTTAAACGAAAAATTGGAAAAACTTAAAGCGAAGCTGCAGGAGCAGGTACTTGATAAAAAACAGCTTAAAGCACTAAAAAAGGAAGAGAAAAAGAAGAGCAAGGATGCGACCGAAACCACAAGAGACAAGGTTTATGTCCTAAATTTTAATGGCGACATAAAAGCGAGTCAAAGTGAGCAGCTTAAAGAAGAAATTACGGCATTATTGAGTTTAGGTGCTCATGTAGATGAGGTCGTGGTTAAAGTTGAGAGTGGCGGGGGAATGGTTCACCAATATGGCTATGCGGCCTCTCAGTTAGATCGAATAAAGTCTCAAGGTATTCCACTTACGATTTGTGTTGATAAGGTTGCGGCAAGTGGCGGCTACATGATGGCGGTTGTGGCAGATAAAATCATCGCGGCACCGTTTGCAGTTATAGGCTCTATAGGTGTTATCGCTCAATTACCTAACTTCAATAAAGTACTTAAAAAGAACGATATAGACTTTGAGGTTCATACCGCTGGTGAATATAAGCGTACCTTAACCGTTTTTGGTGAAAACACTGATAAGGCTCGTGAGAAGTTCAGAGAAGATCTTACTGATGTTCATGTATTGTTTAAAAACTTTATTCACGAACATCGTCCTACAGTAGATTTAGAGCAAGTTGCTAATGGTGATGTTTGGTATGGCCAAGATGCACTTAAACAGAATTTAGTAGATCTAGTCTCCACCAGTGATGATTACTTATTATCTCGATGTAAAGAAGCGGATGTATATGTGCTTTCTAGTGAGCAAAAGAAACCTTTATTGAAGCGCTTAGGTGCCGGTGCGCAAAGTGCATTGAGCCACTCGATTGAAAGTGCACTTAATAAAATAGCATTTCATAAATGGTATATATAGGGAGTTGGCATGGAATATAAGGCATTTGTTGTTTCAGAATCAGCTGAGGGTCAATTTGAAGCTGAGATAAAAACGCTCGATACACAAAATCTTCCTGAGGGTGATTTACTAATTAAAGTCAGTCATTCCTGTGTTAATTTTAAAGATGCCTTGTCATTTTCTGGTAACAAAGGCGTAACGCAAGCGTATCCTCATACCCCGGGTATTGACGCTGCTGGCGAGGTTATTGAATCGAATGATTCTAGTTTTCCAGTGGGCAGTAAGGTTGTTATTACAGGTTATGATTTGGGAATGAATACCAGTGGTGGCTTTGGTGAATATATCCAAGTGCCAAGTGGCTGGGTGATACGCCTACCGCAGTCACTGACTGAAAAAGAAGCGATGGCCTGGGGCACGGCTGGTCTTACAGCGGCGCTGTGCATCGATAAACTATTATCTAATCAGTTGTCTAAAACGAAGCCTGTTTTGGTGTCAGGTGCGACAGGTGGCGTTGGCAGTATCGCTGTCATGCTGCTCGCTAAACTTGGCTACGAGGTTCATGCGCTAACGTCGAAGGTAGAGCAAGTGGCCCATTTGAAGGTGCTCGGTGCGAAAGAGGTTGTTCTTCGTGACGACTTTGTTGATGACTCTAAGCGTCCAATGTTAAAGCCTTTGTACGCAGGAGCGGTTGACGTGGTTGGCGGTAATGTTTTGGCTTCAATATTGAAAACAATTGATTACCAGGGGTCGGTTGCTTGTTGTGGGCTTGTGGCATCGCCTATGTTGAATACTACGGTTCTGCCATTTATTCTTCGCGGTGTTAGCTTGCTGGGTGTGGATTCTGTTGAATTGCCTTTGGCACACAAGCAGGACGTATGGGACAAAATTTCAGGTGAATGGCGATTGCCCCGATTGCTAGATACGTGTGTTGTAATTACAAAAGCCGACTTAGTCACCACAATGAGTGAGATGCTAAAGGGGCGGATTACCGGCCGTTTTATATTGGCCCATTAATGAACAAACCTAATCCCGTCGCAACTTACTAGAGGGAGCTATGGGATTAGGGTAGTTAAAAATAACAATATACGTCGACACGATAAATGTAATGACGGCAGTAGCTTGAATTGTGTGTGCAGCATTTTCACCAATTAAATTTGATGCAATGGCTAAGTAGGCAATCAATAACGAAAATTCACTTATCTGCCCTAATCGAAATCCGATATCCCAAGAAAGGTTACTGTTTTCAGATTGCTGGCTTAGTAGGAATTTGAACGTTATGGGTTTAATTGCCAATACCAAAGCACTTAATATTAGTGCGTAAAGCCATATGTCAGCCAGTACGTGAAGCTTGAAGCCAGCGCCTAAAGTAAAAAAGAATAAAACCAAAAAGAAATCTCTTATAGGCTTGAGTTTTTCGGTCATAAACTGAGCAACAGGGTGTGTTGCTAGCGTAATGCCAGCCACGAACGCCCCCATTTCTTTAGAAAGGCCTAAATAAGCTGCCAGCTCTGCTAGTCCCAAACACCAACCTATCGCCATTAAAAATAAATACTCGTGAAATAAATCAAACTTCACCAGCAGGGGAAGAATGATGAATTTCACCGAAATATAGGCAAAAAGGATAAGGCATGGTAATGCTAATGCTGTGAGCGCAAAGTCTTGGATCCCGCCACCAGAAGAGGCGCTGCCAAGCACGAGCAGTACAATAATAGCGATCATATCTTGCAGTAGGAGTAACCCCACCATGAGCTCACCCATGTGCTTGTGATGGAGTACAGTGGTTGGTAATAATTTTATACCAATTATGGTACTTGAAAACATTAATGCGGCACCCGTGACGAGGGCTTCTGTTTGATTAAAGCCAAAACTAAGAGCAGCGCCATAGCCCGTTGCAAAAAACACAATAGAGCTGACAATGGCCACGAGGCTGGCTTTTTTGAGTACGTGGGCAAGGCTTTTGGGCTGCATGTCTAAACCGAGTAAAAAAAGCAAAAACACGATGCCAATGTGTGCGATCTCACTGAGTTGTTGCGCATCACTGACCCAGCCCATGACAGATGGGCCAGCTAAAATACCTAGCGCCACGTAGGCGATGATGATTGGTTGGTGTGTGTATAGCGATAGCGTGGCTAGAATAGCCGCACCAGTAAAGATGATAAAAAATGAAAAGAAAAGACTGTGTTCCATGGCTTAACCCTTAAACGTCATTTTAAGCCTGATATAAAAAGCAAATAGAGTAAAGGGTTAAATAAAAACAGCCTCAAAAGAGGCTGTTTTTATAGGTGCTAGGCTTTACGACGAAACAAGGGGGTTTGTACGTCATAAGCAAGCTGATATGGGTCGCTGAAGCTTGCAAAGTATTGCAATGCTTTTTCAGCTTTAAGGCCATCTTTTAGCAGGTAGGTATCAAATCCACAGCGCTTCATAAAATAAAGCTGATCTAAAAGAACGTCGCCGATGGCACGAATTTCACCTTGGAAGTTGTAGCGCTCTTTTAGTAAGCGCGCCAAGCTGTACCCACGACCATCCGCAAAAGCAGGAAAATTTACGGCAATCAAATCAAAATTCACAAGCTCATCTTTAAGTGACTCTAAATCTGCATCACCATTTAGGTAAATAGCCACATCACCACGAGCCTGTAATGCTGCTTTATTGTCTAACCAATAATTTGATTCAACAAGAATTGAGCCTTGTGGTAAATCAGATTCGTAATCCGATACAATTTCCCAAGTATTTTCAAGAGTCGTTGTTTGATTAATTAGATTTTGCATATACGCGTTCCTTGAAGACAGCATGACCAGCACGGCGATAAGTATCGATGAAGCGTTCACCTTCAATACGCTGATCAACATAAATATCTAAGATTTTACCGATGATTTCAGGCATTTGCTCTCGTGCAAATGAAGGGCCTAAAATTTTACCAATGGTCGCGTCCGGTCCTGCATCGCCTCCTAGAGAAACTTGGTAAAACTCTTCACCTTTTTTATCAACCCCAAGAATACCGATATGTCCAATGTGGTGGTGGCCACAGGCATTCATGCAGCCTGATATGTTTAGGTCGATCTCACCTAAGTCATATAGGTAATCTAAATCATCAAATTTGGCCTGTAGAGCCTCGGCTACTGGGATGGACTTAGCATTGGCCAGTGCGCAAAAGTCACCACCTGGGCAGCAAATCATGTCGGTTAATAAGCCAAGATTAGGCGTCGCAAAACCATTCGCTTTTGCTTCTTGCCATAGATCAAATAGTGCCTCTTGCTTTACATCGGCTAATACAATGTTTTGCTCGTGAGTATTACGTACTTCACCAAAGCTATAGCGGTCAGCCAAATCTGCGACAACGTCTAATTGCTTATCTGTAATATCACCAGGAGGGGTGCCTAATTTCTTAAGCGTTAGCGTGACAATGGCATAGCCATTTACTTTGTGCTCGCTAACATTACGCTGATACCAGTTAGAAAATGCCTTGTTTTCAGCAAACTGTTTCTCAAGTTTAACTTGGCTGTTATCAAGGGTTTCATAATTCGGTGCGGTAAAGTGACCTTTGATGCGATCGATCTCTTCTTGGGTAAGAGTACCAGGACCATCTTTGAGGTGCTGCCATTCGGCATCTACTTTTTCTGCAAAGGCTTCAACGCCCAGTGCTTTAACAAGTATTTTGATTCTAGCTTTATACTTGTTATCACGACGACCGTTTAGGTTGTAAACACGAAGTACTGCGTCTAAGTAGGTCAGTAGATCTTTTTCTGGCAAGAATTCTTTGACTAATGACGCAACAATTGGCGTGCGACCTAAGCCACCGCCAACGTAAACTGCGAAGCCGAGTTCACCCGATTCGTTTTTAACAATTTTAATGCCAATATCGTGCAACATGGTTGCAGCACGGTCATCCGTTAGATGACTATTGACTGCAATTTTGAACTTGCGCGGTAAAAATGCAAACTCAGGATGAAAGGTCGACCATTGACGAATAATTTCACAGTAAGGGCGCGGGTCGATTAACTCATTTGGGGTGACACCGGCAAACTGATCGGTTGTGGTATTACGGATGCAATTACCACTGGTTTGAATGGCATGCATTTGTACACTTGCAAGTTCGGCGAGAATTTCAGGCACATCTTTAAGTTCAGGCCAGTTGTACTGAACATTGGTTCGAGTGCTTATGTGAGCATAGCCTTTATCATACGTGCGAGCTATATGGGCCAGCTTACGAACCTGCTTGCTAGAGAGTAGGCCGTATGGCACTGCAACACGTAACATAGGAGCATAACGCTGAACGTACAATCCGTTCTGCAAGCGTAGTGGTAAAAACTGCTCTTCAGTTAAATCGCCAGCCAAATACCGCTCGGTCTGATCTTTAAACTGAGCTACTCGCTCATCTACGATACGCTGATCGTAGTTGTCATATATATACATAGCGCTCTCATCACCGCCATTTAGATGGCTGTATTATCAAATTTGGGCGCACAATAGCAAAAGATCCATATCGAGAAAATGGTTTATTTCTTATAACGCTTATTTAAAACACTTATATAGCATTTAGAATACCTGAGTAAATAACTAGGGATTGGTTTTATGGCGAAAACTCAGTAAAATTGGACAAAATCGATCGGAGAGCGAAATGCTTAATATTACTGACGCAGCTGCACAGTATTTATCAGAATTGTTAGCTAAGCAAAATGTGCCGGGCATGTCTGTACGGGTTTTTATTACTCAACCTGGTACGCCGTACGCGGAGACGTGTCTTGCTTATTGTCGCCCAGAAGAGATTAATGAAAAAGACGAAATAATGGACCTAGACGATTTACGTGTTTATCTCGATAAGCAAAGTATTTTGTATATGGAAGATGCCAAAATTGATTTTGCGAAAGACAAAATGGGTGGTCAATTAACGATTAAGGCACCTAATGCCAAAATGCCAAAAGTGACAGATGACAGCCCGATTGAAGAACAAATTACTTATCTTTTATACAACGAAATAAACCCAGGGTTAGCGTCTCATGGTGGTGATATTAAGTTGGTTGAAGTGACAAAAGAAGGTCTTGCCATTTTAGAATTTGGTGGTGGTTGTCAAGGATGTAGCGCTGCTGATATTACGCTTAAAGAAGGCATTGAAAAGACACTACTTGAAAAGATACCGCAGTTAACGGGTGTAAGAGATGTGACAGATCACACGCAAGCTGACAATGCGTATATGTAATGTTGTATAGATCATAAAAAAAGCCCCGTCTGGGGCTTTTTTTATGAGTTAAGCGTTATTAATTACCCGATTCCACAATGAAGTCATTTAACTTGGCAATTGAATTCTCAAGCTCGGCTTCAGTATTCGCCACTATGTTAATGTGGCCAATTTTTCGATTAAGCCGCTCGTCTTTACCGTAGGCATGATAAAAACAATTGGTCAGCTTGAGTACGGATGCTTTATCACCGTGCTTGCCTATGATGTTAATCATACCTGCGTATGGCTGGCGACTCTCTGTTGCCCCAAGAGGCATGTCGCATATAGCGCGAATATGGTTTTCAAATTGACTGCAATACGCGCCTTCGATACTCCAGTGTCCTGAGTTATGCACGCGAGGTGCCATCTCATTGGCAACTAAACCTGTTTCGGTATCAAATAGTTCAAGTGTGAGCACGCCTACGTGATCAAGTTTTTGCAGTAGGGTGGTGATGAATGCTTTTGCTTGGGATTGCTTCTCATCGCTTAGGTGTTTAACGGGTACTCTTGACACACGTAATATACCTGCGCTGTGGTCGTTTTCTGCTAGAGGATAGACCTTAACCTCGCCTCTGGGGCTACGTACAGCTATAACCGATAGCTCGCGGCTAAACGTAACAAATGCTTCTGCTATGAGTTCTTTATCACCCAGTTCTTCCCATGCCTGCTGGATGTCAGCAGGGGTTTTAATAATAGCCTGGCCTTTGCCATCATAACCTTCACGAGTGGTTTTTAGGATGATAGGTAGACCTAGTTCAGTAACTGCTTGCTTTAAGTCTTCTAGGTTTACCACCTTCCTGAAATCAGCAGTTTGAATGCCAATGGACTGGAAAAAGCTTTTTTCAGTTAAGCGATGCTGGCTATTAATCAGCGAATGCGCGCTAGGGTAAACAGGCACGGTTTCATTGATTGATCTAACTAGATCAGCATTCGTGTTTTCACTTTCGTAAGTAACCACATCAACACTGTCGATGAAAGCCTGTAATGCATTAGAAGTGCTTGGTTGAATAAGCTTGCCCAAATTGGAGCAAGGTGATTCTAATGCTTCATCAAAAAATACAAATTCAGTGTCTAGGTGTGTGGCAGCTAAGGCCATCATGCGACCTAGCTGGCCAGAGCCTATGACTCCAATACGCTTTACTGCCATTTACTACGCGTCCCTTGGATCTGGAATAGAAAGAACTTTTTCTGTCTGGTTGGCTCTAAACTCAATCAATTTAGCTCGAACCTCTTCATCATGAAGCGCTACAACTTGTGCCGCTAATAAGCCAGCATTCGCAGCGCCTGCGGGACCAATAGCAAGTGTTCCAACTGCAATACCTGCAGGCATTTGAGCAATTGATAATAAGGAGTCAACGCCGTTTAGTGCCTTGCTTTTAACCGGTACACCAAAAACAGGGATATGCGTTTTTGCAGCAACCATGCCAGGCAGATGCGCGGCACCGCCAGCGCCAGCTACAATGACCTGAATGCCACGATCTGCTGCATTTTCGGCATATTCAAATAATAAATCAGGGGTGCGGTGAGCGGAAACAACCTTTACTTCATAGCTTACACCCAGCTTTATTAATACTTCTTCTGCTTTCTCCATGGTACTCCAATCAGAAGTGGAGCCCATGATAATGCCGACTTTAGGTGAATTCATATTGGTAGCTCAAATTTCAAAGCGCGAAATTATATCATAAAAATCGAAAGGGGTTGCAAAGCAACCCCTTGGGTTATTTAACGTGTTGGCAGGATGTCTTTTAGTTTTTCGTGCATCTTCAGAATAGCCTCTTCGGTTTGATCCCAAGAGATGCAGCCATCAGTGATGGATTGACCGTAAACTAGGTCGTCTAAATTCACTGGAATGCTTTGGCTGCCAAATTTCAAGTGAGATTCAACCATTAGGCCGATGATCGATTTATTGCCCTCAAGAATCTGATTACTAACGTTATCCATTACAAGTGGCTGCAATCCAGGGTCTTTGTTCGAGTTTGCATGGGAGCAATCGACCATTACATTGTTTTGCACGCCGGCTTTTTCCATTTCTTGTTCGCATAACGCAATACTAACGGAGTCGTAATTTGGCTTACCACCACCGCCACGAAGAACAATGTGGCCGTATGGGTTACCTTTGGTTTTCACAACAGCAACTTGTCCATCACCATTAATCCCAAGGAAGCGGTGAGGATTAGCCGTTGATTGCATAGCGTTGATGGCCACGGTTAAGTTACCATCTGTGCCATTTTTAAAGCCAACGGCACAAGATAGGCCGCTTGCTAGCTCTCTGTGGGTCTGACTTTCAGTGGTGCGTGCACCAATGGCTGACCAACTAATTAGATCTTGAAGGTATTGAGGGGATATAGGGTCTAGAGCTTCGGTCGAAAGCGGAAGGCCTAGCTCTGCAAGGTCGATTAGTAATTTACGAGAAATTTTAAGACCATCTTCAATTTTAAATGTGTCGTTTAAGTACGGGTCATTAATAAGACCTTTCCAGCCAACGGTTGTACGGGGTTTTTCAAAATAGACGCGCATAACAATGAGGATACTGTCGCTGACTTTTTCGCTTAATACCTTAAGCTTTGCGGCGTATTCTTTGGCAGCTTGCACATCGTGAATAGAGCAAGGTCCAATCACTACAAAAAGACGAGGGTCTTTACGATCAAGGATATTACGAACAGCAAGGCGGCCTTGCTCAACTGAGTTGATTGCCTTATCTGAAATTGGAAGCTCAGACTTAAGTTGCTCAGGGGTAATAAGAGTTTGTGTACTTTCTATATTCAGGTCTTCGACGCGTTTATTTGACATTGTGCTTGTTATTCCGAAGCTGTAGCGATAAAGCCGTAATAATAGTGCACATGAATGGGCGACCGAAAGGGGTAAATGCAAGAAAAGCCGAGAAAATGGAAAAAGGCCTGTCAAAAACAAGCCTTTTGAGATTATTTACGGAACTTGTCGTTCATTTCTTTATATTTTAAGACGTCTGATTCAGGAAAGAGGAACTCGCTGCCTTGCTTTACGCTCTTGAGCAGGTGTTCTCTGGCCCATCTTTTTACAGTTACTTCACTTACATCTAATAGATTGCTAGCTTCTTCTAGACTTAACATACGGTCACTCATAATCACCTCCTAATTGGCTTCATTTGAAAGTATAGACCTGTTTTCTAGTGCTATGATTAATTAAGATACTGGCAGTAAGCGGTCGCCATGATTCCTCGAATTTTATTTGCAACCGATCTGGGGTTGTATAGCCCTTATTTGATACGGCAGCTAACCCAAATAGCCCTATGTATGGGGGCTAGGGTTGATATCGTTCATGTTATTGAGCCTATGGGGGTGTTTGCAGAATCGATTATTAATAGCTATGTGCCGGAAAAAGATCGTAGATACCTGCGCCAGCATGGCTTAGTAGATGTAAAGAATAAGATAAAATCCCAAGTAGAAGTTGCTATAAGGCGTGATTTTGATGACATGCTTAATCAAATTGATTTGGGTGAGGTGGTTATTGAAATTGGTTTTCCAGCCGAGGTAGTTGTTCAGCAATCATGCCAGCTAAAAAGCACAATGATATTACTGGGTAGCCATGGTCAGTCAGCTTTTCAGGGAGGGGCTATTGGTGCAGTTGTTAGTAAGATATTGGATTTATCTCCAATACCTGTACTCGTGGTGCCGATGGTCAACTTAAGTGATCTCGACAGGTTAGATAATTAAAAAATAATGTATTTAAGGCCGAGGGCCAATAGCAGGGCTGCCAATATGTTGCGCAATAGATTCTCAGGAAGATGAGAGCCGATTTTTGTACCGAAATGGATTGCAGGGATCGAGCCCAGTAAAAGCGCGCCAAGCAGGGCGTAGTCCACATTTCCGAGTGATAAATGGACCAATCCTCCTACTAGAGTCAATGGCACTGCATGCGCAAGATCTGTCCCTACTATTTGAATTGACCTCAAATATGGGTACAAAATCAGCAGTACAACGGTGCCGATTGCACCAGCACCCACAGACGATAGTGTTACAAAAACACCAAGAACGACACCCATAAAAATAGTTAGCCCAGCTCGATTTGATTGCAGCCAGCTACTGCCACTTAAGTTAGCTTGATTTTCTGCAAATAACTGTAGTCGCTTACGGAAAAGTAAAAGAATTGCAGTCACAACCAGCATAACCCCTAGGGTTGTCGTGATTATTCCAGTGTAATGTTGATAATCATCAAAATAAGCACTTAAAATAACGCCCGTTAGAATGGCGCTAGGAATACTTCCTACTACCATTAATAAGGTGATTGACCACTTTATGGTTTTAAGCTTTTGGTGAGCAATAACCCCACTAGCCTTGGTAATGGATGCGTAAAGCAAATCCGTACCGACCGCAATGTGAGGAGGGATGCCAAATAGTAGGAGCAGGGGGGTCATTAAAGACCCGCCACCAATGCCAGTAATACCTACAACTAGCCCTACAAGGGCACCTGACATTACATATAACAGAAATTCCATGAATATAGTCTATGCTTATAACATACGGTTAAAGAAGTTAGCTGGTAAATCTATAGGTTTACATCTATTCTGGAAAAGAATATTTAATTCTATTTTTATAACCATTTGACGGGTAGTAGGGTCGTGTTAGCCTGGAGGGCTTATGAAGCTACAACAATTGCGCTACATCTGGGAAGTGGCGCACCATGATCTGAATGTGTCTGCCACTGCTCAAGTGCTATACACGTCTCAGCCTGGGATAAGTAAGCAAATTCGACTGTTAGAAGACGAATTAGGGGTGGAGATATTTGCCAGAAGTGGGAAACATTTAACGCGAGTGACACCCGCTGGTGAGGCGATCCTTAAGGTTTCAGGTGAAATTTTAAGGAAGGTTGAAAGCATTAAGCAGGTTGCTCAAGAGTTCAGCAATGAAAATAAAGGCAGTCTTTCAATCGCGACAACTCATACGCAAGCAAGATATGCATTACCTGGAATCATTCAAAGCTTCATCGCACAATACCCGGACGTATCCCTGCATATGCATCAAGGCACGCCAACTCAGATAGCCGAAATGGCAGCTGACGGGACCGTTGATTTTGCGATTGCTACAGAGGCTATGGATCACTTTAATGATTTAATTATGATGCCTTGCTATCGCTGGAATCGCAGTATTTTGGTACCTAAGACACATCCACTTGCCCAGCGTGCAAAACCAACACTTGAGGAGGTGGCAACATTTCCATTGGTGACTTATGTGTTTGGCTTTACTGGACGCTCGCGCCTTGATGATGCCTTTAAAAATAAGGGGCTTACACCTAAGGTTGTGTTTACTGCTGCTGATGCCGATGTCATCAAAACGTATGTAAGGCTGGGTCTTGGTGTTGGCATTGTTGCCAGTATGGCAATAGACCCTGAAAAAGACAGCGACCTTGTGGCAATAGATGCAAGCCATCTATTTAGTGATAGCGTGACTCGCATAGGCTTTAGAAAGGGGACGTTTTTGCGAGGCTTTATGTGCGACTTTGTCGCTCGTTTCGCACCACATCTAGACAAGGCGACGATAGAAAAAGCAACTCAGTGCCATAGTAAGGCGGAACTGGAAGAGCTGTTTTCAGGTATTGAGCTTCCCAGTCGATAGACTGGGAGTGCAATTTCTAAAAGCTAGGCCTTAGATATGATATTGGTTGCGTGCAGGCCGCACTCTTTACCACCTTCATTTTCCCACCACCAGCGGCCTTCCCGCTCATGCTGGTTAGGTAGTACAGGGCGCGTGCATGGCTGGCAGCCGATACTAATGAACCCTTGGTTGTGCAGGGTGTTGTAAGGTACATCAAACATTTTTATATAATTCCAAACATCTTCTGAGCTCCAATTTGCCAGCGGGTTGAATTTATATAAATCACCGCTCGCACCCTCAAAAGAATCCAGTTGAAATGTTGGAATTGTATTGCGTGTACCAGGGCTTTGATCTTTTCTTTGACCAGTAATCCATGCATCAAGTGTTTTAACTTTGCGTTTTAACGGTTTGATTTTACGAATACCACAGCATTCGTTGTGCCCATCATCATAAAAGCTAAATAAACCTTTTTCTTTTACGAATGGTTCTAGTTCCTTGTGATCAGGGCTTATTAGCTCAATGTCGATACCATAATGCTTACGAACTTGATCGATAAAAGCGTAGGTTTCAGGGTGTAAGCGGCCTGTATCAAGACTGAAAACGCGAATATCTTTTTTTGCTTTGAGCGCAAGATCAATTAACACGACATCTTCAGCGCCGCTAAACGAGATCGCAATATTGTTGAATTGATCCAGTGCGTGTTTGATAATTTGTTTGGGTTGTTTTTCTGAGAGCTCTTTGTCTAGGGCTTCTATTTCTGCTGTTGTCAGTGTCATTATTGAGATCTCTTCATAGATTGTTGCCACATTAGCAGAAACTTTATATGCGAAAAAATAATTATTAAGCATAATTTAATAATTATAGCTTATAAGATAAATCCAATTATACGATTGAATGGGTTCTCTAATAAAGATAGAGTAGCCGCCTTTTTTATGTATTGAGGAGTTTGAGCGTGGAGTTAGCCTGTCTTGACCTAGAAGGGGTACTGATCCCTGAAATTTGGATTGAATTCGCCAATAAAACTGGCATTGAAGCACTTAAAGCCACGACTCGTGATATACCTGATTACGATGTGTTAATGAAGCAGCGCTTGAAAATTTTAGCAGACAACAATCTGAAGATTGATGACATCCAAGAGGTAATTGCGACACTAGCACCTCTTGAAGGCGCAAAAGAGTTTATTGATTGGTTACGTGAGCGCTTCCAAGTTGTGATTTTATCGGATACTTTTTACGAATTCGCTCAACCACTTATGCGTCAGCTTGGTTTCCCAACGCTGCTTTGCCATAAGTTAGAGGTGAACGAAGAAGGCTTTATTACTGACTATAAATTACGTCAAGTTGACCCTAAGCGCCAGTCAGTTAGAGCCTTTCAGCTTTTGAATTATCGCTGTATAGCGGCCGGTGATTCTTACAATGATACAACCATGCTCAAGCAAGCAGAGGCAGGTATATTGTTTAAGTCACCACAGAATGTGATTAATGAGTTTCCTCAGTTTCCAGCAGTGCATGAGTATGCCGAACTTAAAGCTGAGTTTTTAAAAGCAAGTAATCGCCAGTTATCTATCGATTAAGATAGTGATGCCATGAGCTTGGATATTTTATCCAAGCTCTCTTGATATTCATCCTCCCAGTGTGAATCTGCAATAATTCCTCCACCAGCCCAGCAAGTGACTGTGTGTTTTTCAAACAAAAAGCCTCTAATTAGAATGTTAGAGCTCATCTTGTTATTACTTGAAAGATAAAACGAACTGCCACAATAAAAGCTTCTTGGTGATTCCTCTAATTCGCTGATAATTTCCATTGCTCGTTTTTTAGGCGCTCCCGTTATAGATCCTCCGGGAAAGGCGTCCAGTAGTAACTTGATTATGTTTTTGCTATTGGCCGTTGCGCTAATGGTGCTCACCAAGTGATGGACGGTGCTAAAACTTTCGATATCAAATAGTGAGTCGACACGCACATTGCTAGCATTTTTACTTAAGTCATTACGTAATAAATCGACAATCATTAAGTTTTCGGCTTTATCTTTCTTACTGTTCTTTAACTCAATAATTTGTTGATTATCTTTTTCTTGATTAGTGAATCGTGGGCGAGTGCCTTTAATGGGCTTTGTTGTGACAGTGTTATTGCTGTAATGCAAAAACAATTCAGGTGTCGCGCTTGCGAAAGACCAGTCAGTAGATTCAAAGTAACAGGCAAAGGGAACGTTTGCCGCCTGCTTGAGTTTTGAGTATGCCGATATTGGATCGCCTTGATATGTCGCATGAAAAGACTGGGCTAGGTTTACCTGATAGGTATCCCCATTCAAAATATAGTGTTTAATGGCGTCTATTTTCTTTTTGTAAGTCAATTTATCCCATTTGGGTATAAAAGCTGAAAGCAGTTTGAACGGATCATCTAACAGAGTAGTTGGAGTGATACTGTCATTGAAGATAGTTTCAAGCTTGTTTTTAGATATCGTGCTTATCTCTGACCAATAGATAAGTGTTGTTTCTTTTGCTTTATGATCAATCAAGTACGCCCAAGTGTATAGGCCGCACAAAATAAGAGGTTGTGATGGAAATTGGCTGATCTCTAATTTTGGTATGCCTAGATCGTAGCTTAGGTGTCCAATCAAACCTCCGGTAAAAGGAAGTTCTGAATTGATTAGAGGTAGCATGTTTTTTAGCTGTTCGAGCTCCAGTAGAATGGAAGCCATGTCATTTCGATCTGTATATTCAAGACGCTTAGCAGGAGAAGCTGAAATAATGCTCCATCGCCCATTTGGGTGCTCGGTATTTGAGCTTTCTAGGGCAACCCTATCTCCCAGTTCGCCAAGCCTGCTTATTAAGTAGTCTGTATTTTCAAGGTAGGAGAGTTTAGTTGTTGTGAATTTCATTGTTGCTCGCCGATGGATGCTTGTATTTTAAGTGCAGACTTAATGTTTTGGTAGGCTTTTGGTCATTAATTGCCAGTCGAGTTGTACAAGAGTGCAATGAAATATCCAGCTTTGTTTGAAAACTAATCAATGGCGGCATATTTTGTCGATACCGTGCATTTTGGTGTATGGCCTAATAAGATAATTAATGTAACAATGAGTAACTGACCAAAATAACAAAAATAACAAGTTAGGCCTAATTATCCCATGTTGGTTTTTCTGCTTGCTTCCATAATTAGCTACACCATGCTGACCGAGTTTCTCGAAGTAGAGTCTCAGCCAAAAGGTATTGTTTATTATGAAACTGGATACGGCGATCAAAGCATTCGCCAAAAAGAATTTATAGAGCCTCTATCTGAGTTCAGGTACAACAATGTTGTGCGTCAGGCTTATGATTACAGTTGTGGCTCTGCCGCACTCACGACACTGCTCGATTTTTATCTAGGTCGTAACTTTCAAGAACGTCAAGTAATGGAAGGGCTATTACAGTTTGGTGACTCTGAAAAAATTGTTGAACGTCGCGGCTTCTCCTTGCTTGATATGAAGCGATTAGTTACTGCACTTGGGCATCCATCTGGCGGCTTTAGAGCTGAAAAAGAAGATTTAATAAAATTAGATCACCCTGCAATAGCACCCATAGAATATGCAGGTTTTAAACACTTTATCGTAATACGTGGCGTGAAAAATGGTCATGTATTTGTTGCGGACCCATCTTTGGGTAATATCAGTTTTACATTGAATAGATTTTTGGAAATATGGGATCGTAATGTTCTGTTTATTGTTTTTCCAAATGGACACAAGCCCGTTGGAGGCTTAGAGATACGAGATGAAGATTTAAGAGTAATAGACGAAAGAACGTTTACTCACATGGCATTTCGTGACTTCAGAGATTTTTTTCCAGCCGATCACATGCGAGAGCCGGCTGAAATTAGTAATGGCCTAGCCAGAAGTAAAAATAACGCTCACTGGGTTCGAGAAGAAGACGCTAAAGATGATGATCTTGGCGAATTACTGTCGGCTGGTGATGAAGGATTTAATCCTTCTCTGGTGAACACGATTAAGACGGACTCTCTTACAAGTAAAAGCATTCGCTTCAAGAGAAAATAATAAAAAGAACATGGTGGTTTAAGTGAACGCGAGACTAATCCTATTACTGGCTTTTTTTGCAGCTAACAACGTAAGTGCTGATGTATCAAGTGCTCGTGAAGCGCTCACCCAAAAAGAGGGTGACGCTACCCAAGAAAAGAGCCTGGAAGAAGTGTTTGAGGCTACTGAAAATAGCTATTCTTTAATGAAAAAAGGCCAAACCTCTTTGGGCTTTAATATGAGTTACAGCTATGTTGCCGATCAGCGATTAGATGTAAATATTGTTAATGGCCAAGTAACAGCGTTTGATGTTAACCCTTCTGCTAGTCATAATCTTTCAAATAACTTTAACTTTGATTATGGTTATAAAAATAACCTAACCTTAGGTGTCACACTTCCTTTAGTTGTTAAATATGACTCATTTGAGTCCCAAAGCGCATCTGGCTTGGGGGATGTATCTATTAATGGCCGCTGGCAGCCATACGCATACGTACCTGGCGAGCTAAGTAAAACCGTTACGGGATCGTTTAAAACCAAAACAGGCTCAAGTCCTTTTCATACGGTTGGTGATAAATCTCTGCCAACCGGTAGTGGTTATTTCTCTTTGACTGGCGGCATGTCTATTTCAAAAGTAGTTGACCCTGTGATGTTGTTTGGCTCGGGTAGCCTTTCTTATGCCATTCCTGAAAAAGACATAAATCAACCACGAAGCGGTGCGTTGTTAATGGAAGTTAAACCCGGGCTGAGTGCTTCTTTCTCTGGTGGTTTTGCTTATTCACTGTCGTACGATGTCTCCATGAGTATGTCCTTTCAAGGCAGCTATACAGACAAATCAACTTATGTTTTTAAGAATAACTCAGGCAGTTTTTCTGATGTTCAAAGCTCCGCTTCAATGACCGGTATCTTTAATATTAGTCTTGGGGTCAGGGTGTCACCAAAGACTATTACCAATATTGGTGTCGGATTTGGTATGACAGATGATGCGCCTGATATTATTTTATCTTTGTCGCTGCCTATTGATGTGAATGGCTTAAAAGCCAAATCATCTTCCAGCTCTTCTTAATAATGGTTGTTGTTATGAAGAGTTTGCTGTTATTAATTTTATTATGCTTTAGTGTTTTCACACATTCGCAGCTTGGTCAGTCAATGTTGATTGACCCTAAGGCGCTATCTTTGGGTAACGCAGTGACGGCTGATCCGCCCGGTCTGGCTTCTATACATTACAATCCTGCAGGACTTACTCGACTAGAGGGGCGCCAAATTAGTATTACTATGTTAAACGTAATACTAAAATCAGAAGCCACTTTTAACTTACCTGAAGACTATAATGGTGACGGTGAATTATTAAATTTCGAGGATGACCCAGTAGCCGGCCAGCATAGCGAAGCCATTGCAGGTGCTTATATTCCTGGTATAGGTATTTTCCCTTTGCATTTGCCTGTACTGGCGCTGCCTTCTGCCGGTTTTTCTATAAAGCCCCCTGGCTCAAAGTTTACATTTGCCACCGCTACTTACATGCCAATGGTTGCTGGTTTTGTAAAGGAGGGTGCTGATAACCCTGGTCGTTATCAGGCCAAGCAGCTTGCCATGCAGCGTATGACGTATCTATCCCCTTCTTTTGGCTACAAAGTAAACGATGAGCTTTCATTGGGTGCTGGCTTTTTACTATCTCATCAGGGTTTTGCCATTGAGCAGGATGCTAGGGGGGTAAACTTAATAATGGCGGCAACTGAAATGCTACAAGATGCATTTGGTTGCGAAGAGGGTGGTGGTGGTAACGATCCTTTGGTGCCTTTTATATCGTTATGTGGTGGCCGTGTTGGCCCGTATCGGGATATCGGTACGCTGAGCATGAAGCTTGAGAATTCGATGTCGCTGTCTTATAACTTAGGCTTGTTATGGGAGCCTACTGATTGGTTTGCATGGGGTATGGCCTATCAAAGTGAAGCTAAGGATCAGCTTAGTGGTGATTTTGAAATGGATTATTCTCGAGACTTTTCAGGCTTCTTTAGTGGCTTTAGAGGCTCTATTTTTGGTGCGATTATCGGTGCTATGTTTCAACTGCCATCTGGGGTTAGTAAAGAAACCGGCTATGTGACAACTGAATTCACCTATCCGCAGCACTTTCAGACGGGTTTTAAATTTCGCTTTTTTGATAAATTGCAATTTAATATTGATGCCGGCTGGACAGATTACGATGAGTGGGATTCGTTCTATTTTGAATTTGATCGACAGCTCGATTTCTTGAATGCAGCAAAAATTCTTGCTCCGGGTGAAGTAACAGGTAATACCTTACGACAATACCTTAACTATAAAAGTGTATGGAGTTTTGGATTTGGTCTTGAGTATCAAATGAGCACACGACTTAAAGCACGTCTTGGTTATGAGCCTCGTACCACGTCTATACCGACAGATCGTCGAAATGTAATGGCACCACTAGGCTTTGCGCCTATGTATGGTCTTGGTTTTGGTTATCGCTGGGATTTAGATACAGAAATAGATGTTTCATTATCCTTTTTGCAAAGTAAAGAAACCATTACAGCGGATGAGCCGAGTGGATCACTTAACCAAGATTGCTTAACTTGTCTTGTTGCAAACCCATACCCAGGTTTAGATGTTGAAACAAAGCTAACTGTAGCGGCTGCCGGCATCACATTTAGAACTAAATTCTAATGAAACCTATTATGATTGCTTCTTTGTGTTTTTCACTGTCAGCTTGCCAAGGGTTGCCTCAGGGTGACCCTGATTTTTATACATGGGTAGATGAAACTGGGCAGATTAGAACTGTAAAAAAGAAAGCGACTAAATCAAGTGTAACGTCGATTACAAAAAATGAAAAAGCAGTTAGCGTTAATGATTTTGATCCTAATGATTTTGTAGCATCAGAAAATATAGATAAAAAACTTTCTGATGAGAAATTGTTTGCTTGGCAAGATAATACAGGGGCTCAAATAGTTGTAGAGGAATTAATCGAAACCAAAGTTGAGGCCGACGAGTCGACTACTGCATTTAAAACTGAAGAGATAAATTTGAAGGCATTCAGGGAGGGCTCTCAAATTTTATTTAAGGATATAGATGGGGTCTCAATTAGCTTGGAACGCTATTACCAGTTTAATCAAAGTACAAAGCAGGATTATTTATTGATTGAGCTTTACGACTCAATGGAAAGGATTCAAGTTAAATCCTTTGTTTCTAGTGAGTCGGTGGCGATGCCGCAAATTATTCCGCTCACAGCCGAATTTAAGCAGGTTTACGCATTCGAAAATCCGTATCAGTTTAGAGAACCCGAGTCTTGGTATAGTTATGGCTACCTATATGGGGAGTTAAATATCCCAAAAGGGTCCTCTTATCTTCTGCTGTTGCCAAACCCTCTGTCCGGTGTTATCGAAGCGGAAGAGGGTATGATTATCAAGCAAAGTAACTTGGGTGATATTGTTTTAACATTGCTTAAGTAATCTAGGCTCTTCGGTTTAGCTTGGTCTCGACCATTATGCGAGTGGATATTTCTTCAACAGATAAATCCGTTGTTGTAAGAAAAGGAATGTTCATACGTCTAAATAACATCTCTACTTCTTCTGTTTCGTAGTAGCACTGATTCAAAGAGGCATACCGGCTATTGGCTTTACGTTCATTTCGAATTGCAGCTAGGCGTTCTGGGTCGATGGTTAGGCCAAATAATTTACTCTTAAACGGCTGAAGTGCGGATGGCAGCTCGCCACTCCCTAAATCTTCTTCAGTTAAAGGATAATTTGCCGCTTTAATACCAAATTGAAGCGCAAGATATAAGCAGCTAGGGGTTTTGCCTGAGCGCGATACACCAACCAGTATGATATCGGCTTTGTCATAGTGCTTTATTTTACTGCCGTCATCATTGTCCAATGCAAAATTAACCGCATCAATACGTGCAAGATAACTCTTATTGTTACCTCCAACATGAGATTTACCCACAGTGTAGCTTGAGCTTTTATTGAGCTCTTTTTCTAAAGGCGCAAGAAAAGTGGCAAAAATATCTACTTTAAACGCTTCAGCCTTGGATATCTCATCCCTAATATCTTGGTTTACAATAGTATCAAATACAATTGCGCGACTACCGTGCTCAGCAATGCCGTTCAATCTTTGCACAACCTCCCGGGCCTTTTCAATTGTATCTATATACGGGAGTGTGATTTGCTCAAACTCTATACTTTCAAACTGCGCTAAAAGGCTGTGACCAAGGGTCTCAGCAGTGATGCCAGTGCCATCTGATATAAAAAATGCTTGTCGTTTCATTTTATTTAACAACTTTGTGAATACTCTCTAGAATTAGAGTACTATATCGCCGAGTCGCGCACTAGGTTTCATGGGAGGTAAGCTTGAATAATCACGTTATTTGGTTCGATCAACTAGGTATGGCTGATGTAGATAAGGTGGGCGGTAAAAACGCGTCACTTGGAGAGATGATCAGTAATTTGTCATCATCTGGCGTCAATGTACCGAATGGTTTTGCGACAACGGCAGACGCATTCCGCTTATTTCTTGAGCAAAATAACTTAAAAAGCCAAATAGAAACAAAACTAGCCAGTATCACAGATGGCTCATTATCTGATTTAAATTCTGTCGGCGCCGAGATTCGCGCACTCATATTATCTGCACCCCTTCCGCTTGAATTAGAACAAGCCATTAAAGTTAACCTTAAAAAATTACAAGGAACTGATGGCGAGATTTCTGTCGCGGTTCGGTCTTCTGCTACAGCAGAAGACTTACCTGATGCGTCTTTTGCTGGCCAGCAAGAAACGTTTTTAAATATCGTTGGTGAGCAAGCGGTATTGCAATCCGTCAAGGAAGTATTTGCATCACTCTATAATGACCGGGCAATTAGTTATCGTAGCCATCAGGGTTACGAGCATCATGACGTCGCGCTATCTGTGGGCGTCCAGCGCATGGTAAGAAGTGAAAGTGGTTCAGCGGGGGTTATGTTTACACTTGATACTGAGTCTGGTTTCGATCAAGTCGTATTTATTACCAGCGCATATGGTTTAGGCGAGACAGTTGTACAAGGGGCTGTAAACCCAGATGAATTTTATGTGCATAAAAAGTCGTTGGAAGAAGGGCGTCCCGCTATTCTTCGCCGTAATCTTGGTGCTAAAGCCGTTAAGATGATTTACAACCAAGACCCTTCTGTAGAGTCACCGGTTGAAACGGTTCGGGTTGATCGTGAAGAGCGTTTCAAATTTAGCATCAGTGATGATGATATCAATGTTCTTGCCAAACAAGCCCTAATCATTGAAAAACACTATAAACGTCCAATGGATATTGAATGGGCAAAAGACGGTGTGAATGGTGAAATATATATTGTTCAAGCTCGCCCTGAAACAGTAAAAAGCCGCACCAGTAAAAATGTGATGGAGCGCTATATTCTGAAAGAAACCGGTAAGGTTTTATGTGAGGGTAGGAGTGTAGGTCATCGAATTGGTCGAGGTCCCGTTAAGGTGCTGCGTAATGTCAATCAAATGCACGATATCGATGAAGGCGACATCTTAGTAGCTGACATGACGGACCCAGATTGGGAACCTATCATGAAAAAAGCCAGTGCAATTGTCACTAACCGTGGCGGCCGTACGTGTCATGCTGCCATTATTGCCCGTGAGCTTGGTATTCCCGCTGTTGTGGGTTGTGGTGACGCCACCGATGAGTTGCAAGATGGCCAGCTAGTTACGGTATCTTGTGCAGAAGGGGATACTGGTTTTATTTATGACGGCTCACTTGAGTTTGAACATAAAACAAACTCAGTGGGTAATATGCCTGATTTGCCGTTTAAGATTATGATGAATGTGGGCAACCCTGATAGAGCATTTGATTTCCAAAGCTTACCAAATGAAGGTGTAGGGCTTGCACGCTTAGAATTTATCATTAATCGTATGATTGGCGTACACCCTAAAGCTCTTTTGAATTTTGATTCTTTACCTGAAGAGGTCAAGTCCACTGTTGAACGTCGCATTGCTGGTTACGCGTCACC
Source organism: Oceanicoccus sp. (assembly GCA_047621325.1). Taxonomy (GTDB): domain Bacteria; phylum Pseudomonadota; class Gammaproteobacteria; order Pseudomonadales; family Oceanobacteraceae; genus Bermanella. The sequence goes on from JBLHLT010000005.1 coordinate 66,134, forward strand.
AATCGATTTTTATGTTGAAAAGTTAGTTGAGGGCATTAGTACTTTAGCTGCGGCGTTTTATCCTAAAAAAGTTATTGTGCGCTTATCTGACTTTAAATCTAACGAGTACGCTAATCTTATTGGTGGTCGCCTATATGAGCCTGAAGAAGAAAACCCAATGCTGGGCTTTAGAGGGGCGGCTCGATATATTAGTAAATCATTTCGTGATTGTTTTGAGTTGGAATGCAGAGCAATAAAAAAAGTACGTGATGAAATGGGTCTTTCCAATGTTGAGCTAATGGTGCCATTTGTTCGAACGGTTGGAGAGGCAAAACAAGTGGTTGAATTACTCTCATCAAATGGCCTGAAGCGTGGTGAGAATGGACTTCGTTTAATTATGATGTGTGAACTGCCAGCAAATGCATTGTTGGCGGATGAATTTTTGGAATACTTTGATGGCTACTCCATTGGTTCAAATGACTTAACCCAGCTCACCCTTGGTTTGGATCGTGATTCAGGGGTAATAGCCCATTTATTTGATGAACGAAACAGTGCAATTAGAAAATTAATGCACATGGCCATATCGGCGTGTAAAAAACAAAATAAATACATTGGTATATGTGGTCAGGGTCCAAGTGATCACCCTGATTTTGCTAAATGGCTGATGGATGAAGGTATAGATAGTGTTTCTTTAAACCCTGATTCTGTACTTGATACATGGTTCTATTTGGCAGAAAAAGAGCAATAAGGTTTTAAATGAAAAGTAGCAGTTCTTTATTTCCTGTAGCGCTGATGAAAGCCGAAGTTTTATCATCAGAGTTTATTGAAGATACATATTTACTGAAACCTAATAACAGTAACGATACAACCGTTCAAATAGCATTGTCACGTTTGGGTTATTATGAGAATCAAAATTCAAGCCGAGGTGTCCCTGTTGTTCTGGTGCATGGCGCTTTCTCTAATCGTGGGATTTGGTTAGATGCTCACCTACAAGGCGCAGCACGCATTCTGCTTGAAAGTGGTTTTGATCCTTGGATGCTAGAAGTGCGGGGGCATGGCGATAGCCCTGAAAATGCGTTCTATCTAAAAAACTCTCTCGAGCAATATGCACAATTTGATTTGCCCGCAGTGCAGTTATTTTTGTTTGAGCAAACTCAACAAAAAGCGTTTTGGATTGGTCATTCAAGTGGTGGCGTTTGCATCGCAACTGCACTTGCAGGCAAGCATTTGAGCGAAGATAAAGTGGCTGGGGCGGTCCTTTTTGGGGCGCAGGTGTCCCGCTACCCATTTCCGCTATATATTCCATTTATACGTTCAATTATTAAAATTTGGCTTTTAACAAAAAAGCGAATTACGAATGCTAAACTTGGCCCAGAGTTGGAGCCAAGAGGAGTAGCTAAAGAATTTATTCGCTGGTCTGGGTTTTTTACTCGCTGGAAACCTAAGCAGGGTGTTTCATACTGGAAAGGACTTCAGGATGTCAGTATTCCTGTTATATCATTTGGTGCAAAAAAAGATTCCGGTGATCCTGCAAAATCCTGCAAAAAATTACTTGATACGTTTGCAGGGGAGAAAAGTTTTCATTTATTATCAAAAGCTAACGGTTATTCGCAGGATTACAATCATGGCAGTATGATTAAAAGCGAGCCTGCTCAAAAAGAAGTATGGCCACAAGTCGTTACTTGGCTGAAAAACATTAAACAAAATAGTTAAAAAGAGGATTTATAATGACTCAATATATTACACCTGATTTATGTGATGAGTATCCTGAAGTAGAAGTGCTTGAGCCAATGTTCAATAATTATGGCGGTCGCGAATCATTTGGCGGTGAGGTTGTCACCATTAAATGTCATGAGGATAACTCTCTGGTGAAAGAGAATGTCGATAAGCCCGGTACCGGTAAAGTCATGGTTGTAGATGGTGGCGGATCACTGCGCAATGCATTACTAGGTGACATGCTAGCTGAAAAAGCAGCTAAAAATGGCTGGGAAGGTATCGTCATTTATGGCTGCATTCGTGATGTCGATGTCATCATGGAAACAGATCTAGGTGTTCAGGCTTTAGCTACAAATCCACGTAAAACTGAGAAGAAGGGCATTGGTGAAATGAATGTGCCGATTAAATTTGCAGGGGTAGATATCCGTCCTGGTCAATTTATTTACGCTGATAACAATGGCATTATTCTTTCTAATAAGCCTTTATCAATGCCAAGTTAATCTATGTATTAACCGCTAGAAATAAAAAAGGTCGCTCTGGCGACCTTTTTTATTTCTGTTACTTTGAAAAATTAATCCACACACAAAGAGAAAGAAGCTTGGGCTTTGTAGCCTCTAGGTACTGAATAGCCTCATTAGTGTTTTGCTGGAGCGCTTCAATTTCTAACTGATAACTGCCAGGTGTGATCTCCAGTGATATGTATCGAGCCAGCTCTTGATCGCTTTTAGCTTTAAGGTCTGCAATGGATTGCGCGATATTATCTTTGGAAGTATGAGCAGCGAGTCGTTCGCTTAATGTAACTGCGTTTTCAATGCTCGCTTGTTTCATTTCAATGACCTCTCTGGCCATTTCTTTTGAAAGCAACTCGTGTTCATCTCGCATCTTTTCGATATCAATAATACGAGTCATATTTTTCAAGTCTTCGCTGATAACATACTTACGTAATTGAGGGTTAAGCTGGCGATTAAGCTCAAGTCGCCCAGGACCCTCCGCTTTTACTTGGTATAAGGTTTCAATAAACACCTGTCCGTTTTTATACTCAGAATTATCAAATAAAGCACATGAGGTAAACGCGTCGCCACTTGCTTCAAGATCATCGAGGATACCTCGAATCCAAGGGTGATCCCAGGATATGAATTCTAAATCTTCACGTGCAGACGCCTGTTTACGACTAAAGGTGATGGTTGCCTTTTCATCACGCAAACTATTTATAAATGAAAACGGGCAATTTTCTTGAGGACTAACAATGATGTTTTCATTACTGGCTATCTCAGTTTCGATATGTCCGTTATCGAAAATATTCAGCATTAAATCTTTTAGTTTATTGTTGTCACTGTCAGCTTGTGCAACAGAATCAATTAGCCCGCTTACACGGCTTTCTTGAAAGGAGTGTTGTTCTAGCAAGCGATCTCGGCCTTGCTCAATTTCTTGGAGTAATTGGCGGCTCGCTTCTTTCGCTTGCATGATGATGGATTCAGCATTCTCACCTGACTCAAGCATATCTTCAATTTCGTAACCGTAAGCTTCAAAAATTGGCGACGCTGCTGGGTTAGGTTGGCTGAACATATCAAAGCCATGGTGATAGAGTGCGGCTAATCTTGCTTGCTTGGTTTTAGATTGAACAGGGATGTGTATATATATGTCACTGCCCTGACCAATTCGATCGAGACGTCCAATTCTTTGGTCTACAAGGTCTGGGTGTTCAGGCAGGTCAAATAAAATTAGGTGCTGGGCATGCTGGAAATTGCGACCTTCACCACCAATTTCACTGCTTACTAGTATTTGAATGCCATCTTCTTCTGTGAATCTAGCGGCTATTTGATCACGCTCAATCAACGAATAGTGCTCATGGAATGCGCCAGATCTAATTAAAGTGCGTTGATTTATATTTTCACTAATTGATTGCGCGGCTTCCGGGCTGTGGCAAATAATTAAAACTTTTTGCTCGCCAATATTAGGAAGCCAGTCAATTAGCCAATCTAAGGTGGTTTGCTCTTTAAGGTGGTAAAACTCACTGTGACGGGTTGGAAAGCCTGAAATACTGCGGCGAGTATTTCGATAGACCATGCGGCCAGTGCCATAACGATCGGCCATCCAATCTATAAATTGAGATTCAGATGAACCATTTTGTAATACAGACTGTGCGTAGTCATTGAGCTTGTCATCGTTAAGTTGTGCAATTAAATCGAGGGCGTTGGCTAAACCACTAACTTCTATGCTCTCAACAATTTCACTGACAATACCGTATTTTTGTTCTTCATTTAAAAATTGCTCTAAGTCGGGAAAACGTAAAGGGTCCAATAAATGTAAGCGTGCAAAGTGACTTTCAACGCCAAGCTGCTCAGGTGTTGCAGTGAGTAATAAAACGCCCGAGCTGACTTTTGATAACCCTAGTGCTGATTGATAGGCCTTTGATTCCCATTGCAAGCGGTGGCTTTCGTCAATAACCATCATATCCCATTGAGTATTAAGGGCTTGATCTAGGTATTGACTGCCATTTAGCCAATCAAAATTACAAAGAGCGACTTGGATTTGATTAAACGGATTTTCACCTTGTTGTTCGGCACAAAATTCGTCATCAATGAGAGTGCAGTCCAAATTGAATTTGCGTTTCATTTCAACCAGCCACTGGTTGACCAATGACGAGGGTACACAGATTAAAATTCGCTGGGCGCGCTGGCTGGCCATAAGTTGGTGAATAACGAGGCCTGCTTCAATTGTTTTACCAAGCCCAACTTCGTCGGCCAATAATGCACGTGGCAGTGGCATATTTAGGATTTGTTGTGCAACGTCAAATTGGTGGGGGATGATATTAATTTTAGGTCCAACAAAGCCATGACTTCGTTTGCCTTGCTGTTCGGTATAAGCCGTAACCAATCGGCCATACAAGTTGCTCCACTTAAAGCTACCAATTTGGCCAGCCTTAAGGCGCTCGATAGGGGATACCTTACCTTCATCTGGCGCGATGTCGGCCTCTTCAATCCAGATGTGTTCACTGATTTGATACAGATATAATCCGGCGTCTTCTTTAATCGCTAGGATATTTGCTTCCAATCCCGAAACAAGAGACACGTGATCATTCACTTCAAAACGACAGCGAATTAATGGTGTATTACCAATAGAGTAAAGACGGGTGTCTTCTGCAAGAGGGAAATCAATATTTACACGACGACCTTGTGACTCACTTACAATACCTAGCCCAAGCTCCGGTTCAGCTAAACTTATCCATCGCTGACCACAAATAAATTGACTCATAATACCCCCAAAATTGAACCGCATATTTTAGCATTTAGTCAGGGTAAGCTCAGCCATTTTTAACAACAAATTTAAGGATAAGTTAAATTGCTGCTAATAGCTTTAACGTGCGAAAATAAGGCAGATTTTTAAAGGTATTGAAGCATGTTGTCCTATATAGAGCCCGTATTTCGCCCGCCCAGTGAGGCCCGTTCGTTAATCCTACAAATTACTAATGGCTGCTCTTGGAATAATTGCACGTTTTGCGACATGTATACTCAAGAGCAAAAGAAATTCCGTGCACGTAAAGAAGAAGAAATTGAGCAAGATATAATCAAGGCTGCATTTTGTGGCGTGCCTTTTGAGAAGGTATTTCTTGCTGACGGTGATGCTATGGTACTACCGATGCGTAAGCTTGAGTCCATTTTACGTATGATTCAAAGGCATTTACCGACCGTTAAGCGAGTTTCAAGCTATTGCTTGCCAAGAAATATTTATAAAAAAACCGTTGAAGATTTATCACTTTTAAAAAGCCTCGGTCTGGATATTTTATATGTGGGATGTGAGTCGGGCGATTCCCAAGTGCTTGAATTTGTTAGTAAGGGTGAAACCTATGAAACTCAGCGAGATGCTTTAATTAAAATTAAACAAGCCGGTTTGCGCTCTTCAGTGATGATATTGAACGGCTTAGGTGGCCCAAAGTATTCTGAGCAACATGCCATTAATAGCGCGAAGCTTATGAATGAAACACAGCCTGATTACCTATCAACGCTAGTGGTTAGTTTTCCCCTAGGTGAAGATCGCTTAAAGGAAGGCTTTAAGGATGATTGGTCGCTGATGGATCAAACGGCATTATTCTTGGAGCTTAAGCATTTTATTAGTAATTTAGAGCTTAAAAACACAATCTTTCGAAGTGATCATGCCAGTAATTATCTCCCTCTAAAGGGTGTTTTAGGTCAAGACAAGGCTGCTATGTTAGAGCAAATTGATACAGCCCTTTATCAGCCAAATAAAATACGTTTACGCCAAGAGTGGCAGAGGGGTCTTTAATGGATCTTACCGTTTTAAGTGGTCAGCTTGGCAAGTACTTGGATATGCCCTCGGCTTTGCCCCCCGTCGAAAAATGGTTGCCAGAGCTATCAGGTGACATCGATATGCTTATTAAAGCTGACGGTGTTTGGCTGCATGAAGGTGATGAGATCAAACGTGAAAAGCTCGTTAGGCTTTTTAGTACGATTTTAAAGCGTGAAAATGATGATTACTTCTTAGTTACACCAGTAGAGAAGTGGCGATTAAAGGTTGAAGATCAACCGTTTGTTATTGTTTTAATGCATGTTTTCGAGAGGGACGGAGAAACAGTCGTGCAAATGATAACCAATACAGGTGACGAGATAGAATTAAGCTGTAATCACCCTGTGGTACTAGATGGCCATGAAGCACCCAAAATACTTGTCCGCGCAGGCATGTATGCACGTCTAAATCGTAATGTCTTTTACAGCTTAGCTGATCTGGCCACAGAGAATGCGGGTAAATTCTTTGTGGAGAGTAATGGCTCTGAGTTTCAGATAGGTTAACTGGTTAAAATATGTTCCACGGGGAACAAATAATGAACAGTTATAAGAAGCTTTTGAGTCTAGTCAAAATAAGCCAGTAAACGTTAAGAAAAATAAAAAAGGAGCTAATAAGCTCCTTTTTTATTGATCCAGCACTGCAATATATTACATGTTTGGATAGTTAGGGCCGCCAGAACCTTCTGGGGTAACCCATGTAATGTTCTGTGCTGGGTCTTTTATATCACACGTTTTACAGTGTACGCAATTTTGAGAGTTGATTTGAAAGCGTTGCTCGCCCGCTTCATTTTCAACAATCTCATATACACCGGCAGGGCAGTAACGCTGAGCAGGTTCATCGTATAGAGGCAAGTTCTTCTCTAATGGGATGCTTGCATCCTTAAGGTGCAAGTGACACGGCTGATCTTCAGCATGGTTAACGTTACCAATGAATACAGAATCCAACTTAGCAAAGCTAAGGATGCCATCTGGTTTCGGGTAGTTAATCTTTTTAGATTCAGCTGCTGGCTTAAGCGTTGCGTAATCTGGCGTTGTATCATGCAAAGTAACTGGAATTGGAAAAATATTGTGGTGAATGTAGTTAAATGCACCACCTAAATAAGTACCAAACTTATGCATAGCAGGGCCAAAGTTACGGCTATTGTGAAGCTCTTTATAGGCCCAAGATGCTTCGAAAGCCTCTTTGAACTCAACGATTTCATCGTTAGCGCGACCCGCTTCAATAGCAGTCATTACTTGCTCAGCTGCAATCATGCCGCTCTTCATGGCTGTGTGAGTGCCTTTGATCTTAGAGAAGTTCAACGTACCCGCATCACAGCCTACAATAAGACCACCAGGGAAGGTCATCTTAGGAAGGCTATTTAAGCCGCCTTTGGTGATGGCGCGAGCACCGTAAGATACGCGCTTGCCGCCTTCAAGGTATTGTTTCAATACAGGGTGATGCTTCATGCGCTGAAATTCATCAAACGGGCTAACATGCGGGTTTGAGTAAGATAGGTCAGTGATTAAACCCACTACAACTTGGTTGTTTTCAGTATGGTACAGGAAGAAACCACCGGTAGAGTTAGACTCGTCTAAAGGCCAGCCTGCGCCGTGAATTACAAGGCCTTCTTTGTGGTTCTCAGGCTTGATATCCCAAAGCTCTTTGATGCCAATACCGTAATGCTGGGCATCTTTACCTTCATCAAGTTTGAATTCATTAATTAACTGCTTACCTAAATGGCCACGGCAGCCTTCAGCGAAAATGGTGTATTTACCACGAAGTTCCATGCCAGGCATGTAGTTTTCAGTTTGCTCGCCGTCATGGCTAATGCCCATGTCGCCTGTAATGATGCCTTTAACTTGACCGTCTTCAACGATGTATTCAGCAGCAGCAAAACCAGGGTAAATTTCAACACCTAGGTTTTCAGCTTGCTCACCCAACCAACGAACAACGTTGCCAAGACTAACAATGAAGTTACCTTCATTGTGCATTGGCTTAGGAATCATCCAGTTTGGAGTCTTAATGCCTTTTTCCTGACCGGTTAAGAAATAAACTTCATCTTTAGCAACCGGTGTATTTAATGGGGCACCCAATTCTTTGTAATCAGGGAAAAGTTCGGCAATAGCGCGATCTTCGATGACTGCGCCAGATAATATATGGCCGCCAACTTCAGCCGCTTTTTCAACCAAACATACCGTTAGCTCTTGGCCTTTTTCTTGTGCCAATTGCATTAAACGAATGGCCGTTGATAGGCCAGACGGACCGCCGCCAACTATGACGACATCATATTCCATCGCTTCGCGTTCCATGAACTCTCCTCGTTATCTCAAGCTAACTCAGCCGTTTCTATATGCCGGCTGTGGTCAAAATATGGCCAAATGAGCCAAAAAATTCGCCGTAGTATACTGTTTTACTTTAATTTGGCCAAATCATAATATCGCTGATAATCAGACTACACTTGATCTTTACAAACATTTTCAGGGTAAATCCTCATATTCAGACTAGCATTCAAACGCGCGTTTGAATAGAATTCAGTTTACAAATGTTTAGCCAAGCGAAATTTTGTGTTTGTTCTAGGTATTTACTGGGTCTTGCTGGCACTTATTGACCTTAATGAGAATTAAGTTCACTATCTGCAGCCGTTAAAGCGGACTCCTGTCGATATTTTTTAGATTCACATTGTTCCGCTTACTTAAATCCACTCAACTTGACGGGGAATCTATGAAGGTTCTTGTAGCTGTTAAGCGTGTAATTGATTACAACGTAAAAGTGCGCGTTAAGGCTGATAATTCTGACGTTGATCTGACCAACGTTAAGATGGCCATGAATCCATTTTGTGAAATCGCAATTGAAGAAGCGGTACGCCTTAAAGAAAAAGGTATTGCCACTGAAATTATTGTTGTTTCCATTGGTCCTAAAGTTGCCCAAGAGCAAATTCGTACCGCTCTTGCATTAGGTGCTGATCGCGGCATTCTAATTGAAACTGACGAAAAACTAGAGTCTTTATCTGTTGCTAAAGCACTTAAAGCGGTTGTTGATAAAGAACAACCTCAGCTAGTTATTCTAGGTAAGCAATCTATCGATAACGACAACAACCAAACTGGTCAAATGCTGGGTGCATTAACTGGTATGCCTCAGGGTACGTTTGCTTCTGAAGTAGTGGTTGATGGCGATAAAGTAAACGTAACTCGTGAGATTGACGGTGGTTTACGTACTGTAGGTTTGACTCTGCCTGCAATCGTGACAACTGACCTTCGCTTGAATGAGCCTCGTTATGCATCTTTGCCTAACATCATGAAAGCTAAGCGTAAGCCGCTTGAAGTTGTTTCTCCTGCTGACTTAGGTGTAGAAATTAAATCTACCCAAACTCTAGTTAAAGTTGAGCCGCCTGCTGAGCGTTCTGCTGGTATTAAAGTAGGCAGCGTTGATGAACTAGTTGAAAAACTAAAGACTGAAGCGAAGGTGCTGTAATGGGTATATTAGTTGTTGCTGAACACGATAACGCTACCCTTAAGGGTGCGACTTTAAACACCATCGCTGCTGCTAAAGCTATCGGTGGCGACATTGACGTATTAGTTGCTGGTCAAGGCTGTCAAGCTGCGGCCGATGCGGCTGCTAAAGCTGAAGGCGTAAGCAAAGTTATCCTTGTTGATGACGCTGCATACGCACAGCAACTTGGAGAAGCAATGGGTGACCTTGTTGCTGAACTAGGTAAAGGCTATGGCCACATCCTTGCTGCTGCAACGACCACTGGTAAAGACTTCTTGCCACGTACTGCTGCTCTTCTTGATGTAAACATGATCTCTGAGATCGTGAAAGTTGAGTCTGCTGATACGTTTGCTCGTCCGATCTATGCGGGCAATGCAATCGCAACGGTTAAATCTAGCGATCCAATCAAAGTAATCACGGTACGTGCTACTGGTTTTGATCCTGTTGCTGCTGAAGGTGGCTCTGCTTCTATCGAAAATGGCGCAACTGTTGCCGATAAAGGCATTTCTACTTTTGTTGGTGAAGAGCTAGCTAAGTCTGATCGCCCTGAGCTTACTGCTGCAAGTATCATCATTTCTGGTGGTCGTGGCATGCAGAATGGCGATAACTTCGAAATGCTTTACAAGTTAGCTGATAAAATCGGCGCTGGTGTTGGTGCATCTCGTGCAGCTGTTGATGCTGGTTTTGTACCAAACGACATGCAGGTTGGCCAAACAGGTAAAATTGTTGCGCCTGACCTATATATAGCGGTTGGTATTTCTGGTGCTATTCAGCATTTGGCAGGTATGAAGGACTCTAAAGTTATTGTTGCTATCAACAAAGACGAAGAAGCGCCTATCTTCCAAGTGGCTGATTACGGTCTAGTGGCTGATTTATTTGAAGCCATCCCAGAGCTAGACAGCAAACTTTAAGTTTTAGCTGTTAAAGCCCTTAAAAAAGCCTGGTTTACGCCAGGCTTTTTTATATCTGTCACAATTGTTTATTAATATGTTCGCAAATTTGTAATGGGTCGTTTTAATTATTTGAAACTAGCCTGTACACTAGCGGTCTATTAGGCCCTGATAATAATAAGTGAAGTAGCAGTGGAAGCAGTTGAAACTGAAATTAGACCAGAGCGTCTGCCTTATGGTTTTGCCAAGCGCTATGGTTTGGTTGCACAAAACCAAACCGATCAAACCTACAAAGTTTGGCATAAAGAATCCGCCCCCAATCAAGCATTCACAGAATGCCTACGCGTATTACCGGGCGAAATGAAGTTCGAAGCGGTTAGTGATGATGAATTCGATCTTCAGTTGGCGCGCATCTACCAAGAATCTGCCGACAGCCGTGAAGCAATGGAAGAACTGGGCGATGATCTAGATCTAGCCAGTCTTGCCAATATGATTCAAGAAACAGCTGACTTACTAGAGCAAGAAGATGATGCGCCTATTGTGCGTCTCATCAATGGCATCTTAACCGATGCGGTTAAACGCAATGCTTCAGATATTCACATTGAAACCTTTGAAAAGCGCCTCGTTGTACGCTCCCGTGTAGATGGTGTATTGCAAGAAGTGTTAGAGCCAAGACGAGCCCTTGCACCATTACTGGTTAGCCGTATAAAGGTTATGTCAAAGTTAGATATTGCTGAAAAACGAATTCCCCAAGATGGTCGTATAGCATTAAGAATTGCAGGGCGCGAAGTGGATGTGCGTGTATCAACTATGCCATCAAGCCATGGCGAGCGCGTGGTTATGCGTCTGCTTGATAAACAAGCCGGTCGATTAAACTTGCGCCAGCTAGGTATGAAAGGTGAGAACCTTAAGAGCCTGCTTAATATTATTCATAAACCTCACGGCATTATGCTGGTAACCGGGCCAACCGGCTCCGGTAAAACCACCTCTTTATATGCAGCACTTAGCGAACTGAATGATCGTTCTCGCAATATTCTCACCGTAGAGGACCCAATCGAATACAGTTTGCCCGGTATTGGCCAAACTCAGGTGAATACAAAAGTTGATATGACCTTTGCTCGTGGCTTGCGTGCCATTTTACGACAAGACCCTGATGTCGTAATGATCGGTGAGATTCGCGACCGCGAAACCGTTGAAATAGCTGTACAGGCTTCTTTAACGGGTCACATGGTACTTTCTACGCTCCACACTAATACAGCCGTTGGCGCAGTTACTCGTATTCAAGACATGGGGATTGAACCATTTCTACTAGCATCTAGTTTGGTTGGGGTTGTGGCGCAGCGATTGGTCCGTACTTTGTGTCCAGAATGTAAACAGCCTTATCATGCAGATGAAGCCGAAAATGAATTATTGGGTTTTCCTGCAAAAGCGGAAACGACTATTTACCATGCAAAAGGTTGCACCGAATGCGGTGGCACTGGCTACAAAGGTCGCCGTGGTATTTATGAAATTATTGAAATAGATGATCACATGAAAAGTCTAATTCACAATGGCGCAGGCGAAATAGATATGACCAAGCACGCGCGATTACATAGTAAAAGTATTCAACAAGACGGCTTTCAAAAAGTGATCGAAGGTGAAACAACCCTAGAAGAAGTATTGCGAGTAACCAAGGCTTAAATCATGGCAGCATTTGAATACAAAGCACTGGACGCAAATGGCAAACAAAAGAAGGGCGTAATCGAAGCCGATAGCCCAAGACAAGTTCGCCAACAACTTCGTGATAAAAGCTTGATGCCAGTATCCGTTGAACTGGCATCGCTACGTACGTTTGAAAATCCACTTAAAAAACTATTTAAACGTGCCATTGCCACTGCTGACTTGGCAATGCTGACACGCCAGTTATCAACATTAATTGGTGCAGGCTTACCCATTGAAGAAGCGCTACGCGCAACGGGGGAGCAAACCGAAAAAAAACGTATTCAATCTATGATCCTAGAAATACGGTCAAAAGTATTAGAGGGGCATAGTTTAGCAAGCGCCTTAAATGATTTTGACTACGCCTTCCCACCACTTTATCGAGCAACCGTAGCAGCGGGCGAGCATGCAGGGCATTTAGATACGGTATTAAACCGATTGGCTGATTACATGGAAAATAGTCAGGTTAATCAGCAAAAAATTAAACTAGCGGCCGTTTACCCCATTATATTATGTGTCGTTGCCATTGGTATTGTTGTTTTATTGCTGACTTACGTTGTGCCTGACATTGTTGATGTCTTTGTTAAAAACGGTCAGGAACTTCCAACGCTCACCCAAGTAATGATCAACTCAAGTAATTTCTTACTAGCACACGGCGTTCTACTAGCCATCATGATTGTTTTAGCATTCATTGGTTTTAAATGGCTTATAAGAAAAGAAAAAATTAAAGAGCGCTACCATTTATGGCTATTACACTTTCCGTTTTTTGGAAAAATGGTTAAGGGGTTCAATACCTCTCGATTCATAAGTACCTTAGCTATTCTCAATTCAAGTGGTGTACCATTAGTTGAAGCGATGAAAATAGCCGGCCGTGTTGTGAGTAACGTTGTCATTCAAGAGCGCCTATCCGTTGCCTGCCAACAAGTCACGGAAGGCGGCAGCTTGCATCAAGCATTGCAAAAAACTGAAATTTTCCCACCAATGATGCTACATATGATAGCAAGCGGCGAAGCCAGTGGTGAGTTAGATAGCATGCTAGAGCGCACCGCTAAAACACAAGAAAGTGACTTGCAAAATACAATAACCACGCTGGTAAGCATGTTTGAACCCATCATGCTTTTGGTGATGGGCGGTGTTGTGGTTTTGATCGTTATTGCGATCATGCTGCCGATATTAAATATGAATCAAATGATTGGATAACTAAAAGGAAATAATATGAAAAAACAATCAGGTTTTACCTTAATTGAAATTATGGTGGTGCTTGCCATCCTTGCGGGCTTAGTGGCAATGGTTGCTCCTAATATCATTGGCGAAGCCGGTGCCGCACGTGTCAAAACAGCTAAAGCTGAAATGGCCAATATTTCTCAAGCATTAGATATGTACCGCCTAGATAATTTTTCTTACCCGTCGACGTCTCAAGGTATCGAGGCTCTTGTATCAAAGCCTTCTGGTACTCCCGAGCCTAAAAACTATAAATCAAATGGCTATATGAAAAAATTACCAACCGACCCTTGGGGTAATGCATATCAGTATTTCTCTAAAAAGAGCAATGAATTCGAAATCATTTCTTTAGGGGCTGATGGTGAAGAAGGCGGCGACGATGACGCGGCTGATATTTCAAGCAAAGACTTGTAATACAAATGAAAAATCGTAGTGCCGGCTTTACGCTCATAGAGATCTTAGTTGTATTGGTGATTATTGCCATGCTTGTCTCTATGGCGTCATTAAATACGTCCCATGACGGGCGCTACGATGAATTAAAAAATGAAAGTGAAAAAATAAAATTCAAACTAATGACGGCGGCTGACCTTGCGCTATTTGAAAATAAAAACCTTGGTATTTTATTTAGCAAAACCGAGTTTCAATTTTACACCTATGCCATAGATAGCAGTAAAACGGCAAACACGAACACAGTAACCAATGGCACCTCACAAGCCGCTGAATACTCATGGCAACCCTACACCGTTAAAAACATTAAATTAGAACCACTGCAAGATGGCTTCAATTACAGTTTGGAAGTTGAAGGGCAAGAAGTCGCTTTACCTTATGCATTGAAACAAGATGCTGACAAAATAAACCCCAATATCTTTCTTTATGCGGCTGGCGAACAAACGCCCATGACCTTGACGCTATCCATTGAAGAGTTTGACGGCAGGGCCCAAATTAGAGGCAACGGTGTCGGGCAATTCTATAACGAGGTGATTCGTGAAGAAGAGTAACGGTTTCACCTTGCTAGAGGTTATGATTGCACTCACTATATTTGCACTCATGGCCACAACGTTATCCCAAACCGCCGCTATTACGGTTGATAATCAAATTCATATTGAGCGTAAATTATTAGCCACCTGGGTTGCCGAAAATGAAATTATTGAGCTTAGGTCTACGCCATTTGCCAATATAAAAAGTGCTAAAAAAGATATAAATTACGCAGAGCGCGACTGGATTATTAGTACTGTGGTCACCCCTAAAAAACAACTACCAGGTATGCCTGGATTAGTGCTAGATATAAAATCTATTATTGTCTCGGTCAGTTTAAAAGAGTCCCCTGAAGACCCGTTACAATCATTAACGGCGTATGTGGCTAATGATTAATCAAAAACAAAGTGGCTTTACTTTACTTGAAGTACTTATGGCGGTCTCCATTACTGCATTAATAGGTATTGGCGCGAGTCAATTATTATCGAGCACGGCTGAAACAAAAAAAGTAACCGACATACGAGCTGAGCAATTAAAGAGCATTCAGCGAATGGATTTTTGGCTGAAACGTGATTTATGGCAGGTTGCTGGACGCCAAACACGAAATCAATTTGGCGACTTAACCTCCATTGTCACGAGCGAAGAAGATTACGCTATTGAACTTACGCATTCAGGCTGGGCAGCGGCATTCCCAACTAAAGATCCCGCATCAGAATTAAAGCGATCTAATCTACAACGTGTGGCATATGCAGTGCGCAATCATAATAGTGATGACTGCCGTGACGCCATAAAACAGCAAGATGATTCTGAAAGTGGCCACTGTTTTGTACGTTATTATTGGCCAGTATTGGATCTGTCTGCTAATTCAGAGCCTACAACACAGGTATTATTGAGTGACGTTGACGAAGTTCGGTTTTATTTTCGTGGCCAGCTAATAGACCAAAGCAATCCAAGTAACACGATCGTCATTAACGAATGGCAAGACGTTTGGCCAAGCCCTTATGCGAATAACAATTTATTAGAAGATCTTGCTCAAATTAAAGTCAATATTACAACCAAGCAATTGGGTGAGATTGAAAGATGGTATGAGGTGCCGCGTTATGCGTTTACACAACCATAATAAACAATCTGGTCTTGCGCTAATTACCGTTTTATTCATATTTGCACTGGTTTCGATGTTAGCCATAGCAATGCAGCAACGTCAGACTATGGACATTGCGCAGGCATCCGTTACGTTTACACTGACACAAGCTCAGCTGCTTATGCTAAGCGCCGAAGATATCGCAAAGGCAGGCTTGTCTTTTGACTTAAATAGAGATGTTAACTCTAGTGAGGAATGGGACACTGCTTCAGAATTATGGAATCACCCAGTTCCAACTCAGTTAGATGGCGCAACGATTTTTGTTACGATTAGAGATCTACAAGGGTTATTTAATTTAAATTCCCTGTCACCAAATGCACCAAATTCAGCTGCAGCACTTAATCGCTTTCAACGGTTATTGACAGAAATTGATCCTCAAATTGACCCAGCAATTGCCACAGATGCCAGAGAATGGCTGACGGTTGGGCATAGCAATAATTTTGATTATCAAAATATGACGCCACCGTATCGAGCTTCCGAAATTGAATTCACCCATCCGTCTGAATTAAAGCTGATCAAAAGCGTAGATATTGCAACCTATTTAAAGCTAGAGCCCTATATAACAGCACTACCAGCCTCGACTGCGCTGAACATTAATACGACTACAAAAGAAATACTGTCATCATGGGATGCAATGTTAACGTCTGCTGATAGCCAGGCACTCGTCAGTAAGGCGCATTCTGGCGAATGTGGCAAAGATAGAAACGTAGCACTATATAAAGACATTAATGAATTCTGGGATACTAGCGAAATAAAGAAGTTACTAGATAAAACAATAAACCCTAATGTACAAATGGATCAGGCTGACTTTACAGTAAAAAGTCAGTATTTTAGTGTATTAATAAGAATAGAATTTAATGGTGGAGACTTGGTGAGTGAAAGCATTGTTAGGCGCAAACCGAGCTCTACCAATGATAGCGGCTTCATTGGTGTTATTTACCGTGATTTATCTCGTACTGTCGAAAATATAGACCGCCTTAAAATTGTGGACTGCTAATTACTTTATGAAATTACATTTATTCAATGCCAAATCGCAAGGCTTACAAGAGATAGAGCAGGGTGGTATTCATGTACCTGACTCCGATAACTCAGTACAGACATTAATTATTAATGACACTTTTTGCCAAGTACTAGCCGCACAAATGCCAGTAAAGCAGGCCAGGCAAATTATCAAGGCACTACCATTTGCATTGGAAGAACAACTGGCAAATGAAATAGATAATAATCACATTCATTACATTGGCCGTGAAGGCATTGAAGCCTACGCACTGGTGGTTGAGCACAGAATTATGAGTGCCCTTGTTGACCAGTTCGAACCGGATGCTGTCCAATATTTCCCACTATTATTACCGCAGATTGAGCAGGGCATTTGCGTTTGCATTCTTAATAATGTGGCCAGCATTCGCTTTTCTAA
This sequence comes from Oceanicoccus sp., assembly GCA_047621325.1. Taxonomy (GTDB): domain Bacteria; phylum Pseudomonadota; class Gammaproteobacteria; order Pseudomonadales; family Oceanobacteraceae; genus Bermanella. The sequence goes on from JBLHLT010000005.1 coordinate 82,944, forward strand.
ATTTGGCGTATTGAGTGTGCCGCCTGACATTTTAAGTAATACATTAGAAAAACTAAAAACGGACAGCAATGACATTGTTGAGTTTTATGATTTTGACGATAGCCATACTTTATTGCCATTAGAAATTGAAAACCTTGGCTATGAGGTTCAGCAGCCTGAAAAGAAAGATTTGCTACTGCTGATTGAGAAAGCATCTGCCAGTTATTCATGGAATCTACTATCTGGCGAGTACACAAAGAAAAAAGCTAAGGTAGCAACCAAACATTCAAAAATTAAAGGCCCACTGGCGATAGCTGCAACTTTGATTTTAACGGTCTTTTTTATTCAATTAATTGAAATGAAACAGTATCAACAAATGACATCCCTTGTGTCTGATGCATCTAAGAGTTTTTATAGTGCACTTTTCCCTGGAGAAACCGTTCGTAGTATTCGTCGGCAATTTAAAGATAAACTTGATGAAGCGGGAGCGGGACCCACTGCAAGTGCAGGGTTTGTATCGCTTTTAGCCAGCGTCACAAAAGATATTAAATTTGACAGTGTCGAGTGGGATGCTGTGCGTTTTACGCGACAAAAGAATGAATTAGAAATAAATTTAATTGTAGAGAACATCGCCCAGCTTGACAGCATTAAACAAAAATTAAGTGGCAGCGGTTTGATAGTTGATATTACATCCGCAACCAATACAGGTAAGCGCATTAAAGGCGTATTAAAGGTCAGTAAGAATGGCTAACTCCATTGATAACTTTAAGTCCAATATTCGTCTTCAAGTGCAAAAAAGCAGTATTTTCAAGTCGGCTAATGAATGGTATTCGCAGCTAGCAGCAAGAGACCAGCTAATTGTAAAAGCATTATCCGTTGTCATGTTGCTGGCTATTGTGTTTGCTTGGGTGTGGCAACCTGTAGTGACAGGGAAAACAAAAGCAGAAAATAAATTCAATACCGAAATGTCATTCCATAAGAAAATGAAAGAGAACGCCTTTTTGTTTTCTAGTGGCAGTATTGGTGAATCCGCTGGCGGAGCATCAATACTGACCATCGTCAATACCACTGCCAAAGTTAAAAACATACAACTAAAACGATTTGAGCCAGATGGCAAAACCGGCCTGCGTATTTGGTTAGACCAAGTGAATTTCAATGCCGTTATTGATTGGCTTGAGCTACTCGAAACAACTCGTGGCATAAAAGTAGAACAAATCTCTATTGATAAGGTCAACTCAGGTATTGTTAATGTAAGGGCAGTTTTACAATTATGAGTGACTTTGAATACGATCTATTTGTTATTGGGGCAGGGTCTGCCGGTGTTCGTGCTAGTCGAATGGCCGCAGGTATGGGCAAAAAGGTAGCCGTGGCTGAGTCGCGCTATCTCGGCGGTACTTGTGTCAATGTGGGTTGTGTACCTAAAAAGCTATTTGTATATGCGAGTGAATTCACACATTTGGCTCACGAAGCAAAAGGATATGGTCTTGATATATCGGTAAATGCTTTTGATTGGACAACTCTTCGAGATAACAAAACGAAAGAAATAGAGCGTTTAAATGGCATTTACCAGAATCTCCTAGATAACTCCGGCGTAACAACCATTATTGGTCATGCCAAACTTGTCGATAAAAACCACGTCATAATTAATGGAAAAACGTTTTCTGCTGAGAAGATTTTGTTAGCCACTGGTGGCTGGCCAGCGCTGCCAGATATTCCAGGCAAAGAGCACTGCATTAATTCCAATGATTTTTTCTATTTAGATGTATTTCCAAAACATGCGGTCGTTGTAGGCAGTGGTTATATTGCGGTTGAATTTGCTGGGATATTAAATGGCTTAGGTTGTGATACTCATATCGCATCGCGCTCAGGTAAATTATTAAGGGGCTTTGATGAAAGCACCCGTGAATTCGCAGAAAATGAAATCCTTAAAAAGGGCATTCAATTAATTACGCACCAACCAAGCGCAATTATCAAAACACAAAATGGGTTTAAAGTTGAGTTTGCTGATAGTAGTGCCATAGAAACAGATCTTGTAATTTGTGCGACCGGCCGAGTACCTAATTTAGATAATCTTGGTATTGACGAGCTAGGTATAGCACTGGATGAAAAGGGCTTTATTGCTGTAGATGCGCAGTACCAGACAAATGTAGAAAATATTTATGCACTTGGTGACTTAATTGACACACCTCAGTTAACACCCGTTGCATTGGCTGAAGCGATGACATTTTTAAAACAGCAATACCAAGCACAGCCAGGTTTGTTGGATTATGACAATATTGCAACGGCTGTTTTTAGTCAGCCGAATCTCGCGACAGTGGGCTTGTCTCAAGAAAAAGCCATTGCATTAGGGTTTGATGTATTAATATTTGAAAGTGAATTTAAAGCATTAAAACTCACCATGACAGATTCAAATGAACGCACGTACATGAAGCTTGTAGTTGATAGGGCGACGGACAGAGTCCTAGGTGCTCATATGGTTGGCGAGCATTCAGCTGAAATAATGCAGGGTATTGCCATCGCAATAAAAGCAGGTGCTACAAAAGCGGTATTTGACGAGACAATTGGAATTCACCCAAGCTCGGCAGAAGAATTTGTAACAATGCGTACGCCTTCAAATTAACGGTTAAACATTCGCCAGTCTAGTAGTACGCAAGGTGGTTGGTTATCTTTGTTTTCAAGGTAGCCCGCCACAAAACTCAAGTTTAAGATTTCTTTGTTATCATCTACATCTTGTTGAGTTGTAAAGTCATTACGATAATAAGTAACAATGTCGCTAATGGCGTTTAACCGAACTGCGATCATTTTTTTACCGGTATCAATATAAAGTAAAATAGGGCGTGTGATATTTTCTAGGCGCTCTCTTGATGCTTTAAATAAACTGATTAATTTCCCAAGTGTTCTTGTTTTTTCGTGTTCTAGTGTACTTAACGCTAAATCAAGTTTACCGTCATCCTTAAGCGATAATAGCTCATCAGCAAGGGCGTGAATGCGCTTATGAGGTTCGTCAAAATCTTCTAATATATCAGATAGCAATTCATCTTCAGACTGAAAGTCGTTGTACCATTTGCCAAAATCACATTGATTTGGATCTTTCGCTTTATTAAAGGGTTCGCCTGAAATTAGGCAGGATTCAAGTTCTTCCATCCACTGCACATGATCCTTTTCTTTATCCTTGAGTATTTGCAATAACTGTAAATTTTTAAGGTACTCAGCCTCACAGCCCATTAGTTGCGCAAAATCATAAATAGGCACAGGTTTACCTTGATAAGTTGTTACCTCTGCGCCGAGTTTTGAGTTGATCTCAATTCGTGTTGTTTTGCGCTTATCTTGCTCTATATAGCGAACCTCACTCACGGGGGTCGCGTATTGGGTAGCGCCAACATAAAAGGTAATGACCTCTAGGTAATCATTATGTGCAAACAAACTGTGATTAAGGCTGTGGGCGGTATCCATTGTAATCTCGAATGCATGATTTTCTTTAATAGTAGCCAATGGATAGACTTATGCAATTTCCGATAATTATTATTATCGGAACAATGTGTTTTGGGTTAAATATCCAGTTATTTACCTAAATGGCTTAATTAAGGCTAAATCTAAATACACCGAATGACTTAGCTAGCTTGGTCTGTGCTCTATAATGAGTATTAATTCAAATCTGTAAAATGCGATCTTGTTCATATGCATGTAAATAAAGCAATAGATGCTTTAACTGGATTACTGTCCATTACTTGCAACAATTAGTCTCGAAACAATTGCATGTAATTTTTACTTTTGCGCTTTAATATTGCGCCATTCAAACTAAGGGATTTAACATGAAAATACGATTCAATAAATTAACGGTTTCGGGTTTTGCCGTTTTATTTTCTGTTGTGACGCTAAAGTCATTTGCTCAAGGGCTACCAGCTGAAGTTATTAAGGTTGAGCCGCAATCGCTTATCTCAACTATTCATTCAATTGGCACGCTAAAAGCAAATTCATCGGTGATTTTATCACCTGAAGTTTCAGGTCGTATTGTGAATGTTGGCTTTGAGGATGGCTCTAGTGTCGATAAAGGCACCCTTATTTTTCAGTTAGATGACTCCACTCAAAAAGCTCAGCTAAATGAGGCCCGCGCCCGAGTCACGTTAAGTCAAACTGAATATAAACGCATTCAAAAACTATTCAAACAAAAAGCCGCAAGTGAGACAGATCTTGATTCAGCTGCTGCAAACCTGAGTATTAATAAATCTCAAGTAGAGTACGCAGAAGCACAGCTGAACAAGCTTGCAATTCGCTCACCGTTTAAAGGTATGATTGGTTTACACAATATTAGTGCTGGCGAATATGTTAATGCAGGGCAAGATCTTGTTAATTTGGTTGACCTAAAAACACTTAAATTTGATTTTGCATTACCTGAGACTTACCTGAGCAAAGTGAAATTGAAACAAAAAATCACCATTACAACCCCTGCTTTTCCTGAAAATACTTATACCGGCACAGTAACAGCGATCTCCCCTGCTATCAGCGAGCAATCTCGTAGTTTTATGGTACGAGCCATTATTGAAAATACAAATTTAGAGCTTCGCCCAGGCTTATTTGCGAACGCCATTCTAGAAATTAGTAGTAATGAAAATGCGCTACTTGTGCCTGAGCAGGCACTTATCCCACAAGGCCAGCAATATTTTGTTATGAAAGTGGTAGATGGCATGGTTGCACAAGTGCCAGTTGTGATCGGCCAACGTAGAAAAGCCGATGTTGAATTAATCTCTGGTTTGTCGGCAGGTGATGTAGTGATTATTGCAGGACAAATAAAACTGCAACCAGGCGCACCGGTAACAGCGTTATTCCCTGAAATGCTACAAGCAAATAATTAATAGGTGGTTGCATGAGTATTTCAGATCTCAGTATAAAACGTCCTGTCTTTGCTACTGTTTTAAATATAGTGGTTGTTCTATTAGGTTTTATCGCGTTCGAACGCTTAACTGTACGTGAATATCCTAATATTGATGTGCCTGTTGTAACCGTTGAGACCGTTTATATTGGTGCCAATGCATCCATTATGGAATCGCAAATTGCTCAAATACTTGAGGATTCATTATCCGGTGTCGAGGGGATTGATTATTTGGTCTCTAAAAACAGCTCCGAAAAATCTCAAATCACTGTCTATTTTAAGCTTGATCGTGATGCCGATAGTGCAGCCAATGACGTACGCGACCGTGTTGGGCGGGTGCGTGGTCTTTTGCCAACGGGTATCGAAGAGCCAATCGTTTCAAAAGTCGAAGCCGATGCACAGCCTATTATTTGGATGGCATTTTCAAGCGATCGACACTCTGCACTCGATGTAACCGAATATGCAGACCGTCAAGTAAAAGATCCGCTGCAAACAGTGCCTGGTGTGGCCAGCGTTATTCTTGCTGGTGAGCGTCAGTACGCAATGCGAATTTGGCTAGACCGTAATAAAATGGCCGCTTTTAATGTGACACCCCAAGAAGTTGAACTTGCTTTACGCCAGCAAAATATTGAAGTACCCGGTGGTCGTATTGAAAGTGTTGAGCGTGAATTTACAGTTCTTACGCAAACCGATTTAAACAAAGAAGTCGAATTTGAAGAAATTATTTTGCGTAAAAGTAATAATTATTTAGTCCGTTTAAAGGATATTGCGCGCATTGAGCAAGCAGCCAAAAGCGAGCGAGTGGTAACCCGTTTTAATGGTAAAAGTGCAGTGGCTTTAGGTGTTGTGAAGCAATCAGTGGCAAACCCATTGTCGGTTAGTGACAGTATTCAAGCGCGCCTACCAAAAATACGTGAAGCCTTACCAGAAGGTATGAAAGTTGAAATCGCTTATGATTCATCAGTGTTCATCTCACGTTCAATTGATTCTGTTTTTACTACGATATTTGAAGCAGTTGCATTAGTTGTTGTTGTTATATTCCTGTTTTTAAGAAACATGCGCGCAACACTTATCCCATTAATGACGATTCCTGTGTCTTTAATAGGTGTGTTTAGCATTATGCTGTTGTTTGGCTTTAGTATTAACACCCTTACCCTACTTGCTTTAGTGTTAGCCGTTGGTTTAGTGGTTGATGATGCTATCGTGGTGCTTGAAAACATTTATCGCTATATCGAAGAAGGAATGGAGCCATTACAAGCCGCCTATAAAGGTATGCGTGAAATTGCATTTGCTGTTATAGCTATGACATTTACGTTGGCAGCGGTATTTGCACCAGTGGCATTTACACCGGGGCGTACTGGAAAGCTATTCAGTGAATTTGCGCTAACACTGGCAGGCGCTGTTATTGTTTCGGGTTTTGTTGCTTTGACATTAGCGCCAATGATGGCTTCTAAGATATTGCGCCACGAAAAAAATCCAAGTAAGTTCTATTTAAAAGGTGAAGTCGTTTTAAATAGCATTACTGAATTTTATAAAGGCATGCTGACACACGCACTAACTAAAACAAAGCTTGTAGCAAGCATTGCGCTGCTTACAGTAGTTGGTCTGGGTCTGTTATATAAGATGCTACCTAGTGAGCTTGCACCAGTTGAAGATCGTGGTTTTATCATTGGGTTTTCGATTGCGCCAGAAGGTGCAACCACTGCATATGTTGACCGTTATGCAAAACAAATAGAAGAAGTTTACAAAGGTATCCCAGAAAAAGACCGTTACTTTATGATTACGGGTTTTCCATCTGCCACAAATAGTATCTCTTTCTTACGTGTTCTGGATTGGGAAGAGCGCGATCGCTCGACTCAAGCGATCGCCAATTCTATTATGGGCCCAATGTTTGGCGGTATTACGGGGACTATGTCATTCCCTATGCTGCCACCTTCTCTTGGGCAGAGTATTATCTCGCGCCCAATAGAAGTGGTTGTGCAAACAACGCAAGGTTATGAGCAGCTGAATAAATTTATGCAGGCGCTTATGGGTAAGGTGTATACCGCAGGGTTATTTACTCAGCCAGATACCGACTTGAAATTAAACAAACCACAACTGGATATTTCGGTTAATCGCGATAAAGCAGCTGACTTAGGCGTTGCCGTTTCTGAACTGGGTGCAACTTTGGAAACAATGATGGCCGGACGAGAAGTCACTCGTTATAAAAAAGGGGCCGAGCAATATGATGTTATCTTACAAGTTGAAGATAAGGATCGTGCTAGCCCTCAGGATATTAGCCAGATTTATGTTCGAGGCAATGGTGGCGTTATGATTCCGCTATCTAACCTTGTCACCGTTAAAGAAAGCATCGCGCCGAAAGAGCTTAATCATTTCAATAAATTAAAGTCGGCTATCGTACAAGCGGGTTTAGCGCCTGGCGTGGATGTTGAAACCGGTTTAGCCTTTATCGAAAATGCAATCAATGAGCTTTCTGTTGAAATGGGCATTCCTGTTCAAGTTGATTACGCTGGTCAAACCCGTGAATACAAAGAATCAGGTGCAGGGTTAATGCAGACGTTCATTTTAGCGCTTTTGTTTATTTACCTAGTTTTAGCGGCGCAATTTGAGAGTTTTAAAAGCCCGCTGATTATTATGCTGTCAGTGCCCCCGGCTTTACTAGGTGCGGTAATTGCACTCTGGTTAAGCGGCGGTACTGCCAATGTATACAGCCAAATTGGCTTATTAACACTGGTCGGTTTAATCACTAAGCACGGTATTTTAATTGTTGAATTTGCTAATCAGTTGCAGGAGCAAGGCAAGGAGAAGCTGGCATCTGTCATTGAGTCGGCCACGATGCGATTACGCCCTATTTTAATGACAACTGCTGCAATGGTGCTGGGCGCTATCCCATTAGCATTGGCAACCGGCGCAGGCGCTGAAAGTCGTGAACAAATTGGCTGGGTAATTGTAGGTGGTATGTCTATTGGCACGATGCTGACACTGTTCATCGTACCTGCCTTTTATATGCTACTTGCTAAGGATCATAAGCCTACTTAGTGTTATGGTGTTTGTAAGGCGGCCATTTGGTCGCCTTTTTTCGTTTAGATTATGGGGTTTCAGTCACTCATAGGTATAATGCAGGAAATTTACCGGATTGGATTAATTCATGACTGAGCAACTTGTCATTACACGCCCAGATGATTGGCACTTACACCTTAGAGACGGCGACGCCTTGCAGTACACGGTGCCCGCTACAGCAAAAGTCATGTCTCGTGCTATTATCATGCCTAATCTGCGCCCGCCCGTCATGGACGCCGCTCAAGCTCTTGCATATCGCGCCCGTATTCTTGAACACAGTAAGGGTTATCCGCAATTCAATCCGTTAATGGTTCTTTATTTAACCGATAACACCACGCCCGAATTAATCGCAGAAGCGGCTAAAAGTGGCCATGTGGTCGCCGCAAAACTATACCCTGCTGGTGCAACAACCAATTCAGATTCTGGGGTAACGGATTTAGCCAAGCTTGAAGATATTGCTCAGGCTCTAGCTGAAAACAATATGCCCTTATTGGTTCACGGTGAAGTCACCGATAATCATGTCGATATATTTGATCGTGAAAAAGCATTCCTTGATGACATTCTTGCTCCACTTGTAGCAAAAGTGCCTAATCTTCGATTAGTCGTTGAGCATATTACGACCAAAGATTCCGCCGACTTTGTTCAATCACAAGGTGACAATGTAGGTGCAACCATTACGGTTCAACATCTCGCGTTTAATCGTAATCACATGTTGGTTGGTGGTATTCGCCCTCACCTATTTTGTTTGCCAATTCTCAAACGCAATATTCACCAGCAAGCATTGCAAGATGTAGTTGCAAGTGGACATAGCCGTTTCTTTTTAGGGACAGACTCAGCCCCGCATGCTCGCTCTGCAAAAGAAAATGCCTGTGGTTGTGCAGGTTGTTTCAGTGCTTATGCGGCCATTGAATTGTACGCTGAAATTTTTGAAGACTTAGGTGCACTTAATAAGTTAGAAGCCTTTGCTAGTTTTAATGGCCCTGATTTTTATCAATTACCGCGTAACAAAGACACGATCACCTTGATTAAAGAATCTTGGCAAGCGCCTGAAACCATGGATTTTGCAGGTGATGTCATTGTGCCACTGCGTGCGGGTGAAATGCTAAAGTGGAAGCTTAAAGCGTAACTATGATCACTAAAGTAATACCTCAACCTATATTTGATAATCTACAATTTTTACCTGATGCGTTTAAATACAGTGCACAAGAAATAGGTAAAAACTTTACTGCACAGCAGCAACAAGATTACTTTTATAGTGTGAGGTACTTACTGAGCTACAAAGGCAGCACGGCAACATTTAATTCTTACCGTCGTGAAGTTGAACGCTTGTTGCAGTGGCTTTGGCAGATTAAAGACTACTCTCTTAGCGATGTTCGTCGCGAGCACATTGAAGAATATATTGAATTTTGCATCACACCTCCTATTCACTGGATCGGCAATAAAAATGTTGCCCGCTTTAAAAGCAAACAAGGTGAACGAGTGTGTAATGCCGACTGGCGCCCGTTTGTTAGTTCAACCGATAAAGCATCGGGTCAGCGCAAAGATGTAAAATTGTACGCCCCATCACAAAAAGCGATTCAGGCTTCATTTGCGATCCTCAGTTCCTTTTTTAATTTTTTAATACAAGAAGAATTTTTATCGGCAAACCCTGTGGCACTAGTAAGGCAGCGCAGTCGGTTTATTCAAAAATCGCAAAACCAAGAGCCTGTGCGCCGCATTAGCAATTACCAATGGGATGAGGTCATACGTGTAACGGAAACCCTTGCTCGTAAAGACCCTACTCAGCATGAACGCACACTTTTCATTCTGAACTGTTTGCTAGGTATGTATTTGCGAATTTCTGAATTAGTAGCCGATGAACGCTCGACACCTGTCATGGGGGACTTTAGGGCTGACCAAGATCGTAACTGGTGGTTTCATGTTGTTGGCAAGGGCAACAAGAGTCGTGTCATTACCGTATCTAATGCCATGCTCGATGCCCTCAAACGCTATCGTCGCCACCTAGGCTTGCCTGCGTTACCTTATTTAGGTGAGCAAACCCCTCTTATTCCTAAAAGTCACGGCAATGGCCCTGTTACCAGTACTCGTCAAATTCGTAATCTAGTGCAGGCGTGTTTTAATCAGGCTTATGAAAACCTCGTTTTAGCCGGCCAAGAAAGTGAAGCAATGGAGCTAAAAGTAGCGACGGTTCACTGGTTAAGACACACGGGTATATCCGAAGATGTAAAAATACGCCCAAGAGAACACGTCAAAGAAGATGCGGGCCACACCAGCATGGCGACAACCGATAAGTATATAGACTCCGAACTCAGAGAGCGTCACGCCAGTGCAATTAACAAAAAGATCCGCCGAGAGCCTGAAGAGTTATAAATAGTCTGTTTTTTACTCAAGACTTATGCCTAAAGCGTCTTAAGAACGCTGCTGCTTACACCTTTATTTTGATATAATGCGCTGCTTTCGCCTATCAACAAGTGCTCTCGTATGAAATTTGTCATTAAGCTTTTCCCTGAAATCACCATCAAATCCAAGCCTGTTCGTAAGCGTTTTATCGTGCAATTGCGCCGTAACATCAAAGATACCCTTAAATACTTTGAGATTGATTCTCACGTACAAGGTCAGTGGGATAGCATCGAAGTTGTGATTCAAGACGACAACCTAGAAATAGAAACCCGAAAACAACTCAAACGTATTCCTGGAATCGCTAAGATACTGACAGTTAAAGAGCATAACTTTGCTACGTTTGATGACATGTTTGCTATCGCTAAAGATAACTACGCTGATGCCATAAAAGGTAAAACCTTTTGTGTACGTATAAAACGTACAGGACAGCATGATTTTAAATCAATTGATGCAGAGCGCTATATTGGTGGCGGCTTAATGCAGCACTGCGAAGCCAAATCGGTGGATCTTAGAGATCCTGAGTACACGGTGCGCATGGAAATTCGTGGACAACGCCTACACACAATTTCAGCTGTCGACAAAGGCTTGGGCGGATACCCAATGGGCTGTTTAGACGGTGTTTTATCATTGGTATCGGGTGGTTTTGATTCAAATATCGCCAGTTACTTGATGTCTCGTCGAGGATTGCAAACACACTTCTTGTTCTTCAATTTAGGCGGCAGCGCTCATGAAATTGGTGTCAAGCAAGTGGCCCATTACTTATGGGAAACGTATGCAGTTTCTCACGGCGTTAAATTTGTAACCGTACCTTTTGAAGGTGTTGTTAGTGAGATATTAGAGAAAGTCGATAATTCACAAATGGGCGTTATTCTAAAGCGTATGATGCTACGAGCAGGCAGCCATGTCGCTAAAGAATTAAATATTGATGCTATGGTAACAGGTGAAAGTATTGCACAGGTTTCCAGTCAAACTTTACGTAACCTTACGGTTATCGACTCCGTGACCGATACATTAGTTTTGCGCCCACTAATCGCAATGGATAAACCTGATATTATTGATTTAGCTCGCGAGATTGGTGTCTATGATTTTGCAGCCAGTATGCCGGAATATTGTGGTGTCATTTCAGTTAAGCCAACAACACGCGCCAAACCAGAGAAAATTGAAGCTGAAGAAAACAACTTCAACTTTGATGTATTAGATCAAGCAATTGCCAATGCTCGCATTGAACGCATTCAACATGTTTTACGTAGCGCAGAAGGGGTTACTGAGATTGACCTAGTACAAGTTCCCGCTGCGAATGACTTAGTTATTGATATTCGACACCCACAAGAAGAGGAAGATGCCCCGTTACATCTTACCAATAATGAAATTGTTAAAATTCCGTTTTATCAATTAATTAACAAAATTGAAGAGCTGCCTAAAGATAGGAATATTTTACTCTACTGCGCTAAAGGCACCATGAGCCAGCTGCACGCTGAGCAATTAAAACAAAATGGGTTAGATAACGTTAAAGTGTTCAAGCCTTAAGGTCATAATACGCTACAAAAAAGCCAGTAATCTCCACAGATTACTGGCTTTTTTTGTATTGGGAAAATTTCAAACTAAGCTAGTTGGCCAGTGCAGGTAATATAAAACCCCAACCTAGATAGATTGAACCTTCCAAAACAGCACGCCCTCCTTCGTAAGCTTCATCCTTTGGTAGAATAATACGTACGCATAACTCAGCAAGGGCAAGATAGGCAATTAAAAAGACGATTGAACTTACAAACCAAGCAACAACGGCAAGCTGCCATTGTGTATCCAAATCAGATGCAAAATGTGCGCTACTACTAATTGCGAGTGCAGCGCCTATGTGTTGCATTGCGGCTTTAATAATAGAGGCTCTGTTTGCTTTTAATAAGCTACCAGACATCCAAATTAGTCGTAATCGTGTCTCTAAGGCTAATAAGAATTGCGATAACACAAAACCAAATAAAAGCTCGTTCAAGCCAAGATTAACGTCTTGAGAAGACCATTCCATTGAAGCGCGAATAACAATGGCCGTACCAATTAGGTGAGCCCCAGTTATGTAAGCCGCTGTAATATTACCGTGTTGGGTTGCGCTTGAAAGATTAAGGGTAGGCAAAACAACTTTATCTTGTATCCAGGCACCTAAGCGCAACAAGGTAATAGCGAGCAGGCCATATATCGTAACAAGCCACCATTCATCAAACAGTGTCAAACTGAACTCACCTGAGGTTACACCGGTAAGCGCCAACATAAGAGCGATCACACCACACGCTGTTTCGATATTACTAGCCTCTGAGTGATGATCAACAGGCTTTATAATAATACGACTTAACCAGCGCATTGCCGCAACTAAGGTAAAGATAGCAATGAAGTCCACCAGTAAAAACATGGTGTATGAAGGGTCAGAAACCAACCAAGTCATGAAAAACCTTTTTCGTATTAAGTGTCAGCTGCTTATAATGCCGACATTGTTTCAAAAGTCACGGACCAAACCATGAAAATCGTCTCATTTAACGTAAATGGCATACGCGCACGTATGCATCAACTTGAAGCCATTAAGCAACAATTGGCAGCCGATGTACTGGGCCTACAAGAAGTAAAGGCCATGCCTGATCAGTTACCACTTGATGAGATATCAGCACTTGGCTGGCACACCGAAGTACACAGCCAAAAGGCTCACTATGGTGTCGCAACACTTTCTATCGAAAAGCCTCTAACGGTACAAAAAGGATTTCCAAGCGATGATGACGAATCACAAAAGCGATTCATTCACACTAGCCACAAAACTCCAAACGGTGAAACCTTACACATACTTAATGGTTATTTTCCTCAAGGTGAAAACCGCAGTCATGAAACAAAATTTCCAGCAAAAGAAAAATATTACGCCGATCTTTTAAGTTATTTAGAAAACAACTTTAATCCTGATGACAACGTCATTGTTATGGGCGATATAAATGTGGCGCCTATTGATCAAGATATTGGTATTGGAGCGGTAAACGCGAAGCGATGGTTAAAAACAGGTAAATGTGCGTTTTTGCCAGAAGAGCGTGAATGGGTGGCAAAATTAACTAGCTGGGGTCTAGTGGATAGCTATCGATTATTAAACCCGAGTATCAATGATCGTTTTAGCTGGTTTGATTATCGTAGTCGAGGCTTCGAAGATGAGCCTAAGCGAGGATTAAGAATAGATTTAATTATGATCACCAAACCTTTAGTAGATCGTTTAATTAATGCAGGTATCAATTATGACGTGAGAGGCATGGAAAAACCAAGCGACCACGCCCCTATTTTTATTGAACTAGATTATTAAGCACCCATTTGCTTTATATAGCTCATCCAGCTTTTTGCTTGACTGGATGAGCTTTCAAATGCTGAGGACTTACCTAACAGTTTAAGCGCACTGCGCGCATCCCCAAGACGATATTTGACCATTCCTTGATACAACAAAATCTTACCTTTTTGCTTTTCTGGTAAGGCCTGTTGTAACAGTTGCTCGGATAGCTGGTCAGATTGATCCCATATTTCAGCGTCAATATAGTATTGAAGCAATTGATAACCATCATCAACATTCTTATAGGTATCATACAGTGTAGCCAAGGCTATTGTTGCCCTGTCGATTTCTTTGGCTTGAAGCCATGATTGAAATTGAAGGTTAAGCACTTTTTCACTCGGTTCTATTAAACTGTTTTTAAGTGCCTGTTCCAATGCAGTCGCTACTTTATAAGCATCACCCTGTGACGCTAATAACTGCCCGAGATTAATAAAATCACTTTCTTTTTCAACGAAACCTTTTTTATAGGTTAGCTCTTTTGTGGCGGCCGCGTTTTTATAGTCTTCTAATATTTGATGAATACCCGCTTTTTGTTGCCAATAATCTTTCTTATCAGGGAAGTTATAAACAAGCTGATTAACATAGTTAATGGCTTTGTCGTATTGCTTGGTTTGGTAGCTGCCAGAAAAAGCCATTTGCAACCAACCTTCTTTTGGCTTGTCTGTCAGCTGGCATGCTTTTTCAATATAAGGCAAGCCATTAATAATATCTTCAAGACTGTAATAAGATGCCGCCAGTAATGCGTAGATGCTGGCCGAAATTTTTTCTGAATCTCTTATAACCGCTTTTAGCGGCGTAATAGCTTCAGCGTACTTTGATTGATTGAAATACGAATAGGCTAAAAGTGAACGCAGCTGGTTGGTTGTATCGGGTTTTAAATCTGGTAACTCAAGCGCTTTAATTAAAAGTGCCTGTGCTTCTGATTCTTTTTGCTCATATGTTTTAAGCTGCGCGTGTGTTTGATAAGTAAGCGCAAGCCCTAAAGAATTACCAGCAAGGTCAGAGGTTAATTCCACTAACGTATCGTTCAATTCTTTTACTTTTATTTGATCTGGCAATGCCGTTATTTGTTGTTGAATATCATTTAACGCATTATAGGTTCTAGGGCTTATCGAGGTGGCATTGGCCAGCTGGCCAATAAACAATGAAAATATAAATACATAACGCAACATAATCATTTCTCTAAATTAAACTCGAATGGCAACGTAGCAACTTGTTCAACAGGCTTGCCGTCAACTAACTTAGGTTTGAATTTATAACGCCAAGCCGCTCGAATGGCTTCACGTTCAAACACACCTTTTGGATTCGCATCAATTACATCAACACTGCTGACAGTACCTTCTTTTGTAACTTGCAAGCGAACAACCACATAGCCTTCGATTTTTCGAGATAACGCTTGGGATGGGTATTTAGGTTCAACTTGCACAAGAGGGATAACATCGCTATCGCCAAACCCATAACCCGATAACATACTTCCCATTCCCTGCCCTTTAAAACTTGAAAGAGATGACGAAATGTCGGGCATGTTTAAATTCATCTGCGTTGCAGCAGACTGCTGCACTTTTGGTGAATCAAGCATGGGAGGGGTTTTGGGCTTAGGTGGTTCTTTTGCATTACGTATTTTTTTATCGCTTTCACTGTCCTTTAGGCTGCGAATAAAATCAACCATTGCTATGTTGTCTTCACGTTTAATCTGGTTACCCTGAGGTGCGATCATCCATTGCATCAACCAAAAAACAATGAATGCCAACGCTAAACCAATCGGAGTTATATACAATAATCGCATTAAACACCTGGATCTGCTGCAATAGAAATATTGGTCACACCTGCCAAGCGAATTTGATCCATGACTTGCACTAAAATACCGGTTCTAGCATCGGTATCAGCTTGTATAACAACACCGCTTTCAGGCGTTTCAGCTTTCAATTTTTCAATATTGGCACGAACAGAGCGCACATCAACGGCCCGCTTATCAATCCAAATTTCACCATTTGGCTTGATTGCCACCATAATATTGCCTTTTTTATCTTCGGCTGCTGTCTGAGCCGAGGGTCTACTAATTGTCACACCACTTTCTTTTACGAAAGAAGTCGTGACAATGAAGAAAATCAGCATGATAAAAACGATATCAAGCATGGGGGTCATATCAATCGCTGACTCTTCTGAATCTAAACTTGCGTGTTGCTTTCTCATTAATTAACCCTATTACTTAAGCAAACGATCTTTAAAAATATCGAGTTGTTTTTTAGCCATACTGTCGAATCGAGTTTTAAAGTACAGGCCTATCAGCGATACAACCATACCTGCCATAGTTGGAATGGTCGCCATTGAAATACCTGAGGCCATTGCCCTTGCATTCCCTGTTCCCGTAACGGCCATCACATCAAATACATTAATCATCCCAGTAACCGTGCCCAGCAGCCCCATCAATGGACAAATTACAACAAGCAAGGCAATTGTTGCGCGATAGCGATTAAACTCAATAGCCACTTTTGAAATTAAAAGGCTTCTTATTTTTAAAGCTTCCCAGTTTTCATGCGAAGCAAGCCCTTGCCATACAGCGTGATGCTGTAGGCAAAGTTTTTGGGATTCTCTAGAAAAGAACCAATAGCGATCAAGTATTAAAATCCATAACACACTAGATATAACTAAGATGCCATATAACACTGGGCCGCCGCTTTCTAAGAATCCAGATACATCTGCGAACATAGTTAGGCTCTCTTTTGTGCCTGTTCAGCAATAATTCCAGCGGCTTGTTGGTCCAGCACTTGAATCATTTCTTTACTGCGACCATTTAAAATATTATGCATAAATAGCAATGGAATGGCGGCCACCAACCCTAATACAGTTGTTATAAGTGCTTGTGAAATACCGCCAGCCATAAGCTTAGGATCACCTGTCCCGAACAACGTAATGGATTGGAATGTTGCTATCATACCGGTCACCGTACCAAGCAAACCAAGAAGCGGCGCAACGGCGGCAAGTAATTTAACGATAGAAAGACCTTTCTCTAGTTCAGGCAGTTCTTTAAGGACAGCTTCATCTAATTTCATTTCTAGGGTTTCAAGATCTTTAGCGCTGCTTTCGTTCTGGTAAACAGCAAGGACACGTCCAAGTGGATTATCTGAATCAATTGCGTCTGGATTTTCTAGCTGCCCCTTCATTTTGGCTTGCATTCTCAATCGTTGAGACAGCAAAAACACAGAGTACACAAAGCCACAAAATGCTAAAAATAAAATAATGTACCCAATTAAGCCGCCTTGTTGAATTCGATCAAAAACGCTTGGGCTTTGACTGCCAATACTCAATAGAGTACCCCGCGTTGGATCTATTACCATTTCAGAAAATTCATCAGTTGATGTTAGAAATGATCCAATCAAGCTGGCCTCACTAGGTTGCTTGCCAAGCTCAATGAATATTTGAGTCTGAGTATCATAATTAAGGAATCCTTTATTGTTAAACGCAACAAAAGGCCCAATATGTGCGATCTCAGCTTCAACTTTTTGACCGCTGCTATTTAAATACGTAGTGATGTATTGTTTGCTTTCACCCTGTTTTGTCATATGCAGTTGCATTTCATACCAAAGTTTTTCAAGCTCACTAATACTAGGGAGGGCCTTACTTTCTGATAATTGATCAAGTAACGCTGAATGCGCGCCTAATTCATTTGCCAGTAATGAGTTTTCACGTATAGATGCTACATCTTGTGATACTTGACGTACGACCCCAAACATTTCGCCAAGATTACCCATGCGTTTGCGCAACTCATCTTCTAAATTTGCTAGATTCTCTTCATTTTTATCAAATGTATTCTTTAGTTGCTCAGTTTCTTGCCTTACTTGCTTAAGTTCTGCCTTACTTGTTTTAAGAGCTTGTTTTTGTTTGGTAGCGTCTTGTAAGAAAACACGCTCTCTTTCTTTATGGATAGAGGTTTCTTTTAATCCATCGTCTTTAACTTGCTGCAGTAATTGCTGCAAGCTTTTGATATTCTCAGGCACAGCAGGTGTTGAATTGTCTTGCGTTATCGCGAATGCCAACGATGATGCAATAGCACATATAAATACAGAGATAATGTATTTCATTATTTATTCCCTTCTAACGACTGAAGAGGCAAACCTAGTAAGGCTGGTGTGGCTTGCTTTCTTGCAATGCTAACCCCTTGAGATATTGCGCGAGTATAATCACTACCCAAGTCAGACCATGCTTTCGTTTTATTATTCCAAGCTTGAGCGTTATTGCCATCAAGTGAGATACTCATTAACGCACTTCGCCCTACCCTTAAAAAATCAACGGTTATGCCATTTTGATTTTCACCGCGATACGCCTCAATTGTACGGCCATATTCAATTTCGATTTGATAAGCTTCCAGTACTCTTCTAAATTTTTCACTTACCGTAACATCAGATGCTAAAAGCAATGTACGCAAAGTAGCAATGCGATTCTCACGCTCAGCCATTAAAAAAGGAATATCAAGCGTGACAAAAACGTCTAAGCCATTAAGCATGCGCTCCATTAATGGCATGATGCCCTGCTGAGTACTTTCAATATCATTAATTTGTTTACCTAAAGACGCTATTTGTGAGTCTTGGTTTTTAATGATTTCTCGTAGTTGTCGATTGTAAACATTTAGCTGATCAATTTCGGCTTGTGTGACGCGCATTTCTTGCAGCGCTACACGCTTACTTTCATACAGTGCGTCTATTTTGTTTTGAGACGCAGCCCCTGCTTGTTGATTGTTTTGTACAGAACTAACTGATTTGTCGAGCTCGTTAGTAGCGTAAGCGGACTGCCCAAAAAACAGGGCAGTTACAACCACACCAAAAATAAAGGATGTTTTTTTCATTATATTGCCTATTATATTTCGAATATATTCATGCCCAAGGCCTGAGCTTCTTCTTTGTGTTGTGCAGATATGACAGCACCAATACTTGCTACATCAGGATTAAAATAAGTATTTGCAACTCGCTGTAAATCTGACATGGATACCTTCAATATTTTTTGACGATATGCATTACGAAACTCAATATCGCGACCTTGAAGATTATTGTGAAACGCTTGCTTGGCCTCCCCTGCAGGAGAACCTGGTTTATCAATACTTGAAACTACGCCTAGTATCGATTGCTCCAGCGACTCTGCGTCGTGCTCTGTATTTTTAAACCATTCAATTGCACGATCAAAATCCTCAAATGTACCTGTGATTCTTGGGTCGCGATAACTGTAAAACTTAAACACACCCGTCGAACTGTCTTGACTCGCCCCGCCACCATACGCGCCGCCTTGCTCACGAATAGCGGTATGTAAAAATCCGTTACGCAAGAAAACACCTAAAACAGTTAGTGCGACAGAATCGTCATGATCAGTGCAGACTGTAGGGTATGCTTTAGCACAAAAGTTTGTTTGTGTAGGGGCTATCCATGCGTCTTTAACTTGATGCGGTTCAAAATCAAGCACAAAACCAGTTGACTCGTCCTTCGCTGATCGACTTTTCCATGTTGAAGCCAACGCCGACTCAGCGCCGGCTATATTCGATGCATCACTAATTAATAAATGCTGAGGAATGGTCGTGATTATTTTCTGATGAAGTTCAGAAAACTGCTTAGTCAATTTCTCTAAATCAGTTTCTTTATTTAAGTTGCGCAAATTTAACAGTGCAGGCAAACCCGTTGATTTATATGAAAGGTTTGCAACCTGTGAAATACCTGAAGAGGCAATATTCATTGCCAGCCCATGGCCATTACCACTAATGGATTGTTCTTTACGGCTCAAAGATTGTGATAATAAATCCATAATTCTTTTTGAGTTTGAAAAGTCAGCGTCATATAAAGTGTCATTCATTAGCTGAATAAACTCTTTATTGTTTCTGGATAAGGCTTTACCAGAAAGCACCCAATAAGCTTGTACTTTATTAGGGTTTAATAATTCTGTT
Organism: Oceanicoccus sp.; assembly: GCA_047621325.1. Classification (GTDB taxonomy): domain Bacteria; phylum Pseudomonadota; class Gammaproteobacteria; order Pseudomonadales; family Oceanobacteraceae; genus Bermanella. The sequence continues at coordinate 102,519 of JBLHLT010000005.1, forward strand.
CGGATACTCGAATAGGCTGAAATCCCACCAATCAGCAAGGATTGCTTTTGCTGCACCGCTAAGTAGTCGTCGTCGCCGACACCAATTTCAGTTAAATAACCCAACATTAATGGTAATAGCTTTAATTCATCGACTGATAGCTGTGGCAGGGGTAATACAACTTGATGATAAGTTAAGCCGTTGGTTCCTTGCTCATACGCAGTAAGTAACTCATTGTTCAATTGAGATATTTTGGGTTCAGGGACGTGTAGCTTGTCGGCCACGTCTGCAATCCCCACTTTCGGTAAAATCGACTCATCATCTTTTAATAATTGACGAGCTTTTAATGCCTCACCTTGCGCTACTATTTCTTTTATTTCAGCTTCACTTAGCGCTGCTTTAATTTTTGCCAGTTTGGTTTTTTCTGCTTGATTTTTACGCTCATCTAATTCGGCGTTTGGTTTAAAGGTAAGTGTGACGCGATGTGTATTGTTTAATAAATATTTATTAATCAAGTCTTTAACAAATTCAGGAGCTTTCGCTTTCTCACGTAATTTATCAAGCACTGGATCTAAATCTAGAAGCTCTACAGGGTCGCTGTAATGAGTACACGCTGATATAGCCGACAAGATAATTTGAAGTCCATAAGGATAGCCATCACCACCTACCTCGCGCTGACTTAACTCTAGCTGATGTAAGACAGACTCTATTTGTAAGTCGCTTACACCTTCTTCGGCGACCTTCTTAAGTGTTTCTAAAATAAGCGCCTCAACACCGTCGCGGTTCTCTTCGGTACTGCCTTCTACTCCACAAATAAAAGCCATCTCTTTATTTGAGTCTTCTAGGCCGCACAATGGGCTTGGTGAAGTAGCCAGATCTGTGGTTTCAAGTGCCAACCTTAGCGGAGAGCTGCTGTTTTCAAGAAGCAAGCTAGAAAGGAAATGGGCTTCAAGTTGCTCTTCAAGATTGGCACTATGGCCAAGTAACCAGCCCATTACGTGGTGTGTTTTGTCTTTTAGTTCATTGTGACCATAAAATTCTTCCGCTCTCACAGGCGCGTAATAACGCTTTTCATCAGCTACTTCAATTTTGTGATCATTTTTTTCAAATTTAGACAAATATGACTCGAATTTTTCGTGGTGCTCAGATGCAGGGATATCACCATACGTCATGAAAATGGCATTGCTTGGGTGATAATGCTCTTTATAAAAAGACTGAAGATCTTGGTAGCTTAAATCAAGGATACTCTCAGGGTCGCCACCGCTATTATAATGGTATGTATTAGTCGGATATAAATGCTTGCTTATTGACTGCCAAAGCTGACTCGAGACACTGCTCATCGCCCCCTTCATTTCATTGTAAACAACCCCTTTGTATTGTAATGGGGTGGTTGGGTCAGAAGGGTTTTCAAACTCTAAGCGATGCCCTTCTTGTGCAAAATCCTGTTGATTTAGGCTTGCAAAAAAAACGGCGTCTAGATAAACAGATAATAGATTATTGAAGTCTTTTTTGTTTTTAGAGGCAAATGGATAAGCGGTCCAATCACTGGAGGTAAATGCATTCATAAAGGTATTAAGAGAGCGACGTATCATCATAAAAAACGGGTCGCGCACGGGGTAATTTTTGCTACCACACAATGCAGTATGTTCAAGAATATGTGCTACACCTGTTGAGTCCATTGGCATAGTGCGCAATGCAACCAAGAATACATTCTCATCATTTTCAGCCGCTAAATGATAATGAACAGCACCTGTTTGTAGGTGTTCATACTCTTCGACAAGTACGCCAAGCGACTGAATTTCTCTGGTTCTTAATTGACGAAAACCTTTGTGAACCATAGTAAATATGCCTTAATTAAGCTGATTATTAATTGAAGCATAGAATACCTGAAAATAAGCTTAATGAGAGCCATTTTCAAAAAGAAAATAAAATACACAAAGGATTTTATAGGTATTTAGGTATTAAGAAGGGAGTTGGGCGAGCCAAATGGCATCGGCCGCCCGATAAATTGATTAAACTTTAAACTGCGCAGTGATCTTACGAAGATTATTTGAAATTTCCAGAAGTGACTCACTTGCCGCGCCCACTTCTTGTACATTTTTAACTGCAGCCTCAGCATTTGCACGTATACCCTCAACATTGGTTTTAATACTATTGCTGACTTTTTCTTGCTGACCGGTTGCATCAGCAATTTCTGTGTTCATTCGCGTGATTGAGCCCACTTTTTCTGTAATAGTAGCCAATGAATTATCCGTTTTAGCTGCTTGTTCAACACTGTTCTTAGCCTGCTCTTGGCTATGAGACATAACTTCTGCGGCACTTCGTGCGGCCGATTGAAGCTCTTCAATTACACGTTGAATTTCCTGAGTTGAATCTTGCGTTCGTGAAGCAAGTGTACGTACTTCATCGGCCACAACGGCAAAACCTCGACCTTGCTCACCGGCACGCGCAGCTTCTATTGCGGCATTCAAAGCCAGTAAGTTTGTTTGTTCAGCAATGCCTTTAATTACATCTAGGATGGTGCCTACATTTTCGGTATCGGTTTCAAGCTTGGCAATTACCTTGGCAGCACGCTCTACTTCACTGGCTAAATCATTAATGGACTCAACTGATTGTGTAACCACCGCTCGACCAGCTTTAGCCTCAGTGTCGGCTTCTTTGGCCGCATGCGCAGCACTTGATGCATTTTGCGCCACATTTCTAACGCTACTAAACATCTCATCGACAAAGCGCGTAACTTCATCCGTTGCTTTACTTTGCTGATCTGTAATTTGACTGGTTTTAGTGGTCATTCCACCAAGGTCATTAGATACGTTAGCAAGAGGATTGATTGAATTAACTACCTCATTAATACTGCCATGTAGCTTCTCCATGAATAAATTAAACCAATACACTAGATCTCCGATCTCATCCTGACTGGTTTGCTCTATTCTCTTGGTAAGGTCGCCCTCGCCACTGGCAATATCTTTAAGGGACTCGAGCATTAAATTGAGGTTACGGGTAATCAAAATGACACTACTGGCACTTATCACAATGATTATTAAAATAGCGCCGACGCTTAAGCCCAGTGATACAACAAGCGCATCTTGAGTTGCTTCATTAGATGCCTCAACTGTATCGCTAAAAGCCTTTAATGAAGCATCATTAAATTTATTAAGCTCATCCTTTGTTGTTGATAACTTATCATTCATTGTCTCTACTAGCTGAGGAATATCACTAGGGTCTAAATTGCCATTAACCATACCCTCTGAAAGCTTGAGGGCAACTTCGAAATAAGCACCCGCATGGGACTCTAATTGCTCTAGGTTTTTCTTTTGTTCTGGCCAGAGGTTTTTTTGCTCTTCAATTTTCTTTATTAGCTCGGAATACGTTTTTTTTGCGGATACGACCATGTCGCTCTCGCCGGTACTCACCGCTGTATTAAGGAGTTCTTCTGTTCTATTGATGCGTACAATATTTTCACGACTTGATTGCACAACAGGAAAGTATAAATCCTGTATTTGAGCCAGTCTTTTAGAATTGTCGTTATTGATGCTTGAATTTACGGCCAAGCTAGCGATAAAACCCAATACGGCTATGGCGGGAATCACCAATATCTTGGCTTTTATAGATACGCGACTTAATGGATTCATTTAAACCTCAGCTACACTGCTTTTCCTTGCTTAATATAAGCATAGACAAAGAATAGCTAAGGTCTAATGATTATCGAACGGTAAGTGATAAATTCGGATCAAACCACTTAAGTTTGTCGTGCAGTGAAACCACTTCACCGACGATAATGAGGGTTGGTGCGCTTATTTCTTGGTTTTCAATGGTTTTCACCATTGTATCGAGCGTCGCAATAATTACCTTTTGATCAGGCGTTGTACCTTTTTGCACAAGGGCAATAGGTGTGTTTTTCGGCATTCCATGCTCAATAAGTTTATTGCAAATAATAGGCAATCCCATTAACCCCATGTAAAAAACAATCGTCTGGTTTGGATAAGCAAGCTCTGCCCACGGTAAATCTGTTGTATTGTTTTTCAGATGACCGGTAACAAACCTCACCGATTGTGCATAATCCCGATGTGTCAGGGGGATACCGGCATAAGATGAACAACCTGCTGCGGCTGTAATACCTGGAACAACCTGAAAAGGTACGCCGTTTTCAGTGAGCTCTTGAATTTCTTCGCCGCCACGCCCAAAGATAAACGGGTCGCCGCCTTTTAAACGGAGTACTCGATGGCCCTTCTTAGCATAATCTACGAGCAGCTGATTGATACTATCTTGTGGCACAAGGTGATCAGCGCGAGCTTTGCCTACGTTCACCATTTGTGCATCGCGACGGCATAGATCAAGGATAGGTTTACTAACTAATCGGTCAAATAGAACAACATCTGCTTGCTGCATTAATCGCAGCGCTTTAAAGGTCAGCAGGTCTGGATCGCCTGGCCCCGCTCCTACTAGGTAAACTTCGCCAAGTTCTTTTTTGATTTCTGTTTTATTGCTTAATTCTCTATTAAGTAAATCTTCAGCTTCGTGTTCTTTACCGGCGAAAACCAGTTCGGCCACAGGGCCTGTAAGGATTTTCTCCCAAAAGCCTCTGCGTAAATTAACATGTGAAAAAGTTTGCTTAACTTGTAATCGATATTTTTCAGCTAGCAACGCAAGGCGACCATAAGCGCTTGGTAAGACGGTTTCAAGCTTAGCCCGTAAAATGCGAGCGAGTACTGGTGAGCTACCACCTGAACTTACGGCCGCAATGATAGGGCTGCGGTCAACAATAGCCGGGAATATAAAACTACATAACTCAGGCTGATCAACCACATTTACAGGAATATTTAAATCTTCAGCGCTGCTTGCGATTAGCTGATTAACCATTTTATTGTCGGTTGCAGCCACTACTAATGTTTTGCCTGTTACATCCGCTTTTTCAAATGCACGGGTAATGAGCTCTCCGCCATGCTTGCTGATTAAATCAACAAGATCCGGCTTTGTGCTTAGGCTTATAACCTGAACCTTTGCATGGGCTTTAACCAATAGCGATACTTTGCGAAGTGCAACTTCGCCACCACCAACAACAAGTACAGGTCGATTTTTCAAGCTAAAAAACAGCGGTAAAAATTCCATTATTAGCCTATAAATTCAAGATTATTCATGTACGGCTTCAGTGCAGTAGGCACTTCAATGCGACCGTCTTCTTGCTGGTAATTTTCAAGGATAGCAACCAGTGTACGACCAACCGCAAGACCTGATCCATTGAGTGTATGCAGTAATTCAGGCTTGCCTGTTTCTGGGTTCCTCCAGCGCGCTTGCATGCGTCGAGCTTGATAATCACCCATATTGCTGCATGAAGATATCTCACGGAATTTAGCTTGCCCAGGAAGCCAAACCTCTAAATCGTATGTCATGCTCGCTGAAAAACCTAAATCACCACCACATAATTTAACTAAGCGATAAGGCAAGTTCAGTTTTTGTAAAATCGCTTCAGCATGAGACGTTAATTCCTCAAGTGCCTTGGTGCTTTCTTGTGGTTTTACCATTTGCACTAATTCAACTTTTTCAAATTGATGCTGGCGAATCATGCCGCGCGTATCACGTCCATAGCTACCCGCTTCACTTCTGAAACAAGGAGTATGCGCTGTAAATTTAAGAGGCAGCTCTTTTTCGTCGATTATTTCATCACGCACTAAATTCGTAACCGGTACTTCTGCGGTTGGAATTAAGTAGTAATGGGTATCATTGAAAGGAATTTTAAATAAATCTTCTTCGAACTTAGGCAGCTGGCCAGTCCCTTTGAGGCTGTCAGCATTGACCATGTAAGGCACATACGTTTCTACGTAGCCGTGCTCTTCTGAATGAGTGTCGAGCATTAATTGGATTAACGCTCTGTGCATGCGTGCAATTTGACCCTGCATAACAGCAAAACGAGAGCCTGTAATTTTAGCAGCAACTTCAAAATTAAGTCCGCCATTGTCTTGTCCTACATCTACGTGATCTTTAGGTTCAAAATCAAATTTGCGAGGCTCGCCCCAAGTACGTATTTCAACGTTGTCGTCTTCGCTTTTACCCGCGGGTACTGATTCGTCAGGTAGATTGGGTGTTGCCATTAGAATGGTATTAATCGCATCTTGAATTTCTTTGGCCTGCTCCACTTCTGCATTGAGCTTGCTGTCTATTTCAGCTAACACTTCAGAAACTTTTGCCTTCGCTTCATCAACACTAAGACCTTGTGCAATGAATTGCCCAATTTGTTTGGAAGCCTTTTTCTTTTCAGCTTGTAAATTCTGCGAAGATACATCAGCTGACTTGCGCTGAGCGTCAAGCGCAGTAAATTCGGCAACATTAAATTCAAACCCTTTTATCTTCAGCGCTTGCACGACTGCTTCTGGGTTTTCACGAACTTTACGAATATCAAGCATATTTTTTTCCGATTAAACAAACAATTTGGCTAAATAAAAGCCTACAAAACAGGCGAATACACAACCAATAACACTAGCTAAGAAATAGATCATTGCAGCGGCCCATTGACCAGAATGCAATAAGTTTAAGCCTTCTAGGGAAAATGTTGAGAATGTGGTCAAAGCCCCTAAGAACCCCACCATCACCAATTCTCTCCAATAGCCTGTCATTTTGAGGTAATCAAGAATTATGACAGCACACATACCCATTAAGAATGAGCCTATAAAATTGATGGCAAGTGTAGCAAAGGGGAAGCTTGTACCCAATATTTTAGTGAAATGTGCACTTAAAAAAGCCCTAGACATGGCTCCCAGTGCTCCACCAAGGGCGATCACGAGGTAATGCATGGCTTACTCATACCTTTTATTGCTGCTTTGTTGATCAAGTTGGGCGAAATAATCAAATTTAGCCCCTATCTTTGTCTCTAAACCCCGATCAACAGGCTGATAAAATTGAAGTGCTTTGAGCGCTTCAGGCAAATAGCATTCGCCTGCCGCATACGCGTGTGGCTCATCATGGGCATAACGATATTCTTTACCATAATCTTCTTTTTTCATGAGTGCCGTAGGTGCATTGCGCAAATGCATTGGCACATCATAACTTGGCGAGTTACGAATTAGTTCTCGTACTTGATTAAAGGCAGAATAAACAGCATTACTTTTAGGTGCACACGCTAAATAGTTTATCGCTTGCGCGATTACTAGTTCGCCTTCAGGGCTACCTAGGCGTTCATAAGCTTGCCAAGCATTCATGGCAATTTCTAGTCCTCTTGGGTCCGCATTGCCTATATCTTCAGCGGCCATTCGCACAACTCTTCGCGCTATATATAAAGGATCGCAACCACCATCTAGCATGCGGCAATACCAATACATGGCCCCGTCAGGGCTGGAGCCACGTACAGATTTATGCAGTGCTGAAATTTGCTCATAAAAAATATCCCCCCCCTTATCAAACTGCCGGACAGATTCTTGAGCAATTTCTTGAGCAAGCTCAAAGCTAATATGGGTTTTATCGTCAGCTTGAGCTAAATCCACTGCCATTTCTAATAAGTTAAGCGCGCGACGAGCATCGCCGTCAGCGATACTGGCTAAAAACCGAGCCGCCTGAGTATCAATAGTTAGCTGCAGTGGCTTTAGCTGAGTATCTTGTAATAGGCAGTTCTGCAGAAGTGACTCTACGGTTTCAATACTTAAACTGCGCAATTTATAAACACGTGCTCTCGATAAAAGCGCCGAATTCAATTCAAAACTTGGGTTCTCAGTAGTAGCCCCAATGAATATAACCGTGCCGTTTTCAACAAAGGGTAAAAAAGCATCTTGCTGAGACTTATTGAATCGGTGTACTTCATCAACAAATAATAAGGCACCCTTACCTTGCTGCTGAATGTGCTTCGCTTTTTCCATGCAGGCGCGAATTTCTTTCACGCCGTCCATTACCGCTGATAACGCTAAGAATTCAGCATTCGCATAATTTGCGAGTAATTTCGCCAGAGTGGTTTTTCCAACTCCAGGCGGCCCCCAAAAAATCATAGAATGTAACTGGCCACTTTCTATGACTTTTCTTAATGCTTTTTCCTGACCAAGAAGATGCTCTTGTCCTAGGTAACCATGTAGGTTTTTCGGGCGCATCCTAGAGGCTAGCGGCTCTTGGCTTAATGGTTTATCAAATAATGAATCTTGCATATTACTCATTTCGAATAACGTCAATTCCCGAAGGAATCTCAAACACAAAGTCAGCGTCATTTAGCGGATTATTAGATTGTATGTTTTCAAACCTAATGATCGTTTTTTGCCCAACTTCATCTTGAATAACCATTCGGCTTAATAATTTTTTCCCGTTAAATTCCAAGCGCAGGCGATCAAACAAAACATCAACTTGCTTAGGGATTAATACAAAGTGCTCTTCATCTTGCAGGGTTTCAGAGTATATGTCGTATTCATTTTCGATTTGATCCGTATCGCCAGAAAGCAATAGCGCAGGTGTTGCTGATAGCTTTTTATTTAAAACCTGAATCGTTACTTGCTCTAAATCCTCATCATATTGCCAAAGGGTTTCGCCATTACTGACTAATAACTGTGCAAAAGGCTCTGCGCTAGACCAACGAAACTTATTAGGATGCTTTAATGCTAAGCTGCCCGACTGAGTTTGCAATAACGTACCTTTGCCATCAAAAGTATGCTGAACAAAATCAGCCCCTACATTGTTTAATCGATCAAGATTATCGGCTAATTTTTTGTATTCAGGGTTTTGTGCCGCTGCTGTCATTGACAAAAACAAGAGTAGAATATTTAAATATTTCATAATAATCCGAATTAGCTTACTGGTGGTGGCGCGAGTACTTCTCGTGAGCCATTTTGACTAGGCGTAGAGACTACCCCAGCTTGTTCCATTGACTCAACCAAGCGAGCCGCGCGATTATAGCCGATACGAAGTTTACGCTGCACACTGGAGATTGAGACTTTTCTGGTTTGTGTAACAAATGCGATGGCCTCATCAAATAAAGCATCAGCCTCGCCCTCATCACTATCATTACTAAAGCCAGGGATCACAACGCTGCCATCACCACCATCGGTGATAGATTCTATGAATACAGGGCTGCCACGTTTTTTCCAGTCGGCAACGACGGCGTGTACTTCGTGATCATCTACAAACGCGCCATGCACCCTAATTGGCAGTGATGTGCCCGGTGGTAAATAAAGCATATCCCCATGACCCAGTAGCTGCTCTGCACCGCCTTGATCAAGAATGGTTCGTGAGTCGATACGCGAACTCACTTGGAATGCCATACGCGTTGGCACGTTTGCTTTTATGAGGCCAGTAATAATATCAACGGACGGACGCTGAGTAGCAAGAATCAAATGTATACCTGCCGCTCGCGCTTTTTGTGCAATACGGGCAATTAACTCTTCTACTTTTTTACCAACGATCATCATCATGTCGGCAAACTCATCAATGACCACAACGATATAAGGCAGCTTGCCTAAGTCAGGTGGAAATTGTTCAAAGCTTTCTTCGGCCTTCCAGAATGGATCTTTCAGTGGTTCGCCCGCTGCAATAGCGTCCAATACTTTTTTATTATAACCCGCAAGATTCCGCACCCCCATTGCGGCCATTAATTTATAGCGCCGCTCCATTTCACCCACACACCAGCGCAAGCCGTTGGCGGCTTCCTTCATATCGGTAATAACGGGGGTTAATAGGTGCGGTATGCCTTCATAAATTGAAAGCTCCAGCATTTTTGGGTCAATCATAATCATGCGGACATCATCAGGACCAGCCTTGTACAGCATGCTAATTATCATGCTGTTTACCCCTACCGACTTACCTGAGCCGGTGGTACCAGCAACCAATAGATGAGGCATTTTTGCAAGATCGGCCATTACAGGATCCCCTGCAATGTCATGGCCAAGCGCAAATGATAACGGCGATGTCATTTTCTGATATTCATTGGATGCTAATACATCGCCCAAAAATACCATGGCACGATTTTCATTGGGCACTTCTAGCCCCATAACTGATTTACCCGGTATGACTTCAACAACACGAACACTGATCATGGCAAGTGATCGCGCTAAATCACTCGCGAGATTTGTAATTTTTGATGCTTTCACGCCAGGGGCTGGCTGAATTTCAAAGCGCGTAATAACCGGTCCGGGATTGACAGCGACTACTTCTATTTTTACGCCAAAATCTTTTAGTTTTTGTTCGAGTAGGCGCGACATTTCTTCAAGCTTATCTGCGCTATATCCCGTTTCTTGAGGGCCATCTTGGTGGCTTAATAAGCTAAGCGACGGTAGCTCAGTTTTATCAAAAAGCTTTCCTTGTGTACCTGTAACCGCTTGAGATTTTTTTTCAAAAGGCTGGATAACAATTTTCTTCTCTTCTTTTTCAGGCATGGCCTTATCGACCACTTTCTCGGTGATTTTTTGAATGGTCTTTTTCAAAATCGGAGACGCAATAGGTTGTTTTTGCGGTTCAACTTCACTGACTTGTGGGGTTAATAGCGGAATATTATCTGGCTTTTCAGGCACACTTGAGTCGAGTTCTGTGGTCGTTCTCTTGGTTTGCTCTGGTTTGATTGAAGTGACTTTAGATTTAACCCAGCGCAATAGCGCAAGTGTTTTACCGCCAATAGTATCCAGTGTTGCCAACCACGCAATATCACCGCAAACGGTTAAACCAAACAAAAAGAACACCGCTAAAATGATACTAGCGCCGGCAAGGCCAAGGTATGTCGCAAGCGGGAGTGCAAGTGTTTGACCTATCACACCACCATTGCCACCTGGCAGAATAGCAACACCATCATAAAGGTGCGTTAACACGGCACCAGAAACAACAACCAACAGTACGCCGGTAAAGCGCCAAGCCCAGCCAGTCCAGCCATATTTAATGTCTACTCCTCTGAAGCGCTGCACGCCACGTAAGATAGGAATAACGGCCAATAGATAAGAAATATATCCAAACAGCGAGAAAAGCAGGTCTGAAACAAATGCGCCAATACGACCACCGTAATTGCTAACCGTAAGTCCGCTCTGTGCTTGTCTCCAGCCTGGGTCACTCACGCTATAAGATAAAAGTGACAGCAACAAAAAAGCCGCCAAAGAAATGAGCAGTAAAACTCGAGCTTCTTTAACCACCGCTGTTAATTGGGAGTGCCAATCGATATTAACTTTTTCTTTATTTTGAAGCACTTAGCCACTAGCCTAGGATATTGTATTTATTGACCCTGATTGTACTGTGTCAGCTGAAATTATCTAGCAGGCTTTCCTAATGTCCGAACCAATTCACTGGTTAAATGAAGATCCAAGGCTTTTTCCTCACCACGACTTGGCATTTACCGAGCCTAATGGCTTGCTCGCAGCAGGCGGAGATCTTTCTTGCGAGCGCCTGTTAAATGCTTATAGCATTGGTATTTTTCCTTGGTATAGCGAAGAAGACCCAATACTGTGGTGGTCACCAGACCCAAGATGTGTGGTATTTCCAAGTGAATTTAAGCCATCACGCAGCTTATTAAAACTCATAAGGAAAAATGAATACTCCATTACCAGTGACACCTGCTTTGAGCGTGTCATAAAAGAGTGTGCTGCTCCAAGATTGAGTCAAAATGGCACTTGGATTAATGAGGATATCATTCAAAGCTACGTTGAGCTCCACAAGCTAGGTTATGCTCATTCAGTTGAGTGCTGGCATGAAGGGCAGCTGGTGGGAGGGCTTTATGGCATGGCCATCGGAAAAGCATTTTTTGGCGAGTCCATGTTCTCCAAGCAAAGTAATGCCAGCAAGATAACATTTGCTAAGCTCTGTAGTCAGTTGCAACTATGGGGGTTTAAAATCATTGATTGTCAGGTGCACAATCCGCACTTAGAAAGCCTTGGGGCGATCGAGATTCCACGCAGTGATTTTCTTGAGATACTGCAAGCAGCGACCACATTAACACCAGAAGAGGATTGGAATTTTGGATGAAGTAATTTCCAATGCGAGTCAGCAAATAAAATTGCTTACCCTAAGCGAAGATCACGCATGCAGCTACCTACCCGAGCAGAAAGCTAACTCGGTATTTCTTGATCATGATACCCCGCCTAGCTGGCAGCAATATTCTCAGCTTACGAGAATAGGCTTTCGCCGCTCAGGAAATCATTTTTATCGCCCACACTGCAAGCAATGTGATGCTTGCCTGTCTTGTCGTGTTAGCGCCTTCGACATAAACCTATCAACTAAGCGCTTTAAACGCATATTAAATCGCAACAGCAATATGAGCTATTCACTTGTTAGTGCAACTTCGACACAAGAGCATTACGCGCTATATGAAAAATACATCATCACTCGCCATAGTGACGGTGACATGTATCCTCCATCTATCGAGCAGTATGAGAATTTTTTAACCTCTAATGCCAAATACAGTTATTTTTTAGAGGTCAGGCTTAATAAAGAACTGGTTGCGTGCTGTGTAACCGACGCACTTGATGATGGGTTGAGTGCTATTTATACCTATTTCGATCCGGATTTTGACAAATCAAGTCCTGGTACGCTAGCCGTTTTACTGCTTTGCAAAATTGCAAAAGAAATGAATCTGCCTTTTGTTTATTTGGGGTATTGGGTGAAAAACAGCCAGAAAATGCACTATAAAGTCCAATTCCAGCCATTAGAGATATTTAATGGTGATAATTGGCAATCCTTGCCCGCACAAGTGTAGCCAACTGCCTGAAATTCAGGCAGAATGCGCTCCGTTTTAAATGTATCCCAGGTGAATCAATGTCTAGAGAAGACCACATTGAAATGGATGGCGAGGTAATTGATACCCTTCCAAACACAATGTTCCGCGTTAAACTTGAAAATGGCCATGTTGTTACGGCTCACATTTCCGGCAAAATGCGTAAAAACTACATCCGCATTCTAACAGGCGATAAGGTTAAGGTTGAACTAACCCCTTATGACCTGAGTAAAGGGCGTATTACTTACCGCGCTCGCTAATAAAAAAAGCCCCTTAGGGGCTTTTTTTATACCTTGTTAAAACTAGAAAGCTTAGCTTTCTAGTTCAACCACCTCATCATGAATAACAGACAACACGATATCATCATCTTGTAAGTCTATTCGAACAGTACCGCCCTTTTCAGACAACTCACCAAATAGAATCATCTCTGCCAAAGGCTTTTTAACCTTATCCTGAATCAGTCGCGTCATTGGGCGGGCACCCATTTGAGGATCATAGCCTTTTTCAGATAGCCAAGCTCTTGCATCGTCAGCCGCATAAATGACCACTTTTTTATCATCCAACTGAGATTGCAGTTCGGTTAAGAACTTATCGACCACATGGCCAATAACATCTTTACCCAGTGCATCAAATTGAATGATGGCATCCAAGCGATTGCGGAATTCAGGCGTAAATTGCTTACGAATAACCTCCATTGCGTCAGTGGTATGATTTTGCTCATTAAAACCAATAGAACGACGGCTACTCACTTCCGCCCCAGAGTTGGTTGTCATAATTAAGACCACATGACGAAAATCAGCCTTACGGCCATTGTTATCTGTTAACGTGCCATGATCCATAACCTGAAGGAGCAAGTTAAACACATCTGGATGCGCCTTCTCAATTTCATCAAGCAGCAATACGCAATGAGGAGCCCTATTAACAGCTTCAGTTAATAAGCCACCCTGGTCGTATCCAACGTAGCCTGGAGGGGCGCCTATCAAGCGAGAGACAGTATGAGCCTCCATGTATTCCGACATATCGAAACGCACAAGCTCCATACCCATAACATGGGCCAATTGCTTAGATACTTCTGTTTTACCAACACCCGTTGGGCCTGCAAATAAGAATGAGCCGATTGGCTTTTCAGGTGATTTTAAGCCAGCGCGAGACAACTTGATTGAATTAGCAAGACTGCTGATCGCCTTATCTTGACCAAACACCATCATTTTCATGTTCTTATCAAGGTTCTGCAGAGTCTTCTTGTCATCCACGTTAACAGTTCTTGATGGGATGCGAGCTATCTTGGCCACAACCTTCTCAACATCGGAAACCTGAATCACTTTTTTACGCTTGCTTGGAGATAACAGTTGCTGGCCTGCACCAACCTCATCAATCACATCGATAGCCTTATCAGGCATATGGCGATCACGAATGTACCGGTCTGCCAATTCTGAGGCTGCGCGCAGTGCCTTATCGGTGTACTTAAGATGATGATGCTCTTCAAATTGTGTTTTAAGCCCTTTTAAAATTTTATAGGTATCCTCAACACTTGGCTCGACCACATCTATTTTTTGGAAGCGACGCGCTAAAGCGCTATCTTTCTCAAAAATACCACGGAACTCAGTAAAAGTTGTTGAACCCATACAGCGCAGCTGGCCGCCACTTAGCAATGGCTTAAGTAGGTTTGAGGCATCCATTACGCCACCAGAAGCCGCGCCCGCACCGATAATTGTGTGTATTTCATCAATAAACAATATGGACTTAGGCTGACGCTTAAGCTCAGCTAGCAGCGCCTTAAAGCGCTTTTCAAAATCACCACGATATTTTGTACCTGCGAGTAACGCCCCCATATCCAGACTATAAACAACTGCGCCTTTCATTATTTCAGGGATTTTATTTTCAACAATACGCTTGGCTAAGCCCTCCGCGATTGCGGTCTTGCCTACGCCTGATTCACCCACTAACAAGGGATTGTTCTTACGGCGACGCGATAAAATTTGAATACAGCGCAAAAGCTCTTCGTCGCGACCAATAAGAGGGTCGATTTTTCCCTCTTTAGCTAACTTGTTTAAATTGGTTGCATAGTTGTCAAGCGCGGCAGACGAACCCTCACCGGCAGACTCATCTTCAAGACTCTCGGCCTCACTCTCTTCTTGCTCACCGGTAAGCTTAGATATGCCATGGCTAATGAAATTAACGACATCAATGCGTGCAATATTTTGTTGTTTTAAAAAATAGACAGCCTGACTCTCCTGCTCACTAAAAATAGCAACCAAGACATTTGCGCCAGTCACTTCCGATTTGCCGGAACTTTGTACATGAAATACAGCGCGCTGCAGTACGCGCTGAAAACCCAAGGTAGGCTGTGTTTCGCGTTCAGAATCTGCGTCACTTAATAATGGTGTGGTCGAATCGACAAAGTCTTGCAGGTCCTTACTTAGGCGATTAATTTCAGCGCCGCATGCAATTAAAACTTCTTTAGCGGCCTCGTTTATAACCAGTGATAACAGTAAGTGTTCAACTGTCATAAATTCATGATGCTTCGCTCTGGCCTCTTTAAATGCAGTATTTAGGGTGGCTTCAAGATCTCGATTTAACATAGGATTCCCCTTTATTTAACCTGCTGAACATCACACATTAAAGGATGCTGATTTTCTTTAGCAAAAGCGACTACCTGCGCCGCTTTCGTTTCGGCAATATCTTTAGTGTAAACCCCACATACCGCTTTGCCTTGTGTATGTACGGCCAGCATCACCTGCGATGCCTTTTCTATATCCATTGAAAAGTACAAGGTTAAAACCTCTATGACAAAGTCCATCGGCGTATAGTCATCATTTAGCATGATTACCTGATACATTGACGGTCTTTTGAGCTCAGGTTTAACTGGTGCAACAGCTATGCCATGAGCCTCATCTTTACTGTCATCTTCCATAGATAAGGTTAGATTACTTTCATACATTCTGCTGAGCCCTAGATGTTCAAATATTGATTTCATTTCTAATTATAAATTACCCGCCAAAGCCTTGACAAAACTGAAAGATTGCCACAATGTAACTTTCGAACGGAATGCATATCAAGTTGTCACGTTACGACTATATGGTTCCAAAAATAATAAATACAAGTCTGGTTTTGGAGTACAACTCATGCAAACAGGGAAAGTAAAGTGGTTTAACAATGCTAAGGGGTATGGATTTATTTTATCCGACACTGGCGGCGAAGATCTGTTTGCTCACTATTCCTCAATTCAAACAGAAGGATACAAGACCTTAAAAGCCGGTCAATCTGTTGAATTTGATACAAAACCAAGCGATAACGGTACTCATGCGATCGATATTACGCCACTAGATATGCTCAGTCCTACCAAAGAAATACAATCTGATAATATTGAAAAAGTACTAGGCAGCACCGAAGACGCTTAATTAATATTAAGCAGCAGCCAAAAAAAAGCCCGGCCTAAGCCGGGTTTTTTATTTAGATCGCGTCAATTATTTTATTAAGCGTGTTACTAGGGCGCATAGCCTTCGATGCCTTAGCTTCGTCTGGGTGATAGTAGCCACCTAAATCAACAGCCGTACCCTGAGCAGAGCTTAATTCTTTAACAATCGCAGCGCGGTTAGCTTCAAGCTCTTTAGCAATAGTTGTAAAAAAGCTTTGCAGCTCTTTATCATCAGTTTGCTCAGCTAAAGCCTCAGCCCAATAAAGTGATAGGTAATAGTGACTACCGCGATTATCAACCTCGCCCACACTACGAAGTGGCGAGCGGTCATTATCCAAGAACTTACCTGTTGCATCATTTAACGTATCAGCCAAAACAAGTGCCTTAGGATTATTCGTTTTATGACCAAGCTCTTCAAGTGAAACAGCCAGCGCTAAGAACTCACCAAGCGAATCCCAGCGTAAATGGCCTTCTTTTGCCAATTGCTCAGCATGCTTAGGGGCAGAACCGCCGGCGCCTGTTTCATAAAGACCACCACCAGCAAGCAAAGGCACAATAGAGAGCATTTTAGCGCTAGTACCGAGTTCTAAAATTGGGAATAAGTCCGTCAAGTAGTCACGTAATACGTTGCCCGTAACTGAAATGGTGTTTTCACCCTTCTTAACTCGATCAAGCGTATAACGAACCGCTTCAACAGGTGACATAATTTGAATATCCAAGCCTGCCGTATCATGGTCTTTCAGATATTTTTTGACAATAATAATTAGGTTCGCATCATGTGCGCGCTTAGGGTCAAGCCAAAAGATAGCTGGCTGAGCCGTTGCTTTAGCGCGATTAACAGCCAGTTTCACCCAATCCTGAATAGGCGCATCTTTTGTTTGGCACATGCGCCAGATATCACCTTTCTCAACTGCGTGCTCCATTAGCACCTTGCCAGAATCATCTTTAACTTTAACAACACCGTTTTCTTTTAATATAAACGTTTTATCATGAGAACCATATTCTTCTGCTTTTTGCGCCATCAATCCAACATTTGATACATTACCCATGGTGGTAACATCAAATGCGCCGTGCTTTTGACAAAATTCAATCGTTTGCTGAAATACTTCAGCGTAACAGCGGTCAGGGATCATAGCTTTTGTATCATGCAGATTGCCATCTAAGCCCCACATCTTACCGGATGCACGAATCGCAGCAGGCATAGAGGCATCTACGATTACATCACTTGGTACATGTAAATTTGTAATGCCTTTATCTGAATCAACCATCGCTAAACTTGGGCGAGAAGAATAAACCGCAAGAATGTCAGCTTCAATTTCTGCCTTTTTATCAGCAGGCAACCCTTCGATTTTGGCGTAAACATCACCAAGACCATTTTTAGTATTTACACCAAGCTCAGCAAAAAGCGCTGCATGCTTTTCAAATACGTCTTTATAGTAAACAGTTACAGCATGACCAAACATAACTGGGTCGCTTACTTTCATCATGGTGGCTTTTAGATGCAAAGAAAGCATTACATCATTCTGTTTCGCATCTTGCATTTGTACTTCATAAAACTCACGTAATGCTTTGCACGACATAGTAGATGCATCTATTACTTCATCTTTTTCAAGCTGAACCGAAGCCTTTAGTGTTGTTTCAACGCCACTGTCATTTAGCAATACAATGGAAACACTGCCTGACTTTGGTGATACGTATGACAGCTCAGAACCATAGAAATCACCATGATCCATATGCGCTACGTGTGACTTAGAATCTTTTGACCACTTACCCATACTGTGCGGGTTCTTTTGTGCATAAACTTTAACTGGAGCAGCAACACGACGGTCGCTATTACCTTCTCGCAGAACAGGGTTAACAGCACTACCTAATATTTTTGAGTAGCGAGCATTTATGTCTTCTTCTTTTTCGTTCGCAGGTTTTACAGGGTAGTCCGGGATTTTATAACCCTGATCTTGTAGTTCTTTTATTGCTTCGTTTAGCTGGGGGATTGAAGCACTGATATTAGGAAGCTTAATAATGTTAGCGTCAGGTGTTTTGGCAAGCTCACCTAGTTCTTGTAGGTCGTCATTTTGACGCTGATCTTCATTTAAGAATTCAGGAAAACTAGAAAGGATACGACCAGCTAAAGAAATATCACGAGTTTCAACAGAGAGATTCGCAGGCTTAGAGAACGCCTTAACAATAGGTAAAAAGGAGTAAGTTGCTAAAGCAGGTGCTTCATCTGTTAGTGTGTAAATAATCTTTGGTGTTTTATTGGTCATTTTCTATCCTAAATTTCTTTGGCTATTGCGCCGAAACTCAAACGAAGAGTAGCTTTTGACCACTCTATAATTGATACCCATCTTGCCTATATAGCGACTTTTGATTGCCATATAACTGCATATTGGTTCTTAAAGGCGGCGAATTATATCATGCACTGTTATAATCGAAATGCCTTTTTGTAGTTTTTTTACATATAGGCCTGATAATAATGTCACTTCTTACGTATTTGGTAATTTTATTACAAAACCTATGGCCAAGTTAATTTTATTCAACAAACCTTTTAAGGTTATGTCTCAATTTTCTGAAAGCGGCGACAAAACAACGCTTACTAACTTTATTTCAATACCCAACATATATCCCGCAGGCCGTTTGGATTATGACTCCGAAGGATTACTTCTATTAACGGATAACGGTCAATTACAGCATAGAATAGCCCACCCAAAGCACAAATCGACTAAGACATATTGGGTTCAAGTAGAGGGTGAACCTAAAGCTGAAAATTTAGAAAGATTACGTAAAGGCATTGAACTCAAAGATGGATTAACTCTTCCGGCCGACATAAGCATCATAAGTGAACCACCGTTATGGAGCCGCACCCCGCCGATTCGAGAACGAGCCAGCATCCCAACCACATGGCTAGAAATTAAGATCAATGAAGGTAAAAACCGTCAGGTGCGTAGAATGACAGCAGCGATTGGCCACCCTACTCTCCGCCTTGTACGAATGCAAATTGGTGACTGGAGTGTAGAAAACATTGTTCCCGGAGAATACATAGAAATTGAGGTCGAGGCGCCACCGGTAAAGAAAAGAACGTATCAAAAAAGGGCTAATTTCGATAAAATGCGCCCACAAAATAAAAGGTAACCCCATGCGCTTCAAACCAAACAGCACAGTAGCCACTATTATAGAGCACGAAGGTAAACTGCTGTTTGTGGCGGAACTTGATAACGCCAATCAGGTATTTAACCAACCCGCAGGTCATCTTGAAGCTAACGAGACACTTATTGATGCAGCCAAGCGCGAAGTACTGGAAGAAACTGGTCATCAATGCACTATAACGCACTATTTAGGCCTCTATACCTACACCGCCCCGAGTAATGGCGTAACCTATCATCGACATTGTTTTATTGGTGAATCCACCCACTATGACCCAAATGCTGTATTAGATGATGGGATAATCGGCATAAAATGGTTAAGCCTTGATGAACTCATCGCCACTCAATCAGCGCGCAGTCCACTTGTTATTAAATGCGCGCAAGATTACCTAGACGGCAAACGCTATCCCTTGAATTTAATATATGAACATCCAAATGAATAAAGCAATCTCAGAAAATACTGTTGTCGTTGGCATGTCAGGGGGCGTTGATTCTTCTGTTTCTGCCTATCTATTAATGGAACAAGGCTACCAAGTGGAAGGCCTATTCATGAAGAACTGGGATGAAGATGACGGCACAGAATACTGCACAGCCAAGGACGACCTAGCAGACGCACAAGCTGTCTGTGACAAGCTGGGTATTAAACTGCACACTGCAAATTTTGCAGCTGAATACTGGGATAATGTATTCGAGCATTTCTTACAAGAATACAAAGCAGGCCGCACGCCTAATCCTGACATCCTGTGCAACCGTGAAATTAAATTTAAAGCCTTTCTTGATTACGCCAAAGTGCTAGGCGCAAATTTTATTGCTACTGGGCACTACGTGCGTCGTCACGACGACAACGATCAAACCTTTTTATTACGCGGCCTCGATAGCAACAAAGACCAAAGCTATTTCCTTCACGCTGTAGGCGCAGAAGAAATCAAACAAACATTATTTCCAGTGGGCGAACTTGAAAAACCTGAAGTTCGACGCATTGCAGAAGAGCAAGGACTGGCCACAGCGAAGAAAAAAGACAGCACCGGCATTTGTTTCATTGGCGAGCGACGCTTTAAAGATTTCCTACAGCAATATTTACCAGCACAGCCGGGCGAAATAGAAACCGCAGACGGCGAGGTAATCGGCAAGCATGAAGGCTTAATGTATTACACCTTAGGGCAACGCCAAGGCATCGGCATTGGTGGTACTAAAAACCATGGTACCGAACCTTGGTTTGTCGTAGCAAAAGACCTCGACCGAAATACACTCATCGTAGGCCAAGGAAAGCAGCACGACCTATTATTCAGTGATGCGCTAATCACATCGGATGTATTTTGGGTTAACACTGAGCCAAAACAATTTCCTTTTACCTGCACTGCAAAAGTTCGCTATCGCCAAGCAGATCAGGTTTGTACGATTCACAAAGAAGGCGAGCACTACAATGTGATTTTTGAAGACGCACAGCGCGCTGTCACACCTGGGCAATCGGTTGTTTTCTATCAAGATGATGTTTGTTTAGGTGGTGGCGTTATTGAAAGCACCGAGAAATTTACTAACAACGATTCTAAAGGCTAATTTGAATGTCAAAAGTCAGTATTGATAATCAAGCTTTAGCTCTTGCTGGAATATTTCAGGCTGCCCATCTTGTTGAGCAGCTGGCTCGTACAGGCAATGTAAATGAGAAAGACCTCAAGACCTGCATCGAGAGTCTTTTTCAAACACACCCTAAATCCATAGAAGATGTTTATGGCGGCTCCCGCGAAAATCTAAAACTTGGATATAAAGAAGTACGTTTTTTAACCGACGGCAAAACCCGCACTGGCTCAAGCCCCGATGTTATGCGCTATGCTTTAGGTGTGCTTCACCTTGAAAGTAAGTTGCGTAAAAACAACCAGATGATGCCAAAAGTAAGTAAGGGAATTGAACAGGCCAAACGTCAGCTTGATCATTTTCACAGTGGACATGAAAACTTAATTGCAAACTTGTCCGGGCTATATCAAGAGACATTAAGTACTTTTCGCTTTAGGATTCACGTGACAGGCAATGCTCAGCATCTGCAAAATTCACAAAACGCCCATAAAATTCGTGCGCTTCTGTTATGCGCAGTGCGCTCTGCCATATTGTGGCGACAAGTGGGCGGACGCCGCTGGCAACTGCTATTTAATAGGCAAAAACTGAATAAATCGTGTACGCAAGCCCTTGAGAAAATGTAAATAAAGCCGCTATTGAGCGGCTTTATTACTATAAAAAGATTTCATTTGCTGTAAAGCCTTAAAGGCTGCCTTAGGATTGAGCTTAAGGTCAGCGCTTAACTTGTCTTCATTATTTCGACTTTCAAGCAATCCAATGGGGTTTTGAATAAAACTCCCATCCTTCGTCACAAATGCGTAATTATAGTAACTCGCCATGACTTGAATATCTCGAGACTGCTCATTAAACAAGCTATCGCCATTACTAAAATCCTCAATTGGATTTTCACACTTTAATAACTCATCAATTAACGTGGCCGACACATCAATACTGGCCGTTCTATGCTCAAAGACTTTTGCTGGCTTACCAGGCCAATGAATAACAAGAGGTACTTGAGTCTGGTACTTAGTGTAATTACTGCCATGCCCAAATCGCGTTGGACTAGTATCTGCGAACTCTTCGGCATGATCAGAGGTAATTATTAAAATAGTATTGTCGTACTCCCCTGCCGCCTTTAATTCGCTAATGAGCTCACCCATCAAGTGATCAGCAAAATACACGCTGTTTTTATAACGATTTATAAAAGGTTGTGGGTTTTTACCTGATTTAAAATCAACCAGACTCGGTTTTTTAGATGGCTTAAATTTATCAAACTGTTCTGGGTAGTAATAAAGGTAATGGGTTGAGTTAAAAAACATAAAGCCAAATACACTATCTTCTGTTTGTTTGACTTTCGTTACCATTTTATTTAATACATCGCGGTCTTTTTCAATCGTATCAGCGCCTTCACCATGATGAACATCCGGCTTAACTGGCAAGAAACTGCTATCGGTTAATTTAATACGCGTAATGTCCCCACTTGGGTAAATGCCAAACTCATAATCTTGTTTAATTAATTCATTCAATAGCACAGGCCCGCCAGCGCCATTGTGAGCCACCACGTTATCCATATACGTCGGCGCTAATCCATACATCAATGCAAATATTCCACGAGTTGTCACACTGCCGCTAGAATGATGATCTTTGAACCAAAGCGATTCCTGCGCAAGTGCATACGTATGCGGCGATACTTCCGCATCCATCGTATCTGCACGCCAGCTTTCCAAAACCACCATAATAATATTGGGCTTCTTCGAAGGACTGGCAACGCATTGCATAGGTGCTTTTGGGTAATTTATATTCGATGAATCAAATTGCCCCTCACTTGTCGCCATGCCGTCCAACACATCACTTTTTGCTATCGACTTTGAATGCATAGGGAAATAAAACGGGATATGGCCACTCAAAGATGTAATCGGCATGTAGTTTTGGGCATACGCCCAAGAATGCGTTAAATTGACAAACAACACATTTATGAACATTAAAATCGCAAGCACCCAGCCCGCGCCGTTAAAGTACTTACGATTTAAAATACGTTTATTAACCAGCCATAAGAAAAAGAATTGCACCGCAGCAATAAAAACAGAAAAGACTGAGAACAGTAAATAGGTCTTCCAAGAAACATCAAAAAATTCACCGCCATCATCAGCAAGAAATGCTTCAATAAAAAACCAGTTAATGTGATAGCTATAAATGTCATAGATATAACTATCTATAAAAACAATAATCGCCAAATTACTCGCGATAGTGAGTAAAAAGACCTGTAGCGGCCAATGGGCATAAGGAATAAACGTCAGCGGCAAAAATATAATCAGCGCCAGCAATGCATACAATCCCCATACCGCTGGAATTAA
This sequence comes from Oceanicoccus sp., assembly GCA_047621325.1. Taxonomy (GTDB): domain Bacteria; phylum Pseudomonadota; class Gammaproteobacteria; order Pseudomonadales; family Oceanobacteraceae; genus Bermanella. The sequence continues at coordinate 125,613 of JBLHLT010000005.1, forward strand.
ACCTATTTGATAGGCACCATCCAAAAGCCCAAGCGCGCTTGGAAAATGTGAAGAAAAACCAGCAGAAATAGCGCAAATGAGAATTACATTTAGCAATAACAACCAGCCCAATGCCTTATTTAGCTCCCAAACCCGCCTTAGGTAATTCATTCGTATATTCCAAAACACTAATAAAAGCCACATTCTAGCGCTCCCCGCTAAGCGGGTATAGCCTAATCTGGTAAACCTTCTGTTGCATAGGGCATTAAACTACTGCTTATACTGAGTAAAAACTGTATAATTTGCGCCTATTTTTTGGCTTACACTAATATCGTGAGGGTTTCATGGATCTTTCTGCTTTGACCGCTGTTTCACCAATTGATGGCCGCTATGGCAGCAAAACCACTGAATTACGTAGTATTTTCAGTGAGTTTGGCCTAATCAAATACCGCGTTCAGGTAGAGGTTCGTTGGTTACAGCGCCTTGCTGAGCACAACGCCATTGCCGAAGTACCGGCATTTAGCAAAGAAGCCAATGCACACCTGAATCAAATCGTCGATAATTTCAGTGAAGCTGACGCTCAAAAAATCAAAGACATCGAAAGTACAACCAACCACGACGTAAAAGCGGTTGAGTACTTTTTGAAAGAAAAAATTGAAACCAATGCAGAGCTGGCCGCCATCACTGAGTTTGTACATTTTGCTTGTACCTCGGAAGACATTAACAATTTGTCTCATGGCTTAATGCTTAAAGCCGGCCGTGATGAGGTTGTACTTCCGTATTTAGAAAAAGTTTCAAATGCGATTGCAGCGTTAGCGATTGAGCACGCAGGCCTACCAATGCTATCTCGTACGCACGGCCAAACAGCATCCCCTACTACATTAGGTAAGGAAATGGCTAACGTAGTAGCGCGCATGCGTCGTCAAATTCAACAACTTAAGAATGTCGAAATTCTTGGCAAAATGAATGGCGCAGTGGGTAACTACAACGCACATATTTCTGCCTATCCTGATATCGACTGGGCTGAAAATGCTCAAGTATTTATTGAAGACCTTGGCTTAACATTTAATCCATACACCACTCAAATCGAACCGCATGATTACATTGCCGAGCTTTTTGATGTAATGGCGCGTTTTAATACCATTCTGATCGATTTTGATCGTGATATTTGGGCTTATATTTCTAATGGCTACTTCAAGCAAAAAACCATCGCCGGTGAAGTGGGCTCTTCAACTATGCCTCACAAAGTTAACCCTATCGACTTTGAAAACTCTGAAGGTAACCTAGGTATTGCTAATGCCATTATGTCTCACCTTGCACAAAAGCTACCTGTAAGCCGCTGGCAGCGTGACCTAACAGATTCAACTGTTTTGCGTAACATGGGCGTCGGTCTTGGTTACAGCTTAATTGCTTATCAAGCATCCCTTAAAGGTATCTCAAAGCTAGAAGTGAATGAGGCACGCATTGCTGCTGATTTAGATAACGCATACGAAGTATTGGCCGAACCAATTCAAACGGTTATGCGTCGTTTTGGTATTGAACAGCCATACGAGAAACTAAAAGCATTTACTCGTGGCAAAGCCATCACTAAAGACATGATGATTGAATTTGTTGACTCTTTAGAATTGCCAGAAGCGCAAAAAGAAGCGCTTAAAGCGATGACCCCAGCAAGCTACACGGGCAATGCAGCAGAGCAAGCTAAAGCTATTTAATTAATATACTCGACCAAATCCCGCATAAGAGTATCCTCTCTTGTTGCGGGATTTTTTTTGTTTTTTTATAGGCGTTAACATGAATATTTTAGGTAACATGAGTATCGAGACATTCCTAGCGGAATATTGGCAAAAAAAACCACTGCTTATTCGCAATGCTTTCCCAGACTTTATCAGCCCCATCGAGCCAGATGACCTTGCAGGTCTCGCTATGGAAGAAGACGCAGAGTCACGTCTTATCTTTGAAAACGGAAAAAACGGCCCATGGGAATTACGCAACGGCCCATTTAGTGAAGACGACTTTGCAAACCTACCAGAGAAAGACTGGACGCTTCTGGTTCAGGCTGTGGACCAATGGGTACCAGAGCTAGCAGACCTACTTGATCACTTCACTTTCATTCCAAAATGGCGCCTTGATGACCTCATGGTAAGTTTTGCCCCAGAAGGCGGCAGCGTTGGCCCCCACTTTGACCAATACGATGTATTTTTACTCCAAGCACACGGCCAGCGTCATTGGCAAGTTGGACCAACATGCAACGATCAAAGCCCTTTGACTCAAGACACTCAGCTTAAAATTTTATCCAGCATGGACGTTACTCAAGAGTGGACACTTAACCCAGGCGACATGCTGTATATTCCGCCGCAATACGCCCACAATGGTGTTGCCGTAAATGACTGCATGACATTCTCAATTGGCTTTCGCGCCCCGTCAGAGACCGATATCATTGGCCATCTTGCTGACCACATTGGCTCGCAATTAACCGACCATGACAGGTACAGCGACGCAGATATCACAAACGCTCAACATAAGCCTGCCCTAATTGACGATCAGGCTATTTCACGTATTCAGGGAATCATCAATAAACATTTGCAAAACCCCGACACGCTTAAAGACTGGTTTTCTCAATACATGACAGAGAGCAAATATGAAGCATTGCACGAGCCATTAGAAGAAGAGCTTGATTGGGAAGAATTAGCCCCATTCTTACAGCAAGAAAACCTTATTACTCAAAACGAAACAACTCGATGGGGCTATTACCCTTCAGATAATGGCTTACAACTTGTTATTAATGGTGAAAAACTAGCCATTGCAGAAGATAAGCTGAGCGCAGCAATGAGCGAGTTACTGGCCAACCAGCGCCACACGTCAACTGACGATCTTCGCCCTTATCTGCAAGACACCCAGTGTCAGCAAATACTGCTAAACTTATTTAACCTGAACTATGTTTATTTTAATGAAGCATGAACCAAATAAAAGTTATTGGCGCTAAATGGGATAAAGACCGTGTCGCACTAAAAGAGATTCGCCGACAGGTTTTCATCCAAGAACAAAACGTCCCTGAAGACCTAGAGTGGGACGATAATGATCTCACCTGTGAACACTTCATTGCCTTTAATGGCAGTGAAGCCATCGGCTGCGCTCGACTAATAGGACAAAAAAAGATTGGCCGCATGGCGGTAATAAAACCGTTTCGATCAATGGGGGTAGGCAAAATGATCATTGATCACATTAAGCGCTATGCATCCCAAAAGAGATACACACGCTTAGAGTTAAGCTCCCAATGCCATGCTTATGCATTTTATAAAAAATGCGGCTTTGAAGCTTTCTCACTTCCTTATAATGACGCCGACATTCCTCATATTGATATGGCCCACAATGTTTTTTCACAAAGCAATGATCCTGGGCTTTTTGATTTTAACCATGACACTGTTATTCATCACGGTAAAGACCTATTAGAAGCCCAAGGGCTCCTTGATATTATGCTTAGCCAAGCACGCCGCAGTATCATTTTGTGCCTAAAAGATTTGTCGCACCCCCTGTGTCGCCACGAAGGACTAGTGCAAAAAATTAAACAACTCGCGCGCCACAATAGAGGCTTTAAGGTCTATATTTTAATTAACCACTACGTCACGCAGAACAACGACCACAGTCTGTTTCGACTTCAAGATCGACTACCTTCCTTCATAGAAATTAGAAGTACATCAGACACGCTTCCATGCCAGTGGTTAGTGGACAGCACAGCATGGTTTGACTTTGAGTTAACTGACAGCAGGGCCTGTTTTTCAGATCGTGCAAAAATCAGGCACTTTATGGAGCGCTTCAATAAATGGTGGCACAATGCACAACCCATAATCGATGCAAGACGGTTATCTATTTAGCTTTAATATTTTTGTGTGCATGCACGGATAACAAGTATACCGTTGTTGAGTTACATCATCGCCAACCAAGCGACCTGATTCCAATTCTAGATAAACAGCTGGCTGGCGAAGTCGAGTACGCTATCGCAGGTCAAACAATTATATTTTATACCAGCGCAACCAAGCTCCAGCCAACCATTGCATTACTTAATAGCCTCGATAGACCCTCGCCTATTTACACCCTTTCGTTCTCATGGGAAAGCAAATACAAGCGCTCAACAACGAAATTACCGCCTCCTATTACCATTCAGTCAGACACCCCTAATACAATTAAGCTGTTTAATGACGTTTGGCAGATATCCATTAAGCCAGTTGCAGAAAATACGGCCTTGATTACGCTTGAGCAAAAAAACGATGCTAACATTCCGAGTAACAGACAATTGCTTGTTAATGGCCCACAAGGTATTGCAGTTCAATTAATACAACCACAAGAAAAGCACGAAGCGCTTAAGCAACAATTCTTAATAATACTTAATGAAAAAGAAAGGATCAGTCATAGCCAGTTTCCAGAAGATTTAGCCATTACTGTTACGAGTTTGAAATAAGTTTTTTAAAAACAAAAAAGGCCATGTATTTCTACATGGCCTTTATTTGAATTGGTGCCCGGAGCCAGACTCGAACTGGCACGCTCTATGAGCGAGGGATTTTAAATCCCTTGTGTCTACCGATTTCACCACCCGGGCAAGACACGTTTTCTGTATCTAAATGGAGGCGCGAGCCGGATTCGAACCGGCGTACACGGAGTTGCAGTCCGCTGCATAGCCTCTCTACCATCGCGCCAACAATTTTGATTTGAATACTTTGTGCAGCAACTCTTCAAAGCAAAATTCAACCACCCTTTTGGGATGGCACACTCTATTACTAGAATGATTTGGAGCGGGAAACGAGACTCGAACTCGCGACCCCGACCTTGGCAAGGTCGTGCTCTACCAACTGAGCTATTCCCGCAATTCGTTGTCTGAGTTATCCCTGACAACGGAGGCACATTCTAATGATTAAGCCCTAACTGTCAACGTTTTTTTCCTTATTTCTGAATTACTTAGCGCATTTTTATTATTTTGATTAGAAAGTAATCAGAGCAATTAAAGTGAAGCCAAAACAACCGAAAAAACCCGTCAAAACAATTAATTAGATGCCTTCAATGATGGCCATGCCGCAATCAAATACGTCACCATCGACCACAACGTTAACACCGCTGCTGCAACTAAAGAAAAAATAGCCGCTGCATACCAACCATCAGATGCAATAAACGCATCACTAGCAGACGGCTCAATACCCAGCATACCGGTTATTGCAAACATCTGAAGCAATGTTTTAGCTTTGCCAATAAAACTAACCGCAACGGTATCGCTTTTACCTACGGAGGCCATCCATTCCCGTAATGCCGAAATAATAATTTCACGCCCGACAATAATAAGCGCTGGTACCGTAACCCAAAGTGTCTGGTCACGCTCAACCACAATCATTAATGAAACCACCACAATTAATTTATCTGCAACGGGATCTAAAAAAGCGCCAAACGGCGTCATTAAATTCATCTTACGTGCTAAGTAGCCATCCCAGTAATCGGTAATGCACGCCACCCAAAACACAACCGCAGCAGCAAAGCTCGCCCAATGTGTAGGCAAATAAAACATAACGACCATCAGAGGAATTAAAACCACACGAATGGCGGTTAATATATTAGGGAGGTTTAACGGCATATTTTTTCCAAATACTACTTAAATTTTGCCACTACGCATGAAGGGCATCGTATATTTTTTGTGCTAATTGGCGACTTATTCCAGGCACCTTGGCTATTTCTTCAACATTGGCCGCTTTAACTTGGCCCGCATCGCCGAAGAATCTTAGCAGCTCTTTGCGTCTTTTTGGACCAATTCCCGCAATTCCCTCTAAAATTGAGCGCCCTCTCGCCTTTGCCCGCCTGGCTCTATGACCTGTAATGGCAAATCGATGAGACTCGTCTCGAATTTGCTGTATCAAATGCAACGCCGGAGATGATAAGTCCAAATTAAAGCTGCGCCCTGCAAATAATAATATTTCCATTCCTGCTTTACGGGTTGTGCCTTTAGAAACACCCAGTACCGGAATGTCGGTTATTTCCAATTCAGCAAGAACATCATTGGCGATAGTTAACTGCCCTTTACCACCGTCTATTAATAATAGATCAGGTTTTTTATCTTTTGTTAGCTTCTTAAATCGACGAGAAAGCGCTTGCCGCATTGCACCGTAATCATCGCCAGCCGTCTCACCTTCAATGTTAAATTTCCTATAATCACTTTTTAGTGGGCCGTCTTGATTAAATACCACACAAGAAGCGACTGTCGCTTCACCATGGCTGTGACTAATATCAAAGCACTCCATACGGGTTGGTATTTCATCTAGCTGAAGCACAGCCTTAAGATCTTGGTATTGAGCCATAATATGCAGGCGATCTTGCTGTTTGAGCCTGACACCCTCCTCTGCATTGGTAATGGCCAACTGCAGCCAACGTAAGCGCTCTGAGCGCACAGAGTGCGATAGCTTTACCTGTTTACCCTTTTGCTCTTTTAGTGCAGATTGAATAACAACTCTATCTTCTAATTCATGAGAGGTGATCACCTCATCAGGAATTTCACGACTCAGTACCAAATAAAACTGAGAAATAAAAGCCGCCAATGCCTGTTCGGAAGATTCATCCATATGAAATTTAGGATAGTAAGATCGGCTACCCAGCATACGACCATGACGCACACTGGCAACATGCACCGCACAAATCCCCTTAGCCTGATAAATCGCAATCACGTCTACATTGCCCTGCTGAGCATCAATTGACTGGCTTTCTTGTACTTTACGTAAGTATTGCACTTGATCTCTAATGCGCGCAGCCTCTTCAAATTTCAAATTTTCTGAAAGAGCCTCCATCGTATTATTTAAATCATTAATTAGGTCTAGGTTTTTGCCCTGCAAAAACATCTGCGCATGTTGCAAATCGGCTGCATATTCCTGCTTAGAAATAAGGTCCACACAAGGCGCACTACAGCGCCCTATCTGGTGCTGCAAACATGGCCTTGATCGATTATTAAAATAACTATCCTCGCAATTTCTTAGCCGAAAAACGCGCTGTAAAAAACTAAGACTTTCACGTACGGCAGATGAACTTGGAAAAGGCCCAAAATACTGACCCGTTTTGAATTTTTTACCGCGAGCATAGGCAAGCAAAGGGTATTCGTGAGAAGAGCAATAGATATAAGGGTAAGACTTATCGTCTTTTAGCAAAATATTATAAGGGGGTTTATTTTGCTTGATTAAATTTTGCTCAAGCAACAAAGCTTCTGTTTCACTACCGGTGATGGTGACTTCGACACTGGCAATGCGTGACACCAATGCAAGTGTTTTAGTGGTTAACCCACTCGCACTAAAATAACTGGACACACGGTTTTTAAGGTTCTTTGCTTTGCCAACATACAGTAAAACGCCTTCGCTATCGTACATACGATAAACACCGGGCTTTAATGTAAGGCTTTTTAAGAAGGGTTTGGCATCGAAACTCATGATCGCATCAAATTATATGACTAAACCAAAGATTCAGTATCAATAATACCGTGGCGAATTGCCAATCGGGTTAACTCCACATCACTGCCAATATTTAATTTCTCAAATATGCGGTAGCGGTAAGTATTAACCGTTTTAGGGCTTAAAAATAATTGATCGGAGATTTCTTGTACTTTCACACAATTAACAATCAATATTGAAATTTGCATTTCTCGATCAGAAAGTGCATCAAAGGGACAGGCAGATTCTTGTGTATCAAATGGCTTCAACGCCATGCGCTGGGCAATTTCAGGACTAATATAGCGCTGACCAGACTTAACTTTAAGAACAGCCATAATCATTTCATCAGCTGTTGCGCCTTTAGTCATATAACCCGCCGCGCCGGCTTGTAATAAACGAGATGCAAATGGGTCTTCTGCACACGCAGTCACCGCAATGACTTTGATGTCTTCATTAAAACGTAGGATCTTACGGGTTGCCTCAAGGCCGCCCATGCCCGGCATGCGTATATCCATTAGGATAACATCCGGCTCATGCTCTTTAGCAAGCTCAATGGCTTCTTCACCACTGCACGCTTCAGCAATAACTTGAATCTTGTCACCGTCACTTAACAGGCTAACAATGCCCATACGGACCAAGTCGTGATCATCAACAACTAATACTCGAATCAAGTTGTACCCCTAAATACCAACACATTTTCTGCGGCCGCCTATGCTAGCAAATCAAAGCGGTTAAACCATCTTATTTTTTATTTTTATGTAGGTCATCAAGACGCAGGCGGTGCCACTCCTGGCTGACCTCATTTAACGGCAATATGATTTCAACTACGTTACCCTCTAGGCGCCTCTTAATCTTAAACCCAAGCTTGGCCGCCAATTTAAGCATAGGGCTGTTATCTGATAATACAGTCCCTTTCATTTCGATTGTCCCCTTGCTTGTACAATAGGCAATCATCTTATTCATGAGTATCGAGCCCAAGCCTAGCCCCTGTGCTTTATCGGCAACCAATACCGAGAACTCAGCCTGTAAATGGTCTGCGTCGGTCCATGTTCTGACATCACCTAAAATTTCACCTTCTTTATTGAACGCCAAGAAAGCCATTTCTTGCTGGTAATCTATCTGCGCAAACAATGCCAAGTCACGATGCCTAAAATTACGGCGTGCGGTAAAAAAGCGATAACGAACAGATTCCATGCTTAACTCTTCATGGAATATCTTTAATTCAGGCTCATCCTCGCCGCGCACAGGACGCAGCAATACCTCTCGGCCATCTTTAACCGTAATCGTTTCTTCATACTCAGCAGGATAAGGTTGAATGCATAATTGATGTTTGGGCCCAATATTGGCCGCCATGCCTAGTATTTTTGCCCCCTCCACTGGATGCAAAATCACATTTAGCTCACAACCTTTCAAATTAGGGAGATCCGTTGCCATTTGCGAAAGGCGAATTAACATTTGCGATAGTTGTTCGACATCGCGATCAAAATGACGACTACGCTCTTTCAAAACTCGGTATATATGAGTCTTAGACATTAGTTGCTTGGCAAGCACATCATTTAATGGCGGGAATTGCACTGCCCTGTCAGCCATAATATTTGCCGTCGCACCACCACCACCAAAAATAATCACAGGGCCAAATGTCGCGTCACGGGTAATTCCCATACTGTACTGCGTGGATATTTCACCGCTGCGCATAGGCTGAATTGAAAAACCATGAACCTTGCTATGAGAAAAGCGTTTTCGAATTTGCGATCGCAGTTCTTTGGCCGCTAAATCTAATTCATCACTGTTTTTTATGCCTGAAACCACGCCACGCCAACGATCCCTAGGGTTATCACCATAAGCAAATGGATGACAGTAATCCGCATGAATAATTTTAAGCGCGGCTGGGTATTTAATATTTAACGACGTGGCATCAAAATGCTCAGGTAAGAATTCCGTTTTGACCTGCTTAAAGTCATACGCCTTTAAAATTTTATAAATTTCTTCTGCTGTTAAATATTTTCTTTCTTGATCAAGCGCAGACTGAACAATGCTTTGACACATGACACGGTCAATCGAAACATTATTCATTAATGACGATGGTGTTTCACGTAACAGTTCATGGTTACGCTGATGACGAACCATGTGCATGAATGCCTTCACCGCCCTATCGGGTGTATCATAAGTAGGGATACCGGCATCATCAAAAACATGGCGGCTACGCTCGACGGTTGCGCCACCCATCCAACTGGTTAATAAATTCTTTTGATAAAATTTACTATGATGCACAACAACATTGGCAACATCTTGGCTATTCACAACACTGGTCGGTGAAAATAAAACCAAGATTGCATCAACACCTTTATCCTCTTCGATGATTTTAAGCACTTCGCGATAAACACTAGGCCCCGCTTCAGGGGTTATATCAACTGGGTTGGATTGCGACCAATAGCCCGGCAAAACCGCTGACAATTTATCTATGGTTTCATCTGATAACTCAGCCAGCTGGCCACCTTCGTGCACCAAGCGGTCAACCGCTAAAATAGCCCCACCGATACCATTGGCAACAATTGCCAATCGCTCACCTTTTAAAGGCTTCATACGAGTGAGGGATTCAACCGATTCAAATAACTCTTCTGTACTATCTACTCGCAAAACACCGGCGCGCAATAAAATAGCCTCATAAATCATATCGCGATGACGAAGACCACTTGGAATAGGTTCTACAGGGGACTGTGATTGAGGAAAACGGGAGCTTTTAATGGCTAAGACTAATTTATTGCGGGAGGCGTTTCTCACCGCTCGCACAAAGGACTTGGCATCCGTAACCTGCTCAAGGTGGAGCATTATCGCCTTCACATGGCGCTGACCAGACAGATAATCAATGGTGTCCGGCATGCTCACATCAGCACTATCACCAATAGTTAAAAAATGTGAAAAACCAATGCCGCGGGCGTGCGCCCAATCAAGCAGTGCACTCGCTAACGTGCCAGATTGACCAAGGTATGCAACCTTTCCTGGTAAGGCATTAATATGACTATAACTCGCATTAAGATTAAGCTCAGGCACCAACAAACCCAAACAATCTGGCCCCATGATGCGCACACCATGCTCCCGCGATAATTTTCTTAGCGGATGCTTTGACGGCCTGAATTGTTCCGCCCGCTTACGGGATATACCACCGGTTAAAATTAACACCGCGTGAATACCGTGTTTGCCGAGCTGTTTTATGATTTTTTCGATAGTGTGAGCTGGCGTACAAATAATAGCCAAATCAACATCTTTAGGTAAGCGCCCAATTTTAGACGTACACGGGATGCCATGAACGGTCTTATAGCGACGAACATTCACCGCATAAAGACTCCCCTTAAAACCTGCTGTTTTTAAATTTTGTATCACCGCACCACCCATACTGGAAGATCGCTCAGATGCTCCAATAACGGCAATTTTGGATGGCTCAAAAAATCGTTCTAACCAACGAGTGCCCATAAATTCCTGAAAAAAGGTGTTAAGTATCAATTAATTGAGTTATATAGACTTATCTATCAAGCCTCAAGCTATTCGTGCATGTCATCTACATTATTTATACACCATACACATTTTGACCAGCACTCCGTGCCGCCAAGTCATCCTGAAAGCCCACTTAGAAGCTTTGCAGTGGAGACACGCCTGCGCCAAACAGGTCTATGGCAAGACTTGGCAATCCAAACGGCAAAGCCGATTCCTAAAGAACTCTTTAAGATGGTTCATAAGTCCGGTTACATTGATCAGCTCTACCAGATCAGCCCAGCCAAAGGGATGATACTAGCCGACCCTGATACACCACTCACCTTCAATACACTTGCGGCAACCGAAGAAGCGGCAGGCTCGGGCATCCAAGCGGTTGATCAGGTCATTAGCGGTCAATTCCACAACGCATTTTGCGCCATACGCCCACCAGGTCATCACGCCGAACCCAATAAAACTATGGGATTTTGCTTTGTTAATAACGTCGCGCTCGCAGCGCAATACGCACTCACGAAACCGGAAATCAAAAGAGTACTCATTTTTGATTTTGATGTTCATCAAGCAAACGGCACAATTGAAATATTTAAAGACCGTGAAGACGTTATGGTGGTTAGTAGCTTCCAACACCCTTACTTTCCAAATTCTCACTGGAATATTAAGTCTGACAATATTATTAATATCCCCATTGAAGCTGAAACAGCCAGTACACAGTTTAGGCGCATCGTGGAACCAAGACTGATCAAAGCGGCATCGCAATTCAAACCGGATTTAATTCTTATATCGGCTGGGTTTGATGCACATACTGACGACCCAATGGGCGAACTTGATTTAATTGATGATGATTTCTACTGGCTAACGCAGTTATCTATGAGCCTAGCCAAGGACTACAGTAAAGGCCGTATCGTCTCTATGCTTGAAGGTGGGTACAACCTTGAAGCACTCGCCAATAGCTCTCACGCCCACATCCAAGCGCTTCGCCACAAGTAATTCCAGTCTGCTTTTCTTTTCATTACTTTTCTTTAGACGTAAAAAAACCAGATCCTTTCGAATCTGGTTTTTAAAATAAATGGCGGAGGAGTAGGGATTTGAACCCTAGGACGGGTATAAGCCGTCGCCGGTTTTCAAGACCGGTGCTTTCGACCACTCAGCCACCCCTCCGCTGTGAGCGAGACGCATATTACCCGTTTCAGATTTGGTGTCAACAATAAGAATAAAAAAATCTTACTTTTTAGTAACTTAGCCAGAACTTCCCCTAAAATACTTAATCAATATAGTATGGAGAATGCTTGAATTTCCCCACAACAACCCTATTATCTGCACTAGATAGTCAATACAACAAACTGGAGCGACAAAAAATGGATCAACAAACTCTTGCTCACCAGCAAGTAGACACAACAGGTGCAATGAAAGTATTGCGCAACACTTATATGCTATTGGCAATGACACTAGCATTTAGTGCGGTCACTGCAGGCATATCAATGTCTTTAGGACTTGGCCATGGCGCCGCTATGATCATGTCTATCGCCGCTATCGTTATCGTATGGTTTGTTTTACCTAAGGTTGCTAATTCAGCAATGGGACTTCCGGTTGTATTTTTATTCACCGGCCTTTTGGGCGCATCACTTGGCCCAATACTAAACCGCTATCTTGCTATGCAAGGCGGAACAGAGATTGTTATGCAAGCACTTGGTGGTACGGCCATCATCTTCTTTGCACTTTCAGCCTATGTGACCACCACTAAAAAAGATTTCACATTCATGCGTGGTTTCTTATTTACAGGTCTTATCCTAGTAATCGTTGGTGCTATTGGTGCATTGATCGCATCTTGGGCATTTGGCGTTGATGTATCGGCTTTCTCACTGGCTATTTCAGGCGCAGTTGTTTTATTAATGTCTGGTTTTATTCTTTATGATACCAGCAGCATTATTCGTGGTGAGCAAACTAACTACATCATGGCAACGGTTGGCCTATACCTAAACATCTACAATCTATTCACCAGTCTGCTTCATATTCTTGGTGCAACCAGCGACGACTAATCTCATTAGTTGACGCGATCAAAGGAGGGGCAACCCTCCTTTTTTAATGAATTCGATTTTTATTATGAAATTTTCAATTTTGGTTATGGCTGCACCCTATTCATCTCAAAGTAATTTAAGTGCCTTGAAGTTTGCTAAGGCCTGCCTTGAATCAAACCATCAAGTCTACCGTGTATTCTTTTACAATGACGGTGTACTAAGTGCCAGCCATCTGCAAAGCCCGCCTCAGGATGAGGTCAATATTCATAATGAATGGCAGCAGCTCGCTCAAGAAAACAACATTGATCTTGTCACCTGTATTGCAGCGGCTCTAAAGCGCGGCCTTTTGAATGAAGACGAAGCAAAACGTTACAATAAAGCACAACACAACATGAGCGCCCCTTTCGAGCTATCCGGCCTTGGCCAATTACTCGATGCACAAATTCACTCAGACCAAGTAGTGACATTCGGCTAATGAACACAACCAATACGGCTCACGATATTTTAATCCTGCAACGACACGCGCCGTACGGCAGCAGCATTGCAAGAGAAGGCTTAGATTTTGTATTAACAAGCGCCGCATACGATCAAAATTTAACCCTATTGTTTTTAGGCGATGGTGTTTTTCAGCTTTTATGTCATCAAGACAGCAAAGCCATCGAATTAAAAAATCATGCAAGCGCTCTAGAAGTTCTACCACTGTATGACGTTGAAAATATATTTGTCGTCAAAGAGGACTTAGAAGAGCGTGCAATTGATGCATCACAAATAATGAACAGCGCCAGTATTATTACTCGCGACCAAGGCAAGCTACTCATAAAGCAGCATAAAAAGATTATAGGTTTTTAAATGACGCTACACCTAATTCAAAAAAGCCCATTTTCAAGCTCAGCATTGAAAGACTGTCTTAACATAATTAACGACGACGACTGTATCTTATTAATGCAAGACGGCGTTTACGCACAACAATACCCAGCCCTGTTAGCACTAAGTAATGCCACCTATATTATTAAAGATGACGCAACCGCTAGAGGCATACACAGCCATAACCATACACAAAGCATCAATTACCAAGATTTTGTCGAATTGTGTTCGAAGTCTAACAATGTAATTAGCTGGTATTAAAAATGGATTCACTGTTATTTGATAACGAAGGTTTTTTATTAGACCCTAGCCAATGGAATACCTCTCTGGCCCATGAGATCGCCAATGCTGAAAACATTACATTAACAGCTGAGCATTTTGAGATTATTCACACATTGCGCGATTTTTATTTCGAACATCAAGTTGCCTTAGCCAACCGCCCATTTGTGAAACTGATAAAAAATACTTTTGGCCCAGAAAAAGGCAATAGTATTTACTTAATGACGTTATTCCCTGAAAGCCCGGCAAAAATTACCGCTAAAATTGCAGGCCTTCCCAAACCAGCGAACTGTTTATAATGACCAATATCGAACACCCATTTGCTCAATACGTGCGCATTCTTGGCAAGGGCCGCAAAGGCTCTCGCTCACTTAACTTCCAAGAAGCATTAGACGCAATGGGAATGATCTTACGCGGCGAAACCGAAGACGTTCAGCTTGGCGCGTTCATGATGTTATTACGCGTAAAAGAAGAAAGTGCCGAGGAACTTGCAGGCTTCACCCAAGCAACAAAAAACCACCTAGCAAACACGATCCCTAATGACATAACAGCCACACTTGACTGGTCAAGCTATGCTGGAAAGCGTCGCCAATTACCTTGGTACTTATTATCAGCACTTACTCTAGCCGATAATGGCATAAAAGTTTTTATGCACGGAGCCGATGGCCACACTCAAGGGCGAATCTACAGCAAAGAAACCTTGCAACAACTAGGGGTTAATCCCGCGTCAAACTGGCAAGAAGCACAACAACACCTGGCTCAAACCAATTTTTGCTTTATGGATATGGCAAACCTTTGCCCTGAGATACAAAACATTATTGATTTGCGCAACACCTTTGGGTTGCGCTCACCTGTACACAGTTTTTCACGCTTATTAAATCCGTTGAATTGTGAATTTGTCAGTCAAGGTATTTTCCACCCAGGCTACGGACCATCCCATCAAAAAAGTGCCGAGCTTTTGGGCTACAAACGCTTATCCATTTTAAAAGGTGAAGGCGGCGAGTGTGAAATGAACCCAGATAGCGTTGCCAGAATGTACCACTGCTTTGATGGACAACTAATAGAAGAAGAATGGGCCTCTGTATTTGAGCGCAGACACGTAAAGCCAGAAACACTCGACATTGAAAACCTAAAAACCACTTGGACCAATGAAAATGATGAATACGGAATGGGTGCTATTCTAGGCACACTCGCCTATACAGCACGCTTAATGGGCAAAGGCGAAAGCAAAGAAAGCTGCTTTGAGCAAGCCAACTTATGGTGGGCAAACAGAAATAAAACGCGTTTCAACTAACGTCGAAAACAAAAAAGCCGTCTAATCGACGGCTTTTTCTAACAATTCTAATAATCGACGAGCAACGGCTTCAAACGCAGCCGCCTCTTCATTTTCTTTTGCGGCACTTAAACTAAACAAAAGACGCTCAATTTCTTCTCGGCTCATGTACTGAATGGTTACTGGATTCAACATAACTACGCCCACTTTTTAGTACTGTATTTAAATACAGTACTTTAATGATTTAACAAAAAATAGCAATCACGGCTTTTCGATATAAAAGGTAAAAACACCGTCAATTTCAGCCGATGATAAAAGCGTATAACCGAGAAAGCTACAAAACTTAGCGATATCACGAGTAGTCGATGGGTCTGTCGCCAAAACCTGCAACACACCACCAGACTCAAGCTCTTTAACTTTATTGTGCAGCATCATTACAGGCTCAGGACACATCAAGCCCTTTGCATCCAGCACTAAATCAAACGACAAATCGGACATACTAAACCTTATTCAATCTTCTACTTTGAGTGACAACTTGGACATATTTGCTGCTCAAGGTTAGCATTCCAACCTTGATTATTCATGCCTGCAATAGCATCAGCCTGAGTATCACCACTGTAATCAATAAACTCTAACGCATAAGCCTGCTTGCACTCATCACATGTAATTTCAGCAAAGCGCACATCAAATTGTGCTTGGGCAGGGCCTTCGCATTTTGCATTCCATCCACCTATGGGTGTAATCAGTGGTGAAACCTGCACAACATTAAGCTGCATGCTCAATTGCTTTGAGCCTTTCACCGGCAGCAAGAGTATATCGCCACACTCAGGTGCCTCACCCTTCGCTTTTACTTCGAACTCACCTAACGTAAAGCTCGTAACACCTAATAAAACTGATGATTTATTAGCCAGCCGCTCATTCAACACCTGCCCTGCAGGGGTTTGTTTGTATCTAAAGTATTTAAGCATCATGAAAAAATTGTGTCTAAGAGCCGCGCAGCATACAATTTGCGACTGTTTTGTAAAAGAGTCGGCTGCAGAATAGTCCTATTCAATCGCCCGACCCAATTAATTTAGATACGCTTGGAACCCAAATGCGCGCTAGCCAGTTTTTAATTGCCACCCTAAAAGAATCCCCATCTGACGCCGTTGTCATCAGTCACCAGCTTATGCTGCGCGCAGGCATGATCCGTCAGTTAGCATCTGGCTTATACACTTGGCTGCCGCTTGGTTTAAAAACCCTTCGCAAGGTCGAAAAAGTAGTACGCGAAGAAATGGATGCCGCTGGCGTTCAAGAATTGCTTATGCCAGCGGTTCAACCAGCCGAGCTGTGGCAAGAAACCGGTCGTTGGTTCAAGTATGGCGGCGAGCTTCTTCGAATCAAAGATCGCCAAAACCGTGAATTCTGTATTGGGCCGACCCACGAAGAAGTGATCACCGACCTTGCTCGCAATGAATTAAAAAGCTATCGCCAGTTACCGATGAGCTTTTACCAGATTCAAACAAAATTTCGCGATGAGACTCGCCCTCGTTTCGGCGTAATGCGTGCCCGTGAGTTTTTGATGAAAGATGCTTACTCCTTTCACGCCAATGAAGCATCCCTAAACGACACATATGAGCGCATGCACCAAGCTTACTGCAATGTCTTTAACCGCTTAGGTTTAGACTTCCGCCCAGTTGCGGCAGACACTGGCTCAATAGGTGGTGCTTTGTCTCATGAATTCCATGTACTGGCCCAATCTGGTGAAGATGACATTGCCTTTAGCAACGCATCCGACTATGCCGCGAACGTTGAGTTAGCTGAAGCCGTTGCGCCGGCCACCACTCGCCCTGTCGCCAGTGCCGCACTTCAATCAGTCGACACACCAGATCAACACAGCATTGAAGATATCAGCGCATTCCTGAGCATTTCGTCACAGCAAGTTGTAAAAACACTGATTGTCGAAGGAGAGCTTAGCGAAGAAGAAAAAGAAGCCGGTAAAAAAGCCCCTCTTGTGGCGTTAGTGCTTCGTGGTGACCATCAGCTAAATGACCTTAAAGCTGAAAAATTAGTAGGCATTGCATCTCCCCTCACATTTGCCAAAGAAGAAGACATTGTTGCTCAGCTAGGCTGCAAGCCAGGTTCCATTGGCCCATGCAAACTTGGTATCGATGTCATTGTCGACAGAAGCGCTGCTGTTATGGCGGATTTTGTATGTGGCGCAAACGAAGACGGCAAACACCTGACTGGCGCAAACTGGGAGCGTGATGCAAACATTACTCGCGTTGAAGACATTCGTAACGTTGTTGAAGGGGATGCAAGCCCAGACGGCAAAGGCACGCTTGAAATCAAACGCGGCATTGAGGTTGGCCACATTTTCCAACTAGGTACCACCTACAGCGAAGCGCTAAATGCCACTGTTTTGGATGAAAACGGCAAAAGCGTTGTTATGCCAATGGGTTGCTATGGTATCGGTGTATCTCGAGTGGTTGCGGCCGCTATCGAACAAAACCATGATGATCGCGGTATTATTTGGCCAGAGTCCCTTGCACCATTCCAAGTGGCTATTGTGCAAATTGATGCCAACAAATCTGAAGAGGTCATCAAACACAGTGAAGCCCTTTACGAAGCACTCACTAAGCTAGGCATTGATGTATTCCTTGATGACCGCGACAAGAAAACAAGCCCAGGTGTTAAATTCGCTGACGCTGAATTAATGGGTATTCCTCATCGCATGGTATTCAGTGCTCGCGGCCTTAAAAATGGCAACATCGAATACAAAGCCCGCGCACAACAAAAAGAGGACGCGATTGAACTTAATGTTGAAGATGCCTTAAGCCACATAAAATCAGCACTAGGCATAAACTAAGATATGCGCTTTGTTTTAGGCTGCCTACTGCTCTTATCGGCACACTTCGCACACAGCGAGGTGGACCCAGAGCTGAGGCAGTACCTAAAACAAGCCATTAACACCAGCAGTAGCTTTAATGATCGTTTCGATGCCGAAGTATGGATGGTCGACATGTCTACCCGCCTTGGGCGTTATATCAAAGACAAAAGCTTCCGCGTTTCGTTTTTAACCCACCTACATCACGCAGCCTCTGAACATGACCTACCACCAGAAATGGTGCTGGCGGTTATTCAAATAGAAAGCGCCTTCAAGCCCTACGCCCTTTCTTACGTAGGTGCACAAGGTTATATGCAAGTCATGCCGTTTTGGCGCAATGAAATCGGCCGACCTGATGACAACCTAATGGATCTTAAAACCAACCTGCGATATGGCTGCGCTATTTTGGCCCACTACCTTAAACGCGAAAAAGGCAACTGGACACGCGCTTTAGCACGCTACAACGGCAGTCTTGGTAAAACCAAATACCCTGAAAAAGTATTTAACGCGTGGCAAAAACGCTGGTTTGTTCAGCACATATCTCAAACCGCCATTCGATAAAGAGATTGGAAAAACCGCATAATTCGTCTATTCCTTAATACAACATTATTAAGGAAACCCCTATGCCTTCGTTATATGAAAAAATTGGTGGCGATAAAGCATTGAATGCGGCCGTCGACATTTTTTACAGCAAAGTAATCAGCGACCCGACTCTTTCGCCTTTTTTCGATGGAATCGGCATGGACAGACAAAAAAAAATGCAAAAAGCATTTTTAACCGTTGCCTTTGGCGGCCCTAATAAATACAGCGGTAAAGGAATGAGAGCCGCACACTCACGCCCCGTAGCCATAGGGTTGAATGAAAAACACTTCGACAAAGTCGCCAATCACCTGCAAAAAACGCTCTTAGAACTTAGCGTGCCCTATGAACTCATCCAAGAAGCCATGAATATCGCTGCCTCTACTAAAAATGACGTTCTAAACAAATAACCCCTGCTAGCCTCCGTCTTTTGGGGGCTACATTTTATTACCAAACATTACTCAAGATTTGAGGCATTCTGACGGTATTTGACTATTATTATTCTGTCTTCTCGGAGGAATCCTAATGCTAGAGAACTATAAAACCATTAAATTCAGGAAGCTTGATACCCAACCCCATTCAATCGTACCGGACAGAGGCTATAAAGAGCTCAATTTAGAAGATTCTGCTATATCCGTCATGACGGATCATCGCCTCGAAAAAGCGCCCGTCTGTCGTACCACCACCTCACTTGAGTCGGCCAGTAAACAAATGGCCAATGAAAAAACAAGCATGTTACTGGTAGAAAACAAAAAGGGTCAGATAGTCGGCCTTCTTTCGTCGGCTGACATTGCGGGTGAAAAACCCATTCAGTTTATAAACGAAACAAAAAAGAAGCGCAGCGAAATCAAAGTAGGTCATTTAATGAGCAATGTCGAGAATATGCCCGTATTGGATATTCAAGATGTTCTGCACTCGAAGATTGGCGACGTGCTACACACGCTCAATGACATTGGCAGTGAATATATTTTAGTCACCACCAACAACGGTGCTGAAACCTGTATCCGTGGCATATTCAGTGCGCGCCATATTGCTCGCTCACTGAATATTTTCTTTAGCCCTAGCCCTGGTGCAAAAACATTTGCAGAGTACAGTCGAGCATTAAGTGAAAGCCATCAAACCCATTAGTTGTTAAATGACGTGTGACACAGGCAGCCCAAGTGCTGCCTTTTTTTGTTCTCTTAATTGAGATAACACCGGGTTCAGCTGTTCAAACCAAGTGGTATCTCTATTGATTACCGCAAACTTCTCAATGCGCTTACCATGAATCAACTCACTCAAATCACCAACTGTGCTTTCATTCAAATCAACCACAACAAATAATTCATCGTCTAAGTTTTCAACCCACTTTTCATCAATCAGCTTAACTAAAACCGCCTCCCACTCATCAACGTTCACAAGGGTTAGCGCTTGACATAACTCTTCACGCGTCACTCGCTTGCCATTATTAGTAGACTTCAATTGCTGCATGATCATAAGTGCCCAATCCAGTTCACTTGCCTGAGTACCTTTTAGATCCTTATTAACAAATGGCATTGCGCGTGCCAGTTCAGCGCCAAATAGCACCACACACCAAGCCACAAAAATCCACAACAAAAACAGAGGTACGACCGCAAACGCACCGTAAATCAATTGGTAAGATGGTGAAAACGACACCATTTCAATGAAACCCATTTTACAAATTTCTAAAAAAACTGCCCCGCATAAGCCGCCAATAAGTGCATGTTTTATTTTCACCTGACTTGATGGTAAAAAATAATACATACCCGTTAACGTAATAAGTGAAAGTAAAAATGGCAGCCATTTAAATAACAGCTGATTAAAATGAATAACCGAGTCAACATGATCAACCCACAACTGCGAACTCAACAAATAACTGCTCGCTAAAAACATCGCACCCAGCAATACCGGCCCTAAAATAATCACTAACCAATAAAACAAAACTCGACGGCCCACGCGAATACTTTTCACGCGCCAAATTCGATTGAAAGAGCGTTCAATCGTCATCATTAAACTCAGCGCACTGAATAATAAAATAACCAAGCCTATCCATGTTAACTTACGTGCCTGCTGCGAAAAATCACTCAAGTAAACTTGAATAGCATCCCCAGATGCGGGGACAAAGTGCTTAAAAAGAAAATCATGAAAGGTATCAATAAGGGAGGCATACTGTGGAAACCAAGTCAGCATAACATAACCAGATGCCATTAAAGGCACAATCGCAAACAACGTCACAAAAGTAAGTTCAGCCGCACTACTTCGATTCTCATTGCCCTCAAAGCGTAATATTAAAAACCAACAAAAACGACTTAATTGCTTCACATTCAAAACTCGCACTCCCCTTTAATGTGGGTACAATAACCCCTTTATAATAGTTTGCAATGAGACCCATCATGACTGTCGAAATTTGGCATAATCCACGCTGCTCTAAATCAAGAGAAACCCTTGCGCTACTTGAGCAAAAAAACATCAATGCAAATATTTACCTCTATCTTGATGAAAAGCCTAGTGCAAAAATGATCAAAGCCGTATTGGCCAAGCTTGCAATCACCCCGCGTGAATTGCTACGCAACTCAGAAGACGCCTACAAAGCTCAAAACTTAAAAGATAAAACCCTTAGTGATACCGCTCTCATTAGTGCCATGGTTAACGAGCCTAAATTGATTCAACGCCCCATTGTCATAAACGGTGATCAAGCAAGATTAGGTCGCCCACCAGAAGACGTGCTGGAGATCGTATAGTGGCCAGCCCCTATATTCTTGTCCTTTATTACAGCCAAGGGGGTGCGGTTGCATCCATGGCCGAACAAATAGGTCGCGGCATTGAAGCCTGTGCAATTGAAGCGCGCATTCGCACCGTGCCGAGTGTCTCCCCTGACACACAAAGCTCCTTGAGTGATATTCCTGAATCCGGGCCACTTTATTGCTCTGAAGATGACCTTCGTAACTGTAGCGGCTTAGTATTAGGCAGTCCGGTAAGATTCGGTAACATGGCAGGTGCAATGAAATACTTTTTAGATGGCACCTCAAATCTATGGCTAACCGGCGAACTGGTCGATAAGCCCGCAGCGGTTTTTACTAGCTCCTCTAGCCTTCATGGCGGGCAAGAAAGCACACTGTTAAGTATGATGTTGCCGTTACTTCATCACGGCATGATCATGGCGGGTATTCCTTATACCGAGCCTAGCTTAATGGACACACAAACCGGTGGCACACCTTATGGGGTTAGCCACTTTGCAGGCAAACACAACAACCTGCCACTTAGCCAAGAAGAGATCGCACTTTGCCAAGCACAAGGCAAGCGTATCGCCAAGCTCGCCCAGCGTTTAGAGAGTTAAATGAACACACTTAAAATCAGCTATTTAATCGCATTAGTATGCTTCGTATTGCAGTTTGTATTGTTAGGAGTAGGCAGCTTTGATCAGCCTGACATTGTAATAAATGGGCCGTATGATGTATTCCTCGGCTTATTACTAACCGCAATCAAGGGCATTCCTTGGTTGGTGTTAATACCCGCTTTAATCATGAAAACCAAAAACGTGATGGCATGGATGAGTTATGTTTGTTTGGTGTACTTCATTGTTTGGGTATTATCGGCATTTGGTGCACAACAGAGCGGACTGGCCACTGCAGGTGTATTTGTCACTCTAATTCAATTCATCGCGTCTAATTTTTATACCCGATTAATAAAGCGCCAATGACAAACAAAAACGCCACTGAATATCAGTGGCGTTTTTGTGTTACTAGAAAACGAAAGACTTATTAATCGATCCACTCGCTTTCATCGTCTTCGTCGGCAAGCTCAGTGGTAACCGTTTCACCACATTTTTTACACTTACCTTCAATCATGATAACGCCATCTAACTCATATTCCACGGGGTCTTTCATCCCTAGGTCTACTTGTTGGCAGTTGTTACACCAGGTTTGCTCTAAAAAAGATGCTTGATCTTCTGCGTCACGCTGGTAAAAGTCTCTTTCTTTTCTATCCATTTTTAACTCCAATTTACTTAGCACAGGATTGTATATGGAATACCCACGTTTTCTAGTCCTTGAGAGCAGTAGTTACGAAGAAGATGCGTATCCCATCGCTGCTTGCTGGTCTATTTTCGATGGCCAGCTCAAAGACGTCATGATTCGACCAGAAGATGAATGGCGCAAATGGGATGCCTCTAACGAAGATCGTCATGGCATCACCCGTCAACAAATCGAAATGGTGGGCGAAACCGTTTTAGATGTGATTCGTGAGCTATCTGAAGACGTTGATAAGCAGCCTGTTTTCGTAAGCGAGCCCTATCTATATGAAAAGTGGCTTAACACCTTATATGGCGCTTACGGGGCCGAGCTACCGTTTGACATCGTACCGATGACCGATCTATTTCAAATGAGCGAAACCGTATTACAAGAAGAGCTGGAAAACCTTTCACATAACTTATTGTTAGACTTGAAAGTACCAGAAGAGAAAGTGCGTACATGCCTAGAGCTGTACTCACGATTACTAGAAGCCGGCCTAGTAGAAGATTACACCGGCTAATTGAGTGTTAGACTTACCAGCCCATCACGGCCTTAACAAAGGGCCGTGTAAGCTTTCTTTGAGCACTTAATGACGCGTTATCTAATTGCTGCAACACCTCAAACATCTGCTCCATCTCACCATTTAGGTGACGAACCACATATTTAGCAACATCAGGTGTGATTTCTAAACCGCGGTTATGCCCACGCAGCTGTAAAGCTGAGATTTTAAATTCTTCATCAGGGTCATCAAATTCATAAACAAGACCCCACTTTAAACGAGACAACAAATCAGGCAGCTGTACGCCTAACTCATCTAAAGGCTTATCTGCGGCAAAGATCATACGCCCGCCTGCATCACGCACACGGTTAAACATATGGAAAAGTGCCTCTTCCCATAAATTATCACCTGCAATCGACTGCAAATTATCCAATGCGATTACGGGAAGATCTTCTAAGCTCTCAAAAACCGCAGGGGAATAACCCACTAATTCGTCTAAGGGCAAATAAACACTATTCAAGCCAGATGCTTGCGCCTCATGACAGGCAGCCTGCAACAGGTGGCTACAGCCTGACCCGGCTTTGCCGCTCACATAAATGCTTTGCTCGCCTTTACCTTTGGCTGCGAGCTTTATTTGCTCAACAGCTTCAAGGTCTTGCTTAGCGAAAAAATTTTCAAATGTAGCTTCATCACGCAACTGCACCCTAAGGGGCAACTGCTCTACAACCTGTATTGATGGCATCAGCTTTCCGAATAAAACTCTGTATCTTTATAAATTTCATGTATATGGCGTAAGAGTACCACAATTATAGCTGAGACTGGCAGCGCCAATATTACACCAATGAACCCAAACAACTGACCACCCGCCATTATGGCGAAAATAACCGCCACAGGATGCAATCCAATCTTATCTCCCACCAAAATGGGGGTTAAAACCACAGATTCAATGACCTGCCCTACGCCAAATACAATTAAGATGAAAAATAACGGCCAATCAAGACCAAATTGAAAGTAACCCGCCGCCATCGCCGCAAGTATGCCGATGGCAAACCCCATATAAGGCACAATACTGGCTAGACCCGCAATCAGCGCCACCAGCAAAGCAAGCTTTAAGCCTACTATCCACAAGCCAATACCGTAGATAAGCGCCAAAGCCGCCATTACCCATAGCTGACCTCGTAAAAACGCCCCCACCACTTCATTGCATTCTTGGCCAAGCTTGCTTGAGGTTCCTTGATATCTGACTGGCACAAGCTTTAACAGCTTGGCCATTAAAATATCCCAATCGCGCAACAAATAAAATCCGACAACGGGCACCAAGGTTAAGTTGACTAGAAAACTAATAAAGGCACCCGCAGACGAGGTCACTTTAGTTAATACCGAGGCCAACACATCCTGTGCATTGCCCCACTGGCTAATAATTTGCTCTCTGATATGGTCAACATTAAACACGTCTGCTTCTAATGCTAGCGTTTCTATCAACCATGGTTGGGCAACTAGCTTAAACCACTCGAACACTAGCGGTATTTGTGCGTATACCACTTTTAATTGATGTAAAACCAAAGGCACCAGCACAATTAATGCACCTACAAAGATCAGAGTTAACACAATAAAACACACAACCACCGACAATGTACGACTCAGACCGCGCGCCTCTAAGCGATCAGCAACAGGATCACCCAAATAGGCCAGTAACGCGCCCACCACAAAGGGCATCAAAACCGGTTCAAGCTGAAGTACCACCCAACCCAATAAAACAATCGCAAATATAATCACCAGTGGCTTCAAGCCCAACTGCACAGCATTATTCATTAATGGCTTTCCTTACCCAGACAAACAAATAGTGCGCGCCACTTATCATGGTGACCGCAGCACAGATTAAAACCATTAGCTGTATTTGCTCATCGCTCAGCAGCCCGGTGGCTACATGCACCAATAAACTTAACACCAATAATATTTGTATAAACGTACTCAGTTTACCCAGTACGCTTGGTTGCACCACGAATGGACCAAACCAAAGGCGATACAACGCTGTCCCCCCAACCAGCATAACATCGCGACCCAACACCAGCACAAATAACCAAAGAGGTAACAAGCCCTTAAGCATCAACACCGCAGCGGTTGTTACCAACAACAGTTTGTCAGCCAACGGGTCCATAATGGCACCCCAGTGGCTTTTCCAATTAAAGCGTCTTGCCAAATACCCATCCACACCATCAGAGACACCTGCAAACGCAAAAACAATCAACGCATACTTATACTCACCAAACCACAGCAAAAGCGCGACAGGTGGCACCGCCAGTAGTCGCAAGCCGGTAATAATATTGGGTAAATATCTCAGTATCGTTTGTTTCATTGAACCTATGGTTGCCAGTTAAAATGAATTAATTGTGGAATTAAAGGATCAGCATCAGGTTCAGCAGGATTTTTGACCCTGGCCAACTGGATGAGCTTCTTATCGAGCGCCAGCACTTGTTTAAACTGATTCAAGTTACCACTTAACGTTAGTTCAAGCTCCATATCATCCCCTTTTAACCCAGACACAAACACATGCTTGGTAATCGTAAGGCCTTCAAGGTAACTCACCAAGGCCGCGTAATGTTTCAATGACTTAACATTGCTGACTTTTATAGCCAAGCCATCGCTCCGGGCATCATTCGCTTTAATAGCAAAGGTATTAGCCAGCACTTCAGCTGACGCGCTCAGGCCCGATAAAACCTGCTGGCTTAGCTCCTGGGTTTCAAATTCGTAGTTGAATTCACGTTCTTTAAAATAAAAGCGCCACTGGCCAGCCCAGTTGCCCTTGTTGTTTTTATATACACGCGCAGCCAAGACAGATTCAGCATCATAACGTTTACTCGCCTCGGTGATGGCACCAGAAAACAGCCCCCATAAACTTTCTTGCGGCAAACGAATTGAGTCTTCTAAGTCATAAATAGGCAATACAATTGGTACACCTCGAACCTGACTGGCATTACTAACCGCTTTAAAGGCAGCATCGTCAGCCCCTTCGGCCAATATCGAGCGGCCACGCTCTTCTTTTATTAGCCACAATAAAACAGTTGGGCGGTTATTGCCCCATAACGGCAAATTAGCTTGTTTAATAATGCGCTGGATTGATTGCGCCTCAAACCGCATTTTCAACCAACTAGAGCCCGGCGGAATAGACGCATCCCACTCATCTTTTTGCACCGCTTCATAGCTATATTGATACAAATACTGGTCTGCAATTTCTAAGGCCGACATTATCGCTTCGTTTTCAGCAGGTACGGCGAAGCCACTCACTTTTTGCAGCACCTCAATCAAACCTTGTTTAGCGCCATGCTGGCGACTAATAAGTTGCTGGTCCGGCACAGGGACACGAGCATCATATAAACCAGAAACAGGCTTCCCCCATGAGAGCGAGGCAAATAAAATAAAAGTGATAAAACACAGTTGAAATTTCATGAAGTGGTCTTTATTCCTGTAATTGGCGGCTATTCTGACAAATTCGAGAAAAAATGCAGCCCCCAACTGTAAATTATGCACTCTAAAGCACAAGTATGATTTATAAAAAGCTTGCTAGGTGTTAAAATCCGCCCCCTTTTTTACTCATCGATACTTTCCCGCACAAAAGGGCTGCCCAATATGAGCGAGCAAAACAAGTCACTTAGTTATAAAGATGCCGGCGTAGACATTGACGCAGGTAACGCACTTGTTAACAACATCAAAGGCGTGGTGAAGAAAACCCGTCGCCCTGAAGTCATGAGCAGCATCGGCGGCTTTGCTGGCTTGTGCAGCCTGCCTACTAAATACAAAGAGCCTGTATTGGTTTCAGGCACAGATGGCGTGGGCACCAAACTGCGTCTAGCCATGGACCTTGAGAAGCATGACACCATCGGTATCGATCTTGTGGCCATGTGTGTAAACGACCTAATCGTATGCGGCGCTGAACCATTATTCTTTTTAGACTACTACGCAACCGGCAAACTCAATGTCGACGTAGCCACTAGCGTTGTGACAGGCATTGGCGAAGGCTGCTTGCAGTCTGGCTGTGCACTTGTCGGCGGTGAAACGGCTGAAATGCCAGGCATGTATGAAGGCGAAGATTACGACCTTGCTGGTTTCTGTGTCGGTGTTGCAGAAAAAGCGGATCTAATCGATGGCAGCAAAGTAAAAGCAGGCGACGTGATCATCGGCCTACGCTCTTCTGGTGTACACTCAAACGGTTATTCACTTGTTCGTAAAGTAATCGAAGTATCTGGCGCAGACCTAAGCCAAGACCTAGACGGTCAAACCTTAGGCGATGCCCTACTTGCACCTACTCGCATTTACGTTAAACCTATTCTTAAAATGCTAGAAACCATTGATGCGCACTCCATTTGCCACATCACTGGTGGCGGTATGTATGAAAACATCCCTCGCGTATTACCAGAAGGCACTAAGTGTATTCTTGATAGCGCGGCATGGGATCGTCCAGCTGTCTTTAACTGGCTGCAAGAAAAAGGCAACATCGATTGGCATGAAATGCACCTTACCTTCAACTGTGGCCTAGGCATGATCGTCGTCGTTGACGAAAAAGACGCACAAGCCACCATGGACATCCTAAACGCTGAAGGCGAAACCGCCACACTGGTTGGCCGAATCGAAAAAGCGAACGAAGGCGAAGAACTCGTTATCGTTAAAGGCGTGGACGAGGAATAAGCACAGTGAAAGCCGAACAAGCAGAGCCTGCGCGCATTGTTATATTGATCTCAGGCTCTGGCAGTAACTTCCAAGCAATTGCCGAAGCCTGCCAGAAAAAAGAAATTGATGGTGAGATTGTTGGGGTGGTTAGTAACCGCCCCGGCGTTATGGGTCTTGATCGCGCAACGAATATGGACATCCCAACCACCGTTGTCGACCACACAGAGTTCTCAACTCGCGAAGAATTTGACGGCAAGCTTATTCACGAAATCGACCAATATGGCCCCGACCTTGTGATTTTAGCGGGTTTCATGCGCATTCTAACCCATGACTTTGTACGTCGTTACAAAGGTCGCCTAATCAACATTCATCCGTCGTTATTGCCTAAATACAAAGGCCTAAATACACATAAGCGCGCACTTGAAGCGGGCGATAAAGAGCACGGCGTAACCGTGCACTTTGTTAGTGAAGACCTAGACGGCGGCCCGAATATTATTCAAGCCGTTGTACCCGTATTAGATGACGACACCGAAGGCAGCTTGAAAACGCGTGTGCAACAGCAAGAACACATCATTTACCCAATCGCGGTTAAATGGTTTGTTGAAGGCCGCATCACCATGCTCAAAGGCGATGCCTACTTTGACAATCAACCCCTACCTGAATCTGGTGTGCAGCTCACTGCAAATTAGAACAGACATTTCTAGCCAGTTGCTGGTATGGATACCGCAACTGCGCTTATACTCAAAAGCATATTCACGATCCACCTAGGCAGGATGCTTTGTATAAAATCATCATCACCCTCTTTATAGTTTTAACCAGCCAATACAGCTGGAGCGACGACACAGCCTCTCAAACATCATCAGCATTCTCTCCTTACGAAGCCAACTATGAAGCAACTTGGAAGGCAGGCTGGTTCCCGATCACCGTCGATGCAACCCGCACACTAGCAAAAACCGAAGACGGCCTATGGCAGCTCACATTCGAAGCCTACTCATCGGTGGCCGATCTACACGAACAATCACAATACAGCATTGAAAATCAAACTGTAAAACCCCAGCACTATCGCTACAAAACATCTGGTTTTCTTTCTAAAAAGCGCCGCGCACAAACCTTTGACTGGGAAAAACAACAAGTATGGATACCTGAGCGCGATGAATGGGCAGACTACACACTCACCCTAGGCATACAAGACAACCTCAGCTACCAAGAGCAAATACGCCTAGACCTAATGGCCGGTAAATCAGAATTCAGCTATGAAGTCGCGTATAAAAACCGCCTCAAGCACTATGATTTTAAAGTGGCCAAACGTGGGCAAACCAAAACCAAGCAAGGTCTCATCAACACCATTGAAGTTATCCAAGAAAAAGACAACAACAAAGAATCAACCCGCATTTGGTTTGCTGTTGATTACGAATACCTGCTAATCAAACTAGAAACCAAGCAGAAAAATGGCGATAGCAATACTATCTCCCTAAAAAGCGCCACCATCCAAGATAAAACCCTTCAGGGCTTCTAGTACTTCTTTCCTACCTGCAAATCACGTAGAATCCAGCCCATCCAGGGGGAGGCTACGGCCTGAGATGTCTTTTTTGCGAACCCCTAGAACCTGATCCGGTTAATACCGGCGTAGGAATGGACATTCTTTTGCGCTTTTCTGCACTCACTGCAGACGCTACTAGTTACCTCTACGCAGTAACCGGGACTTATTCAATATTTTGGAAAAGACCCATGAAAACCCCAATTTTTATTTTGAGCGCACTTAGCTTTTCGGCGTTGGCGGCACAGCCTACACCTGTTAATGGCCAAATCACCGACGCCGTCACTCAAACTAACACCAGCCTACAAAGCGAAGAAAGCGAAGAAAGCGCTAAACTTGATACGGTAAATGTAACCGCTGATTTTCGTCAGCTAGATTTAATGCAAATCCCGTCATCCATTACCGTTGTAAGCGAAGATGACATCAAAAACCGCAACGCCGACCACCTAGAAAGCATTTTATCCCTTGCACCCAATGTGAATTTTGCAGCCGGCGCCTCCCGTGCACGTTTTTTCCAAATTCGCGGCATAGGTGAACGTAGCCAATTTATCGATCCTGTTAATCCATCGGTAGGATTAATTATTGATGGCATCGACATGACAGGCCTAGGCGGCGCAGCCACCCTATTTGATATTGACCAAGTTGAAATTCTACGCGGCCCACAAGGCACAGCCTTTGGTGCCAACGCGCTGGCGGGTGCCATCAACATCAAAAGCAAGCAGCCAACCAAAGAAACCGAAGGTTATGTGCAAGGCAAGCTGGGTAACTACAACACCCAAGGCTTGGGTGCTGCGGTTTCTGGATCTTTAGCTAATAACGTACAAGCCCGCTTCGCCATCAACCAAGTTACGTCTGATGGTTATATGGAAAATGAATTCCTAAACAAGAAAGATACAAACGGGTTTGATGAAAAAACACTTAAAGCACAGTTGCTCTATACAACTAAGAACAATGATTTACATCTTACATCATTCATAACCAAAGCTGAGAATGGATACGATGCATTTACAATTGACAACACACGTACAACGCAAAGCGATCAGCCGGGCAAAGACGATCAAACATCAAAAGCCTTCTCGCTAACCACAAAACATAATGGTTTTGAAAAATTCTCAATAGAAAGTACATCACAGTTCTCAACAAGCGATACATTCTATTCGTATGACTATGATTGGATGCACCTAGGATTTCGCGGAAACACCATTTCCGATTATGAAGAATTTGAGCGCACCACTAAAAAAGGCAGCATTGATTTACGAATACTTTCAAATCCTGAGTCAGACATATTCAATGAATCAACATCTTGGGTTTTTGGAGCATACAACCAAGCTTCCGATGAAGATTTAGGACAAAAAAGAATTGGGGACTACGGAAATAGCGACTTCAATTATAATTTAACGCGTAATAGCCAAGCCATCTATACAGAGTTAAATACTTTCCTAACACACACGACCTCTTTGATTTATGGGTTACGAGTCGAAAATTTTAACAGCGATTTTGAAACCTCAAGCAGTTATTCAGACACACAGAATGAACTTCTATATGCAGGTAAAATCTCACTTGAGCACTTAGTAAACAATCAGCATTTATCATACGTAAGCTTCAGTCGCGGATACAAGACTGGCGGATTCAATACCGACCCAAATAACGCACTGCCCGCGGACTTAATTCAATACGATACCGAATACAACTGGGCCACAGAAATTGGACTAAAAAGTAACTCTCTAAATGAAGACTTTAACAGTCGCATCGCTCTATTCCACATATATCGCGACAACCAGCAAGTAAAAAGCTCAACCGTCCGCGACAACGGTACCACATTTATAGACTCATTCACTAACGCGGCCTATGGTTACAGCTACGGTATTGAAATTGAAACCAGCTGGAATATAGCACCGGGAATATCATGGAGCACATCAATTGGGTTACTAGAAACTGAAATCAATGATTTCTCCATAAACATAGACACTGATGGGGACTGGGAAAATGACACCGTCCTAGACAAATCAGGGAGAAACCAAGCTCACGCGCCCAGCTACTCTCTGGCAACACAGCTACATATCAAACTTACAAATTCAATTTCTAGCAGCGTAGAGCTAGAAGCAAAAGATGACTTCTACTTCTCCGACAGCCATGACGCAAAATCAAATAAATATGAATTACTACATGCATCAACTACCTATAAAAAGGCAAATTTTTCAGCGACCTTAGCAATAAAAAACATCACAAATGAAGACACAGAAACACGAGGATTTAGCGGCTGGGTTCAAGACCCACAAGGGACAATTCAACCTGGTAAATATGTACAATTTGGCGAGCCACGCTTGATCTCACTAAGCGCACGCTATGACTTTTAAATAGATATGTAGGTCGTCCTTTAGGGCGACAACATTTGTCGGACTAAAGCCCGACCTACAAATATTGCAACAAATACACACCCAATTATCACGAGGTTCTTATGGAATTATCCGTTGAGATCAGCAAATACCCTTTGGCCGATGATTACATTCCGGCCATCAAAGATTTCATCGACCGCTTAAACGCAACCGATGGCATCAGTGTTGCGGGTAATACCATGAGTACCCAGATCTTTGGCGAATACGATTTGGTTATGTCTGTATTAACCAAAGAAATGAAATACTCATATGAAAAGTTTGGCAAAGCCATTTTTATTTGCAAATTCATTGGTGCAAACTTAGACCCTAAACTTAATCCACACGGCGACAAATAAAGGTTTCTAAAATGGACACAGATATTCAACCAACACTTTCATTTAGTGACGCGTTCAGCCAAGGGGTAATCTCTGCTGCACAAGCCATGAGCTACTGGGAAGTCATCGCCGTGTTATTAGGTATTGCCTACCTAGTACTAGCTATGCGTGAAAACAGCCTTTGCTGGTACGCAGCCTTTGGCAGTACGGCCATTTTTAGCTGGTTGTTTTTTGATGTCAGCTTAATAATGGAGTCTGCGTTAAATGTGTACTACCTCGTTATGGCTGTATATGGCTGGTACGTATGGAATAAAAAACCACAAAACTCCGCCATGCAAAATGAGTTAAAGCCTAAACTACCTATTAGTACGTGGAGCGGGAAACAGCATCTATTGACCATTGGCAGTGTATTAGTCCTTACCTTTACCAGTGGCTTTTTATTAAGCGAAAACACCACAGCCGTCATGCCTTATTTAGATTCTTTCACAACTTGGGGCGCCGTTTTAACCACTTACATGGTTGCCAAAAAAGTATTAGAGAATTGGATTTACTGGCTTGTTATTGATGCACTAGCAATCTACTTGTACATTGACCGTGAACTCTATTTAACCGCTTTATTGATGGGTGTGTATGTTGTAATGGTGGTATTTGGTTACGTTGCTTGGCTTAAAATATACAAAACTCAAAACGAATCCAATGACGCTCAACCTGCTTAAAATGATTAGCAACCAACACACCCTTAATGAAGTATTACAAGATTGGCCACTATGGCCAATCTTAAATCAATACGACCATGCAAAGTGTCATTTTGTACAACTAGAACAAGGGCTAACCAATGAAAACTGGTTAGTCACCTTGCCTAACGAAAACGAACAGCCATTTGTTATTCGCATCAATGCAAAAAATGCAAAAGAATTAAACATACACCATCAAAATGAATATGAAATTGTTGAAAGCATTAGCAAACTCAACATATGCCCCGCCACATCATATAACGATCCTACTTTTAAATACTGGGTTCGCCCTTATATCCATGGTCACACATTAGCCGAGCATCAAGCCGCTGGGCTTTCAGTAAGCGAAAACCTAGAAAGAATTGCTCAAATTTTAAAAAGCACACATTCTCAGCCAACCCAAGCACACTGGCCGAGTGTCAATACGTTTGTAAGAACAGAATTTTTTTGGGCGCAAATCCTACCCAAACCCAACATGCAAAAGAATGACCTAGAACTATTAAAACAAACACTTGATAGCGCACTGCAACCAAACAGCCATAAAGTTGCCCTATGCCACATGGATGCCAACACTCACAACTGGATCATCAATAAAACCGGTGAACTAAGTTTAATAGACTGGGAGTACGCAGGGCTTGGCAATCCAATTTGGGATTTAGCGGTTTTCAGTGACAGCGCAAAGCTAAGTGAATCAGAAGAAAATCGTCTTTTATCTTTTTACGGTAAATACACCAACAGTGAATTACACCTTGCAAAACTACAAATGGAATATCTATCTATTCTTTGGTTTGCGGTACAAGAAAGTACCGGTAGCAACACACTCGTATGCGAACTTAAAAACCTAGCGGCACGCGCTTGCTAAAAGCGCCGCCGTTAATACAAGTACAGCCTGTTCTAATAATAAGTTAATCAAGCCATCTAAAAGCATTACCAATCGACAACATTATTTCATTTTTGACCCCTGCCTTCTCAGCGCAGTCTGGCCATAACTGCAAACACGCTACCACCTCTTCTATAATCTGCTTTATCCTTTGCTTAGATAAACCCGTTTGTGTGCCCGCTGATAATAAGTCAGACAAAATAAATTCATCACGTTTACCGTTTACACTCATTTGATGTTTAGACGTCCACAAACCTTTAGGGTTGAAACTGTAAGCAACATCAAATGCTGGGCTTAATTGCCAATGACCATTACGGTCCATTAAAAACGCGATATTTTTGGTATGGTCATCTTGATTACGAAAAACCACATTAAACACCATACGTTTAAATAATTGCGCCACATGCTCGCGAGGAATTTGTAACTGCCTTGCCAAAACAAAGGCTTGCTCATAACTGGTGGCAGCTGGGTCGTTAAAATCAAAATGCCCCAAGCCGCACAAACTGGTCATGTGCAGTTTATCGCCATCAACACGATCAAAACGTTTTGTCATAAAATGGGCGCGACTGCCCTCTTCTAACAAGCGGCTTTCCATCATTTCAATTCCGACTTTTTGTGCTAGCAAATAATAGGCGTATTCAATACG
The DNA here is from genome assembly GCA_047621325.1 of Oceanicoccus sp. GTDB lineage: Bacteria > Pseudomonadota > Gammaproteobacteria > Pseudomonadales > Oceanobacteraceae > Bermanella. Next base: position 160,083 of record JBLHLT010000005.1, read on the forward strand.
GCCATAACCTAATGGATCAGCCAATTCTTTATCGCGGTTTTCGCTTACACCATCAAATTTAATTAACCAACCATCAAACCCTGTTTGCGGCTTTACATGACCCGGTAAAATAATGTTTTCGGCTTCGTTCCAATTAATAATGGCTTTTGCACGTGCGCCACCGGCGGATGTTCCGATCTGTAAGATTTGCTCTAACGCTTCGCCATCTAAATCATGGCTATCGATTTCAAACTGTTTTTTTTGCAACACTAAGCTGGCCAAACGCACCATTTTATCAAGCTCAATCTGTGAGCCTTCATCATGGTCAAAATAGCGTTGAGTTGGTTTAAACTCCAGCGCACCAATTGCCCGGTCGGCGGTGTAACATAATCGTTCAATAGGATTAAAATCAGACGGGCTACGACCTTGCTTAATAAGCCATTGGTCAATCAGCGCATTACCAAATTTATCGGGCAATACATCAGCCAACATACCCGGCAAGCCTTTAAACGTGTCTCTATTCAAACTTGCAAAACGGTAGGGCGCCGCGCGCACAGGCATGACAACCGGCGCGACTTCAATGCCAAAGTTTTGGAATTCTGGTGTGTACTGAAAATCTGCCACGCCCACCTGTTCATCCCAACGTACGACAGCAATGGTTGTCCCCCACAACAGTACCTCAGCAAGTTCAATGGCCATCAATGCTCACCTTCACCTGATAAAGGCGTTTTCACCACGGGTCTTCCATCACCCCACTTGGGTTGTGCCTTATTTGACCGTTTAGCTTTAGAGGCCCGCTGTGGTTTTTTCGGTTTTGCCTTATTCATAGCCAACTGTTCCAGTGGCGAGACGGCATCTGGGTCAGGTAAGGCAGTATGGATTTGAGCCAGTAAATCCAAGGAAAATAAATACTTAAACAGAATCGCCGTCTGCCCAGACTGGCCAGCCTCTATATTTTGCGCGGCGCGCAAGCTTATCTCAGCCAATGCAGCCTGTTCGGCTTGAGTATTATTTTGCTCAATACGGGTTTGCCGGCACACCTCACCAAGGCGCACCAACACTGAGTTCACAGCCTGATCAGGTAACATTGGTAGCATTTATAATCCGTCTATTTATACATATTAATTTTAAATATTAGATCAATATGCATAAATACACCTATTTTTTCAACAATTATTATTCTGCTACTCAAATATCAATTCAGCGTAAGTCCAAAAATACACCTTATCACTCACAACCCCAATATATCGCTCGCGGTGCAAGCTCGTACATTATTGAAATCAACCTAAACCGCTGATTACTACCCAACCTGTAAGAGCCGAGCACCGCTCGCGCAATCAAAAGCCTAATTCATGCGACACAAGGCGATCAACATCCCCATCCCCATCCCCATCTAGCAATAAACAAAAGATTACCGTAATGTTCGGCCAGCATTCTCATAAATATAAAAATAACAAACGGAATTAAAGCATGAACGATCGTCTCGCTACGTGGCTGGTACATAGCCGCAACAAAATCGCCATGGCCGCCATACTGGTTATCATTGGCCTCACCCTAGGCTTAACCCAGTTACAATTTAACGGCAGCTACAAAATCTTTTTTGATGACTCTAACGAACAACTGATTGCCCATGAAAAAAACGAAAGTATTTACATCAAAAGTAATAATTTATTATTTGTATTTGAAGCACTTAACGGCGACATCTATACCCGTGAAAATTTAGCCAGTGTTGAATCCATCACCCACCAAGCTTGGCAACTCCCCTATTCCAGCCGTGTTGATTCCCTAACCAATTACCAACACACCGAAGTAAGCGAAGACGATCTACTGGTGGCAGACCTAGTAGAAGACGCAATGAGCCTTACGGACGAACAACTTACACGCATCAAAAATATTGCATCCAACGAAGTAGCACTGGTGAATCGACTAGTCTCTGATCGCCATCATTCGACCGGAATCAATGTCGTTTTAAATATGCCTAACGATACAAAACAAGCCGAAGGCAAAGCAACCGTTGAGCTAGTGGCTGCCGCACGCCAATTACGCACCGAAATTGAAGCAGAAAACCCCAACATTAAAATTCACCTGCAAGGTCTTAGCATTGTTAATACGGCATTTAATGAATCGACCGAATATGATGCCATGTATTTATTCCCAATATTATTTTTGTTAATTGTACTCATGTTGCTGTTTTTATTACGCTCGGCTTGGTCTGCATTTGTTACCACCATTGTAATTATTGTGGGTGTGGTAATAAGCGAAGGCTTTGTGGGCTGGATTGGCTACGACTTAAATCAGGTAAACGTCATGGCACCCATTATTATTTTGACCCTCGCCGTGTGTGACTGCGTACATTTACTAGCAAGTTATTTACACCACTTATCATTGGGTCAAAACCGTAAAGACGCCATGACACAAGCCATGAAAATAAATCTGCAACCGGTATTTTTAACCAGCTTCACCACCGCCATTGGCTTTTTAGCTATGAACACCTCTGACGTGCCGCCCTTTAGAGAGCTTGGCAACTTTGCAGCCTTTGGTGTAATGGCTGCGTTCTTTTTAAGCGTCACCATATTACCTGCCCTTGCTGTTTGGTTACCTATGAAAGCCAAGCCAATGGAAGAAGGCAAGATGCTATGGTCAAGTCGCATTGCCGACTTCTCAATCAAACACCGCAAGGTTTTATTACCCAGCGTATTAATAACGGCAACACTTCTAGCATCGCTAACACTATTAAATGAATTAAACGACAATACCGTTGCGTACTTTGATGAGAGCACCGAATTTAGACAAGCATCCGAATATATGGAGCAAAATCTAACAGGTTTTGATGTATTAAATTATTCACTAGACAGCGGCGAAATTGGCGGCGTCAACAACCCTGATTTTTTAAAAAAAGTAGATGCATTTGTTAAATGGTTTAAAAACCAGCCTGAAATTGTCAACGCACTCGCCTACACCGACACCATCAAACGCCTCAACCAAAATATGAATTCTAATAACCCCGCTTATTATGAAATCCCTGAAAGCCGCGAACTCGCCTCTCAATATCAGCTTTTATACGAATTATCATTACCGTATGGGTTAGACCTGAATAACCAAGTTGATGCGCAAAAACGCTCACTCTTTTTAGCGTTTGGCGTAGTAGGCTCACAAGCAAAAGGTTTAATTGAACTAGACCAACGCGCACAAACTTGGTTCACACAAAATGCCCCACAACTTGCTGTACCTGCATCGGGCATTTCAACCATGTTTGCACATGTTGGTAAAAAGAATATCGACTCCATGTTATCGGGGTCAGTAATTGCCATTATCCTCATCACAATCACATTAATTATTGCATTAGGTTCAATTAGATTTGGCTTAATGAGCTTACTCCCAAACGTCTTCCCTGCTTTAATCACATTCGGTATTTGGGGTATTGCAGTTGGTCAAGTGGACTTAGGCGTAGCCGTCGTATTCAGCTTAACACTGGGAATTGTAGTTGATGATACCGTCCACTTTTTTAGCAAATATCAGCGTGCTAAAAATCAACTAGGACACACCTCGGCCGACGCAGTACGTTATGCATTTCAAACTGTAGCCAAACCCTTAGTCATCACCACCATCGTATTAGTAGCCGGCTTCTCTGTGTTGATGCTGTCTAATTTTACCGCCAATGTAAAAATGGGAATCATGATCAGTGGGACCATCAGCGCCGCACTTGTTTTTGATTTTTTACTTTTACCTGCTTTATTAATGAAGTTTGACAAACAAACAGCACCAACAGAAGAAGCCGAGAACGATGGCGTTGCAACGCAAGTCTAACGCCTTAACTAAACCCAAATAATAAACGCCGCAATTGCGGCGTTTATTTTGAGACAAAGCATTATTAAAATCAGTCAGATACCTTAATAGCCTCTATAATTTTATGACTAAACATAACAACTGCGTTAAATCGGTTTAACCATTACAAACCTTCATTCTGATTAAGGAGCCTTAAATACTTTTTTACCACTTTAGTTACTAGCCGCAACCAAATACCAAGCAACTTGTACCAACATCGCAATCAATACAAAACACCCAACCAAAAACAGCCTAAGTCTCATTGGGACATAATTAGAACCACAATGCACATAAGCATGAGCGAATCGACTCAGTGTGAACAGCCACGCCAAACCGACAGCAACCATATTGACAGCATCGATACTGTAAAACACTAAACACAATACGTAGAACAACACAGGGGCTTCAAACTGGTTTGCGATATTATTAGAAACCTTGATCACAGAATCTGGCCACATGCGATTATTTAATGCCGTCTGATTACGATTCACATCACCCGCTTTTACCGCTTGGGCCTTCCTAACGCCTAACAAAATAAACATTATGAGAGTCAGTAAAATTTGTGCCAGAACAGGCCAAATAATAAGGTTTGAGTTCATTGGGTTTCTCCTTAGTTACAGACTGGTGTTAAAATGGACACTGTCAGTATGGTCATCAATATGGACGGTGTCAATTTTGAAAGATAAACAAAAGCGTACCGCTGGGCAAAAGCACGGCGACCTAAGGGCAGAACTACTACAAGAGGGATTAAAACTACTCGACTCACAGGGTATTGAGGCTATAACCATCCGCGCCGTAGCACGTAACGCAGGGGTAGCCCATTCAGCGCCCGCAAATCACTTCCCTAATAGGCAAGCTATGTTAACGGCCATTGCTGCAATTATTTTTGCAGATCTAGCCGATCAAACCACAGAAGCAATAACCGATTTATCGGATAAACCGGAGCAAGCCATACAGGCTTTTGCCGAAACCTGCTTTCAGTTTGCTTTCGACACCCCATACCGTTATCAACTGCTGTGGCAACGTCAATTGATCAATCAAGACGATCCAGCCGTAGCCAAAGAAATGGAGCGAATCTACTCGGCACTTCTGTCGTTACTACAACAAGACAAAATACATCATCGCGTTGATACCGAAACAGATGCCATTGCAATATGGTCGATGATCCACGGCTATATAAGCATGCGATTAGACGGGAATCTTGTGGCAGGTAATGACACAGTCACCCATCTTCCTCGACACAAAGCGATTCTATTATCACTAATTGATGGTATTTATTATCGTAAAAGCTAACAACATTAAGAGGGGAATCATGAAGCAGGTGTAGCGCCTAACGCCACACCAAGTGAATTATATTTGAATCACATTCATAGCCATAAAAAGGAGGGAGGCCTGATCTTACTTAGCCTATCTTTTTATTGTGAATGATATATTTTTATCATGAGTATCACGCATATACGCGATAAATTATTATGCCTTTTCAATAACGATCTGATAATAAAAAACACCCGTTTTATCAGCTGACTCTTTTGCAATCATAAGAGCTTGCTCCTGCTTAGTTTTTCTCTGAAGCAGCCTATCAACCTGGTTTAACGGATGATTTGGGAAATACATTTGAGTGGTCAGTTCGAAGTAGCCTTTTTTGGTCACTTTAAAATGAATATGAGGCGGGCGTGACCAACCATTCCCAACGGGATAAATACCAGGCTGTATGGTCTTAAAACGAAATTCACCATTTTTACCTGAAGGCACAATCGCCCACCCCTGAAAGTTATCATCTATTGGCGCGGGATTAGAGTCATGAGGATGTGCATACCTACCTGCAGCGTTTGCCTGCCACAAATCAACTGTCGCGTCCTCAACAGGATTACCCTCCGTATCTAAAACCACACCATGAATAATAATTTTTTTGCCTATTGCATCTTGGTTACGACCTTTTATATTTGTAAGATCAAAGTCTTTATCTTTCTGTGCAATTATTGGATAGAACGGCCCTTCTATTTCGTTAGGAGTCGAAGGGGTTTTCTTAAATTCACCATCATTACTCATTGCATGACCTGCAACCCCTAACGTACTTAACAAACTTGCCTTAAAAAAATTACGACGATTCATTAACAATTCCTTTTATACAATATACGTATAGAAAAATAACAACCCAATAAATGCTATTACCTATCAACAAGCGATAGCCAATAATCCTTATTATCCATAGACCTAAAGCCTGCGCTTAAGTAAATTTCTGACATCGAGACAATTTTTGGGAACAAGATTGTCTCCCCCCCAATAACGTCCACACTTACTGCCGAATGCAGGGCTGTATTAGATTTCGCGACATAGCCGTAAACAGTACCGTATTCCGTCACTGTATATTTACCGGGTTTAAGATCATCTAAATAAACGATTCTAACGTCTGGCCTAAACGGAATACTAAGCTCATGAATGACACCAGACTCTTCATGCTTTAAAAAAACAATAACAGTAAGCCCCTGCCCATGAGTGCCAGGATTGTTAGATAAGGTCAGTGAAAAAACCCCAAAGGCGATATTTCCCATCAGCTCTTGATCAGCTTTAGTGAGTGCGGCGCAACTAGATATAGATAAAAAAACAAGGGACAGCCCGATTAGTTTGAAAAATTGCATATTCACTCAACTTGAGATTATTGGTTCACAGTCTTATCAACTGAAAAAGGAATCATTAGTGGGACGGTAATACTAAAAGCCGCTATATTTTATCTGCCTATTAAACCTTGAATTTAAACGTAAAACGCCCACGCTGTTCACAATCACTCTCATACATCAGAGTGATTTTAAGTCGACCAAAGTGCCTTCCACAAAAAAGCGCCAAGCAAAACACATTACATTGTGTGATACCTTGGCGCTCATAACGTTCCATCAAATAGAAAATATATAACTTAGAGTGACAACCCCAATAGCTTTCATTAAGGGTTAGAAGATTAAATACAGCGTGAACTCAGCTTATTAATATTAGCCGCTAAGCCTCACAACCAAAAGCAGGGATACCCTTTTGATTTTGGATTTCTCAGATTACGTCTAAGTGAACTACAACCAATCCATAGCAGCCACTTGTTATGTATTTATTATTACTGCCGCGCTAACAAAACAAATTGTTGATATAAATATGCCTATTAATGGCACCTTGAACCAATATGCTTTAGCCAAGATAAGATAAAACATAGCAATTAACGCTGGCAAAATAGAAAACCAAATAGATTGTTGGATTATCTCGTAATGTGACCAACTTAAAGGAATATATAAACCCGCTAACATCATACAACCAAGACTGTGGCTCGCATTAAAACCAACCCAAGCTTTCCATATTGAAGTGTCTTTTGTTAATACTAATGATGTCCCCTTCATTGCTGAAGTAACCGAGGCATCATACGCGTCAAACTTGCTGGTAAAAAATGTTAAAAACAAATGAATTGCACCAAGGATACCCAATATTGAAGCCCCTGCAATTATTAAAATCTGCCCCATGGTTTGACTCCTATTGCGAACACATAACGCCTAAATAACAGGCAAAAAATAGTTGGCTAAAATAAGCGACGAAGGAGCAAAAGCCAACTGTTTTTTGTCCTTGTTGATTTTCTTGTTAGATTTTTATTTAAACAGTTAATCCCTTGAAACTACATATGTATTTTACAAAAAGATCTGCGATATAATGAGCTTTATTGAATAAAACATACCTTTCCTTTTCACTAGGCACATCGCCATGGGCTCTATCATTTCTCTCTTCCCTAAGTGTATTTAAATGATGCCCTTTTGTCACAACCCCTTCACGCACAACGCAGTTAATCATCATAAACAGTTTTGAAAGATCTTTTGAGGTCACATTCATTTTCCCAAGTTCTTTTTGTTGTTTCAAGTATGCTTTAAGTGATGTCTCAAATAATAACCCAAGCTCATATAGAGCAATATCAACATTGTCGAGGGTCAACATATCTAATGGCCTTTTCAATGCACTTATAATTAAGCTATTTGATGTATATTGCTCTACATCAATTTTTATTGTGTCAACAGTTTCTTGATGAGAGTACACAGCATAATATTTTTTATTTTCTTGATATTGAGTAATATCTTTCATTTTATCTAGGTACTGATAAAACGTAGGTTTTTTACAATCAATAACTTTGATGACCTCGGCATATAAGTCCCCTTTAATGACAGGAATATTAGGTTGCTCAAATAAAATAGCTCTAACTTCTGCCTGAACACAATCACGAAGAAGCACTCGTTCTTTTTTTGGTTTGATTAAATCCAAGTTCGAACAAGATACAAGCTTAGATCTTTTGCCACTTTGTGAATTAATTTCTAATCCAGGCGTAACAAGTAACTTTTGTCGAATACTAGCTTCAGAAAGCTTTGTCGTTGTCACAAGTGATTTAATCAAGCAGGATAAATTAATAGGATTTGAGTTTAATAAAATATCCTTAATAGCAATTGTGAATTCTAATTCAGATACACTTCTGTTTACTTGTCTTTTTTGTGCCGCAGGTAAGCGCCATGCATTTAATGCAAACTCATTATCTCCAACTCTAGTAAATAATTTTTTATCATTTAGGTAAACTTTTAATGATTTAACTGCTGCATCGGGTCGAATATCTTTAATTTTTTCTTCTATTTGAGAAAATTTTAGAGGTTTACCAGATTGGTGAAATACTTTTTCAATTGCTTGCACAATAGTTAGATTTGTAGAGTTTTCCCACGTTGTGAGTGCCCATTCCCCACTTTTCCCAATGGGAGAAAATCGGTTATCTGCAACAATCTGGTTTTTCAAATTAGTTTCTAAAACGGGAATGAAATTACTATTAGACTTACATAATAAATTGATTTCTTGGTTTATTTTTGAAAAGTGCATAGGTTTTTTGTGGGATTCTAAGACTCTATATGCTTTATCTGCTGCACTTCTCAATCTTGAAAATTTGACTGTAACAACGTCACCATCATAATCGATATCTTCTATTGAAGATAACGCAATAGAAATTGACTGATTAAGAGTTTTAGAAGAGCTTTTTAATTTTTTCTTAACTAAAACAGTCAAATCAAAAATAGGAATAGGATTTACAGTGTCATAAATAACATCTAATGCTTGGAATATTCTCTCAAGATCTTTCTTTTTATAATTTATTGACTGAATCCAAGATTCTGTTATTTTTCCTCTAAAGTCGGTAATTTTTCTAGGTATTTTGATATAGCCAAACACTTCCATAAATAGGTCAAAATATTCTTTTGGGAGTATTTCATTAAATTTATCATACAGAACGCGTTCGGCATCGGTTCTCTGCAGAATGGGATTAAAATTTCCAAAGCGCTCTAAGACATCATTAAAATTTTCTATAAGGATAGAGCATATTTTCCATCCTTTGGTTTTAAGCTCCCCCGTCAATAACAAAGCTAACTGCTTTATTATATTTGATTCTATTTGACGTATCCGTTCTCTGCTCACATCATAGAAAGTGCCTAAATCTTCTAAGGTATATTGCTTATTTTCGTTAAGACCGAATCTTTTATTTATAATATCTATATCACGATCATAACTCTTCTTATGCTTTTCAGTTAAATATAATTCAATAATCGCAGGGAAAGCTTCAACAAGATTACCTTTTGCAGAAGATAAAAACTCATCACGACCATCTATAAGCTTTTTAAATTCGCATTCTGTCGCTTTCTCTACAATTTGGATAAATAACTTTATAGAGGAGTTACTATCTACAATTGTTTTTTCTCCAATGCCTTCCATAGTAGGGAAATTTTTAAATATTATTGAAATAGCTTCGTAACTATTTTTTGCATTCTGAGCTTTGACTATATTAACTGCTCTTTTAGGCAAACCTATCGATTCAACAGGAATTTTTTCAGCCCTATTAACAAAAGTTGTTGAAAAGTATTCCTTGTCTATATTCTCAATTAACATACATACATCCAGTTATGTTTAAAAATCTAACGCCCACTTAAGGGGCAAAATAGAGTTGGCTAAAATAGGTGAACGTAGTGAACAAAACAGCCAACTTTATTTTGTCCCTCTTTAAGTTCTTGTTATGTTTTACTTATATACCACTATGAGATGCAATCAAAATAGTAAATGCTATAGAGAAAACACCAAATATTAGTAACGTTTTAATTAATGCCATTGTGTGATTTTGCCAACCTTTTAACTTAAATGACCGAACCCAAGTTAAGACAATTGCGACTAAGAAAAATGCCAAAGCCAAATATATAATATAACGACCAAATGAAAAATAATAATGACCCGTACTGGGATTGAAAAGTAGCGCAGTAGTTACTGTACATAACGCGAAACCTAAAAAACCGAAAAACTTATCAAGCCTATAATCCATCACAAAACTCTCGTAAAACATAACGCTCGGCTCACCGAGCAAATTTTTGATGGCGGTTTTTGTGCGTATTTTTGCACAAAAAAGTGACAGCGGAAATTTGTCCGTTGCAGCCGCTTGTTATGGCTTTACTCTTCATTCTTAACTGGCTTAAGTCCCATGAATCCTGCATTTTTTGGAGGAGGATTATCATTTGTGTAATACCACCTTGAATCAGGAACCCAGTTTCGTGTCTCCCTTTGCTCCTTAGCAACCCATTCAGGTCGGTAGTACAGCCTAAGCACAATACAAACTATCGCATTTACAAGCCTAAATCGTGCTGTATTAGTTGGATGATCACTTCCTTCTGGCAAAGAGGACTTAAGGCTTGTACATAGCCCTTTTATTCTTTCATCTTCAAATGATAAGCCGTGTCGTACGTGTGCAAACTCATTTCTTATTTTTCGAATTAGACCAATCTCTTGGTACTCAAATTGATCAATTAATCCAAGGGCATAAGTTAATTCAATTCTTGCAGAAAGAGCTCCCAATGGAGCGTTAGCATCACTTAGTAATTTTTTTGTTGCTTTAGATTTTATAAAGTATGACTCAAGCGTTTTGGAAAGTTTCTCATCAATAAGAGCTGCACCAACTAAAGGCAACCCTCTATCAGTTTCACTTTGAAGTTCCTTTACAAAGCTTGCTAAGTCTTCAGCATGCTCTACTAGCATTTAACTCTCCTGACGCCATAACATTTTAATCGTGCGCGTGCTCATTTTTGCAGTTTCTATAACTACTCAAAAATAACGAAAAAATTACATTAAAACAGCAACTTACAAGTACTTTAACACCAATCATATTTGTAAAAACGAGCGCGCAAAATAATTTAAAAATAACGGGGTCTCGTTATTTCGGTTGTTGTTTTTGTAAGCCCATGAATTTAAAGCATTTTCGATTTATTAACTAGGTGAAAACGAGCCTTATTGTCAAATTTTTCAAGCGCAGTTTCCTTAAAAAGGCCAAAAACCAAAATAATCTGTTTATATACACTACTTTCACTGCGGCTAATGTGACCACTAGAAAACACCAAACAAAGTTTTGGTGCGCTTTTTTAAAATACTTAATCAAGTAATTTGCTCGCATTGCTTAGTGTGTTTTCACTGACGGGTTGGAGTTCGTATTAATTTATGCCGGTATATTTGAAGAGCAATTCACTCGCTGCGCTCACGGGGCACTCTGGGTGCGAGTTCGTACAGTATATTAGCTGAAATAAAAACAACATTAGTAAAATCAAACCCAATCCCCACAAAAAAGCCCGCATAAGCGCAATGCTGTTCACTTAAGCATTTCAAAGCATAAAAAGTTAAAATCCAGCTTCTAAATAGACGCTGGATTTTTTTATGCCTCTCCACCAAACATTACTGGAAATTGACGATTTACATCAGTTTTCTGATACCTCAACTTTTACTCAAAATATTCCTGTTGAATGGATTGAATCTGCACTTACTCTTACTTCTAAAGCAATGATTCGTCGACGTCGCCTTCCCAGTGATCAAGTGCTTTGGCTAGTGATAGGCATGGCTCTCTTTAGAGAAGAAAACATTGGAGAGGTAGCAAGGCGACTTAACATTTGCTCCCAAGATCTTGCTGGCGAAAGTCTCCTTGCGAAAAGTGGTGTTTCAAATGCAAGGCAGCGACTGGGTTCAGAACCACTGCAGTGGCTATTTGAAAAAACAGGGAACCACTGGGGTCAAGAACGATACACAGATGATGACTGGAATGGGTTACAAGTTATGGCCATTGATGGCGCACTATTTAGAACTCAAGATACCCCAGAATTACGAGAGCACTTTGGTTCAGGCAATACCAGTACAGCTAGACAAACCCCTTATCCGGTTATGAGGATGGTTGCATTAATGAATGCCCGATCTCACCTTATTCTGGATGCTGAAATCGCACCTTATCGATCGAGTGAAATCAGGTTGGCAGAAGGCATCATTAATAAAATCCCAAATCATTCAATTACGCTACTAGATAAGGGGTTCTGGAGCGCTGATTTACTCATCAGCTTACAAGAATCTGGACCAGCCAAACACTGGATGGTACCTGCTCGTAAGAATGCTGTGTATGAAGAAATTGAACGATATAACGAGCAAGATCGATTGGTGCAAATGAAGGTATCGCCTCAAGCACGTAAACGGAATCCCAGCCTACCTGAAACTTGGCAAGTTCGAGCGGTTAGTTATGAAGTAAACGGTACAGAAAAAACTGTTTTTACGTCGTTGCCATATGCTCAATATCCAACGGATCAGCTGGTTAATCTTTATCACGAGCGCTGGGAAATTGAACTAGGGTTTAGAGACATTAAAAGCTCAATGCTCAATAACGCAATGACACTTCGAAGCAAAAAAGTAGACTTGGTATATCAAGAGGCATGGGGGATATTGCTTGCTTACAACGTCATTAGAAGGGAGGCTAGTCAGGCCGCTGAAGCCTTTGAGCGGTTACCGAGTGACATCAGTTTTAAAGCGGCTTACGGAGTGATCGCATCTGAATTAATTATAATGGCGGGAGCGGATTCAACATCGAAAACGGGAAGAAGGTTAGGAGATTTAAGGTCAGGAGTAGCCAGTTTGTGTATCAAAAGTAAGCCTCGCCCATCAAGACCAAGGATGGTCAAAATGAGCAAGACAAGATACCCAATAAATAAGAAAGCTGCTCCCTTAAAACCTTAAGTGAACAGCATTGCCGCATAAGCGGGCTATTTGTTTTAGCAATTAAGCTATTTAATTCATCAAACCAAACGGGTTAATCATCACCCATACGCGATGAGATGGCACCTTGCTGATTGCGATATTTTGCATTTTCGCGCAGGCGATATGGGCGTTGTGCTGGGCTTGATAACGTCTCGAACGATAACGCACAAATAATCATCTCTGGGCGCAAGGCTAATGGCATTTTGCCTAGGTTGTAGAATTCTAAAACCACCTGCCCTTTCCAACCGGGGTCGATGCGCCCTGCTGTTACGTGCACCATTAAACCCAAACGAGCTAAACTTGAGCGACCATCTAACCAGCCAACTAAGTCGTCCGGAATCTCTACCGCTTCTAAAGTGGACCCCAATACTAGCTCACCTGGGTGAATAAAGAGGGCATCATCACCTTCTATAATAATTTCTTTGCCCATCACGCGGTCGATGTTTTTGTTTAGCTCATCACGATCGCCGGATAAATCCAAAAACGGTACCGAGTTATTGCTAAATACACGAAAGCTATTTGCCAAACGTAAATCAACGCTGATGCCCGAAATGGCCTTTTGCTCCGGTTGCGGAGTCAATTTAATATGGCCACTTTCTAGTGCCGCTTCGATATCACTATCACTTAAACGCATGCAAAGCCTACAAACTTAGTTACAATTGGGGCGGATTCTAGCAGATTCTATAAACCCAGTAACAGGTAATCCCCCTTTATTATGCAGACATGGTTGTCCCAGCTTTCCGCCAGCAGTAAGGCTCGCCAACACAGACAGGTGATTTGGCTTGCGGGCGATCATCATTGGGCGTGGCAGTTGATCAATCCTTGGCTTTCACAATTCAAGCGCAACATCTATGTAGGCCAAGCGGAACTTAAACACGCTTATTTAACCTGCACCAAAGCCAGCAAACCCAATACCTTACTAGGTTACGAAAGCGACAACGTTGTATTTGATGCCCACCACGGGTTGTTCCCCGATGCGCTTTCCGCCATAGCCGGTACTTTATTACCCGGCGGCTTTTTATTTTTGCTCACCCCACCTTTAAAGGATTACCCACTATTTAGCGATGAGTTTGCCAAGGGCCGTACTAGCCTTGGCTTTGAAGATCAGTGCAATAACCAGCACACCATTAAACGCCTGCTTGGTTGTGCTGCCAATCATCAGGTTTTAATCCTTGAGCAAGCCCACCCGCAGCATCTCGATAATTTACTTACAACCTTTGGTGCCAATGAATCAAACACACTAGGCAAAGCTGAATCCATAAATCTAAAAGGTATAAATACACTTATTAAGACGAATAATGGACAATTAGATGTGTTTAAACGCGTATTAAATTTATTTAATGAACTCAATATCCCCAACCCTATACCGGCTGAAGCTGATAACTCCCAAACCCCTCCTGCCCAACAACTTCACGTTATCACCGCTGATCGCGGGCGCGGCAAATCACACCTACTGGGCATGCTGGCTGATTACTTTATAAACTCGTCAAAAGATAACGGTATAAACTATTTTATATGCGCACCCAACAAGGCATCCACCAGCTCGGTTTATAAGCATTTAAACGAGCCCACTAAACAGCTACTGCAGTTTGTGGCACCCGAACGGTTGATGGATTCGGCCAAGCCGAACGACATCATTTTGATTGATGAAGCCGCCAGCTTGCCCATCGGCCAGCTTATTAAGTGGAGCCAGCACTTTACCCGTATCATTATGGCCACCACTACCCACGGCTATGAAGGCACAGGCAAGGGCTTTCAAATTCGGTTTTTCGACCACCTTAATCAACAAGCCGCTAATGGTCACTTTTCTTGGCAACAACACACGCTGACCGAACCTGTACGCTACGCAAGCAATGACCCACTAGAACGCTGGCTGTTTGATGCTTTTTGTTTAGACAGCGAACCAAGCGCCCTCGCTTTTTCACAGAGTGAAATTAAGCAGGCATTGAATACATTAGAAATCACGTATTTAACTAAGGCCGCCCTAAGTGAATCGCCTAACTTGCTTAAACAAGTTTTTGCCTTATTGGTACAAGCCCATTATCAGACCAAACCCAGTGACTTGCGTGACTTACTCGACGCACCGGGGCTGCATTTATTTGCGCAACTTATCTCAATTAACAATACACAACATGTGATTGGCGTGTGCTTATTTAGTGATGAAGGCCCCATTGCACATTCAGCCAGCTCTCACGAAGACTTGCATCAGGATATTTTAAACGGCTACCGTCGACCCAAAGGTCACTTAATGCCACAAGTTATGGCACATCACATGGGGGCAACCTCTGCACTGAATTTAAAAGGCGCGCGCATTGTACGCATCGCAACACTTGAAAACATTCAACGCTGCGGTTTAGGCAGCCAGTTATTAAAAACAGTCTCAGATCACTGTAAAGAAAATCAATACGATTACGTCGGCTCTAGCTTTGCCGACACGCAAGACGTAAGACACTTTTGGTTTAAAAATGAATTCAAATTAATTAGGCAAGGCAACAAGCAAGACAAAGCCAGTGGCACACAATCCGCTTTAGTCATGTACGGGCTATCTACAGAGGGCATAAAACTAGAAGCGGAAAACGTACATTTCTTTGAACGCCAGAGCTTGCCCATTGATAGCTCTGGTGATTTAAAGCCCACTGACGCAATTTTGCTGCATGCTTTTTTAGAACATAGCGGCAGTTACGAATCAGCCAAAGTGATTTTAAAACGCATTAAGGGGTTTGATTTAACGCTACCCAGAAAGGCGAGCAAAGAATTAAAGCTTGAGATAAAAGATTGGCTTGGGGTTTGAGCGGCACCACATAAGACCTGTACGAACTCGCACCCGCGAGTGAAGTGGTTAGCGTTGAATCAGTTATTATTGCAAAGTACCAGAGCTTTACCTTAGAACCTGCACAACCTAACCAGTAGTTAGAATTATTCACCCGCATACCCAATGCACTCGCTGCACTCATGGAGCACTCTGGGTGCAGCGAGTGCATTGGGCATGCGAGTGAATCACCTACCACGTCCAAAACACACTCAAATCAATCGTCAGAAATTTGAATTTCAGGCACAACCTCACTAGAAAGCTGGCTTAATGCCGCCGCTATGTTGCGTGCTACGTTACGATACATAACAGAAACTTCCGAATCAGGATCATCCGCTACGACAGGCAAGCCGCTATCCGATTGCTCACGAATGTATTTAGATAAAGGCAGTGAACCCAATAATTGCGTGTTAAATTCGGCAGCAATTTTATCGCCGCCACCTTCACCAAATATATGCTCTGCATGACCGCAGTTACCGCATATATGCATCGACATATTCTCAATCACACCCAGTACCGGAATATTCACCTTACGGAACATTTCGATGCCTTTTTTGGCGTCCAGTAATGCAATATCCTGTGGTGTCGTCACAACCACTGATGCCGATACCGGAATCTTTTGGCTTAAGGTTAATTGAATATCCCCCGTACCCGGTGGCATGTCGATCACTAAATAATCCAAATTATCCCAAAGGGTTTGCGTGATTAACTGCTGCAAAGCACCACTCACCATTGGGCCGCGCCATACCATTGGGGTATTTTCGTTAACCAAGTACGCCATCGACATTGACTGAATGCCACAGGCAACAACCGGCTTGAAGAATTTCTCTTGTTCGGTTTCTGGACGCGTGCCTTCTTTCACACCTAGTAGCATACCCACAGAAGGGCCATATATGTCCGCATCTAACAAACCAACACGGGCACCATCAGCCGCTAACGCTAGTGCCAAGTTAACTGAGGTGGTTGATTTACCCACCCCTCCTTTACCCGAAGCGACTGCGATAATATTTTTAACGTTTTTCAGGCTCGCTAGATTCTCATGGGCTTTATGAGAGGTAACTTGCCAGGTTATATTTACCTGAGAGTCATCAATGCCTTCAATGTTCTCAATGGCAAATTGCAGCATTTGCGCAATGCCGTTTTTTAAATATTCACTTGGATAAGCAAGCTCGATATCCACCTCGGCTTTATCGCCAATCACCTCAATACGCTTAACCGCACCGGCGGTTATTAAATCCATATTCAAATATGGATCATGGTATCCCTTAATTGCTTCTTCAATCGCGCTTTGAAACTCAGACATATAAACCCACCAAAACAGTAACCCAGTAATGGGGGCGGATTTTACATTTTTACACCACCAAGGTCACTCAAACACCCTTACAATACTTGGAACACTCTGATTTTAGTGAACGGCCTTATTGTGAGCCAGCGCAAAGAGCCAGATAGTCTGCCTAGACTCACCTAGCATTTGTGCATAATCTAGTCGCCCAACAACACAAACTTAAGGATCACATATATGAAATTATGGGTCGCCGTTCTTGGCGCTTTTTTAGTTTTGAACGGTTTAACAGAACTAGCCGATCTTAGTTTTAAATATGACCACCTTGTCAGCGGTGCACTATCGCTTGCAGCTGGTGTATTGGCTTTCACACAGAAGTAAGGCCCTGCACGATAGCCGTTATGATTAAATACAATCATGACGGCACCAACGCCTAGCATTAAAAGGGCATTCTCCTGCTAAACACGCCTTGTCACTACTACAGACTCTGGTTAATTCCTGCTATTATCCGCGGCAATTATATTTAAACGATTCACCCTGAGAACTCATTTATGTCTACCCGTCGGATCCTTGTAACCAGCGCCCTTCCTTACGCCAACGGCCCTATCCATTTAGGCCACATGCTGGAATACATCCAAACCGATATTTGGGTACGCTTCCAGCAATCTCGCGGCAACCAATGCAGCTACGTTTGTGCAGACGATGCTCACGGTACGGCTATTATGCTGCGCGCTGAAAAAATGGGCGTAACACCTGAAGAACAAATCGCAGCAGTGCAAGCAGACCACGAAAAAGACTTCGCTGATTTCTTAATCAAGTTCGACAACTATGGCTCAACCCACAGCGAAGAGAACCGTGCAATCTCCGGCATGATTTACAACAAATTGTTCGAGAACGGCCATATTGCGGTGCGGGGCATTAAGCAATTATTCGACCCAGAAAAAGAAATGTTCTTGGCCGACCGCTATGTAAAAGGCGACTGTCCAAAATGCAAAACCCCAGACCAATACGGCGACAACTGCGAAAGCTGTGGTGCTACCTATAACGCATCTGAATTGATCAATCCTAAATCGGTTATGTCAGGTGCCACTCCTGTTGAAAAAGAATCTGAGCATTACTTCTTTAAACTGCCTGAATTCCAAGCCTTCTTAAAAGACTGGACCCGCTCTGGCACATTACAAAACGAAGTGGCTAACAAACTCGCCGAATGGCTAGACAGTGGGCTACAAGAATGGGACATCAGCCGCGACGCTCCTTATTTTGGTTTTGAAATCCCAAATGCGCCGGGCAAATACTTCTACGTTTGGTTAGACGCGCCTATCGGCTACATGGCAAGTTTCAAACAACTATGTGACCGCACTGATTTAGAATTCGACGATTACTGGAAACCAGGCAGTGACACCGAGGTATACCACTTCATTGGTAAAGACATCATCAACTTTCACGCCTTATTCTGGCCAGCCATGTTACACAGTGCGGGTTTCCGTACACCAAGTGCCGTTTGGGCCCACGGCTATGTCATGGTCAATGGCGCGAAGATGTCAAAATCTCGTGGCACGTTTATTAAGGCGCGTACCTATCTAAATCAATTAGATGCCGAGTACTTGCGCTATTACTATGCCGCCAAACTGAATAGTCGCGTCGATGATTTCGACTTAAACCTTGAAGATTTCTCGCAGCGTGTAAACTCAGACCTAATCGGTAAAGTGATCAACATTGCATCACGCTGTGCAGGTTTTGTGAAAAAGTCAGGTGGTAAGTTAGCAGCAGAATTGCCCGATGCGCACATTCTTGAAGACGCCGTAGCTAAAGGCGATGTCATCGCACTACATTTTGAAGACCGTGAATACAGCAAAGCCATTCGCGAGATAATCGCTCTTGCGGATATCGCCAATGAATACATCCACGAAAAAGAACCTTGGGCGCTTGCTAAGCAAGAAGGCAAAGAAGCTGAAGTACTCGGCATTTGCTCATTGGGCATTAACTTATTCCGCCAGTTAGTAACGTACCTTACACCGGTACTGCCAAACTTAAGCGCAAGCGTCGTTCAGTTCTTACAAGTCGACGACTTAAACTGGGATTCACGCAAACAACCTTTGCTTGATCATGAAATCACCAAATTCAAAGCACTAATGAGCCGCATCGAAAAAGACAAAGTAGACGCCATCGTTGAAGCTGAAAGAGCCGACGCCGAAGCTGAAGCCGCTGCCAACCCGGAAGCCGAACAAGCATCTGGTTTAAGCGAGCCACTGGCTGACGAAATCGAATTTGATGACTTTGCGAAAACCGATTTGCGCATCGCAAAAATTGTGTCAGCCGATTACGTAAAAGGGGCCGGTAAACTATTACAGCTCACCCTTGATATTGGCGAAGGCAAAACGCGTAATGTGTTCTCGGGTATTAAGTCCGCTTACGAACCTCAAGACCTGACCGGTAAATTAACCGTCATGGTGGCCAACCTGAAACCACGCAAGATGAAATTTGGTATTTCTGAAGGCATGGTATTGGCCGCTGGCCCTGGTGGGAAAGAGATTTGGTTGCTTGAGCCACACGAAGGTGCACAGCCTGGTATGCGTGTAATGTAGTATTTCCATTTACACCTAAAGCATAAATAAAAAGCGGCTTAAGCCGCTTTTTATTCGTTTAGATACTAAGAATTAAATATTAATAATTTTAAATACCATACAGGCGTATTTTTAAGCTTTAAAAGGGAAATAACCAGCATCACTGCTAAACTTGGATTTTAAACCTAGGTCAAGCGACACACATGCAATGAATATAGTTAAGCATTTAGCACTTCTGGTTTGCGCGCTAAGCATGGGTGCACATTCATGTGAATCACCTTATGAATTAAAAGTTGGTGCTTTTTTCAACTCAGCCAGCACCATTTCTTTCTGGTCAGAGTTCGCTGAAACGCTGTCATTAGCGAGTAACTGCCAGACAAACATCATCCCATCTTCTAGTTTTAAAGCCCATATCGCTTCACTGGTTCAACAAGATGGGGACATATTTTTAGTCCCCGCCTATTACGCAGCAGCTCTAAGGAAGTTTAGATTAAAACCAATACTAAGAACGGTTATTCCTACCAAGTCCTACCTTGTTACATCTAAAGATTTAGACCCCTCTAACATTGAGACACTCAACGGGAGAAATGTCTCTATCATCAGCCAATACTCGGATGCATATCTTGCATTCATTGAGCGTATGAACGCTAAATCCATGAGCATTGAGGATATACATTTTTCGTTTGAACGTTCAATAGAATCAAATGCAATGAGTGTGATTAGAGGCGGCGCCGATGCCGCTGTTATATTTTCAATAGTCTTCGACCCGTTACCCGATTCATTAAAGAAAAAAGTGAATATTGCGACACTCATTGAACATGAAACAGCTGGATACCTTTTAATCAAAGAAGATGCATCGGTAGAGTTAGTTAAGGCAATAAAGGCCTCATATGAATCGATACACTTACTGAAATGGGAAGTATATGAAAGCGATGCGCCCAAGACCATTTTCACTGACGCCTTTAGCTCACAAATCAAACAAATTGATAGCACGCCTTAAATCGACCTTATTTCAATAAAACCGATTAAGTAAACCTTGCTTATTCACGCAATAAATAAGCAATATTGCCAATTTGACTGAAAACCGCACCCTGCCTAGCTTGTACCCATATCCCACATAGCCGATAATACGTCGCCGTTTTTCTATGGCTGACAACCAGTTAGATCGATACACGTCAGCCTGATCATGCACCCACAAAGATCGTACAGAGGCCATTATGGTTGATTACATACTCATACTTATTTCCACCATATTGGTGAACAACTTTGTACTGGTTCAGTTTTTAGGGCTTTGCCCGTTCATGGGGGTGTCTAACAAACTTGAAACCGCCATAGGCATGTCGGCTGCTACTACCTTTGTATTAACCCTTGCCAGCTTAAGCTCGTACTTGGTTTACGAATACCTCTTGATCCCACTAAACATCGAATACCTTAAAACCATCTCCTTCATCATGGTGATTGCCGTGGTGGTTGGCTTTACTGAAATGGCCATTCGTAAAGCAAGCCCATTGTTATATCGCGTACTGGGTATTTTCTTACCACTCATTACCACCAACTGTGCCGTATTGGGTGTTGCACTTCTAAACATCAAACGTGAAAACGGTTTTATGGAATCTATCCTTTACGGCTTTGGTGCGGCTATAGGATTTTCACTTGTACTGGTGTTCTTTGCCGCCATGCGTGAGCGCATTACCGTAGCCGATGTGCCTAAAGCGTTTCAAGGCAGTGCCATCGCCATGATCACCGCGGGTTTAATGTCATTAGCCTTCATGGGCTTCACTGGCCTAGTGTCAATTTAAGGGAGGCGTTATGACTGTTATTTTTATTGCTGTTGCAGCGCTCGTTGCTTTATCCCTGATTTTTGGAGCGGTTTTAGGCTTTGCGGCCGTGCGCTTTAAAGTAGAAGGCAATCCTATCGTTGAGCAAATTGACGCTCTACTACCGCAAACCCAATGCGGACAATGCAGTTATCCAGGTTGTCGCCCATATGCAGAGGCGATTGCTGGCGGCGAAGAAAAAATCAACAAATGCCCACCGGGTGGCGAAAGCACCATTGCAGCCATTGCCGATTTATTAGGCGTAGAACCCGAGCCACTAGATGCCGAACACGGCACCGAAAAAGAAAGCGCTATGGTAGCGGTCATCCGCGAAGACGAATGCATTGGCTGCACCAAGTGCATTCAGGCGTGCCCGGTTGATGCCATTTTGGGCGCAGCCAAACAAATGCATACCGTTATTGCCGATGAGTGCACCGGCTGCGATTTATGTTTAGACCCTTGCCCAGTGGACTGCATCGACATGGTTCCCGTTGATACCGGACTGCAAGATTGGCACTGGCAAAAACCCGCCAACATCATTACCACAGATAAAGTACAGGCGGCGTAATATGAACCTAATTACTCTTCACGAATTCGACGGTGGCATTCATCCGCCACAAAATAAAAACCAGAGCACGAAGCTACCAATCAGCGTGGCAAAGCTACCTGAAAAACTCATACTACCGATTGCACAACATATCGGTGCACAATCTAAACCTGTCGTAAACCTAGGTGATACGGTACTTAAAGGGCAAATCATTGCTGAAGCCCAAGGTTTTGTCAGTGCAAACCTGCACGCGCCTAGCTCGGGTAAAATCACCGCAATTGAAGAGCGCGTCATCGCCCACCCGTCTGGCATGAGTGATATTTGTATCGAAATCACCCTAGATGGCGAAGACAAATGGTGTGATATTCAAGGCATCGAAAACTACCTAGAAGCCGAACCTCAAACACTGATTAACAAGATTCAAGCGTCTGGCATTACCGGTTTAGGCGGCGCGGGTTTTCCAACTCACATGAAAACATCGGTTGAACCAAGCAAGATCAAAACTTTGATAATCAACGCAGCGGAATGCGAGCCTTACATTACATCTGATGACATGCTCATGCGTGAACACGCCAATGGTATCATCAAGGGTATTGAGATTCTTGAGCGCATCGTAAAACCAGAGCATTGCTTAATCGGCGTTGAAGACAACAAACCCGAAGCCATCGCCGCGCTTAAAGAGGCCCTTAAACACTTCAAAGACAACACCTTCAATATTGAAGTGGTAAGCATTCCCACCAAATACCCAAGCGGTGGTGAAAAACAACTGATCGAGATTTTAACCGGCAAAGAAGTCCCAGCAGGTGGCCTGCCGTCTGACATTGGTATTTTTTGCCAAAACGTGGGCACCTGTTTTGCCATTTACAAAGCCATCAGCAAGGGTGAGCCACTGATCAGTCGAATCACCACCATTACCGGTGAAGCATGTCAGCAACCCCAAAATTTTGAAGTGTTAATCGGCACACCGGTTAAGCACTTATTAGAACTAGCACAAGCCCAAACAGATAAAGTACACCGCTTGATTATGGGCGGCCCAATGATGGGCTTCACTCTTGAAGACGCCAACACGCCGATTGTTAAAGCCAGCAACTGTATTATTGCGTCAAGCAAACAAGAACTCCCAGACCCAGCCATGGAGCAAGCCTGCATTCGCTGCGGCATGTGCACCGAAGCCTGCCCCGCGCAATTGTTGCCGCAGCAACTTTTCTGGTTTTCAAAAAGCAGTAATTTAGAACAAGCGACCGCCCACAATATTGCTGATTGTATTGAATGCGGCGCTTGCGCCTATGTGTGCCCAAGCAATATTCCACTAGTGCAGTACTATCGCCACACCAAAGGCGAAATCAAACAAGCTAATGCTGACAAACAAAAAAGTGATCGCGCTAAAGATCGCTTTGAAGCACGCCTTGCTCGCCAAGAACGTGAAGCCGCTGAAAAAGAAGCGAAACGTAAAGCGCGCTCTGAAGCCGCCGCTAAAAAACAAGCTGAGAAAAAAGCCGCCGAGGCAAGCGCACCAGCCGCTAGTGCAACGGCGCCTGCTCCTGCTGCCGACGTAGAGTTATTACAGAAAAAACTCGAAGCATCGCAAACGGCTATCAAAAAAACGAAAGAGAAAATCGCCGCCGCACAAGAAGCCAATGAGGCTGACAAAGTTGAGCTTTTAACTGGCGCGCTAAAAAAAGCGCAAGAGAAAATGAAAGACGCCGCCAAGGCCATTGCCGAAGCTAAAAAAGCAGCCAAAGCCGCGCCCAGTTCAACGGAAGGTGGCGCAGCACAAATAGAAATGACACCCGAGCGCATGCAAAACAAAGTAGACCTTACCGAGTCTCGTTTAGCAACCGCGCAAAAACGCTTAGATGAAGCCCTTGCAAGCAGCAGTGACAAAGTTGAAGCGCTTAAAACGGCCGTTGAAAATCAACAAACTCGCGTAGCCGAAGCCAAACAAGCGCTGGCCGATTTTGCCAGCGCAGCACCGGTTAAGCCCGCTGTCGATACCGAGCTACTAAAACAAAAAGTATTAGCCGCGCAAACACGGGTCGACAAAGCACAAGAACGATTAGAAATGGCACAAGAGCAAAATCTCGACACCCTTGAAGCATTTAAAACTGGGCTCGAAAAACAAAAAGCCAAATTAGATGAAGCCAAAAAAGCACTAGCCGAGGCCAACACATGAAACTGTTAAACATTAGTTCGCCCCACGCTACTCGCCCATTAAGCACAGCCGACGTTATGCGTACGGTTATTCTAGCGCTCATCCCGGGAATTATTGCACTGACCTATTTTTTTGGCCCAGGGCATTTAATTCAAATCATCATTGCCGCCACCACGGCTATTGCATGTGAAGCTTTGGTACTGAAATTACGCAAACGCCCTATTGGTTTTTATTTAAAAGATTACAGCGCATTATTAACCGCCGTTTTATTAGCGCTGTCTTTACCCCCTTATACTCCCTATTGGGTAACAATCATTGCAGCTGGTTTTGCGATTATTGTGGCTAAACATTTATATGGCGGCTTAGGTCAAAACCCATTCAACCCTGCCATGATTGGCTTTGCGCTGGTTCTAGTGAGCTTCCCTCTACCCATGACAACATCATGGAGCGCACCCAATGAATTACTCGCCAGCAGCATTACTATTAGCGACTCGTTAATGGCGATTTTTTCATCCCGCGAAGCCATTGACGCCTTCACCATGGCCACTCCGTTAGATGAATATAAGCATCAGGCCGCCATTGCTACCGCTGATGAAATTTTAATGAACCCGTTATTCAAAGGTGCCGAGCACACTCACATTTTACTTGCATGGGAATGGGTCAGCCTTGGATTTTTACTGGGTGGTTTATTTTTGATTTGGAAGAAGATTTTCACTTGGCATATTCCAGCAAGTCTTCTGATCACCCTTATCCTTTGCTCAAGCATTTTAGGTTGGGATAACGACAGTTACGTGCCACTCACCCTTCACATGCTAGGCGGCGCTACTATACTTGGCGCGTTTTTCATCGCGACTGACCCAGTCACCGCATCCACCACCTATCTTGGTAAAATCTTATACGGTGCAGGCATTGGTATTTTAATTTATGTCATTCGCACTTGGGGCTCGTACCCTGATGCCGTTGCCTTTGCCGTATTACTCATGAACTTTGCAGCACCCTTTATTGACCAATACACTCAACCTCGCACTTATGGCCATAAAAAAGCGGTGCGCGGTTTGGCTAAGAAAGATTAGGATTCAACATGACGACTAATGAAAACGAAAAAGCCGAAATGAGCCTTGGCCAGTCCATTACTAAAAACGCTATTGGTCTTGCTATCTTTGCGTTTGTGACAGCCGGTGTCATCGCGATTGTGCAGCAAAATACAAAAGAGCAGATACACGAAAACATCGCACAAGCCCAAGCAAAAGCGCTATATGAAATCACCCCTGAGCATCTCGTTGATAATGACGTACTTAACAGTTATATCGAATTACACACTGAGCAAAGCTTACAACACCTGCATGTAAACCATTTAGGCCCAATTGCCAGCGATGCAAAGCTGCATTTAGCGCAAAAAAATAACCACACACATACTTATATTTTTCCTGCAACCGCACCCGACGGCTACACCACTGCCATTCAATTACTGGTTGGCGTCAAACAAGACGGCAGCATTGCTGGCGTTCGCATAGTCGATCATAAAGAAACCCCAGGGCTTGGCGACAAAGTTGAACTTAAAAAATCTGATTGGGTTTTATCATTCAATGGTAAATCGCTAACCAATCCTGACATTGAAAAGTGGAAAGTGAAAAAAGACGGCGGCGAATTTGATTCATTTACTGGCGCAACCATCACACCACGAGCCGTTATAAATGCAGTCAAACAAACATTGGTTATGTTTGAAAAAGATAAAGCCGTTTTATCTACTTTAAGCACCAGCACACCAACCACTAACCGTGGAGATGTTTTATGAGCACGAAATCATACGGACAAATCACTCAAGACGGCTTATGGACAAACAACCCTGCCCTTGTTCAGCTATTGGGCTTGTGCCCTTTACTGGCCGTTACTGGCACCGTGGTGAACGCATTAGGGCTAGGTTTAGCCACCATGCTGGTTCTAGTAGGCTCTAACATTGCGGTTTCAATGGTACGTAACTATGTACCCAGTGCTGTGCGCTTGCCTGCCTTTGTGATGATCATTGCATCCTATGTAACCTGCACCGAATTATTAATGCAGGCCTACACATATGAGCTTTATACGGTGTTGGGTATTTTTATTCCGTTGATCGTAACCAACTGCGCCATACTTGGCCGTGCTGATGCATTTGCGGCAAAAAATCCAATTCTACCATCCGCCCTTGATGGCTTTATGATGGCAATGGGCTTTGCCGTCGTGCTAGTTATTTTAGGGGCCATGCGTGAAATCATTGGCCAAGGCACTCTATTTTCAAATATGGATTTATTATTTGGCGAAAGCGCTAAAACTTGGAAAATCACATTATTTACGGATTACCCAGATTTCTTATTTGCGATCTTACCGCCCGGTGCATTTGTGGGCATGGGCTTATTGATTGCATTTAAAAATATCATTGACGATAAAATCAAAGACATCAAAAACCGCAAAAAAGACCCCGTCATTTCAGGCTCTAAACGCGTACGGGTAACCGGTAAAATTGTTTAGTTATGAATAAAACCAAGCGCACAGAGATATTCACACGACTTAGGGATAACAACCCCAACCCCGAGACCGAACTTGAATATTCTTCGCCGTTTGAATTAGTCGTAGCGGTGGCCCTTTCGGCGCAAGCCACCGATGTCAGCGTGAATAAAGCCACGCGTAAGTTATTCCCAGTGGCCAACACACCAGAGGCCATTTATGCACTGGGTGAAGACGGCTTAAAAGAATACATCAAGACCATCGGCTTGTTTAACAGCAAAGCGAAAAACGTGATTAATATGTGCAAGCTGTTAATCGAAAAACACAATTCAGTTGTACCGCAAACCCGCGAAGAACTTGAAGAGCTACCCGGCGTAGGCAGAAAAACGGCGAACGTCGTATTAAATACCGCCTTTGGCCAAATCGCCATGGCAGTAGACACTCATATTTTTCGCTTTGGTAATCGCACAAAAGTAGCGCCTGGTAAAAACGTATTAGAAGTAGAAGATCGCTTAATGCGCTTAGTACCCAAAGAGTTTTTATTAGACGCACACCACTGGATGATTTTGCACGGTCGCTATGTATGCACCGCACGCAAACCAAAGTGTGGCAGCTGCATCATTGAAGACTTGTGCGAATACAAACAAAAAGAATTAGACTAGGAGCCAACATGAGAATTTTACACACCATGTTACGTGTGGGTGACTTACAACGCTCTATCGACTTTTACACCCGCGTTTTAGGAATGAACTTAATTCGCCAGCGCGACAATGAGCAATACCGCTACACATTGGCATTTGTCGGTTACGGCACAGAAGAAGACAGCGCTGTGTTAGAGCTAACCTATAATTGGGACACAGCCGAGTATGATCTAGGCACAGGCTACGGCCACATCGCCATCGGCGCAGATGACATCTACGCTACTTGTGATGCGATTAAAGCCGCTGGCGGCACTGTAAGCCGAGAACCCGGCCCAGTTAAAGGTGGCACCACCCATATTGCCTTTGTGAAAGACCCAGATAATTACAGTATTGAATTAATACAGACTAAAACACAGTAAAAGCAACGGATTGTTCCACCGAAACCCGACTAGAATAGTCGGGTTTTATTGTCTCAACTTGACCTATCGGATAACATAGCCGCCTTATTTTTATTGTGGCCCAAAGAATTGCTCCTATGACTGAAAAGCGCCCAAGCGAAATGCCCGAT
Source organism: Oceanicoccus sp. (assembly GCA_047621325.1). Lineage (GTDB taxonomy): Bacteria > Pseudomonadota > Gammaproteobacteria > Pseudomonadales > Oceanobacteraceae > Bermanella. Next base: position 187,838 of record JBLHLT010000005.1, read on the forward strand.
GTGGCTGCCAGCCAAGCTCCACAGGTTAATGGCACCCTAAACTGGGTTGGCATGAACCGTATCGCTCTGCCCCTAAACATCCAAGACGCCCATATAGGCGTGAACAAGGTAAACGCCTTTGTTCAAACTTATGTGAACATCTGCAATCCAGACGTAAAGGGCATTCACATGTCGCGTCTGTATTTATTACTCACTGAATTCTCAGACAACCAAGTATTAAGCGCCGCTAACTTGCGCGAATTTCTTGCTCACATGCTAGATAGTCACGAAGACATCAGCGATCAAGCGACGCTTAACTTTGAATTTGACTACGTTATTCAGCGCAAAGCCCTTAAAAGTCAGTTCTCTGGCTGGAAAGACTACCCAACTGAGATTCGCGCCACACTAAAAGATGGCAAAGTAGACTTAGAGCTAGGCATTCACGTGCCGTACTCATCTACCTGCCCTTGCTCAGCAGCGCTTGCACGCCAGCTGATTCAACAGCAGTTCAGCAAAGATTTTGGCGATAAAGCCACTGTCACCCCTGAAGAAGTTGAATCATGGTTACGTAGCGATAAAGGGACCTTTGCGACGCCACACAGCCAGCGCAGCATCGCCAAAATCTGGGTGAAGCTAGACGAAACCGTCGAAGACTTCCCGATTACGGATGTCATCGAAATAATTGAAAACGCACTACAAACACCGGTACAAACTGCGGTTAAACGGGAAGACGAACAGGAGTTTGCCCGCCTAAACGGCCACAACCTTATGTTCTGTGAAGATGCCGCACGTCGTGTAAAAAGCGCACTTAATCAAAATGAAAACATGTTTAATGATTTCTGGTTACGCATCGAGCACCTAGAAAGCCTTCACGCCCATGACGCCGTAGCAATAGCGACTAAAGGTCTTGTAAATGGTTACGGGCCCCTACTTTCCCGCTAACCGCACATTGGGCAGCGTAAAGCTGCCCAATTCCTTACCCTTGGCCATGCAAAGCCAACTACAATGATATAAAATCGAGCCACTTATTCAGTCGAGTACCCCTGGTGAAACTTTTTGTTGAAAACCTTACCAATGTTGATGTCTCTTATTTAGATGCCAAGCGTGGCCTAGTGGGCGAGTCTTGGATGGCAGGCATCATGCTTACCGGCAACCTAGACCAGCAAAGCATGATCTGTGATTTTGGCGTCGTAAAACGCTGTGCAAAAAATTGGCTAGATGACTTCATTGACCATCGCCTTGTTGTACCTACACAAATGACAGGCATGCATATCAGCAAACACGACAACCTGACCACGGTTCGATTTGCGCACCCTTTTGGCGGTGAGTTTATTTGCAGCGCCCCTGATGAAGCCTTTTGTTTCATTGACTGCAAAGAGATCACACCGACCAGCGTGTCTAAGTGGCTAGAAGTTGAGCTCAATACCAGTATTCCAGGTGATATCGAAAAATTAAATGTTTCACTTAATGCCGAGCTAATTGGTGGTGCGTTTTACCATTACAGCCACGGCCTTAAAAAACACGATGGTAATTGCCAGCGCATCGCCCACGGCCACCGCTCTAAAATTGAAATATTTGTGAATGGTACACGCCAGCCAGAAATGGAGAAAAACTGGGCCAATCAATGGCAAGATATCTACGTTGGTACCCAAGAAGATTTACACAATCGAACCACCATTGAGGGCATTGAGCACAATCACTATCGCTATACCGCGCCTCAAGGCGAGTTCAGCCTAACGCTACCGAGTAAGGCCTGTTATGACATCGAGACCGATACAACGGTTGAGCAAATAGCCAGACACATTGCCAAAACCATCCTAGAATCAGGCCGCAGTGTTACTGTTAAAGCATTTGAAGGCATAGGCAAAGGAGCAATTGCCACTTATGAGTAACGTATTCAAAGAACTAGAAAAGCAAAAAAAAGGCGCTGAACTGCCACTCGAAGACGCTCTGAATAATCTTGTCTTTAACGAAGCGGGTCTAATTCCTGCCATTGCTCAGCAACACGATACTGGTGAAGTTCTGATGATGGCTTGGATGAATCGAGTATCCATTGAAGAAACCTTAAAAACCAATCAAGTGTGTTATTGGTCTCGTTCACGCAACAACTATTGGCGTAAAGGCGAAAGCTCGGGCAATCAACAAACCCTCATTAGCATGGCCACAGACTGCGATGGTGATACATTACTGTTAAAAGTGGATCAAAAAGGCGCTGCCTGTCATACTGGACGTCGTGATTGCTTCTATAATGAGATCAAACCAAATGGCCTTAGCGTCAGTACCGACCCAATTCAAGACCCTAAACAGCTGTACACCAACAGCAAGAGCTAAATTGTGAACACGCGTCCAAGTAAAGCTGATAAGCGCGCCGCACTGAATAAAGAAATGGAAGATTTCTTATCTGAAGGCGGCAAAGTAAGTAGTGTTGATCAAGGCGTGAGCGGACGCGAGAATCCCACTAAAGCGCTTTTACCTGTGTTATTTAATGAAAAAAGCAGTGAACGCACTGACGCGCGTGAAGCACTTAAAGCACTTGATTCACGCAAACCCCATAAAACCCAAACCAAACCGAATAAGCGCCCCACCAAAAAGCCGGTGTATGATGACTTTGGTGAATTACTACGCTGGGTTTGGGTAGACGAATAAAGAGACAAATTTGATTCGAACAAAAAAGGCGACTGATTAGTCGCCTTTTTTATACCACTCATATTTTAAGCAAAAACATTCATCAGCCAGCCAATCAATAGCACCTGCGGCACCGTCACTAACGGTAAGAACAGAGCTATTTTCCAGCTTTGAGTCGTATCTTTAAGCGCCATAATTTCGGTGTAGTCAGTGGATGCACCAGCCATTAAAAACACAAAACCATTACCGGGTGCACCCGCTTTATTCACCAAGTCTGCGGCAATGGGTGATGATCCCTCAGAGCACACTTCTATTAAGGTGGTTGCAAGCAAGGTTAAAAATAACCCACTAATAGATGCACCAAACCAAATACCAAATTGTTCTGGGTCCACAAACGCTCGAATCAATGACAACAGTACCACGCCAAACAACACCCAGCGCACCACCATTTTTGACTCTTTTAAGCCCTGCCAGAACATAGACATTAGGTTGGCAGGTGCAAAATGTTTTGCGCTCACTTGTGACTTAACCGCTGGCCATAATTTAAAGTTGTCATCCATTTCCGCATGGGCCGGATTAGCTGGCAATACGCCCTTTTTAACTAAACCATCAAACAACCAACCGCTTATCCAAGCAATGATCATTGAGCAAACAATAAACAACAGGGTGAACGGCAAGCCAACCAGTGCGATTAAAATGAGCGTGAGTGTGAATGAGTTCCACGGGCTTGCAATTAAAAATGCCATCACCTGCCCAAGACTGGCCCCTTTGCGATACAACCCCATCGCAACCATTAGAATCCCATGATTACATAGGTCCAACAACAAACCTGCCAAAGTAGCCCTAAAAACACCATTACGGCTGCCAGGCTTACCTAATACCGCCATCACCATTTGATTTGGGATGCGCCCCAATACACCCACCGCTAACGCGCCAATGAGAATGCCCCACCACATGGTATTCATCATTTCAAAACTGGTATGCGCCATAATCGCCAGCGAGGCATTAAGCTCGGTGTGCACAGCATCCCCAAGCCAAACATACATTGCATAAAACAAAGCAACAAACACTACCGAGCCCCACATAATCCAATCAAACGATTGTTTAGGCGCACAGCAAGCGGCTTCGTCTTGTGGCTGATGATGATGTTGTTGAGATTTAGTCTTGGCACCACACGAGGAATCTGTTTTTTCTGTTTCTTTTTCTTCTGTTACTGAACCACAGCAAGACGCTTTTGTTTCAATAGGCGAAGGCTCAGAACAACAGCTGGACTGAGTAACCGACTTATCGTCATCACAATGTTTCGACATAAATACTCCTTAAAAATACAGATTAATACGTTGGTTTTAAAACGCAATGCCCTTGATCAATAGAAGAATAAAAACCGCTTAAAATTGTACAACTTCAAATATTGGTCTTAACTGATAGTACGTATATGTGGAGGACACACAATGCAGAAAAAAATCCTTTTAATCTTAGTGGCTGGGCTTTTCGCCATGAGCCAAGCAATGGCAGAAGTGCAAATAAATGGCTTTGCCTCCGTAGTAACCGGTATTGATTTTGAAGAAGACGCTCAATCCGATTACAACGACCGAACGGTCGATAACTTGCAAGAATCGAAAGTCGCCCTGCAATGGTCTGCCGACCTAGGTGATGGCATGCGCTTTGTTGGCCAAACCATGGCCCGTGGCGATGCAGCAGAAGGCTTTCAACTCAACTACGATTGGGCATATTTTGATTTTAATATTGGCGACAGCTCAAAACTAAAATTTGGTCGTTTACGCATCCCTTTCTATAAGTACTCTGATTATTTAGATGTGGGTTATGCCTATCACTGGATTACACCTCCACGCTCAATGTACAGCCTATCGTTCTCAAATATGGACGGTGTAAGCTTTCAACAAAATCTGCAAGCCTTAGGTATGGATCACGCCATTACACTCGCCGTTGGTACCTACCAAGGGTTATTAAGTCTTGGGGCTGAGCAAGTGCAAAGTCAATTAGAGAACTTAGTTGCCATTAACTGGTCAGGTACGCTCGGCAATCATGAATTTACCGCCGCCTATGCTCAAGCCGATGTTTATGTGCCAGCTGAAGCAACCACTGGATTAGCCGCCATAGCAACCGCAGGTGGCGATGACGCAAATAAAGTACTCGTCAACGGCGATTATGGTTTTTTCATCGGTGTTGGCTATAAAGGTACATTTGGTGACATTTCAGTATTCTCCGAGTACAGCATCGTTCAAGTAGACGATTCCATCTTTGCAGATACATCAGGTGGCTACCTTGGCGTTAGCTACTTAATGGATGACTATACTTACCATATCACTTACGGCATGACCAAAGCAGAAGAGAAAGAGTATGCAGCCACTACCGATGGTATTGACTTGGGCCTTGCTGGAGGTGGCGCCGCTAATGGCACAACCCTAAATAGTACCGCTCGCTTTTTAGGCAATGGCGATAGCAATACGATCACCATTGGTGTTCGTAAAGACATCGGCATGAGCACCGCCATTAAAGTTGATCTGGACCTCTATACAGAAGACCGCGTGCAAACACCATTAGTCGCGTCAGTCTCTGAAGAGAAAAAATCGACTGTTCTTAAATTCGCCGTCGAAACTATGTTTTAAGGAGGCAAGATCATGAAAATATTATTAAGCTCATTTGTTCTTACCTCTTCACTTCTATTGTCGGCATTTGCCACAGCAGATGTTGAGGTTATTGTGCACCCGTCTAACGGTGCCGCCCTTGACCAAGATGCAATACAGCGTATTTTCCTTGGTAAAACCCGGGCTTTTCCTGGTGGTGGCGAAGCCGTTGCCATTAGTGCAAGCGAAGGCAGCCCAGAAGAGTTAGAGTTTACTGAGAAAGTACTGTCAAAAAGCCCTAAGCAACTTAAAGCCTATTGGGCAAAAATGGTATTTACTGGTAAAGGCACACCACCACGCCAAGTTGATAGTACCGCTGAATTGGTCAAACTCATTTCAGCCAACCCTAACTTGATTGGTTTTATCCCAGCCGGTACAGGTGGCGGCGGTGTTAAGGTGGTTGGTAAGTTTTAACGCCAACCCTTCGACACTCGTCCTGCTCTGTGATGAGCAGTAAAGCCTAAATAAAAAAGGTTGATCATTTCTGATCAACCTTTTTTGTTTCACACTAACAATTAATGCTTAATTAATCGTCATAACCTAAAGTCGGACGCAACCAGCGTTCAGCGGTTTTTAAATCCCAGCCTTTTTTCTGTGCGTATTCTTCAACTTGGTCTCTATCAATTTTACCCAGTGCAAAGTAACGGGCTTCTGGGTGTGCAAAGTACCAACCACTCACAGACGACGCAGGATACATCGCAAAGCTATCGGTTAGCTCACAACCAATTTCATTGGTTGCATCAAGCAAACTAAACAGCGTAGTTTTTTCACTGTGCTCAGGACAAGCAGGATAACCCGGCGCAGGACGAATACCTTGGTATTTTTCAGAGATAATCTCTGCATTGTTCAACGATTCTTGTGGTGCATAACCCCAATAATCTTTACGCACTTCTGCGTGCAATACCTCAGCAAATGCTTCTGCAAAACGGTCAGCCAATGCTTTAACCATAATTGCATTGTAATCATCCAACTGATCTTCATACGTTTTTGCTAGTGCATCAGCGCCTTTACACGTGACGACAAACGCTCCCATGTGGTCATTTACACCACTGTCTTTTGGCGCAACAAAATCAGCTAATGAACGATACGGGCGTTCAGCTGGTCGAGAGGTTTGTTGACGAAGGTGATGTAGTTTTGCTTTTACATCGCCACGAGATTCATCAGTATAAATCTCAGTCATATCCCCTGCTATTGCCGCTGCTGGATACAAGCCCATTACCGCGTGACATTGTAATGATTTATCCGCAATAATTTTATCCAGCATATCGTTGGCATCTTTAAACAACTTGGTGGCCTCTTCACCTACCACTTTGTCTTCTAAAATACCGGGGTATTTACCATGTAATTCCCACGTAATAAAGAAAGGCGTCCAGTCGAAATTTTCGCGAATTTTTTCAAGTGGGTAATCACGAACAACGGTGTTACCCAGTTTTTTAGGGGTAACAGATTCGTATGCTTTCCAATCAAGCACACTGGTGTTTTGACGAATAACATCTAACGCTGTAAATGCTTTTTGGCCACGCTTTTTCGCATTTTTATCACGGGCAGCCTGATACTCTTCACGCAGATCTTGTACAAAGGTGTTTTCTGTTTTACTTAATAGCGCACTGGCTACCGGTACGGATTTAGACGCATCCAATACGTGAGCCGTCACACCATCAAATTCAGGTTCAATTTTAACCGCGGTGTGAATCTTTGATGTGGTCGCACCACCAATCAACAAGGGCTGTTTCATGCCACGCTGCTGCATCATTTGTGCGATTGTTACCATTTCATCCAATGACGGGGTGATCAAGCCAGACAAACCAATGATATCTGCATTGTGTTTAACAGCCGCAGCCAGAATATCTTCTGCCGGCACCATAACACCCAAATCAATTACTTCGTAGTTGTTACAGCTTAAAACCACACCCACAATATTTTTACCAATATCGTGCACATCGCCTTTAACCGTTGCCATAATAATCACGCCGTTATTGGCACTCACATTACCAGAGCGTTTTTTCTCTTCTTCAATGTACGGCAACAAATACGCAACGGCTTTTTTCATTACACGAGCGCTTTTTACAACCTGAGGTAAAAACATCTTACCCGCACCAAACAAGTCACCGACCACATTCATACCCACCATTAATGGGCCTTCAATAACTTCGATGGGTTTGTTTGCTTCTTGACGGGCTTCTTCGGCGTCTTCTTCAATAAACTCCGTAATACCTTTTACAAGCGCATGTGTAATACGCTCTTGTAATGTGCCTTCACGCCATTTTAGTTTATCGCTTTCTTTTTGCTCAATTGACTGACCTTTCAAAGATTCTGCAAAATCAACCAAACGCTCGGCGGCGTCTTCACGACGATTCAAAACAACGTCTTCAACACGCTCTAATAAATCTTTAGGAATATCATCATAGATGGTCAGCATGCCGGCATTTACGATACCCATGTCCATGCCGTCTTTTACTGCGTAGTACAAGAAAACAGAGTGCATGGCCTCACGCACAATGTCGTTACCACGAAACGAGAACGACATATTAGAAACACCGCCAGACACTTTCGCACCGGGCAAGTTTTCTTTAATCCAGCGAGTAGCGGCAAAGAAGTCTACACAATAGTTATCGTGCTCAGGAATACCCGTAGCCACAGGGAAAATATTAGGGTCAAACACAATGTCTTGTGGTGCAAAGTTGCACTTATCCACCAGCACATCATAGGATTTTTTACAGATCTCAATTCGACGTTCATAGGTATCGGCTTGACCTTTTTCATCAAACGCCATAACCACAACCGCTGCGCCATACATATTAATGCGCTTGGCTTGCTCGATGAATTTAGCTTCGCCTTCTTTCATCGAAATCGAGTTAACGATGGCCTTGCCTTGAACGCACTTTAAGCCCTCTTCTATGATTTCCCATTTAGAAGAGTCAATCATGAAAGGGACACGAGCAACATCTGGCTCAGAAGCTAGCAAATTTAAATAACGCTTCATGGCGGCTACGCCATCTAACATGGCGTCATCCATGTTAACGTCGATAATTTGCGCGCCGTCTTCAACTTGAGCGCGGGCAATATCAACGGCTTGTTCGTAATCTTCTTCTTGAATTAGGCGCGCAAATTTACGCGAACCCGTTACGTTTGAACGTTCACCTACGTTAACAAAACCGGTTGTTTTGTTAACGACTAATGGCTCAAGGCCACTTAACACCATATCTGGCACATTATCGTGAGTATAACGCATTATTTTTCTCCCTCAGATGCGGTAGAAAGTGCACTGAAATATTCAGGGAATGGACGTGGCGCATATTCATCGGCTAATTTTTTAAGCGCGGCAATGTGAGCGGGTGTGGTACCACAGCAACCACCAATAATATTTACATGACCTTCACTTAAAAATGGGCGAACTTGTTCGGCCATTTGTTCAGGTGTTTCGTCGTACTCACCAAATTCATTTGGTAAGCCCGCATTTGGGTGAGCAGAGATCAAACACAATGCGTGTTTATCAAGCATCTTGATGTGCGGCAGCATGTCACTTGCGCCAAGCGCACAGTTCAAACCAATACTGGTTAAACCACCATGCATGAGTGAAATCCAAAATGCTTCTGCGGTTTGACCAGACAGTGTGCGGCCACTGGCATCGGTAATCGTGCCAGAAATCATCACTGGCGTATTAAGCTTGCGGTCTTCTTTCATTTGCAAAACTGCAAATAAAGCGGCTTTTGCGTTCAACGTATCAAACACGGTTTCAATCATTATGATGTCAGAGCCGCCGTCTATTAGTGCATCGGCAGCTTGTCTGTAAGCCGCAACCAACTGATCGAATGTCACCCAGCGTTTACCAGGGTCATTCACATCAGGGGAAATAGACGCGGTACGGTTGGTTGGCCCAAGGCAGCCGACAACATAACGTGGCTGATCTGGGGTTTTCGCTGTCCAACGGTCTGCACTGCGACGCGCACATTGTGCAGATTCGTAATTAATTTGATAAACCGCATCCTCAAGACCGTAATCGGCTTGAGCAATGGTGGTGCCACTGAACGCATTGGTTGAGGCAAAGTCAGCGCCAATGGCAAAGTAGCTGTCGTGGATTTCTTCGATGATGTCTGGGCGCGTAATAGACAGTAAATCGTTATTGCCTTTTAACGGGCTTGGGTGGTTTTCAAAGTGACCCTTACGGAAATCATCCTCATCCAACTTATAGCCTTGGATAGATGTGCCCATGGCGCCATCTAACACCATCACACGTTTCTTTAATATGGAACCCAGTTCCTGAACGATTGAGCCAGCCATTGCTGCACCTAACTATAAAAAAATGGCGCAAATTATAGCAAAATCATACGTTTACAGAAAGGGAGCCGCACTCAAGCCCAACATGAACAGTACTCATCTTAAATATGCGCCAAGTGTGATTTTCTCATTTAGAACGATCAAATCACCCTGCCGCTCGATACCTTTCAGGCGAGACCCGCGCCAGCTAGTTCCTTACCCTGCAAGCTGGCGATGTAAGGTTCTTGATATCATCACTGCGCAATCAAGCGCACACCATTCATGCTGCGGTAGGCTATACATCTTCTGGGATTTCAGTTTAAACACACCAGTGTCCGAAAATCACAACCTCAAGTCTGATTATGGCATAGCCCTTTTAAAGGTTTCGCCTTAAAGTAGGGCAATAATAAACAATAAAAATAAAAGAGGCAGTCATGCGCAAAGTACGTTATTTGATTATTGGGGCGGGGTTTGGCGGGCTAGGATTAGCCGCTAAATTAAAACACCAAGGTGAAGAGAGTTTTCAAATATGGGAAAAAGCAGAAGACCTTGGTGGCTGCTGGCGTGATAACACCTACCCAGGTGCGGCGTGTGATGTGCCTTCTCACTTGTATTCGTATTCCTTTGCACCAAAAGATAACTGGTCATACCGGTTTGCACCACAGGCTGAGATACATGCATACCAACAGTCTTTTACTGATCAATTCAACATTCGCACCAAAATCCATTTCAGCAAAGAAGTCCGCAGCGCGCATTTCGATACGCCATTACAAAGGTGGATTATCAATGACACCCAAGGCAATCAAATTTGTGCGCAATTTTTAATAAGCGCCACAGGGCAACTTAACCGCCCTGCTTACCCAAACATACAAGGTCTACGCGACTTTAAAGGCCCCATATTCCACTCGGCCACATGGCAGCACGATGTCGATTTAACAGGTAAAACCGTTGCCGTCATTGGCACAGGCGCATCGGCCATACAGTTTATACCGGAGATCGCTAAGCTCGCAAAAAAGGTCAATATATACCAGCGTTCGGCCCCTTATGTCATCCCAAAACCTGACCGAAAATACTCCAAAATAGAACAAAAACTATATCGCCTTTTACCCCCTCTTTTAAAATTAAGCCGCTTAAAAACGTATCTCGTTTTTGAAAGTCGCTTTGTGGCATTCACATCAATGCAGTGGATAATGAGCATAATGAAATGGCAATGGCGCCAATTCATGCATAAAAATATTAGCGACCCTAAAAAACGCGCACAACTCACCCCTAATTATTCGATGGGATGTAAACGCGTTTTAATTTCAAATAACTTTTACCCTGCCATCAACCAAGCTCATGTCGAAATTTTAGATCAAGGCATTCACAACATAGACGCCACCGGCATTACCGATTCAAATAATAACCACCAAGCTGCCGACGTCATTATTTTAGGTACGGGCTTCACTGCCACTGAATTTTTATCACCCATGAGCATAACCGGCTTAGATAACATCACGTTAAACCAAGCTTGGCAGGACGGCGCAGAAGCCTACCTTGGCATGACCGTTAATAAATTCCCTAACTTTTTTATAATGTATGGCCCCAATACCAACCTTGGGCATAACTCTATTTTGCACATGCTTGAAAGCCAGATGCGCTACATACTCAGCGCCACCAACAGTGTCATCAAAAAAGGCATTACTGCGATTGATATCAAGCCTCGCACTCAGCATGTATTTAACAGCCGCATACAAGAGAAAGTAAATAATAGTGTTTGGAATGAGGGCTGCACCAGCTGGTACAAAACAAAAAGCGGTAAAAACACCGTCAACTGGCCCGGCTTTACGTTTAGCTACCGCAGAATGAGCAAGCAATTTTCATTAAACCAATACGATATTATTTAAGGCCTACTAATAAAAAATGTAATCATTACAATGAACAAATTAAGTCGATAACCCCTACTGGCAAAATAAGAATAAAAATGACAAAAACATTAGATAAACAACAAAAACGAGTGGCTAAAGCGTTGGCTTTTATGCCACCCTTGCATGCACTGCCGCCAAAGCTCGCACGGCCTACGTTCACCTCATTAGATCGCTTAATTGGTATGCCTAAAACACCACTTAAAACGATCAAAGACGTGTCTATTACGGCTCACGATAATAGCGGCTCATTTTCTGCGCGTATTTATTACCCTAACGAAACGCCAAGCCATGCAAAAAGCACCCATGCCATGCTGTATTTTCATGGCGGCGGCGGTGTGATAGGCAGCGTTAAAAGCCATGACCATCTGTGTCGGCATTTAGCCCTGCACGCAAATGTTGTTATTATTTCGGTGGATTATCGTTTAGCCCCTGAATATAAATTCCCAACCGCCGTGCATGACGCTATTGATGCTTGGAACTGGCTAACGACAAACAAAGAATCACTCAATCTAGCACACCACATTATTGGTGCGGGCGGTGACAGTGCCGGCGCTTACCTTGCTGCACTTTTAAGCTTAACCAACACCACACAAGAGTTGCCCGTTCAAGTAAATACGCCGCCCCAGTTTCAATACTTACTCTACCCTATGCTCGACCTACGTGGCTTAACTGATTCTTACCTTAGTGCAAATAACGAAATGCTTCTGACCAACACCTTGATGGATTATTTCCGTAAGCATTTTTTAACCAATGTTGCACAAAGTGAACAAGCTATTGTCAGCCCTATATTAGCCAGTGATTTAAAGTTACTGCCTAAAACCTATCTATTAAGCGTTGAGTTCGACCCACTCAAAGACACCGGCATTGCCTTTGCTAAACAATTAAAAGAACAAGGTGTCGCCATCACCCATGAGCACTTTGACGATTGCATGCATTCGTTTATTTCAACCTACAAATTAAGTAAACGCGCCCAACTAGGGGTGAAACAAATTACACAACAACTCAAACATTTATGCTCTACATAATGCAGCGATTCCCTTATAGTGACACGTCAAGATAAGGGTGACCCGATGTTATTATCCGATGTATTTATCGTTTTGGTTCTCATGCTGATTGCATGGTTATGGTGGCTAGATCGTGGGCTCAAACAAACCGCCTATAAACGCTGTAAGCAGTACTGTGAAGATGCCAATTTACAACTGCTTGATGACAACATTCAAATTATGACGACACGCTTAAAAAAGAACTCAAGAGGCCAATGGCGTTTATATCGTTGTTTTGCTTTTGAGTTTACATCGACGCAAGAACAGCGCTATCACGGTAAATTAGAAATGATTGGTAAGGTCATTACCAATATAGAACTCGACCCTTACCGAATTTAACCACGACTACGAACATAAAAAAGCGAGCCATTGGGCTCGCTTTTTTATGTTCGTATTAATGAGTCGTTAATTTATTACTCAACCTCAATGAGCACCTCACCCGGTGTCACGCGGTCACCTTTCACAGCATTAACGGCTATAACCTTACCAGCAATGGCCGTGTGCAGTTCTGTTTCCATTTTCATGGCTTCCATCACCATCACAGATTGCCCTGCCGTTACGGCATCACCAACTTTAACCAACACCTCAACCACGTTGCCCGGCATCGTCGCAGTCACATGGCCTGGCGAGCTAACTTGCTTACGCTGGCTTGTTTTACCTCTGGCGTCGTATTCATTTAATGCTTCAAATGTCACCTCTTCAGGCATGCCGTCTAACGAGATATACAGCTTACGTTTATTGCCTCCCATACTACCCACACCGGTAACGGCAACCTCATAGGTTTCGCCATGCACATCAAGTTTAAATTCTGTCGCCATCTTAGACGCATTTAGCGGCTTACCTTGATCCGCTGGTAATAATACCTCAGGGGTTAAGGTGCCATCTTCGCGTTGTTGTAAAAATTCACGACCTAAATCGGGGAACATGGCATAGGTTAATACGTCTTCTTCACTTTTTGCCAGCGTGCCGATTTCTTTACGTAAGTTTTCAAGCTCAGGGGATAAATCGTCAGCTGGTCGTCCTTCCATCACTTGCTCACTACCAATAGCTTGCCTACGCAAGCTTTCGCTCACGGGTGCCGGTGGCTTACCATAGCCGCCTTGCAAATACCGTTTCACTTCATTGGTGATAGTTTTATAACGTTCACCCGACAACACATTGTAAACGGCTTGCGTACCCACAATTTGTGACGTGGGGGTCACCAACGGCGGAAAACCTAAGTCTTCACGCACTCGTGGTATCTCGGCAAATACATCCCGAATTTTATCTAATGCGTTTTGCTCTTTTAGCTGATTAGCAAGATTCGACATCATGCCGCCAGGTACTTGATTGATCTGCACGGCGACATCTTCACGGGTAAATTCGCTTTCGAATTGCTGATATTTTTTACGCACTTCACGAAAATAATCGGCAATTTCACCCAGCAAAACTAAATCTAATTGAGTGTCGTAACCGGTATTTTTTAATGCCGCCACTTGGGTTTCAGTGGCTGGGTGACTGGTGCCCGATGCAAACGAAGAGATCGCCGTATCAATGCGATCAACCCCAGCTTCAATGGCTTTTAACTGGCACAACGCCGCTAAACCAGACGTTGAATGGCTATGCAGCACAAGCGGTAAATCCACTTCTGCTTTTATTGCTTTAACTAAATCAAACGTCGGAAATGGCGACAACAAACCCGCCATATCTTTAATCACAATCGAGTCTGCGCCCATATTTTTTAAGTCTTTAGCTTGCTGCACAAATAACGCAGGCGTATGCACTGGGCTGGTGGTATAACAAATTGTGCCTTGCGCATGTTTGCCTGATTTTTTAACCGCCTTCATAGCCGTTTCTAAGTTGCGCATATCGTTTAAGGCATCAAACACCCGAAACACATCCATGCCGTTATCGGCGGCTTTTTGTACAAACGCCTCGACTACGTCATCGGCATAATGGCGATAGCCCAATAAATTTTGACCACGCAATAACATTTGTAAACGGGTATTGGGTAATGCTTTACGCAACTGACGTAAACGCTCCCACGGGTCTTCTTTTAAAAACCGCACGCAGGCATCAAACGTCGCACCGCCCCACGCCTCTAACGACCAATAACCAACTTGATCCAACTTAGCGCAAATCGGCAGCATGTCTTCTGTGCGCATACGCGTTGCAATTAATGACTGGTGTGCATCGCGTAAAACAACATCGGTAACTTCAATTTTTTTCATGTGACTACCCTGATTTCTTACTTATAAAGAGTGATTTATAAAATAAATGATTTATAAACCGCCGTGGGCGGCAATGGCAGCCGCCAACACCAACGCCACTTCTTTTGGGTCTTTTTTCTCTGAGTACTGCAACAACTCAGGGTGATTGGGTACAAAACTGGTATTGAAATCGCCCTTTTTAAAATCAGGGTGATCAAGAATTTGCTGATAATAATGGGCCGTGGTTTTTACACCCTGCAAACGCATATCGTCCAATGCGCGCTTACCCCGGGCAATGACCTCTTCCCAAGTTAACGCCCAAACCACCAATTTTAAGCACATCGAATCAAAATACGGCGGAATCTCATAACCCGTATAAATAGCCGTATCAACCCGCACCCCTGGACCACCGGGAGCATAATAATGGCTAATGCGCCCAAAGCTGGGTAAGAAATCATTTTTAGGATCTTCTGCATTCACCCGAAACTCCAAGGCGAATCCGCGATATTGAATATCTTGCTGCCCATATGCCAAAGGTAGCTTCGCTGCGATACGCAGCTGCTCACGCACAATATCGACACCGGTAATTTGTTCGGTAATCGTGTGCTCTACCTGCACCCGCGTATTCATCTCCATGAAATACACTTCGTTACCCGTAAACAAAAACTCAACCGTACCTGCATTTTCATAACCCACGGCAGTTGCCGCTTTGACGGCCAGTGCGCCAACGTAATCTCGTTGCTCTGGTGTTAATTGGGGGCTGGGCGCAATTTCAATCAACTTTTGGTTACGCCGCTGAATAGAGCAATCACGTTCATATAAATGCACCACATTGCCAAAACTATCGGCCAAAATTTGAACTTCGATGTGTTTCGGATCAACAATGCATTTCTCCATAAACACATCGGCACTGCCAAAGGCCTTGGTTGCTTCTGATATAACTCGAGGGTATTGCTGGCGTAGGTCTTGATCGCTATCACAACGTCGAATACCACGGCCGCCACCACCCGAGGTGGCTTTAATCATCACCGGATAGCCAATGTCTTTAGCCAATAATAGTGCCTCTTCAACATCTTTAAGATTGCCATCTGAGCCCGGTATGATTGGCACACCCGCTTCGCGCATACTGTCACGGGCAGCCGTTTTATCACCCATACCATCAATTACTGAAGACTTAGGACCAACAAAAATAACCCCAGCTTGCTCACAAAGGCGAGCAAACTCAGAATTCTCAGATAAAAAACCATAACCTGGGTGAATGCTGTCACAACCGGTTTCTAGCGCCAAATTCACAATGCGCTGTGGGTCCAAATACCCAGCAAGCGGATCGTCGCCTAAACTGTATGCCTCGTCTGCGCGCTTTACATGCAAGCCATAGCGGTCTGGCTCTGTGTATATGGCCACCGAACGAACACCCATCTCGGCGCAAGCACGAACAATACGCAGTGCAATTTCACCTCGATTAGCAATCAAGAGCTTTTTTAACATGACTCACCCCCAAGTAAACTTGAAAAAAGTTTAGTTGAGTTTAAACATAAAGATAAATTATTATATCTAACACCTTGCATAACCTTTTACTTATACATGGCCTCAAAGCCTAGGAAAAACAGCCATGTCATTACCCTTAGAACAACTCATACGACGCCTATCTTTGCGTCAGCTACAAGTATTTTTGGCGGTATATGAACTTCAAGGTTATAAAAAAGCCGCTAATTCACTGGGCCTGACCCAACCAGCCGTCAGCGCACAAATCAAACAACTCGAAGACACACTTGAGCAACCACTCTTTGAATACGTGGGCCGCAAACTGTATCGCACGCGGGCTGCCGACCGCCTTGCTACTTGTGTTGGTAATTTATTTGCCGAACTTAAACACATGCAGGTCGATTTAAATGCCATGCAGGGGCAGTTATCAGGGGACTTAAATTTATGTGCAGTGAATACCGCGCAGTATGTGGTGCCACATTTATTAAAATTATTTAAGCAAGAATTCCCTAAAATAAATGTAAATTTAAAAGTAGTGAACCGCGCTGGCGCACTCGAAAGAATGGAAAACAACCACGATGACATCATCATCATGGGCATGGTGCCAACAGGCAAACCCTTGGTATCCATTCCGTTTTTAGATAACGAACTCATCCCCGTAGTATCAATAGACTCAGCCCTTGGCAAAAAAGAAACGTCAACCATCGAAGAATTTTTATCACAGCCACTGCTATTACGTGAAAAAGGTTCTGGCAGTCGTTTAGCATTTGAAGTGTTCTCGCAGGAGCAGCGCATTCGTTTAGCGGGCAACATGGAACTAGGTTCAAATGATGCCGTTAAGCACGGCGTTCTTGCAGGCTTAGGTGTTGCGGTTTTACCAAAATTAAGCTTACTGCCGGAACTAAAATTAGGCTTATTGAAAAGCCCCATCATTAAAGGCTTTCCTCTACGCCGCTCGTGGTGCTTGGTTCATCCACAAGGCAAAAAGCCCAGCCCAACCGCCACTGCCTTTTTACAGTTTGTGCAGTTGAATTTGGCACTGATTGAAAAGTATTTTAAAGATTTAGAAGAAAAATAAAGCTAGCCACTATAAGACACATCTTTTTCTCAATCATCAATCACCAGTAATGGCGAACTTTCAACACTAATACATCCATCCGAATTAATTACAGCCGTGAGAGAAAATATATTTGACGGGAATTTTATCTCTACAGCTTCTGTCAATTCATCAACATCAATAGGCCCAGAATGTTCACTATCACCAAAAATAATAAAATAGTTCGCCTTGGGGGAAATTTTAACATTCAAGTTTGGCTCTGAATTTACCATAAATGCAGAATGGCCAGACAAGGCAACACCAACCTGCGCCATATTGCCCGGCACGTTTACAGTTTCTTTAATATACAGATAACCAACTTCATCGCCCTGCTTCTGATCGCAAAAGTGAAATGCTTGATGAGGAATATCGTAATCTAGTGTAATTTCATTGTTCGTTTGTAGATCTGCCGACACTATCTGCTGAGATTCGTTGACCGCATTCAATTGTCGCCACATAAAAGCCCACTGCACCTGCCACTTAAATTCTGCTCTTACACCTGTGTAAATAAATTTAGATTGCCATGCATAGGTTTGTATATCCGAATAACTAGAATCAGGTTTTCCACAAAAAATCATGACATAACCGTCTTTTCCCGATTCATTATTAACTATCAGTTTGTAATCAGGCATCTTCATATTTAATTCCTTTAAATAGTTTTATTCTGCTTTCCTAGAAACAGGGAATTTCGTTTAAACAGTCACACTTAAAAAACTTGGATTTTGAAATTTAACACCACTTTTTTTCTTGTAAAGCTTGGGGACAGAATATTTGAAATACAGGCGCAGACTTACTATGTTTAGTTTATTCGCTTTACAGTACAACTAAGACAATCATGACAAAATAACTAATACATTGTTAGCCTGTCTTGTTTGACAAAAGTAAAAAATGAGCAATATCGGCCATTAGTGCATGATACATCGTAACGCCTACTCCGAGACGCCGGACGCGAGGAACTCAATCCGGTGACTAACCAAGCAAACAATGAAGTATTTAATCACCACTACCCTCATGGCAGACCTGAGATGAGCCAATACCCCTGAAGAATCTGAATTTGCTTTAATTAAACAGCGAGCAGAGAAAGCTAAAACCGCGTATTAGGCTAATCACACTAACCAACATATTAACTCTTTAATGCCGTTTGGTTTACCGTTTAAATTAACTGATTATTTAGGATTGGTTGAGCTGACTGGGCGAGTAATTAGGGGTGATAAACGTGACAGTATTTCAAATACATTACCGTCTATGTTACAGCGCTTGAATATTGAGCCAGTTAACGGGTTAAAATTAATCACGTTATTTGAATCAAACTTTAAAGATTTAGTCGGCAGCACAACTGCTTTGGGCAAAGCCGTTGAATTACTTGATCGTAAGCGGCGACCTAGCCTCAAAAATTGTCAAGCTCTACTGACTTAGATTCCACATCACATTTTTTCTAATACGCTATTCAATAGCGGGTTGACTGTTGCACGGCTTTTCAAAAACAGATGGCCTCTAAACTTAAAAAATAAATCAGGATAATGAGGGTGAAATCTCACCTTTCACTTTCAATATTTAATGGATCGAAGATTAAAACTGGCCACCTCAGCTTATATTATTAACGTGAGTGCCTTAACTATTCCATATCAATTGCTTAACGGGCCGTATTTGAGCAGTATTTTAAACACCATGGCATAACCTATTAAATACCTACCTTCTTTATTTGCATAACGCCCAGCTCACCGCGCGTAATAATGTTTACGACTTTACTGCGTGTTTTTGCAGGAAAGGTGCAAACATTACGGAGTCCGGTGGAGCTGTTGGTTATACGTTTGTTTGTTACTACCACAGGTGCTCCATCATTTTTGGATATTGCACAGGCCTAAAGTCATTAAATTCAATATCTCGAACATGGGTAAAACTAGACCAAATAAGTTTACTACCCTTAGACCAACTAAGTGGTTTAATACGTTTATTTACGGCAGCTATTTCTTCTTCCGTAGCTTCTCGTAACTGGGAAACCGTACCATATAATCGCACGCCAGGTGGAGATAAAAATTTACCTTTTAATAAAGATTTGAACCAAAAAGATGTTTTTGTATTAACCGCGCTAAGGCACGCTTTATTGTTATGCTCTAGATTGGCGGCCAATTTTGAAGTATAGGAATCAAAGAAATAACCAGTTAAATTGCTACGCAGAAATACTGTACCGATAGGTGTTACATTAGGCATGCCTTGATCATCAACCGTTGCAATTGAGCAATGCAAGCTTGATTTTTGACCTGAATTAACAACACTCGTAATCTCATTCCAGTGATCAGATAATTCCATTTAATTCTCCATTTCAATTTTACGTATAACGAGGCTGTAGAAAAACCGACAAAACCAAGCTTTCCATACGCCTATATTTTAAAATTAATTTAACCGCTAATTTGCCACATCAATTTTATTTATCAACCTAAAACTCAAAAATGGGTCAGATAT